>NZ_JCBDHL010000021.1:0-1235098 GCF_059833805.1 Vibrio sp. R10-SF1-ISO8 | reverse complement strand
CTATGTTGGGAATATGAGGAGGAAGTGCGTTTGTTACTTCATCAGCCTAGCCGTTGGATAGATGGGAAGTCAGATTTCTCACCTTTACAAAGAGTGTTTCACTACGATTCAAGCCAACTGGTAGGGGTCATTTTCGGCGCTAATATGTCAGCATTTGATAAGGCCAATATAAAAGAAGTTATTGATACAAAACTAGCTTCTCGGCGTTTATCTGAACGTAGCGGAAAGCAGTATCTATTTGATTTTCTCTATCAGCAGGCATCAATTTGCCCAAGTTCGCGTAAAGTTCAAATTAGTAACTTAGAGCTTGTTTCACATGGTGCTCGATACAAGCCAGACCACGATGAGTTTAATCGGTACTATATTCAGTGGCTGATAGGTTCAGGTATGACTTATATAGATGGAGACATGTCCTATAAGCGAATAGAGTGAATATTTTTATCTGAAAGATATATTCATTATGAATTGGAGGAAAGCTTGGAAACAAATAGCGGTTGCTTATATCAAGATCTAGTTAGTGATCTTGAACTAATTTGCGAGGAACTTATAAGTTCATATGGGCTTAAGTACACCAAAAAAGAGCAAAAGCTTGCTAACCCAATTATGCGTTGGATGGACTTTGTATCTCGTTACATAACAAATAGCCCTAGACAGTTGTTAGTGTCAAAGCAACTGCAAGAAAAAATTTCTAATAGTAACTTTCCAAAAAAAGTCATTCGTGACTTTAATTCTTTCGCTAATCGTGCGTTGTGTGGTTGCGATATAAACCCATTCCAGTCGAAGGGACTAATCGAACATAACGACACCAGTAGTAGTAAAAAGTCGAACAGGACTGACTTATTATTTGCTGATTGGGGAATACTTCACTTTCACCTTTCGGACGAAGTAAAAAGTCACGAGTACTTTGCTGTACGGTCTGATTGGTTGCTGTTTGCAGTAGTCTACAACGATACTATTTTTTGTATTGATGTTTTGCCTCATTCCAAGAAACAAGTTTTTTCACGCAAAGAGTTGTTAGAGATTTTGTATCGCAACTGGCCTTTTTTACTCGAACCATATGAGATGAAAGGTATCTCGTCGGGTTATAATTGGAGTGATTTAGAAGTGTCTGAGCTGCGTAAAGCAGGTGTAAGTACCACTTACACGATCGATGGAAAAGTGTTTATGCCAGCGGGCCTTGGTCTAACCACAGCAGCCATACCTTTGAAAAATATTGAGATGGTACAAAAGGTTATGTATGGCATCGAGTGCGTGGTAGATCTTGTCGCAGATCCTAACTCAAATATGACCCTATTGGATTTACCACAACCTAAGCTAGGTTTTTCTTTGGTGCCAAGTAAAGGATTAGTTCTATATGACTCTAATAACGATATTGCGTATGTTTTACCTAGAACTGAATCTCGAAAAGATGCTTTATCTCTGCTACACGAACTCATTGTTCCAACTTGGTTAGTATTAGAGGAAAAGCGAGAACAAACAAAAAGTAAGGATATGTAGTAACCATGAGCTTAGAAGAATTTTTTCAACTTGTTTTATCTAATGCAGAGGAAATGCTTCCAAACACATCGGATCATGTTTGGTATCGAGGCCACGGAAGTACTGAATATATGCTTTTACCTACGGTGTTTAGAAGAGCAATAGGTAACGAAGCAGCACTGTTTTATGAATATAAAGCTCATGCAGCAGCAATAAATGGCCAAAGTAAGGATGATTGGGATAGTTTATTAGACATGCAACATTATGGGTTGCCGACTAGACTATTAGATTGGACAACATCACTTGGTACAGCACTATATTTTGCATTGAAAGGCAATCCTGACTCGCCTTGTATTTGGTTGCTAGACCCATATAAATTAAGCTTCGAAAGTACTCAAGACACGATCATATATGACACAACTAGGTTGGCAAATGGTTCAAATAGCTATGACGTAAACTATGATATCGCCGATATCATTATGCAAAGATCAGAGATTGAAGTTCCGTTTTCGATCCAACCTCCTCACGGTAACCGGAGAATTGCAGCCCAAAGAGGACGGTTTACTGTCCATACAGCTAATGTAGAGCCGATCGAGGTGCAATGCCCTAACTGTGTCAGAAAAATTGATATCCCACTAGAATTGATTCAACCACTAAAAATGTCCCTCGCGATAATGGGAATAGACGATTATAGTCAGTTTCCAGATCAGTATGGCCTTAGTGAGTACTTAAATGGCCTTTATGTCGGGGAATAACTATTTTTCTTGCGAAACGATTTAGTTGGAGTTACTCCAACAAATCTAGTCTATCGCCAACTTTATATGAGTCGAATGGCTTCGAAAACTCCTGCTGAATTCGGAGCACTTCATCCCGGTCAAGATCCTTGATGTATTCTTGATAAGGCTTCTCTTCCAGTAAGAAACGTAAAGGCTCTTTTGCGGGGTCAGGGGCCGTCTCTGCAGCTTTGATTAAGTGGGCTTTTTCTTGTGCAGAACAACGGGCACTGTTGTCTAACGACAGATAAAGCACCACGTTTTTCTTGCTTTGAATATCAAGTCCAGAAAACCAATCAGTAACAGGAAAATCTGCGGTGTTAGACTTGGCTATGGCGCGGCATTCTTCAAGCTTATTGCCATAGTCAATCATTGCTTGTTGAAACGCGTCAGCGTGCACGCTAGTGCTGATGAGCAAAGCGCAGAGTAGGGAGCTACAACGTCGCACGGGATACACACCTCCAAAATTCACCTTCTTCTCCATGAGTTCGCCAGCTTAACGGCTCAGCAATACCGTAAATTCGGTTTTTAACGATGCTGTTCACTGAGGACAACACCTCAGAAAACTCGACCCAATCGTAGCCCGCAATGCTAATTAACGTCTCAGCCGGCTTTTGCTTACCGAGGAAGAGATCGAACAACGGCACGGCGCCAACCGAATACGCGAGCATGTTACCATCTTCCATGATGTCTTTTATCTCGGCAACAGCGTCAAGCGATTCCGACGACAGTTGCAGATTGTTGATTGAGCAGTAACCCAGTTCCGCCATCACTTCGGTCCTCAGTGTGTGGTCGTGAAGGGTTGGTATAGCATCAATGCAAACCGTTGACTATCTCATAGTGAGGATTAGGAATAAAGATCATGCTTGACGAAGAGTCATCACACAAGCGTCTCAAGGCAGTGTGATTGGCTAGGGCTTATTCACGGGTAAAGGCACCACATTGTTGTAATAGCGTGTTGGACCTTTGGGATCGTAGGTGAAGGCTTTGGGTAAACCGTCGTATAGCACGATGTAATGCTCATCCCAGATCCGAACGCCCACCAGGTACGAGTGGGTTTCAAGTTTGATCCAAGTTTGACCATCATCCGGGCTATAGCTCGTGAAACCAACCAGCTTGACCCGTTGGTAGTTGTCGCATTCATTCACATCAATGGAGCCGCGAAATAGGGCTTCTTTGGTCGTCCCGTCTCTAAGCAAGCAGGGCACTTGGATAGTGCGACCGCGGTGATCATGACCCTTATCATCGACACGTTGGCCAACGTGACTTTTCACATATCTAAACTGCATAATTAGAATAACTGTATGTATATACAGTTATTCTAATGTATAGATAGAGATTTGCAAGTTGACTGAAAGCGTAACGTATTTTGGTACATGTCTAGCCACAGCACGCGGTCAATATCACGGTGCATGCGCTCTAGAATCGATTCGACATAGCCATGATATTCGCAGCACATTACATGCACCACACAGTCTTGCGTAAGTGTTTGATTGTCCATAAGTTCGTAATGACGGCCATAGAGGGATTGAATGGCCGCCATCGGAGATTTGGCAGTAATGAGTGAATAGTCGCGCCAATTGGTGACACAATATAACGGCATTGTTTACTCCATGAATTCTTCTTACCGACACTGTATATAGAAAGCAAATATTCTTACAGAGTCGTGAGCGAGATATGAGTCGAGTGACAAAGCAAGAATCACTGCAAAATTTAGCCTGACGTGAGTCATTTAAATTTGCTGGGCACCCAAAGCCGCAGTTTACGTCGGTAGCCGCCACCCGAAAAAGGCCACTTATTTTCCTTCGGTGGATACTTCTTGGGATTATCAATGTGACCGTGTAACTCAACAAACTGACGATGTTCATCACGCCAGTAGCCAAACGCTAGCAATTCTTTGGGGCTAAACTCGCGGCGTTCGGGCGTAATGAGCGTGGCGCGTTCTTCATGGACGCGAAAACCGTCCCAACGTGTATCCAGCGGTAAATAGCCGCGAGCCTTAAGATGAAGCAATTTTTCAGCCATGGGATTAATCGATGAATAGCCATTGATCCAGCGCGTCACGGTATACGGTTGAACGTGAAAAAACGCGGCGGCTTCATTGAGGTCCATAAACTGAGCGTGCAGTAACTGACGAAATGAATAGGTGCTGTACATGTGATCTTCCTTCGAAATCCGTTGAGGAGGTTGATAGTTATTTTCTTTTTTTATTTCCAGACTCATCGGCAGCGCCAATCAACGCACATTTTGCACGCAGCGAGCGATAAGTAATGTTTTTAAACAACTAATCGAAATGCGAAAACGCAGCCTTTATTAATTGTATAAATTAGAGATTAACTGGAAGCAAAACAGCAACTTAAAAGAAATACAATGAGCGAATTACACAGTGAACGTGACATGGGATTCTCCTTACTAAATTAGTGTCTTGGGTGCGCATTATGTATATTATGTTAAATTAAGTGTGCGTGTATGCGAAATCTGGCTTGTTTATGGCTGTTGGTACTCTACTTTGCTCTAATTCATTGAACATAATGGATTTACCATAAAATACCTAATAAACAGTATTTATAATCTGTCGATTCTAATACTGTTTATTAGTGATCGTTTAACACAGCGCTGAAGCTGTACCTCTGATTGCAAAGATGTTGTTGTTCAATACATCGTAATGGTGTCTGTTTACTGCGTTTTCAAATATTCCGTCAATGCCCATTAGCACTGATGGTTTTGCGATACGATCTGGCGTTGACGTGAAAATCTGATTCTTTAGTGTATAAACGTTACTCTGCATTTTCTCGAACTGTGCTTTGTTGCTTGCGATCCGCTGATACGTTTCTAGAATTTGCTCTTTTGAATAATTGAGCATTGAATTGCTCGAAAAACTTGTTCCCCAACTAGTCAGAACCTTTTCAGCAAAGTCTCTTGTGATCTGTCCAGGGCCAAAGAGTTTATGCTCACCCTTGCCACCGCCGCTCGTTCGTGATGCTCCCACTAATGTTGCATGTCTACCGGGAATCATGGTTGTGTAGAACTTAGTGTTCTTATGGAGCTTTGGCATTCTAGCCTTGAAGAATAAAGAACGTTCGTCTTTGGCATAAAAACAGACGATTTGCTTCACGTTTGAGCCTAATGATTTATAGTTCTTAAAGGCGTTAAGACCACCTGGGACAGGATCGAGGGCGAATATATTGACACTTATGTTTGCAAGCTGCGGATGTTCAAGTAACTCGTTGGCAAGTTCAAAGCAACTTACGCCACCACGACTCCAACCGATAAGATTCAGCTGTGTTATGGGATCTCTCTGCCGCTCTCTTTTTATGTTCTCCATTTGTAAATCCAAGCCGCTTTTCAGATCGCTGGCCAACTCGTTTCGTTCTTGTTTCCAGCGTGAATACGCAGAGCTAAGGCGATTAAAAGGTTTGGATTCATCCAACAAAGCACTTGCTCTATCTTTATAGTCTTTCTTTTCGCTAGAACTGCCTTTAAGTAAGTTAATGACATGGGAGATATTGCTCTCTACGCCCCAGCCTGCCAGTTGGCCGAACACAGTCCAATGTACCTGATCATCGGTCTGTTTTCGCCATTCACTTAGGTTCCCACTCCCTACTCCATCAACTTGTATATAGTCGATGTTATCTCGACCCAATACGTTTTTTGCGAGGACAGAAACTAACTCACCGGAAGCATAACTTTTATGAACATGATTTTCCGATGTGGCGCCGGTACCACTAAAAAAGACTGTGACTGTGGACATTATTTCCCTCGCATGCGCTTCAAGCTGAGAACAAACTTGAAATTACTTGGTTAACTATCATTAATTGAAAAGATAGAACACGAGATTGATTTCACAAAAGAAATCGACGGATAAATGACAGGCTAAGTAACTTTATGCGGTAAACCTATCAAATCAGGTCACCGCATTAGAAGAAATTATTGGGAGAAAATTCGGGATGGTTTTTTGGTTAAATTCTAAACGTCACACCGACTATTTGGCTCTCTTGTAGATCGGATAATTGAATTTCTAGGTTATCGAATTCTTCCCCTTTTATTTGCCAATTATTTTCATTTTCTATGATTTGGACAGACTTATTTTCGGTTGAAATTTTCCAGTTATTTGAGGGTTTATTCAGGGTTATTTTTCCCTCCAATTTCGAAGCTGAAAACTGGTCATTTTTAACACTAAAAGTACAATTTGGTTTCAACTCACACTCTATTTCTTGCCCTTCAGTGAATGTGACCGTACGCCAAATAAACGCTGTAATAAGTAGGGTTAACATGATGATTATTTGAACAAAACGGCCTCGTGTGAGTTTCTGTGCTGCCATTATGTGGGGTTCTCCGTGTAACAAACTTCAAAGTTTTAAAATAAAAGGCCAAAACCAGACCGACTGTAAGGTTACTACGCTGTCATTGAATTGTTAAATGCAGTATAGTTGGCGGCTGAAAATGCCACTTTTTTTAAAAACTGGCAAGAATATTTAACCAATGAATTTTGGTGTGATTTTCTTAACAGTTTTGGGTGGCATTACGACATGTGTCGTGTTGGAAGTAAAGTGTAGTTAATTAGAAATTGGAAGCATGCAAATGAGCCAAGAAAAGCAGCTTGAACAAAACTACAACTATACAGTCGTCCGTCAATTTACCCTTGTTACTATTCTTTGGGGCATTGTCGGAATGGCCGTTGGTGTTTTGATTGCCGCTCAATTAGTTTGGCCACAGCTAAACTTTGATACGCCGTGGTTGACGTACAGTCGCTTACGTCCTCTGCATACTAATGCGGTTATTTTTGCGTTTGGTACAAGTGCCCTGTTCGCAACGTCTTATTACGTTGTTCAGCGTACCTGTCAAACTCGTCTCTTTGGTGGCCCTCTTGTCGCCTTTACCTTTTGGGGCTGGCAAGCCATCATTTTAGCAGCCGCGATTACTCTGCCATTGGGTTTCACCTCTGGTAAGGAATACGCAGAGCTAGAATGGCCAATCGATATTGCCATCGCAGTTGTTTGGGTTTCTTACGCTATCGTGTTCTTTGGAACATTGATAACCCGTAGGACATCTCACATCTACGTAGCAAACTGGTTCTTCGGTGCCTTTATCATCACTGTTGCGGTTCTTCATATCGTAAACAGCATGGCAATCCCTGTATCTCTTGGTAAGTCTTATTCGATTTACTCAGGTGCGGTGGATGCAATGGTTCAGTGGTGGTACGGACACAACGCAGTAGGTTTCCTACTGACAGCTGGTTTCCTAGGTATGATGTACTACTTCGTACCTAAGCAAGCTGAACGTCCTGTTTACTCTTACCGTCTGTCTATCGTTCACTTCTGGGCATTAGTATCTCTATACATCTGGGCTGGTCCTCACCACCTACACTACACTGCACTTCCAGATTGGACGCAGTCTCTAGGTATGGTGATGTCACTGGTTCTATTTGCTCCGTCTTGGGGTGGTATGATCAACGGTATCATGACGCTGTCTGGTGCTTGGCACAAACTACGTTATGACCCTATTCTACGTTTCCTAATTGTATCTCTATCGTTCTACGGTATGTCTACGTTTGAAGGTCCAATGATGTCTATTAAGACAGTAAACGCACTGTCTCACTACACTGACTGGACTATCGGCCACGTACACTCTGGTGCGCTAGGTTGGGTTGCTATGGTATCTATCGGTTCGGTATACCACTTAGTCCCTCGCCTATTCGGTCAAGAGCGTATGTACTCTGTTGGTCTAATCAATACTCACTTCTGGTTAGCAACTATCGGTACCGTTTTATACATCGTTGCAATGTGGATCTCTGGTGTAATGCAAGGTCTGATGTGGCGTGCAGTTAACTCTGACGGTACGTTGACATACAGCTTTGTTGAGTCAGTTGAAGCGTCTTACCCATTCTACTTTGTACGTTTCCTAGGTGGATTTATTTTCCTAGCAGGTATGTTCCTAATGGCATACAACACGTATAAGACGGTAACAGCGCCTAAAGATAGCCTTAAAGCTATCCCACAGCCGGCATAAGGAGATTTAAAGAATGAGTTCTAATTCTAACAATCGCCACGAAATTGTTGAACGCAATGTCGGTTTACTCGCGATTCTTATCGTTTTTGCAATCAGCTTGGGTGCTCTTGTAGAGATCACTCCTCTGATTTTCCAAAAGCAAACGACTGAGCCTGTAGAGAACCTACGTCCTTATACAGCGCTTGAAATGGAAGGTCGTGATGTATACATCCGTGAAGGTTGTAACGTATGTCACAGCCAAATGATTCGTCCATTCCGCTCTGAGACGGAACGTTACGGTCACTACTCTGTTGCTGGTGAAAGTGTATACGAGCATCCATTCCTATGGGGCTCTAAGCGTACAGGTCCTGACCTAGCGCGCGTTGGTGGTCGTTACTCTGATGAGTGGCACCGCGTACACCTAATTGACCCACGTGAGTTGGTTCCTGAGTCAAACATGCCTGGTTTCCCATGGCTTGAAGAAAATGTTCTTGATGGTAAGAACACTCAGAAGAAACTTGAAATCTTCCGTGATCAGTTTGGTGTTCCATACACTGATGAGCAAATCGCAAACGCGTCTAAAGATGTAGAAGGTAAAACAGAGATGGATGCAATCATCGCTTACCTTCAGTCTCTTGGTCACGCAATGAAGTAATAAAGGGGTGACATTATGGATATCGGTACTATTCACAGTATTTGGACCATAGTTCTGTTCGTTAGCTTTCTAGGTGTGGTTTGGTGGGCTTACGGTAAGAGCCGTAAAGCACGCTTTGATGAAGCTGCAAACCTTGTTTTTGCTGATGAGCAGAAAGCGCCTGAAAAAGAACAAGGAGTGACTAAGCAATGACGACATTTTGGAGTCTTTGGATAATCATCATCACAGTCGGTACACTGGTCGGCTGTGCTGCGCTCCTTTTTTGGTGCCTTAAAGATAAAATGGGTGTTGAAGAAGGTGCAGATATGGGCCACGAATACGATGGTATTCGTGAACTAAACAACCCACTGCCTAAGTGGTGGACTTATCTGTTTGTTGGTACGTTTGTATTCGCAGCTATTTACCTAACTCTGTACCCAGGTCTAGGTAACTTCAAAGGCGTTCTAGGTTGGCAGAGTTCTGACCAAACAGTACGTTCTCTTGAAGAGTCAAAAGCGTCGATTGCAAAAGCGCAAGAGAATAAGCAGTTGGTTCAGTACGCTAAAGAGCTAGATGATGCAGATACTTACTTCGGTGAAGCATTTAAGAAACTGGCTTATGTAGATGGCTCAACTGAGCTGCGCCCTATCCCTGAAATTGCAGCGGATAATGAAGCAGTGAAAGTTGGTCAGCGTTTGTTCCTGCAAAACTGTTCTCAGTGTCACGGCTCTGATGCTCGTGGTCAGAAAGGTTTCCCTAACCTGACTGATGATGCATGGCTATACGGCGGCGAACCACAAGCGATTGTTACGACTGTAATGCAAGGTCGTATCGGTCAAATGCCAGGTTGGAAAGACGCGTTAGGCGAGCAAGGCGTGAAAGAAGTTGTGAGCTACACGCTAAGCCTGTCTGGACGTTCTGTTAACGCTCGCGAAGCAGAAGCTGGTAAAGCTCGTTTCGTAGTGTGTGCAGCGTGTCACGGTACAGATGGTAAAGGTAACCCAGCAGTTGGCGCACCTGATCTAACTGACCAAGACTGGTTGTTTGGTGGTTCTCGCGCAGAAGTAACTGAAACAGTAATGAACGGTCGTTCGGGCGTAATGCCAGCTTGGAAAGACATTCTAGGTGAAGACAAAGTTCAGCTAGTTTCAGCTTATGTGTGGAGCTTAAGCAACTCGGAACAATAAGTTACATTTCTATTACAGCCCCTTACTCTCTATCGATGGTAAAGGGGCTGTCTTTTCTTTACAGTTAAAGCCCTAATTTTTTTAATTTTTCAATTGAGAACTTTTTTATGGAAAAGCCTTGGTATAAGCAGTTTTGGCCCTGGTTTATACTCTCCCTTACGGTTGGAGTATCTATACTAACTTTGGTTCGAGTGGCGATACTTACAAACCACTCTGTTCATTTGGTTACCGAGGATTACTATAAAAAAGGTAAAGGGATCAACGTCGATATTTCAAGAGTCAATGTGACCAAAGAGCTTGGGCTCAAAGCTTCAGTCCACTCTGAAGGGAACGCAGTGGTGATTGAATTTGATAAAGGTCAATTAGATCACTACCCAGCAATCACTGCTATGTTTGCCCACCGTACCCTTCCTGACCACGATTTCACTAAACTGGTGACTTCAGATGCGCGTGGTGTATATCGATTCACTCTTGACGACGCGCTTCAAGGACCATGGTTTGTTGAGTTAACGCCCCATGATGAGAAATGGTTAATCCAAGGCCGTATCGAGTTCCCAACGTCGGCAGCAGTACAACTATCTAACTAAGAAGCGTCTATGTGTAAATCCTGTTATCACTGTGGTGAAGATGTACCAGCCAACACGGATTTCAAAGTCGAAATTTTGGGCGACATACGCGAGATGTGTTGCCCAGGTTGTGAGACGGTAGCTCAGACTATCGTCGACAGCGGCTTGGTCTCTTACTACCAATATCGTACTGCTCCTGCAGAAAAAGCAGACCTTGTCCCCGAGCAGCTTCAAGCACTGATTCATTATGACAATGACGAAGTACAATCTGAATTCGTCCGTAATAGCAAAGATAGCTCAGAAGTGACATTGTCACTTGAAGGCGTTTCTTGTGCAGCCTGTGCATGGCTGATCGAAAAGCAAGTCTCTTCTAAAAGTGGTGTTCTGTCGATTCGAGTTAATACCACAACCAACCGTGCTTTATTAGCATGGGACAAGTCTCAAGCAAGACTGAGTGAAATACTCTCTCTGATTCACCAACTTGGTTATAAAGCCGCACCTTTTGAAGCGGACAAGCAAGAAGCTGCCTATCACCAACAGATGAAGCAATACCTGTATCGTTTAGGCATTGCAGGCCTTGCGACAATGCAGGTGATGATGCTGGCTGTTGCGCTTTATCTAGAAGTGTTTGGTGACTTAGAGCCCGAGTTTAAAAACTACTTCCGCTGGGTAAGCTTGATCTTTGCCACGCCAGTGATGCTCTACTCTGCTCTGCCATTCTATATTAATGCGTGGCGCAGCCTGCGTAGCCGTACTCTAGGGATGGATGTCCCAGTTTCTATCGCGATGATCTTTGCCTATTGTGCAAGTTTGGTTGCAACGGTTACTGAGCAAGGAGAAGTGTTCTTTGAGTCTATCTCAATGTTTGCTTTCTTCCTTTTGGTTGGTCGGTTCCTCGAGATGCGCGCACGCCGCAAAGCCGCAGCGGCAAGCGGAAACCTGTTAAAACTGATTCCTGCTATTGCCAATAAACTTAACGGTGACCAAGTCCCTGTTAAAACGCTAAAAGTCGGTGACCAAATTCGCGTTCTACCGGGTGAACATATTCCAGCGGACGGCAAGATCATTGCCGGTCGCGTTCATATTGATGAATCAATGCTGACGGGTGAATCTCTCCCCGTCGTTAAGCAAGTTGACGATCATGTCTTTGCAGGTACGCTAAATGGTGAAGAGTCGTTTGAGTTAGAAGTCACCTCTTCAAAAGCGGACTCAATGATCTCTAACATTGTGCGCCTGCAAGATGAAGCTCAGTTATCAAAACCCAAAATTGCTGAAATCGCCGATATTGTTGCGCGCTATTTCGTCGCAGTCATTCTAATTATCGCAGCGGGCACTTGGTTCTTCTGGCACTCTAGCAGACCTGATGATGCATTCTGGATTATGTTGTCAGTGTTAGTTGCAACATGTCCTTGTGCGTTGTCTCTGGCGACGCCAACAGCATTAACCTGTGCGACATCACGTATGGGCAATTTGGGTATTCTACTGCGTAAAAGCCATGTGTTTGAAACCTTGTGTAAGGTAAACCACCTGATTGTTGATAAAACAGGTACACTGACTCACGGTGATATTGAAATCAATGAAGTAGAGGTTAGCTCAGACTTCTCAAAAGATGAATTGTTAGCGGTTGCGGCTTCACTTGAATCTCATGCCAACCACCCTATTGCTCGTGCATTCAAACCTTATGCGGATGTTAACGTGACGGTATCTGACGTTGAGAATGTTATTGGTTCAGGCATCACAGGTATCTATCAAAACAAACAAGTTATGATCGGTAGTGCCGAGTTTGTTTTGGGTGAAGGACAAGGTTCCAAAGCGAATACAGTGTTTCTTTCTATTGATGGACAACATGTCGCGAGCTTTGGCTATCGTGACCCTATCCGTCTTGAAACCAAAGAGTTTATCGAAAAATTCCAGAAATCGGGTGTAAAGGTGACTCTTCTAACGGGTGACACGAAAGAAAACGCTGATCTCGTCGCAAACCAAATCGGTATTGAAGATGTCGTAGCAGGGGCTAAACCTCAAGATAAGTTATCTTACTTGCAGCAGGTAGACTCTGATGACATTACTATGATGATTGGTGATGGGATCAATGATGCACCAACGTTGGCCGGCGCGCACCTTTCTGTCGCTATGGGTGGTGGCGCCGATGTGGCGAAAGCATCGGCTGATATGGTGCTGTTAGGCGACAGGCTTGACCGTGTTTTAGAAGCGCGTGAACTAGCGCTACAAACGCGTAAGATCATTCGAGAAAACCTTGCCTGGTCGCTTGGCTACAATCTATTGATATTGCCTTTAGCAGTAGCAGGATTTGTTGCCCCATATTTTGCGGTTGTCGGTATGTCTGCGAGCTCAATTATTGTAGTATCTAACTCTCTGCGTTTGCTCAAAGAAAAAGGTAAATAGATGGAAAGCCTTTATATCCTCATCCCTATCGCTATCGTATTGGTTTGTCTCGCGGTGGCTGTATTCCTTTGGGCTGTAAAAAGCGAACAGTTTGAAGATCTAGAGCGTCAAGGTCACAACATCTTGTTTGATGAGGATGATCATAAAGAGAACCCACCTAAATGAGTCCTGACTGGATTGGGGCCTTCTTTATAGGTTTAGTTGGGGCTGGGCATTGTATGGGCATGTGCGGCGGTATTGCGTCCATGCTCACTATAGGTCAGTCTCAACCATCAAAATTAGTCCCTTTATTTTATAACGGTGGCCGTCTTATTAGCTACGCGCTCATTGGCGCAGTGATCGGCGGTGCGGTTTCTTCGATTTCAGAAGTAAGCCAACTCAACAACGTGTTGGTTTGGTTACGTTTAGCGGCGGCGTTGTTTATGATCCTACTCGCTTGCTATATCGGCCGATGGTGGCATGGCCTGCTCTATATAGAAAAGCTAGGGCAAGTTATTTGGCGCAAGATCTCGCCTGCGGGAAAATCTCTGCTGCCGCTAAAATCTCCGCTACATGCGCTCCCATTTGGCTTTATTTGGGGCTGGATTCCATGTGGTCTCGTCTACTCTACTTTAACTTGGTCAGCGGTGTCTGGAAGCGCAATCAACGGTGCTTTAGTGATGCTGGCATTTGGCGCAGGTACATTACCAGCGATGCTGCTTGTTGGCCACGCGGCTACGTCGCTCCATAAGCTGCAAAATTCCGACATATTTCGTCATATCGTTGCTTTTACTATCTTAATTTATGGATTGTACACAGCGTATGGCGCACTTAGTCTCTTATCAATTAGTTTATAGTTAACTGTTTTTATACATTTTTTTAAGCTACCCTTTAGGGCTAATGGATGCTAAAATATTGATGTATATCAAATAGTGAAAGGTTGTTATGATTTCTGAAAAGCCTGCAACAAAGCGTATTCAATCTGGTGGCTGTGCAATTCACTGCCAAGATTGTAGTATCAGCCAGCTTTGTATTCCGTTTACGCTAAATGAATCTGAACTCGATCAGCTTGATCAAATCATCGAGCGTAAGAAGCCAATCCAGAAAGGACAGGAATTGTTCAAAGCAGGAGATGAACTAAAATCTCTTTACGCGATTCGTTCAGGAACAATCAAGAGCTACACAATCACTGAGCAAGGTGATGAGCAGATTACTGCTTTCCACTTAGCTGGTGACTTGGTAGGTTTTGACGCAATTACTGGCGACCTTCACCCTAGCTTCGCTCAAGCGCTAGAAACGTCGATGGTATGTGAAATTCCATACGAAATTCTAGACGATCTATCAGGCAAAATGCCTAAGCTTCGTCAGCAGATCATGCGTTTGATGAGCAACGAAATCAAAGGTGACCAAGAAATGATCTTGCTGCTTTCTAAGAAGAATGCAGAAGAGCGCTTGGCTGCTTTCCTATACAACCTTTCTACTCGTTTCTCGCAACGTGGCTTTAGCCCGCGCGAATTCCGTCTTACCATGACTCGTGGTGACATTGGTAACTACCTTGGTTTAACGGTAGAAACAATCTCTCGTCTGCTTGGTCGATTCCAGAAATCAGAGATCTTAAGTGTTAAAGGTAAATACATTACTATTCTTGACCACGATGCGCTGATGGAACTGGCAGGCGTATCAACAGAATCGTAATAATTTTCAATGATGTAGCTCGCAATTCACTTCGAAATAGAGCTACATCATACTTCTCTTATATTCCGCAAAGTATTTCTAAAACTCTCCTCTCATCTAAGCTACATTAATCATATACCCCTCCTCGTCTCTAAGGAGTCAATATGAGTATTTACAATAAGATTTTAGTCGTTGCCGACATTAACAAAGACGAACAGCCTGCGCTTGCGCGAGCGATGCAGTTAGCCGCAAAAAGCCGGTCGCCTAGTCGAGTGACTTTCTTCCTCTCTATCTATGACTTCTCTTACGACATGACGTCTATGCTGTCGATTGATGAGCGCGATGCGATGCGCCGTGGCGTGATTCAACAGCGTGAACAGTGGATGCGCAAGATCGCCAAAGATTACATCAATGATGAGATTGAGTTTGATGTTCGTGTTGTATGGCACAACCGCCCTTATGAAGCGATTATCGCAGAAGTGTTTGCCGGTGAGCATGACATCGTAATCAAAGGAACGCGTAAACATGACGTACTTGAGTCTGTCATCTTTACTCCAACCGATTGGCACTTACTCCGTAAATGCCCTTGTCCTGTTTTATTGGTTAAAAACACAGAATGGCCAGCGGATGCGAGTGTTCTTGCCTCTGTGCATGTCGGATCAGAAAACGAAACCCACTTAGGCTTAAATGATGCCATGGTTGAGCAACTAAACAGTTTAACCGAACGTTTAGGCGCTAAGCCTTATCTAGTTAACGCCTACCCTGTTACTCCTGCGAACATTACGATTGAGCTTCCTGAGTTTGATCCTGCTACTTATACAGATGCGGTTCGTGGTCACCACCTTACAGCCATGAAGGCGCTGCGCCAGAAACATGGTTACGATGAGGAGCAAACGGTAGTAGAACAAGGCCTTCCGGAAGATGTGATTCCAGATGCTGCCGAAAAGCTAAACGCAGCAATGGTGATTATTGGCACTACAGGTCGTACAGGCTTGTCAGCTGTGTTTATTGGTAATACCGCAGAGCATGTGATTGATAAGATCAATTGCGATGTGATGGCGCTTAAACCACAAGGATACATTAGCCCACTTGATCCCAAGACCGCGATTTAAATCAGTAAGATAAAGAAAAGGGAAGATAGCTGACTATCTTCCTTTTTTTGATGTGAGTGAAATGCCGTTTTAGATGTTGGTAACGTCGATAAACATAGATTCGTCGATGTTGGTTGACGAGACAGTCGCTTCGCTAAACTCGTATTCTTCGCGGCTGCCTTCACGGTCTAATGGAAGGTTGACGAAATCAAACAGCTCTTTATCTGCAAGCTGGCTTGGGCTTACATTCTGAATTGATTTAAAGATGGCTTCTACGCGGCCTGGTGTCTTTTTATCCCAATCAATTAGCATTGCTTTGATCGATTGACGCTGCAGGTTTTCCTGAGAGCCACAAAGGTTACATGGAATAATAGGGAAATCTTTGTATTCCGCGTATTTGATCAGATCTTTTTCACGGCAGTAAGTCAAAGGACGGATTACCACGTTACGACCATCATCTGAACGTAGCTTAGGTGGCATCGCTTTTAATCGTGAACCATGGAACATGTTTAGGAACATGGTTTCTACGATGTCATCCATGTGGTGACCAAGTGCAAGCTTGGTTGCGCCGATTTTTTCTGCAAATGAGTACAAAGTACCGCGACGCAGGCGAGAGCAAAGACCACAAGTTGTTTTGCCTTCAGGAACCTTCTCTTTTACCACTGAGTAAGTATCTTTATCTACTATGTAGTAAGGAATGTTCAGCGTCTCGAAGTAGTCTGGCAAGATGTGCTCTGGGAATCCTGGTTGCTTTTGGTCTAAGTTAACCGCGACGACTTCAAACTTGATCGGTGCTGCTTTCTGTAGGTTAAGCAGAATATCAAGCATCGCAAATGAATCTTTACCGCCACTGATACATGCCATTACAACATCGCCTTCTTCGATCATGTTGTATTCTGTAATAGCATTTCCAACATTTCTTCTCAGACGCTTTTGAAGTTTGTTGAATTCTAAGGTTTCTTTACGTGTATCTTTTTGATTCATTGCGGGCTCTCACATTGCCGAACAAGTCGACAGTAGCACTTCCTAAGTGTTTTATTTGGGGCGTGGATTATACGAGCTTTTTCACAAGGATTAAATGCTTCATTGATTCTCAAAGATGAATTATTGGCTTCGACTGACTTAGCGCAATTTGCTATCAGAAAAAGTAAGCGATTCATTGTGATACCAGTTGTTTAAGCGCAAACGTTTATCTTGCTGCGTTTTTTTGAGTTGAATCACAACACAAAAGCCCGTATATTTCCGATGTCTAACAGGCACACCCTACAATGTACGTCGCCATCCTGCCTCCATTGGTACATTGATATTGGTGTTTATCTACTTTCATGCAAAACACATCTTTTTCTGTTTCTGGTCTTTTTAAGGAATCGGGTGCGCTGTTGCATCTCTCGATCCCTATCATCTTTATGCAGCTTGCGACACAGGCCATGGGCTTTGTTGACACCACAATGGCTGGTCAAGTCAGCGCAGCTGATCTTGCGGCGATCGCGCTTGGTACAAGCTTGTGGTTACCTGTCTCACTGCTACTGCGTGGTATCATCATGGCGCTTACGCCAGTCGTTGCCTACCATCGAGGAGCTCAACAGCTCGATAAAGTTCGGATCGCATTCGTTCAAATGCTTTGGCTATCAGCGTTCGTGAGCGCTTGTTTGATGGTATACCTCGTGCTGGGCGAAAACATACTGGTTGCGCTGGGTGTGGCACAAGAGATTATTCCTATTGCGAGCGATTATGTCGTTGCTTTGGCGTTTGGTGTTCCTGGCATCGCGCTGTTCTATACCCTAAATGGTTTTTGTGAAGGGATGAACAATACTCGCGCACCTATGCTTATTTCTGTCTTAGGTCTGCTTGTAAACATTCCAGTCAACTACATACTCATTTATGGCAAATTTGGCTTACCCGCTCTTGGTGCTGTTGGTTGTGGGTGGGCGACAAGCCTTGTTTATTGGCTGATGTCCACTTTACTTTATAGCTACATAAAACATCATCATCACTATAAGCGTATTCTTCATTTTGGACAGCTAAAGCCAGTTTGGAGTGAGATCAGTCACCTGTTTAAGCTAGGTTTTCCCATCGGACTCAATATTGCAGTATGCGGTAGTATTTTTGCGGTGATCGCCTTGCTTATCGGACGAATTGGTGCAGAGAACGTGGCGGCAGCCCAGATAGCACTTAACATTTCTAGCATGACATATATGATTCCAATGAGTCTTTCGTTTGGCATCACGATACGTGTGGGACATGCCCTTGGTGAACAAAAAGATCAACTTGCTGCGATGCGAAGTTATGTCGGCGTCGTGACCGCAGCATTGCTGTCATTAATGTCCGTCACATTCTTCCTTCTATTTCCTGAGTGGATCATCCGCTTATACACAACGGATCCTATTGTTTCTGCGACCGCCGCAACTCTACTGGTGTTTACGGCGATGTATCAATTTAGCGATGCACTGCAAACCTCGGCTAACGGTGCGCTTCGCGGGTATAAAGACACCAAAGTGCCGATGATGCTTGCGATTTTAGCCTACTGGGGATTGGCACTACCACTTGGTATGGTTTTGGGATTAACGGATTACCTAGTTCCCGCTATGGGTGAGAAAGGCTTTTGGATTGGGATCGTCATCGGGCTTTCAACTGCTGCTTTTGCAATGCTAATACGCCTCTTCGTCGTGATCAGGCGCAATCAGCAACGCGTAGTGAGTGAGAAGTTAAGCCAAGCTATGGTATAGATGAACAAAGGGTCGCAAGTTGCGACCCTTTTAGCTTTTACGCTTTTGGTAAATACGGAAGTACTCGTGAAGTTTCCTGAGGAAGGGTCATGGTGCCGCCCTCGCCTATTTCATCAAGTGCAACTTGAACCTTACCATCAATAATTTGTTTTGTTGTACCGTTTGAGAATTGAATTTGTGAATTCAGCTTGTTCGGGAACTCTAACGTGACGCCTTCTACATCCGGTGTAAACCAACTCGCGAACATTCCACCAAGCTGCTCTAAAATCGCCTGCATTTGAGGCAAAAGCACTTTCACTTGATCGTAGCTTATCTCTCCTGAGAACGGTTCTTTGGTCATCACAACCATAGAGAAGTCGCAACGCATATCCATTGGAGTATGAACAAATACAAGTGGATTGGCAGATTTTAAGTTGTTATCGAGCGGGACAATCACTTCTTTATACGGAGAGATAGTTAGCTCTTCGTAGTGCTCTTCTTTTTCCATCCATGCTTTTTCAATATCACACAGTTGTTTAGTGTCTGCGTTGAGGAAAAAGAACCCCACTTTTACATCATCATGTCCTTCTTTGGCATTCTGCTTCATATGGGAAAACAGCTTGGAGTAAGTGAACATGTATTCTTGAGCTTGAACAGGCAAAACTGCCGCGGTTGATAAGGCTGCGGCTAAAATCGCTAACGATACTTTTTTCATTACTTTCTTTCTTATTGATTTAGCTTTCTATTGATTGGCTAAGGGTAAATCCCAGAACTGCTGATTGTGCCTGATCATGCTTTGCAAATCGTTGACGTATGCCTCACCTCGTTCAGAGTATTTAAGCAATCCATTGGTTAAAGCCATTGCTGCATCCGTGTCGGTCAAACTTTGGTCATTGAGATGACGTTGATAACGAATCTCACGTAGCGCTTTGTAAGCATTGTTTCGATTTACATTCATGAAGTAGCCATGAATAGACTGCTGAACTGAGCTAAACTTCGCGACTTCATGAGTCATGCCTTGTCCGCGTTGTAGGGGTACTAGGCCACATCCAGTGCTGTAACACCATTGGCCAAAGTAATTGTTGGCCTGCGTTGCAAAGCGAGATGTCCCCCAAGCGGATTCATTGGCCCCTTGAACAAGTACCAAGGCTTCAGGTATCACATCCACACGATGGAGCATGTTGTTTAGCCACTCTTGAGAGACACCTTCAGCAGGCAGTTCAACCTTATACAGTTTGCCTAAGCGCTTAGCATAACTGGTATCAGAGGCAGTGATAGAGCCTGATTGGTAATTATCTCTAATCGAATCTAAGCGTTGGCGTTCAGAAACAATTCGCTGATTTTCTAAAGCGATTCCCGGTCTTAGGTAATCAAAAAACGCTTGTTTCTTCTGCTTAACATCTTTGATCGCAGAAAAGTCTGGAGCGGCTCCGATAGACTTGCCAATAAACTCTGGAGCTTGTTGCTCAGCGACTTGCGCTTGTTTACGGCGTTCACGCTCTTCGGCTTGGTTTTGTTCATAGCCATAAAAACTACAGCCGGCGATAACGCCAGCTGCAGCAATAGCAATGAATTCACTTTTACGCATTGAACACTTGTGAATCGTTGTCATTGTCGTCTTCATCTTTTGGTCTATCAGAAGCAATAATTTTTAACTTAATGCCAAACATATTGCGGTATACGATTCCCTTCACGTGGAAGAAGAAAGGCAGGACGAAAATTAGCCCTAAGCCGTAGAACATCATACCAACAACAAACATGACTGAGACAACAGAATATATTCCAGCTAGAACGAAGATCTTCTTATTTACTGCACGAAGCGATAGAAGCAGAGATTGCATCGGTGGCACTTGCTTTTCACAAATCAGAAGAATGGAGTTGGTAAATGCGAGTGACAAATATAGAGACAGTAGAGGGAAAATCATGCCTGCTATACCTTGTAGGAGCAAGCTAAACAAGGTGGCTAGAATGACTGGCACTGTGTATTGCAGGCCTTTGCCAATATGACGAGGTTTGGTCATCAGGCCGGCGGCATGGCTCATCGCCATCAAAGAAATCCCTGCATAAATTGGGGCGCTAATTACTTCGTAGCTAAAGTTGGCCACCATAATCGCGTTGAAGATGCTTGGATCAAAGGCGTCTGGATTGGTAACGGCATCAATAATGATCCCCGGGTTACCTAACTGCAATTTAAGCGCGATGTAGAAAATAGCCAACTGCAGTACAATCAGCACCACTATCGCTGGAGAAAAAGAAAGGAAGTGCTTTACTGTGTGTTGCCAAGCCTCCTTAAAGACCTCGCCGGCTTTAAGTTCGTAGTCGCCCGAAAGTGCGCGCTCTACGCTGCCACCTAAGTTGAAGTCTTTTTCAATGTCATTATTCATTCTTGAATCCAGTGCCTGATTTGACAATAACCAAGCTAACTTGTTGATAAAAAATTGGCTTCATTATACGTCAACCAAACTCAGTCTAAAATCGGATCTCGCCTTGCTGCTTGCTTTATCGACTGTTTGGTTGATAATTAACCACTAAACGCATCGTATCAGTATAGATATCTGACTCAGAAATAAAGGAAATTCTCCTCTGAATGCGCGGTTTATTTAGCATACAGAGAGTATGGTAAGGAATGTTTACTTTTACCTGCAAAAATTTTTGTGTTTCAGAATAAGAAAATGCTTTGAATTCACAATTTTGGTGATTATGATGCGCGCCTCGAATTTGTGTAACGACGGGTCATTTCAAATCGGTGACCAAGGTGGGAGAAAAACAGACGTTGAACGCTAAACAAGATGCAGGAAAACCAGTAGTTAAACTGACTGGAATTAGCAAAAGTTTCGATGGTAAGGAGATCATCGCAAATCTTAACCTTGATGTTAATCATGGTGAGTTTCTAACGATTTTGGGCCCTTCTGGTTGTGGTAAAACAACCGTGTTGAGGATGATTGCCGGTTTTGAAACCGCAGATAAAGGCGAAATTATCCTTGCTGACCAAAACGTAACTCAAGTTCCTGCTGAGCAAAGGCATGTAAACACTGTATTCCAGAGTTATGCACTCTTCCCTCATATGACGGTTTTTGAAAACGTGGCTTTTGGCCTACGCATGCAAAAAGTGCCATCTGACGATATTGAGCCTCGCGTAATGGAAGCATTACGTATGGTTCGTCTTGAGAAAATGGCCCAGCGTAAACCTCACCAGTTATCTGGTGGTCAACAGCAGCGTATCGCAATTGCACGTGCCGTTGTCAACAAGCCAAAAGTGTTGCTGCTTGATGAGTCGTTGTCTGCGCTGGATTACAAACTGCGTAAACAGATGCAGATCGAGCTTAAGCAATTACAACGTCAGCTAGGTATTACCTTTATTTTTGTTACTCACGATCAGGAAGAAGCCCTATCGATGTCAGACCGCATTATTGTTATGCGTGACGGCGTGGTTGAGCAAGACGGTTCTCCGCGTGAGATTTACGAAGAGCCGAAAAACTTATTTGTTGCGCGCTTTATAGGTGAAATCAATGTGTTCAACGCCACCATGATTGAGCGTATCGACGAGAAGCGTATTCGCGCTGAGATTGAAGGTGTTGAGTCGGTGGTTTACTACGATAAACCTGCCGTTAGCGGTGACAAACTGCAAGTACTACTTCGCCCAGAAGACCTACGTATCGAAGAAATTAAAGAGTCTGAACAGAAAGGCATTGTCGGCCACGTTACTGAACGCACCTATAAAGGAATGACTTTGGATTCTGTTATTGAGCTAGAATCGGGTATGCGAGTGATGGTGAGTGAGTTCTTCAACGAAGACGATCCTGATGTCGACCACTCTCTAGGTCAAAAAGTGGCGATCACTTGGGTTGAAAGTTGGGAGGTCGTACTCAATGAAAGCCAAGAGGTTTAGCCTTCAAAACGCGATCATCACGTTAATCGTTGGTTGGCTAACGCTTTTTGTATTGGTACCCAATGTGATGATTATTGGTACCAGTTTCCTAACTCGTGATGAAGCAAACTTAATCGAGATGACCTTCACGTTGGATAACTACATCCGCTTGATGGATCCTCTCTACGCCAAGGTGCTTTGGCATTCATTCTACATGGCGATTATTGCGACCTTGCTATGTTTGGTGATTGGCTACCCATTTGCCTATATCGTGGCGAAAATGCCAGAGAAGTGGCGTCCGGTAATGTTGTTTTTGGTGATTGTGCCATTTTGGACTAACTCACTGATCCGCACTTACGGTTTGAAGATTGTCTTAGGAACACAAGGCGTTCTTAACAAGTCATTGATGGCAATGGAAATTATCGATAAACCAATTCGTCTTATGTATACGGAGTCGGCAGTAATGATTGGTTTAGTTTACATTCTGCTGCCATTTATGATTTTGCCGCTCTACTCTGCGATAGAGAAGTTAGATCACACCTATCTAGAAGCAGCAAAGGACTTAGGAGCGAACAAGTTTCAGACGTTCACTAAGGTTATTCTACCACTTACGATGCCGGGTATTATTGGTGGCTGTTTGTTGGTGCTACTCCCAGCCCTTGGCATGTTCTACATTTCTGATCTACTTGGCGGGGCGAAGAACTTGCTGATTGGTAACGTGATTAAAAGCCAAGTGCTGAATGCTCGAGATTGGCCGTTCGGCGCGGCGACCAGTATTGCTCTAACCATCGCGATGGCGATTATGCTTTATGCCTACTATCGCGCAGGTAAATTATTGAATAAGAAAGTGGAGCTAGACTGATGGGACGTACAGTTAGATTTAGCTTTATGACCTTGGTATATGCGTTTTTGTATCTGCCAATCGTTGTGTTGATCGTTAACTCATTTAATGCCAATAAGTTCGGAATGAAATGGGGTGGCTTTACCACTAAGTGGTACGAAACCTTAGTTAACAACGACAGTTTAATGCAGGCAGCTTGGCATTCACTTAATGTCGCGGTGTTCTCTGCTACTGCTGCAACCATTATTGGTAGCTTAACCGCGGTTGCCCTATTCCGTTATTCATTTAAAGGAAAAGGCGCGGTAAATGGCATGTTGTTCGTGGTCATGATGTCACCGGACATTGTGATGGCGATTTCATTGCTAGCGTTATTCTTAGTGCTTGGCGCTCAACTGGGCTTCTTTACGCTATTAATCGCGCATATCACCTTCTGTTTGCCGTTTGTCGTAGTGACGGTATACAGCCGCTTGAATGGCTTTGACGTGAAGATGCTAGAAGCGGCAAAAGATTTGGGGGCAAGTGAATGGGTTATCCTAAAGCAGATTATTCTACCGCTGGCTAAACCTGCAGTCGCCGCGGGCTGGCTATTGAGCTTTACCTTGTCTCTGGACGACGTAATTATCAGTTCATTCGTCACAGGGCCAACCTATGAGATTTTGCCATTGAAGATCTACTCGATGGTTAAAGTGGGAATTTCACCAGAGGTGAATGCCCTTGCAACAGTCATGTTGATTGTCTCTTTGATCTTGGTGGTCGCCTCTCAGCTACTTGCCAGAGAAAAAGTAAAATAAGACTTAGCATGTAATTCACTAAACAGAATGGCTATCAGTCATTCTGTTTTTCTATCTACTGCTGAATAGCGCAGATATCATTTGCGCGAAAGGCAACGTTTGGTTTGGAGCTAACGTAAATGAAAAAATGGGCTACTCTATTAGCTGGTAGTGCATGTGCGCTTTCCCTGTTCTCCGGTTCAGTGGCTGCGGACGAAAACAAAGAACTCGTCTTTATGAACTGGGGACCTTACATCAACAGTAATATCCTAGAACAGTTCACCAAAGAAACAGGTATTAAGGTTATCTATTCAACTTATGAATCCAATGAGACCTTATACGCGAAGCTAAAAACGCATAATCAAGGTTATGACTTAGTGGTTCCTTCCACTTACTTTGTCGCTAAGATGCGTGATGAAGGTATGTTGCAGAAGATCGATAAGTCTAAGTTGAATAACTTCAAAAACCTAGATACTAACTATCTCGATAAACCTTACGATCCAAACAACGACTACTCTATCCCACATGTAGTCGCCATTACTGGTCTAGCGGTCAATGCAGATATGTACGATCCTAACGACTTCACAAGCTGGGCAGACTTATGGAACCCAGAACTTGAAGGTCAGTTGATGCTGATGGACGACACGCGTGAAGTGTTCCATATTGCCCTGCGCAAACTAGGTTACTCAGGTAACTCAACCGATCCTAAACAGATCGACGAAGCCTATGCAGAACTGCAAAAGCTAATGCCGAACGTTTTAGTGTTCAACTCTGACAACCCAGGTGCTCCATTTATGTCAGGTGAAGTTGGCGTTGGTATGTTGTGGAATGGCTCTGCGGCCGCGGCACAAAACGAAGGTATGAACCTTAAACTAGTTTTCCCAAAAGAAGGCGGCATTGGTTGGGTTGATAACTTTGCCATCTCTTCCGGTGCAAAAAACGTAGACGCGGCGCATAAGATGATCGACTTCTTACTCCGTTCTGAAATCGCTGAGCAAATCTCAAGTGACACGGGCTACCTGACAGCAGTAGCAGAATCAAACGCGAAGTTTAAAGATGTCGCGCCGTTATTTCCTTCTCAAGAAGATTTGGATCGCGTTGAATGGCAAGACTCGGTCGGTGATTTAACCGTTAAGTATGAAGAGTACTTCTTAAAACTGAAAGCAGGACAATAATCCTTCATCTAGGTAAATGACCAAAGTAAAAATAGGTAGCAGAAGCTGCCTATTTTTGTTTTGGCTGATATACTTACCCGTTGCTAGGTTTGTCGCTACGACAAGCAAGTTTAATAATCATGTTTTTTCAGAGTACTCAGTTCGGAGTGACTGTGTGCTGATAAACACAGATAAAACGGAAAACCAATGAAAAGTAAATTCTACGCAGGCGCACTATGTGCTGCGACGCTATTCGCTGCGCCGGCAATGGCCGCTGATCAAGAGCTTTATTTCTACAACTGGTCTGAATACATTCCAAATGAAGTTCTTGAAGACTTTACAAAAGAAACCGGAATTAAAGTCATCTACTCGACTTACGAGTCTAACGAGAGCATGTACGCCAAGCTTAAGACTCAAGGTTCTGGTTACGATTTAGTAGTACCGTCTACTTACTTTGTATCTAAGATGCGCAAAGAAGGTATGCTACAGCAAATCGATAAAGCGAAACTTACTCACTTTGCTGACTTGGATACAAACTTCTTAAACAAACCTTTTGATCCAAACAACAATTACTCGATCCCTTACATTTGGGGCGCGACAGGCATCGGTATCAACTCCGACATGCTAGATAAATCATCAGTGACTAAGTGGGATGATTTCTGGGATAGCAAGTGGGAAGGTCAACTCATGCTGATGGATGACTCACGCGAAGTTTTCCATATTGCACTGACTAAGCTAGGTTACTCGCCAAATACGACTAACCCAGACGAAATTAAAGCCGCTTACGAAGAGCTTAAAAAACTAATGCCTAACGTATTAGTGTTTAACTCTGATTTCCCAGCGAACCCATATCTAGCAGGTGAAGTCTCACTAGGTATGCTTTGGAATGGTTCTGCTTACATGGCTCGCCAAGAAGGTGCATCGATCGATATCGTATGGCCAGAAAAAGGCGCTATCTTCTGGATGGACAGCCTAGCTATTCCTGCAGAAGCGAAAAACGTTGAAGCGGCTCATAAGATGATCGACTTCCTACTTCGCCCAGAAAACGCAGCTAAGATTGCGCTAGAGATTGGCTACCCTACACCTGTAGCGACAGCTCACAAACTACTGCCTAAAGAATTCGCAAACGATCCAAGCATCTTCCCTCCTCAAGAAGTGATGGATAGTGGTACTTGGCAAGATGAAGTGGGTGAAGCAAGCGTACTTTATGACGAGTACTTCCAAAAGCTAAAAGTTGATAACTAACAACTTTAGATATCAGTTATATACTTAAAGAGCGGCAAGAAGCCGCTCTTTTTTGTATTTGAGGGACACCTCTTAAAGCTAGCTAAGGATGAGCTATGAAAAGAAGGTATAAAGTCATATTGATAATATTATGCCTACTGTTTGCGACGTCTACTCTCATAGCGTTTTTAACTCATAGCGACTATATCGACTCTCGCAATGACGTTTGGTTTGAAAGCAATACCCTCTTTGTTCTGATCTTTATCTTTGTTATTTCTAGGAACACGATCCTCGACAATGGCTACATCAAATACGGTTTCTTGTTACTCATCTTTAATCAAGCATACGACGTCCTAACCGAAGTCAGCTATCTCGATGCAATCTCAGATGAATACGATCTGGTTGATACCATGATTGAAGATGGCAGCCTCCAAATCGCCTACCTTTTAATTGCATTTGGCTTTACTAAACTGATCAAGCAAATAAACAATGATGCTTGTATAGATGAACTAACCGGCCTCTATAATCGAAAAAAATTGTCTGATATCAGAATGCAGACGTTTGATCTTATCTATTTAGATCTAGATGGCTTAAAGGCAGTTAATGATAATAAAGGCCATGCTGTTGGAGACTTAATGATTATCCGGTTTGCACAGGCAATCAATCAGATCATTGATCGGCATGAACAAGCATTTCGAATTGGTGGTGACGAATTTGTTGTCGTCGTTAAGCCAACTGAAGGACGAAAGTTTGTCGATAAACTCAAACAAGAGTTAGAAGGTGAAAGCATTCGTTTCAGCTATGGTATTGAGGCGACATCAAAAAATGAGCTGAGTGAGGCATTAGAGAAAACCGATCAAGCAATGTATGAAATGAAAAACTCCCGACGAAAACGTTGAGAGTTTTACTACTCACTAAGCATGTTTTACGTCTGGTTGCTGTAGGCTTAAAATCTCTTCTACTAGCTTAGGGACTTCAATACTCGCCTTGCCGTAACGCTTCTCTTCAAACTCACTTTCAACGGCACTCGGCTCAAGATTAATTTCTATGGTGTGTGCACCATGCATTTTTGCGTCATGGACAAAGCCTGCCGCAGGATAGACTACCCCAGATGTACCGATTGAAATGAACAAGTCTGCTGCTTCCAATGAGGCATAAATATCCCCCATTCTTAGTGGCATTTCACCAAACCAAACCACGTGAGGTCTCATCTGCGAAGGGATCTGACAGCAATGACAAAGATCGCCAGTTTTGATTTCACCTTTTTCCTCAATAACTTGATTAGACTCACTACAACGCGACTTCAGCAATTCACCATGCATATGAATGACATTGTTGCTCCCACCACGTTCATGAAGGTTGTCGATGTTTTGAGTGATAACCGTTACTGAGCCTTCGAGCTGCGCTTCAAGCTTTCCTAAGGCAATATGAGCAGCATTCGGCTCGATTGATGGATCTTGCAGCCCTAGACGACGCTGGTTATAAAAGTCTTGAACCAAATCGGGATTACGTTCGAAACCCTCTGGAGTGGCAACATCCTCGATTCGATGGTTTTCCCACAAACCGTCTTGAGCACGGAAAGTTTGGATGCCTGACTCAGCAGAGATTCCAGCGCCAGTTAAAATAACGACATTACGATACGGGAAATTCATACTACTTCCTTGTTACTGTTCTTGAGATTAGCTTAGCATTGACTCTCCCTCTTCCCTAGCGCTGCAAGTTAGACCATGGTCGAAATATGCAATGTTTTACCTAGCTTTTGTGAGGTTAAACAAAAAGGCAGCCTAACTTGGCTGCCTTATCAATTGAGTGAACGAAAGACTAGTCTTCGTTTGTGGCTGAAATCTTATGAATGGCTAAGTCTGCTCCGTTAAACTCATTTTCCTCTGACAAGCGTAAACCAGATATTTTATCGATAACTCCGTAGACTATGAGCGCCCCAATCACTGCGATGGCAATACCCGCAATAGTGCCAAGTAGCTGAACGGTAAAGCTCACGCCTCCTAACCCGCCTAGCGCGCTTTGACCGAAGATTCCTGCTGCGATACCGCCCCACGCTCCACAAACGCCGTGCAGAGGCCATACGCCAAGTACGTCATCAATCTTGGTTTTGTTTTGAAGATAGGTAAACAGATAAACAAACAACGCACCCGCAACGCCGCCGGTAATGAGCGATCCGATAGGATGCATTAGATCAGAACCGGCACAAATTGCCACAAGTCCCGCTAAAGGACCGTTATGAATAAAGCCCGGGTCGTTTTTACCCGCGATAAGCGCTGCAACGATACCGCCAACCATCGCCATCAATGAGTTCATGGCAACTAGCCCGCTGATACCATTCAATGTTTGCGCTGACATCACATTAAAGCCAAACCAACCGACGCAGAGAATCCATGCACCCAATGCCAAAAATGGGATGTTCGAAGGTGCGAAGTTGGTGTGTTTCCCTGCTCTAATACGCCCTTTACGCATACCTAGGAAGATAACGGCAACTAATGCTATCCAACCGCCAACGCCATGTACCACGACTGAACCAGCGAAGTCATGGAAGCCATAACCAAATTGCGCCTCAAACCATGCTTGCAAGCCAAAGTTACCATTCCAGATCATGCCTTCAAATACCGGATAAACTAATCCGACCGTAAAGAATGTGGCGACTAATATAGGATAAAAACGTGCACGCTCAGCGATACCACCAGAAACAATGGCAGGAATAGCAGCAGCAAAAGTAAGTAGGAAGAAGAACTTAACTAACTCGTATCCGTTACCCTGTGACAAAGTTTGAGCATCTGCGAAAAAGTTAGCACCGTACGCAACCCAATAGCCAATAAAGAAGTAAGCAAGCGCTGAGATACCAAAGTCAGCAAGGATTTTGACTAACGCATTTACTTGGTTTTTATGCCTTACTGTACCAACTTCCAAAAAGGCAAAGCCAGCGTGCATTAAGAACACCATGATGGCACCAAGAAGAAGAAAAAGTGTGTCCGAACTTTGAGTCAGGGTTTGAACGGCTCCATGAACCTGACTTGCTGTTACGCTCATTCGTATAAGTCTCCATTTTTGTTGTCGCGCACTTTTCCTGTGCGTCATATAACGTTGCTCACCACATTGGTGATGTTGCTTGAAGCACTGATACGGCAAGTTACATGCCAGTAAGTTATGATTCTATAAATTAGAACTAAGCTTATGAATAATCGATATTTTATCTAGTAGCTAGAAATCAGCTAAAGGAATCGGACGCACACCTTTGGTGAAGCAATGCACGGTTATGGGGATAAGCGCACCAGAATGAGGCGGGTTATTGTGGTGCATAATAAAGCCCTGAATGTTCAGGGCTTATTTAGATTGAGTTCAAATTTAAAGATTTGGACCTTTAGCGAAGCTAAATGGTTGGTTCTCTTTAAGCTTATTCATACCTTGGAACATACGAACAAACCAGAACGCGATGGCAATCAAACCGAATAACATGCCTACATAAGGAATATAGTAAGCGATGTCATCAATCAAATGGCTCTTATACCAGTAGTCATTTACACCGATCAGAACACCATTCGACGTCGCGACCGTAATGATCAACACAACGAAGTAAGTAAGGTTAAGGAAGAAGGTTCTAATCAGCCCGTAGTAATGAGAGTCAATGACCTCCCCATCCTCTCCCTTATCTAAACGGTATCCCGCATAAATGATGGCTATCACACCTGAAATTAAACAGGTAAACGGTGTAAAGCAACTTAGGATGTACGCAACCCAAATACCCTTATGAGGTTTGTTCATTTGTCTGCGCTCCTTTTACTGGGTTATCAGAGTTATTAGCCGTAACATTCACTCCCTGTTCTTGACGCTCTTTTTCCATCATTTCTTGATACCAAAGATCGTGGTGTTCTTTCGCCCAGGTTTCGTCAACCTCACCTGTCACCATACCTTCTAGTGCACCTTCCATACCGAACAGGCCGATATAAATATGGAACACGAAACCACAGATCAGAATGAGCGCCGCCAACATATGAACGAGGTTAGACAGCTCCATATCACGGCGGGTTTGACCAAAGATTGGAAAATCTAACACTAGACCACTAATCGCAACCACAGAGCCCACAACAATAAGCAGCCAAAATAGTGCTTTTTCCCCTGCGTTTGAAAACTCTGCAGAAGGATGTGAACCTTTGTGTTTACCGACCATGCCACCCAACTTCATAAACCAAGCAATGTCGACTTTCTTAAAGATTGATTTACGCCACCACTTAATCAGCACGCATAGCAGTAACACGTAGAAGATGGGGCCAATGTAGTTATGGTATTGCTTCGCCAACATGATGATGAAGCCCCACAGCTCAGACGGAATGTACGGCTTAAGGAAATGTTTACCGTAAACCAACATCAGCCCGCTAAACGCGAGTGTTAAGAAGGTAAACGCCATACTCCAGTGCAAGGCGCGATCCAGTCTAGACCAGCGTTTGATCTTCTTACCTGTTCTTGGCGCGCTCAACATGAGAGGCCCAATCACAATGTACATTAAGGTAACGAATGCGATACTACCGAAAATTGCCACAGCTCCCGCTGGTGACATCCATTTCTCTTTCAAAATGTACCAAGTTTGACCTGGGGTACTAATTAGCATTCCATGCTCAGGGAACTGAGACGTCGTGTAGCCCTCTTCGCCTTGACGAACTTGACGCCAGAAATCGGCTCCTGCCAATTGGGTCATTTCACGTTGTGCAACTTCAGACTCTTTTTGCTCAGCATGCGCAGGCAGCGATAAAGCAAAGAGTAATGCTGCCATCATTGACAGCATTACAAGAGATGCACGTTTAAACATTGAAAACATGAATCTCTCCAGTCTTAGCTTTTCGTTGCGTCGTAAGACAGATCGTTACCGTCTGTCCAACCAGCGCCTTTAGCACCACGCTCTACAACACGTTGACGGAAGATGTCAGACACCTTCTCAGCATCACCTGCCAAAAGAGCTTTGGTTGAACATAGTGAAGCACACATTGGCAGCTTACCTTCAGCAATACGGTTCGCACCGTACTTCTGACGCTCTTCAACAGAGCCCGCTTCTGTTTCAGGACCACCTGCACAGAAGGTACACTTGTCCATCTTGCCGCGTTCACCAAACGCTTCCTGTTTAGGAAACTGTGGTGCGCCAAACGGGCAAGCAAACAAGCAGTAACCACAACCGATACAAAGATCTTTGTTGTGTAGCACGATGCCATCTTCTGTGTGCTCGAAACAGTCCGCCGGACAAACCGCCATACAAGGCGCATCGGTACAGTGCATACAAGCAACAGAAATCGAGTTCTCACCCGGTTCACCATCGTTCAAAGTGACGACGCGGCGACGTTGGATACCCCACTCTAACGCGTCATCATTTTCGTTCTTACATGCAGTGACACAGCCGTTACATTCGATACAGCGCTTGGTGTCACAAAGGAATTTCATTCTAGCCATTTGTTGACTCCTTAAGCTTTGCGAATGTTACATAGGGTGACTTTGGTTTCCTGCATTTGCGTGACAGGGTCATAACCGTAAGTCGTGGCGATGTTGGCAGATTCACCAATAACGTATGGGTCGGTACCTTCTGGGTACTTGCCGCGAAGATCTTCACCTTGGAATTTGCCGCCGAAGTGGAATGGAATAAATGCCATACCCGGTTTAACGCGTCGAGTGACCATGGCTTTGACATGAATACGGCCTTTCTCTGCACCTTCAACCCAAACCATTTCACCATCTTTGAAGCCAAGGTCATTGGCATCTTTCGGGTTTACTTCAACAAACATTTCTTGTTGAAGCTCAGCTAGCCATGGGTTCGAACGTGTCTCTTCACCACCACCTTCGTACTCAACCAGACGACCCGAGGTTAGGATGATTGGGTACTCACCCGATACATCTTTATCTTGAATCGACTTGTACATGGTTGGTAGACGGTAGATAGACTCGCTGTCGTCCCATGTTGGGTAATCCGCAACAAGGTCGCGACGTGGTGTGTAAAGCGGTTCACGGTGAAGTGGTACGCGGTCAGGGAAGGTCCAAACCACAGCACGCGCTTTCGCGTTACCGAAAGGAATACAGCCATGCTTGATTGCAACACGCTGAATACCACCAGATAGGTCTGTCTTCCAGTTTTTACCTTCCGCTGCTGCTTTCTCTTCAGCCGTTAGATCATCCCACCAACCAAGAGATTTCAGCAGTTTGTCGCTAAATTCTGGGTAACCATCTTCAATCTCACAACCTTTTGAGTAGCTATCTTCGGCAAGGATATTAGTGCCTTCGAATTCAACGCCAAAGCGTGCGCGGAAGTTGCCGCCGCCTTGAGCCACTGGCTTAGACGTATCGTAAAGAATATGCGTACCAGGGTGCTTCATTTCTGGTGTACCCCAACATGGCCAAGGTAGACCGTAGGTTTCACCATGAGCAACACCACCTTCAGCTTCTAGTGACGTTTTGTGGAATGTGTGCCAGTTCTGTTGGTGCGCTTTTAAACGCTCTGGGCTTTGACCTGTGTAACCGATTGTCCACATACCGCGATTAAATTCACGGGTAATGTCTTCGATTACAGGTTGGTTGTTTTCCACCTTCACATTCTTGAACAGCTGCTCTGCAAAACCTAGCTTCTTGGTCAACAAGTACATGATTTCATGGTCAGGTTTTGATTCAAACAGAGGATCAACCACCTTGTCGCGCCACTGAATAGAACGGTTAGACGCCGTTACACTGCCGTACGTTTCGAACTGGGTTGTCGCTGGTAGAAGATAGACGCCATCGGTACGATCATTCATTACCGCTGCAACTGTTGGGTATGGGTCAACGATGACCATCATATCCAGCTTTTGCATTGCCTTCTTCATTTCAACGCCACGAGTTTGCGAGTTTACTGCGTGACCCCAATAGAACATGGCGCGAATATTGTCATTTTGCTCGATGTTGTCTTTGTTTTCTAATACACCATCGATCCAACGAGACACAGGAATACCCATGTTATTCATCGGTTTCTTGCCGCGATACTCATTTTGATCGAATCGATCTTGAACCCATTTGTGCTCTAGATTCCAAACTTTCGACCAGTGCTTCCAAGCGCCATCAGAAAGGCCGTAGTAACCAGGAAGTGTATGAGATAGAACGCCAAGGTCTGTTGCACCCTGTACGTTGTCGTGGCCACGGAAGATGTTCGCACCACCACCCGATTTACCCATGTTGCCAAGCGCAAGCTCTAGCACACAGTAAGCACGCGTGTTGTTGTTACCTGTGGTGTGCTGAGTACCACCCATACACCAAACCACACAGCCAGGGCGGTTTTCTGAAAGTAGTTTAGCAGTTTTGTAAACATCCGCTTCAGACACGCCAGTGACGCGTTCGACTTCCGCAGGGCTCCACTTGGCGACTTCTTCGCGTATTTCGTCCATACCAAATACGCGTTGACGGATGAACTCTTTGTCTTCCCATTTGTTAGCGAAAACGTGCCACAAAATACCCCAAATGAAAGCAACGTCTGAACCAGGACGAAGAGAGACATAGTGATCCGATTTTGCAGCAGTACGGGTGCGACGCGGGTCAGCAACAACGATCTTACAGTTGTTCTTCTCTTTGGCGATCAGGATATGCTGCATCGCGACTGGGTGAGCTTCTGCCGGGTTTGAACCAATGAATAGCATCGACTTACAGTTATGCATGTCATTGAACGAGTTAGTCATCGCGCCGTAACCCCAAGTGTTGGCTACACCTGCTACGGTGGTTGAGTGACAGATACGCGCTTGATGATCGACGTTATTAGTACCCCAAAGCGATGCCATTTTACGGAACATATACGCTTGTTCGTTGCTGTGCTTCGCGCTACCTAGCCAGTAGACAGAATCAGGGCCTGATTCTTTACGAATATCCAAAACCTTGTTGCCGATCTCTTCAATCGCTTGATCCCAAGAAAGCTTCTTCCACTTACCGCCTTCAAGTTTCATCGGGTACTTTAAGCGACGTTCACCGTGTCCGTGCTCACGTAGAGCAGCACCTTTCGCACAGTGTCCACCCGCGTTAAATGGGTGATCGAAAGCAGGCTCTTGGCCGGTCCATACACCGTTTTGAACTTCAGCGTAAATACCACAACCAACAGAACAGTGAGAACAGATGGTACGTTTGATCTCTGTTTTTGCATTAGGATCAACAGCTTTTGCTTCTGCTTTTTTGATCATGCCGGGTGCAAACAAACTCGCACCTACGACAGCGCCACCAGCAGCAAGTGAGCTGTTTTTCATGAAGGCACGTCTCGATACACCTAACTGATTCTGTTCTTTGCTCACGTTATCGGAGCGTTTGACTAATTTCATTGGTTAGCTCCTATAGCGTTTCGTAGTAGTCACGAATATGTTGAGTTTCGTGATAACCCGTTTTCTTTTCGTCTTGCTTCACTTCTACAGATTCTGCAGCGCTAGCCACTTTGGTAGTGCCAGCGACTACGGCTCCAGCGACTGCTGCGGTCGTTAAGCCTTTGAGAAGATCCCTACGGCTTTGATTTAACTCTTTATTATCTTTCATTATTGCTTCCTTACCCTTTTTAGTAGGTATTGCTATCGACGTGAGACGTTATTGCTGAGGCTGCTCATACTCAGTCACGTTTTTCACATCAATTTTTAATTTGGTTTTGCTGTTTTGTAGATTGGCACTGAAACGCACCTGCTCTAGAGTCATAAACGCGTTCGTCAGTTCGGCTACGGCCAAGTAAAAGCTCGCGTTCTTTGCTTCTTTCAGTTGTTTAACCAGAGAGCTGAACCATGTGCCTAAATGTTTGTTGAAGAACACTTGCTGTAGCTCTTCCTCTTCGTCGGTGAGTACAGACATCGCTTCACAGAGCGCCGAAAAGTGATCTTCTGGCTCTTTTACTTGCTCTTCTCGCTCTAAACCAAGAAGTCCAAGATCATGACGAATAGACGCAAGCGGCTTCTCCATTAGTGACCCTGTTAGGTGCCAAGAAGCAAAAGGCACGACTTCACCACGACCAATGCCGATAAATAGCTCTTGGTATTCATCTTCTAGCTGTTCTTGGCTGCTTTCGATTGCTGCTGATTTCACTTTGTGCCAAGCAAGCTGCATGGCACTTTCGGCTTGCTCTGTCTCTAGTTGGGACAGGAAATCAATCAGTTCAGTTGATGGCTGCTGACGGTATAGCGTTGACAGCAGAAGGTAGATATCTGCACGAATTGTTTGTTGTTGATTATCCATCGTACTCACACCTTAATAATTCAATTGTTTGGTTGGGTCTTCTGCCATGGACTCAAACATGTCCACCACTCGGCAGTCTTCACACATAGCAATGCGATTCAGAGCCGCTTCATCGGCAAAATGAGAGTGACCACGTAACTTATCTTGTAACATGTCAATCATCGACTGCGGCGCAAAAGGCTTGTGGCAGCGTACACACTCCGCTGCTTTTTCCTGATGGATAACTTGGGCTTGCTGGCGACTCTCTTTGTCCCAATTCATACGAGGCGTCAGAGTCAGAACTTGTTCTGGGCACGCTTTAGCACATAGCCCACATTGAATGCAGTCTTGCTCGACAAATTGAAGTGAAGGAGAAGAACCATCGGTGTGTAATGCTCGGGTAGGACAAACCGCGACACAACTCATACACAAGGTACAATCTTTACTTTCACAGCTGACATTACCGTAAGGCGCACTTTCTGGCAGTTCTACGATATTCTCAACAGGAATACGAGCTTGTGCGAGAGAATCCAGTGCGGTGAAAAGACGTTGACGTTTATTCCCTTGAAGATCGCCCAATGCCAAATCAAACGATTCGGTGCAAAGCGTTGGCGCCCCTTCTCTCAGAGATTCTAGATAAAGAATATCTACGGTCTCTTTCGCAATACCGAGCTGAGTCAGCAATTCTTGCGCAGTGGCCACTTCATTGTTGAGGACACGAAGAATGGTTTCTGGCATAAAACGACTGGCGGCAAACAATACTTGAGTAGCCCCATTCACTAATGCTGCAAACCACGAATCAATTCCAACTGAAGGCAATTCTTCTACAACAACAGGAACCACATTATCTGGTAGTGCTTTAAGCGCTATCACGTTGTATTGTTCATGGCGTGAGCTACAAATTAAAACAATAGGATCTTGCCCGCCCGCTTGCTCATAGTTTGCTAGTGTGCGTTCTATGAATTTCTGGGTTTCTTGTGGAGTAGGAAGCGCGTAATGAATCGCCTCGGTCGGACATGCGGTTGCACAAGTGCCCACGCCTTGACAAAGGTAAGGGTTAATTTCGATTCTATGCCCAGTTTTATCTGTACCTTCACTGGACAATGCTCCGGCAGGACAAGCATCAACACATCGCTCACACCCTTTTACGCCGCGAGAACTATGCGCACATAAGTCTGTATCTAGACGGAAGAACTTTGGTTTATCAAAGGTGCCCATCAGAGTCGGGATCTCTTCCAGCGCCTCCGCGAGTTTTGGATAACCGCGCCCCACTGGGTAATAACCAGGGACTGGGACTTCTTCACTCATACAGCTGCTAAGGCACAAGTCTAGAACGATATCGAAGCAATCATTGTTGATAGCAACCTGCGCAAGATTACTTTCAATTCCATTGTTTTCAGTAACGACAGTAAACGTCCCTAGAAAACCCGATACTTGAACTGAGCTAGCAAAATAGAGGTTGTTAGACTCACCTTTCTCACCGTCAGTAGACAGCAAGGTGATACTTTTTAACTGCTCTAACTGACCAGCGGCGCTCTCAATAATGGATGTAGGCCCTACGATGAGTGTGTTACCGCCACTTTCATAGCTGACAGTTGGTGGAATAAGATTGGTTAGCTCAACGGTATTCTCAAACGCATAGCGTCGCGCCTTTCCGTTTGCCGATGTTGATTCTTGTAGTAGTTCTTTTAGCATTGCTCTGTTCCAGTAGAACGGAATATTCACTTAGGCGAGTAAAAGCAATTGCTGTACCAACTTTATATACCCATTAAATCAATGCTTTATCGTTATTCGATGACCAATTAGACAATAAAAAAACGGAGTGAGACAATTTGTCCCACTCCGTAAATTGATGATTTAGTCAAAATGTACCTATTCTTTGTGTGGTATATTTTGTCCCACTGTTTCCGTACTTTCTATCGATTGCGATGAATCGCTTATCGTTTGTTCTTTAACTTCTTCATGTTTAGCTAAGTTATCATCACTGCTTGTCATCTGAGTATTATTGTCTACCTCTTCTTCATCGGATTGCATCCAATCACGAAGCTTTTCAGCAACATCTGAAGAGAGGCTTTTTACAGCTTTATAGTCGTGGTCATAATCATTCAAGCCATCGATTTCACTAAACTGACCCGATAGGAACAGCTTCCTTAGCGCCGCTTTTTTTACCGCAGACTCAGCTTCTGACGTAAGAAGTGAGGCGATGTTCGTCTCAGGTTGCTCAGCAGCTTCAACCGCTTGAGTACTTGGTTCTAAAGCGGTTTCTGGCTCCCCTGCTGTCTCTGACTCGGCTAAGACGACATCTTGATCGAGCTCGGCTAAAGGCTCATCCTGAGGAACATTTTCACCTTCTAACTTCTTTTTAGACCAACGATTAAAAAAACTAGTTGCCACTTGCTCTACCTGCCCCTTTACGTTTTTTGCGTCTTTGTTCGAGCAGCTCCCCATGACGACCAATAAAGGCTTCCATCCACGCTTGAACAGGGAGTGGCATATCATTAGAAAGCACCAAGTAATCGCCATCCATATACTGGCCTGCGACACTTTGCGAAGCTGTGAGGGTAACGATGTTTGGCGTCTCATCAGAATCGACATTATCTAGAACCAAAAACAATTTTGGCTGATTTGAACTTAGGTTAAATCGATAATCAGTGCGCTCATCTCGATGCAATTGAAGCAACGCAACCGTTGCCTTTGCTTCATTTGGGGTAAGGTCGAATGAAACTAACTGCCATTGCGTCGTCGTCCATAGACCTGTGGCGATTTCATGTGCGACGAGTTGGCATTCAATTGGCCAAAGCTCTTGCGATTTTTCTACTTTTTCAGTCACAGTTTGATGTTTTGACATGGTTCACCAGCGTCGAATTTGATATTTAATGGATTTACACAAATCACTTAAATAGAGTTATATGCTCATGCTGCAAGCAATATCTGTACCCATAACTGACTTGCTCTATATTCAACCAATTTAGTTGAAATCTCTGACTGAGATGGCGTTGGTTTGTCAAAATTAGAGGATCGACAAATAGGAACGCTAATTGCAAGTAACAAGTAGCAAAAATAATACTGAGTATTTAGATAGGAAACGTCTGTGGTTAAACCAAACATTATTAAAACCAGTGAAAATCCTTTGCAAACCATCGAAGTAGAAGTGTTCGATGAATATGGTGAGAGGTTGACCAAGCAGATCGCCTGTGAGCGCCCTCTCACGGTTATGCTGAACTGGAAAGAGGTCGTAACCTTAATGACGCTAGGATCTCGACCTGAATCCTTGGTTCTCGGATATTTAAAGAACCAAAGTTTTATCAGTGATCCTGAATCGTTAGAGTCTGTCATTATAGACTGGGAAACGCATACGGCAGCGGTCATCACTAAAGAAGACATTCAACAAGTAGAAAGCGCACTCAAGAAAAAGACCGTCACTTCTGGCTGCGGACAAGGCACCATGTATGGCAATGTGATGAAGCAGCTCGAAGGCTATCAGGTTCCTCAAGTCCCTCTCAAGCAATCTGAAATCTATTCCGCGCTGGAAGCGTTAACTCATTACAACGACACGTATAAAAAAGCGGGTGCAGTTCATGGCTGTGCGGTGTGTAAAGGTAATGAAGTCCTCTCTTTCGTTGAAGATGTGGGTCGTCACAATGCCGTAGATACGTTGGCAGGTGAAATGTGGCTTAATCAAGAGTCTGGAGAAGATAAGATTTTTTACACTACCGGTCGCCTTACTTCTGAAATGGTGATTAAAGTGGCGCAAATGGGGATACCAGTTCTTCTATCTCGTTCTGGTGTTACACAAATGGGGTTAGAGCTCGCTGAGAAGTTTGGTATCACTACAATTGCTCGTGCAAAAGGCCTACGCTTTCAAGTCTTTACTGGTGCCAAAAAGATTGAGTTTGACGTAAAAGGCTAGTGAATAAGCTGTACCTGCAACTCGATAACGCATCGATAAGGTGCGTTTTTTTTATCTCTCTAAACTTGCAAAGACGTGGTGCACTGCTATTAGTTTTATATATGTGTCACAAAAAATTTATAAATTTGTCACATTAATAAGCTATCGACGTCACTAGGCAATCAGGGAGGTGTTCATGGACGATTCTCCAGGCACTCAGCATTCTAAAGGTTTTGCTTTATCTATTCGCGCGAAACTGTTTCTTATCAACGCCATGCTTTTAATTTTTGTTGCTCTCTACGGCTTTGTTGAACACTCTAGCCTTGCGCGTCTCCAGTCTTTAGAGCATGCCGCGAGTCAAAATCTGGCCAGTGAAGTCGATCTATTGATGTTAAGACGCCATGAGAAGGACTTCTTAGCACGTAAAGATCTTAAATACCCTAAGCGATTTGATTCGACATTTGATCAAATGGCAGAACGTCTTGCAGACTTGTCTAATACCTTGGTACTTAACGATCTTGACTTCACTTCTTCGACGAAAACTATTTCGCAGACACTTGAACAGTATCAGGCTCAGTTTCATCAACTGGTCAACCAAGTCAATTTGCTTGAAGGTAAAGGCAGTGATACAAGTTATACAAGTCAGTTGGAGCAGGCTCGCCTCGAATTAAGACAATTGGCCGTCGAACAACGTGATATTAACTTAAAAGTGGCGCTATTTGAGTTAATGGAAGCGGATTTCCGATATCTATCCGATATATCAGAAGAGAGTGAAACGCTTTTAGTCAATGCACTAAGTCAGTTTGAATCGACTGTTGACCAATACCCATCGTTAGCGAATTACTTCTTTAACTATCGAGCGAAAGCGGAGCAGTTGATCAATGCTCGAACGCTATTGGGCTATAGCGCTAATGAAGGTTTAAGAGGTCAATTGAGAAGTAATGTTCACAATACGGAAGAAGAAATCTCCTCGTTACAGTCTGCTATCGTGCAAGAGATTTCGTTAGCGACAGTACAAGTTAAACAGCAATTGCAAATAATCGGGTTAACCATGGTTGCCCTGCTCTCTTTACTGCTATTTATGATCGGCAGAAGTATTCTTAATCGGATCAAAATCATCAACGCCTTGATGAAAGATATCGCATCTGGCAGTGGCGATCTCACCGTCAGGATGAACGCCAAAGGTAATGATGAACTAGCTCAATTAGCTAACTCATTCGATACCTTTGTTAGCCAGTTACACACGCATATAAAAGATGTCGCCTCGGTGATGGAAGTACTAAGTGAAAGCTCATGCAGTTCAGAACAAGCGTCCTCGAAGAGTATGAAGAACGCCGAGCAGCAGAAGCTGGAATCTGAGTCTGTCGCGACCGCCGTCAATGAGTTGGTCATGACGACTAATGAGATCACCGCGAATATTGAGTCTGCAGCGCACAATGCCGAGCGCGTGAAAACAGAAGCACAGAATGCGCTGGATATGACACATGCAACAGGCGATCGAATTGATGTGTTAGCAGCAAGTATCGAAGAATCTCAAACCCACGTTGTATCACTTGAAGAGCAAAGCCGAGAAATCAACCAAGTGGTTTCTACGATTCAAGGCATTGCGGAACAAACCAACCTGCTTGCACTTAACGCCGCTATAGAGGCAGCTCGAGCTGGTGAAAGTGGTCGTGGCTTTGCTGTAGTGGCGGACGAAGTGCGCCAGCTTTCATTAATGACTAATGACTCTACTCATCAAATCGAGTCGACGATTCAGTCGCTTACTCAGGGTATTTCGCAAACGGCCAATCAAATGGCAACCAGCGCAGCACAGGCAAGAACGACCAACGAACACACTCATAAAGTGGTGGAAGCCATTGAAGGTATCAGTGAGCAGATTAGTGAAATGTTTGATATGAACACACAAATTGCGACCGCCTCTGAGGAGCAATCAATGGTCTCTGCTGAAATTGATCGTAACATCACTGAAATTGCGCATTTGGCGGGCAACACCTTTGAGGTGGTGTCAGGCTCTGTAAGATGCAGCGAGCAAGTGTCGGGAGTTAGCCATAAACTAGAGAAAATTGTCGCGCAATTTAAGTACTAGTCGCAGCCTTATAAAGTGAGTCTCTACGGAGGCTCTTGGTTTACCTAACTTTGAGGCTGTTTTACAAAGATCAACTCGTCAGTGTTAAAACCTCGCTCTTTGGACATGGTTTTAAACTTCTCTATCACACTATCACTAACTGTTGGTGTCCGAGCTAATAACCATAAGTACTCATTGTTAGGGCCAGATACAAACGCATAATCATAGTTACTACGTTCTAACTCAAACACGACATAGGAACCATAAAAAGGTCCGAAAAAGGAAACTTTTAAATACCCTTGGTTCTTGGCATCGACAAAGTACGCTTTTCCTTCAGCCTCTTTCCATTGTTGGGATTCGCTGTTATACCCGCGATTAATGACCTTTACCCCACCATCATCGCGTAAACTGTATTCCGCGGTAACTTGTGTAAGCCCTCGTTCAAAAGAATGGTCTAAACGAGCTATCTCATACCATTTACCAAGATAGTTTGTGAGTTCAAAATCACCAACAGGTGTCACTGACTTTGGCATTCCCAAGCAAGCGGTCAAAGTGAAAACCGTACTAAGTAATAGAACCGTTTTAAATGTTACCTTCATACACCGAACCTTATGGATTACATATTTCGTCGTTTACACTGGACGCACTAATCGATAGCGCTTCACCACACCTTCATTTTTATCTTCATAGTTACCGAGGTATTCTCCGCCACTCTTTTCTATCACTTTCTGAGAGGTTGGGTTATCGATTGAGCACGTCACGATAACAAGATCGGTCACAACATGATCGCGCACCCAGGCGAGCAAATGAGAAGCAACCCCCTTACCTCGGGCAGATGGCCTAGTCTCGTAACCAATATGACCAATCACATTTTCTACGTTCGCGTTACTTCCTCTTCTTACCCGAATCGCACCTAAAATCTTTTTATCCGCGAGGCAATAATATGTGGTACTGGGTAGATAACCATTTGGTGATTCGTAGGTTTCTTGAGCACGTTCTATTAAACCAGATAAATAGCTTTCAGGGTCACGCTCTACATTGGCATATTTGGGAATTCCGGATTCATAGCACTCTTTAGCATAACTCGCGAGCAAAGGCGCTAAGCTTAAGCTTGCTTCTACTACTTCCATGTAATAATTAATCCTCTTTGTTGTAACTCGAAATAATCGTTGTATGAGATACAGCCGTATCAAAGAGTTGCTCCTTTACTTTCAAATACTCACTGTCTGTAAAGAAAGTTTCGGCAACGGATTGATCTGGAAACCGTATTGTAAAGACTCGATTAATGGGTTTATCCACTTCAGAGATGAGAACTTCTGAAACAATGAAGTCAAAACCGAATTTGCCACCATATGAAGTGAGGATAGGCTTCATAGCAGCTCGGTAGTTTGAGTAAACATCATCATTTGAAACTTCTAGGCCAACTAAGAACTCGTACATTTCATAGCCTCCTTTGCTATAAGATTAATTACTGGCGACTTAACAGCAAACTTGCCCCTGACATAGCTAAGAAACTAGCGCAGCCTCTGTTGAAACGCTTGGCCATTGCAGGTTTCGCAAACCACTGTCGCAAATATATTCCGAATATGGCATAGATCGATATTGCGCCCATTTCTAATATGAGAAACGTTGCCCCTAAAACGAAAAACTGTTCATTTACATTGTCCGAAACATCGACAAACTGCGGAAGGAATGCAGTGAAAATCAGAATAGCTTTGGGGTTACCAGCTGCTAGCAAAAATTCTTGCTTCGCTAAACCCAAACGGTTTTGAGCATTTGTAAACTCTGTGATTGGGCTTGACTCTGAACCCCAAAGATTAAAGGCAATCCAAAGCAGGTACGCTGCTCCCGCTATTTTAATAGTTAGAAACAGAGCTTCTGATGTATACAGAACCACAGCAAGACCTGAAGCGGCTAACGCAATCATTCCAGAAAACGCTGTTATTCTCCCAAGCCCAGCGATGAAGGCAGATTTGAAACCATAACAACGAGCATTATTCATAGACAACAGGTTGTTTGGACCAGGAGTCATATTAAGCGCAAAACACGCAGGTATAAAAAGCAATAACTTCCAGAATTCCACAATATTTTCTCCATGTAATTGGCACTAGATTAATTAGGCAGCTAACGCCCTACTTAAATCATTGTGCTGTAAACACTACAGTCGATTCAAATATAAAACGCTGAACATTGCGACTCTACTTAAATTGATTTTAATAACTATCGCTTGGGAAGCATATACTCATAAAAAACCACATCACTGTCACTAGTTGGCTGCTCTACGAAACCCATTTTGGTAAGTAACTTCGCTGAAGCGATGTTAGTTGGGTCAACACCACCTATGAGTTTCACCCATGGTTCAGATTTCACGACTTCATCAATAAAGCCTTGAATCAATTCGCTAGCCAAACCTTTCCCCCAGTAATCTTCGGCAAGTAGATAACCGATATGGGCACAATCTTCACCTTCCACATAGGCAAACAAGAAGCCTATTAGTTCGTGATTCTTTGCTTCTATTTTAAGTAAGCGGCTCTCCAACAACATTCGTTCAAGTCAGGCTCTGGCCTGTTCACCGGAAGTAATGCCGTGAAAATATGGAGGAAGATTTTCAACAACCGCTGGCGTGAGGATTTGAGGAATTCGTTCGAGCAAACTTGAGTGCGCGCTCAAAGAAAGTTCTCCAGTAATTTCAGCAACTGTCAGTCTCTTACTATAAAATGAAATTGCCATATTCCCTCCCCATGTTGATAAAAACCCTAACGAACCTGTAACCGATAAGCAGATAGTTTAAGGTTATAAGCCGATTTTCGAATACACGGCTGTACTACTTAGCATGCCAGACTGAAGCTTACGGTCATTACGCAGTATTCCTTCGAAAGCGTACCCACATCGCTCCGCAACGGCTCGACTTTTTCTATTCTCTTCCGCCGCCTTGATTTCCAATCTGTTCGCTTTGAGTTCTATAAATGCGTAAGTTTCTAAAACTTTAACCGCTTCAGCGATATAACCATACCCGACACATGAGCTACGTAACCAATACCCTATTTCAAAAAAAGGAACATCTTTGTCTCGGATGATTAAACCAATTGCGCCGATGAAGTGATTGGTATTTTTATCGATTAGCGAATATCGTAGTTCACCTTCGAAGTTTTCAAAGTTACTAATAGCCTGCTTTGTATTCTCTATTGACTCGGACTCAGTCAAAGCATGTTGAACCCAAGGCAGATACTCGCTTAATTCGTTTTTACTTTCCAATATTGCTTCCAGCATCAAAGGCTGAATCTTCATCGAAGGAGGAACTAATCTTAGCCTTTCTGTTTCCATGTATTTCTTCTCAATAAATGCTTATAACGCTCCCTTAAGGTGTGAGCAAAGTAAGGGTGGGAATTAACTCTTTAATGGACTGTTATTTTTCTGACAGCCATTGCCCTACAAGACTAAAGCGATGATTATCAAAGTCAATTTTAGCTTGAACACCTAAAGGTGTAACAAGCATTGGATGAGTATGACAACTGTCAAAACCATATAAAATTGGCACTTCTTTTCCGTTTAACACTTCCAGTAAGACATCCAATGGAGTTCGACCGGTCCCTTTATTGTCGAATAACTCATGCTTACCCAGTACAATTGCGCCAACCATATCGAATACTCCGCAAGCGAGCAAGTGGGCAAACGAACGCTCTACTGTTTCAATACTCTTTAGTGAGTCCTCTATAAGTAGGATGTCGCCAAACTGGATATCTGGCATATATGGACTACCCCAAATACCCGCTATTGTATTTAAATTGCCACCAATAACGCGTCCTTTAACTGTTTCCCTACCTTTGAACCGCCATTCATTTGGATATGTCGCTTTATTTGAATCCTGAGTTTCCCAGTCATGCTTAATATCAGTCCACTCATCTGGCATAGAATAAGAATATAGGCCTGATTCTGTAGTCAATATTTCTAAGAAAGACTGAAATGTTTGATCAACTAAAGGAGGAAACTCACCGAATGATGCAACTAAAGCTGGGCCGTAGAAAGTGACTAACCCCGTCTGTGCATAAATCCCCATGAGTAGAGCAGTTACATCTGAGTAACCAATAATAATTTTAGGATCTCTACGTAGAGCGTCATAATCAATGTAGGGCAATAAAGCGTTGCTGTTGTTACCGCCAATCGTTGACATAATACAACGAATGCTTGGGTCTCTAATGAGCTGGTTTAACTCATCTGCTCGCTCTAAAATCGAGCCTGAGCGATAACTATCAGACTTTCCCGTAAGAGAGCCAGCAACAAGCTCAAATCCATGAGATTCAAGGTAAGCTTTTGCACGTTGGAATCGTTTTGGCGCAAATACTGTTGCTGGCGATGACGGTGAGAAAAAGCCTATCTTGTCACCTGCACTTAAAGCCTTTGGATACAACACGTAATTCAACCCTCCATAATATACGTTTCGTTAAATGGACTTTTTCGCAATAACCAAACCATGATTGCTACTCCCAAGCAATGACGGTTCTGAGCATGTAGAAAGGTGATATTTCAACCAAGCTTGATATTGACTCTCGCTTAGCTGGTTGATCTCTTGACCAATAAAGCGCACATACCCATCAGTCGCAATATGATTTTCAACACTGAACCCTATTTAAAAAGCCTGCTTTCTTAAAGTTTGTCACAGTCCTTTTTATCTTTGAACAAGTTAGCAATCGCTGTAGCCTCTGTTCGCTCAGAGTCTTGGTATGCTTCAAACATATCTCCATCTTCATAGCCGAGAAAACATAAAGTTCCTTGGATAATAACGGTGAAAAACGACACGACTAGAACCAAAAAGGGAATAACACCAAATAAGTCCAGAGCAAGGAATACCGAAGATATCGCCATCGCAATGACGGAAATAACGACTTTAAGTTTACTTGTAAGAGCCATAACCACTCCTTATGAATGACTATCGCACATAATATAGACACCTAATTGCACATAGTGTAAGACAAATCACACTTGGCACATAACGCGCATGCGCGTAGCGAGAATTGTCATAAACCATTGTGCTGTAAAGACTAAACTTGTTTTAAGTGAAAGCGCCAAGCGCGTTGAATCACTCTAAAGTGTATTGTCGGATGTGTATATCAGCCAAATACCGGTCTAAAGAAGCTACGTTCAACGCTCAAAACACAGCGAGTCTCTTCTGCAAATTTAAATGCTTCTAGACACTCTTTGTCAGCTAACGACTTGTTACGATATGCCTCGTAGTCCGCTAGACTGGGAAAGGTAAATAACGCTAAAGCGACGTTGTTAGCGCCTTCTGAAGGAAGAAAATACCCATTATGATGCCCGCCTAGTCTGTTGACTAGTGGAATCCACATTTTTGCATATTCTTCAAATTCGGATAGCTTGAAAGGGTCGATGATATATCGAACGTAACATGTAACCATTGTGTTTATTCCTTTTAATTGGTCAGAACCCAACACCGCGCTACGGTGTCACGTCTATACTAGGTACTTAAGCCACACTGTGGCGTAACTCAACAACCTACAACGTCAAGCGTTATAAATCCGTCTCGAGTTTATTGTGGGTGTTTACCCTATCGGTTTGCATGTTCCTAAAAATGTACTTTCGTACGTATAAGATTTAATCACCCCTTGCTCGTCCGTAATAAAGATGTACGTACAGCTGTCGCTGAAAATTTTATATTCAGCTTCAATCACACCACCTTCTTTAGACTTCATTTCGTGAGGCTCTCCCCACTGCTCTACAAGTTCATTTATATGATGCCCAGTCCAGTTTTCACCAAAGTAGCTTTCGCTTACAAACAAAGAACAACCACTTAGAAGGAGTGCAGAAACTAAACTCAACAGACTGATTTTCATAACCACTACCTAACCATTCATAGAGACATAAGGTTAACAACTATTAGATTCACAGGAAAGATGTAGCTAAACCGAACTCGACAACACCTCAAGCCAAATTAAGGTGTGGCTCACTTTTAAACAGATTGTTTGCGTACAGCCTACAACGCGAGTTTAAACCCTTCATGTGTTGGTTTGAATCCAAGTTTTTCATAGAACCTGATTGCATCAGGGCGCTGCTTGTCACTTGTTAACTGAACGATTGTGCAGCCTTTGCTTTTTGCCAGTTCGATAGCATGTGCGAACATATGCTCACCAAAACCTTGTCCACGATAGTCACTATGGATTCGCACACCTTCGATAAGACAACGCCAGCTACCAATGTGCGTCAGGTAAGGAATAAAGGTCACTTGAAGCATACCGACTAGGGAGTTTTCTAGTTCAACGACAAGTAATTCGTTGTTTGGGTCTCGTGCAATTGCTTCGAACGCTTCAACATAAGCGTTATTCAACGGAACAGACACTTCTTCTCTTTTACTACCAAGTGGGTCATTTGAAAGCAAAGCAACAAGACTTTCCAGATCTTCAAAAACAGCTGAACGATACTTTAATTCCATCTTTAGGTCCTTATTACTTGTGACTACTAGCACCTTACCTAAAGCATTGTGCCATAAACATTAAACTGACTTAAAGTGTGAGCGCCGAGCATTGTGAATCACTCTTAGATTATTGTTATGTGAATTGTTACGCGCCTAAAAGAGGTAAATTTTTGCGCTGCTGATAGGTTAAAGCTAACTCTAAACAAGACTTAATGGCTCTTTCTGGTATCGGTTCCGATAAGGACAGAACTATTGCTCTATTTCCCTGAAATACAAGTTCTTCTCGATACAACTCCCGGAACGTATCGACTAGCTTGGTTTGGCAATTAAAGAAAAGATAATAATTGTTAGGAGACTTGAGTTTCCAGTCCATTCTTAGCGGACTGCCTGTTTTTACACTGTAGCTTGGCTCACCCCATTTTAGAGTTTCTTCGACTTCACCAAGTTCCAACTCAGATGCTATTTGAAAGACTAGATTTCGTAGCTCCGCTAACCTAACACGAACATTCTCTGGGTATTCATCGAAACGAGCTTTGACTGCCTTGTCCATTGAAATCTCCTATTCACATAGCGCCAACGCATAGCGCGAGACTTAAACTAAGTACCGCAAACGCTGAGCAAACTTTGAAGTAAATTCGCCGAGCGTTGGCAGTCCGGCTTAAGCAGATTGTTATGAGTACTTAGTTTGAACCTCCTTCAAAAGGCTCAATACAGACTGTTCTATAAGTGGTTCAAGGTCTGCAAACCCGAATTCTGGTTTGATATGAATGATTGAGTTCAAACGTAGGAGACCTCTAATATATCCGCTCCAACAAAGCTTGTTTGTTGAACGCAATGTTTCAATTGTCTCACCGCTAGCCAAAGAAATAACATCAAACTCGATTGTCACTAGAGGACGCCAACCTAAGATTACTCCGAAGCCAAACAATAACGTACCTCTTCGATGAAATGGTACACGAACAGCTAGAGCGATATCGTTTTCTGCGAAACTATCTTCAGGTACCGAACCCAATGGCAATATTTCTACAAGCTTGAAGCGAATGCAATCAGTTAAACTGACACTATCTGATGACATTGAATATTCATCTATGACTTTTAGAAGATCTCTTCTAGGTGCAACTTTTATTGAATCTAAATATACAGCCACTTAAACGCCTTGTTATGTATTATTCGTGCTCGCACCCATAAAAGGACCGTGGAAAACTAGTCCTTCATTAACTACATTAAATACTTCTTCCTGATTAGGAAAATAGTCGGAATACTCCGGGGTAATTAGCCATGACATACCCTTCCCACCACAGTTCAGGATTTAGTTGAACTACCTTACCATCGACCAAATCGACAAAAACCATACCTACTGATTGCAGTACCTTCACACTCTTAGTTAAGGCTTCTTCGTAAGTGCCACGCTGAACTATTAAAGGACGTTGCCACAGTTATTTTCCATCTACTAGATTTCCATTTGATGCATAACGCTCTGCGAAGTGGCTAACAACGCATACCATGATACTAAAATACCCACCGTAACCACTACACCTGATTAGCAGAAAAATTGCCAAGCGTTGATAGTCCATCTTTATCAGCTTGTTATGCTAATGCCTAACCAGAAAACTTACTATGAAACCAAGAGTTATCTGTAGTATCCAACGTCGGATAGTTCTTATAGCAACCATTAGTTTTGAATTGGACAGGCTTTCCAGTCGCATGGGCAGTCAATGCAATGCTTAGCCACCTGTCGATTTGTGGGTGATTTGGTGCTACATCTATCCTAGTACTCTTACAACCTAGTTCATTAATTTCTCTATCTGTAGCAATAAACAACCTACCGTCACCATATAAACCTGTATAAACCACATGAGCGATCAAGTTATCCGAGGCCAAAGACTGACTATTAAAAGCAAATAGCAGTAATAAAATGTAGATATATTTCATAATTTCCCTTTCTAAAAATGTAACCTTTGAATTAATATGCATAACGCCACATTAAGGTGTGTCGCACGCCTGCCAGACTGTGAGCGAAGCGAAACCGGCAAGCGTAAGGAATTACTCTTTAATGCTTTGTTATGCACGTACTGTGGCAAAGCTTTCTGCTATAACGTAAGAATTAACTAACTCAAAAACAGACAAGCTTTGGTAACTTATGAATTCTGATCCTGTCCAGTGTTTTGGAGGACCTACCTCAATGGGCTTGATATTTATTGGCAGTGCACTTAGCTCTTGAGTAATTTTGTCACCAATGATTTGGGAAAGCGACCTAAAGTACCAAATTTAGTTTTCACGATTCCATATACAGTTGGCTTTTGATTCAAGAACCGGACTAAGTATTCCGCTTTTCCCATTATCTCCACACAGGCGCTGAAAAGAACACCAAGAAGTGACTCTGGGCTGCATGAGTTCCCCGAAAAAAACAGGTCAATTTCTACTTCTTGATATGGAATTAAAAGAGGAGAGTTCTTAGATATAGAAAGTAACTCTTCTTCAACAGAGCATATAGACTCTTCAACGACACCAATACACTGCACTTCCCAAAGTTCAGGAGCAGCCTCATTATGCATCAAGACTGAAAGGCTAATCCTAAGATCGTCCGCATACCAATCAGCATCAACGATGCAAATATTACCTTCTGTTTCATCAAACTCTGTTTGAATTCTTTCCAATAGTTCTTTCATGTCAACCTAAGTGCATAGCACTCTGTTAAGGGGTGAGCAACGCAATACCGAAGCCGCCGCATACCACCCTAAACACTTAAACCAACGCATAGTGAAAATGTCACGCGTTGCGAAGCCCTCTTGAACAGTTTGTTAGCCCTATGCCCAAAGGTCGTGTGCCTCTACCGCTTCGATTTTAACACCGAAACTAGAAATATTAGGTAACGTGGCATTGTGGTGCTCTCGAATTTGAGCCCCACTGGCGTGCTCCTTATCATGAGTTGTGTGAGCATCCGATACCAACGTTACGGGATAGCCTAAACCTGCAGCTCTGCGAATGGTGGTATCAACGCAAAACTCTGAGGCGTAGCCACACACAATTAAGCTACCTACATCGAGTTCATTCAAAACACTTTGAAGATTAGTGTTCAAGAAAGAGTCTGGTGTTGTTTTGCGAACGAAATGGTCACCAGTTCGTGTAATTAAGCTCGACTGTAATGCCCAACCAACGCTTTCGTATTCAATAACAGATTTAGGTTGCTCGTGCTGGACAAAGATAACTGGGACAGACTTAGCACGCGCTAATTTCGTAACCTCATTAATTTTGGTGAGTACGATTTGTGATTCAAATGGTTGAGGTTCCGGGTCGAACAGAATCGACTGAACATCAATAACTAATACCGCAGATTTCATTATTTTCCTCTGATAGGGCTAACGCCGCGTTAAGGGGTGAGCAACGCTGCCACCTCACCTAAAGCATTGTGCCATAAACACTAAACTGGCTTGAAGTGAAAGCACCGAGCGTTGTGAATCATTCTTAAATTTATTGTTATAGCGATTTTCCTTTCAAGAAAATCGACCGAGCAAAAGAAGCAATTAAAATACCTACAACTAGCCCTAAACCATTTGCGCCTAAGTCTAGCCACTCACCATAACGATTTACATATGGCTGAACTAATTCAATAACACCACTATAAACTAAGAAACCTACGATAAATAACAACCACTTTTCGGGTCTCGCTAACGCTACTGGAAATGCCAAAGCCCCATAAGCAATAAAATGGTGGGTTTTATCTGTCCCTGGAACGGAAGGAAGGCTATCCAGCGGATATAGGGACAAAACAGTAATTACCAGAGCTATTAAAGCCGTGAATAACAACCAATGAAGTCGAACTAAGTTTAACAAAGATTTCAAGATATTCTCCGAATCGCTATAACGCCGCATTATGTGGTGAGCAACGCAGCCACCTGAACCTAAAGTATTGTGCCGTAAACACTAAAGCCGAAGCAAACCGAAAGTGCCAAGCGTTACGAATCTGCTTAAATTTATTGTATGGATAATAAGCACTCCAATCGGGTAAGGTGAGACCCAGACTTTAGCTGCAACTAAAGTTCTTCTATCTGATAGTTCGATTAAATGATGGCTCCTCTATCGAGAGACCGATAACAAGTACGAACGTCAGATAGAACTCCAAGCACCACACTCGAATAGTCTTCTGGGTCTCGAGCCCGCATTTGCAAGCAAGAGTTAGCTTATTATGAATACAAACACACTTCAAAACATTAATGTCGGCGTTGATACTGGCAAATCACAATTAGATATTTATATCCGTCCGCTCGACATTTACTTCACCGTTCCTAACAATGACAAAGGCATTAAAGAAGTCGTCAGAACTATCGCTAAACACCAACCTCAGCGTGTCGTGATTGAAGCTACTGGACGATTAGAAATGCCCTTCATCCTTACTTGTGACCAAGCAAAGCTACCCTATGTCATCGCAAACCCTTTGAGAATAAAAAGGTTCGCTGGTGCTATTGGACAAAGAGCTAAGAACGACCGTTTAGACGCCGCGCTCATTGCCCACTATGCTGAAAAAGTTCAGCCTGACTTAACCGAGCTAAAAGCCGAAAATATCCGATTAATGAGTGACTTAGTATCAAGGCGAAATCAGTTACTCTCCATACAGACCATGGAAAGAAACCGACTACAAATATTGCCAAAGAACATCGCCTCAACCATTACGCCCATCTTAACCGCTCTTAAAAATCAAATTGAAAAAGTAGAAGCTAAAATCACAAAGCTCATCGATATCTCTCCTGAATATCAGACTAAGAATGAGATACTTCAAAGCATGCCTGGAGTCGGTAAGATACTGGCCGCATCTATCATCAGTAACGTCCCCGAGCTTGGTTACATCACCAATAAACAAGCCTCTAGTTTGATTGGTGTAGCACCCATCGTTAGAGAAAGTGGTCGTTATAAAGGAAAGCACATAATACAAGGAGGTCGGACTCAAGTTAGAACCGTTATGTATATGGCGATGATGTCTGCCATCCAATGTAACCCTGTTTTTAAGACTACATATGAACGATTACTTGCGGCAGGAAAACCCAAAAAAGTCGCCATAGTCTCTTGTTATATTCAATTCAGCTTAAATGAATGGACGAAATCTCTGATCCTAGTTTCTGAGCCTTCAACGAAAATGTCTCCATCAGATGGCTTGTTAACAAAAATGTATGCTGCATTACTTCCGGCTTCGACATAATACGCTAAATGAGTAATTGTTAGTTCAGGTCTATTTTCCAAAACTGATTTTGTTTCTGGGATTTTTTGCTTAAAAGTTAGTTGCTTAGTTTTGAAACCACTAATTGTTATACTTTCAACACTTTTTGGCTCTACTGGTGTACCATAAAAAGATTCAAATTGTTGATAGTAAGCATGCCGAACAATTTCTTTTAGGTTTTCTTCTGCTTCTACATTTTTGAACACAAACACCTTGTAGACTTCCATTGGAGCGGCTGTAGATGTAAAAACCACCTGGTTTTCTCTGTTACTATACTGTTCCTGAACCTCCATATATCGATTGGCATAAGGATCAGATTTAAATGGTGTTGTTACAGAAAAACTCGCATCCTTTGCAGTATAAATGTCATCCTCGACGAGCCCCTGAGTACTAGCACAGCCAAAAAACACCACAATTACACCAATAGCTAATAACCTTAAGAATCTAGAATTCATGATTTCTCCTCATAGAATATAACGCCCTGCTAAGTGGCTGACAACATACCATAAAACGTTAACAAGCCACCGTAAACACAGAACAAATTTTGAAGTAAATTCGCCGAGCGTTGGCAGTCCGTCTTAAGCAGATTGTTATGTGCCTTTTTCGCAAGGCGCTAGGATTTCGAGTTTTTGGCTAGGCAAATATTTAATTTCCAAGCAAGTTAACTGCCAAGTACTTTCAGTCAATTCGGCTTTGAATTCGAATAGGCCTTCACCTTGTGGGCCTTCAATCTCGTACTGCATATCAGCAGAGCCGGAAACTTCATACCCTCGAATGATTCCTTGGATTAAGTCAATGTCGTAAGGCGTACCAATATTTGCGTGAAACTTATCCGAACCCTCTAGAGTACGAAGTGCTAGCTTAGTTGAACCAGACTCTTCAAATGAGCTATTCATGCTGATAGTAAAGATGACAGCAAAGAGAACACCACAAGTCAACATTATCGCAGCTGCAACAGACCACTTTCTTTGAGAGTTTTTAAACTCTTCAACACTACTCCACTGGTTATGCTTCCAAGCCCACTCATTGCCTTTGAAGCCTAGAATAAATGGCATCACAATATTAACGAACGGTACAAAAACTAACAAAGCGCGATAGGTACGAAAGCGAATACCCCATATCCAATTGAACGCAAACGCGCCCCAATTCCAACCTTTAATCTGTTCAGGGATTTCTTTACTATTTTCCATATATTCCACTAATTCTATTCGGGCACATAACGCCCTGTTAAGGTGTGAGCAACGCAATGCCGAAGCCACCGCAAACCACCTTAATCACTTAAACTACCGCATGGTAAAAATGCCACGCGTTGCGAATCACTCTTAAATGCTTTGTTATAGCTATTGTTCACCTTCCCAACCAAGTATTACGAAGATAGAGTTCGCTGTATCATATAGGTTATGAAGGCTAGCAATAAAGACTGCAATCAGACCAGACTCTAACAATGGCCTTATATACTGATTCGAGTCAATTACAGGCTTGCTCCCAAGCAATACTAAGAACACAATGGCTAGTACTATAAAAACTAATTGCTCGACGATAGAAAGTTTTAGTTGCCCTAAAGTCGCAGAGAAATTCCCGCCGTGACGTTCAATAATTTCCCTCAATTTTGTCATGACAACGCTGCCTGTCGTTGTGTTAATTGCGAGTAACGCAATTAACAACGTGATCAAATTATTACTTAAGAACGACACAAGAAAATTGGACTCTATTAGGCTGCATAAAAAGCGAGTCAGGACACCTAACACAATGAATAACGAGCAACTTTTCAAGTAATCAATAATCATGGCCTCAAAAATCCTAGTAACGCTTCTAACGATTGCGCATTTAAATTCTCTACCGTCAATTCATCTAGCTCCACTGTTCTGTTAGTTTTTTGAGTGTGAACCGACCTTTTAAACCCATTTATTTTTAATGATATATCACCGCCTCCCTCGGAAGCATATTCGACAATACCATCAATGACCTCATTGTCATCTCTGATTTCTAACACTGCGTCATCAGCTGCATTTAGCTCTAAACACGTTCGGTGTGAGTTTGTGTCCAAATTAATTTGCTTCAAGTCGACCTTTAGGCACTTGGAGATGTTTGCCATATTAGGAGAAATTAGCTCAAACTTGACAGAAGTGATCTTACCGCGGTGTTTGCTAACCAAGTCCCAAAATTCCTTTTCATCAAAGAGCTCTTTGACATGCATCGTAAGCTGCAGCCTTTTTAAGTACTCTTTAAGCGAATTTGAGAGGATATTTGCGACAATACGGGAACTAGAAAATGCCTTTAAGTTCTTAGAGATAGCGATAAACTGACAGTCTGGTGCGTTATTCAAGATAACCGTCACATGAGGCCAGTTTTCAATGCGCTCTTTGTTGAAGTTCTCGTTTTCTCGCTCAATAGAGCGTTGAACCCCTAGTTTGAATGCAAACCAGTCACCATCTTTCAGAACGACTTTCTGATGCAAAATATTCCCTTTGCTCACTAGCTTTGGGAAGTTTGACAAAACTTCATAGAACAAAATGTTCTTTTGCTCTTTGAGTTGCTCAACCGACAAAATGCTTCTGTACATATCAGGTTGAACTTCCTGAGTAATCGGAAGTAATTGATACCTGTATAAGTCAAAAGATATATTTTTATATTTCATTATTATCCTATAAAACTCAAAATAGCTATAACGCCGCATTAAGGTGTGAGCGGCGCTTGGCTATACTTGAGCGAAGCGAAACTGCCAAGCGTTGCGAATCACTCTTAAATGCTTTGTTATACGCGTGCTGACACTACAACGAAACTGTCATAACCTTATGATTTGGCTCACTTTCAATGTCAACCGCAAACCAACCTAATGACTCGTACAACGATGGTACATTTGTGTAAGCATACAGGTTACTTTGAGTTGCTGCTGATACTTGGCTAACACCTCGGTTAATCAGTTCACTAGCAATACCTTGACCGCGCCACTCTGGTGAAACATAAACAGCATTAAACCAATTAACTTCTGAGTTACCATGAGGCTCTTTAAAGCGCGAATAAGCAAGACCACCGATAACTTGATTGTCTCTGAGAGCGACAATTACCGGTGGAAGATTAGGTTGTGGTTTATAAGTATCTACGAACAGAAAATCAGACCATTCTGTTTGAAACAGCTTCTCTAGAGCAACCCAATACTGACTATTTTCATCGCAATTTCTGAATACTACCTTGTTCATATTGGATTATTTCCTCAAAAGCGTATAACGCCAAATTAAGGTGTGAACAACGCTTACACCTTACCTAAACCATAGTGCTGTAAACACAAAACTAAAGTGAAGTGAAAGCGCCAAGCGTTGCGAATCACTCTTGAACAGTTTGTTATACAAAATTTAGCAGTCGATTATTTTTAAGCCTAAACTGCCATTGTCTACAACAGCTTTCTTCAATTTAACGTATTTCCACTTTTCATTACTTAATATCTGTTCTATTAAGCAGCGATCATTCGCTGTCGTGTTAAGTCCAAACACAACGTACTCTAGCGCACACGGGTTAAATTTGTGGACTCCAGCATCTGTAGAGATAAATCGAGTTTCATCTTCGTATTTCCAGTGCTCGTGCTTACGAGTCAATGCAGCCTTAAGAAGCGCCTCCTGCATCTCTTCATAATTGCCTAAGGCATCATGTCTGTTAAACCTAACCCCAGAATTAGCATCATTGTAAATATCAACGTACGGGTGATGATCAACATACTCAATATCTTCCCTCTCAATAAGTTCTTTTTCAAAGTGCTCCTGAAGCTGTCCAGAAAAGCCTAAACATATACCTTTGTGAGAGTCACCATAATGAGACCACATTAAGATATCATCGCACTTGTAGCTCAAACAAAGAACGCCATGTTGGCCAAGTCTACTCTTTAAAAATGACTCATGATTTTTAAGCATTGAGTTCGAAGTATCTAGACCAAGATCATTAAGCTCCGATAAGTACGTACTAGGCAAAATTTGTCCGTCAAACGGGTCATTGAACTGTTCCGTTTTCGAGAAGAAAACCTCATTGTTGAGCAGAATATTTAGAGTATTTTTATTTATCGATAAATACTTGTGCAAGTTCATAAAGTTTCCATTTCGTATAACGCCCTGCTAAGTGGCTAGCAACGCAACACCACACTTAAACTAACCACCGTAAACTCTGTACCAAACGAGAACTAAGATTGCCGGGCGTTGATAGTCCGTCTTAAGCAGCTTGTTATGTTTAAAGCCCCATCCCTTCTTCTACTTTAATAGAGTTTTTCGAACAACATATGGCTCTACTAACTCACTGTTTACTTCGGGTAAACTAGAGAACTTTAGACCCGCTACAATTGAGTCTTGGTGGACTATAGCTAATTCTTTTCCTGATTCAAATGATACTACTAAGCCTGCGTCGTATGAGATTCTCTCATTATTTATTTCATCTTCGTAGGTTTCTGAAAGGATTTTTACAGCACACGCTTTTTCGTGATATCCTAAATCGTAACTAAAATAATCTGAACGATAGTTCCAACTTTTTCCATCTTCACTGATTTCAGCTTGAACTACTGACGGTGTTTCCGTTAGTTCCGCCTCAAGATAATAAACATCGTTTCGTCCAACTTGGGTATCTCCCCAATCAAATTCCAAAGTCAAAAACTTATTATTACTTAGGCGTATCGACATAAATGAGCAGGTTATTACTGGACTCATATATGTTAAAGATACGCAACTACAACGAATATCTACAATTGCATTGCTTAGCAAAGATTTTAATGCCTTTTCGGAGCTAGCTTCCAACTGGCCGGTTATGACTTCCATTTCTAGTAATCCTAATCATTAAACATAACGCCACGTTAAGCAGTGAGCAACGCCACCACTGAACCTAACCATACCACCTTAAACACAAAACCCAACGATAGCACTAAAAATGCCAAGCGTTGGGAATCTGTCTTAAACGCATTGTTAAGAGGCGACTTGCTCGCTAACTGAAGCTAACTCATCCACTTGGTACACTTTAATGAAGTATTTGAACTCCAATGGTGAAAGAAGGTGCTCTAAATAGGACCTCATTGTTTCAGGTTCATCATCAGTAGCAACTGCAAAAATAAGCGAAAACTCCTTTCTTTCTGTATCGTTTAATGTTTGATAAAAGCGTCTAAAGCGATCTACAAGAGCAACTTGTCCTGAACGGTTAAAAGTGTTTTTATTCATCCGTTTAACTTCAATAACCGTCATATTACTGCCATTGCGAGCAACTCCATCAAACATGAATCTAAAGTTATCGCCTTGAGTCTTCATATCTCTTTCAATATTGAGGCCTAGTTCAGATTGGAGTTTATTCATTAGTATACCTTCTAGTAAGCGCCCCTCTCGCATTCTCTGTCGATTTATACTTCTCATTATTTCGCTGTGCTGTTTTCTTTCTTCCTTAGTGCTTATTTTCCCCACACTTAATCTAATTTCGGAGTCTGAAATAACGTTTCTAGCCTCTTCTAGGTTAAGTCTATTCTTATCACTTTCATTGTTACTCGATGTTTCTTCAGCTTCATCTTCATTACTTAGTTCGTCAGACATTTTCATGAATATTTCAGAGGTTGTTGCTTTTTGCATATTAACGAAATGTTCTTCGTCCTTAAAATCAGAAGGTGCATAAAGTACTTTGTAGTTCCAGTTTAAAGTAATGAAAAAAAGTACAACTAAAGTTGAAGGAAACAACATAAGAAACCAGATAAAAAGTTCTTGGTTATTTGGATCTATATGTGGGAGCACAATTGTACCGCTAATTTCTGCAATCCCAGCAAAAATGGCTATAACAGACAAAGGGTTTTTAACCGCCCCTATTTTATTTTGCACTTTAAAACCTCCAATTTATACAAGACTCCCTAGCCTCTTAACGCCAAATTAAGGTGTGAACAACGCTTACACCTTCGCTAAACCATTGTGCCATAAACACTAAACTGGCTTGAAGTGAAAGCGCCAAGCGTTGTGAATCACTCTTAAATTTATTGTTATGTGATTTTTCATTGCATACGGAAACGCCCAAAGTTATTAGCTTTGGGCGTTTCTTCTAGCAAACTGGTTACGACAAACCGAGCTCTAAAGTGTCATATGCAGAATGGGAAAAGGTTTTCCCATATCATCAAGCGGTGAGCGAGAAACTACTTTAAACCCCATATGCTCGTAGAAACCTACGGCTTTCGGGTTTTGTTCGTTTACATCCACTTTGGTTGCGCCTAACTGCTCTATTGCATACTGCAGCAGCACCTTACCAACACCTTGCCCTCTTGCCGCGTTTAAGATGAACAGCATTTCAACCTTTGAGTCATGGATACCCACGAAACCTAAAATTGAACCACTTTCATTTTTCACACATCTTAACGTGACAGCAGGAAAAGCCTGCTCAATGATAATTGGTTTAAAAAACTCAATATCTTCTTCTGATATGAAGTCATGAGTTGCTCGGACTGAATTTTCCCAAACACTTAGCATTTCTGCATAGTTTTCAGGAAGCACATTTTCTACAATCATCGTAATTTCTCTAAAGTTGACTGAAATTCATGTGCAGCCGCGAGCGGGCATTTTAGCCCCAACAGGTATGAAATGTCCACCAATCACATAACGCCCAATTAAGTTTCGAGCAACGCTGCCATCACACTCAAACACTGCACCGAAATCACCAAACTAATTGAAACCGAAAGTGCCGAGCGTTGTGAATCAGCTTGAATTGCTTGTTAGCCGAGTTTTATACGACATAACTCATTAATTGGCTTGTCTACAAAATACTCCCAAACGTGCTTGAATGCTGCATGTTGTGTTGGAAAAGGCGATAACTCTAACGCTTCTTCTAAGCTACACCATTTAAAGTCTGTGTGTTCGTGATTAAGAACAACTTCTTGATTCGCTTGGCACTTAACGACAAAGACTGGGATGACTTCAATAACGTTCGAGTAGGACTCATAAAACTGTTCTAAGAATTGACCATTATACAGTTCTGTCACTTCAATCTGGGTTTCTTCCTGAAACTCTCGGACGATGGTTTGCCAAGGCAACTCACCTTCTTCCATTGAACCTGCGACATGGCACCAAAAACCACCTTTCACTCGCTTCATTAGAAGCATCTTTGTTTCACCATCAATTTCCGACAATGCCACACCGGAAACAATTGAATTATTTATTGGAATCATTTTTATACCTAGAAACTACGATAGTCGGCTAACGCCCTGCTAAGTGGCTGACAACATAACACAAAACCTAAACAAGCCACCTTAAACACAGAGTAAACTTTGAAGTAAATTCGCCGAGCGTTGGCAGTCCGTCTTAAGCAGTTTGTTAGAGGTATTCCGGGTCATCAGCTGCAGACCAATGTACCTCATAATCAACATTTTCAATTATTTGATTGTCTTTAAACTGGTAAAAATCATATTTGGCAGGTTGCAGAAATTCGAAATCTGGTGGGATCATTTCAAATTCATCCTCACTACCACCTTCGACTTTGACTAATAACCCATTCTCGAGAGCTGAAACAATTATTCCCCAGAAACCATCATATTCATCATCGCGATTTGGAGATACTATCCTTATGGATACTAATACACGTTTTCCAATTTCTTTGGATGCTTCTTCAATTGAATATTCCACTTTATACCTCTAACGCCCTGCTAAGTGGCTAGCAACGCATAGCACGATACTTAAACTAGCCGCCGTAAACACCATACCTGACTAGAACTAAAGTTGCCGAGCGTTGATAGTCCGTCTTGAGCAGTTTGTTATGTGTTAAATTTTAAACTCTAGCTTCTGTTTCTGAAGAACAGATTCAGCATGATTTAAAGGTCCATACTTCCATTTTGATAACGCTTGTACAGCAGCCTCATCAAAAACGCCTTCTGGATTTGATTCTACCACTGTAATGTCAGTTACATGCCCTTGCTGATTGACGATAAAAGTCATAACTACAAAACCTGATAATTGACTTTCAACTGCTAATTTAGGGTACTTGGGAAATACACGCTCTATAGGTGTGAGTTCTTGATATGTGAGAGGGTCAGTATTTTCCTCAGGGCTAGCGCATCCGACCAGTAATAACACTAAGAAAATTTCTATAAATCTCATATTTACCCTTTTTCACATAACGCCCAATTAAGGGGTGAACAACGCTACCGCCCCCACCTAATGCATTGTGCCATAAACACTAAATTTGAAGTAGAAGCAAAAATACCAAGCGTTGTGAATCCCTCTTAAATTGCTTGTTAGCTATCAGTTCCAAAGGAGTCGCGGTAAAACAATATTATTGCTCTCTGCAACAGATAAAATCTTCTCGTTAATCGCCTCGTAATCTTCCCTGCTCTTCATTTGCGCCCATTCAGACTTCAATACCTTTACATCTTGCTCAGAGATATACGGAGACAATATAGTGACTCTTTGACTAAACGACGCATTCATTTGAAACCCTACATATTGCATTCCCCCTAGCCAAAAAACCAAAATGACCGACGTAAAACCAGTAAAGAAAGATATTATTTTACGTTTCCTTGTACGATTTACTTTCTCTACATCTGAAAGCTCATCGATGCTTGATTGGGGTGATGTAGTTCTAAAAAATTTCCTATACAAGGATGACAAAAGAACCAAAAATATAAGTTGAAAGACCATTATCAGCAAAAGGAACGAAAACTTCTCTCGCATTCCTAGTGCCGCATCTTTATAGATGCTATCGGACATGATTACGGCTGTTTTACTTAAAACCCATTGGATCATGTCACCTGAAAAGTTTAAAAATGGTTGAACAAATAAAATAACCAGAACTGAGGCGACTACACTGACAATTAAGCTTTTTCTTACTGAAGGATCTTCAAACACATTAATTCTTCTTTATCATTTAAAATTTGAAACATTATACAGACTAGATGACTATAAATATAGCTAACGCCCTGCTAAGTGGCTAGCAACGCATAGCACGATACTTAAACTAGCCGCCGTAAACACCATACCTGACTAGAACTAAAGTTGCCGGGCGTTGATAGTCCGTCTTAAGCAGTTTGTTAGGTGTAGTCCACTATCGCTGCTTGTACTGAGTTGGACAATAACCTCTTGTGACATCTGAACTTCGTAGCTGCTTATGCTTTGTATTACGACCTGAAACTCGTTCTCGCCATAATTTAAAGCTACTTGATTTAAGCCGACTACGCATAAACTTAATAACTTCAGATTCACTCAAACCAAATTGAAATTCGATCGCTTCAAAAGGAGTCCGATCTTCCCATGCCATTTCGATTATTCTTGACTCAGATTCCAAGGACAGTTCCATTTCTAGTTACCTGTGATTAAACGAAATTTCTACGTTTTAATCTGAGTTTTAGTTCAAATGGCTGTCAAACACCTAACGCCCTGTTAAGGTGTGAGCAACGCAATACTGAAGCCGCGGCAAACCACCTTAAACACTAAACGCAACGCATAGCAAAAATGCCAAGCGTTGCGAATCACTCTTAAACAGATTGTTATACCGCTTAGTTCTTGACCTGTTGGATCTCTTTCACATCTTTTTCATCAGAATCTAAAGCACTTGTGTCGTAGTTAGGTGGCTGTATTGCCAACTTTTCTTTAACGCTATCTAGACCATTAGCCTCCGCTCGTTTTATAACTAAGTCGATTAACTTGTGCCTAGTTTCAAGGTCGATTAAACCGTCAACACCTAGATGTGCATTACCGAACATAAGTGAGTAAATAAAGTATGCCGAAGCCATTTTTTTACCGACATGTAACTTAGCTAAAATATCACCCGGCGAGTGAAATTGCGCTTTAGTGGTTAATAGCAACTCATCATTTTCTACAAGAGATAGAAAATATTTTGGGTAGCTCTCAACTGTCACATCGTTTAAGTTGGCTTGAGTTAATGCTTCTAAATCATTTAAAGAATCTAGAATTTTTGAAACATATACATTTCGTATATTTTCTTTTTGTTTAATCTTAACGGTGAAGTAAATATCATCATCTTTTCTAAACACTGGGAACAACATATGGTACAAAGCTTCCCAATGCTCATCGATACAAAAGAGTGTCTGATTAGCCATTAAGCTTCGAACAACTCCATAAGGAAGTTCTGACTTAGGCACTCTAGGTCCCCAACTTACATCTCTTCGAAGCGTCATATCCATTGTAAGTTTTAGATCTTTCTGAACATTGTAGATAATTTCCAGAGGCTTACGACTCACATAAGCAGGGCTAGTCACTCGACCGACGCGAATAGCATTGTCACCAACAGTTACAACCCAGTCCCCTACACTCATATCAGCAACAAAGTGCTTAGCTTGGTTAAAGTGATTTGTACTATGCCTAGAACTTTTGTCGTTTTTAGTGTGTAAGTTTGATAAAGACTCTTTCAATTTATCGTATTCGGGCTTGAAAAAGTCTACTTTGGTCTCTGGAAGGTTGAGTTTATCTAAGTGCCCTAAAGCCACAACGCCAAACTTCGAAAAATGCTGAAAATACTTCCCTCCGTCAGCACGGACGACCCAGAAACGTCGATTTTCTGGGGGACTAGAAATCAATTGGTCAATCATAATCAAACCTAACACATTGCAAATAAGCACATATTATAATGAAATCAATTGCTCGTCTCTGATTGAACTCTCGATTGCGGTATAACGCCCTGCTAAGTGGCTAGCAACTCTTACCACCACACTTAAACTAACCACCGTAAACACTGCACCAAACGAGAACTAAAATTGCCGAGCGTTGATAGTCCGGCTTAAGCAGTTTGTTAGGCTTTTATTCTAATACTCTTATACAAGAGTCAACAGCACCACTTTCACTACGCCAAGTTAAATGCTTGCTATCGATAGCTAGAATAGTTGACACTGACACTTTTGTTTCTTCAATTGCTTTCCTAAACCTTTCTTCAAATGGTACTGAAGCATCATTAAACGATTTGACTGAAACACTATCTATATATTCGTGTACTTCATTGTGTTTCAGCTCCCAGGTACCGTTGATTTTCACTTCATACACAAACCCGCCCGAGCCATCCGGCATCTCAATAATAAACAAAGCCTGACCATTTAATAACCCGTTATTAGCATAAGTCGTTTTACCATCGTAACTTATCTCATCATCTTCTGAGTTTTCAGGAGTTGCGCAACGCCATGTACCAGAAAATAACGATCTATCCACTTTTATCTTAGGGTGCACTTTAGTTTCTTCGGTTGCACTACAAGCTACAAGAGCAACACTGAATGCTATTAATAATAATCTTTTCATATCCTTAATTTCTTTCCTTATAAAAGCAGCCTAACGCCCTGTTAAGGTGTGAGCAATGCAATACCGAAGCCGCCGCATACCACCTTAAACACTAAAACCAACGCATAGTGAAAACGCCACGCGTTGCGAATCACTCTTAAACAGATTGTTATGTGTTTATTCTTGTCCGTGCTTTATTTCAGTTGCAAGTTCCCATGCGCGTGTCCGTAGCGCACTAAAACAATCGTTTTTTCGAGTTAACTTGCTTATATAAATATCATTAAATGAGCGCATGCCACCGTATGCTAATAGTACTTTTTCTATTCCGTTAAAGTCAGATTCTAATAGCCATGTTCGAGCTTGTGACATCCAATCACGCCAGTGCTCTTGCCCGTCTTCATCCAACATCTGAACAAGCCTGTCTAGAACTTCTATTAACTCTTTTGTTTTCGGTCCCATATACACCTACACATAACGCCCTGTTAAGGGGTGAGCAACGCAATACCGAAGTTGCCGCATACCACCTTAACCACTAAAACCAACGCATAGTGAAAATGCCACGCGTTGCGAATCCCTCTTAAACAGATTGTTATACGTTTTGGTAGATGTCATGCAGGCACTCTGATTCAGTGTCATTTATCAGTGAGTCTTCGATGGTCAACTGGATATTCATCGAGCTATCGTCGCTACTAGCTATTGGTCTAACACCATCAAGCACACAAAGCATACCGAAAACCGACTCTTTGACCGCATCCTCGATAAGACCCTGAACCAACGCCTGCTCACTTGGGGGCAATGACCTAAACCAATTCGATTGTTCGAGTAAACGCTTATCGGGAGATCTACCAGGTGGTTCCGATAAGTTTTCAATCGTATTTTCTACCGAAGAAGACTCAACAACTTCTTTGATGGCTTTTACAAATTCAACTTTATCCATAATTCCTCAGAAACGTATAACGCCCTGCTAAGTGGCTGACAACATAACACAAAACGTAAACAAGCCGCCGTAAACACAGAACAAACTTTGAAGTAAATTCGCCGAGCGTTGGCAGTCCGTCTTAAGCAGTTTGTTATAGCTTTCCTATATTGGCAAATGAACTTGCAAGCAACTGAGTCTCTCCGGTTTCATGAAGCCAAATATAAACTTCTGGTTTGAACTGTGCTGATTCTTTTAAGAAAACCATTTGATCTCCAAGACCATTGCTGGCAATTGCCAATGCATTGTGTGGAAAGTTGCCAAAACCAGAACACGACTTGGTTTCTGCAATAATGTGGTTACACATACGAGCTAGCCTATTTCGATCGGAGTTGTCCTTGATTGGGTAAAGCTCCCAATCATCTTCTTCAGTCGTTGCCTCCCCACCATTGTCAGTCTTCATTGATTCACGGTAATCATGGGGGAGCCTTGCACCAAGCTCAACCTCAGTATTAACTAATTGTTCTTCTGTTAAGTTGAATCCCATTTTTACTCCAAAGCTATAACGCCTTGTTAAGTAGCAGCTAACTACCACTACACTCAAACAAAGCCACCTTAATCACTAAACCCAATTCAAACCAAAATCGCCGACTGTTAGCTGTCTGCTTGAACAATTTGTTATACGATTGCTCACGCTGAGCTTTGACAGATAAAACGAATCAAGTAGCCCTATGGTTTGCCTAACAACAGTCTCCACATCCCCAGTTTGATAATTTTCACTTTGCAGCGGTAAGAAGACATCATTTGGAGAAAATACCATTGAATCAAGCCACTCCGACGTAACTTTGAATGTTAGGTTCATACCACGGCCAAAAGGAGCGACAGGTTCTCCATTTACCCAAGAATCCGACTTTAGTTGAGTGATCATTAGTTGGGTACTGTTGAATGATAAGAAAACAAAACCATCTCGTCGAAAAGCCACACTAAAACCCAACTCGGCAGTGTAGAATTCTTCGCTTACACCAATATCGGTCACAAGTAGTTCTGGTATTAAATCGTTAAAGTCCATGCTTGCTTCCATTCGTATAACGCCGCGTTAAGTGGTGAACAACGCTAACCACCAAACCTAAACCATTGTACCTTAAACACTTAACCTGACTGGAACTAAAATTGCCAAGCGTTGTGAATCCGCCTTAAACGCTTTGTTATGTTTCTATTACCTGCACTAGGCGTTCAAAAATAAATGTCGAAGGGCCGTAAAGTTGATCAATATTTATTTCGAAACTTTCAATAAGAACTTTTACACCCACTGATATTTCTTCGCTTTGCCAATAACCAAGACGATCATACTCAAATGTCTTTGCCCCTTGAGACACCTCAACTACATCCCATTCTTCATTTAAAAAATCTTGTCTCTTCCCTATAAATGTCACTTTACCAATAATTCTGGCGTGTCCCACTAAACCTTCTTCATAATTTTTCCACCACTTTTCACTTCCAACTACACCAAGCTTAGTAAAATAAACAGGGCAATCCTTTGAAATTTCCTCATTTACTGCGTTCGCCCATGAATCATCAGACTCTTTCAAATCAAAAATTATTGACATAATTCATCTCAAAACATAACGCCCTGTTAAGGGGTGAGCAACGCAATACCGAAGCTACTGCAAACCACCTTAATGACTTAAACTAACGCATAGTAAAAATGCCGCGCGTTGCGAATCCCTCTTGAACAGTTTGTTATGTGAAAATTTACCTCGTACCTACAACTTTGTTAAGGAAAACTTCAGGGATGCCTTCACGCAGTAGTTTGTATTTTTGAACTTTACTTAGTTGAGGCTCAAAACTCACTTTCCCGACAAGATATTCACCTTTAGAAATCTTTGATGACAACTTTTCACTCAAATCAAACCATGTACCGTTATATGGGTTTCGTTCAATTTCGCCAGTAAGGAAAACCATAGATTCAGCAAGCCAAAATATGTTCAATGCTACACCTAAGTCACAATACTTGCTTTCAGCAATAGCACATATAATCTCTAGTCCGTTATCCCAGTTATAGCTATTCGCTAGTTCCTGTAGGAAAAATGGATTTGACGTTTCAGTAACTGCTTGCAAACCGAATGCTGTTGTTTCAGATTGGTTAATCTGAGCAATAAAGTCTCTTTCTTGCTGTGAAATCATGACTTACTAGCACCTACCATTTGATTTATTGGATATTTCACATAACGCCCAATTAAGGTGTGAAGCACGCGACCACAACACTTAATTTAACCACCGTAATCACTAAACTCAACCCAAACCAAAAATGCCAAGCGTGCTGAATCACTCTTAAATTGTTTGTTATGTGCGTACTCAACTTCTCCACGAAATCGGAGTAACTTCAACCTCACGGACTCTCTGACAGTCATAGTATGCTTTGACAATCGTAGGAAATTCGTCGGCTAGTAGATCTGACTTTGGTGGAAACTTATCATGTTGCCCTATATATTCAAAAATTAGTATATCTTCAAGAACTGAATAGAGTTCAAGCTCGCTTGTCTCCATGTAACCGATAAAAGGAACAAGTTTTTCAATTAAACTCTCCAACTCATTAGAAGCGCGAACCAAGTCATCAAGTGCTCGGCGTTTTCCATAATGTGAATCTTCTAATTTCTTTTGCTTAAGAGAGTGTATCAGATCACGCTTTTGGAGCACATCAAGCAACCTGTTAGGTAACTCTTCGCTTGCTTCAAACTTAACATCAACAGCTAACAATACAGAGTCTATCGCTAATCTAAGTCGCATAAGTACACGAGAAAATAGAATAGAGGTCTTCGCACTAACAGCAGTTTTTTTCTTTCTCTCGGGGTAATACACAACTAGGATATAAAAAATAGTACTTACTAAGTAGCCTAGAGATAAGTTAACCAAAATGTCGAAATAATAATTCACAACCTCAGCATTAAAAAACTGAGGCACTGGCATATCACTTGTAATCTGAAACAGAACGATAATAACGACAGCTATGCCCGCAATAATATTAACTAACCAATTGGATACGAAATAAAGCTTAATCTCGTCACAGATACTTTCTACTCTTTCCACTTGTTCTCCGAAAATTCATATTAACTACCAAGCACATAACGCCCTGTTAAGGTGTGAGCAACGCAATACCGAAGCCGCCGCATACCACCTTAACCACTAAAACCAACGCATAATAAAAATGCCACGCGTTGCGAATCACTCTTAAACAGCTTGTTAGGCATTGGACCCTAAAGGTCTACCATAAACTGAGTCAAAGCCTTGTTCAGCTTGTTCTCGCATAGTTTTACTGCTTCCCGACATACTATGAGTGATAACTTTCCAGCGATACTTCCGAAATGGATCTTCGTTTATGTTAATTCCATTTTGATCATTCAATTTCATACAAACGGTATAATTAGTTCGATCTCTATTTTCATTATAAACATTATTATATAGATGACTTTCTACACGTTTCTTAAGTCTTGTACCATGACCACGGTAAATCGCTTTCAATCCGTCGACACATAGTGAGCATCGGTTTTCATCTGACTGATAGTCAGTAAAAATTACATACAGCCCAGCGCCATAAATAAGCTTTGAGATATCTTCATGGCAGTCGACGTCGACAATTTTTACTTTTGTTTCCGAGATATCGGTGTAGTCAAAGCTCTTAAAGAAGGCAACAAAGTGTTCATGGAAGCTGGACTTTAGTTCTGCCTCTTTCTTAGCTAATTTTGCGATATCGTACATTTTATCTCCGAGATGCCTAACGCCCTGCTAAGTGGCTAGCAACGCAAGCCACCATATTAAACCTAACCACCGTAAACGCTATGCCTGATTCGAAGTAAAATCGCCAAGCGTTGATAGTCCGCCTTAAGCAGTTTGTTATGTTTCAGACTTTAATTGTGAAGAATGAATAATCATTTCTGAAAGATATTTCATGAACAACTTGTCCCTCCCTTCATTGCTTGAAAGAGGAAAACTCAAAACATGTTCTAGAGTTCTTACAGTCATGATGCTGTCGTTGATATACGAATAGTCGTAGTCAATTTCCACCTTTCGTATATTTTCAAAAGGAATAATGTAGCCTCGTGGCTCCCATCGTTGATTAAAAACGACTAGATGCTTATTCGTCACAAAATAGAGCCCTTCCTCTAACTCGAATAAAGCGTCGGTATATAGATACTCAATTTTCTCGGTAGTTTCTAACAGATCGAGTTCATTAATTTTTTCTAAGTAGTTTTCAGGGATCTGCTCCCTAGTGTGGATTGTTCCTTCATGCAGAAACCTGTCGATAAGGGTAATCGAGATTAGCAACAATGCAATAGTGCCAAACGCAGCAGCAATTGTATATTTGATTGCCTTCAAAATAGTTTTCATAATATCTAACCAATATCGCCTTGAAACATAACGCCTTGTTAAGTAGCAGCTAACTGCCACCACACTCAAACAAAACCACCGTAATCGCTAGACTCAACTAAACCAAAATCGCCAAACGTTAGCTGTCTGCTTGAACAAATTGTTAGGTGACTTTGCCTCGAAGCCCTATTAAGTTCCCGAACGGGTCTTCGACTTGGCACATAGACTGCAACCTAGTCCGTAGAAATGCTCAAGGGCTTTCGTTAAATCGATGACATGCCAGTACAAAACGACACCTTGCTTTCCAGAGCTGACTTTGTCATCCGATTGCACTATCTCAATTGCAAACCCATCAATATCAAGCACAGTAAAATCGTACTCACTTAGATAGGTCTCAACAGCTTGTGGAAAAGCTCTTTTGTACCAACTTAAACCAGCTTGAACATCTGGTACATGTATCAATACCGCTGTTGGTTTCAATATAGCCTCCTGTCACGTAACGCCCTGTTAAGGTGTGAGCAACGCAATACCGAAGCTACCGCATACCACCTTAAACACTAAACGCAACGCATAGCAAAAATGCCACGCGTTGCGAATCACTCTTAAACAGTTTGTTAGCCGTGCGTACTAACGTTATCGAATAGACCCGGAAAATGAACTATTAGTTCATCGTGAAGGAAAGAAGCAACTCTTTCTAACTCATCAACATATACAGCAATATCATTTCCATACTGAGGGTTAAGCAAATCTCTGTCGAAAACCGATATAGATGGTATAGCGCCACCTTTTTGGTATGGATACCGCTGTTTCATAAACACATCAGAGTTTAAGCTCAAGTCATGCTTAAGAGACCTGCCGTGCTTTAAATGATACTTTTCTTCTAAATAACCACTGTCTTCTGGATGTTTGCTTTCCATCGAAGCAAATATTTCTGATAAGGAGTGCCCTTTTGTATGTTCAACGCTCGATGCAACTGCGCTAGGCCAAACAGTCGTTGTTTGAATGCTTTTGAGAAAAAGCTCGACAGAAAAAGATAGAATTACATGATACGGTCGTGATACGAATTCATTGTCTTTGATAAGTTTAGCCGCTTCATAAAACTCTTTTGCCGTTATAAACAATCCGAAATCTACTAAATTTTGAGTTCGTCTTAAGTTTCTGCTTGTCATAAGCTGGAATCTCACTGTGTAAAAACGAATGGACTATATTTTACCAAAACCTAATCAATCGTCTTATGCAGAATTTCAATGCATATTATCTCAATGATGTACACCTGAGCACTGCTAACGCCCTGTTAAGGGGTGAGCAACGCAATATAAAAGCCGCCGCATACTACCTTAAACACAAAAATCAACGCATAATAAAAATGCCACGCGTTGCGAATCCCTCTTGAACAGATTGTTATGTGTTTGAACTTAAAGGGATCTCCATTTCAACCAACCCTTTGACTTCAGATGTTCTAACGAAGCCCTTGGACTCATACAGACTGATTGCTGGATTTTCACTAAACACACGCAAAACTAGCTTAGTGGATTGTCTTTTAAGCGCATGTCTAACAACTAGCTCGAGACACTTTGCCCCAATTCCTCTGCCCTGAAACTCAGGCAAAATTTGAAAGTCTCTCAAGAAGGTAGTATCGCCACTATAGCTAAAACGGAGAACACCAACACGAGCTTGGTCTAGATGGACTTCGTAATTATCTAATTCTTCCCAACTACTTAGAAACTGATTGTGATCCCAGATTATCCCGCGAGTTTGATAATAACTGGCCATATTTGACTTGGTCAAAGATTCTGCGAATAAGGAGTCGCTACCTACTTTTAGCTGTACTTCCATGCATTTTCCTCTGGTTACACATAACGCCAAGTTAAGTGGTGAGCGGTGCGTGCCATGTCTGAGCGAAGCGAGTTCGGCACGCGTTAGCGAATCCATCTTAAACTTTTTGTTAGTTGCATAGTTACTCATTGAACTGTTTTGCTAATTTTTTGAACTCGACTTGGTGGGGATTTAGCTGTGCTCCTTGGAAAACTACTGCGTCTCTAGCTCCCGAAGCCAGACATAGTTCTCGGAATGCTCGAACTTCGATCATGGTTAATCCACCCTCAGTTTTTTCCATGGGGTGAATTACAATTGCTGGAGCTGGCGTAATAAATCGCTTTTGAAGCACTTTGCCAATCACTTCCTGTAATAGTCTTTGTGCCACGTAAAAGTCGGAGAAAACTGTTCTAGGATGTGAAAAAGGATTGAGCGAGCCCAATTTTGCACTATTACCGAATGTAACAATGTTCTTGACTTTTTTCCCTGTATCCTCAACCTGAAGAAGCGGCTTTTCATCAAAAATGACCATAGTTTCAACGTCTGTGACCTTTAGTCGGTTTTCCCAAACTTGAACGTACAAGGTCGTCCCAAATCTGTTAATTATGCTGCGTATCATAAATATCCTCAGGTAAGCAACTAACGCCCAATTAACGTGTGAGCAACGCTGCCACTGAGCTAAAGCACTGCGCCGTAAACACTAAACTCAACCTGAAGTGGAAGCGCCAAGCGTTGCGAATCACTGTTGAATTGTTTGTTATGTTTTACCACAAACGCATGATTTAATTGAGAAAGAACTGCCATTTAAGACCATTTTTCTGAGCTAAGGCACAAGGTAAGAACCGACTTTGGCCACCAAAGGCGACCAACATAAAACAAGTAAGTCCACTTCCCTGCCCAATGAGGCAACACGACAAACATTCAACAAGCGCCCTCGTCTCTTCTCACAACAGCGCCAAACAAAGGTTGTTTGCCGAGGCAACTGCCAAGGTGGGATGCTGATTGGCAAATATCCTAGAAGCGACTTTAAGCCAGTCAAACAAGAAACCGACCGCCACGACCTGACAATGAAGCAACCCACGGACATTGGCATGTTTTACGGCCTGAGTGATTCAAGAACTTAGACCGACAATACGGATTTGCTGAGTCTACTAGGGACGAATTGCCAGAGGGATAAAGAACTAGAGCCTAAGACCTTTAAGTCTTTGAATTTCAGTTAAACATAACAGTTCTTAGCCAGAACAATTCTATAAAAAACTACCGAACCAATCTGCAATAGAACTCAAGTTGCTCTCACCTTACCAATTTAAATTACACAGAAACAGTCGGTTACGTTAAACAGAAAAACGGACAAGTCACAAAATGCAGAATTGTTCTCTATAACATGATCTCAGTATCCAAAATTACGTCATGTATGTTTATACAGTATCATTTTGAGGTTTACAAAAAAGCCCCGCAAAAGCTAGTGCGAGGCTTTCAGTATTCAGATTAGAAGCTAATTCTTAGCCTTCAATACCACGTGCTTTTAGGAACTCTGCGTAAGTACCTTTAAAGTCGGTAATCTTGTTGTCTTTGATTTCAATGATACGAGTCGCCAACGAGTCTACAAATACGCGGTCGTGAGATACGAAGAATAATGTGCCTTTGTATTGCTCAAGCGCAGTGTTTAAAGATTCGATAGATTCCATATCCATGTGGTTGGTTGGCTCATCCATCAGCAGCATATTAGGTTTATGCATCATTAGCTTGCCTAAAAGCATACGGCCTTGCTCACCACCAGAAAGTACTTTTACTGACTTTTTGATGTCATCTTGAGAAAACAGCATACGACCTAAGAAGCTACGAATAACTTGCTCGTCATCGCCTTCTTGACGCCACTGCCCCATCCAGTCCATTAGGTTTAGATCTTCTTCAAAATCAGCAGCATGGTCTTGGGCATAGTAACCAATATTAGAGTTTTCTGACCACTTAAATTCACCAGTGCGAGGCTCTAGCACACCAGCAAGAGTGTTGAGTAGCGTTGTTTTACCTACGCCGTTTTCACCAATAATTGCAACACGCTCACCAACTTCAAAGATCGCATTAAAATCGTTAAACAAATCTTCTTCAAAGCCTTGGCTTAAATTTTCTACGATAAGCGCATTACGGAACAACTCTTTCGATTGCTCAAAACGGATGAACGGGTTTTGGCGGCTTGATGCTTTCACTTCTTCAAGTTGGATCTTATCGATCTGCTTAGCTCGCGAGGTAGCCTGTTTTGCCTTAGATGCGTTAGCAGAGAAACGAGCAACGAACGTTTGCAGTTCTGCGATTTGCGCTTTCTTCTTCGCATTGTCTGATAATAAACGGTCACGAGCTTGCGATGCCGCTGTCATGTACTCATCATAGTTACCAGGATAAACACGCAGTTCACCGTAATCTAAGTCTGCCATGTGTGTACAAACTGAGTTCAAGAAGTGACGGTCGTGCGAGATAATGATCATCGTGCAATTACGTTGGTTTAAAGTCTCTTCCAACCAGCGGATAGTATCCATGTCCAAGTTGTTGGTTGGTTCGTCTAATAGCATGATGTGCGGGTCAGCGAATAGAACCTGCGCAAGAAGAACACGAAGTTTCCAACCAGGTGCGACTTCACTCATCAGACCGTAGTGTTGTTCTTCAGGAATACCAACAGCAAGGAGTAACTCACCTGCTTTTGCGTCGGCCATGTAACCGTCCATTTCTGCAAACTGAACTTCTAAGTCAGCAACAAGCATGCCCTCTTCTTCGCTCATTTCAGGCAAAGAATAAATGCGGTCACGCTCTTTTTTTACTTCCCACAGTTCTTTGTAGCCCATGATAACGGTATCAATCACGGTGAACTCTTCGTAAGCAAACTGATCCTGATTTAGCTTGGCTACGCGCTCATTAGGGTCGTAACTTACGTTACCACCTGTCGGGTCAAGCTCTCCGCTTAGGATTTTCATGAACGTTGATTTACCACAGCCGTTCGCACCGATCAGGCCGTAACGGTTACCTTCACCAAACTTAACAGAGATGTTTTCAAAAAGTGGCTTAGCACCAAATTGCTGTGTGATGTTGTTAGTGGAAATCAATGTCGTTACCTATAAAATATGAAAAACCGCGCCACACTACTGTTTACTGAGTCGAACTTCAAGTTTTGTTTTGCCAAGGCATGCAAACCATCAGCTATGTATTAGCAATCTAACTTTTATGAGTTGGTTTTAGGCCGGGGTTCTATATAATCGCCGCCAGTTCCATCAGTAGGTCCCAATCATGAAGAAGATAACCCCTCTAATCATCGCATCTTTGTCTTTAGCTTGTTCTGTCGCGGTTGCGAAGAACACTTTTAACGCTAACCCGGTTTGGGGAAACGACACATATGGTCATTTGCAAACAGGTGATATCGTTTATCAGGATGATGAAATCATCTGTTTACATGGTAAGACCAATAAATGCTATGACAAGGAAGTGGTGATGAAATGTGGTTTGCCACCAGAGTCGTTAGCAGAGAAGCTCAAATATCAGGAATGCAAAGACGCTTTAGCGGAAGAATCAAAATAGTTAGAAAAACGGTCAGCACTCTTGCTGACCGTTTTGTTAAAGGTTCATGACTTTGAGTTGAGGTTCTGCTCGTTCCGGAAGATAAATGCTAAACTGGCTCCCTTTCCCCCATTCAGAATTAACTTTGAGCTCACCGCCCGATTGGCTGAGAATACTTTGCGAAACCGAAAGACCTAACCCCGTTCCATCGCGTTTAGTTGTGTAGAATGGTGAGAAGATTCGTTTTAAGTTCTCAGGTTTAATACCGCAACCTTCATCTTTTACATGAATGACCGCCCCTCGAGTTTGCCCCTCTTCTATCCAGTCTTCACTCGACACAACTAATCGGCCTTTCCCCTGCATCGCGTGAATGCCATTCATTTGCAGGTTAACCAGAATTTGCAGTAGCTGATGGCGATTCACTTCAACGGACGCCTGAGCATTTAATTCTGTTTCGAAAGTAACTTCGCGTTTTTTTGCGCCCGTCTTAACCAGTGTAATGCTTTCTTCGATGATTGGATTCACGCGCTGCCAAGTGATCTCATCTTGAACACCACCTTGCCGACTGTATTGCAACAGACTACGTGTAATATTCCGGATGCGATCGATCTGTGCGTGAATTGCCTCTATCTCTTCTTTTACGCGAGATGACTCATCGCCCAATTCAAACTGCATAAGTTCAACATTGCCTAAGATCACGGCGGTTGGGTTATTAATCTCGTGGGCGATTCCGGCTGTTAACTCACCAAGTGCTGCTAGTTTCTCGTTAACAACCAACTTGTCACGTGTCTGATTAAGCAGTTGGATATGCAGTTCTAGCTCTTGTGTTTTCTCTTCGAGGCTCGCGGTGCGATCTTGGACTTTACACTCTAGCTCATTCGCAGCCCGTTGAATTTCATTCTTGCGCTGCTTAAGCAGATCAAGCATGTTGTCGAATTGCTTTGCAAGCTGAGCTAGTTCATGCCCTTCGTCTAAACCAAGTGGGCCAATTCGAGTCTCTTTGCCAAGTTGAATCATTTTTACTACACGGTGAATATGCTCTATCGGTACAAAAAGATCTCGAGAACCCCGATAAACGAGCAAACTTGAGATAAACAGCAAGAAGAGTGTTGTAATCGATATCTCGGCGATATTAGTCATGTAAGTGGCGACAAATGGCCATAACAAATACCCTGTGTAGAGCATGCCAATCACATTATTGTACTGATCGTACAGCGGCTGATAGGCGGTGATGTACCAAGCATCGTATACAAATGCTAAGTTTGTCCACTCATGCCCTTCAATCAAGACCGCTTGTTTCACTTCATCTGAAACGCGAGTGCCGATGGCTCTACCCAATCTGTCATTACTGTCTAATGGAACATTGGTGCTAACGCGCAAGTCATCTAAAAATACGGTTAGAGTGCCTACCGGTCGCAAACTGTCTTGCTTAGAAGGGTAAATAAGGTCGCGAATGGTATCAACCAAGACCGTACTGTTGTTAAGCAGTAAACCACCATCTAAAAAACCAATAATATCGTTGGTCGGATTGCGGATAGGGATCACTGTCCGGCTGACCAGCCCCCTACTTTCAACGGAATTGCTCTCAAGAATTGGTGTCTGAGCTCGCTTTACCAAGTCATTGCCTAGCTCTGCCAACTCTTGCTGAGTCAAAACATCAAAAAAGGATTCTCGATGAGTCAGATCCATAAATCTAAACTTGCTTTCTATACTGTCAACGCGATGAAAACGTAGAAAGTCGAGCTTGTACTTTTCTCGCTGTCTAGATACCCAACTTGAAAGATCCGATTCACTGACTTGTTCACTTCGGACTCGAGAGACAAATTCAAAAGAACTCGCAAACGACTTAACATGATTGGCCTGTTTTTCCTGAATCAACTCAATGCTGTTTTCTGCCACCCCAAGTCTTTCAGATACATCAACTAGAGCACTTTGCCATGTGTAGTGAATTGACCAATAGATGGTGATTCCAATAAGTGCGAGCAAAGTGAGGACGATCGGCGCAGAAGTTAAGATCATCAAACGATAGCGAACCATGGTTTTGAATCGATAACGCCATTTTGACCAGAATGAGAGGCTATTCGGCATAGCTCGATTCCTCGCTGTCCCACTCTTTAAATTTGCGCTCTAAAGTCTTACGCGCGACGCCTAGATCTCGCGCAGCTGCCGATTTATTGCCATCGTGAAAATCAACCAACTGCTGGATATGGGCTTTTTCGACTTGCTTTAGTGGCCAACTGTTTGGATATCCTTCACCGCGATTTGCAGGCGTCGTCAGTTCAATCACCTCCGCACCACTTGAAACGGTCATGGTAACGGAAGGTTTTAACGTATCACCATGGATCTCTCGCCAATAGTGCGCAGGAGGCTTGCCAAGCAAGATGCAACGTTCGATAAGGTTTTTGAGTTCGCGGATGTTGCCTGGCCAGTCATATTCATTCATTGCCAGTATATCTTCATGTGCCCAATTGGGGTTTGGCATACCAAGCTCTAAGGCTAGCATTTTGGTGAAAAACGGCACCAGTTCAATCAGATCGGCTTTACGTTCTCTTAATGGCATAACATCAATTTTAAGAACATTGAGTCGATAGAATAAGTCTGCGCGGAAATGCCCCTTGTTAACCTCTTCTTGTAAGTTACGGTTGGTTGCTGCCACAACTCTAACGTCAACGGAGATCTCTTTTTCACCACCGACTGGACGGATTGTTCGCTGCTCCAAGACACGCAATAAAGCTGATTGCATTGCGAGCGGCATTTCACCAATTTCGTCTAAGAATAGCGTGCCTCCATTTGCAACGCGGAACAAACCTTCACGGCTTTTCTTCGCTCCAGTAAATGCCCCCGCATTGTGACCAAACAACTCACTTTCAAGCAGCTCTGGCGCTATCGCACCACAGTTAATGGGTACAAACGGTCCGCTGCGTTGACTCGCTTCATGAATACCACGAGCAACCAACTCTTTACCTGTTCCTGATTCACCCTCTACAAGTACAGAAGCACGCGACGGTGCAAACTGTGTGATGAGCTGCTTTAACTGAGCGGTCTTTTCTGACCCCCCGACAATGTCCGTCGCAACATGCCGTTTGAACTCATGACGCAACGCAAACTGATGTCGTTCTTCCAAACGCTTATCAATGCAGCGTTGTACTGCCTGCAACATTTGTTCGAGGTTGAACGGCTTAAGAATAAAATCAGACGCCCCTAGCTTGAGTGCGGAAATTGCGGTTTCTAAGTCTGCGTAGCCAGTCATAAAGATAATGTCGGCTTTCTTATCCGGGTCATTAAACGCTTCTTCCCACTCAATTCCTGAGCGCCCTGGCAAGTTGATGTCCAGAACAATCAAATCGTAATGGTTAGCACTACGTAACTGTTCAGCATCTTCTATACTCCCGACACAATCTACTTTTGAAAACCATTTACTCAACGCTTTGTTCAGTATGGTTTGCATTCCAATCTCATCATCAACGACGAGAACTGAAAATGCTTGATATTGTGAGGCTTTATTAGGATCGAATGATGGAGGCATAATGACCACTTTCCATATAAGGTAATTGGGACAGAGTGTACCAAGTTTATCGGTGAGCGCCTCAATAAATGTGAGACATTTTGTCCCCCATCAAATTCTAGTTAGGTAAGTTATTGATATTTCGTTTGAAAACTATCACATATTTTTGGCATCAAGATTGCTTTCTATGCATGCCGACTTATAACACGAATCTTATGGCATAGATTCAATACTCTTAATTTGAATAGCCCAAATTATAGAAAACGGATTTATAACAATATGAAAAAAATCACTTTTACATTGGCCACTGCGTCACTGGCTTTAGTTAGCTACTCGGCATCTTCGGCTGATAACTCTCACGTACGTTTAGCGACGACAACAAGTACCTACCACTCTGGTCTACTTGATTACCTACTACCTGAATTTGAAAAAGACACAGGCTACAAGGTCGATGTGATCGCAGCCGGCACGGGTAAGTCGCTTAAAATGGGGGAAAACGGCGATGTCGATTTGGTAATGACTCACGCACCAAAAGCCGAAGCAAACTTTGTTGAAAAGGGTTATGGCGTTCTACCTCGTAAATTGATGTACAACGATTTTGTTATTGTGGGCCCTCACGCCGATCCAGCTAAAGTGGCAAAGCAAAAAGATGTCGCTCAAGTATTTAAAAACATTGCCAATATGAATGCGACGTTTATCTCTCGCGGTGATGATTCAGGTACTCATAAAAAAGAGAAAGGTATCTGGGAGCAAACCAAGATGGAGCCAAATTTCGGTGGTTACCGCAGTGTAGGCCAAGGGATGGGACCGACTCTTAACATGGCGAACGAAATGCAAGGTTACACCATGACTGATCGTGGCACTTGGCTAGCCTACAATAACAAGCTTGATCTCGAGATTTTGTTCCAAGGTGACAAAAAGCTATTTAACCCATATCAGGTGATATTGGTTAACCCAGAACGCTACCCAAGCATTAATTACCAAGGTGCAAAAGAGTTTAGTGACTGGTTAGTGAACCCACGAGGACAGAAACTGATCAACGACTTTACACTTAATGGCAAACAACTGTTTGTTGCTAACGCAAACGAGAAATAGAACTCGATGAGCCTTTGGCAAACGACCCTAGATGCGCTCACCTTGTTGGTGAGCTTTGATAAAGAGCTGTGGGAGATCGTCGCGGTCTCCTTCAGCGTCTCTTTGTCCGCGATTTCAATAGTTCTTTTCCCGGCGATCATTTTCTCTTTTGTATTGGCTTATACAGATTTTAAAGGCAAATGGTTGTTTCTATCACTGATAAACACACTGCAAGCCATTCCGACAGTAGTGATTGGTCTATTGCTATATATGCTATTGTCACGTGCTGGCCCTCTAGGGGATTGGCAGATGCTGTTTACTCAAAAAGCGATGATTGTCGGTCAAATGCTGATTGGTTTTCCGGTGTTGGTGTCAATGATGCACGGCGCATTGCAGTCTAGCGATCGAAGAGCAGTTGAAACCTCAATTACATTGGGCGCTTCTATACCGCGAATTATTGCCACTATGGTGTGGGAAACACGTTTTCCACTCTTGGCAGCAGCGATAGCGGCGTTTTCTCGCATTGTAACTGAAGTGGGCTGTTCAACCATGGTGGGTGGCAACATTATGGGGATCACGCGAAACATCCCTACAGCAATTGCGATGGAAAGCCATAAAGGGGCGTTTGCTCAAGGGGTTGCTTTGGGCATTGTCTTGCTTACATTAGCACTGGTACTGAACTTCATGCTCACAAGTATGCGTGGCAAAGGTTACCTAAGGACTTAAGGGCGCAGTATGACAATTAAGATCACGGCACAGCAACTTTCAATGCGCTTTAAAGAGCGTGTACTGTTCCACATCCCTACTCTTTCTATTGGTCCAAATGACGCAATCTACCTTAAAGGTGATAATGGTGTCGGTAAAACCACGCTACTCAAAATCTTGTCAGGGTTAATGAAACCATCGACAGGTAAAGTGATTGCACCTAGTGACACATGGTTACACAGACTGTTTCCCCGCTCTGGTCGTAAAGGCGTGATCTACCTCCATCAGTCTCCATACCTATTCGACGGAACGGTTTATGAAAATGTCGTCTACGGTATCCGCTTCGAAAAAGATGCAGCAAAAGATAAGCGAGCTCAAGTTATCACTGCACTGCGCATGGTAGGCTTAGAAACCTTAGCCGATGAGCATATTTCCGTCTTGTCTGGAGGAGAGAAGCAACGCGTCGCGATGGCACGAGCATGGATACTTAAGCCTTCGATTCTTTTGATGGACGAGCCAAGCGCTTCGTTAGACCAAGAATCGATAGAGCGTTTAGTCGTTATGGCGAAAGATCTTTTAGATCGTGGCTCAAGCTTGGTCATCACCAGTCACCAGCAGAATGCGCTGACTGGACTTTGTAACAAACAGTGGGTGATCAGTGGCCTTGAACTGAAAGAGTACTCAAATAACGACTTTGAGTTAAATAATGTCGTTGTTTTGAAAGATAAATCATTAGATACAAAAGTAAGTAGTAGAGGATAGTCTACGACGAGCTGTAACACATAATGCACTAAGCCTGTGGGCTTGAAAGAGATAATAGATTTGCTAGAGTGCAAGCCCAATAACAAAATAATATCAGATACGACAACTATGCTTCATGCAAAAGAGACAAGCTGGGTAATTTTAGCTGGTGGTCAGGCAAGCCGTATGGGCGGGCAAGATAAAGGTCTTGTTTTACTTAACGACAAGCCATTGATCCAACATGTGATCAACAGACTAAAACCTCAAACTGAACGCATTTTGATTAATGCTAACCGCAATCATGACGCATACCAAAAATTTGGCGAGGTCTTTTCTGATCAATTTCAAGACTTCCCCGGTCCAATGGGCGGAATTCACGCCGGACTCATCAATGCACCAACCGATTGGGTTGGTTTTGTGCCATGCGATAGCCCGCAAATTAATAGTGATTTAGTCGAGCGTTTTTGCCAATCGGTATCAGATAATACCGATATTTTAGTGGCCCATGACGGTGACCACCAACAGCCTGTTTTCACTCTGTATCATAAACGTGTCTTACCCAAACTGACCGCTTTTCTTGAGCGCGGAGATCGTAAGATCATTCTTTTATACAAAGAGTGCAACACAGAGTATGTTGATTTTAGCGACTCACCAAACTGTTTCGTAAATTTAAATACCCCAGAAGAACTGACCCAATTCGGAACCATTAGCTGATGACTTTAAACCTTCCTATCCCTATTCTGGGTTTTGCCGCGTATTCAGGTACGGGGAAAACAACGTTGCTAGAAGCTCTTCTGCCAAAGTTAACTGAAGCCGGCCTTCGTATTGGTATGCTCAAACACGCACACCATAATTTTGACGTCGATAAAGAAGGTAAAGATAGTCACAGACTAAGAAAAGCTGGCGCATCGCAAATGTTGATCTCTTCGAGAAACCGTTTTGCGTTAATGACTGAAACGCCTGAGCAGGAATCTGAGTTTGCCTATCTGTTATCACGCTTCGACACAGATAAGCTTGATGTCATTTTAGTTGAAGGCTGTAAAAACATCGCTTTTCCCAAGATAGAACTTCATCGCGAAGCGGTAGGTAAACCTTGGCTATACAACAACGATGACAATATCATTGCCATTGCCGCAGATTCAGTCGTTGAAGACAGCGATCTACCGCAAATGAACATCAACGATTTGAATGCAATCGCACAATTTGTCACCGAATATGTACAAAGCCACACGGAGCCCAAGAAAAATGAAGCGGCTTGTTGTGACACCCTCTCCCCTGCTTTTCTATCCGTAGAGCAAGGACGTGACAAAATTCTTTCACTGGTTAACCCTGTTACAGAATCTGAAAAATGCCCTATCACACAAGCATCCGGCCGGGTGTTATTTGAAGATGTCATTTCTCCGGTCAACGTCCCACAATACACGAACTCAGCGATGGATGGCTTTGCTATTCGTGGTGAAGATGCCGATTTAGATAGCTTTGAAGTCGTCGCTGAAGTTTTTGCTGGTCATGCGTACGATCATCCGCTCGAAAAAGGTCAAGCGGTTAAGATAATGACAGGTGCTCCTACCCCTCAAGGTGGCGACACCGTTATTATGCGCGAACAAGCTCAACATAATGGTGACATTGTCACATTTTCTGCAAGCATCAAAGTCGGTCAGAATGTACGACAAGCCGGAGAAGACTTACCAATAGGCTCTTCCGTATTTACCACCGGTCAGCGAATCGCCTCACCAGAGATGGGAATGATCGCTTCACTGGGAATGGCTGATTGCAGCGTTTATCGCAAACTTAAGGTCGCCATTTTCTCTACTGGTGATGAAGTCCAAGCGCCAGGCAGCGAGCAAAAGCAAAACTCCATTTATGATTCGAACCGTTTCACCATCATGGGAATGCTAGAGACCTTAGGTTGTGAGATTCTCGACTTCGGTATTATCGAAGATGACGAAGCCTTGATGATAGAAGCATTAGAGAACGCAGCTTCACAAGCAGATGTCGTCATGACTTCTGGCGGGGTTTCAGTCGGTGACGCCGATTACATTAAACTTGCACTAAAAAAGCTTGGCCAAATCGATTTCTGGCGAATCAACATGAGACCAGGACGACCACTCGCCTTTGGTCAAATACAAAACAAGCCGTTTTTCGGTTTGCCGGGTAACCCTGTCGCGGTCATGGTGTCGTTCATCAATTTCGTTGAACCTGCTTTAAGAAAAATGCAGGGAGAGCAAGGCTGGCAACCTCTTAAAGTAAACGCGATAGCAACGGAAAATCTGCGCTCTCGTCAAGGCCGAACCGAGTTTAGTCGTGGCGTTTATGAACTCGATCATCACGGCCAGTTGACGGTTCGTACAACAGGCAAGCAAGGGTCAGGAATCCTACGCTCTATGAGTGAAGCAAACTGCTTGATTGAGGTTTCACCAGCGATAGATACAGTTAAAGTTGGTGAAAGCGTGACAATTATTCCGCTTCAAGGCAGAATCTAACCCATAGAGACGAGGTCAGCCATGCTGACCTCTTTAGTTTTATCGATTTGGAATTATTTATGGCTCGCACAATCCTGTATACCTACAAAGATGAAGAGAAAACGTTAACCTTCTCATACCAGCAACATCGCAACATTCATGAAGCGGTCGCTGAAGCTGAAGGCATCGATATCTCTGAATATTTGAAAATGGAGCAACAAATCGAAGCGATTTCTGATACCAAAGCAGTGCGCAATTACCGTGACAACCACTTTAAGAAGCTTGGCTTTGGGCGCATCACCCTGCAGCAAAAAGAAAACCTAGGGGTAGGCAAAAAGAACAAGTAATACCAATCGGGATAAATAAAAGGGCTGCAATCGCAGCCCTTTTCAATCCAATGTCAGTTACCTTACTTAATGTTAAGGAATGCTGCACCACGTACGCCACCTGAATCACCGTGCTTCGCTTTGATGATTTTAGGACACTTCGCTACAGAAAGAAGGTACTTAGGTACGCGCTTTGGCATTTCTTCGTAGATCAGTTCGAAGTTAGAAAGACCGCCACCTAGTGCAACAACATGAGGATCATTTGCTGTGAAGATGTTGGCAAAACAGATTGCAAGCAGCTCCATAAAGCGCTCTACATGCTCAGAAGCTTTCGCCTCTCCAGCTTCATAAGCTTTAATGATATCGATCGCTTTCTTTTCTTCACCAAAGTAGTGAGCGTAGATCAGTTCAAAACCACGGCCTGAAAGGTAACTATCTAAACAGCCTTTTTTACCACAACCACATCCTAATAGCGGTGCATTGTCACCAAGATGGAACCAAGCATCGATTGGCAATCGCATATGACCTAGCTCACCCGCAACGTGATTTCGGCCAGAGAATACCGCGCCATCATAAATCAAGCCACCGCCAAAGCCAGTACCAAGAATCAAACCCATCACTGACGGCTCATCTTTTAATTCTTCGTCCCAAGCTTCTGAAAGCGCAAAACAGTTCGCATCGTTTTCAATTTTAACGCTACGGCCAATCTTAGCTTCAAGATCCGCGCGCAAAGGCTTTCCTTTTGCCGCAGGCACATTGACTGTAAGAACTGTCGCGTCATCGGCATCTTCCATACCCGGAAGACCGAGACCTATCTTGCCTTCGCAACCAAATTCTTGATCGTATTTGTTTACCAGACTAGCAATGGTCTCAACCAAAAGTGCATAGTCATCCGTTGGCGTTGGTACTCGCTCAGTCGCAACTCGCTCTAGTTTTTCGTTAAATGCACCAAATTCAATCTTAGTGCCACCAACGTCAAAGCCGTAGTACATCTCTTCTCTCCCAGAAAAATAACTCAAAAATTGGTTTAATTGACTCATTATCCATATAGCTACGCCTACAAACTGTGATTTGGAACAGATTTAGCTCGGAGGCAAAGCCAACTGCGCAGCCCGTATACAACCAGATCGCAATAATTAGAGGGGTTTCTCGTTTCTCAGCTCGTCAATGAAACGATTCAAAGCTGGTTTTGCTTCATCTGGCCTGTTTCTCGTCTTACTGTTCATATAGCTTTCGCGAAATACGGCAAACCAACTCGACAAAGTTTGAGCCAGTTTTTCTTCACCAAACTGTTCAAACACTAAACTGGCTACTTCAGCGGTAGCAAGGTGCTGTTCGTTGTCTGAACGGCGCATCATGTATTGCGATACTGTATCCGGATTAATAGACATAACAGGTAACGCATCTAAATACGGTGATTTGTTGAAGATTCGCCTTGCCTCTCGCCAACTGCCATCTATAAAGATCAATAGAGGCGTTTTCTCCTCACAAAACCTTGATGCTTCTTGTTTGATCAATCGAGTAGGTTCATTAACATATTCATCGGGGAATACAACAATCGGTTGATACTTGGGGTTATTGAGTAGAGCAAGCATCTCTGACGAAGGCTCAGTGCGGCTCCATTGATAGGCATAACCGTCTTTGACCACATCTAGAATCAAGCGACCTGTATTGCTCGGCTTAAACACTTCGTTTTCTGACAGTAGCAACATCGCCGCAACGCCACTCTCTATATCGGGTTGATGGGCACACAAACAGTCCTTTTCCGCAACTTGGCAGTACTTGCATCGAACAACTTTACTCCCCCGCGCAACAAAAGGCTTGGTTGAACGGTCTAAACGTTGTTGATACAGGTGATGAAAGGCATGGATTCTCATAGCGTATCGTAGATAATGAACAGGGTGAGCCAGTTTACTCACCAAACCAGCAGTTGCAAGGAATACACAATGCAAAATCCTGAAATGATTCGCTTGAGCTTTTTTCTTTCCGTATTGGTTCTGTGCGGGTTATGGGAGTGGTTAACGCCACGCAAACAACTGACCCAAAATAAGCTCTACCGGTGGTTGAATAACCTAGGGTTAATCGCATTTAACTCAGTTTGCTTGAGCCTACTCATGCCTATTCTGGCGTTTGAATCGGCTATATACGCTGTAGACAACAGCTGGGGACTACTCAATCAATTCCAATTGCCTTTGTACTTTGAGATCATCATCTCAGTGGTTCTGCTAGATCTCGCTATTTACTTGCAGCACTTGGTGTTCCATCGCGTCCCAATTTTGTGGCGTTTACATCGAATGCATCATGCTGACCAAGATATTGATGTCACAACAGGCACGCGGTTCCACCCTATCGAAATCATCTTATCGATGTGGATTAAGATTGGAATCGTGTTAACGCTTGGCATCTCTCCTATTGCCGTTATCGTGTTTGAAATCATCCTTAATGCCAGCGCAATGTTCAATCACAGCAATGCCTATCTACCACTAAAGCTAGATAAGCTATTGAGGAGAGTGATCGTCACCCCTGACATGCACCGAGTTCATCATTCCGTCATTGAAAAAGAGACCCATTCCAACTTTGGTTTCTTCTTGTCAGTATGGGATCAAGGCTTCGGAACTTACCGTGAACAACCCATTCTAGGGCATGAATCAGTAAAGATCGGTATCCCACTGTTTCAATCCAAACAGGAGCAGAGACTTGATAAGATGCTGACTCAACCATTCAGACAAGAATAAAAAAGGAGCACTGCGCTCCTTTTTTTGTGTCATTTCAATTTGCTCTAATTAAACTGCGTATTTGTGTAACATCGATTGTTGTTGACCTGCTATTTCAGCCACTTGCTGGGAGTTTTCCACCATAGACTCAAGTTGCAGCTTGGTACTACCACCCTGCTCAGAAACGCGAGTAATAGACTCACTGACATGTGCAGTTGCTCGCTCTTGTTCCTCTGTTGCAACAGAGACTTGTTCAACGCGCGCTTTGATATGTTCAACTGCCGTTTCTATATCCGCAAACGTCGTTTTTACCAACACACTCGATTCCAAGGCATTCGCCATTTCTTGTCTTGATTCTTCAACCGCCACACGAGAACGCTCGGCCGCTCCAACCAGTTGGTTCATACGATCTCGAATATTGGTTGTTTGGTTCGATGTATCGCTGGCCAGTTTGCGCACCTCATCTGCCACTACAGCGAAACCTCTGCCCTGCTCCCCAGCACGCGCAGCCTCAATCGCCGCATTCAGTGCCAGTAAATTAGTGTTTTCTGCGATCCCAGAGATCAAGTCGACCATTTCGCGAATCTGTCTAACACGCTTGTCTAGCTCTACCATTGAGGACTCATTCACATTCAATGTCGTTTCCAAAGCCTGTAAACGGGCTTGGTTCTCTTCTATTGCTGTTACGCCTTGGCTCGATAGTGCAACTGCCGATTTTGATTCTTCATATGACTCGGCCGTAATGGTTGAAATTTCACGAATCGAAGCTTCAAGTTGGTTAACGGTAGTGACCATACTTGCTAAAGAGTCATTTTGTTCACTTAAGCTATTGTTTGATTCCTCTGCCGCTCCATGGCTAATTTCTGCGGTTTGATAAAGGGTTTCACAATTACGTGTCACTGTCGAAATTGATTCGTTGGTTGAAATCATTACTTGGTTCAGCTTTGAGGCAATCTCTTTCATTTCCAGTGGGCCGAGTAATTTCGCCTTACCCGTAAGATCGTGATTGGTCATCTTATTTAAGTTGCTTAGGATGTTGCTCAACCCTCGGTTAATCCAGTGCTTGAGAGAAAGCCACGCAATGAGAATGACGACAACCAACAGTACCCCACTAACCAACAGCACAACCGTTATTGTCTCCATGGTGCCAGTCACGACACTCTGGCTTTCATCAATAAGTGCTTCGGCAGTCGATGAGATTTGGTTTAACGTCGCGATGACTTGATTTGCTGTGATGACAACTTCTTCAACTTGCTTAGACTGTGTCGTAACTAATTGCAGCTTGGAAAGGATTTGGTCGACAATACCAGCCTTTCCAAAACCGGATAGCACCATATCGTAACCAGCCGTTAAGCTCGCAAAATCCACGACATCAGGGTGCCACTCTTTAAAGTCATCGTAGGCTAAGTTAACCCCAGCTAAGCGATTTTTCATTTCACGATATTCATCTTGAGCTTTTGACAAATCAGATTGCATCATCAGCTGAACAAACGAGCTTTCCATAGAACTCACATTAGCGATAAATCGGTTAGCCGCGTCGGCTGACTCGGGGTTGTCACCGACAAGGAAAGAGCTTATCCGATTCATTTCTGGGCCTACAGATCCAAGCCCATAACGAAAGCCATCCATTTCTGCGTCAATTTTCTCCTGTCTAGTCAGGATGTCTTGCTGCGTACTCATCACACTTGCGCTCAATGCGTTGAGTGATTGAATTGAATCCAAAAGCTGATCGGTCTGCTGAGTCGAAATGGTCTGACTCAAACTAGAGGATACATCAAGAATTTGGTTGGTAAGCTGCGCAATGTTTGACCCTAGTGAGGTGATTTGCTGTCGAATATCCTCAAGCGTTTGGGTGTCTTGGGTTTGCGTGACATAACTCAGCTGCTTTGCTTGTTCCAATATGTTTTGAGTTAACTGCGCATTGGTCATCGCGAGTGGTAATGCTTGTTCAGATAAACCAGAAAATTGTAAGTGAATTCGTTCTAAGCCCTTAATGCTCGTGACAGAAAGTAAAATCACCAGTAAGGTAATCGTTATAAACACCGCACTGATTGTATGTATCAGCGATAGTTTGAGTTTGCCTTTTTTCAGAGTGTCCATTTAGAAACAAGGTCCTAGTACTAGAGTTATCAGTGAGGCATATTATGTCTGTATTGTTACGCTTAGATTTCAACGAAGGTTATTAATGAAGCATCTAGTTTTTAGTGCGAGTCACTTCAAAACGGCTCTTTTATGCCTAGCCATTGCGGGTTGCAGTAGCCAACCCAAACCTGAATTTAGTACACAACACAGCGCTGCGCTGACGGCACAAGAAGAGATCACAAAAAGTTCATTACTGGATGTTTATAAAGTCTGGAAGGGTGTGCCTTACCGCTTGGGTGGCTCGACCTTAAGTGGCGTTGATTGTTCAGCGTTTGTCCAAACAACCTACAAAGATGCTCTAGGACTACAGTTGCCACGCACCACATTAGCGCAAGTTAAGTTAGGAAATGAAATTGATTATTCAGATGCGCATGTCGGTGACTTAGTCTTTTTTAGAACGGCACCGAAGGTCAGACATGTAGGTGTGTATATCGGCAACAAGCAGTTTATGCATGCATCGACATCGAAAGGGGTAATCATTTCAAGATTGGATAACCCGTATTGGGCTTCAAAATATTGGCATTTCAGACGAGTCACCTACTCGCCTGAAATGAACTGAATCACTAATCGTATTTAGCAACGGCTGAATCAAATAAATTCTTAACTAAGGCGATATACTCGTCCAAAAAGCCAATCTGTTCGTTGGTTGCAGGTTTTGCCCAAACACCAGCAAGGACTTCACCTAAATCTTCAACAACTGAGTCTGCTTCTTTTAGTAGTTGAAAGCGAACACTAGAATGCAATTCTGGGTTTTGCTCAAAGATCGCCATAATGTTGCTCGCGACCATATCAGTAACGACATCTTCCACGCTTTCCGTCCCGATATCGCCATCTTCCGATGCGAACACATCCAGATTAAAAGCCAAATGCTCAATTAAAGCCAAGTAACCATCGGTTTCAACAACCACAGCCCATCTCCGTTATAAATTATGTCGTTGACTAACATCTTTAATACTAAGTCATATCAATCGATATATACAACCAAAGTCGAATAGGTTGCTGACTTCCTGCACAAATTCAGTAAAACACCTTCGTTAAAACTAGCATAGGATCAATCTTAATGACGTTTAAAATGGCTTAACAAGTATAATTTCCACTAAAGTAATAAACTCTTAGTAGAGCGAGCTCACATTTTTACGCTGCTAGTTGTTAATACGTCTAAATGATTGAATTTTTTGCACTATGAATCAGTATTCATTCCAAGCTTCTTCTACACTATTAGCAAAGCAACGAAATTCTAGGATGATTTATGTGGCAGGCCATTTCTAAGCAGCTTTCCGAAACCTTGATGTTTTCTTATGACATTGTAGAAAAAGAGAAAGTCCAAGGTGGTGATATTAGTGATTGCTATATGGTTTCAGACGGTGAGCAACGCTACTTTGTAAAACTCAACAAGCGAGATTTTCTGCCTAAGTTTGATATAGAAGCGGAAAACATCCGTATATTGCGTGAAAGTAACACCGTTTTTGTCCCTGAGTTAATCCTTACAGGCAAGTCCAAAGAACACTCTTTTATCATTCTCAACTATTTACCGACTAAGCCTCTTGATGACAGTAAGAACAGTTATGCGTTTGGCCAGCAACTAGCCCGCTTACATCAATGGGGCGAGCAAAAAGAGTATGGTTTCGACCAAGACAACTATATCGGTGCTACTCTCCAACCTAACAAGTGGAACCGCAAGTGGTCTCGCTTCTTCTCAGAACAACGAATAGGTTGGCAACTTCAACTGCTGAGAGAAAAAGGCATCAATCTCGTCGATATCAACGAGTTTACCCAACTAGTCCATGATAGATTAGCCAACCACCAGCCTAAGCCTTCATTGCTCCACGGCGACTTGTGGCATGGCAATGCCGCCAATTCTGTATTCGGCCCTATTTGCTATGACCCAGCGTGTTATTGGGGCGATCGTGAATGTGATATTGCAATGACCGAATTATTCGAAGGCTTCCAGCCGGAGTTTTATCAAGGTTATGAAAGTGTTGCTCCTCTAGACTTTAGCTACAGCGAACGAAAAGACATTTATAACCTTTATCATGTACTCAATCATTACAATCAATTTGGTGGTCACTACTTAGATCAATCGGAGAAACTAATAAAACAAATACTTTCATATTAAATAAAAATACTTCAATATTTACAACCAGTTACCTCCTATCAATTCATTCGTTGTCAAATATTTTCACTATCAATAGTGAAGCTTAGGGCAACGAATTTTTGTTTTCCTTACCTAAGTCAAACTTTGTACTTAATTCAGGTCTAACAGAAACTTATCCGCTTAAGATTATAGTGTCTACAGGGGCTCTCCTTTCAAAAAGGAGGCAGTTAGGCACTGGTTTTCGATGGGTTGTAAGGAAAGAAGTTATGCGAAAATATACAGAGAAGATGGTTTCATGCCCTCACTGCGGACATTCAATTGGAATTACATTAGATGCTTCAAATGGTAGCCAAAATTTTTACGATGACTGTCCAGCATGTTGTCACGCAATTCACTTAAGTATGACGGTCGACGAGCAGATGGATAAAATAGAACTCCTCGTGGATGCCGATGACGAACAGATTTTCTAAAAAAGCGCCGTAAGGCGCTTTTTTTATATCGATATGATACGAGCACTATGCTCTAGTCGCTAATACTCGCTCTACAGTATCAACTATCGCTTGAGTTTGAGGATCAAACTCAACATTAATTTTATCCCCTACTTTTCTTTGACCAAACAGTGTTCTTTCAAGAGTTTCTGGAATGAGATGCACTGAAAAACGGTTCTCTTCCACCTCACCAATGGTTAAAGAGCATCCGTCCAAACCAATGTAGCCTTTGGCTAACACATATTTGATCATCTCATCTGGAACACTAAACCAAATAGTTCGGTTATTAGGCGTATCAATGACGTCAACGACCTCTCCCATGAGCGAGATATGCCCAGACATTGAATGTCCACCAATTTCATCGCCGAATTTGGCCGCACGCTCAATGTTCACCGATGCCCCGACTTCTAGCTCGCCAAGGTTAGTCAGTGCTAATGTTGCCTGCATTAGATCAAAGTCGATCAAATCGCCATCAATGTTGGTTACTGTAAGGCAACAACCATTGTGTGCAACCGAAGCGCCAATGGCTAATTCCTCACCCATTTCATTCGATAGCTTAACTGTGTGAGTCTGAAATTTATCTTTTTTCTCTATAGCAATGACTTCCGCCATTCCCTGAACAATTCCTGTGAACATCAATCATTTCCGCGAGTTTTTGATGGTGCTTAGTGTGACATTTCTTTATCATCACGCACAATCATTTTCTCTTTTGTTCGCGCGTTTTCAATCACAAAGGATTTTCATTCGAACAACTTGTCATTGTTTCTATTTAGATTTGGAGTTCCCCTTTTGCATCGCTATAAAACAGAAGCCAATACACTAATAAAGCTCGCGACCCCTGTTCTTATCGCTTCAGTAGCGCAAACAGGAATGGGCTTCGTCGATACGGTAATGGCCGGTGGCGTTAGTGCTACCGATATGGCTGCAGTGTCGATTGCTGCAAGCATTTGGCTGCCTTCTATCTTATTTGGTGTAGGGCTGCTAATGGCACTGGTGCCCGTTGTCGCTCAACTCAATGGTTCCGGCAAACAACATAAAGTACCATTTGAGATTCAACAAGGGATCGCAATGGCTCTGCTTATTTCAGTCCCTATTGGTGTCGTATTGCTACAGACCAAATCCATTTTAGGCTTGATGGATGTTGAGCCATTAATGGGTGAGAAAACCATCGGGTACATGCACGCGGTGATCTTTGCGGTACCTGCCTTTTTGCTGTTTCAAGCCTTGCGCAGCTTAACCGACGGTATGTCGCTAACAAAACCCGCTATGGTGATTGGGTTTATTGGTCTTCTGCTGAACATTCCTCTCAACTGGATCTTCGTTTACGGTAAGTTTGGCGCTCCAGCGTTAGGCGGCGTTGGCTGTGGTGTAGCAACCGCTATCGTTTACTGGGTAATGTTCGCAATGTTGCTGTTTTACGTTATAACATCTGAGCGCCTTGCCAAAGTAAACGTATTTGAACAGTTTCATAAACCAAACCTGAAAGCATTGATTCGTTTGTTTAGGCTTGGATTTCCAGTCGCAGCCGCGATGTTTTTCGAAGTAACCCTATTTGCGGTTGTGGCTCTGCTTGTTGCGCCACTAGGGCCATTAGTAGTTGCAGCGCATCAGGTTGCGATTAACTTTTCGTCGTTGGTGTTCATGCTACCAATGAGCGTTGGTGCGGCTACCAGCATTCGTGTTGGGCACCGACTTGGCGAATCTAATGTTGAGGGTGCAACAATCGCTTCAAGAGTCGGCCTGCTGGTTGCAGTCGCATTGGCGCTATTCACCGCCCTACTAACTGTGCTGTTTAGGGAGCAAGTCGCTCTACTATACACAGATAACAAAGCCGTCATTGAGTTAGCACTTCAGCTTCTTCTATTGGCAGCCGTTTACCAAGTAACTGATGCTGTGCAGGTTGTCGCCGCAGGCGCGCTGCGTGGATACAAAGACATGGCTGCGATATTCAACAGGACGTTCATTGCCTACTGGATTCTTGGCTTACCACTTGGCTATATCCTTGCGATGACAGATTGGATTGTTGAACCAATGGGCGCTCACGGATTCTGGATGGGCTTTATAATTGGTCTCTCCTCCGCAGCCATTATGCTCGGTATTCGTTTACGTTGGATGCACAGGCTAAGTGATGAAGTTCAGCTTGAGCTAGCGTCAAAATAAAACAAGCAAAGGCCCACGTAACATGGGCCTTTGATTTATCCAATATTTACTTTAATAGCATGGCTACTCTGGCCGCTCTCTCATATATCTCGCGAATCTAGGAAGACCGCCGCTAGTATAACCGTTATAGCGAAAAGTGATTTTTGATCCAATCTCAGGCGGATTCATTCTTTGTACATCACTGAAACCACTACCTATATAAAACTGCTGCCCTGATTCAAGCTGTACTAGTAACGCCCCCATCTTTCCCTTGTATTTTCCGTTGCCAACTTTATAACCGATGACAAGCGCTTCCGCATCCTGATGCTTTTTCAGTTTTAATAAATCACTGCTGCGACCTGCTTGATATCGACTACATATCTTTCGTAGCATTAACCCTTCACCTTTTGAGCTATCGACAGAATCCAGATAGCTAAATAGCTCTTGCTCATCCAAAATCGGCGTGTGTTCGATGTAACGAATATGATCGCTTTCAAGTGAATTGACTAAATGTACCAGATTGAAGTAGCGCTTCTTATAGTCTCCAGCGGAGTGCGGGACATCAAACAGCATAAACTTAATCTTTTTCCAACCAGCGTCATTGGGTGTCTTGTCGAGGACGGTTTGTTGAACTAAGTGAAAGTTTCCCCGCCCCGCCCACAATTCTCCCTCAAGTGGATAGTCCGGTAGCGTCTCTGTAAACCAGTGCGGGGCTGATATCGGATTACCATTTCGCGTAATCAGCCGGTTACCATTCCAGATTGCACGAATCCCGTCTAGCTTTTCACTTTTCCAGTAGTCTGAAACGTCTATGTTTGACTCATATGATGCGGCAAGCGTTACAGGTAAAAACTCCGCTGCAACGTCTCTTGCTTGTGCGGTTCCCAGCATCGCAGACATTACACTCACAGCGACAAGCGACAGTCTGATATTCATATCAATTATCCATAACTAACAATAAACAAATACTGACTGATATGCAGCGTGACGAGCAAGAATGGCAACTAACCCTTTCGAGCGACTTCTAACTGTGAGTTAAATAACGGAACACGTTATTACATTGGAAAATGACCAACTTACCACTTAGTTCAGCTTAATTTTATTGATTGTCATTTTGAGATTATGAATTTCTCATTTTGAGAAAAGCTCATGAATAAGTTCTATATCGTTGAATTTTATGACAATAAAATTTGGCACATTATCTGCTCTATCCATATCAACACACCGAGGAGATAAAATTATGGAACTTCGTAAAATTGAAACTAACGACACAATCGTAACTTGGGTTATCAACGGCAATCTCGATGCGGATGGCAGTCGACATGCTCAACCACACATCGACGAAATTCTTGCTGAAAATTCTTCTCGCGAGATAGAAATCGATTTCAGCCAAGTTCAATTTCTCGATTCGTCTGGCGTTGGCGCTATCGTTTACCTCTACAAACGTCTTGTCGAACGTCAACGCAATATGCGTATCGAAAACGTCTCTGGTCAACCATTAGAGATTATGAACTTGCTCAGAATTAACCAAGCTATACCGGTTAACTCTCAAACTCACTAATAAAAATAATAAACACTAACAAAGGACGTTGGCATGAACTTCTCTATCAAACACATAGCCCTAGCTGTATCTATAGCATCCGTTGTTGGATGTTCTAGCTACCCAGAAGAAGGGCGTGGCGGAATGGGTGAAAGCTACATTCAATCCAATTTCACCCCTGTTATGCCGGATGAGCCGCTTGGCCCTGAACACGGTCTGCGTTTCGACTGGCAACTGACAAAACTTCATTTAGACTCCCTGATTCGAGAAGGCGCTCGCTGGTGCTTTCCTGCTGCCGTGGTACAGGCACTTGAAAAACAAAATCGAATTGCCCGAGAACTGGAAGGTGGACTTCTGCTAGATGCAGCCAATGATATTGTTATTCAGCGTAAGCGACTGAATGAGCTTGAGCTGCAACTCGACTACGTGACCTCACAAGCCAAATGCGTCCCGCCAATGGACGAGAATGCATTTCAACAACGCTTAGCGATGATTGATAAGTTATACAACCTGCTCAATGTCGACAACCAGTTCGCATTTAATTCAACGGAAGTGAACCCAAAGTACATGGGACACTTGGCACGAGCAGCGAATATTTTGAATGAAAATAATAGTCTTAATCTCAAAGTCACTGGTCATGCAGATTCCGTTGGAGATGTTCAATACAACCAGAAACTGGCCATGGGTCGAGCCAAACAAGTGAAACGCTACCTGATTATCTTTGGGTTGAATCCTTCAAGAGTAGAGACACAATCCGTTGGTGACACACTTCCTCTTTATGACGGCGAGTCGGAAGGTGTACGCCTTACCAACCGCCGAGTAAGTATTGAAGTGGTTGATACACAAGAACAAGCTGAGCAGCGTTTGCAAGGAGGTTACAATGAAATGGACTAACTATATTGCCCTATTCCTACTAACCTCACTTATCTCCTTTGCTCAAGCAAGTGAAGAACGTGTGCAGATTGGCGACCTTATTCAAGTAAACCTTCCTGGGGAGTCATCATTAAACAAAGGTTTTCAAGTTGATAAACGTGGCCGAATTACACTACCTGAAGTCGGCGCCCTATATGTTGCTGGTTATAGCGAAATCCAATTAGAGCAAGCGGTGAAAGATGCGTTAGAAAAGGTGTACCGTGATTTGTCTTCTGCGTCTGTTTACATTGCAGAACAACAAATCCTTGTCTCTGTCCAAGGTTACGTTAACTCACCTGGCGAGTATACCTTGTCTAAGACCTCTGATATCCAAATGGCTATTCACGCCGCAGGTGGTCTTCGCGCGGGTGCCCAGTTGAACAACCTCTTCATAAAACGTGGTAAGGAAAAGATTAAGTTTAACTACAAAACCTTTTTAGATACGGGTGATGAAAGCTTACTGCCTGAACTCGAGTCACTCGATACCATCTTTATCCCTGCTTCACCGCTAGTAGGTAATATTGAGCAGGAGTTTGACGCTAACAAACTTGCTAATGCCGGTGACAGCGCGGATGGGCGAACTGCGATTAAAGTTTTTGGTGAAGTTAATGCGCCGGGTTCATTCAGTTTTAAAGCAAACACCGACCTCGTTGATGTCATTATGCGTGCAGGTGGCGTAACTCGCTATGCATCCGTTGAACAAATCCGAGTCATCTCTGACAACACACCTAAGCTATTCAACCTTAAAACCTACCTTGATAGTGGTGATGTATCGCTGTTGCCAACACTAACACCTGGCACAACGATTTTTGTTCCTAAGCAAGAAGAAGAGATCAAAGCGGGCGCTAATGTTGTTTACATCATGGGTGAAGTTGCAAGTCCCGGTGCTTATGAAGGAAAGAAGAACGCATCGTTTATGGATATTCTCGCCAATGCTGGTGGTCCCACACGTTATGCAGAATCTCGTCAAATTCGCGTTATCAAAGCCAATGGCAAAGTGATCAAGTTTGACTTGACTGCTTTCACCGAAGGCCTAACTCGTAGAAGTCCACCAGCAATCGGCCCAGGTGACGCGATTTTCGTTCCTGAAAAAACCGATATGAATGAGAAATCTTGGTTGAAAATAGCACCTAACCGCGCAGTTAGTGTTATCGGTGAGGTTGTTCGCCCAGGTCGCGTAGAATGGTCAGATGAAATGGATCTAATGGATTTGCTCTCTCATGTTGGAGGCCCTACGCTACGAGCTGACACCTCAAAAATCGAGGTCGTGACAGCGGGTAACAAGTTACATATCTTTAATCTGGACGAGTTCATATTAAACGGTGCACCTCACAGCGAACTGCCAAACATATCTGCTGGTGCTATCGTTCGCGTGCACGATCTTCCACAAGATCCATCGGATAATAAGTCTCAGTGGGTACGTCAGAGCTCAGATGCCTCTATCTATGTATTCGGTCAAGTGAATGCTCCGGGTCGATACCGCTTTACCAAAGATATGCACTTCCTCGATATATTGTCGGCGGCCGATGGCCCAACCAAAGACGCTGATATTCATAACATCCGTATTACCCATCGCGATAAAACCTATTCAAAAGTGAGCAAACTTAACCTGTCACTTTACTTTGAAACAGGAGATGAAAGCCTGCTGCCAAATGTGACTATGGGTGACACTATTTACATCCCTGAAAAAGACAAAATCTGGCTAGACCGCTCGAAGGAATCAACGGTGCGTGTACTAGGTGCAGTCAATAACCCAGGCCGATATGTCTTTGACGATAACATGACAGTGCTGGATCTACTCGCGGAAGCTGGCGGTCCGTCAGAGCGTGCCTATCTAGAGAAGATCTCGATTGTGAACATGTCTTGTTGTCAGGGACAAGCCAGAACATTTGACCTAATTGATTTCAGTAAAACAGCAAACATTTACAAGCTGCCAGTACTGCGTGCTGGTGACACCATCTACGTACCAGATCGTAACGAAAGCTTTCTTGAAAAAGCACGTGTTGGTTTAGAAGACATTTTGCGCCTAACGACCACCATCGTTCTAATAGGAGCTCTGTAATGATTATTCCTGCGACCCATACAGAAATAGAGCAAATCTATCTAGCGGCAGAGATGAGTGAAAGCCGCTCAATATGTATAACGGCATGTCAATCTGGTGACGGCGTCACTTCTGTAGTCGCAGCGCTTGCAGAAAGATATCTCCTTGCGGGTCACAGAACCTTAGTCGTCGATCTCAACACATTCCATCCAGCTTTCGAATGTATAGATATTTCGCCAAACGGTGATGACAACGTTGGCCTGCTTGTTGAGCACGCCTCAACGCACCAAATGTTTACCGGGTTAACTGTCCCGAATAACCAGTCGGCATTGTTGGCATATAAAGACCCTGCAAATTTGAAAAGCGCTGTAACTCAATGGCTGACGCAATATGACCGAGTGATTTGCGACACCTCTCCATTACTTCATGTCAACAGAGGTAACATTCCTGCGCAAGTTGTCGCGAGTGCTTGTGACCAGACAGCACTGGTTATCATGGGTGGGAAGACATCTTCAGGCCAGTTAGAGAAAGCCATGCAGTTTATCGACAACCCATCGATATCATTACTTGGCTCAGTACTAAACCTCAAAGAACAAGCGACGCTCGCACAAGAAATTGTTCGCGAAATGAACCGACTTAAGTTTATTCCTAAGTCGTGGCGCGAAAAGTGGGCAGGCAAAATCTTGACCAATGAATTTCTGGCTCAGTCAGCATAGGAGTTGCAATGAGAACGACGATATTTGCGTTATTTACCCTCTTGCTATCAACAGTTACCTTTGCCGACACTATCACGTTTGGTGTCGTTCCCCAGCAATCCGCAAGTCGACTCGCCAAACAATGGGGGCCACTGATTGACTCTCTTAAAATGCAAACGGGTTACGAGATCACTTTCGCCACAGCACCAAACATTCCGGAGTTTGAAAAACGTTTATCTAAAGGTGAGTATGACTTGGCTTACATGAACCCTTATCACTACACAGTGTTTAGTGAACTAAGCGGGTATAAAGCGATAGCGAAAGCTAAGAACAAGCAGATTAAAGGGATAATCGTGGTAAGGAAATCAAATGACTATCAATCTCTTGAAGATCTACGAGGCCAAACCCTTGCCTTTCCTTCACCTGCTGCTTTTGCGGCTACCGTGCTAACACAAAGTGATTTGAAAAATGCCAATGTAGAATTCGAACCTGACTATGTCTCTTCTCACGATTCTGTCTATCTCTCGGTAGCGAAAGGCTTCTATCCAGCAGGTGGTGGCGTGATGAGAACGTTCAACTCATTGCCAGACGTCGTCAAATCGCAGTTGGAACCCATCTGGACCACCAAACCTTACACGCCGCACGCTATTGCTCACCATCCAAGAATGACAAATGAGCAAGTAAGTGTCATTCAGAATGCGTTAGTTTCCCTGCAAAAGACCCCTCAAGGTGAGAAACAGCTCAAGTCTCTAAATATAAAGGGGTTTGAAGTTGCAATTGATTCAGATTGGGATGACGTCAGAGCACTAAATATCACAATTCTTGAGTAACTGGAGGCAGTTATGACATTGCGTTCGAAGACAATATTGGGTATCGCCGTTATTGAAATAACCGTACTCGTTATTCTAGTGTTGAGTGCCATGAGTTTTCTTTCTGATTCTAATGAGAAGCAGCTGCTACAACGTGCCAACTCAAGCGCTGTCATGTTTTCTCATGCAGCAAAAGATGCTGTGTTATCAACTGACATCGCAACATTAGAGGATCTTGTTCAAGAATTTATGACTTTAGAGGACGTCGCCTACGTACGTGTGCTTCGTGATGACAAAGAGATGGCGTGCGCAGGTGATAAACAACTCCTTCAGCGCGCAATGCTCAGTGACCAATCATTGCAAAGCGTCAAAGACGGGATTTTCGATTTGCGCACCCCAATTGAAAGCAATGGCACTGTCTATGGCTACGTAGATATTGGTTTTGAGACCCACCCCATCAAGGCAATGTTGGATGAAGCGCAAAAGGCAATCGTTAGTATTGCGACCATTGAAGTGGTATTAGTTGCTATTTTCTCCTTTATCCTAGGAACCTATCTGACACGCAACCTTTCGCGTTTGACTGCGGCCGCAAACAGAGTCGGTGAACATGGTCCCGGATTCCAACTGCACGAACATTCGAAGGATGAACTTGGTGAAGTGACCAAAGCATTCGATCAAATGTCAGCCAAACTGGAGAGAGACTATCAAGTCCTCACCGAAGCAAGAGAAGGTGCAGAGCAAGCCAATGATTCTAAAAGTCGCTTCTTGGCCTCAATGTCCCACGAGATTCGAACACCAATGAACGGTGTTCTCGGCATTTTAAATATTCTTGAAGAAACAAAGCTCACCGATGAACAGAAAAAACTGGTTAACACCGCGACCGAATCTGGACATTTCTTGTTGTCAGTCATTAATGACATTCTTGATTTTACAAGAATGGAATCTAATACCCTGATTTTAGAGGACAAACCGTTCGATTTCCGTCACTGCGTTGAAAGTGTCGTTGATTCATTCTCTCCTACTGCATCCAGCCAAAACTTAATACTTCATTGCTATATCGAAGGTACGGTACCAAGTAAGGTCAGTGGTGACAAAAATCGAGTTAAACAGATCCTGCTGAATTTGATTGGTAACGCGATTAAATTTACCCATGAAGGGAGCGTCACGATAAAAGTCCGCTGTGAAGATAACACGCAAAACAAAGCCAAAATCGTTTGTCAGATTCAAGACACTGGGATTGGAATTAGCAAAAGTGCTATCGAGTACTTGTTTGATGAATTTACGATGGTTGACCAAACCTACTCTCGAAGTAAAGAAGGTTCTGGTCTTGGTCTGGCAATTTGCCGACGCCTGTGTAATCTCATGGAAGGCGACGTTAGTGTAGAAAGTGAGCCGGGAATCGGAAGTACCTTCACTTTTGATATTACTCTAGCGATTGCCGATGACCTAATTACTTCACCGCCTTGCGAGCCCAAACGCCAAGAGTTGCTCCGTCCTGACGCCCGTATCCTAGTGGCTGAAGACAACAAAGCAAATCAGCTAGTCATTCGCGAAATGTTTAAACGTGTTGGGCTTTCAATCGATATTGCAGAAAATGGTAAACAGGCCGTCTCTATGGTGCAAGAGTATCAATATGACCTGATATTTATGGATATCTCGATGCCGGAAATGGATGGGATGGAAGCTTGCCAAGCCATTCGACATCTAGAAGATGAGCATACGTCAGGGTTACCTATTCTTGCACTGACAGCTCATTCACTCGCAGGTGATAAAGAGAAGTTTCTTGCTTCAGGTATGGACGATTACTTGTCGAAACCACTCCGATTATCACAACTAGTTGAAAAAATTAATCTATTCTTAAATAACGATAGACATGAGGATGAAGCTCAAATATTAGAGTTGTCGCAATTGAATGAGCAACATAATACATATAAAAAGATACAACAGAACTTGAGTAATCAACGTAAGGAAACGGCGAGTTTGGAACTAGTAGACGAACAAATTTTACAACAAATGATCGAAGATACGAGCGCAGACGTTATCCCTCTTCTTATCGATCATTACGTTGAAGAATCGGAGCAGCGCCTGACGAAAATTTATCAGGCCATGGATGAAAAAGACAAAGAGACGTTAGAATTTGAGGCTCATACATTGGGCAGCTCTGCATTAGCTCTGGGTAACCGAACATTGTCTAATCTCGCGAGAAAGATCGAACACATGTGTTTGGATGGTCAGCAGGAACAAGCATTCACCTTTAAGCAAGAACTGGAACACCTCGCCCAACAATCATTGCAAGCACTGGAAGAGCGCAAACAACAAGGGTTCAGCGAACCGACACAACTATAAAGGCTTAAGATAGGACATCGTAATGAAACCAAAAGTATTACTTATTGAAGACTCAACTTCGCTTGCGATTTTGTACAAGCAGTATGTAAAAGATGAGCCTTATGACTTGTTTCACGTTGAGACAGGTCGAGAAGCCATCGCCTTTATTGAAAGAAACGTTCCCCAACTGGTAATACTAGACCTCAAATTACCCGATATGGATGGAGAACAGATACTCGATTGGATCAATGACAATCAGGTTCCGACATCGGTTGTTATCGCGACCGCGCATGGCTCTGTCGATCTCGCGGTTAACCTTGTTCAAAAAGGGGCTAAAGACTTTCTCGAAAAACCAATCAACGCCGACCGTTTGAAAACATCCATTGCGCTGCATCTTCAACAAGTCAAGCTTGAACACCTTGTCGAAGATATTGAAAGCAAGTTCGACAGAAATCGCTTTCATGGTTTTATTGGCTCAAGCTTACCTATGCAAGGCGTCTATAAGATCATTGACTCAGTCGCGCCCACAACAGCCAGCGTGTTCATTGTTGGAGAAAGCGGTACCGGTAAAGAAGTCTGCGCCGAAGCTATTCACAAAGAAAGTAAACGCAAAGATAAGCCGTTTGTCGCCATCAACTGTGGCGCCATTCCAAAAGACCTAATGGAAAGTGAGATATTTGGTCATGTCAAAGGTGCATTTACTGGTGCGACTGCAGACAGAAAAGGCGCGGCATCAATGGCTAATGGCGGAACGCTGTTTCTCGATGAGCTTTGTGAGATGGAATTAGAGATGCAGAAGAAGCTTCTGAGATTCCTACAAACCGGTACCTTCACCCCGCTCGGCGCAAACAAAGAAATGAAGGTCGACGTCCGTATTATCTGTGCAACTAACCGAGATCCTTTGGTTGAAGTTGAAGAAGGACGATTTAGGGAAGATCTCTATTATCGTGTCCACGTCGTTCCACTTGATATGCCACCTCTTAGGGAGCGCGGCAATGACATCCTTACTTTAGCAACGCACTTCCTTAAACTTTATGCCAAAGAAGATGGGAAAAAGTTCAACGCTATTCATCGCGATGCGGAATCAACATTGAAGCGTTACACTTGGCCCGGTAACGTCCGCCAATTGCAAAACATTGTACGCAACATTGTGGTACTTAATGACGACAGTCATCTACGACTGGATCATTTACCGGATCAGGTAACAACGAGTCGCAAATTGAAATCTAGCGTTTCACCTAAACCCGCGCCCGCTGTAACGCCTCCTCCACCTCCATCCAGTGAGGAAGCGTTGCAAGGCCACACTATTCAACCAATCTCAGCCAATTCGCAAGCAGATAAACCTGTCACTATCCGACCAATGTGGCAAATCGAACGAGAAGCCATTCAGCAAGCCATTGACTATTGTGATGGTAACGTTCTCAACGCCGCTGTGTTATTGGAGTTAAGCCCTTCAACGGTTTATCGCAAAAAACAAGCTTGGGAAGCAGAAGATGAGCAACAACTCGTCTGATGAAGTTTGGCTGGTTATTGATAGCTTAACTTTTGGTGGTATTGAAACTCATGTGCTTGAGCTTGCTAAAGGGCTCAAGCAGTTTCAAGTTCCAGTGACGGTACTATTTCTTTGCACATACCCTCAAAGACAACTACTTGAAGAAAAGCTTAAAGCCAACCAAATTCCTACTAAGCATCTAGACGGTGATGGCAATAGCTATTTCAAAACACTGCTTCATCTCGTTCGGATGCATAGACCTGCCCTTTTACACGCACATGGATACAAGGCAAGTATTACAACTAAGCTGATTCATTTGTTAACGGGTGTAAGACAGATTTCAACCTACCATGCGGGCGAGACTCCTTCGGGCAAGGTATGGTTGTATGACTTTATTGACCGCTTCACTTCGTTTGTTTCAAATCACTCGATTGCTGTTAGTGACAAAATTGCTGAAAAACTTGTTTCTAGAACGGTTTGTTTTAATAACTTCATTGATACAAGGGAAACTCAGCATTCTAAGGGACAGCAGATCGCTTTTGTCGGTCGACTCAGCCACGAAAAGGGACCAGACAGATTTATCGAGCTAGCTAACGCGAATAACCAACTCAAGTTCGATATCTATGGTTCAGGTGTTCTCGAAGATGAACTCAAACAACTTGCGACTGATAATGTTCGCTTTCACGGTCATCAGAACAACATGAATGCCATTTGGCCCAATGTTGGTGTTTTGGTCATTTGCTCTCGATATGAAGGCTTGCCAATGACAGCGTTAGAGGCGATGGCACGCGGCATACCCGTCTTCTCTCTGAAGGTCGGGAACATGCCCAGCTTAATTAATCATCAAACAAACGGATATTTGGTCAATAACATCGCTGAGTTAGGCTTGGCTTTAACCACTTTCCTTACCCAGAATGAAAAACAAACAGCCCAATTAAAACAACAGGCAGTCGAAACCATAGAGCAGAGTTATTCTCAATCAGCGGTCATTCCCCAGATACTCGAGCTGTACTCAATCTGATTGTCAAATTGAGAAATAATCTTCCCCAAATTCAAGGAAGCTATAAAATCACAATAAAACAACAACTTAAAAACCACCTCTAATTGGCACTCCATTTGCGTTATCTAACTCAATAAACCTATTAATCCGTTTTTTGAGAAAGTTACGTAAGGGGGCGACCATGAAAAAGAAGATTCTATTTGTACATTATGGTGATGATTGGATTCGAGGCAGTGAGAAATGTCTACTTGATCTGATTAAGTACATGCGTAATCGCAGCTACGAAGCATTCGTCTGGACAAACAATCGTGAGCTTTCAAAACAACTAGAACTGTTTAATATTCCAAACGAACTCGACAGTTTCCCACTGTTGCTCGGTTGGAAAGCACCTAAGTTCAATGTATCAAGCTGGCTCGGCCTCATTGACTATGGAAAAGAATTAATTGAACGAGAGGAAATTGACCTCGTTCACGTCAACAGCGGCGCTCCATGCCAATGGATGTTAGCGGCTGCGCGTCTGAAAAAAGTCCCTTTGGTGACTCAACTGCACTGCCCTTATCCTGCAAGAGACAGACTTACTCTCGGGTTGCACCTATCCCCGCATATTATCTCTGTAAGCAACTATGTTGCACAATCTATTGTGCGAGACGGATACCCAACGGAGAAAGTCTCAGTGATTCACAATGGTATTGATACCGCTGCGCTTACCGCACAAGAAAAAGTTGATGTGCGCCAAGAGCTTAACATTCCAAGTCAAGATTTCATATTCGCTACGGTCGGGTCCCTGATCCACCGCAAAGGCGTCGATCGAATCATGACGGCAATGCGCCATGTCGTTCTAGAGTACCCAAACGTGAGCCTTGTTGTCATTGGGGATGGTTCGATGATGGATAAGCTGCAACATCAAGCTGAATATCTACACCTTGCTGAGCGCATTCATTTCGTGGGAGAGCAAACCAATGTCGTTGGATGGTTAAAAGGATGTGATGCTTTCATAAGTGGCGCTCGCAGTGAAGCCTTTGGCCTCGCTGTTGCAGAAGCAACTCTAGCTAAAATTCCTGTCATCGCGCCCTTCGAAGGTGGAATCCCTGAGTTTATCTCACATGGTAAAACAGGGGTACTTTATCCAAATCATGGAGTTGGTCCTATCGCAAAATCTATGCGTATTTTGGTCAACAATCCGCAGCTTTGCAGCAAACTAGGGCTAGCGGGCTACGAGCATATCACTAAGCATTATGATCTCTCCGTCAGTTGCCGAAAAATCATCAATGTTTATCGTGACTTACTTGAACAGCCGTTTGTCTCAGAGCGTTCGATCTTCAGCACTTTTTCACCAATTAAGACCTACGTAGCGAATCGCCTTTCACTAGGAGGTCAGCATGGCTAACAAGAACAAAACATTGATATTTGACCCCATCACGTTCAAAGGTGGTTCTAAGATCGCGACCAGTGACGCGCTTAATGTTTGCCGAATCGCCAGCAATGAATTTATTGTGTTGACCGTTGACCCAGAGTTCTGGAAAGCGACTGAGTTCTATGCCAAACACAATGTCACTTTACGTAAAGTTTCCGCGGTTTCTTGGCTGATGAAAAAGCATAACGGTGCCTTCTACTGGTTAAACCAACTCTACCTTTTGCTCATTATGCTCAAAACCTTGGTGATGGAACGCGGTATAGCCAAAATAGTGGGAGCTTCCGGTCCTGGAATCGACATGCCAATGTACTTGCTTAAAGCCTTCTTAAACATTGAAGTCACCCAATTTATCCACGGTAATGTGGGGCTATCACGCTCTATCGGCTACTGCCTGACAATAGCCGATGCAGTTTTCTATTTGCCATCTACTCGCAAAAGTCTAAAGGTTGCTCTTGAAGCCTATCTTCAACACGCAACCAAGATTGAAGATACCTCAGCCTTGGCGGAAAGCTATTTAAAATCCTCCAGCTATCAATCATTTGTCAATGGCATCCCTGCGCAGCGTTGGCCTACAGAATGTCAGAAGAGTGTGCCTATCTGCTTCTGGGCCGCTTCGCTGTTAAAATGGAAAGGTTTAGATACGCTTATACAAGCCTGCAAACTTGCCGCTCGCTGTAAACCTATTGCGCTTAATGTTTGCTTTATTCGTCCCGTCGACACCTGTCTACCAGTGTCTATGGCGCCAGTGTTACTAAAGCACACAGAATGGTACGAAGATCCTGACAATCTTGATGAAATCAGAAGCCAGTCCAACATCTTTGTCTCTACCAGCTGTAATGAGCCCTTCGGTCTTTCAATCCTTGAAGCATTAGCCGCCGGTATGTGCGTAGTGATCCCACAAGACGGCTCCTTTTGGGATCAGCAATTAACACACAATGAAAATTGCATCAAGTATCAACCAAACAACGCAGATTCATTGTGTGATGCACTGCTTTACGCAACGAACGATAGCCAAGCATTTGAACGTTGCTGCACAAAAGCACGAGTCGTCGCTGAACAATACAAAGCTGAATACCGCTATCAGAGATTTGCGCAGCATATAAACGGTGACATTGTCACATCAATGATTCGTGCTTGTGACTAGGGTCTTTTGACCGAAAAATGGATAACTGATTGGAGATTCGCTATGAACACAGAACATATTAAAAGCATTAGCCTATACGCCGTCAGCTTGTTCTTAATTAAAGGTGTATCCTTGTTCACATTGCCTTTGATGGCACACTACTTATTGCCATCTCAAATCGGCCACTTAGAGCTACTAGGCGTCACGACCGTGTTTTTCAGCCTCATCGTCGGTCTCGCCATGCATGAAAACCTTTATCGCTTTATCGGCACAGTCAGTAGTAAAGTCGTTAGAAAGAGAAAGGCATCTCAACTGTACAGCGCAACACTTCTTCTCTCTATGTCTCTTAGCGTTTTGTTGCTCATAGGTTACTACTTATTGCCTTTCAAAGCGGATTCGAACACTCATGAACAAGTCCTATTTATTGCGTTGGTCCTCTGCTATGAAGCTCCTTTAGCGATAAGTCTAGCGTGGTTGAGGCTGCACAATCAGGCAGGGTTGTTTTTTAAGATTTGTGTCAGCACTGTTATTGCCCAAGTGTCATTACTTATCATTGCGTTATTACATAAGCCTGATGTGACGTTGATATTCGCGCTTAACGTCATTTGCACATTCGTACAGTTTCTGTTTCTTCATATCTATATCAACTTCCCGCTTATGCTGCCTAACAAAGAGCGCATGAAACGATACATTCGATACTCGGCACCGTTAATGTTATCTGGGGTTGTTGCTTTCGGATTAAGTGGCGCAGAGAGATGGTTGATTGCAGGAGCAACAAACTTAGAAACTTTGGGTATGTATGCTATCGCAGCTAAGTTTGCGTTGGCTGTCGGTATCCTAATTCAACCTTTCCATATGTGGTGGATGCCAAAAAGATTTGAGGCAATGGACAACAAAGGCGCCGGTTACGTCGCCAATGTCACGACGCAAGGCATGGTATTGTTGTGCGTCATTTCGGTTACCGTCGCTTGGTTAAGCCAAATTTTTATTACAATCGCCCTACCCGAATCCTACCAACCCGCGGTCGCTTTGGTAGGTATGACCATTACTATGATGCTTTTCAAAGAGCTCGTTGAGCTGACGAACTTCGGTATTTTGTACAAGAAAAATACCACTCAACTGTTATATATCAACGTTACATCAACAGTTTTAGCCTTCATCGTTTGCTTCGCTTCCATAGAGTCAGGTATAGAGGCAATACTTTGGGGACTGATTGCTGGGCAGCTTTGCCGTTTCGCTCTCACCATTTGGTTTAGTCAACAAGCGCACTACCTCGCTTATCCGTCGAGCAACATTTTTGCCCTTCTGATGCTGACTGCACTATTTCTTTTAACCAGCCGTTACCACCAAAATATAGAAGTTTCGGCATTAATGTTGCTTCTTCAACCCTTAGGTGTCGTTGCTTTTGCAATTCGCTTTAAATTGATCTCGGGGGTTTCTTTGAAGAGCTTAACTCATACCGTCAATAACTACCTTGGTAAGTCACTATGAACAGTGTCAACCAAGCTAGTGCTAACAGAGCTGCGCCAATCTTGTTCATGACATTGCTTAGCTTTGGATTAGCAATGCTATGGTACGTGGTGCCTCACCCTGCGATTGTGTTGGTTTTATGTTTTGTTCCCTTAGGTGCTCTGTTTGTACTCAATCAAACATTTTGGCTTGTTAGCTTATTCGTTTTGTTTTCTTTCTTTCGCATTCATGAAGCTATTCCAGCTCTCTACTCGCTCAAGATCCCACTATTGCTCTCATTAGGCGCTCTTTCTGCGCTCATGTGGCATACATTAGTAAGCCGACAGTTACAAACGTTCTGGCACCCAAGTATGACGTGGTTAGCCCTGTTTTGGGGGCTAGTGGTTATTGGCGTTGTACTCTCATCAAATCCAGGTATCGCCATTACCTACTTTAAGAATATCTACTGGAAAATCATTGTCATGACACTGGCAATCGCCTGGTTAGTTAATACGGAAGACGCCGTTCGAAAAATAGCGACGCTAATTATTTTGGCTGGCGGGCTCATTGCCGTCGTTGCTTTATATAATTCGTCAGCAGGCATCGGATTGGTGGAAGGCACTCGAGTGACCATAGGTCGCCAACTTGGTTCTGTTCTTGGTGACCCAAATGATTTGTCGCTCGTGTTGATGTTCCCTCTCGCGTTCGCCATTAGCTTCGCAACGACTAAAGGAATTGGCTTTTCACGCATTCTAGGAATCGTAGGGCTTGTTCTCGCAATGGCTGCTGTCATCGCGACTCAAAGTCGTGGCGGGCTATTAGGCTCAGTCGCCGTATTTGGTATTTTCGGTCTGCGACTCATCCGCTCAAAATCACTACTCATTTTCATCGGAGTCATTGGTTTAGCGGTTTTATTTGCGGTCGCTGGTATTTCAGATCGACAATCCGGTGGCGCTGCAGAAGAAGGTATCGATGCATCCGCAATGGGTCGTCTGTATGCGTGGGAAGCAGCATTCAAGATGGCACTGGATAATCCCTTCAGTGGTGTTGGTCTTAATAACTTCTATTCAAATTACTACTACTACAGCTCTCATTGGGACGGGCTCAACCACGCTGTACACAGTACATGGTTTGGTGTTCTGGCAGAGATGGGCTTCCTTGGCCTGATCGTCTTCATCGGTATCATCATTTCATTGATTAAAACCAGTAGGCAAACACTTTCAATTCTGGCTAAGTTAAAGGACTCTGTATCTCCGTATCTGACCGCCACGGCGCTTGCCGTCTATGCTGGCGTAATAGGTACTGTTGTCTCTGGTACCTTCCTTACTCAAGGCTTTACCTGGCCAATTTACATACTTGCTGCGCTATGTATTGCCATCTCTCGAATTACTCAAAAACGTTCTCAATTTGAGAATCTTAACAAGACGAAAGAATAACTAGACTTATCTCATTGTTTTTACTTAATTTATATTTTGGCACGTTACGTGAAATAGTCTCTGCATAATTCAAATGTAAGGGACGCAATCATGTTGGCTCAGCAATTAAACCACTTCAAAGTTTGGCTACAACACAATGAGAATCCTGCGTATCGCAAATTGTTTCTCATTTTGAAAGCAATTCGCGCATGCGATATTCCTACTCCCAAACTATTTAATAAGTTCGTTGGTCTACTCTACTCTGCATTTAGCTCTGTATGGGGAAACCTTTTACGCGTTTCAGTACACACTCCCGCCTTTAAAGGGCGACTATCAAAATACGGCAGAGGACTTTACCTGTTTGGTGGTGTGCCTTTTGTCTCTGGTCCCTTAACTATCTCCTTAGGCGATGATTGTCGTATTTCAGGACAAACTACTTTTAGTGCTCGACCTCAATCTGACAATCCTCAGCTCATTGTTGGTAGCAATGTTGATATCGGCTGGCAAAGCACATTCGCAATCGGCCATAAAATCGTGATTGGTGACAATGTTCGCATTGCTGGTCGAGCTTTTCTCTTTGGTTACTCAGGTCACTCTTTAGATGCGGCTATGCGGGCAAAAGGTTTTGGAGATCTAGATTGCGATGTCGGCGATATAATTCTCGAAAACGATGTCTGGCTTGGCACCAACGTGACGGTTTGCCCAAATGTCACTATTGGTGAAGGCACTATCGTTGGCACCGGAAGTGTTGTTACCAAAGATCTCCCTCCCTATGTGGTAGCAGCAGGCAATCCAGCAAGAGTGATTCGTTCACTTGCTAACACTTCAACTAGTAATGAGGAGAACCGTCATGCGTGATCTTATTGTTTTCGGTGAAGACTTCGGCGGTTTGCCATCAAGTACTCAACACCTAGTAATTCGTTTGGCTAAGCAGCGTAAAGTGCTGTGGGTAAATTCGATTGGCCTGCGTCAGCCTAAACTTACGATGCACGATTTCAAGCGAGCAGCGAACAAGCTGTTAGGTAAAAGTAAGGGGGGCTTTAGTCGCCAAAACGCACAACCGTCAAATATCAGTGTCGTTAACCTAAAAACGATTCCAGCACCTCGTTCTTGGTTCGCACGTCAAATAGCGAAAACGATGATCTGCTCTCAGTTGAAACCCGTGATTAAAAAGCTTGGCTTAAATAAGCCCATCTTATGGAGTTCGCTTCCGACGACTGCTGATCTGTGTGGAACACTGGGTGAATCTGCCATTGTTTATTATTGTGGCGATGATTTTTCATCTCTTGCAGGTGTTGACCACGACGTAGTGGCAACACACGAAAGCAAACTTGTCGAACATGCAGATTTAATTCTCGCGGCGAGTGCAAAACTACTGACTAAATTTCCTCAGTCTAAAACACACTATCTTCCTCACGGGGTCGATACACATCTATTCAGCACTCCAGTGAGTCGTGCCATCGACTTACCTTCAGCAGAAAATAGAATCGCTGGTTTCTATGGCAGTTTGTCTAACTGGTTAGATTATGAACTTATTGAGCGGGTGTGTTTAGCTAACCCCACTTGGCAGTTTGTGTTTATCGGTCCATTGGAACTGCCGGCTAATCCTTTGCCAAAATTACCGAATGTTCACTACCTTGGCCCGAAACCTCACAGTGAACTGCCAAGTTACAGCCAACATTGGGATGTTAGCCTATTGCCATTTAGATCTAATGGGCAAATCGCCTCATGCAGCCCGTTAAAACTGCTTGAGTATTTAGCAGCAGGAAGTTCGGTTATTGCGACGCCCTTCCCTGCACTTTCTCCATACAGAGAGCAAGTCAACGTAGTAACTAACGCTAAGCAGTTTACTGACGCCTTAAATGGCCTAGATTTAGATTCAAGCATTGGTGAACAGCAATCTCTTGCATCGGAAAGCTGGGATGCTCGTACAGTTAAGCTTAATAGTATGTTGGAGTCATTATGAATGAACTAAAAATGAGGTTCATCGTCATACTCAACTCGGCATGGCGACAACGCTACGTAATCGTAGTACCTATTCTCATCCTTCCTTTTGTTGGCTACTTTATTGGAAAAGTCGCACCAACAAATTACGTATCTCATACTTCTATGCTGATACAGGAAACGGCGAAGATGAACCCTTTCCTAGAGGACATCGCCGTCTCAACGATGCTAAAAGAACGGCTCAATGCACTCAGCACCTTGCTTAAAAGTCGTCATGTATTAACGGCTGTCGCGAAAGAGCATGGTTTGATAGATGATACGATGGCTCCTGCAGAGCGAGATTACATCATAAGTAAACTTTCAAGCAGCCTTACTGTGACTCAACCAGGCAAGGATTTTCTGAAGATTTCGTTAACGGCCCCTAATCCTTCAGGGATGAAAGAGCTGTTGGAGTCGATAAGCGAGCACTTTATAGAGCAGCTGCTTGCTCCTGAACGCTCTTCGATTGAGGATTCATCCGAATTCCTCGCGATTCATATAGAAAAGCGCAGAGAAGAGCTGGATATTGCTGAGAATGAGTTGGCGGACTTCAAAAATCGCTACGCTTCCGTCACGCCAGAAATGCAAAGTCAAGCACTAGGTAGGCTCGCGTCTTTGAAACAAAGCTACGCGGAGAAAAAAGCCGAGCTTGCGGGTGTAGAACGAAGCTTAGGCTCGCTCGATCAACAACTGTCTAAAACAAATCCAGTAGTCGGTAAAATTGAAGATCAGATCATCGAAATTCGCAGCGAGCTGACGCTTCTTAAAGCGAAATACACGGAAAGCCACAGTGCCGTTCAAGGTAAAGAACGTGAGTTACGACGCTTAGAGAATGAGCGTTCTATCTTGCTACAAATGGAACAACCGAACATCAGTAGTGATCAGCTATGGGACATCGCTAGTAGCAACAAGCTCAAAGATCTTGGTGAAGTGCAGCCCTTACTGGTAACCCAACTCCAAAGTTTGCAATTAGTCCGTGGCCGCTATGAATCATTGACTGAAGAGACTAAAAGTCTCAAAGAAATGATCGCCCGATTAGAACAGGAAGCCAATAGCTTTGGTGACAACGCGAAAACAATGCACCGCCTAGTGAGAAATGCGGAAATTAAACGTCAGCTCTACGATGAATTGATTCAACGTTACGAGATGGCGCAGTTAACCGGATCGTTAGGTGTATTCGAGCAAAACAAACGAGTCAAAATCATCGACCTTCCTTATACTCCGAGTCGACCTGCTAACCTTCCTGCGATTATTTTTGTCATCGCTGGGTTAGTTGCTGGCATCGGATTGGGTGCAGGTGTTGCAATCCTTATAGAGCTGTTTGACTCTTCGATTAGACGTAAGGAAGAGATTGAGGTGATCACAAATGCGCCTGTGATTACTCATATACCTCGGATCCGTTGACCCTAAGATTAAGCCTTATCAATCATAAAGATTTTCAAATTGATTATCAGGTTGAGAACTTACCCCAAAAACACGTAAGACACTGAAATTTAATAACTTAAAATCTGGCACACTATGTGCTCTTACTAACTTAAAGGAATTAATCGTTTAGGAGTTAGTATGAGCACACCTTGCAAAACAATCATCCATGTGGTCCAACACCTCTCTCCTGGTGGTCTAGAGGCGCTAGCTCTCAATATGCTTACATTTTCTAACCCACAACAGAAAGTGCTCATCATTAGCCTAGAAGGGACTAAACAGGAATCCATCTCAAAGTGGTCGAAACTTGAAGCCGTAAAGAACCAACTTATCTTCTTGAACAAACCATCGGGATACAGTGTTAAAACTTTGGTTCAGCTGTTCAGATTATTCCGCACACTCAAACCTAGCGTTGTCCATACTCATCATATTGGCCCCATCCTTTATGGTTCGATAGCCGCAAGACTGGCAGGCGTTAAGGCGAGAATCCACACTGAACACGATGCATGGCATTTGACTAACGAGAAACATCGCTCTCTACAAAGCTTTGCTTTAAAAATTGCGAAACCAAGTATTGTTGCCGATGCGGCTTTAGTCAGAGAGCAAATTCACCGTCACTTCGACTATAAAGACGTCACGGTGATCAAAAACGGCATCGATTGTGAGCAGTTCACAACTGGCTCTAAACATCTGGCTCGCCAAGTTGTTGGACTTCCTGTTCGCAGGACGATTATTGGTAGCGCTGGACGCCTTGAAAAAGTCAAAGGTCACGATGTGCTGATTGATGCAATGACCTTACTACCGAATCACATTGAACTGGTAATTGCAGGCGAAGGTAGCCAAAGGAAAAAGCTCGAAGCACAAGTGAAAGAACTTGGCATTAACCATAGAGTCACCTTTTTAGGTCTTGTCGATGACATGGTTCGATTCTATCAAGCATTGGATCTGTTCTGCCTTCCCTCACGTAGTGAAGGCTTCCCACTTTCAACATTAGAGGCTCAATCATGTGACATTGTCACTTTAGCAAGTAACGTGGGAGCTACAGGTGAGACACTCTGCCCAATTACAGGGAGCCTATTTGAGAGTGAAAACCCGCAAGCACTCGCTGCTAGTCTCATCACAGCTCTTGAGCAACACCACACTGACTCTCCGCGTGACTTTGTACTTCATAACAATGACATCAGAGACATGATGAGAGCCTACGAAATGTTGGCAGAGGAGAAAAGCGCATGATCGATTTACTACTCTCAATATTATTTGTGGTTAGCTGCCTTTTGGTTATCTATCACCATGTTGGTTACCCAGCACTACTTTCTTGGTACTCGAAGCAGCATCCTTTTAAAACGATAAATCACCGTAGTCGTGGATTCAAGAGTATTAAAGGAGACAGAGCTTGCGCGACAATCACGATTTTGGTTCCCGCATTCAATGAGGAGCAATGGATCGCAGACAAAATTCGTAATCTGTCTTCGCTCGATTATCCAAAAAACAAATACAAGGTCATTATTGCCTGCGATGGCTGCACCGACAACACAGTCTCAATAGCCGAGCAAACCATCCAAGAAGCGATCTGCTCAGACACTCACTTCGAGATCAGAGCGTTCGATACCAATCGTGGCAAAGTCGCTGTCGTCAACGAACAGATGAAGACCATAACAAGCGACATTACTGCTTTGAGCGATGTGTCTGCTCTCATTTCAATTGATGCACTATGGGTAGCTAACAAACACTTTCATAGTAAAAAAGTAGGCGTGGTCAATGGCTATTACCAGTTGTTCAATCCGGGTAACGAAGGCGAAGCATGTTATTGGCAATATCAAAGCAAAATCAAAATGCGTGAAGCAACACTTGGCTCAACATTAGGTGCACATGGAGCATTTTACCTGTTCAGAACTCATCTATTTGAATCAATGAGCACGGACACTATCAATGATGACTTTATGATTCCTATGTCGATCGTTCGTCAAGGTTACATAGCAGAATATGAACCTCAGATGGTGGCTCTAGAAATGGAGGCGACAAATGATAAAGACGACTTTAGCAGAAGACTACGTATTTCCGCAGGAAACATGCAACAAGCAATCAAACTTTGTGAAATGTTTTTACCAAAGTACAGAGGCGTTGCCTTCGCATTCTTTTCAGGAAAAGGATTAAGACTCATCACCCCTTACCTACTGATATTCTGCTTAATCAGCTCAATTGTCATGATGGACAACCCGCTCTTTATGGCAGCATTGATCGCCCAAATCGCGCTCTATTCATTAGCAGTACTTAGTCATCAATTGCCATACATTTTTAGTCATAAAGCCTGCAAACTGCTGCTTTATATCGTTGCAGGTCACTGTGCAAATTTCATAGGTGGTATGCGTTACCTATTCGGTCTTGAATCAGGAAAATGGTCTCGCGTAGGCCAATAAGGAGATTATTATGAGCAACGTATCAACACACATTTCAATTTGGTTAGCAAAACGTCTATTTGACCTATTTGGCGCGCTATTTGGTTTGCTACTGCTTTCTCCAGTCATGCCTTTTATTGCACTGGCGATAAAACTTAGCTCTCCTGGTCCTGTTTTTTACAAGCAATTGAGAGTCGGTAAATCAACACCGGAAAAAATGGTATTTTTTGAAATCATTAAATTTCGCACCATGTATCAAGACGCCGAACAACGTACGGGCGCAGTGTGGGCGACAGAAAACGATCCAAGAATTACCCCAGTCGGACGCTTCCTGCGTAAAACACGCCTAGACGAGATCCCACAATTATTTAATGTGGTTATGGGTGAAATGTCATTAATTGGCCCACGCCCAGAACGCCCAAGCTTTTACAGCAAACTAGAGAACGCGATCCCTTACTTTGCTGACAGAACTTACGGTGTCATGCCCGGTATCACAGGCTTAGCGCAAGTTAACCAAGGTTACGATACTTGTATTGATGATGTTCGTAGAAAAGTTGGCTATGACCATAGTTACGCACTTTCATTGTGCTCAATGAAGTCATGGTTAAGCATGGATATGAGCATTATCACCAAAACCATCGTGGTTATGTTTGATGGTCGAGGACAATAGCTGTTTACAGGCCGAGATATGTACGTGATTTAATGCACATTTTTTAACTGGCAATGCGTAAAACAACAACAATTCGATTAGTTATAAAGCAAACGAGTAAAAATCGAAGAAAATGCGCTTGCACGATTGAATAACTCTCGGTAACATCCCTCTCGTTCTTAAGGAATGGGTCCGTAGCTCAGTTGGTTAGAGTACTACCTTGACATGGTAGGGGTCGGCGATTCGAGTTCGCCCGGACCCACCACTCCTTAAAGCATTCAGTTGCAAAGAACATAAATTTGGGTCCGTAGCTCAGTTGGTTAGAGTACTACCTTGACATGGTAGGGGTCGGCGATTCGAGTTCGCCCGGACCCACCAAATTTATAGAAAAGCCCACTTTTTAGTGGGCTTTTCTTTTATCTGATGCTTCCACGCCTTCCGATATTCATACAAGTTAACGGCAACGGCTGATACGCTACACCGAACATTTCTTTATATAAGCCATACTGCTGATTTAGACTTGAACGCGACCTCGACAGTTTCTCGTATTTGAATGGGCTTTGCAGATCAGACCGTAATCTGATGATTTAGTTCTCTTATTTAGGAAACAGATCCACTGTAAGTTGCAATCTCGCGGCAATATACAGCTCTAGCTCGCAAAAATACACTCCTCACCTCACCAACAAGCTAAAAACTTTGCACACTATTTCATATTGTCAGTGAAGCACTAAAAGGTTTATCGGAAAGCTCTATGAATCACCTGTGGTTTGAGCGCGGCGCTTATGCATCTTTAACTGCGCGTAACTATATTGCAAATGAGTTTGCTCCTGAGAAAGTAAAAAAAATTGCGATTTTTCGTCATGCAGCACTTGGCGACCAAGTGATTGTTCGTCCGATGTTAGTGGAAGCGAGGAAGTTTTTTCCTAACGCAAAAATTACTCTAGTAGGCGTATCAAACTACCAGTATGGTGCGCCTTCTGATTTAGCTGATGAAACAATCTTTATGACTGGACGTCATAAGAAAAAAGAACTGACATTGAAAGAGCGAATTGCTGAGTTCAAGCAACTTGATGAGCAGGACATTATCTTCGATGTTGCTGGTACAAATCGCTCATACTGGATGACTCTATTTAGCAAGGCAAAGTTAAAATTCGGATTCCCATACAAATCTTACCTTTGTGGCACTCTTTATAATATTGCAGTATTCCGATCTGACTACCAACCAGAGTTGGAAGTGATGCTAGACATGTTAAAAATGCTTGGACACAACCCTCAACGACCTCTTGATTTTGCATACCCTAATCACTTGAAACTATTCAAAGAAGAAAAAGGCAGCAGACCAAAAATTCTTTATTTCAATGGCGCTTCAACTAAGACTAAAATTCTCTCCGAACAACAAATGAAATCACTCATAGAAGAGGCTGTAAATTTGTTGCCAGATTATCAACACGTCTATCTGGAGGGGAAAAATGACTTTGAGAAAGGTGACTTCCTTAAGCACTTAATCGGCAACGACAACTTTGAGATTCAGCAGTGTTTACCTTTAGAAGAGTTAGTAGAGTACTCTGCGAAAGCGAGATTGGTGGTCGCACCAGACACTGGGATCAGAAATGTGGCTATTGCAACCCATACACCAACTGTCGGTATTTTTTATTCTACGGTGCCATTTCGTTATACTCCACTTGAGGGAGACCATCGAATAGTGATGAATGCAAATGGCGACATCCCGAGTAACAGCCAAATTCTTTCAGAAGTACAGCGAGCACTGTCAAAACAGAAAAGCGACTATAAATTCAAACATGAACCTATTCTCACTTATGTTAGCTAACTGCACTATCAAACTAGTTCGTCTATTTTAAGGTTCTGCCGTATCCTTTTCGCACTATTTAAACCTTTGGAAACTTCAGTGTGACTGAAAGACCTACCTTATCATATAGATACCCATCCTTTAGTTCTAAGGTGCCTCCCATTCTCTTGGTGGCGGCAGCGACTAGACTTAACCCTAGCCCATTGCCTTCTGTATTTCTGCTACTGTCGCTGCGGTAGAATTTTTGGCATAGGTGGGTTAATTCTTTTTCTCCTACTCCGCCACTTTGATCCGCTACAGTTAGTTCTACACTGTCTGCTTTTTCTGCTGAAGATATTCGAATCGTGGTGCCCACTTGATTGAACTTACAGGCGTTATCGATCAAATTGGACACTACCTGCATCATTAATTCTTGGCTGGCTTTAATTTGGTGTTTCGGATCAATGTTCAACTCTAGGTTTAACTGATTGTCTTCTAATACGGGCTCGTACAGCTCCGCCGCGCACTCGACTAACTGTTGAAGATTGACAGCACTTTGAGTTATCTGTTCTCCATTGAACTCAAGCCGGCTTATTCGCAGCAGCTGATTAAAAGTATTGAGAAGATTTGCGACCATTTGCTCTACTTCTTCAAGTTCTGAGTGATTCTCAGAAAGCTGCTGTATTCGATGATAAATCGACGTAAGCGGAGTTCTCAAGTCATGTGCAATGTTGTTTGCTTGCTGCTTAGTCATCTCTGTCGACTGAGCAAGGCGATCTAACATCATATTCAGTTCTGAAATGGTCTCTGACAGTGGCCCTTCTAGGTTTTCATTGGGGATTCTAAGATGTAAATCGTTATCTTTAGTTATGCTGTTGCTCGCGGCGTTAATATCAGTCAGTCGAGTTTTAATGCTGTTTATCATGAAGTAAGCGATGACAAACCCAACGATCATCAAAGCTCCAACTGCGTAAATAATCCCATTAATCAGTTGGGTTTGGTGAGTAAAGAAGGCATCTTCTACTCGAACTTCTAGCGTCCGCCACCCATCCCCTTCGGGAAGGTAAGTTTCAACGCTGACGTAATCAGACTCTTCATTCTCCTGAATATAAAATTCAATCCCAAATTCCATTTCTCCCATGGATTCATAGGCATCTAGCTTTTTCAATTCTTGGTCTGTGATGTGCTCTTTGAAAACATAACTAAAGATGGCATCGTGATCGGCTCGCAGAACCTTCTTGGTTTCCTCTGGGCCCAACTCTTCCCATAGCTCGTACACGTAGTTAGCTTCAGAAGCCACAATGGGCAAGACACTATTATCAATGAACCAGGCATAGATACTGGTACGCATCACAATCAGCAACACAATCGCTGCCACGACTAGCATGGCATATAAGTTTAGAAAACGGCGGAAAGGATCATTTAGCCAATTCACGAGCGATCCTCCATGACGTAGCCAGCCCCTCTCACGGTGTGCAATAGCGGCTTGTAACCATCAAGATCAATCTTCTTTCGTAATCGACTAATATGGACATCAATGACATTGGTTTGCGGATCAAAATGATGATTCCAAACTTTCTCCAGCAGCATAGTTCGTGTCACAATGCGGCCTTTATTTTCCATTAAATAGAGTAAAATTTGATATTCACGAGTGTTGAGTACTATGTCTACTTCTCCCCGCTTTGCCTTTCGGGTATATGTATCTAAGGAGAGAGAATCTAGCTTTAACTCGGTATTAATTGCTTGAAATTGCGATTCACTTGGTCTTCGTGCCAACACTTCTATTCTCGCCAGCAACTCGGTATAAGCGTAAGGTTTAACTAAGTAGTCGTCTCCCCCACTTCTTAATCCTTTGACACGCTCCTCTACACTATCCAATGCGCTGAGCACCAATACAGGAGTTTGGTTCCCACCCGCTCTTAGCGCCTGAATCATTTGAAGACCATCCATTTCAGGCATCATACGGTCGCAAATAATAACGTCGTAGTTATTTTGCAATGCACAAATCAAACCCAACTTTCCGTTCTCGGCTCGATCAGTCTGGTGCCCGGATTGCTCTAAGCTATGACTCAGAAAACGCGATTGTTCTACGTTGTCTTCTACTAATAAAATTTTCATAACTCAAACTCCGAGCGACCAGCCTAGCTGCATGACATTTAAGATTGTTGTTGTGGACCAACTTGTAGCAATTCTAAGTCATTGGCAGCGTTAATAGAATGCGCATTGTCGTAGAAGTTTTCTTCATACATACCAAATTCAAACTCGATATTACCCTCATCATTGAAAAACATCTCTTGCATATCGACCTTTTCAGTATCAATCACTTTTAATGTTTTAGCGTCAATAACGAGCAAGGTTGATAGAGGCTCATCGTAACTCTCTTTAAGCTCTACCATGTAGATGGTTCCCAATTCTGGCACTAAATCCGAATGCGCTGAGACAATGAGCCCTTGGTGCGTCTTACCAACTTGCGCAAGGACCTCTTGAAGTGAAAAGTTAACTTTTTGAATCGTTTGGGTAACGTCTTTACCGCTTGTTGCATCAAAGAAAATGGTGTCTTGTTCTGCTTGTTGCTTTGCAGTGGCAACGTAGAGAAACCGACCATCTTCTTGTTCAATCAATTCAATAGAATCATAGCTAGCAGGCTTGAGCGTTTTAATCTGACTAAGCGCTTTTTCTGCGCTCATAGTAGGCAGAAGATTAGCTTTGTTTGAATCCTCCATGGAGTTCGCCATAGCGCTAAAGCCAATCATGCTGCCAATCAAGATGCTAAGTGTAGTAAGTTTTTTCATAATCTTATTCCTGCTGTTGGTTAAGTTCGGAATTAGATTAATCAAAGGAGCTAACGCCTTTCTAAACTCAAGATTAAATATTTGTCATCTAACTGGAGGGGCTTATCAAACATCATTTCAGCTTCCCCCTCACGGATAAATAACGTTAATTAAATACCCTGCTTAACTGTTTCATTTCAGAATTACCTCGTACATACAAAGAGACGCAGGAGAAACAAGGATGGCTAACACGCTTATATGCCGCTCTTTTCAATCATTCATGGATATTTGTGAAAATGACCTGGTAGAAGGAGCAAATGTTCACTGTACATTTCATCTATCCGAGCCGGAAATGATGCAAGATTTATTAACAAAGAAAGGAGGCTACCTACTTACCGCAACTCCATTCCTTCAACGCAAGGAATCAATCTCAACAATTTGCCTGTGAGGTGAGTTTCTTAGGCGACTCTCACTCTCTGTTCCGGCTTCATTCCTCCCAATTTTGGAGCCGGCTTTTTTACTCTTTTTTCATCAACTCCTCTACTTACTTTCCCCCTGACAAGCCAATACAAACCCTTACAAAGCGATCGCTCTAAACACGCTATCATCGTGCTTCAAATCACATAATCACACCTAAAAATCACTAAATTACTCATTATTTACTGAACAATTAACATATTAATAACTAAAAATAGTCCAACAAATTAACAAGTCAGCTCCAACTATTTACACTTACAAAGGAGGCGCTCTATGGCTACAAACGGGACGGAATGCTTCGATTTAAGAATCGGCAACTGTTTACTAAAAAGAAATGAATCTGGTGCTCAGATTCTATTGGACAATGAAAAATCGTTTTCTATCACTATTCCTGAAAGTAGTGTACTGAGACGATTAGTTGAGGAAGATGGTGAAGTGGTCAGCAGAGATGACTTAATCGTCGATGCTTGGGGACGCCCTGATATAATAGGTCCAAACTCTTTACCCGTTGCGATTACAAACCTTAGGAAAATCCTCGATCTTAATAACATTAAAATTACTAATGTTCCTAGAAAGGGCTATAGAATCGACCTTTCCGAAATTCAATGGGCTCAACCACAAGAACCTTCCTTACAAGAGACTGCGCTGCCTCCCCCAGACAATAAAGATACAAGCTTTCCACCCCTTTACGAAACTTGGTGGGAAAGGGCTAAGCTAGCCATTGCTATTGGTGCCTTGTTGTTTTGCCTCTACGCCGCCTTTTACATCGTATTCTCTTGGGTGCGTGTCGACTGCCAAAAATCAGGTAAAGCTACCCTATGTTCAATACAAGGGGACAGTGTCGACCCATCAATCGTCAATGGTAAAGAAGGGAGATTCTTTTATTCAAGTCAGAGTGGTTTAATGGAGGTCAAAGGTAATGGTTAAACGCATTATTTTAATAGCGGTGATCGTCTTAGGATTGTTTGCATCTATTACGACTTACGCTTTCTTAAACGGCTCATCTTGCCAATATTCGATGACACTACATGTGCCTGATGATGACAGAGATGTTTTTTTAACGTGTTATCGAGGAAAGGTAGTTGCACTACAAACCAAACAAGATGACAACGGTAACTACCTTTCTAAGTACAAAGTAGAGGCAAGACAACTTCGATTAGGTGAGCAAACCATCTATTTTGTCTACTCGCGCAAGATTTTAGTAGATGACAACAAGCAAGATGAAAATGATCATTTCAACCAGATCTCATCAGGCTATAAGTTCTTGTTCTATCGCTTAATCCGTGATGGCGACAATATCTATGTCTTCCAGTCGTTCCCTAGGTACTATGTCCATAAAGGAACAATATCGGGTACATTAGATATTTGGGAAAAGTTTTTTAGCTAACAACAGAACCATTAGCTACTAAAAATACAAAAGCGCCATCCATCGATGGCGCTTTGTCATTTTAATACCCGAAACTAATCTAGGATTCGAAACTCAGCATTAAAGTGTCTCAAAGCGGGTGGCTCATAGGTAAAGGTCAGTCCCTTAATCTTGTGAGCATTTTCCTTAATTTCGGTAAAGGCTTGAATCACATAATCAAGATGAGCTTGAGTGTATGTCGCTCGGGGAACCGCTAATCGCAAAAGTTCTGCTGGACACGGTAACTGCTGTCCTGTTTTTGGATCGCGCCCTAGCAATAAAGAGCCAATTTCGGCCCCTCGGATCCCCGCCACACGGTACAATTCACATGCCATTGCATGACCGGGAAACTGGTCGGCTGGAATATGAGGCAATAAGTCTCCCGCGTTGATAAATGCTGCATGGCCACCAGCCTGCTGACATTTGATACCGACTCTTTCAAGTCCATCGACTAAGTACTGAATCTGATCGATACGTGAAGATAACCACTCTTCTCGCATAGCGTCGTAGAGACCTACGGCTAAACGCTCCATAGCGCCTCCCTCTAACCCGCCATAGGTTGGAAAACCCTCTTGCAACACACATAAGGTGCGGCACTCTTGGAACACATCGGAAAGCGTATAGTCTTTAAATGCTAATAACCCGCCAATAGGCACCATCGCATCTTTTTTCGCTGACATGGACAGAATATCTGCATACTTGAAGCTCTCTTTGGTGATTTCTTCAATAGACCAGCATTCGTAACCTGGCTCTCGTTGCTTGATAAAGTACGCGTTCTCTGCAAATCGTGCGCAATCCATTACAACTGGAATATCGTATGAACTGGCTATCTCATACACTTCTTTGAGGTTTGCTAGTGAAACTGGTTGTCCGCCTGCAGAGTTACATGTAATTGTGCTAACAACATAAGGCACGTTTTTGGGGCCAATTTCCTCGATGGCAAAGATCAATTTTTCTATATCAAAATTGCCTTTGAATGCAGACTTGACCGATGTATCGAAAGCCTCTTCGGTAGGCACATTAACCACTCGGCAGCCATTACGCTGTGTATGCCCCTGAGTTGTATCAAAAAAATAGTTTGAAACTGCGGCCATTTGTTCACGACATAGACCTTTTTCACGTTCTCGCTTAGCAATCAACGCAGGAACATAGAGCTGTTCAGCTCCGCGTCCTTGGTGAGTTGGAATAGTATGTTCGTAGTCGAAGATGTCTTTGACCGCATCTTTTAAAACGTAGTAGCTTCGGCTACCACTGTATGATTCATCCCCTTTCAGCATGGCTGCTTGCATACCTTGGGTAACAGAACCCGTACCGCTGTCAGTCAGCAAGTCAATAAACACCTCGCTACTAGGAATTAAGAACGGATTGTATCCATACTTTTCCAAAGCGGCTTCTCGTTCTCCACGCGTCGTATGTTTAACTGGCTCGACAACTCGAATTCGATATGGCTCAGGCAAATAGCCCATACGAGTTTCGGCTTTTTGGGTACAGTGCGAAGCACAGGAATTTGGATTAGTAGTCATAGTATTTCACCTTCAATTTTATCTATGATTTGTAAAACGGACTAAGTTGCATATACGTGTCCGCTACGACAAAACATAGAGTCGGGTGAAAGATCCAATGAGTAAGTTATGGATAAATAATCGTCAAAATCCCCTTCCTTAAGACAGTGACTGAAACCAATCTCAGTAAAAAGCCTGACATGAGTCAGGCTTTATCTTTGTTCATATGTCACTTCGCTAAGCGTCTTTAAAGCTCACTCAAACGCGTTTTAACCACACCTTGTGTTTCCTCAATCCAAGCATAGCGTTTGGTGTATAAACGACGTTTCGTTTTCTTAAGTGTACTCGGATCTTTGCGCGGCGGCTGAAGTGGGATCTTGTACATAAACTTCGAGACTTGTTCACCACCATACTCGGTCCACAATTCAGCATAATTGTAGGTCACACTTGAACGCTTCGAACCTGTGTATCTCAATGCTTGATAGATATGCCCTTTGTTTGTAATACCGAAAACATTGTCTACTTGCCACTCGCGAGCGAGCATCAGCAAAACTTCAAGCATTAACGCTTTTGGACGTAAACCATGAATACCGCGAGTCAGTGACTTAATGATCTCTCCTCGATCACTAATGTGGTCCCCAGGCCCTTGTAGCGCACCAATGTGGATTTCTCTGCGTGGCGTGGTCGATAGATTAAACGCCAACGTAAACAGATCGCGGTTTTTCTCATCTGTCAGCTTTAGTGCCAATGAGCCCTCTCTTTCAGGCCCCGCACACAACAGCAGCTTACAATCCATAATTTCAGCAAGAAGCCAACCTTCATTGGAATAAAAGTCTAAGAATCCTCGGCCATACATTTCATGGAGGGTTTTAAAATGCTCATAGATTTTCTTCGCGCGCTGTTCTGGGCGCCAATTCAAGCAAACATAAGGTTTAAGAGGCTTTTCGAGCAAACGCGGGTTAACGTCCGTGATGGTTTTTAGATCGGGCTGAGCGAAGAGTTCTTGCATCTGCTTTAAGACGCCTGGTTTAAGCAACGACCATAAGCAAAAGCGCGCGTTATAGCGTAGCTTTTTAAGCCCATGAATATCCGGATATACGGCTTCAGCGACTTTAGGAAGCGACAAAACAAAATTAAGGTAGTTGGCTGACATATAGAACTCTCTATTTTCTGTATGGGACTTTGCTCTTAAAGTCGTTGCCTTTTAATTGGTTAGGCAAGCGATAGTGCACAGTGTACAAAATCAGAAAAATGAGATGTAGATCTACTTTGTCGCGACTTTGTCACGCCTTTGTCAGCCTCGATTACAATTTAGGGAATGTCAGGATGAATTGAGCGCCACCTAAGGTGCTTTGACCGACTTCAACAGTGCCTTGGTGCCGTTTAGCGATTAGGTCAACAATCGCAAGCCCTAAGCCAAATCCACTGTTTTCTTTGTTTCTTGACGCGTCAGCACTGTAAAATGGCTGGAAAATTGATGACCAATGCTCAGATGGAATGCCGTTACCATCATCTTCTACCATGAGCACTAGGTGTCCATCAGACTCTTTTACGCTTAGCTGCACTTGATTTTTCGCATACTTAACGGCATTCGAAAGCAAATTCACTACTCCGCGCTTTAACAATGAACGATCCGCGCACAGTTCTACATTGCTTTCGATATCAAGTGCAATATTAATATCACGGCTGTTTGGTAAGCGCTGAACGACTTCAGGTAGAAAATGATTCAAATTAAGCTGCTCGAGGCTCAGCTCGGTTTCAGGACGTTCCATCTTAGCGAAATACAGTAGCTCATCGACCATTCGCTCCATTTCTTCGGTATCTTCGATGATGCTCGCTATTTTGTCATGCTGCTCTTTAGACAAGTTCTGGTCTTGCAACATTTCAGCTTGCCATTGAATTCTGAAAATTGGCGTTCGCAGATCATGGGCAACCGCATTGGTTAGGAAACGGTTACTTGCAATAAGGTTAGAAATCTTATCTGCCATGTAGTTAAAGCTGGTATTCAACCTACCAACAGTATCTCTTCCTTTAGTCGGTGCTCTAACGTTAAAGTCGCCCTGAGCAAACTTAACCGTCGCATTTTCCAGTAACCGCACTCTACGGCTTAAGAACAGAATCAAACACAGTGAGTAGACAAAGAAGCCCCCGAGAATGAAGCCCCAAACAATATCATCATCAAATTCAATTGCTTGGCGTAGCTCAGTTTGAAAGTCTGGCGAGATGTAGTAAATCTCGTTGGGCTCTAACAACTTAAACCAGAAATGTCTTTCTTCATCAAAATAGATATTGAGATTCGATTGGTCTTGGGCGAAAAAGTTGGCGACGTCTTTTGGTACATCAGACAAGTTAACAACGAACAGGGTTTTGGCCGTTTTTTCTACGACGCGTTCCATAGTATCAATAGCCGCTTCTTTACCTTGGTTTTGGTAAATAGTCAGCACCATATCCCTGAACGCTTCGCCTTCTCTTTCCTGCAGTACATAGTCATAATCTGGATTGAGTTCATAGATAATGTACTCATACGCAAAAATACTTAATGTAAATAAGATCAATAAACCGATAAACGATTCCAAGTAAATTCTGCGCATATACCCTCTTAAGATTAAGTTCGTCGACTATTACCAAGTATCTGGGACAAACAAATACCCTTTTCCTCTGACAGTAATGATGCGTTTTGGCGTTGCAGATGTGTCACCGAGTTTCTTACGCAAACTCACAATCTTGTTGTCGACGGTTCTATCTAGACCATCATACTCAATGCCTCTCAACGTCTTGGTCAGTTGATCCCGAGACAACACTTCGTCAGGAGAACAGGCCAAAGCCCATAGTAAATCAAATTCACTATCAGACATTGAAACCACCTCGCCTGCCAGTTCGCAAACTTTACGTGCATCATTAAGCTTCAACTGACCAAACTCTAGCACTTTCGAATTAGCTGCTTGCGGTATCGATTGAGTACTCGCCTCAACTCTTCTTAACAACATTCTCATCCGAGCGAGCAAAACTCGCGGTTTAATCGGCTTTGTTACAAAGTCATCTGCGCCAATTTCTAGTGCTGCGACATGATCAAAATCGTCATCACTGGCTGTCAGCATAAGCACTTTACCTGAGTAGCTTGGACGAATCTGTCTACAAATTGTCAGCCCATCAACACCGGGGAGCATAAGATCGAGGAGAACAATATCAGGCTGATTTTCAACAATGGCATCAATGGCACTTTCACCTTCTTCAAAAGTCGTAACACTGAACTCTTGAGAGACAAAATATTCACACAGCATTTGTCGAAGCTTAGGGTCATCTTCAACGATAAAGAGCGTCTGATTAGCGGAATTTGGCATATAAACTAAAGCATTGCATGACTAACATGAGAGTAATTCTAGCGTATTCGCCATCCCATTTCTGCAACAGAAACTGAATCAAAATCGCGACGAAGACAAAAAGGTCGAAGTAATACCGGTTTTATGATCACTTCGACTTCACCTTAGAGTCCCATTAGCCTAAAAACTTGGGCAATGAATCCGTTAAGGTCATGATGTGAATGGTGATGACACTGACACCAAACACTCCAACGACAATAAGCGACCACTTTCCTCCAATGGCTCTGTAGTCGTTGTGGCTAGAAAGCAAATTGTCTGCCTTATTCAGATTGCTTTGCCTAGATTTTCGGACTAACAATGCTGGGATGATGCATGCCCAAATCGCCGCCGCTGATGCCGCAAAACCAATTGCGACGAGAAAGCCAAAGGGCAGTAACAATGAAAATATGAGTGGTGGTAAAAAGGTCACTGACCAAGTTTTTAATCGACCTCTCTTGTTATCTTTAAAATTGAAAACGTCCGCTAAAAAATCGAATACCCCAAGCCCGACACCAACGAAACTCGATAGAATCGCAGCTGCAGAGAAAGCACTAATGACATTAGAAACAAAGTCTGTCTGTATTACACCACTTAAGCTGCTGAGTAAAACATTGATATCGCCGTCCTTTTCAATTATTTCGCCAAAGTGCATTCTTGGTAGATTGCCATAGATACTTACCAGCCAAACTGCATAAATAAAAAAGGCAATTGTCGTACCTCCAACAATTGCCCTTTGCGCTTTCCGTTCATCCATGTAGTAATCCCGCATGGTCGAAACGGTATGGTGATAACCAAACGAGGCTAATGCCACAGGAACCAAAGCAAACATAAACTTACTTTGCTCCAGATTGACATCTCTCCACATTTCACTCAGGTCGATGTTAAACACTAGCCCAGTAATACCAAACACGAAGCTAGCAACCATAAACAGCATTAAAACGATTGAAAACTTGTCAACAACCCGAGTTGAATGCCAGACAAAAAAAGAAAATACAGCGACAAACAAAATAGAAGCAAGCTTAGGGTTTAATCCCATGTACTGATTTATTATTAGGCCCGATGAAGTTATATAGGCATAAAGCAAAATGCCCCCAACAAAATAGATCATTATGTTGTTGAAGCAGCTGACTGGTTTACCTAATAGATCCGTTGTTATCGAATCAAAAGATGATTTATAGGGATAGTTTTTTAACACTTCTAATAGAAAGCATCCACTTAGTGTCATTATTAGCATGGTCATCGCCAATATAAGCAAGGTCCAAGCTATCCATGCACCTGCACCTGCGCTTGGTAAACCAAGCATTCCTGCTCCAACACATACGCATGCAATGATGCACGACCCACCAAGAGTCGAAGGCGATTTTGTCGTTAGAGAATGATTCTGTTTCACATTATCCATATGTAATAGACCTTTATATTTATAGGGTTCACCAATCGCTCTTTTTGCTAAAAATAATCTTTTAACGTATAAAAAAAGCGCCAGAGCCGTAACCCTAGCGCCAATTATTACAATAATTTAATAATTAGTTTTAAATTAACATTCTACGAATTATAAAATATTATGTTTACTCCCAAGCCTCTGAAAAGTCTTGATCTTTAAATGCAGCTGCTAAGCCTGTCACTTGCTGCATTCGTAATACCTCATCGCGATCCATTCCAAGTTCACGGCATATTTTCTCGTTACTCCACTCTAATTCTCTTAATTGCATAACAAGGTTCGCGGTTAACTCGACCTGATGTGTTCCACGAGCTACATTGTGTCGTACTGAAGTTGACATACTCTTTTCTTCAGATTTATTCATCACAATCGCAGGGACGTATCCTGATATAGGTTGTAGCTCTGAATTTGATTTGATCAAATCGAATCGATGGAATCCATCAATTAACACGTATTGGTCACAACCCGAGATTTGATTTACGATAACCGGCATTGTTAGGCCATCTTGTTGAATAGAATGTTTAAGTAACCGATTTTCTGGTGAGGCCATCTTGTTTGGATTGTAGTGGTTTGCCGATATCATCTCTAATTTCAGCATCTGTACATTGCAAACTGGGGGCAGATTTGGGTTCAATTTACACAATAAGTGGGTAACTTGATTATATAAAGCGACAGAAGCATCCAGATGCCCAACGTCTTTTAACCCGTCTGAACTAAGCAGTGACATAACAAACTTACTTTCCATAAAAGCCTCCATGTCCGATGTAATCGTTGTACAAAGAATGGTATTGCTGAGCAACCGCTTTGTTGTAGCCAAATGAAAGCCCTCTGCACCAATAGTCATTCTTTATCAGAACTTTGCATATCCTCCTCCAACTCGGGACTTGTTTTTTTGCCTCTAACTTAGAATCGGCGAAATCAGGAATACGTCGAATCCCTTTATGGCGTCCGTTGCGGCGCCACCATTGAAGGAATTTATAGATCCGCTCTCGGTAATGCTTCTCTACATGAGGAGGCATAGTACTGAGTAAATGTTTACTATATTGACGATAGGTAAACCCGGGAGGCAGTTTAAAACGATAGTAACCAACGATACGTCCCTGCTCTTTTGAATACCTTGCGCCGAAGTTACACCCTTCAACGCGGTCAACCAACTTTTGCCAAGTGTCCGGCTCTAGAATTTGATAGAGCCATAGCCCTTTGCGCTGTTCATCACCAAACGGTTGGCAAAGGCGCTGCTGAGAGATTGAGACACCGGCTTTGTGCATCAAATCGTACACTTTATTGTAATCCCATTGCCTTCGGCCATTCGCAATCCATATATCTCGCGTTTTCCAGTCGTATATAGGATAAGCCATGTAGACGTCTTGCTGCATTTTCGTCGTCCACGGTAAATGATGGAATTTGTCTTTATATTTATTTTTAATTGTGTTGTAGCGATTCAAGGATTCGTCAGCTCTTAAGCCAATTAGCACTGCAATCTTTGTTTGTTTTTTTTGTTGATACCAGTGCGCAAAATCAAACACAAAATCCTCAAACTCCATTCCAGGGTAGAAAAAAGGGAACTCGTTTGGGTCGTTAAATACCCCAAACACATTAGGCAGTTTACGCACCCAATTCACCTTTTTCCGTTCGTCCCAACACACCCACTTGGGCTCGAACTGAGAGACCGAATTGCGCAAACCAATAGGTAGGCAGATCCAGTATGGGCGAATCTTATTGGTCGCAACCATACGCTCTATAAACCCTTCGGTCTCCTTATATTGAGCTTCAAAATCAACAATTAATGTATCAACTGGCAGTCGGTCTCTGCGCTGAGCTTCTTCAATGGCAAGATTAAGTAATACTCCAGAGTCCTTTCCGCCAGAAAAGGAGACATAGAGGTGTTCGAAATGGTCATAGATATATGCCATTCGCTCTTGCGCTGCGAACATGACATCTATACCAAGCAGAGACTTTTTTCGACTTCGTTGCCGAACCATATTCCTTTCCTCATTTAGTTAATGAAACTAGGTTTATGCTTTCGAAAATAGGCAATCTAAATTTAATTAGCTGTAGTATTCAGGATTGAATCAACGATAAGCCTTTTAAAGGCTAAAAGACTTAATATTATGTTTTTATTCATTAATTATTATTTAATATAGGGCAAGTTCAATTAGAGATAAGTAATGATTATTTACTACCCCTTTTCATGAGCTGGCGCTTATATTAACCATGTGAAGTGGATTCTTTTGGCTCACTCCGACGTCTCGAACATTGGCTAGGTTTTCACTTCACAACTTCACTTTCCTACATACTAGCTACTTCTAGCTATACTTCACTTCGCTGTGTTTTGGGGTGGCAAATACCACCCCACTTTTTTAGTTTAGGGGACAGATGCGCAAGTTGGATACGTTTCTTTTTCAGGTAGTAGACTCATATTAGGCCCTCCTGACATTGATACACTTACATAATGAAGCCCCCCATTTTCATCTCCCCTCATATGTGGCATACCTGATGAATAGTAGCCATAGATAGGCCAGTCGTAAGTTGCTCCTATGGACATCGTTGAAAGCTCAGTTAACTCATCTAGTGTTGGTTTACGCCAGTTATCTCTACCATTAAATCTGATAGCCGATAAGTCCGCACAGTAGCGTTCATGTTGACCATACTGACCTTCATCAACTGTCCCACCAGCATCCTTGATACTCTGGTCGTAGCCATCGTTTCTCATCTGAGCGAACTGGTTGGTACCACTACCTCCGTCGGTGGTAAAGCCTGAATGCGTATATCCAGAGTTATACATTTTATCGTCAAATGAATACCACATGTACGACATGACCTGCGATCTTGGTGGCTCAGTAAACCATTTACCATCAGCATCACCAGAGTTACCGACGATAATATGCAAACACTGTTCTGTACGGTGCGCTTTGTCGGCATTACCTTCAACACCACAAGTTTCTAATTTTCTTGGCGTTTCAAGATTAACTACTGAAGATAGCAAACCATTGTACTCAGCTTGCACACTAAACTTGCCTTTCGCACCAGCGACCAGTTTCCCGTCAGAATCTAATGTGTAACATGGATCGCCATTACACTCTTCAGAAATCGTATTCCAAGTGACTTCTGTCGTGACATCTTGCAAATTGAGCTCGTCATCAATGGTATAGACCTCTAGTTGAAACAAGCGACCGGATAGCTCTTGATTCTGCCGTTGTATGTGCGGTGCAGAATTGGCAGGTGGAGGAGATCGTGTAAACTTTACATGCAGTTTTGAAGTGTCCGTAGGCGTGTTGTCTCCGTTAGAATCATCGCTACCAGATTCTCCGTCACTAGAACTTCCACCGGAACCAGAATTACCACTGTCACCATTATCTGGACTTTCAGAGTCTCCCTGGTCACCGCCTCCTTCTGTTTCATCAGAGGGCACGTTCTCTTCTGTTGCAGGACTATCTCCTGTGTCTTGGTTTGTATTATCTTGATTATCTGTCGTTCCTGCAGACGTATCTTGTGTACCTCCGGTATTTGCCTGAGTAAGCTCTCCACTATCACTACAACCGGAAAGACCTATCATCAAGCTTAAACCGCACGCCAACAGTATTGATCGACGAACTTGTATAACTTTGTTTTTATTGTCTGTTTGAGGGTTAATAATGCTCATATTTAATTCCCACCTGTTTTAATTCCCACCTGTGACTTTACATATGTGTGCTTGTTCAGAAATCTGTCCAAGTGAGGCGAGAATATTTAAGAGGCGTACTACAAACGACTAATTGGTTTTAATTTATTAATTTAAAACCATATAATTCATGAACTTAGAAAATAAATTATTATTAATAAATGTGTAGGAGCGAGGGGCAGCTGCAGAGTGCAAGTATTAAGATTATTTGATAGGATGCGCTTCCTAAGAGTTCCAACTGTTACTGAGCAACCCATGAACCGTAAGAAAAAGATCAACCAGATTCTGAAAGCCAAACAAAAGAAGATGAATTCTAAGTTGCACAAGAGCAACAAGCCTCGCTACATCTCTAAAGCAGAGCGAGCGAAAATGGAGGAAGAAGAGCAGAGCCAGCAAGAGGTTGAAGCTACTGAAGTAGCAGAAGAGCAACCTGAGATCAATGATAAGTAACTAGCTGAACTCCGTAAATTGACGCAAAAAGCGCCAGTAGAGTTGAACTCAACTGGCGCTTTTTATATTCGGTGGTTATTTAATCGTAACTACCTTCAAACGAAACCAACTTAATTTCTAACTTTGCACCAAAGTAACTCAAATCTAACTTGGGATCTTGGTTTTCTGAGACCTGCTTACCCAGAGTCTCTAGTAACTCTGCCATGAAATCTTTAACTGGCTGGTCTGCGTCTGCCAGATGTTGCTGTATTCTATTATCCATTATCTTCCTAGCCATAGCACTGTGCCACCCTCTTTTACTCAGCCGTATCTATTTATTGACTGATACTTAGAGTGAGTCTTTATATAATTATTTGCTTGATGCTTGTTTAAAGGCTTTTGCCAAGTAGCAATTCAATTCCAAGCCTTAAACAGCAGTGAGCAGGTGTTAAAATATGATGCTTCGTAACGTATTGACGCAACAAAACTATATTCATTAAGCCTAACAAAGGATATTAATAGGAAAATTAAAGATCAATAGAGTGTGTAAATTGATTTTAAATTATTCAGTCAACGTTATAATGTCACGTTTTTCGAGTATATTTTTGATAATGGAGACAGTATTTCTACCGCTCGGATTTTCCGTTCTCCATCTAGGTTTCTTAGAGCCTCAATCATCAAAGTATCGCGCACATGCTGCACTTGTCGCAGTTGATGGAACTCGGGAAACTGTCTCATTTCGCTCGTGAAGTTGACATGTGAACTCAGGTTAAAACCAAGTTTTACTCTAAAGCCAATCGCAATCGAGTAATCTCTTACTTTATAAACATCCTCCAACTGTAGATACTGTTTCTCTGACAGCCCCAGCACACGAGACATTATTTGCAACGAAATATTATGCTCTTGCCTAAAACGCTTAACGGTAATTGCAATTGATCGATAGTAATCAATGGCAAAAGCATTCAAATCTAACACTCTGGGAGCAAAGAGATCATCGTAGTGTATATTTGGGTCGACTAAAGCCGTTGTTTGACACCTTAGGAGCGAAAAATCTTCTCTTTTTTGGGGTTCCATTAGCGATGTAATGAGATCTAAGTAAAGTTCAAACTGCTTTTCTGGCAACCGACCTATACAAAATAGAGCTTCAATACCTTTGTCATCCATGCCACGGTACGATTCTCGAATTTTGACGGCATGGTAAAAACTAGTCATCGGAACCATCATTATCCATGACAGCGCCGCTACAACATGAATTGGTCTGATTGAACGGTAGCTCTGTTGCATATAACGTTTTAGCGTTGAAGCATTGAGCCCCTCTATACGTTGCTGTAGTTCACTAAAAGGCATACCCTGAGCACGTCGAGCACTAGACATAGACAATGCCATTTCTGCGTCAATATCACTTAGAAGCTCATCCAGAAGCTGGATTTTATCTTCTGATACCTCAATATCGACATCTTCAACTGTATTAAACATCTAAGACTAGGCTCCATACGAAAAAAGCGGAACTACCTTATCATATGCAACTAAGAAATTGTGCGGCTGATTTACTCATGCGCCGTCTACTGCTTATTTTAGCAGCAGTGACTCTTCTACTGGGATGTACCTATCGCACACATCGATTAAGGATTGCGCAGTCAGACGAGGGACACCGTAGACATCTACTTTCGTCCCGAAGCGTTTTTGAATTCGGTCGACTAGCAGTTTAAAATCTCCATCACCGGAGAGGAGTATGACACGATCAACCTTTGAGGCAGCTTCATAGACGTCTAAGGCAACCCCTACGTCCCAGTCTCCTTTTGAGCTGCCATCATGTCGCTGAATATAAGGCTTAAGCTTAACGTTAAAGCCGATACCACGCAGGATATGGTGAAATTGACGCTGCTTAGGATCATGAGAGGCAATCGCGTAAGCATTGGCCTCTACGACTTGCTGGCCTTCTGTCGCGACGTACCAAAACTGGTTGTAATCAAAATTCGCTCGGTACTTATCTCTAGTGGTGTAATAGATGTTCTGAACATCGACAAAAATCGCGATTTTTTCCATGATTGATTACCTTAGTTTCGACGCCGAGACTGTATCAGAACCACGATAGGATTTCAGCTTTCCTCCCAATGATTAACGCAGAGGATAGCAGTAACGTTAAAATTGCGGGAATGGCATCCTTAAATGTATCAAATCTAGCATGGAAAAAGATGGCCCCGATAGATGTTAGAGCAATACCTATTGCTCCTAAAATGCTTAAAACGGAGCTCATTAGATAAATCGAGGTAATCAGAGCTATTGCAGAAGAGAACTCTACTATCCCTACAGCGAACATTGCGTTCCTATTTAGTCCATATTTTTGAAAAAACCTTAGTTGGGTTTCATAAATAAACTTGTGCCAACCAAACAGTTTGATTGAGCTTGCGAAAGTAAAAAACACAGCGAGTAGCAAAGAAATAACTGTCATATCATTGAACCTTGTTTGAATAAGATTTCTGTGACCACCAGTATATTCATTCCCAATACAACTAATAAATACTAGAATCAGCATGGTATGTATTCAAAATAAGAATAGATAAATGAACAAATTTGACTGCCTAAACGTGTTTTGCCAAGTTGCACGAGATGAGAGCTTCACCATTGCTGCCATGAACCTAAACACAACACAAAGCTCTGTAAGCAAGAAGGTCGCGTGGCTAGAACATAGCTTAAAGTTAACGCTATTTCATCGAACATCACGGAACGTCAAGCTCACAGAGCAAGGTAAGCAATACTTTGACTATTCATCCCGCTTGCTTGAAGAGATGTCGGTCACTGAATCACGGCTTAGAAACGAGTTAACGGCAGTAAGTGGTAGGTTGTTGCTTTCGTCACCTTCAGCATTTGCAACAATGCAATTAGCTGAACCAATAGCAAAATTTATGGAGTCTCACCCAGCCGTTACTGTAAATGTATCCGTAAATGATAGATTTGTAGATCTTTATCAAACAGAAACAGATATTGCGATTCGAGCAAAGCACCTTGAGGATTCAAATCTAAAAGCACGTAAACTGTTAGACCATCAGGCGGGTATTTTCGCGACACCTGACTATGTTTCGATATACGGTTCACCGAAGCTACCTGAAGATTTGCAACTTCATCGATGCCTTACTTATTCATTAATTTCCCCCTCCAACCATTGGTTCTTAGAAGGAGAAAAATATGAAGTGAATGAGGTATTCTCCAGTGACTCACCAGATATGCTATTGAAAATGGCACTTCTTGGTAATGGTATCACCTATTTACCAAAATGGATGGTGCAAGACTACGTCAATTCAGGTCAGCTTATAGAGCTTTTTAGTCAACTTCCGAAGGCTATTTTGCCTATGTACGCGGTTTACAAATCAACAGAGCATACCCCCTATCGAATTCGTGCATTCATCGACTTTCTAGCCGACTATTTTCAACAAAGAGAAGCCAAGTAAGTGAGTCATATTCAAGTAAACCTGATTTCGATGATTAACTAAACCACTTCAACTTATCGTGCAAAGACGTCACGCTACCAACAACAATTAACGCAGGGCTCACTGCCTCTTTCGCCATGTTTGGCAACTCTTTCAGCGCCCCTGTAAACACCCTTTGTTCACGTCGGGTTCCATTTTCGATAATGGCGCACGACATATTCGAATCTAGCCCAGTTTCCAACAATTTTTCGGTGATGTAACCGCTTTGCTTTAAGCCCATGTAGAACACGAGTGTGTTATTAGACTGAGCTAAAGAGTGCCATTCAATTTCACGGCCATCTTTCTGCACATGACCCGTAATGAATTGAACACTTTGCGCGTGATCGCGATGCGTTAATGGGATCCCCGCATAAGCCGTCGCACCCGCAGCGGCGGTGATACCCGGAACAACTTCAAAGCGAATGCCATGTTCGGCAAGCTCTTCTAGCTCTTCTCCGCCACGACCAAAAATGAACGAATCTCCGCCTTTTAGACGGACAACCTTTTTGCCTTGCTGCGCTTTCTCAACCAGAATCTGATTAATTTGCTCTTGAGGAACACAGTGGAAATCTAACTTTTTCCCCACGTAAATCATTTCGGCATCGCTATTGGCTAACGCCAGAATCTCTGGAGAGACCAAGCGGTCATAGACCACAACTTCTGCTTGTCGAATCACTCGATAGCCTTTGACTGTTAGTAGGTCTGGATCGCCTGGCCCAGCACCAACTAATGAAACAAAACCAAGGTTTGATGGAGAGATTGGAGTCATGCTCATAGCTATGCCTATCAACGTAAATTTGGATATAAAGAGTAGTACTCAACGGCTACGTAAAGTGAATGACTACTTTTTATATTCAAATCAAGACTGTATTTGATGGTTAGGAGCCCCACGTGACAACGTGGGGCTGTAAATCATTATTTCGCTAGTGCTGGTTTCGCATTAACTTCTTCTTCATCGCTTAGAGAAGGCGCTGTTTTTGCGTGAGTCAGGTATAGCGGAATACATGTCATGATCAAACCACCAACGATGTTACCAAGGATGGTTGGGATAAGGTTGAAGTTCAACCAAGTCGCAATCCCAAAATCAGCGCCTAGAATCATGCCTAGTGGGAATAGGAACATGTTTACTACTGTGTGCTCAAAGACCAGTGCAAAGAAGATGAAGATTGGGAACCACATCATTGCTACGCGACCAGCAACCGTACGTGCCGTCATGTTACCAATCACACCTAGACAAACCATTAGGTTACAGAAGATACCGCGCACGAAACAGGTAATCCATCCGTCCATACCCATGTTTTCGAAGCCTAGGCTACGTGCAGTAGAAACCGCGATGAACTTCTTCGCAACTGCGTTAAGTTCTAGAGAAAAGTTACCTGTTAGTGAGATTGCTACTAGGTAAGCAACAATCAAAGAACCGATAAGGTTACCTAGGCCAACAAGACCCCAACAACGGAAAATGCGGTTCCAAGTAATGCCAGGACGACCTTCAAATTTTGCCAGTGGCGCTAGACCAAATACACCGGTTACCAAGTCATAGCCCATCACAGATAGAATAACGAAGCCAACTGGGAAGACTAACGCACCGACAACACCGACACCCGTTTGTACGATTGTTGTAATTGCAACAACCACTGCAAGCGATAAGATGATACCAGCCATTGTGCCACGAAGAAGCAGATCACGAGCGCTTGTTTTCGTCTTTGCTTCGCCAACGTTAATCATAGTTTGCACGAACTCAGCAGGTTTAAAGTCTGTAGACATGAATGTGTCCTTATCCAAAATTGAAAGTTAAAAGTTAAAATCGAATAGTGAAAGACTCGCTGTTCCTCTGTTCCCCAACTGAGAAACAACGAACCTTTAAGCTATTAGATCTCGCTTAACACTTGATTAAGCCGCTATCTCCACTTTGCCCTTTGCAACACGTGCTTTGTACGACTTCACGCTCATGCGCTCATCTTCCATACATGCACCTGTTGCTAGGTTAAAGCGTTGCTTCTTAAGTGGGCTTGCTACCCATAATTGCTCATCGTGCTCAACAATCAGGCCACGTGACAGTACATTTGACTGAAAAAATGGGTCCATATTGTTGATTGCAAAGACTTCTTCAGTTGCTCGTGGGCGGAAGATAGCCACTTGCTCACCCTCAAATAGTGCGACTACGCCAGTGCCTGGGATGATGTCTTCGATGTTGCAAACTTTTGTAAATGCCATGATTTCTTCTCCCCTTAAACCACTTCTACGTGAAGGATGTCGCCTTTCGCTTCAGGATGTTTTTCAGTGAATGTTGCCGGGCGATGTTGCTCACGGCCATCTGTCACGAACATAACGTTGTCGTCACGCTCATCAGAGTTCACGAAGTGTGCAAAACGCTTAAGCTGAGTTTCATCGTTAATTGTGTCAGTCCACTCACAGTGATACTCTTCAACCAATTTCGCTACGTCTGTTTCAAGTTGGTCATTAATGCCTAACTTGTCTTCAATGATCACTTCACGTAGGTAATCAATACCGCCTTCTAGGTTTTCAAACCATACTGATGTGCGCTGTAGTGGCGCAGCCGTACGGATGTAGAACATCATGAAACGGTCGATGTATTTGATCAGTGTTTCTTGGTCTAGGTCGCCAGCCAGTAATGTTGCATGGCGAGGCTTCATACCACCGTTACCACACACGTACATGTTCCAACCCGCGTCTGTTGCGATAATGCCCAAGTCTTTACCTTGCGCTTCTGCACACTCACGAGTACAACCAGACACACCAAACTTCATCTTATGAGGAGTACGAATGCCTTTGTAACGGTTCTCGATCATCACGCCAAGGCCAACTGAATCTTGAACGCCGTAACGACACCAAGTAGAGCCGACACACGTCTTAGCCATACGCAGTGCTTTCGCATAAGCCTGACCCGTTTCATAACCCGCTTCGATTAACTTCTTCCAGATTGCAGGAAGGTCATCTTTCTGTGCCCCAAATAGACCGATACGTTGTGCACCTGTAATCTTGGTGTACAGGTTGTATTCCGCAGCAACATCTGCAAGTACTGCAAGTGCTTGTGGCGTTACTTCACCACCAGCCATACGTGGAATAACAGAGTACGTACCATCTTTTTGCATGTTACCAAGGAAGTTATCGTTGGTATCGTGCAGTTTAACCAGAGATGGCTTCAGGATATGGTCACCCCAGCAGGACGCAAGGATAGAACCTGCTAGTGGTTTACACACTTCACAGCCGTAACCTTTACCGTGTTTCTCTAGCAATTCTTCATACGATTTGATTTCGCCAATACGTACTAGATGGAAAAGCTCTTGGCGAGAGTAAGCAAAGTGCTCACATACATCCGCTTTAACTTCAACGCCTGCTTTTTCAAGCTCAGCGTTTAGCACTGACGTGACAAGTGGGATACAACCCCCACAACCCGTGCCCGCACCGGTTACTGCTTTGATGTCGCCAATAGTGTGGTGACCTTGTGCAACTGCTTCAGCGATTTTGCCTTTAGTTACATCAAAACAAGAACAGATAACTGCAGAATCAGGCAGAGCATCGGCGCCTAGCGTTGGTTTCTCAGCACCCGCGTGTGCAGGTAGGATAAGTGCATCTGGGTGTTCTGGTAGGTCAATTTCGTTAAGCATCAGCTGAAGAAGATCGCCATAATCAGACGTATCACCGACCATTACCGCACCAAGCAGCTTCTTGTTATCTTCAGATACGATCAAGCGTTTGTACACTTCCTGCTCTTCGTTCTGGTAAACGTAGCTCTTACAACCAGGAGTGCGGCCGTTAGCATCACCGATAGAACCAACTTTTACGCCTAGCAGCTTAAGCTTGGCAGACATGTCAGCACCTTCGAACTTGCTGTCGTTACCCACAATGTGGTCAACCGCTACCGTTGCCATCTTGTAACCTGGCGCTACTAATCCGTAGAAGGTTTCATTCCAAGAAGCACACTCACCAATAGCATAGATGTTATCATCAGAAGTCTGACAGAAGTCGTTGATGGCGATACCACCACGTGGTGCGACGTCTAGCTGCATGTCACGAGCAAGCTTATCTTGTGGACGAATACCCGCAGAAAATACGATGAAGTCTGTTTCTAGCTCAGTACCATCAGCAAAGCGCATCACGTTACGAGCATCTTTACCCTCAGGAGCGATTTCAAGTGTGTTTTTGCTGGTGTGAACCTTAACACCCATACTCTCGATTTTTTGGCGCAGTTGATTACCGCCCGCTTGATCGAGCTGTTCAGCCATTAGCTTAGGTGCAAACTCAACAACGTGAGTCTCAACACCGAGTGCTTTAAGTGCACCAGCGGCTTCCAGACCTAAAAGACCACCACCGATAACCACACCGATTTTGCTCTTTTTCGCACAAGCTTCGATAGCTTTGAGATCTTCGATGGTACGGTAGACAAAACAATCTTTACTTTCGCGGCCCTTAATAGGTGGAACAAATGGGAATGAGCCAGTCGCCATGATCAGCTTGTCGTATTGAATTTCACGACCCGTACTAGAATGGACAATGCGTTTCTCACGGTTAACGTTAATCGCACGTTCACCAATCAACATGTTTACACCATGCTTGTCGTAGAAACCTTCTTTAACCAAAGATAACTCGTCCGCTGTGTGGTGAGAAAAGTAAGAAGAGAGGTGGACACGGTCATAAGCGACACGCGGTTCTTCACAGAAAACAGTAATGTCATACTGGGATGCATCTGCCTTCTCTACTAGGTCTTCAATGTAACGGTGTCCTACCATACCGTTACCGATAACAACCAGCTTCAACTTGCTCATAATACTTCCTAAGGGTTAGGTTCTTTATCTGAGCCAATTGTTAATTGTGAAAGAAAATTAATACATGATGTAAATCAATTACAGTTTTAAACTACCCTAAAGGGGTAGGAACACAATTTAACCGATTGCAAAACGTAATTATTTTACACTCTTGATGAGGAGTGCTCATTTAAGTGCAATATTTGCACTCATCCTTTTATAGTTCTAAAAATTTTCAAATATGTGTCGCAACTTCAGCCTAAATTTTGGCTTCAAATCGAGACGTAGAGCCTCTATTTATACGAGGCTCTGATAATTTAATTAGACTTAAAAAAACTCAGCTTGCTCTGCTGCCTCTCAGACAATTCTGAAAGAAACGAGGCTGCTTCAGCACTTTGCTTAATACCCTGCGCATTTTGGCTAAGACTATCATCGACTTGATGGATACTATCGTTCATAGACGCGATCGCCTGATTCTGCTCGTTAGCAGCCAAGGACATTTCATTGTTTTGTTCGATGATCTTGGTTATTCCTTCAAGCAAGGAACGCATATCGTCTTCGCTTTGTTTCGCTAGCGTTGCGTTCTCAGTAACTTTTTCCAAACATACGCTCACTGAAGTCACCATATCTTGTGAGCCTTTCTGTAAAGAACGAACGAGTTCTTGAATAGATTCGGTATTGTTCGATGTTTTCTGAGCGAGCACTCGGACCTCATCGGCAACAACGGCAAAACCACGACCACTTTCACCTGCCCTTGCAGCCTCTATTGCAGCATTGAGTGCCAACAAATTGGTTTGTTCAGCCACATTCTCAATCAAGCTAACAAACTCTGTCACTCTGGTAGATAGTTGCTCTAAGCTTCTAGCAACTTCAGAGGTTTGATTCAGCTCTACAATAAGCTCATCTGACAGGCTCGCTCTAGTTTGAGCCGCCGCCGCTCCTTCTTTCGCAATTTCTATTCCCTGCATAGCGTAAGTTTCTGCATCGTTTGCAGTACTTGCCACTTGTTCCGAACTCGCTGCAAGCTCGGTGCTAGTTGAGGCGATTCTCTCTATTTGCGCCTTTTGCTCCAGAGCATTACCTTCAAGTTCAACCATAGTCGAAGCAAGTTCTGTCGCTGAAGAGGCAACATCTGAACCGACTCCCCTAAGTTCACTCACGGTTTGATCTAAGGTTTCGAGAGTTTTATCGGTATTCGCGCCCAGACGCCCAATTTCGTTGTTGCCACTTAAATTTGCCTTTTGGCTAAGCACGCCAGAAGACATACCATCAATGGTTTCACTCAGTGAACGTATGCTAAGGTTAAGGCGTTTGGCAATCCACACTGCTAATGTCAGCGCTATAAGTGCCGCTAATACTGAAGAGGATATGAGAGCCTTCTCCGAGGTATTGGTAAGAGAAATCCCCCTCTCAAGAGATTGTTTGTTCTGCTCTTCTAAATCGGTAGACAACGTTGCTAACATTTCTCGTAACAAAGTGCCCTGCTTACTAATTAAAGCCACCTCATTCGTCAGCGTTAGGTATTCATCTTCTAGTGTCGAAATTTGTTTCGCGTAACCGGTGAGTGTCTTTTTGAGCGTGATAGAGCTCTTCAAACCAAAAGACGCTAAGGATTGCTCAAACCTCTCTAAGTTAAGGCGGATTTTATTGAGATATTCCTTATTTGCACTGCGTTCTAAGCGAATAAGGTGTTGCTGGATTTGACTTGAAAATGAGTAAAGCTCTGACAACAAATTTAGCCACTCTTGGCGCTGCTCAAAACTGACCACTTTGTTTGAAGCATGAAACTCGTTGTTCGCCAGTGCTAAAGCTGAATTCAAATCAGGCAACGATTCCAACAATACCTGAATGGAGCTCAAACGTTCAGCCAAAGCCGTTTGTGTCAAACCATACTCACTAAGCTCATTGATTATGTTATCTTTCAGAGCTGTGTTGATCGTCAACTCGCCATCGCCACTATCTAGTTCTGCGAGTCTTCGATTAACTGTCTCGCTGCGTTGCTCAAATTGTTTTCGAGCATCATCCCATGTAATTTCGCCATAAAAAGCGCTAGCAGAAGCCATACGTATTCGGTAAACGTTGCGCTGTGCCGACATTAACTTAGACACATTGTCCGAACTCACCAGTGACACTTGACCACTCAACTTTGCTTCTCTAAGGAGAACGTCTGACAAGATAGTAGATGCGGCAAATAGAAAAACCGCGATTAGCACAGGTGCTACGATTTGAGCCATTATGGGTAGATTGTTGAACTTCATGACATCCACCACTGAGCTGTTTTACTTTTTAGCATCAAATCAGTCTCTCTCGCGATAACGGCGAGAAGCAAGTAGAGTTGGTTTTCTTGTTTTATCTTATCTAGGCTAGTGATTAGAGTCGTCAATCGGCACTGGAGCTTACTCATCGTAACAATTACATCATCCGGTGGCTGTTGCGGAAACATTAAGAATGCATTTCTAATCTGCATCTTTGCGCATTGCAGATTCCATATCGCTTCCTCTAGCTCATCACACTCTAAATCTGAGTGTGTTTTAAGGTAGCTATCGAGCACTGTTTGAACAGACAAGCATGATTCGCAAAAAGGAGTGCTACCCGATGAGGTTTGGCAAGTCCCTCTTGAACACCTACAGCCTATCTTCTCTTCTCTACTCCTTATCGGAATAATATTATCTTCGGTTTGACTATCTAATGTTGAATTAGATTCTCTGTACATGCTCATTCCAATTACCTCCAAAGCTATATTTTGCACGCTTGGTAATTGGTAGCTGTTAGCAAGAGATTGTTGTTAATTATTAATAGTTAAATTAGCGCTGGAAAATCGCATAGTCCCGCATTTTGAATGACATTTAGTTATAGAGAACATAGATAAGGTAAATTGAGACACCGGAGTTTTGACACTGCTAGCTTTAAAGCTCTTTACCAGATCACTTAAGCAAAGCATTACTTGCACGCGATTGGTCGTAATATTAAAACTTGATCCGATGACATATATGCTTGCATCTTTCGCTACCATTCAAAGGTTGAAAGACCCCACCGAAAACGAGAAGTTTTATAGCGATAAAGCTGGTAGTTCCAAGTTAATTGTTAGCACCAACAACATCCAAAACCCAACTCTCGTTATTTTTAAAAATCAATCCTTTCATTAACTTAGTTGAAACATTCCGCAATATTGTCGTTCACAATGTAAGCTATCATTTGAATAGCGTGATCTCTATTCAGATTTTACCTTGATTCCACCTATAAAAAGCATATGATGAAGGTCATATTCAAGCTTTGGCATATTTAATTTTTTACAAAGGCAACAAGGATGGAGCTAGACATTTTTAATCCTTCTCGGCAGTTACGTCGAGCAGTGTTATTTTGGCTAAGTACGCTGCTAGCATTCATCTCCAGCGCAACCACTGCATATAATCTTGTTATCCAGCAATACAGTCCTCACCATTACATAGAAACTGCATTTGGACTTTTGTCTCTTTATATTGCTTATCACACATACCATGAAAGCATCTCTAAACCTTTTACTGTTGCTTATGTTTTTAGCTTGATTGGAGTGACAAGTTTAGCGACCTATGAGTATCCGATTGAGTTTGGTGTATTTATTTGGGCCTGTTTGTTCCCCATGATGTTCTATTTAATTTTAGGCCGACGAGCCGGAATGTTCGCAACAAGCATTGGCTTCATCAATCAAATTGGGATTATTTCTTATAAACTATGGAACGACGGAATTGACGGTAATTCTCAGCTTGCAGTTAACTTTTCACTCGCATTTATGACCATTTGGCTAACCTCTCACGTACTCGAGGTCAAAAGACGATTATCAGAGGCGTCACTAGGCCAACTAGCTTCCCGCGATGCCCTAACGGGTGTCTATAATCGCCATGCCCTCACCCATAACTTTGAACGTTACCGGAATGAAAGTATTAAACTTCCCCTGTCACTTCTGATCTTAGACTTAGATTTCTTTAAAGCGGTAAATGATCAATATGGTCATGATGTGGGTGATACGGTATTAATCCAAACCGCTGCACTGATTGATGGATTGAGTGATGAGCACCTCGTCTACCGAATCGGAGGAGAAGAATTTTGTATCGCTCTCCACAACACCAATGTAAAGTCGGCGAAAGAGAAAGCGGAACAGATTCGCAATGCTATTGAAGACTACCAATTTAATGATAAATGCAGCCCAATTTCTCTTACGGCGAGTATAGGCGTTTACCAGTGCGATCATTACGCTAATCTTGAAAGTGTTCTTAAAGAGGCAGATAAAGAACTTTATCGCGCTAAACAAAACGGCCGCAACCAGGTCATGGTATGCAGCCACCCTTCTAAAGCCGAATTAAGTTTTAATTCAATCTAGATATCGCTGTCTTCGTCTTCAAACACCACATTGTAGTTTTCTGTATAGGTACATTGCGGCTGACGGCTACAAGTAAAGAATCTCCGGCCCTTATGTTCACCCTGACTTGCCGTTTTTATCGTCATTGGGCTGCCACAACGCTTACAAAAGCGAATTTCTTTGTCTGGTTCAATTAAGTCTATGTGCGCGGCTAGAAGGCGGCGTAAACGCCCGACTTGGTAACTGTGTTTGATGTTCGCGCCAATCAGAGGAATGCCCGCAGATTTACTTACGTGAATGAGTAGCTTTTGCCTATCGACTTTGCCTTTATTAAGCTCTTTGCCATCGTCAAGCTCAATCGCAACACGAACTTCAAATGTACGTGGGTCGCATACCACATAGTCATAGTAACTTTTAGAAATACGATTATTGGCAATGAACCACTGTTTCTTGTCTGTTGCGAGCGGAGTGATCACATTTGACAGGTTAACTTTACTCATTACAACACCATGCTGACCTACAGCAGTGATCAAAGCGTTGTAGAAAGCTGACTCTTGCGCATTGAGCAAAGGCCCTTTCTTTTTGTATGCACTATCTTTCAACTCATCTTGCTTCAGATAGCGCTTTTGAATTACAACAAAGAAAATGACCAGTATGGCGACGACGATAAAAACACTTTCCATTTACGTTTGACTAACCTTAAATGAGTTCAATTATTTGATTATTCGATATTATACGCTGAGGGCAATAGGACATTAACGTTTTTGAGATGTGTGATTCGGTAACTCTAATCTGATGACGACTCTTTGGTCTGGTTTTATCTTCTGGAAGCTTTCACCCCAGTGCTTTCTGACAAGTTGATCGAGCAAACCCGATGTTTTGGCTTTGTCTAACGCATTTTGTATCGCGGGCTGATATTTTGCCATTTTTGGTGACAAGTAGAATTTGAAATCGCGGTCGTAAACAAGCAAGAGCCTTTGCTCGATAGCCAAGTGTTTATTTTGCGCTGCTTCAGCGCTAATTTCATTCATTCCCCGAGGAAAATAATTAACGTTTCCATCCGTTGTGAGTTTATTGTAGAGCGTTCGCCACTCACCATCTTCTTCATAAACTTTCAGTCCATTTGCTTTCCAAACATCGACATCAAACCAGTTTATCCCTAACCCCGCTATGAGATTAGCCTCTTTAAGATCTTGAAGTGTATTAATGTTTTTTAATTTAGATTGCAGTTCGGGGGGGATAAGCATAACCCGCTTACCAATTAAGCCGTTGGTCAGGGGCATATCTATAGCCAGATATTTGCTGTCTCTTTCTGGTGTTGCAAGTAGCCAAGTTAAGCTTAACTGTCCGCTTTCAACCATTCTTATCACGCGTTTTTGAGGTATATGTTCACTTGGTACCATGATTTTGACGTCATAGCCGCTTCTCGATAGCGCTTCAAACAGCAGCTCGTGGTAAAAGCGATGTCCGCCATCCATCTGTGAAGCTAGAGTTAACGTAATTGATTGCTGAGCAAAACTTTGACATGTAATAACAAGTAGCAAAAGACCGCTAAATCTCATCAAATCTCCTTATTTGTACTTATGGAGTATTTCTTGATAAACGCTAGCTTCACCCTCATTTGTGGTTTGCTTGATGGCGTCTATACCTTGCTGAAGTTGTTGAACCAGTCTGCTATCTGTTTCCAAGTTAAAGGCAAAATATAGATCCCCTTCACTAAGTACATAGACCGCTTCAAACTCTTCCGTATTATAGCCGCCTCGTTTCAACCACCATTTGGCAACATTCTCTTCATATGCCCATAAGTCTATACGATCTTTGACAAACTGATTGGCGAGTGTTTCTGGTACTGAACTTTCAACCATAGAATCTCTTGGAACACCTAGCTCTAATAAAAGCTGTTCTCCCACGTCATCGCGAATCACACCTATGCGGTACTCCGCCAAGGCCATTGGTTGACTCACGCTGATGTTCTTGCTTTTTTTTGCCAGTACTACGATTCTAGTTTTACTAATTGGCCCCGCCCATTGAAAAATGTGCTCTCTCAATTGCGTACGAGTGGTTGAAAAAAGGACGGTGTTGGGCTTAATTAACGCGCTACGATAGGCACGTGGCCAAGGTTGAACCTGTATTGACTCAAGCGAAACTTGACTGCGAGCTTGTTCACTGGCCGATCTAAGGACATCAATGGCGATGCCTTCAACCCCGTTACCCTGATCGTAGTTATAAGGCGGGTATTGCTCTGTGAGATAACTCAGCTCACTTAGCTCTTCGCTATATGCTACGTGAACAAACGAGCTAGAGATGAAGAGTAGTAATATAAAAAGTCGCATGGGACGACCTCTAATAAATTCGTTTATAGCCTATAAACAAATGTAGAGGTCAATCACAATTACGTCTAGAACAGCTGACAGTTTAGTTACTAGATTTTCGATAGGTCCTTTCCGGGCGACCCACAGTTCCATAATTTAAGTCGGCTTCAAGCTCACCCGTGCTGATAAGATATTCCAAGTAACGTCGGGCGGTAGTGCGACTTGCACCAATTTGTTCCCCGGCCTCATCCGCCGTCATATGCTGATTATCAACAAATAGCGCTTTAATTTTCTCTAATGTCACACCATCTATGCCTTTAGGTAATCGATTTTTCGGTGAGTCATTGGTGTTCGCCGCTTGAAGCATTTTATCTACAATACTCTGATCGAGATCGTTTGCATGGTTTAGTTGATGCTTTTGTAGTACATATTTTTTTAATGCTGCTTCTAGTCTCGGAAAGACAACTGGCTTGAGTAAGTAGTCAACCACCCCACCACGCATTGCTTGTTGTAAGGTATCGACATCCCTCGCGGCGGTGATCAAAATGACGTCACAACTGAGATTCTTGGTTCGTAAATCTTGGAGTATTTCTAGACCGGTACCATCAGGCAGGTAAACATCTAATAACAGTAAATCAGGCTGAAGAATGTCTAACTGCAGGTTTGCCTCAAGTTTCGTCGTCGCGATACCTATCACTTCGTAACCACCGATTTGTTCAAGGTAGCGTTGATGTAATTGGGCGATAGCAAGATCATCTTCAATGATCATCACTCGAGTTACTGTCGTCATATCTGCTCATCCTTAGGTAGATATACTGTCATCCTTGCTCCATAGTTTTTGTTATTCATCATCTCAAGCTCGCCGTGATAACGGGAGGCGAGTTGATTGGTTAAATACAGGCCGACGCCACGAGTTGACGAGTCTTTACTCGATACGCCGCGCTCTACTAACGAGTCTACACTGACGTTGCCAGGTAAGCCGCAACCTTGATCAACCACTTCCAATATCACTTCGTTGCCATAATCACTGATTGAAACTTCAATCAGTCTCCGATCAGCAGGAAACAGAGGATCTCGTGTAATCGCATCTCGTGTCGCATCAAAAGCGTTATCTATCAAGTTACCTAAAATTGTGACTAAATCTTCAGGGTTAATGCGTTGTGGCAAGGGCTCAAGGCGCGATCCCTCTTCAACTACAAGCTGTAAGCCAAGCTCGCGCGCTCGTTCAGTCTTACCTAATAGCATGCCTGCAATCAGCGGCTCTTTGATTGTTTCTCTTAAGAACTCAATTAAAGCTTGGTAATGTGCGGTTTCTTGGCCAATTAAATACTGTACGGCTTCCAGTTCGCCCATTTGCACCATACCACTGATGGTATTGAGTTTATTGCGATGTTCATGGGTCTGCGAACGCAGCATTTCGGCATATTCTTTGGTTTTCGCTAGCTGTTCAGTCAGCTCGGTTAAATCATCGCGGCGGCGGAAACTTGAAACAGCGCCCACGACTTTGCCATCGACAATAATTGGGCTTCGGTTGGCAATTAATCGCTGCTTATTTAAATAGAGGTTGATATCGTGATCAGTACGCGCAGTTTGAATCACAGTGTGTAAGTCACTGTCAGGCAAAATCTCACTCAATGGTCGGTTGATACTTTGCTCTTTGTTTAGATTAAGTATTTGGCATGCACTTCGGTTAATTGAACGTAACTTCCCTTGATCATCAATAGTGATAATTCCTTCCTTAAGGGTTTCTAATGTTACATCCAGTTCAACGTATAATCGCCCTATCTCTTCTGGTTCAAAGCCTAGAATAGCTTTCTGAAAACGGCGTGACGCATAGCTAGACACAATTGCATTGGCACCAACGACAATAAAAGCCATCAGGACGAGGAAAATAATAAAAGGTTCGATACGATCTTGCAGGCGATCAATCAAATATCCGACAGAGACAACGCCAATAATTTCGCCCTGTTCATTGAATACAGCCGTTTTACCACGAACAGAATAACCAAGTGAGCCTTCTGCAACTGATATATAGGCTTCTCCACCCACGAGCGCACGATCATTGTCGCCACCTTTCATTGGCTTCCCAATACGTTCGTCGAGTGGGTGAACAAGGCGAATACCATCCTTGTCACCAATAACAATGAAGGCCGCGCCAATTAGGTTAGTCAAACTACGATAACGTTGCTGACTCTCACTATCAACGCCATTCTCAATAGCACTAATGACATAGGGTGATTTGGCCAGAAATGAAGCGACACCTAGAGCTTGATGCCCCATTTCGTCTTCCTGAGCTTGCTTAATATAGATAAATCCTGCCGCGACAAGAATTAACAGCTCGATCAAACCTGATAGTGTCATGATAATCAGCATTCTCTTACGAAAGCTGATACTGCTCCATTTCATACATTCTCCTTTGTGCATTTGCAGAATAACATTCGTCTAACATGACAACGATTGGTTGTTGAGTAATTTGTGAAGCTTACAGAGGTAATTTATTCCTATCGGTTATTAGGCGAGCACCGCTTATTCTTTAATCGATTACTTTTAGATCTAATTAGGTATTTCACATATAAAACCAGTGGAATAGTTGATTTGGATCACATGAGTTTTAGAACATTTTTTATACTAACTACTCACAAGTCTCGTATAATTATTGAGCACACAAAAATGTGTAGGGACGTTTAAATCGGCCGTCAAAGACAACATAACTATTCAACCATAATTATGACGGCTCACTTGTCAGAGGGAAAGACGATGAAACGGGACGTTTTTGGTATTTGTTTGTCAAAGGGTATGCTGTCAAATAACCTATCGAGTACGTTTACGCACGTGCGGGCTTACCAAAAGTCTGAAGAAAGCGAGGATGTAATGGTTTTACACGCATTCCCGCAAATGTCTGGTCAAGAGTTACTGACCAACATGAAAGAAACAAAAAGACTTTTGTGGCGTGCTGAATATATATGCTCAGGCATCAAATAGTTCTGCTTTATGTAAAACCAAGAGGGAAGCACATCTGCTTCCCTCTTTTTCGTTAGCTAGTCGTCTGGTTTTTCGATTGTCGTAATTGTGTTAAATACTTAATCCAACTCTTTGCTTGAGATGAGGGTTCAACATTATTGGCATGTTTAGCTTCGATTAAGGCTTTCTCTAGTTGATCCAATTTGTAAAACGCGCGAGTTTTGGCAAGAGCAACATCCGCCTTCCTACCCTTAACTTTTGATAAAACGCTCAGCGCAGGTTGGTAGTATCCTTGCTGAACCATCAGTTGGGCTACGTTCCAATGATATTTAGAGTCTTGCTTAGCGGCTAACTTCCAGATACCTAGAGCTTTATCCCACTCTTTGGCCAACTGCCAATACGTAGCTTGCTCAGAAAGCAGCTGTACGTCTGTGTCGGCACCATCAAGCTGACTAATCTCAATGGCTGCGCGTTCTGGCACACCACGTTTGGCATATAGCTGAGCGAGCATGCGGCGATCACTTTGACTTAAATCGAGCTTGTTTAGCTTAGCCAAAGACAAAGTGTCTAACGCATCACGGTCTTTGCCTATCCTTAACTGCAAGCCAACAAGCTGTCGCCACCAATTGATTTTGTCAGGTTGCAAAGCAATAAGCAGCTCCAAAGTCGGAATCGCCTGCTTCCATTTTTTAAGTTGCAGCTGGGCACCGAGCTTTAATGATAAAGGCTGAAGCGGGCTTTCTTTACTTACCTTCAGGTACTCATTAGCAGCAGGGATAACTTTTGACCATTGCTCTAGCTGATAATGAGACTGCGCGATACGAAGCCAAATATCATCAGCTTTCTGCGTGGTGGGTACTGTCTTTTGCAGCACATAATAGTGCTTTAAAGCTCGCTCAAACTGCTGTTCGTTCAGATAAAGATCAGCTAGCATTCGCTCAGTAATCCAACCTTGTTCATCTTGCAGAAGGCCACCGGTTACTGCTTTTTCTAAATGCTTGATCGCCTGTTTAGGCTTGCCGTCTTGCCAATAAAACACACCCAGCATACGAGCAACAAAAGCCTTATCGTATTCACGGGAGGTGTCTATCTCACTCAGCATGGTAATGGCTTGTTTCACCTGCTCTTCTTGTGCAAGTTCGTGCGCCTTTTGTACCCTGGTCGCGGTATATTGACTAAGCTCTTGTGCAAACGAAGTACTGGAAGCCAATATAAGAGGAACTAACAATAATCGTTTAATCATTTCGCTATCTTAAACTCCAATCTTACGGTTTGACCAAGCTGAGAAATGGCTCCCCCATCCACCACTTTTGGTTGGTACTTCCATTTTTTCAGTGCCCGGATTGCTTCACGTTCAAACATACGCTTAGGGTTGGCTTCCACCACTTCGACATCAATCGGTTTACCTGCTGGATCGATGGTAAATTTCATCACGACATACCCTTCGGCACCACGTTTTAACGCCTTTGTCGGATAGCGAGGTTCAACACGATACAATGGCATCGCCTGTTGATTGACACCGAAGTCACCGAACGTAGGAGCGCTAATAGCCAATCCATCTACCGCCGTATCTAAGCCTAGCATTGGTTGAGCGATAGGCGACACTTGAGTTAGCTGAGTATTCGCCTGTGACGTTGGCATCTGCTCTGGCACTTCTGGAGCTTGAGGCTGCTCAGGTACAGAGCGTTGACGCCTTTGAACGTCTTGTTCGTTTTCTACCATCACCATATTGAAACTTAGTGCTTCACTCGGTTCAGGCGCACGGCGGTGGCTAATATCGACCATCCACGCCATCAAGCTGAAAATAGCCACAACGCACGATAACGCAATTGGTGTGGCAATGAGCAATCGACCCACTAGATCTTCTCCGCAGCCAAAGCTATATTCTTCACCCCAGCCCCTTTTGCCGCATCCATCACCTTAACAACCGTACCGCTATAGGCGTGTTCGTCCGCTTGAATAACCAAGGAAGCATCGGGTTTATCGAGCATTAGGTGCTCTAACGTTGCTTCAACCCGCTCAACATCAACCATTCGTTTGTCGATATAGATATCATTTGCAGAGGTTATCGCAACGAAAATACCTGCTTCCTTTTGACTCACCACATTTGAAGCTGTTGGCCTGTTTACTTCTACACCAGATTCACGAACAAATGAGCTCGTCACGATGAAGAAGATCAACATAATAAATACAATATCAAGCATTGAAGTCAGGTCTACCTGAGCTTCATCTTGTTTATGGTGGCGTCGACCGAGTCTCATCGTTGACTCCTTAAAGATTTTTCCAATTTAATTTCTTTCATTTGGCATACTTTGACTAATCGCGCGTGGAAGAACATGCCAGTAAGTGCAGCAACCATACCCGCCATAGTCGGCAAGGTCGCCAGTGAAATACCCGATGCCATCAGTTTCGGATCGCTACTGCCTTGATTCGCCATTACATCAAATACTGAAATCATGCCTGTCACCGTGCCTAGCAGACCAAGCATTGGGCAGATCGCCACCAGCACTTTAATCACATTGAGATTCTGGTTTAGTAGCGAGTGCGCTTCCGATAACCAACCTTCGCGGATCGAACGTGCATACCAAGAGTGCTGATCACTGCGCTGCTTCCAAGCGTCTACCCACTGGTTACGTTGTTTAGGAAATTGAAACCACAGAAAGACGATGCGCTCAATGATTAGCAACCAGCAAACCAACACCACACCGGATAGCCACCAAAGCACCTGACCACCTTGTTGCATAAAGTATTGCAACGAAGTCATCCAATTACTGGTGGCAATCACCTCAGGAAATAGAGCGAATATCGCTTCCATTACGCCGCATTCTCCAAGCTGTTGTCGCTGATTAACGTCTCTTTCTCCGCTTGCTCAGCAACAAGCGCAATACCTTGTTTCTCTAGAATGTTGCGGATGCTTTCCGCTTGAGAGCTCAAAATATTGTGAGCAAGTAACAATGGCATCGCAGCGATAAGTCCTAAGACCGTTGTCACAAGTGCCATAGAAATACCACCCGCCATCACTTTAGGATCGCCGTTACCGAACTGGGTGATCACTTGGAATGTTTCAATCATCCCGGTTACCGTGCCCAAAAGACCTAGCATAGGCGCAAGCGCTGCCAATAACTTAAGCATAGAGAGACCTTTTTCTAGCCCTGCTTGCTCATCAACCACAGCTTCAAGAAGACGCAGTTCCAATGCTTCAACGGTCTGATTCTTTTCTTTACTATAAACAGCTAGTACACGACCAAGTGGGTTATCCGTTGGCGTTTGAGGCATTTTCAGTTGCTTGCGAATCTTTTGGCGTGCTACCGAAAGGCTAACACCTCTAACCAATGAAATAATTAGACCAATAACAAGCAGGCCCAGAATGACTTTACCAACGACACCACCAGCTTGGAGTCTGTCCATTAAGCTAGGAGTCAACGCTAGTTGTTCAAGCATAATGCCACGCGAAGGATCAACAATAAGGTTGGTGCGCTCACCAGCTAATAAGCCCGTCAAAGACGATGTCGTCGGCCCGTTTTCTGGCTGTTTAATGTAAGCCGTAGCGTCTTGTTTAGCACCGTTCCAATTTAGATAGCCTTGCTCGCCAACTAAACCGAAAGCACCAAGGCGTTGCGCTGTCACATCGTGAGAAAGGCCTTCACCGTCGACAAATTTAACTTGAGTCGGCTGTACCTGACCCGTCGCTTTAATTTGTTCTTCTAGCGCTGACCATAAACCTGTTAATTGCGGCATAGAAGGTAGCTTGGTTGCAGCAACAATGTCTTTAATAGTATCAGAATGGGTTTGAGCACCCGCGCCGGTTACTGAATGAGAAAGCTCAGTTTCAAGTTCCTTTGCATGCTGGCGAACTACACCAAACACCTCACCTAGGCTTCCCGTTTCGAGGCGAAGCTTTTCTTCGAGTCTAGCTAACGTGTCTTCGTTCTGGCTAAACTGGGCAGCAAGTCGATCGTTTGCTTTCTGTAACGTTTCTCTTTGTTGAACCAGTTGCGCTTTTAGTGCTGCCAGTTCACGCTCGGTTTGCTTAAAACCTGATTCGCGTTGAATATTGTGTTGCTTTTGAACCTTCGCGTCAGCTTTAGCCGGAGAAGCTAAATCAGCTGCAATGCTGTTAAACGATAGAGCGGTAAATGCAATTAAAGAGGCAATCAGTGTGCGTTTCATTATTTTGCCTCCGCCACTTTTAAAGAAATAGGAAGAGTAATTAGGCTTGGTGCTGTTTGTTTCGCCGCAATGCTAAACGCTTTATCTAGATCTGATTTAAGCGAAGAATCAATATCTAACCATTGACTGGATTTTTGATCCCAAGACCAAAATTTGCTGCCATTTAAGCTACGTGCAACTAACGAAATACGACCTAAGTAAAGCACATCCGCTTCTCTGCTCTCAGCATTAACGGTGATTTGACCTTGATACAAACCAAGTTTAGTACCGTAATCTAGCTCGATTTGATAAGCCTCTAAGATACGACGATACTTTTCCGCATCACTCACATCCGCTCTGGTCATCATAGACTCAAGCTTAGCGATTCGCTCTTGACGTTGATCCAATTTGATGGGGACATCATCAGCAACGATCTGTTTTAGACCGTCGACCATTTGATACATCAGCGGAACAATACCTTGACGTGTAGACTTAATCTCTTCTATCTGGCTATCTAAACTAGCTACCTCTTGCTCTTGGCTTGAAACCAAAGCATTCAGGTGATCGCGATACACTTTTAGATTTTTCACTTCTTCTTCAAGCTGTTCAATTTCAGCTTTTAGGGTCAACGTCTTTTCTGCACTGGCGTCGATACGTTTTTGACTTGAGGCAGAAGCCGCATTGGTTTTACTCTGGATAGATTGAGCGGAGTCAAGGCTATTCGCCAAGGTATTCGATGTTGACGTAGCAAGGATGAGCGCCAAGCTAGTTTTAAATAAATTCATAACGTCTATTATTCACTGATGCGATATACGATTGAGAAACACTCTCATTTTCACTCGCGACATAGTACCGCGATTGGGTAAAATTGCAATTGTCCTTACACTTTATACAAAAATAGGGGAAAGGCTATGCCTCTCCCCTATTAAAACTCAAGTCAGTTTATGACTCTTGTTATTAGTATTTGATTTGTAACGTCGCCATGTAGTTGCGGCCTTCACCAATCACTACGTCTTCTGCGTAGTTGTGCTTTGAAGATGTAGAACCACCGCCACCTAAGTATTCAGTATCGAACACATTTGCAACCGTTAAGCGCGCAATCATATCTAGGTTTTCATCGTACTTGTGAGTGTATGCCACACCCATGTCTACACGGGTGTAACCGTCTTTCTTAAATGTATTCGCGTCATCACCGTAGCGAGAGCCTTCATAAATCACACCTACATTTAGATCGACTTGATTAGTTGCGGCGTAATTTGACCATACACTTGCAGCAAATTCTGGCACATCAACAGGACGGTTACCTGCGTAGTTTTCATGGTTTTCAATTTTTGCATCTAAGTACATCGTCGAGCCCGTAAGAGACAACTTGTCTGTCACAAACCCTTGGGCTGTTAGCTCCACACCACGGTGCACTTGTTTACCGTTTTGCGTCTTCGTCCAGTTTCCAGATGCAGCATCTTCAACATCCATACTGATATTATCTTTGGTAATGTCGAACACAGCACCCGATACGAACAAACGACTGTCTAATAGCTCCCATTTGGTACCCAATTCATAGGATTTACCCAAAGCAGCATCAAGCAATGCCCCATCATTGGTGTACGTCCTGCTTCCACTTGAAACTGTGCCCTGCGGCTCAAAGCTTTCTGAGTATGAAGCATAAATGCTGCCATTGTCGGCTGGATGGAAAATGATGCCAAGCTTAGGCGATACGTTTTCTTCAGCAACACCGTTAGCTACCTTACGGTCAAAACGTAACCCAGCAAGTACCTGCCATTGCTCGCTAAGCGTTACCATATCTTGAGCATAGAATCCCCAAGTATCGTAGCTCGAGTGGCTAATTTTAGGGTCACCACTGCTGAATGTTGGTACGCCAACAGACTCACCAGGAGCAACATTTTGGCTGTTGAAGCTTCTTTGATAGCGATCGTAACTGTATCCTAGCCAATTAGAGCCAAACAATAGTTGGTGATTCATGCCAGCTAACTCTAGATTACCTACAAAATCTACATATGCAGTTCTAAAGCGCCACTTATCATGACGGTTGCTACCACCATGCTTTACCGTACCGTTAGAATCTAATGTAGAAAAATCCGGATAGCTTTCAACATCGGTACGTTCAAAATCTTGGTAGTTAAAGCCACTCTTTATCGCCCAAGCATCCGTCAGGTTGGCATTAACGTTGAAACCAACGTTTTCTACATCATTTTCAATTTTTGACCACTGCGCATCCCAGATATGTTCTTCACTACCTACACGCTGGCCATCTAATGTATAAAGTGCTCCTGAATCAACACTGCCATTATCGTTGGTCTTATCGTAGTGGAATGAAACCGTCACATCCTCATTGACGTCATAATCTACAAACAGACCCGCAACTAAACGTTCAGTTTGAGGCTTAGAGCCATCACCGTAGGTTCTCCATGAGTTATAACTCTCTTTGGAAACAACCGTGCGTGCTCTTAATGTTTGATCATCATTGAGCGAACCGCTTACATCGACCATTGTACGTGAACGGTCATTTGAGCCTACATCTTGGCTAACATTTACTTTAGTGTCGTAAGTTGGCTTTTTTGAGACCATATTGATCAAGCCACCCGGTGCAGAAACACCATAAAGTAGACCTGAAGGCCCTTTAACCACTTCTACGCGTTCTAGTAGTTCAACAGGCTGACGATAATGCGACCAGTGTTGATGTCCGTCACGAAGAAAACCAGATGAGCTTTGTACTTCGAAACCTCGTAGTGAGAAACGCTCACGATTTCGGCCCGTACCACCAGCACTGACACTTGCATCATTCTTTAGTACTTCACCAAGAGTGCTAGCACGTTGCTCGTCAATAAGTTGCTCGTCAAGAACAGTAATCTGTCCTGGAGTTTCCAATTGTGAAGCTTCCATACGCATCGCTGTTGAGTTTGTGTCAGCTTTGTAGCCATAGTCACGGCCTTCAACCACCATGTGTTCGTCAGTTTCAACACTTTCAGCAACCACTGCTGGAGCAGCTAATACAGCACCGATGACGAGTGCTAACTGGCTCTTTGTGAACATATTTTTCTCCGAATATTTCGTGCAGAGCTAACTTGCCCTGTTGAGTTATTTATAACGAAGCGAAATATAAGTGATAACCAATATCATTTGCATTAAATTTACAATCTTTGCATTCGTAAACAATTGTTATCATTCTTAAACCACAAAAAAAACGAACACCTATGATGTTCGCTTCCTCAAGAATCAAAAATGTAGAGCTAAATAGGCAGTGTCAACTGAACCCTTAATCCCTTCTCTTTACGGTTTGATGCTCTCACTTCCCCTCCAAGTAGTTTCATTGACTCTTTGACGATCGCAAGGCCTAAGCCATATCCCCCACTCTTTTTATCCCTTGCGGACTCAAGTCGCGTGAATGGTCGGAAGATATCTTCCAATTGAGCTTGCGCTATTCCGGGGCCGTCGTCAGCGACTTCGATACACACTGAATTTTTGGAATAGTTACGTAGCTCGTAAATAGAAATTTCAATCTGTGCATCTTCGCCAGCATACTTGATCGAATTTGAAAGTAAGTTACTGAGGCATCGCATTACCAATCGTTCGTCTGTCATCACGACTGGGATTGTCGAACCCATCGACAGGCATATGCTCTGCCCTTTCTTGAGTTGCAATCGGCTCTGCTCAATTTGAGTAGATGTTAGACTTTCCAAACAAACGGGATTGGCATCAGCCTCATAGCGGGAGTTCTCTAAGCGGCTATACTCTAGAATCTCACCAACCAGAGCGTCCATTTCATCGACTTCCTTTTCTAACCTTTCAACTAACGGAAGCTCATTTTCACTCGCTTTAGAACGCAGTAGATGCAGCGCAAGATTTTGCCTTGCCAAAGGGGTTCTTAACTCATGGGAGACATCACGAATGAGGCGACGCTGCCTCTCAGCCAATGCGTGAATTTCCTTAGTCATGTCGTCAAAGTCATGAGCCAGATCGTTAAACTCACGCGTGTTAGAGTTCAACTCTTCAACAACCTTTACTTTAAAATCACCTGAAGCCAGGCGTCGACTCGCTTCTCGAAGGCGATCGAGTGGCATCTGCAACTTTCGCGCAAAGATCAGAGAGAATAAAAACAATATAGCGATGACAATAATCACCTTGCTCACTGCAAAGTAAACAATGAATCTATGCGCGGGATGCAATTGACTTGGTAGCTGAACAACCAGCGTATTGCCTTTGTCCAAGCGGACACCAATTAATGGCTTATTGACTCTGTCGTCAAGTAACTCATCAATCTCTCTGAGAAACCTCAATTTAAATTCAAAGTGAGGATGCATCTGACGATGAGACAGTGGCTTGTTTTGTGGGTTGAGTACAAACAGATAATACGGCTGTGCGTTCGCCCAATCCGCCAACTCATCCATATCGCCATCTTCTATAAGCACATTCGCTTGGTGCGCTAGACTCTGGATGTCTTGCTTTACTTCCAGCGGTACTTTAAGCATGGTTTTGACTAAAGCTTGCTCCGCTACGGCCTGCACAACCAATATCGAAATGATCACACCAGACATATAGCTGAACAACTGAAAAACAAGCGAATCTTTTCTCTTCGCAAGGCTTTGGAAACGAGGCGGCCAAATCATTTGGCTACCCTGCACTTTCGACAAAGCTGTAACCTTTGCCTCTTACCGTTTTGATATGCTGTTTTGATAAACCCGCTTCAACAAACTTACGTCTTAGATTGCTGATGTGCATATCGAGGTTACGATCAAACGGGCTTAACTCTTTTTTGAGCACTTCGATTTGTAACTCCGCTTTCGAAACCACAATGCTTTCGCGGCTGATCAAATAATTGAGCAAGTCGGCTTCAGTACTTGTCAGTGGCAGGTTAGACACTTTTGAAGCGGGCCCAGAAACATCAATGCTTTGACTTTGCCGCTGCTTTTCTAATCCTACCCGACGGAAGATCGCTTTAATGCGAGTTAGAAGTTCAGGTACTTTGAACGGTTTGCCGATGTACTGATCCGCACCCGACTGATACCCATCCAACATGGATTCTTCATCATTAAGCGCTGTAAGCATAAGAATTGGCGTAGCAAAACGTTGGCATATTTTACGTGCCACCTGCATACCATTAAGTTTGGGCAGCATGACATCGAGTAACACCAAATCGACCGGTTTTTTCTCGATGTATTTAAGTGCGGTTTCACCACAGTGTACACACTCTACGCTGTACCCTTCTGTGATAAGTACATCTGCAAGTAATCCACACAACTCGATATCATCATCAACAACTAAAATTCGCGACATGAGAACAACAGTACAATTGAAAAGAGTTCGCATTCTAATCTGAACCCTAAAACAACACAATGTCCTGTTGCTAGATAATGTTCTTAAACGTCTTTATACCAACTAGCATAAGTAGATGTTCAGATATTGGTTCTGGTGGGTGCTATTTACGTTTTGAAACGCCCAATCGCCAGACTGCTCCCGTAAGACTTTTAAGTTTGACCTTAGTCGCTCGCCAGTGAGTCGAAGGTGTTCTAGGTGCGGTATCGACTAAATGTTGATAGACCTGTTCGTTCAGCTCGACTTGCCCACCGTGTGCCACCAAAAGCACTTTGGGGTTTAGATTATAAACGCGCTTTAACGACGCTTTGTATTTGTTCGGATGGAAAATGGGAAAGGGTGAAATCAGTCGTTGCTTCACTTCAACCATTAGGTCAGCGACGTAAAGGATGTCGCGTTCAACGTTGTGCAGCGAGAGATCTCTATCCGTATGTCCTGGCGTTTCTAATACTTTCCAGTCTTCAAAATTGGGAATCGCTTCCCCATCTCGAAGCTCTACATCTGCATTAAGCTTTCTCGAATACCATAAATTACGCTTTGGTTTACGCTTTCTATTGGCGACCCAGCGAGCCAAAGCAATATCCGTTAAGTGCATCAAGAAGCCGTCGATACCTGAATACCAATCTTTATCCCTTTTCGCGGAGACGATCGTACACCCTGTTATCTCGCGTAGTTTGTGTGCAGCACCAGCATGGTCTGGATGCATGTGCGTTACCACAACCGTTGTCAAATCAGTGAAAGGCCTTTGAAGTTCATGAGTGATGAACTTTTTAATATAGGAGATATCTGCTCTAGACGCTCCGTCGAGAAGCATTAGCTTGTCTGTATATTCGGCGAGGAAGATTTTTTGAATATACCCATCTAGAGCGTGAATTTTCATGACGCAAACCAATTAACAAATCATTTACATTTCAATGTAACAAGCTTTACAGCAAATGACAGAGTAAACACTCTAAACTGTGAACTTTGAAGACTTGTACTGAACTAAACGTCAGAAGATCTAATTCAATAGGATTAAAAACCGGTGGATTTAACACCACCCGCAAGATTAGGTTTATAGCATCGGCAGCCTAATTTTTGTGCATGGCAAGACCCGTCTTATCTGCTACTTGCTTCACGACCTTATTCACTTCAATCGCGATATTTGATAGCTCTTCCATCTCTTGCTGAGTAAATGGGTGGATAAGAATCGTCTCCGCGCCGTTTTTCCCTACCACGGTAGGTACGCTGAGCACGACATCTTTCAATCCATACTCTCCATCTAGCAAAGTAGCAACAGGTAGCACTGAGCGCTCATCAATCATAATCGATTGGATAATACGGAAAACACTTGCGGCAATACCGTGGGTGGTATTTTGCTTGCGCTTAAAGATCTCGTAGCCCGCTTGTTTTACCGACTCAAGTAACTCATCGGCACAAATTCGCTCGATATGGTGAGTATCACAATAGAAATCGGCCGGCTGCCCAGCGATGGATATTAAGCTCTTAGGCGTAAAGCAATGACTACCATGCTCCCCTAACACATAACCAAACACGTTCTTAGGATCCAGATTGACACGGCTAGCGACAATACTCATAAGGCGCGCCGTATCAATCACACAGCCACTACTGATGACTTTTGAGCGCGGAAAGCTGGTATTGGTGGCAATAAAGTGGGCGACTAAGTCACAAGGGTTACTGACAACAATCAGTGTGGCGTTAGGGGCCACTCGTTCAACTTGTTTTGCAATATCAACACCGATGCGGCTATTGATTTCTGCCAGATCGATACGAGTTTGACCTTGCTTGATTTGAGCACCCGCAGTAACAACCACGATGTCGGCACCAATCAGCGTTAGGTAATCATCGGTGGGTACTAGATGAGTATTTTTTGAAAACGTCAGTGCTGAGGTGTGCCTGAAGTCAAACACCTCTCCTTCTGCTCGTTGCAAGTCTTTATCAAGCAGCACCAATTCACTAATGCTACCCAGTGTCAGGAGGTAATTACACACCCCAACCCCGACTGAACCTGCTCCAATTACACCGATTTTCATTTAACTTTCCCTGTATTCGTTACCTCTTAACTGTGGATTGTACTAACAATTACATCAATTATTCCAATATAATTTTATGCTAAAAATAAATAACAGAATTTACGACTACAGATTAGATAATGATTAGGGTCTGTTGACCTTTTGCGGTTAAATTTTGTTCGAGATAAAAGCGTTTTAATCGCGGCGAGTGGCGGACGGCTAGTTGTTTGTGGCCTAGTCATTCTAAGCAAAACACCTCTCAACAAAGAGTAAAACGGTTTTTGCGGGGGCGCCCAGCTCGAACCCTTCGGGCAGCGTTTGTGGCTCCTTTCTACTGCGTTATCGGCTTATCAAGTAGGTTAACTACATCTCAAAGCCTCTGCCTTGTATAAAGAACCCACAAACTGCTGCAAAAATCAGCTCAAAAGGTCAACAGACCCTAGTTTCTTCCTTTAAACAGTCGACCATCAGTTCGGTAGAAGATCAGAGCAAGCAGAATTAAGCTGCATCCAATTAACTTGTTGCGTGAAAGCTGTTCTCCATACCAGAGAATACTCAGGATAACCGTCCAGATTGGTTCCAAAAGCATAATGAGCGCAGCGTTGGCTGGGTTACATCCCTTTTGCCCTAGAGTTTGCATCACGTACCTAAGACTCGTAGCTAGCAGTGCGCTAAGAGCAAACCAACCCCAAATAGACGCTTCAACACTTTCAGGTATCGTCTCAAATAATGACGAAGCAACCAGTGCTAGAACTCCGGTTACAAACAGTTGAATGCAAGTCAGCATCAAAACAGGCATTTTCTGCGCGAGCTTGCTGTTCACATTGAAGTGAAGCGCAAGAAGACAGGCATTGGCAAGAAACCACAATTGCCCTGCTGAGCTTTTCCACCCATCCGTTAATGACAGCATTGCTAAGCCAGCGATAGCAATCGGCATCGAAACCCAAAAGGCTCTTTTCGGTCTTTCTTTGTAAAGTACCCATGCAATGATTGGCACAATGATCATCGAAAGGCTGACAATAAATGCCCCTTCACCGAGCGTCTCACTGATAGAAATTGCATAAACCCAAGTCAGTAGCGCTAACGCCAGAATGCTACCTCCTCCTATGGCTTGAAGTAGCAATTGGGTTGTTAAGTCCCTAAAGCGCTTATAGCACAGTGGTAACAAGCAAATAGAAGCCACAACAAAGCGCAACCCAACAAAACCAAATGGGGGAAGACCTTGTATTGCTTCTTTGGAGAAGATCCAGCCTAAACCAGCGAGTGCAGTGGTGAAGAACAGAATCCAGGCAGCTTTACTTTCAGCGTTCAATTTACATCTCTCTAAGGTCGAACGACCTATCTATTTTATTATTAATATCCGACTGATAGTGTCAGATTTAGGCTGTAATGGCTATGAATTATCTATCCAAAATTTCAGCGAAGGAGTAATCTGTTCTCTTTCCATCATTGAGGAGAAAATATGATTATTGTTGGACATCGCGGAGTCGCTGGTCGCTACCCTGAAAATACTAAAGTCAGTATAGAAGCGGCCATTAACCTCGGGCTCGATTGGGTTGAGGTAGACGTGCAGCCCACAAAGGACGACCAACTTGTTATCTGTCACGATCATACAATTAATAGATGCAGTGACGGTTCCGGTCGTATCGATAAACTGACTCTGAAGCAACTGAAAGAATATGATTTTGGTGCTTGGTTTAATGCAGAGTTTGCCAACCAGACGCTTCTCACTCTAGAAGAACTTCTCACTCTGGCTAAAACACACAACTTAAAACTCAACCTTGAGATAAAAGTAGACCGCCATGATGTTCAAAAGGTGTGTGAGTTACTCAAAGCGCAATTAGCCAAAAATAATGTTGATCCTTGCGATGTAGTGCTTTCGAGTTTTAGTCATGCAGTTATACGTCAACTTAACCAATTGCTCCCGCAATATAGACTCGGTGTGTTGTGTAATCGTCTCGACAAGAAAACCAAAACTCTCCTTAAAGAAGTCGATGCGTTTAGTTGCAACATCAACTATCACAGGGCTAACAAGCAGCAGATTGAACAACTCAAGCATGACGGATATCAGGTATGGAGCTACACCGTCAACAACCCAAATTCACTGAAACACCTCCCTAACCTAGACGCGATTTTTAGCGACTTCCCCGAGCGATTCTTATAACGCTACTGACGTTCTGACATACAGTGTTATCCAGTACTACTGTATAACACTGTATAAGCCATAGTGACCTGCATCACTATTTATGAATTATTTGTCAAATCTCTCTCGCACCCAACAACTTTATATTTATTTTATATATCAACACTTTAAATAACACACCGAACTCACATCGTTCTAACTCTGTTTAAATGCTGCACAAAAATGCTTGCCAACACAGCCAATAAAAACTACTGTATAACCATACAGCATGTACAAAGGAACAGTAACTATGATTCAGGCACATACTCAAACTCACACGTTCTCTAAATACAATGTTTTGGCTCAACCTACAGCGCCAATGAACATCGATAACGATACGTTAAGTCGCCTAGCTGGTCTTTCTGGCCAGAAACAATGGATCTTATTTACTGCTGAATGTCCTCGCCCTGACTATGAGCAGTTCGCTGCCTTCAGTGTGAGCTGTAAGAAAATTATCCAGATGAAAGCTTCTCAAAAACAGTCTGAGTTTGAAATTGTTAAGAAAGCGATTGAATCAGGTAATGCGAGTGCTGTTGTTGCATCAAACAATATTCCTATGGTTGAGCAAAGCTTACTCCGCAACCATGCTATCCAATTCCAGTGTGAAGTCTTTTTCGTTGAGGGCAGAGTTAACCAGTATCACTAACAAGCTCAACAAATTCACTGTCTTTTTGCCCTACCTTGTGTGGGGCTTTTTCTTTTTTGCACCCTATTGAGCTGTTTTTCGCCATATAGAAAAAAACAAAGCAAACGTTTGCTTTTTCTCTGGCAGCACAAAATAGTTCTGGTATTATGCGAAGCAAATAAATTATCTGCGTGGATAATTTCACCACCTTGCTAAAGTATAGGAATGTCAAAATGAGTCTCGCTGATCAAGTTCTAGCTGTTAACGATGATCTTCCAATTCGTACCGATAAACCCGTCCACAGTGGAAAAGTTCGCTCTGTTTACTGGCTAACTGAAGAAGACAGCAAGCGTCTTATCCAAGAAAAAGGTTATGACGTTGCCCCTGATGCGCCTCTTGCTATCATGGTAATCAGTGACCGTATCTCAGCGTTTGACTGTATCTGGCATGCTGAAGGCGGCTTAAAAGGGGTTCCTGGAAAAGGCGCGGCACTCAATGCGATTTCCAACCACTGGTTTAAGCTGTTCAAAGACAACGGTTTGGCAGACAGCCACATCCTTGATATTCCCCACCCTTTCGTTTGGATCGTTCAAAAAGCGAAACCAATTATGATTGAAGCGATCTGCCGCCAGTACATTACTGGCTCAATGTGGCGCTCTTATGAGAAAGGCGAACGTGAGTTCTGTGGTATTGAGTTACCAGAAGGGCTAGAAAAGGATAAAGCGTTGCCAGAGCTGCTGATGACACCTTCAACGAAAGGCATTTTAAAAGGCATTCCGGGCGTGCCTGAAGCGGATGACGTCAACATTACTCGCCAAAACATCGTTGATAACTTCGAAGCGTTCAACTTCTCTAAAGCAGATGATATCGCTCAATATGAAAAACTGCTACGCGAAGGCTTTGTTGTCATTAGCAACGCTCTTGCAGAAATCGAGCAAATCTTTGTTGATACCAAATTTGAATTTGGCTACGTCAACGATGCAGCAGGTAACGAAAAGCTGATCTACATGGATGAAGTGGGCACTCCAGATTCATCACGCATTTGGGATGAGCGCGAATACGATGCAGGAAATATCGTAGAGAACTCGAAAGAAGGCTTCCGTCAGTTCTTGCTTAACCACTTCCCTGATCCAGACATTCTGCTTAACAAAGAGCGTATGGATGAGCGTGAAGCATTAGCGCGTGACAATGAACTACCTCTAGAAGCCTTGATGGATATTTCTAAGACTTACCTCGGCATTGCTGAGAAAATAACAGGCGCTGAGATTGAGCTAAGCGACAATCCAAAACAGGAAATCATAGATATCCTTAGTCGTGATTACGGTTTGGTTGACTAGCTCCAAACGCAATCGAATTAATGCCCTAACCACTGGTTGGGGCATTATTTTATCAAAAGTATATCGTGCTTGAAGCCGTGCTAGATATAGTCAAGTCGTTAAACAAAGTAATAAATGAAGAAAATTCGTGGGAGACGGTGACATCGACCTCACTGCCAGGTGAGTTATCCGGAGACCAAACCACTGAAGTGGTCACATTGTTTATCGGTGAACGTGACTGAACAAAGGCAGAAATAGTCGACTCAGTTGCTGGAGCATCACTAGACCTTAGAGGATCTTTAACAGCCTGGCTGCCTCTTACTGCAGCATAACGGGCTCCCTCTCTAGCTAAGTGAGACAAAGCGCCATTTGAATACACATACCTAGCCCCCTCTATAATAGAGAAAATCATAAACATAAAAAGTACCGACACTAGGGTGAATTCAACAATTGTCATCCCTTTTTGCGTACTTGAATATCTACTGAAGCGCTTCATTCCACTCTGTACCTCGCAGACCTATTCAAAGTGACGGTCCCAGGCATCGCATCATGGCCGCTGAAGGTTTTAAAGTTTCGTGAAACCGTTGTTTGTATGTACACTTCTTTGTTTTCAGGGCAGCTTTCGGAACATGCGCTCTCTGTTGGTTCAGGCAAAGAAACTGCGTCTGAGTCGTAGCAGCGACAAACTCTAACAGAAGTTACGTCTACGCGAGAAGATTCACCGGTATTCATGGATAAACCTTGCGCATCTTTTGAGGCAATCGCTAACATGCCCGCGGAATCTATTGCTTCATCAATATCGGTGCTGTGTATCGAGCCATATCCAGCGGCTGCATTGGCAGAACTATTGGTCACAATAACTTCGGACATGACTCTACCGAAGTCGACAGCGATATAAAGGAGCAACATAATGAACGGAGTGAGTATTGTCAGTTCAACGGCAGCGAGTCCAAGTTGGTTGTTAATGCGTTTCATTGCTTGATCTCCTTTTCACTCAACAAGCGAAATTCGAACATAAGGACCTGAACTTAGTCCACTTGGTGCACTCGAGTTATGGGTTATAACAAGAGAAGAATCACTTGCTACTTGTATATATCTGGTTATGAATACACCATTTGTTGCCGCCACATCCGTGTTACTTGATATTTCCAAGTACTGATTGCCCGCATAGAAAGTCCCTGCCAACTGTGCGCTAGCACTACTGTTAAGCTTATTAACAGGGTCTTGTTGCGGGCCGGACGTTTCCGGTGCATCTCTGTCGGTGTACCAAAAAATGTCTTCATACTCGTCTTCTACACCGCTCTCACACGCTGTAGTGCTTGCTTGACTACAAGCAGATAGATTTAAGGTTCCTGAAGATTTTACATCCAAAGGGTGAAACTCTTCTTCGCTATAGCTGCTGCCATAGTTGCTACAAGCCATCTTGGCGCAAGTGTTATATATAAAGACCCCATCTCCCTCCAACTTAGCGTCACTACCATCAACAACGAGCCCCCCTCCTTGCATTATGTATGTTCCGGGGCTCATAGTTACGTCAGCTGAACCCTTGATAAAAAGACCTCCGCAATAAGAGCCTGGGTTAATGGTTCGAGTTTGTGAATCAATCTCATAACGTTCATACAACCCACCACCCTTACTGTTTCCACTATAATCACAACCACCATATGCAACAGCTGGGGCGGCAAGGGAGCTAAGAGGGTCTGAAATTGCATCAGCACCTTCATTAGCGGATGGATCTATCGTACTGCCACTCTCATAGGCTCCTCCAACAACATCAACTTTGGATGTTTCCAATGTAGAACCACTATCGACATAAAGGCCCTTGCTATCTTCAGAGTTCGCATGCGCGCCACAATTTGCGCTGAGAGTAGAGCCACTTGAAACATGGAAAGCTTTTTCATGATCGTCACCTAGCGCGTAGACACAAGCACTGGACGAAATCACTCCATTAGCAACCGCCCTAGCTGAATAGTTGAAACTGTCAAAACCAATAAACTTTAGGAAGAAAGTAGACACATCCTTTGTGATGACAACCTCGACAAAATCGCTATCTCCAGCATAAGGTCCGGATGAAGGAGGGCTGTTGACAGATATTGAAACACCATTGACGCCGTTTTCAAAACCATGAGCCTGTACTTCTGAAGTACCATATTTTTGAATGTCACTGCTGCTATGACCATGATATTTTTCAAATGCAGCAGAAATGGCGCCAGCATCCGCTGCTATTTGGGCTTGTCTGAAGTCTCCATAGGCAAAACCTGAATCAACGGCTAATCCTATAAACCCAATTAGAACCGCTGAAGCTACCGTGAAAAATATCGTCACAAGCCCATTCTGCTTGCCAATACGTTGCTTCATCACTGACCATCCCCAGCTTGGAACTCATAGTAAAGTCTAGTTTATGATTACACTTTAATCTAATGTCATCTGACTCTCGCAACCAAATAGATAAAATGGTTAATCTGCTATTTCCAATCTTCTCGACAGCGGGTATAACATTAGTATTCCTACTGAATTAAATAGTTATGGATTACCTAGCCCTTTCTCGAATCAGCCTTAAACACCTTACCGTGTTACATGTCCTTCTTAGTACTCATAGCGTCACCAATGCCGCCAAGGTTCTATGCGTTACCCCGTCGAGTGTGAGTAAGACTCTCAACCAGCTGCGTGATCAACTTAAAGATGAGCTGTTCTACCGTGAGGGAGGCCAATTAATTCCAACGCCATTTGCGCTTAGTATTGGTTCTGAAGTTCATAAAATATTGTCGAGCATGAATGGTATTTTGCACCAAGGTGCTTTCAAACCAGCGGAATTTGAGGGGACGATTTCTCTCTCTATGCGCGAAAGTACCTTTGAACTGTTCGCGTCAAAAATCGCGCTCATCATAAACCAGCTCGCCAAAGCAAGAGCTATCAATGTTTATGCGAAAGAGCAGTTAAGTTTTGATGCCTTGGTGCGCGGGCAAGTCGATTTTATGATCTTACCGCATGATATTAGCCAACCGCCGACTCGGAGCCGAGAGCTAATGTGGAAACAGATTCATTCAGATGAGATGGTGTGCTTGATGTCAGAACTACACCCACTCGCAAAGAGTGAGTTGGATATACCCGGATACCTCTCGTATCAGCATATCGGTATTTTGGACAAAGATCTCGCTGAGCCCTACTTCGAGCAAAACCTGACACAAAAGTACGGCGCCCGTAAGGTGGCTATGTCAGTCGCGGATTTCGGCGCTGCCGCGATCATGTGCCACCATTCACAACACTTACTGACCTGCTCTAAAATGTGGGCTGAAAACGCAGCGCAAGCGAAAGGCTTAGTTTCTAAACCTCTTCCTTTTGAGTATGGTGAGGTTGCCTATAGCTTAGTGTGGAACCAAGCAAGCTTAAACAACCCAGCGCTACACTGGCTCCATCAGCAATTAATTACCGCTGATTAGGTATAAATAGCTGGGGTAAGTATCGGTTGGACAATTTTATCTGCAATAAGTGAACGAAACCGATTCATCTCATCTTCGCTACATTTTGCCCACTCTAGTGCTTGCCCACTCACCCCATGATGCTGAAACGCATTAAGCCGAACTATCACGTCGGCCGGCAGTGAGCGAATCAATTTAACAACCTCATCTATTTCACTGTCCAGATCGCTTTTACCAGGGATGTGTAACAGCCTTAGCTCATGCAGTTTCTTGGCGCTTGCTAGGTAGCGAATCGAATCTATTACTCTATGATTGTCTCTTCTGGTTAACCACTGATGCGTTTCACTCTGCCACGACTTTAAATCGAGCATAACACCGTCAAGAACAGGTATAACTTTTTCCCAAGCATGAATCGGTAAATAGCCGTTACTATCAATGAAACAGGTTAGATGTCCTAGTTCTCTGTCTGCTTTGATGGCACTAAATAACGCTATGATAAACGGAAACTGGAGAGTGGCTTCTCCACCCGAAACCGTGATGCCTGAAATGAAGAAGTGTTGTCTGCGGATGATACCCAAGATTTCAGTGACATTGTAACGCTTAATCTTGGGGCTCGATTTGTGACAACAGATATCTATACATTTATCGCAGTGAGTGCAAAGCCCTTCATCCCAAACCACTTTGTTATCAGTCATAGCTAATGCTTGCGTAGGACATAAATCAACACAATCGCCACAGTGATTACAATGATTGATCGTATGTGGGTTATGGCAATTTAAGCAATCGAAGTTACACCCCTGTAGGAAGATGACCAGGCGATTGCCCGGCCCATCAACACAAGAGAAATTAAGAATGCGGCTAACTAACGCTGACTTCTCATTCACTGCTGTGCCCTACTACTTGTAAACTGGCTCTGTTTCCATGCTGACCACGCGAGGTGAACGGTCTAGTATTCCAGTGTTCTTCGCCGCCTCAGCTCCCAAGAAAGTGGTGTTTTTACGTGAGCCTTCCTCGGCAAACTTGTTGATATCAGAAAGCTTAATCATGTAACCCGTGACACGGACTAAATCATTAGACGCAACGTTCGCGGTAAACTCCCTATAACCTTGCTTCAAAGCGCCTTTACACAAATTGAACATCGCTTCCGGGTTGGATTTTACCGTTTCATCAATGGTCAAAATATCACTGATGCCAGAGGTGTAATATTTGTGCTGCTCAGCCGTTGCTTGAACATAAGACACAGGATCTGGCTCGGTGCCATAAGGGATACGAACACCAGGTGTCACATCTTCATCCAAGCTGATCCCGCCCTGAGCATGAAGCAGTGCCTTGCCCTCTAAGCCATGTTTCACTGGGCTACTATCGACAAGATGAGCGAGCTTTTCAGAAATCGCTAACGCTAGCCCATTTGCCTGATGGCTATGCCCGTATTTTTCATTGGTGCCTTCTTTATCGAGCAAGATATTGACCGCTTCAGCCATACCATAAATGCCATACATAGGCGCAAATCGATTCTCTTCAACCAAGCCCTCAGTGGTTAAGAAGCCTTTGAAAAAGTTCGATTTCTCGTGCAGGTGGCTGCTTCGCGCATCCATAAGCTGAATCATTAATTCACTATAGGATGGCAAGACATAATCTAGAAAATCTGTTCTGTCTTTGGAACGTAATGCGACTTCTTTTAGGTTCATTCGCACTAAGGTATTCGACCCACCAGCAAGAGGCAGAGAATTGTAGCAACTAACAATGCCGAATTTCTTTTCACCATAAGCGGCTGCATGCATCGGATAATTAGCAATATGAGGTTTGCTACACTCACAGATATTGGTCGTCGCTTGTTTGAGTAGATCGTCTGGGGTGACGTTCGCATCGTACATAAAGGTTAAGTTCGGAGCGATCTGCTTTAACTCAGCGTCGACTTGTAAAATTGTTCGGCAAATGACATTGTCGGTAGGCCCAATGTTCACATGCATAAAGGCATCAGGCAGCGTTCTGTCAAGCATGATCCAAAAACGTTTAAGCTTAGTGTAAACCTCGGCTTCACTTAAATTGCCTACATATGGCAGTAACACATCATCGAGTTGACCTAGATAAACAGGGATGTTTGTGACAGAAGGGACATGGTGATAGATGATCGTCAGTAAATTCAACGCATCATCAAAATCAGTCGCGGGTTCTAGCTCTAGGTAATCTGAGCCTTGCTTAAGGAACTTTGCATAGTCAGGTAAAACATAGCGAGGTTTGAAAGGGGCATGGCCTTCAAACATGTCACAAATTACGCCCTCTTCCATCGCTTTTGAAACATCTATAGAAACCTTCATATAGGGAAGACTTGCCTCCGCTTCTAGGGCTAAAAATTGGTTTTTCTGTTTTGGAGAGAGCTTGGCGTCGGTAACGATATTGGTTACACGTTGCTGAAATGCGTTGTTAATATCAGACATAATTATTTCCCTTATTATTTATAAGGATTCTAACTAATATCCTCTATGTCCACTATTGAGATTATGTTGATGACTAATGTCCATTTTGGAAATTCATATTCAAAAAAAGCCCCGAACTTTCGGGGCTTTAAGAGTCATTGGATTACAGTTTAAATCGCTGAATCTCTTGCTCTAGTTCGTGAGATAGCTCAGACAACTGTGCGGCTTGTGCTGCTGCGTCGTGTGCTTCATCTGCAAGTTCATTCGAAACATCACGAATACCAACGGTGTTACGCGTGATTTCAGAAGTGACTGACGCTTGCTCTTCAGCAGCAGAGGCAATTTGGGTCGCCATATCGCTAATACGCTCTACCGCTGTTTGGATTTGAGTCAGGCTCACCGCAGCTGAATCAGCGTCCGCTACACTGGTATCGGCTAACTGACGGCTATCACCCATGATGCCCACAGCTTTACCCGTTGTGCCTTGCAGCGTTTCAATCATCTGCTGGATTTCTTGGGTTGAAGCGTGTGTACGTTGGCTTAGAACACGAACTTCATCAGCAACCACAGCGAAGCCACGACCTTGTTCACCCGCACGCGCTGCTTCAATAGCGGCATTAAGCGCAAGTAAGTTAGTTTGCTCTGCAATATCCTGAATCGTAGAAAGAATAGTACTGATACTATTACCATGAACTTCAAGCTCTTGAATTACTTCTGTCGCGACCTGAACTTCCGTTGCTAAGTTTTGAATCGAGCCTTGAGTCTGAACGACCTGCTCACCACCGTGAACACAAGCTGTTACCGCTTCAGTTGAATTCTGCGCTGTATTATCTGCGTTGCCAGCAATTTCTTGCGTTGCTGCCGCCATTTCATTGATCGCTGTTGCGACCATATTGATCTCATCTTGCTGCAAACGAATACGCGCACTGCGCTCTTCTGCTTGTTGCGCTGTTTGTTTTGACTGCTCTGACAGCGATGCAGACACAAGACTCAACTTAGAAACCATAGTATGCATATTGCCAACGAACGTATTGAAGTTCGTTGCCAACTGACCAACTTCATCGTCGCTACGTGGTTCAAGACGCTGAGTTAGATCGCCTTCACCGGAAGCAATTTCTTCAAGCGCATTTGAAACACGAACCAAATCTTGGAACAAGAAGCTCACTAACCAAGAAACCACAGCAATAACAATTAATGTAATGACGACTGCGGTAATAATTAGGCTTTGTAGCAGCTCTGTGTGTGCCGCTTCTTCTGTTGCGCGATCCATCTCAATAGCGAAGATCCACTGCGTATCTGGAACCTTAGTAAAGAAATACAACTTCTCTTGACCATTACGTTCAATCAACTTGATTGAGCCAGCGTTTGCAGCCTCTTCGATGGCACGTAGAGTGAACTCTTTTGAGAGTGTAGTAACAGGCTTAAGAGAAAGAGATTTATCTGGGTGGGCTAAGAAGCTGCCATTCTGAGTATCAATCAACATCGCGTAAGCATTTTTACCCGCATCTAAGTTGATCACATCGTTAATTAGTTGATCAATCAATACATCAGCGCCAACCACACCAACAAACTGACCGTTACGGCGAATTGGTTCAGCAATCGTCACTAACAAGGCATTAGTAATCGCATCTTTGTATGCCGTAGTGATGATTTGACGGCCTGCATTATTAGCATCGATATACCAAGGGCGAACACGTGGGTCGTAATCAGCTCGGTTACGCTCAGGGTGCGAACGGTACATACCACCTTCTGGCGTGCCTAAGAAGATGTCATCAAAGCCGCCAGCTTTTCTCGCTTGTTGTAGGTATGGAACAACGTCGATTTCATTGCTGTAGTCATTAAACGCAGAGGCAATATCCTTACGAATATTGATCCAGTCTTTGATACCAGCAGAAGCCGTCGTCGCTAGACTTTCTGCTCGCGCATAAACACCATTTTGCGTTTGTTGCTTAAGTTGATCGGCGGAAAGCCAAGTTAGCGCACTCGCCATTAGCACCACTGCTAACAGGCTTGCACCTATAAGTTTTTGTTTTAATGATAAGTTCATAATCGATTATTTTGGTTGTGGAACAGACAGAGATTGCGAATTTTATAGTCAATTTCTTCTATATGCACGCAAAATTATCGAGTTATTCACTTACACTAACTATTTGTAATATAGTTATTTTTCTGACGTCAGAGAGTCGTCACGTCGGCAGCTTTGTTACTCACCTTTTGAGGCTCTTCTCGTATCTGGGGATTATCTCTGTAGTACTTATCGATCAATTCTTTTCCATATATCACTTCAGTTTGCATATGAAACGCCAGCATTGTTGTAGCAATAAGTGCAGAGATAATATTAAACCATTTGGTCACTTTCTTTCGGCGGACTGGAGAATAGATAGCAATGTTCACTGCCACCAGTGCAAACGGATATATCAGTATTATTGCGATTAAAACAGCGAGATAGTTGGAAATCGCCATAGGCGTGTCGTAACCCATAAACACCTCCGATTTAGGTTTCAATACAATCTAACCTTGAAACATGTCTTAAGTCTCGGACTGCTATTGGCTCTGAGCGCTTTGATGCTCAGCACTTGAAGTCACTCGAAGAAATGAAAGTAGTGAATGATTAGCACAAAAATGCCAGACACTAGGTCTGGCATTTTGATGTTCAATTAACTGAATTACTCTTCAGCATCATCGCTTGCTGCTGGCGTCTCGTTAGAGTCAGTAGTTTCTTGTGCTACCTCACCATCAACGCCTTCTTCACCTTCGACGAGTTCCGCTTCTTCTACTTCATCGATACGTTGTAGACCCACAACGTTTTCATCTTCAGCAGTACGGATTAGTGTAACACCTTGCGTATTACGACCTACTTGGCTTACTTCAGCAACACGTGTACGAACTAGAGTACCAGCGTCGGTGATCATCATCATCTCGTCGCCTTCTTCTACTTGTACTGCGCCAACTACAGGGCCATTTCGCTCAGAAACTTTGATCGATACAACACCTTGTGTCGCACGGCCTTTGGTTGGGTATTCTGCAAGTTCAGTACGCTTACCGTAACCATTTTGCGTCACTGTTAGGATGTCACCTTCATTTGAAGGAACAATCAGCGAAACAACTTGATCATCATCAGCAAGCTTCATACCGCGAACACCTGCTGCGGTACGGCCCATTGCACGTACTTTATCTTCTGCAAAGCGAACGACTTTACCCGCTTTCGAGAACAGCATGATATCGCTTTCGCCGTTTGTGATATCAACACCGATTAGAGAGTCTTCATCACGTAGGTTTACAGCAATTAGACCGTTCGCACGAACATTTGCAAACTGATCTAGAGATGTCTTCTTAACGGTACCGTCACCTGTTGCCATGAAGATGAATTTCTCTGGTGAGAATTCATCAACAGGTAGAATCGCAGTGATACGCTCACCTTCTTCTAGTGGAAGAATGTTAACAATTGGCTTACCGCGAGCGGTACGACTTGCTTGAGGTAGTTGGTAAACTTTCAGACGGTAAGTCTTACCACGAGTAGAGAAACATAAGATGTTGTCGTGGGTATTCGCCACTAGAAGACGTTCAATATAGTCTTCATCTTTCATCTTAGTTGCACTCTTACCTTTACCACCACGACGCTGAGCTTCGTAGTCGCTTAGGATTTGGTACTTAACGTAACCTTCGTGAGATAGCGTAACAACAACATCTTCACGAGCAATCAGCTCTTCCATGTCGATATCGTGGCTTGCCGCTGTAATCTCAGTACGACGTGCATCACCGAAGCCATCACGTACTGCTTCGAGTTCTTCACGAATCACTTCCATCAAACGCTCAGTGCTTGCAAGAATGTGCATTAGCTCAGCGATCTCATCTAGAAGTGCTTTGTACTCATCTAGAATCTTCTCGTGCTCTAAACCCGTTAGGCGGTGTAGGCGAAGCTCTAGAATAGCTTGTGCTTGAGTTTCAGTCAGGAAGTACTGACCGTCACGGATGCCGTATTGATCTTCTAACCACTCTGGACGTGCAGCATCAGTACCGGCACGTTCAAGCATTGAAGCAACGTTACCAAGATCCCAACCACGCGAAACCAAGCCCACTTTTGCATCAGCTGGTGTTGGTGCGTTCTTGATCAGTTCTATAACTTCATCAATGTTTGCTAGTGCAAGAGAGAGTGCTTCAAGGATATGTGCACGCTCACGCGCTTTACGCAATTCGAAGATAGTACGGCGAGTCACCACTTCACGGCGGTGATCAACAAAGCACTTCAACATATCTTTCAAGTTGAATAGCTGTGGTTGACCATTATTCAGTGCCACCATGTTGATGCCGAATGTGGTTTGAAGCTGAGTTTGTGCGTAAAGGTTGTTTAGAACCACTTCGCCAACTGCATCACGCTTACATTCGATAACAATACGCATACCGTCTTTGTCAGACTCATCGCGTAGCGCACTGATACCTTCAACTTTCTTATCTTTAACTAGCTCAGCGATCTTTTCGATCAAGCGTGCTTTGTTAACCTGATAAGGAATTTCGGTAACAATAATGGTTTCTTTACCATTCTTGTCTGTTTCGATATCCGCTTTCGAGCGCATGTAAATCTTACCGCGGCCCGTCTTATAAGCATCGACGATACCTTTACGGCCACTGATTAGCGCTGCTGTTGGGAAGTCTGGACCAGGAATGTAGTCCATTAGCTCATCAATAGTGATCGCTTCATTATTGATGTACGCAAGACAACCATCAATTACCTCTGTCAGGTTGTGCGGAGGAATGTTGGTTGCCATACCTACTGCGATACCAGAAGCACCGTTTACCAATAGGTTAGGAATTTTTGTAGGTAGAACAGCAGGGATCTGCTCAGTGCCATCGTAGTTAGGCACGTAGTCTACTGTTTCTTTATCTAGGTCAGCCAAAAGTTCGTGGGCAATTTTTGCCATGCGAACTTCGGTGTAACGCATTGCTGCCGCTGAGTCACCATCGATCGAACCGAAGTTACCTTGACCGTCGACCAGCATGTAACGAAGTGAGAACGGCTGAGCCATACGTACGATTGTATCGTACACAGCGCTATCACCGTGTGGGTGATATTTACCGATTACGTCGCCAACAACACGGGCAGATTTTTTATATGGTTTATTCCAATCATTACCTAGTACATTCATCGCGAACAAAACGCGGCGGTGTACAGGCTTTAGGCCATCACGCACATCTGGAAGAGCACGACCCACGATTACTGACATCGCGTAGTCTAGGTATGAACCTCGAAGCTCATCTTCAATGTTTACGGGCGTGATCTCTTTCGCTAGATCGCTCATAGAGCCATTATCCCTCTATTTATAGATCGTATGTACAATACGCTTAAGGTGCAAAAATATAACATACATTTCAGTGGTTCGGCATTACTTTCCCTCTCCTTTTATCAGGTTGTGAGCTTGGTTGTGAATCAAACGCCGAGAATTTGCACACTCATCTGATATCTTGCTGATAAATGGTTATATTTTATCCACCCGTAGAGAAAAGTGATCCCGTCTATGGAGTGTATGTGGTTAACAGGTATAATGCCTGTCATTCAAGGAAGCGGTTAAATTAGTAGAGTTGTTATGACCCAATCACAAAACGTCGATCCAAACGAAATTAAGAAGTTTGAGGATATGGCCTCACGCTGGTGGGATTTAGAAGGTGAATTTAAGCCTTTGCATCAGATCAATCCTTTGCGCCTCAACTATGTTTTGGACAATTGTGATGGCTTGTTTGGCAAAGAAGTTTTAGACGTCGGCTGTGGCGGCGGAATTTTAGCAGAAAGCATGGCCAAAGAAGGCGCGATTGTCACCGGTCTTGATATGGGTAAAGAGCCATTAGAAGTGGCGAGACTGCACGCTCTAGAAACGGGCACTAAGCTCACCTACATCCAGAGTACAATTGAAGATCATGCGACTGAAAATCAAAGTAAGTATGACGTTGTGACCTGTATGGAAATGCTTGAGCACGTCCCGGACCCACAATCAGTGATTCGTTCATGTGCCGCTTTGGTGAAACCTGGTGGTCACGTATTCTTTTCAACACTTAACCGCAACCTTAAATCTTATCTGTTCGCGATTGTCGGCGCAGAAAAGCTGTTGAAGATTGTCCCTGAAGGCACTCATGATCATGATAAGTTCATCCGCCCTGCTGAGATGATTAAAATGATTGATCAAACTGACTTAACCGAAACCGGGATTACTGGCCTGCACTACAACCCTCTGACAGACACCTACAAGCTAGGTCAAAATGTTGATGTAAATTACATCGTTCATACTCAGAAATTTTAACATTTGTCACATACTAGATGTAGTGGTCAAGATTAAGGCGATAGCACATGCTCATCGCCTTTTTTAGTGCCAATTGAAGCAATTTTTGTCGGTTTGATTCCAAAATAATCAAAGCAAAAATCGAAGACAACTTTGACCAAAGATCAAGGAATTTTTTTTTGTTTGTGGTTACTTCTAAACCGATCTAAAAACGGTAATTAATTACAATCTTACCCGCTCTAACTTCATCGGTTAGTAGTCACTTACTGTTTTTTTTAATTTTGTTAGTTATCCACAAGTCATCCAAGATCTGTAACTTGAAAAGCCATGGGGATAGCACTATCTTGTAACTCGCACCTTGGTGCACCCCTATATGTTGTGTTTGTACTACAATATATAGATAGACTTTGATCACAAAGCCGGAACGATTTTTACAAGAATTACACAAAAATACGGCTTTTATCAGTTTTGTTAGGGAAATGAAGCAGAATGAACCAACAACTTACCGTTACTAAGCGTGACGGACGCAAAGAAAGTATTGATCTCGAAAAGATCCATCGCGTTATCACCTGGGCTGCCGAAGGTCTAGACAACGTCTCTGTATCTCAAGTAGAACTACGCGCTCACATTCAGTTCTATGACGGTATCACTACATCTGATATCCATGAAACCATCATCAAGTCTGCAGCAGATTTGATTTCTGAAGAGACGCCTGATTACCAATATCTAGCGGCACGTTTGGCTGTATTCCATCTACGTAAAAAAGCGTATGACCAGTATGAGCCACCAACGCTATACGATCACGTCGCTCGCCTTGTGGATATGGGTAAATACGACCAGCACATTCTGGAAGACTACACCAAAGCAGAACTTGATGAGCTAGATGCCTACATCGATCACAAGCGCGATCTCGATTTTTCTTATGCAGCCGTAAAACAGCTTGAAGGTAAGTACTTTGTTCAAAACCGTGTATCCGGTGAAATCTACGAAAGTGCGCAGTTCCTTTACATCCTAGTTTCTGCTTGTCTATTCGCGAAATACCCGAAAGAGACACGTCTTGATTACATCAAGCGCTTCTACGATGCGACATCGACATTCAAAATTTCTCTACCTACGCCGATCATGTCTGGCGTACGTACCCCTACTCGTCAGTTCAGCTCATGTGTACTTATCGAGTGTGGCGATAGCCTAGATTCAATCAATGCGACAGCAAGCTCTATTGTTCGTTACGTTTCTCAACGTGCTGGTATTGGTATCAACGCTGGCCGTATCCGTGCTCTAGGTTCAGAGATCCGTGGTGGTGAAGCATTCCACACGGGTTGTATCCCTTTCTACAAATACTTCCAAACAGCGGTTAAATGTTGTTCTCAAGGTGGTGTTCGTGGCGGTGCAGCGACTGTGTTCTACCCACTATGGCATGGTGAATCTCAAGCACTGATGGTTCTTAAGAACAATCGTGGTGTTGAAGAGAACCGTGTTCGTCACATGGACTACGGTGTACAGCTAAACCGCTTGATGTATCAACGTCTAGTTGAAGGTGGCAACATTACTTTGTTCTCACCATCAGATGTGCCAGGCCTGTACGATGCGTTCTTCGAGAACCAAGACGAGTTCGAACGTCTATACGTTCAGTACGAAAACGATCCATCAATCAAGAAAGAAACCGTTAAAGCTATCGAGATGTTCTCTATCTTGATGCAAGAGCGTGCTTCTACTGGTCGCATCTACATTCAGAACGTTGACCACTGTAATACGCACAGCCCGTTCGACTCAGAAGTTGCACCTGTTCGTCAATCTAACCTATGTTTGGAAATCGCGCTGCCAACTAAGCCGCTAACAAACGTTGAAGATGACTCTGGTGAGATTGCTCTGTGTACTCTATCTGCATTCAACCTTGGTGCGATTAAGTCTCTTGATGACTTTGAAGAGCTGTCAGATCTTGTTGTTCGTGCACTAGACGCACTACTGGATTACCAAGACTACCCGCTACCAGCTGCGTACAAGTCAACGATGAACCGCCGTACTCTAGGTGTTGGTGTGATCAACTACGCTTACTACTTAGCGAAGAACGGTGTGAAGTACTCAGATGGCAGCGCAAATGGTCTAACACACCGTACATTCGAAGCGATGCAGTACTACTTGCTGAAAGCTTCAGTCGCGCTTGCGAAAGAGCAAGGTAAGTGTCCTTTATTCGAAGAAACAAACTACGCTAAAGGCCTGATGCCAATCGACACTTACAAAAAAGATGTCGACCTAATTTGTGACGAGAAACTGCACTACGATTGGGATGGTCTACGTGAAGAAATCATGACGCACGGCCTGCGTAACTCTACCCTAACCGCGCTAATGCCTTCTGAGACATCTTCTCAGATCTCTAACGCGACAAACGGTATTGAGCCACCACGTGGTTACGTTTCAGTGAAGGCGTCTAAAGACGGTATCCTGAAGCAAGTAGTGCCAGATTTCCTTGAGTACAAAGACAACTACGAACTGCTATGGAACATCGGTTCAAACGATGGTTACCTGCACCTAGTGGGTATCATGCAGAAGTTTGTCGACCAAGCGATTTCAGCAAATACTAACTACGACCCAACGCGTTTTGAAAGTGGCAAAGTGCCAATGAAGAAACTGCTTCAAGATCTGCTAACTGCGTATAAGTTTGGTGTGAAGACACTTTACTACCACAACACACGTGATGGCGCGAGCGACGATCAGAAAGACGCAGTACAACCACAAGATGACGATTGTGCAGGCGGCGGTTGTAAGATTTAAACCATAATCCTGACTAAAGGGTTATCAAGGCTTAACAAATTATTCGCCCCTCAGACATGAGGGGCTTAAAAGGAATTGAGGCACCATGGCTTACAGTACTTTTAACAGAAAAAAAAATGACCAGCTAAAAGAACCAATGTTCTTAGGTCAATCAGTAAACGTTGCTCGTTACGACCAGCAGAAGTTTGAAATCTTCGAAAAGCTCATCGAGAAGCAATTGTCTTTCTTCTGGCGTCCTGAAGAAGTGGACGTTTCAAGCGATCGTATCGACTACAACAAGCTGCCAGAGCATGAAAAGCATATCTTCATCTCAAACCTTAAGTACCAAACACTGCTCGATTCTATCCAAGGTCGCAGTCCAAACGTTGCCCTGCTGCCGTTGGTATCGCTACCAGAAGTAGAAACTTGGATTGAAACTTGGTCTTTCTCAGAGACAATTCACTCACGCTCTTACACGCACATCATCCGTAACATCGTGAATGATCCGGGTCTAGTGTTTGACGACATCGTAGAAAATGAGCACATCCTTAAGCGTGCAGAAGACATTTCTCGCTACTACGACGATCTGATTCAAATGACCAATGATTACCATCGTTACGGTGAAGGTACTCATAACATCAACGGCGAAGAAGTGAAGATTACCCTTCACGACCTGAAGAAGAAGCTCTACGTTTGTTTGATGTCAGTTAACGCACTAGAAGCGATTCGTTTCTACGTGAGTTTTGCGTGTTCATTTGCTTTTGCTGAGCGTGAGCTAATGGAAGGTAACGCTAAAATCATCAAGCTTATCGCTCGTGATGAGGCGCTGCACCTAACGGGTACACAGCACATGATTAACCTGCTACGTAACGGCCAAGACGATTTCTCATTCATGCAAATCGCGGAAGAGTGTAAGCAAGAGTGTTTTGAGCTGTTTAAAGACGCTGCTGAGCAAGAAAAAGAGTGGGCAGAATACCTATTCAAAGATGGGTCAATGATCGGTCTGAACAAAGACATTCTTTGCCAGTACGTTGAATACATTACGAACATTCGTATGCAAGCTGTTGGCCTAGACGCCGCTTACCCTGAAGCAACTTCTAACCCAATTCCTTGGATTAATGCATGGTTGTCTTCAGATAACGTGCAGGTTGCGCCTCAGGAAGCAGAAATTTCATCTTACCTGGTTGGTCAGATCGACAGCGACGTACGTGCAGACGACTTCAAGGATTTCGAACTGTAATGCCTAATATCAAAATCAACGCTATTACATCGGTTCAGTCTCACCCTTCTAATACCATTCTCGAAACTATGGAGAATGCAGGGTTAGAGCCTGAATATAACTGTAGAGATGGGCACTGTGGCGCTTGCCGCTGCAAACTGGTCTCAGGTGAAGTTGAATACGTTGGTTTTGCAATGGCGTACACACAAGAAAAAGAAATTTTGCCGTGTATTTGTAAAGCGAAGACAGACATTGAAATTGAAGGTGTCAATTACTCGCTTAAAGAAAAACGCGCATAAGTATGCACAAATAGAAAACGGCCAGCAAAACGCTGGCCGTTTTTACATCTGAACACGTACTCCGGATAGGAATTCATCGGCGGTCAGCACAGAAACAGGCTTATCTGCGATCTCCCTTCCATCATCATCAAATAACGAAAGTCGATACCCTAAACGTTCACCACTTGGTTTGTCTTCTGGCGCTTGCAACCACAAAGAGATAACATCTTGATGCTTTCCATTAAGTGCTTCACCTAGAAAGACTTTTTGGCTCGCCACTTGATACCAAACAAGGATCTTGGACTGATTAAACATGCTAACCTCCCTGAGCAATTAGAATCCTGAATTGTCATTTTAAAGGTTATTTTGCCGAATGCACGTTGCAAATCTAAGACAATTTCCACTTCTATTGAAAATCATCCAGTTAAACGATATTCGAATTTGGCATATAAAAATAATATGAGCGTGAATGAGTAATAAGAAATAGGATCATCCACTTATTACAGAACACTAGACTGAGCCAATTTGACAAAATTGACTCACTATCCTAGTTGAATAATTATGCTTCTATTGCGCTTCGTGGCACAAACATTTCTTTGTTCCTGCTCAGTGAACTGTACTGGACAAACATAGGTTTCGTGTTGAGGTAGCGTCGCAACATATCCGCTGCAACGGTTGTGATCACCAGAGTACGTTCTTCACGCGTATAATTGCGATTGAAGGTTAACGTCTGTCCCCACTCTCCTTCCGGTGCGGCCAAGGCGACTGAAAACGTCTTCTCTGTTACCTTACCCGTTACAATGGCGATGTCCGTAGCACATTTATCTTTCGTTGCTCCAGCAAGGGCAAAAGCAGCTGCGAGTTGGTCGTCACTCTCATCACCAACATTAACGCGCTCACCCAACACCCATCCATGACCACAATATTGGGCTGCCACCTCTTTAGACTGTAACCAGTGTGATAACGAACCATAAGTCGATTGCTCCGCCGTCGCGATAGATTGTTTTCGCTCTTGGATTAGGTAGGCAACATGGTCCTGCATAGATTCATCAACACTCACCACATTGCTTTCAATCAAATTGAAGATAATCTGCAGCAGTTTCACTCGGTTATCTAAATCATTCTTAGGGCCAAACAACTTCACTTCGATGTAAGGCAGGTATGAACGATAACCTAGTGTGTAGCCATCAGGAAGTTGTACCTTGTCGAGCTTATCTGACAAAGCCGACTCCGAAGTACCAAAGGTATAAAGCTTACTGCATTCCTGCCCTAACACATCACGATGCGTGGTCTTCATATCGGGTAGAATCTGTTGCTCTACCATCAGCTTAAATTCGCTCGGTACACCCGGTGTGAAGTAGAAATCACAGTCATTAAAGCGAACTTTAAAGCCACAAGCAGTTCCAATTGGGTTATCAAGTAGAACCGAATCTTTTGGCAACATGGCTTGTTTACGGTTACTTTCTGGCATAGCTAACCCACGAGAGGTAAAAAACTTCTCTAGCCTTGCTAACCATTCTGGATACAGAACAAGCTCAGTCTCTGAAGCGACAGCCACCGCCTCAGCGCTCAAGTCGTCACTTGTTGGGCCTAACCCACCGTTAACAACGACGACGTCACAGTTAAAACTTAGCATCATCAGCTCTTCGACAAGAGCTGACATCTCGTCACCAACTGTTGAGCGCTTAGTTACGCTAAAGCCTTGTTCGAAAAACCTTTGAGATAACCACGCTGCATTCGTATCGACGATGTCTCCGTGGAGGACTTCTTCCCCAGTGCTCAGCATTGCGATTTTCAACATTATTTTATCCTTAGTGGGAAAACGTCACATATTTTATGAGTTTAACTGATATTTATTATGGCATTAGGCCAAAAAACAACTAAGTTTCTTATTTAGGACAATTTCAGATTCCCAATACGCCAACTTTGTTGGATACTTGTGACCCTGATCATTAAAATAATAACGATGGAGTGCTCAGTGTTGAAAAAAAGCATCACCGCTTTAGTTTTGTCAGCTTCTGCCCAGGCCAGTGCCAATGTATATGATTCTAATCAACATATTGAGTTTTCATACACTGTAGATCAAGCTGAATCCGACACGTTTTTCTATCATTCTTATCAATATCAATCGTCAGACCCGTTTTCACTCAGTTTGACAGAAAATGACCTAAAACTCGAAGGCCCGGCGTTACCTAAATATCTCACGGTTTCCGATGGCAAAGATTGGGATTACTTGATGGGGCAAACCTACACGATTCTAGGACTGAGTGTTGCCACGGTCGGCTTGATGACGCTTCTACCAGAATCAATCACAAAATGGGATGAAGAAGATCGTGACCTTAGCGGTCTAGGTTCTAAATGGAAGGACAATGTCACTTCGGGCCCTACATGGGATCGCGATGAACACTTCCTAAACTATGTCATGCATCCTTATTTTGGTGGCGTGTACTACACAGCGGCGCGACACGCAGGCTTTAATGAGTTTGAGTCTTTCTTGTACTCCGCAACAATGTCGACTTTCTTCTGGGAATACGGTGTTGAAGCCTTCGCAGAAGTACCTTCTTGGCAAGACATCTTTATTACCCCATTCTTTGGTGCAGTGGTTGGTGAGATGATGTTTGAAGCAGAGCAAAACATTGTCGCATCCGGTGGCGAAGTCTTAGGTTCTGAAACCGTAGGTGATGTATCTCTGTTCTTCCTCAATCCCGTCGGTCATATCCACGGCTGGGTAAGCGGAGCTTGGGGTGGCAGCGCAGAATTCCAATACAGCAGTAAGCCTTGGTTCGGCAACCAAGATGCCGCTAAATTCGCTATGGATGCAGGAGCAAGTTACGATAACGTTTTCTATGGTGTAGAAATGAAAGTGAGCTTCTAAACCACATCAAATCTTGCTGAAAAAGCGATGTTGTTCATCGCTTTTTTTGTGCTCGCGGTTAAAGATTCGTAGTAGAGACAAGGATTTAGGTTTAAAACTTGACGCAGGTCAAACCTAACCTACCTTTCCATTCTAAACTGAAGTTAGGCATCAGAACTCTTTCAACCTCAATAAGCATTGAAAGCCACATGCCTTACTCAGCGTTTGGAGGCCCAATATGAACAGCACATTTATTGTTAACTTCGTTGGCAAAGCTACCCCTGCAACAATCAAGCAACTTGCCGCTATCACCCACGAAAACGGAGGCAAGTGGCTCATCAGTAAAGTCAATTTTATTGAAGACCAAGTTGCAGCGGTGATTAAAGTTGAACTTCCAAGCGTCAATGAACAACTCGTGAAAGACGCCTTTGCCTCCCATCCCGATTTACTAGTACAGGTTACAGATTCCGATCAACTGGCACACGATGTTGATACTATCTACCAACTCAGACTTGATTCCAATGATCGGGCGGGTATCGTCAATGAGATTACTCACGTACTCGATGGACAAGGTATCAATATTCTTGATATGGATTGCCAGAGAGTCTTCATCGCTGGTGGAGGTGGAGTGAGCTCGAGCTTATTTACGGCAAACTTGTCGATAAGATTGCCTAAGCAGATCAATATCAACGACGTGGCTAATGAACTTGAGTCTTTAAGTGAAGACACAAGGGTCATGGTGGAAAACTAAACCTTGAGTCAAATGAAAAAGAGAGCGACGAATCGCTCTCTTTTTATTTGCTATTTCACAGACCATTGTGACAGTGAGCGCTTGAAGTCAGAATAATCAAACTCATTCAATTTCTGAACCTCTCCCGAGCTTCTCTCACAATAGACTGAAGGCATACGTAATCCGTTGAACCAGTTAAGCTTAACCATAGTATAACCTGCACTATCCATGATATGCAGTCGCTGACCGATTTCTAGCGGCTTGTCAAAGTTGGCCACACAGAATTGATCCCCGGCAAGGCATGAGCAAGAGCCGATCACATATTCATGTTCGCCGCTATCTGATGCTTCTAGAATAGATGCCGGCTCATCATAGATTAACGTATCTAAGCGATGAGCCTCCGTTGCTGAATCTACAATCGCTGTCTTCTTTACGTTCTCAACAATATCAACCACAGTCACAACAAGATCTGTGGTTTTGGTAATAATAGCTTCGCCCGGCTCAAGGTACATTTGTACCGCGTGTTTTTCTGAAAATGCCTTTAGCGCCAAGCCCAGCTTCTCTATATCGTAACCCGGCCACGTAAAGAACACGCCGCCGCCCATGCTTACCCAATCAAGCTTGTTTAAGTAGTCACCAAACTGCTCAGAGATCGAGTCAAGTAAACCAATGAACGCATCAACATCTTTGTTTTCGCAGTTCATATGGAACATCACACCATCAATGTTCTCAAACACTTCAGGGTCAATATGATCCGCTTGTACTCCAAGGCGAGAAAATTGGCGCGCCGGATTCGCTAGATCTTGACCCGCATAGCTAACTCCTGGATTTAAACGTAAACCAATTGACGCTTTGTCTTCAACGATATGGCGGTAGGCCGCGAGCTGAGACTGTGAGTTAAAGATCATCTTGTCACAAATGTCAGCCACTTCACGTACGTCATCTTCGCTGTAACCAACACTGTATGCGTGCGTTTCTCCGCCAAACGTTTCGTGGCCAAGCTTTACTTCAAAAGGACCAGAGCTTGTAGTGCCATCTAAGTAAGGCTTAATAATGTCAAACACGCCCCACGTAGAGAAACATTTGAGTGCTAACACCAGTTTCACACCAGAGATTTCTTTCAGCTGTTTTGCTTTCTCTAGATTATCAATCAACTTATCTTCGTTGATCATAAAGTAAGGGGTTTTGAGTTGTTCTTTATTCGATGTCATCTATATGTACTCAAGCTCTAGCTAAAGGTGAAAGAGTAAAACCAAATGGGTTGGCATTGGTAATTTTCAATTTTGTCCTGTCTGAACGAAGTGAGTTACAAAATTAAAATTACTAATGCCCACTTCCTATACCTAAAAAAGGGAACACTGCAGTCCCCTTTTGATACCAAACTAAAAAATTCAGTCGTTACTTTTTAAGTTCGTGAATGACTGGCAGACCTTGACCCGCTTCAAGCTCTTGAACATGCCAATCAAGGCCGATGCTTGGCATTGTTTCTAGGAATGGGTCTGGGTTTAGCTGTTCCATGTTGAACACACCCTTATCCGCCCACTCACCACGGAAGAACTGTAGCGCTGCCGTAATAGCAGGAACACCCGTAGTGTAAGAGATCGCTTGGTGTTCTACATCTTCGTAAGCCACTTCGTGGTCAGCGTTGTTGTAGATAAATACGCTGCGCTCTTTGCCGTCCTTCTTACCTTGTACCCAAGTACCGATACAAGTTAAGCCAGTGTAACCCGGAGCAAGTGAAGTTGGATCTGGAAGCAGTGCCTTCAAAACGTGTAGAGGTTGAACAACCGTACCATCATGCAGTGTTAGTGGGTCTGGGCTAAGCAGACCGATATCACGCATACAGTTAAAGTAGTTTAGGTACTTGTCACCAAAGCCCATCCAAAACTCAATACGTTTCGCAGGGATAAACTCTTTCATCGAACGAACTTCATCGTGCGCCATTGAGTAAACTTTGTGTGTACCACAGTTAGGGAAATCAAACTCAAGCATACGCGAGTGACAAGGCACTTGTTTCCACTCTTCGTTTTCCCAGTAGAAAGAGTCACCCTGAATTTCCAGCATGTTAGTTTCTGGGTCAAAGTTGGTTGCAAACTTCTTACCGTGATCGCCTGCGTTAACGTCCATTACGTCAATCGTATCGATCTCATCAAACAGATGCTTCACCGCGTAAGCAGCAAATACAGATACTACGCCCGGATCGAAACCTGCGCCAAGAATACCGGTAATGCCCGCTTCAGCAAACTTCTCGCGGTAACCCCACTGCCAGTCGTAAGCTTGTGGAACCTGCTGACCTTCAGAACATAGGTCAACCGCCACTGATGTATCTAGGTAGTTTACCTTCGCTTGGTAACACGCTTCCATAATCGCCATGTTTACCCACGGAGGACCCGCGTTGATAACCAGATCAGGTTGCACTTCTTTGATTAGAGCAACTAACGCTTCCACATCATCCGCGTTGACGGCGCGAGCTTCAAGCTTCTTCGAGCTGTCTTTAAGGTTGTTTTTCTTCTGGATAGATTCGATGATCTTTTCACATTTACCGATTGTGCGAGACGCAATAGTAATGTCGCCTAGTACATCGTTGTTTTGCGCTGCTTTGTGCGCTACAACCCAACCGACACCACCTGCACCAATTTGTAAAATAGCCATAGTATTACGTTACCTTTATTTCGCTAGCTCAGAAGCTAAATTTTTGATTTTGTTTAATAGAGACTCAAAGTCAGAAATCTTCAAGCAAGGGTTTAGAATAGTAAATTTAAGCGCCGACTTATCATTCACTACTGTTTCTCCAAGTACGGCAATGCCACGAGTCAGGGCCTGCAGTCTTAAAGTCTTATTCAGTTCATCTAAATCGTTGGTTTGTGAGCCGCAAACTCTAAACAGCACAGTCGATAGTGAAGGCTTTGCGAGTAACTCGAACGCTGAATCACTTTTAATCAGATCTGCCACTTGTTGTGTCTGCTCAAGAAGATGATCATACATTTTGCCCAACGTATCTGGACCCACGCTTTGCATCGTCATAAAAACTTTCAATGCATCAAAACGCTTGGTCGTCGCAATCGACTTATCAACCAAGTTAGGCAGTTCATCATGTTCGCGGTTGAGGTAATCGGCATGATGGAGAAGGAACTTAAAGTTCGCTTTGTCTTTCAGCAGTACTGCGCCACAACTGATTGTTTGATAGAACAACTTATGGAAGTCGACGCTAACTGAATCTGCACGCTCAATACCCTCTAAACGTGACTTATGGCTGCTTAAAATCAACGCGCCGCCGTAGGCACTGTCAACGTGGAACCACAAGGTGTTTTGCTCAGCGATATCAGCAATAGATGTTAAGTCATCAATCGCACCATGATCGGTTGTGCCCGCCGTACCCACTACAGCAAACGGTATTAGGCCCTGCGATTTCAATGCCTCGATTTCAACCTTTAAGGCATCAACCTTGATGGTTCCATTCGGATTGGCATCGACACAACAGACTGAGCTTTCACCCAAGCCAAGCAGTGATGCGGATTTTTGCACGGTAAAGTGAGATTTCTTCGAGCACAGGATACGCAACTTACTCGCGTACTCTGGTAGACCTAGCTTTTGAATCGAATGTGAATCAAGCTTATCGGCAACCCAATCGCGTGCGAGCAGTAAGCCCATCAGGTTACTCTGGGTTCCACCACTGGTGAAAATACCGTCTGCTTGAGCTCCCAACTCATACTTCTCGCACATCCAGTCAATCACTTTCTGTTCAACGTAAGTGGCTGCGGATGCTTGATCCCAAGAGTCCATTGATTGGTTTAGCGCAGCGATCATCGCCTCAGCGACAATCGAAGGCATCAATGGTGGCGTGTGAAGATGCGCAATACAGTCAGGGTGCTGTACGATGATTGAATTCTTGGCAACTAAGTCTGCCGTCTCACCAATCACGTCAATCAACGAAGCGTTTTTATTATCGAGATCAACAGCGTTGATTGCCTGCTCAAGCTGCTTAGGTTCTAAACCAGAATATGGCGCACCAATTTGCTCAAACACCGCTTTCATTTTAGCCGTTGTATGATTCATGACTTTGGCGAACTCGTCGCTGCCAGACTCACCAGTTTGAACGAAATGTTGCTTCCACGCAGCATTGCTCTCTTGTGAATCAAGGTGGCTACCACCCGCGACAATAATCGCTTCTTCAAGTACGCGCAGAGCAAAATCAATTTGCTCGAAAGAGATAATCAATGGCGGTAGGAAACGGATCACGGAACCATCACGTCCACCTTTTTCAACCATCAGACCACGTTCTAAAGCAGCGCGTTGGATTTTCAATGTGAGTTCACCGTCCGAGACAGGCTCACCAAACTTATTCAGGTCATTACCCGGCTTGCGAATTTCAACACCAAGCATCAAACCCTTGCCACGTACTTCTGCGATACAGTTTACACGTGACTGAATCGCTTCGAGACCGTGACGTAGATACTGGCCAGCAATATTGGCGTGCTCAACTAAGTTATCGCGTTGGATAATTTCTAGCGCTTTAGCACCAGAGACCATCGCTAACTGGTTACCACGGAACGTGCCTGTATGCTCGCCCGGTTTCCAGGTGTCGTGCTGCTTGTTAATCACTAGCAACGACATTGGCATACCGCCGCCAATCGCTTTCGACAGACATAGAATATCGGGAACAATGCCTGCTTCTTCGAATGCGAAGTTATAGCCTGATTTACCGACACCACATTGAATCTCATCAAAAATCAGCAAGATTCCATGCTCATCACAGATACGACGTAGTTCTTTCAACCAGAAAGCCGGAGCTGGAACAACCCCACCCTCACCTTGTACAGGTTCAACAACAATCGCCGCAGGCTTCATGATACCCGCTTCGTCATCGTGCAATAGACGTTCAATATAGCGAATGCTTGCTTTTGCCCCTTCGTCGCCACCAAGTCCAAATGGGCAGCGTAAGTTATATGGGAACGGCATAAAGTGAACGTCAGACATTAGGCCAGTTCGACGTTCCTTAGTCCCTAGGTTACCCATCATTCCCATGGTGCCATTTGTCATACCGTGGTATGCACCACGGAAAGCAAACATGGTGTTTCTGCCTGTAGTTTGCTTAGCAAGCTTAATGGCTGCTTCAACGGCGTCTGCACCTGATGGTCCACAAAACTGAATGACACAATCACCGGCCAACTCTTGTGGCAAAAACTCTTTTACGGTTTTGATGAAGTGTGTTTTTGCTTGGGTCGCGATATCAAGCGTTTGGTACGGTAAGCCACTGTCTAGCTGAGCTTTTAGCGCTTGATTGATTTCTGGGTGGTTGTATCCCAACGCCAGAGTGCCTGCGCCAGCGAGACAGTCTAGAAATAACTGACCACGCGTGTCTTCAACAAGCGCACCGTAAGCCTGTTTAATGGCAATTGGCAAACGTCGAGGATAAGAGCGAACTTCAGATTCATGTTGCTCTTGGTCTAGTAGAATCTGATCTGGAGTTAGATCGTAGGTTCCTTCCAAAACTGGAATCTGAGTTGAAAAAGGAGTTGCGATAGCAGTGCTGATCACTGTGTTATCGACTTCAAAGGCTGTGCTCATGATTTAATCCCTTGAAATGTAATTCTTTCCCCTCGTAAGAACAGATTCTAAACTGAGGGTATAGCAAGCCGTAGCGCGAAATATTTAAAAAGCGCATACGAGAAAACGATCCATCATGGATGGATTACATATCGAGAAATTAGATCAAGGTTCAGTAATGCAACTGTCCTGTAAAACAGGGCATTGAGGAAGAACTAAGCTGATTAATGTAGTTTTATTATGTGAGTTCAATGTTGGGTTTCCCATTCACATGCCGCTTAACGACATTAGTATCCCGTCTATCGACAAAAGGACTTGCCGATACCTACCCTACGTGATGCTCACTCAGCCCGAATGTCATCACGCGTATCCCCCAGAATGTCCTTATTGAGACTCCTCTCCGAGATTGCGGCGAAAATTATCATAAATTGAAATCATCTGGCAATAAGTTTTCACACTTGAGTTGAAATAACTTGTACTATTTGCAGATATCATCACCTCATGGAGTGTTGATATAAAAAGAGAGCGAGGTTTTAAGCTCACTCTCTCAATTAAAGCCGATCGGTTAATCTTGTCGCATTACGAGAATGTCATCTAGATTATCCATTAGGTGCGCTGCAGAAATGCCTTCAAACTCTATCGTCACAGAGCGTCCACTATCAGAAGGTGACGTCACCACCATGGTAGCGCTTGACGCATCGCCAGTTATCTCTATTTCATCGTCAATGAAATCAGAAATCTCTAGTTCAGACGGGCTATCGAGTAGATCAGAGAAGTCCAGCTTGTCATCCTCAACGCTAAAGTCTTTAACGGTATCGGTTGAACCATCAATATCTTCATCCAACCATTTGAAGGTATCTTCACCGGCTCCACCCATTAGGGTATCGCTTCCTTGGCCTCCCATTAATACGTCATTACCACCTTGACCATAAAGAACATCATCTCCCATCAACCCACTGAGTACATCATCACCGCCTCGAGGTTCATCATACAAGCGGTACACATCGTGGTTTTCAGAGATAAACTCATTGATCAATTCTTGGCTTGGCTCGCTACCATTCACTAATGTCAGCAACTCGATCAGTCCACCTAGATTCTCCAGACCATCTATGGAGTCAGGCTGCTCTGGGTAATCGCCTTCGCCCCAAGGAAGGTTTGCGGTATTAATTGCATCACCGATAATGATGTCTGCGCCACAACCGCCTTCTAAATGATCGTCGGTCATCTCTCTAAACTCGGAGTGAGTCGTTTCACCGATTAGCGCAGCGGTTAACTCACTACCAGAGGTAACCACATCGACTTCCCCTAAAGGTACGTCATACTCTTCAGTAATTTGAATTCTCGCATCGAGATCGATAGCATCTCTTCGGTCATTCGTGACGTTATCTAATGTCATTGTAATACGATAAGTACCCGGTTCTGAAAGTTCTAGCGAGGTATCAGACCGTGAGCTGTTTGGCCCATTGACGACTGACCAACCGGGGCCATCTTGTTTCTCAATTGACCACGAGAACTCATCTCGACTTCCAAGCCCAGCTACAACGGTAAAGTCCATATCGATATCAGCAGTTTGCCCACTTGTCAGTGTTACCGGTTCTCCTCTTACGGTTTCTGCTGCCTCATTTCTTCGGACATCAACAGATAGCTCTTGAGTAACATCTGAAATCGGTTTGGTTTGCGTTGAAAACTCGCCTGAAACCACATCTGAGTTATCAAACATTCTTAAAAGCTCAGTCTCACTGCTGCCAGTGGCAATACCAATCGCCCTAACATGAGAGATGTCAGCAACTGGCCCATAGGCATCCAGCGCCTTGCTGATGTCCAATGGGTCAGTACTGCCGCCACTACTGGAGTCATCACCAATATAGGTCGTCGGTTTACCATCAGATAGGAACAAGGTGATGTTTTCAGCATCAGGTTCACTATCTAAGCCTGAGAACCAGTCTGAGGCACGAGTAAACGCTGCTTCATAGTTTGTTGAGCCACCTGCATCCAATGCAAGAATCGCGGACTCTAATCCGCCCCAATTGTCAGCGGTAAGATCCTCAATTGGCACCGCAAGTGACGCACTAGACGAAAAGCTGATGAAGTTGAGATTAATCGTTCCTTCGTGATTCTCTATACCTTCGATAAAGTTGATTATCGAGTCTTTCATCACTTCTAAGCGGCTCTTACCGTCATCAAACAATGACCTCATACTACCTGACACGTCGGCTAATATGGCAATATTGTAATCGACTGCTGGGACAACGGTTGTTAGTCGTCCGCCAATGTCGCCATACATGACTTGGTCTTCATCCTCACAAACGTCTTTCTCTTTAAGAACAACTTCAACATCGGTGGTTTTCACCCTACCTAACCCCGTAACTTCAGTGGCAGTAACCACGAGGTTGTGCATATTCGCTTCAAGTTCAAAGTCATTGGTATAGGCGTTGACACCTGCTGGCGTAAGACTTATATCACCGCTATTCGGATCTATCTCAAACAGTGGCTTATCGGCATCATTAAACACATTTGCCTTAATGCTGTAAGTGACGTTTTCGCCATCTGCGTCAGTGGCATTGACCTTGCCTATCACATGGCTGTCGGTGGAATTTTCTTCGTATTCGAAGTTGTAAGAGCCATCATCCGTATCATTAAAGATCGGCTTGTTATCATCGACGTTGATTTCATCAAGGTGTACAGTTACAAAACTCGATTTGGTAGGCCCAAATCCAGGTTCCTCTGTTGCCCTAACCACAATAGTGTGCTTATTGCTAGCTAACTCGAAATCATTGGTAAAAGCCTCAACCCCTTCTTCAGTCAACGTGATTTCACCAGTATTAGGATCAATTTCAAAAAGTGGTTCTCTTTCATCATTGAACACATTTCTCGCTATTGCATAGGTAACCCGCTCACCATCGGCATCCCTTGCTCTAACCTGGCCTAACACGTCGTCACCATCGCGATTTTCACGGTACGAGAACTCGTATTCACCATCTCTGTTGGTATCTTTAAAGTCAGGGCGGTTATCATCTCGGTTCAACTCGCGAAGGTTAACCGTCACCTCAGTTGATTTAACGGGACCAAAACCTGGGTCTTCTGTCGCGGTGACCTTAATTTCATGGCGATTGCTTCGCCACTCATAATCATTGGCAAAAGAGAAAACACCTGCGCGAGTTAAAGTAATCTCTCCGCTATTTGGATCAATCTCAAACAGTGGACGACCAAAACGGTTATGTATGTTTTCACTAATGCTGTATGTAACGTTTTCACCATCAGCATCACTCGCTTTCACTGTACCTAAAACGTCATCCCAATCCCTATTTTCTCTATATTCAAAGTCATACTCGCCTCTGCGGTTAGTCTCTTCAAAAATAGGTTTATTATCATCCCTGTTCTTTTCGCTAAGGTTGACCACGACATTAGTCGATTTTTGTGGCCCTAAACCCGGTTCTTCTGTTGCGGTAACGACAATTTCGTGGTCATTACTACGTTGCTCGTAATCATTAGCAAATGAACGAACACCCGCTCGGGTAAGGGTAATTTCCCCCGTACTAGAGTCTATTTCATAGATTGCGCGACCATCCGGATCAGTAATGTTTCTGCTAATGCTGTAAGTCACTGCCTCACCATCGGCATCGCTTGCCGAGACCCTGCCAAGAACGTGGTTACCACCCCTATTTTCGAAATAAGAGAAGTTATATTCTCCATCTTTCCCGGTGTCTTCGAACTCAGGGCGGTTATCATCACGATTCACTTCTTTGAGCGTCACATTGACGTCTGTGGTTTTAACCGGACCAAGTCCTTCATCTTCAGTCGCTCGGACAATAATGCGATGTACATTGGCGTCTCGCTCAAAATCATTAGCAAATGATCGTGCTCCCGCTTCAGTGAGACTTATCTCGCCGCTTATTGGGTCTATTTCAAACAAAGAGTCAAAGTTTCGATTGTAGACATTATCCACAATACTATAGGTAACCCGCTCTCCATCCGCATCGGAGGCGAAAACCGTACCTAACACATCGTCTTCAGAGGCATTCTCACGGTAACGGAATCGGTATTCGCCATCCCACTCTCTTTCATCAACAGTGAGTATATTAATGTCAGGTTGTTGGGGTGTTTCTTCTTGAGGTGGTTCAGGGTAGAAGATTGGCGCGTTATCATCGAGGTTTATTTCACTTAGCTGAACGTTGACGTCAGTGGTCTTAACCGGACCTAATCCTTCGACTTCTGTCGCTCTTACCACTAAGTTATGAACATTGGCAGCAAGCTCAAAGTCATTGGTAAACGCAGCCACGCCTGCTGCGGTTAAGCTAATTTCACCGGTAGTAGGATTGATTTCGAAATAGTCGCCACCTTCTCCAGAAACGTTAGTTTCAATGCTATAAGTGACACTTTCTCCATCAGCATCGGTCGCCGATACCGTGCCTATGACATAGGCATCGGTAGAATTTTCATCGTAGCTAAACGCATAGCCGCCTTCTTCGCCATTTTGGTCTTGGAAGATTGGCGCATTATCATCAAGGTTTATTTCACTTAGCTGAACGTTAACGTCAGTGGTCTTAACCGGACCTAATCCTTCGACTTCCGTCGCTCTCACCACTAAATTATGTATATTCGCAGCAAGCTCAAAGTCATTGGTAAACGCAGCCACACCTGCTGCGGTTAAGCTAATCTCACCGCTAGTAGGGTTGATTTCAAAGTAATCCTCACCCTCGCCAGAAACATTAGTTTCAATGCTATAGGTGACACTTTCTCCATCAGCATCCGTCGCCGATACCGTACCTATGACATAGGCATCGGTGGAGTTTTCATCGTAGCTGAACGCATAACCGCCTTCTTTTCCATTTTGCTCTTGGAAGATAGGGGCATTATCATCGAGGTTTATTTCACTTAGCTGGACGTTGACGTCAGTGGTCTTAACCGGACCTAATCCTTCGACTTCTGTCGCTCTTACCACCAAGTTGTGAACATTCGCAGCGAGCTCAAAGTCATTGGTAAACGCAGCCACGCCTGCTGCGGTTAAGCTAATTTCACCAGTCGTCGGGTTAATTTCGAAATATTCGCCTCCCTCGCCAGAAACGTTAGTTTCAATGCTATAAGTGACACTTTCTCCATCAGCATCCGTTGCCGATACCGTACCTATAACATAGGCATCGGTAGAATTTTCATCGTAGCTAAACGTATAGCCGCCTTCTTCGCCATTCTGATCTTGGAAGATTGGCGCATTATCATCCGCATTAACTTCATTAAAGAAAACATCAACGTCTACAGACTGAGGAGCACCGATACCATCACCTTCTGTCACCGTAACAACAATTTGGTGAGCGTTGGCAAGAGTTTCAAAATCATTCACAAATGAGGCTGCACCCGCATCAGTGAGGCTGATCACTCCCGTATCGGGATCAATCTGGAATATATCTGCACCTTCTCCGTCCTGAAGGTTGGTTGAAATACTATAGATTAAAACGTCATTATCAGGGTCTACGGCCTCAACTTGACCAATCGGACTGCCTGCTGCGGTATTTTCCTGCAAATCAAAGATGTAGGCGCCATCTTCAAATGCAAAAGTTGAAAACTGCTCATCTTCTCCACCGCCACCACCAGGAACAAAGTCGTCTGTCGCCACAAATTGTGGAAGATCATTGGTACCGTTAATTGTGACCGTGACACTTCCGACTGTGCCGTCAGTAGATGCAATAGGGAATACGTCAACGATAGAATCACCGATATTGAGTTCATCAAAAGCGCTGTTCGCTACATAGGTCCAATTACCATCGGCATCAATAGAAAAAGTACCGTTATCACCCGCGACACCGTCTTGAGGCAAGAAGGTTGGGACATCAGTTTCGGTTGCAACCACTGTACCTGTAATTACCCAAGGAACATCTGTCTCAAAGACGGTAACTGCATCATCTCCAACAAAAACCGCCTGAGCGACTAGATCAAGTAGTGCTAAACTTTGTGTTTGTGACAATCCTTGTGACTCTAACCCAGATGTATCAAACGATGTTTCTGCAATGGTCTCCGTCCCGATTCGTTCGATATCACCCGTACCAGTAGGGCTTGATCCGTTTTGTCCACCCGCGGCAGTTGCAAAATCTTCATTTTGAGTCGGGTCGACACCTTCTTCAATCTGCTCGATGATTGAAGCTATCTCATTGTCTAAGTTGAGGTCTAAGTTTTGATCGTCTCCGACAAGCTGCGCTTCTATTTGTGGTTCTGTCGCAGCTGTCGCACCTTGACCTAATACAACAATGACCTCACCTGGTCCGGGTACTTCACCCGGCACTAGCTCTCTTATTTCACCATTAATGTCAATTACTACTGTTGTACTAGCCAACATAAACGGTGTTAGACTTTTCGCATTCATAACCAATTTCCCACTTCAGCGTATAAGCCCCCCCACCCCCAATTTCAGGTGTTAAAACTTTCGCGTACTCCCACACCTTATAAAGCTAGACGCCGCACTATTGACATTCTAGTAAATAACAAAAAAGTCCATGCGAAAGTTTATAAGTTACTAATAAATAAACGGGGTAATTTCGCACAAAGATTCTCACTTTTGGAATACGTCAGCTAAGCTTTTGGTACTTACTGTAGGGGTGTCGTACTCCTACGATAATTGACTATTGACTTAGCGGATATTAAGGAGGCTCCCTTGAACCTGAAAAAGTCACTTATAGCTAGCTGTGTGGTTCTCGCGAGCTTTACTGCTTACTCGCAAACTCTGGAACAAGCAGTCGCCATCACACTCGCCACTAACCCCGAACTAAAAAGTACGTTCAATGAGTTTAAGAGTGCAGTGAAGCAAGCTGATGCATCGACTGGTGCATATCTGCCGAGTTTGGACTTGGATGCAGGTATAGGCTACGAGGGGATTGACCCTGCCAATTCGACAGGGAGAAACGATACAGACCTTACGAGAAAAGAAGCGACACTTAGCCTGACTCAATTGCTTTGGGACGGCAATGCGACGCTAAATGATATGGATAGAACCGCGGCTGATGCCGAATCTGTCCGCTACCAACTACTCGCTGACGCCTCTGATCTCGCACTGCAAGTCACTCAAGTCTATCTAGACGCGGTGAAGGCCACCGAAATTCTTGCTCTCTCGGAAAGCAACTTAGCCGTTCACAAAGAGATTTACCGCGATATTCAGCGACGAGCCCAATCAGGCATTGGTTCGACTGCTGATGTGTCACAAGTAGAGGCAAGGATTGCTAAGGCTCACGGTAATCTACTCGCTGCACAGAATAACTTGGTCGATACCCATACTCAGTTCACGCGTCTAGTCGGACAACAGCCATTGGGATTAATCTACCCAAGAGCGGATGAGACTAAACTGCCTCTCTCTTTGCAAGATGCCCTCGTTGATGCCTTCGAGAAACATCCTGTCATTAAAGTCTCGATGGTTGATGTGGACTCAGCGCGTTTTCAATACAAACAGTCAAAAGGAAACTATTACCCTACCTTCTCAATTGAAGCGAGTCAGACATGGCGAGATGATGCTGGTGGCGACAGAGGTCGCAGTGAAGAAACTCTAGCTATGCTTCGAATGCGCTACAACCTATACAATGGTGGCTCTGACAGTGACCTCTCGGAACGAGCCGCTTACCAACTCAATCAAGCGAAAGACTTACGTGATAACGCTTATCGCCAAGTTGAAGAAAGCCTTCGCTTGTCTTGGAGTGCATTAGACCTCACCTTGCAACAAAAGAACTTCCTCGCTGACCATGTAGATTCTGCCTCTGAAACTGTCATTGCCTACGAAAAACAATATCGAATTGGCCAACGAACCTTACTTGACTTGCTCAATACAGAAAACGAGTTGTTTGAAGCTAGGAAAGACTACTTAGACGCACACTATGCTGAACAATACGCCAAGTATCGCGTGATGAACGCAACTGGCAACCTACTCGATGCGCTGCTAGTAGATACGCCTGAAGAGTGGACTGAGCGAGTGGAGTATTAATATGAAAGTTAAACAGTTTATCCCATTTACCCTTATGGCTTTCATTCCTATTAGTACGGTGATCGCCGATGATGAGTATGACTACATCGAAACACCTGTTGCTAACCAAATCTCTGACCTTACCGATGATGACAGAGATGGTGTGGTCAATGCTCGTGATATCTGCCCTGGTACACCGACGGGCGCGCAGGTAGACAATGAAGGCTGTGGTGCAGCCCTGTTTGAAGAAGAGGAGCGCCAGCTTCGTATCTTATTTGCCAATGACTCTTATGAAATAAATCCTATTTTCTCAGATCAGATTCAAACAATGGCTGAGTTTTTAGAGCGCTATAAGTCGGCCTCAATTCAAATTCAGGGCTACGCGAGTAAAATCGGTACCCCTGAGTACAACTTAGAGCTATCAAAGAAACGCGCGCATGCAGTTGAAGACGAACTACTTTCCTATGGAACCGAACCTAGCAGAGTTACCATCGTTGGATATGGAGAAACAAGGCTTGAATCGGAGGGTGAAGATGAAACTTCACATGCATTAAACCGTCGTGTAACTGCAACGGTAGTAGGTTTGAAAGAAGAGGTGATCGAAGAGTGGACTATTTTTACCGTTATCGAAAAATAACTTATCCACTCGATACAAAAAGCGCCCGTTGTAGGGCGCTTTCTAATTACTGTTGTTTGGTCTTTAGTGCTGAGATTTGACCTGTGCGTTACTCTCAACACTTACGCTCTTCTTTGGCAGCGAGATATGCAGTAAGAAGTAACCTAGCAGGGCGGCTGTCGTCGAGCCCATCAAGATACCCAATCGAGCATAAGTATCAAACTCTGCGTTCACTTGACCGAAAGCCAGTGACGAGATGAAGATAGACATCGTAAAGCCGATACCACACAGGACGGATACTGCAAAGATATGACGGAAAGTAATACCTTCAGGCAGTTTAGCTACACCTGATTTCACAGCAAGCCAACTAAATGAGTAGATACCAAGCGGTTTACCAACCAATAGACCAAGCGCGATACCTAGAGGCAGCATCGAAGTCAAACCGTCCATCGACACGCCTTCTAACGAAATACCTGCGTTAGCGAATGCGAATAATGGAAGAATACCAAACGCTACGTATGGGTGTAGTGCGTGCTCCATATGCTTAAGTGGTGAATGCTCGCCTTTATTACCTTTTAAAGGAATTGCGAAACCAATAACCACGCCTGCTAACGTTGCGTGAACACCCGATTTCAATACTGCAAACCACAAGATCGCACCAACAATTATATACGGCGTGAGCTTAGTCACCTTCTTAGCGTTGAGCATGAACAGTGCCGCGGTCATCGCAAAGCCAACCGCCAATGCAGTAGTAGATAGGTCACCTGTATAGAACAGGGCAATAATAACGACTACACCTAAGTCATCAATAATCGCCAGAGCAAGTAAGAACACTTTCAGGCTCACAGGTACGCGCTTACCAAGAAGCGCCATGATACCCAATGCAAAAGCAATGTCAGTTGCAGCAGGAATTGCCCAACCTTGAACCGCTTGCGCGTCACCATAGTTGAACATCAAGTAAACCAACGCCGGCGCAACCATTCCGCCAACCGCAGCAATCGCTGGGAAGATAGCGGTTTCTTTTGATTTTAGAGCGCCTTCAAGTAGCTCACGCTTAACTTCAAGACCAATCAATAAGAAGAAGACTGCCATCAAACCATCGTTGATCCAGTGTGAAACCGACATACCAAACACATAAGTGTGTAAAAACCCTTGGTACGCATCGTTAAGAGAGGTGTTTGCGATTGTCATAGCGATTGCAGCAGCAATAACTAGTAGAATGCCTCCGGCAGATTCTAGTTTGAAAAAATCGCGAATAATATCACTCATGATATTGTCCTTATATTTATTATGTTAATAAGCGATTAACAATGAATACAGTTGAGTTTATAGAGTTGGCTACATCAGGAAAAATCGATTGTTTAGATTATATCTTTCGGTTTTTCCGATACACACTTTTAAAAGTTCACCTCATTTCTCTGTTTCATTATAGGCAAAGTATCGGAAATTCCACATAAAATACAAAAAGCCACTTCTCATCAGATAAGAAGTGGCTTTTATATCACAGAGCTCAACGCTCCTTTGACTCAATACCCAGTCAGTTGCATAAAACCTTGGGCGTTATGACTGCCTGTGGTAGTTATTGGTCCTTCCCAATATGGCAGCACAAACGGTAACCATAAGTTGTTGTTCATAGCTTGAGTTTCGAGACTGATCGACAAGTGAGGAATATTGATCATCCAACTCATTGGAATGATTTTACCATTTGCTAGTACTTCTTCTTTCAGCGGCAACACTTCGATATCTTCGTTATACAGGGTTACGACTTTCCCATCGTTGGTGGCTAACGTACCAAACACATAAGGCAGTTGGCTGTCGTGACGGTAACGGTTGATTGAAAGTGTGGTTTCATCATCCAAGTGGAACACAAACCAATCCCAGCCCTGTTGGTCTTCAGCAAGTAACCCGCTACCCCACTCTTTGCTCATCCATCCAGTGCCCTTAACATCAATCACATTATGGGGAGCTAGTTCTAACTGGCCTTCAACGGCTAGAAATGGTGCTGTTAAGTTATGTGAGGCAATAGGCAGTAAGTCATGTTTGACCACATACCCACGCTCTCTAGGAATTACAAATGGACCACGTGTTATCGCCTTTAAACGCACTTTAAACGTATCTGTCTGCGCGTCTAATAGTCCTGGAAACGGAGTACGGCCTAGTGAGCGCCAGAACCAATTGTCTATCCAGAGACGGAATGGCTTGGACGTCATTCCTGCCTGTCCAATTCCGCCACGAGCGACACGTTGCTCGCGCCATACTTTATCTTTATTGGAAACGACAACATGAGAAATAAAAAGTTGAGGGCTTAGCCAACCCGACATATTGCTATCGTTGGACGCTATTCTAAAGTAGCTCCACTGAATACCGTATTTTTCTCCATGTTGATCTTCAACATTAGCGAAAAAATGCCACCAGCCATGCTGATACTCATTGTGGAATGCAAAGTCACGTGGAATAACAACAGGATTATCGGGTAGAACAGGCTCAAACACCTGAGTCGGCTTAGAGACCAAAACTGAGCTAACTTCGCTTGTTCGCGCCACATTATTTTTGCTAGTGACGTTGTATTCATGCAGTGCGACTAGCGCAAACGCACCTAAAGCCAACGTGATGAACAACACCACAAGTATTCTTTTACTTCTGCTGCTCATCTATAGCGAATCTCTTAATGATTTCATCGGCGTGTTACGAACCATTCTTAACACTGGAATAGCACCTGCGACCATCAATGAAAGCATGGCTAAAGCGCCAGAATGTAGATATTCCGTCGGAATAAATTGAACCTCTAAGGTCCAACCAAAAGATTGTTTAATGACGATATCAACCACTAAGTTCGCTAGTGCTAATCCTAACGGCATGGCAATGAGCATCGCTATTGCTCCAAACACAAACAGCTGCAAACCGCCCATCAAAATCAACTCTCTTCCAGACATACCTAAGCAGCGCAGCAAAGAAATATGCTTTTGTCGTGAGACCTCACCAGCAACAGTCGCAAAGAAAATGCCAAACACGGCAATCACAAGCGTAATGTTACCTAGGGTATCTGCGATAGAGAAAGTGCGATCAAAAACTCTCATCGCCTGACTATGAATATGACTGTTGTCAAAAATTCGTTCGGCATCGAGCCTGAAGATAGTCTCTAGACGCCGTTTGAGACCAATCGGGTTTACACCGTCATTCAAGACAGCACCGAGGGCAACAGAGCCACTTCCAGCAAAGGCATAAAGCCAATTGCGATGGGACAACAAGACTTGATTGTACGGATTACCATAGTCGTAATAGACGCCTACAACCTGCCAACCGGAACCGAGTTTACCGGTTAAGTCGATGTAATCACCGGGGCGAATACCAAGTTTCAGGGCCATAGATTCACTGATCATCACCCCTTTTGAATGATGCAGATGATACCAATAGTTAGGAATACCCAATTTAACCGTCAGGGCATCAAGCTCCCCTTCTGATGCTCCAGTGCTGACGACTTGTAACGCACCTTTGTCGGTCGATATATCCTTTTCCCAGCGCCACCATACTGAGTCCACTTCCGGCTGTTTGGTTAGCCAAGTGCTCATGCGCGCCGCTGCACTATTATTTGGGTAGATGTATAAGTCCGCCGCTAATCGCTGAGTTAACCATTTATCCGTTGTATCTCGGAAGCTGCCAACCATAGTCTCTACACCAATATTGGCTGCCATTGCTAACATAAACGCCATGGTCGCAACGCCACGGTAACTCATGCTCGCCGCCGCGTCAGCAAAGAACCAACGTACCTTCACCCAACGCAAAGAGTAGGACAAGCTTTCAAACACTTTCCAGATAATATAAGGCGTAAAGAGCGCCACACTCAGCAGCATTAATGCAATAATTGCAAAGCCTGTCTCTTGAGTTTGCGGAGCTTGGTAAAGAGCAATCGCTGCCACGCAACATGCACAAGCAATCAGCGCTTGAATGGTAAACTCAGCGCCAGCAAATCGAACCAGAGATAATCGAGTCGTCAATCGGCTTGGTTGAGATCGTAGCAAGCGAACTAAAGGCCAAGCGCAAGCCACTATCGCTCCTGCTAACGAAAGATAAAAGCTATATAGGCTCGAACGCCAGTCCCAAGCTATCGACAACCCAATATTGGTATCATACAAGTCACCTAAGCTGGCAGATACCGTTGGTATCAGCTGATTAGCCAGTAACATGCCTAAAATATTGCCGCATAACCAACCAACAAAGACTAGTGCAAACAGTTCAAGCAGCAACGCCTGTGCTAACTGCCAACCCGACACTCCCATCTGCCTGAGGTTACCAACTAGAGGCTGACGCTGCGTAAGAGTCATCGACATGGCTTGATAGAAGATAAACAACCCGACTAAGAATGCCAGCATCCCCATTGCACTCAAGTTCAAATGGAACGCTTCTGTTAGTGATTCTAGTTCAGCACGAGAGCTTCGACTCAGCACCATGCCATTGGGCAACACAGACTTCAATCTGGCGATTTTCTCTCGGGGCATATCCGCACAAGCGATCACCGAAATTCCCGAGCTACGTTCGATCATCCTGAGTAAAGACATATCCGCGACAATACGTGTACCGTTCAATCGCCTTTCGGTATCAATACTAATAGGACCAAGAGCACTGCCATCGTTTAATCGGATAAAGTCGCCATTGTTCCATTTCATATGCAGCGCGAGATCAGAGCTGACCAGCACAGGGAATGGCGGCTTCATTAGTGCAAGAGAAGAAATGTCATCGAGCAAAGAGCCAGATTCAAACTCGATCATCGCAACAGGATCGATACCAACCAACATTAAGTCGGTTCCGTTGGCCGTCCTTATGCGTAAACTTTCAAATGGCGCACATTGGTGAAAGCCATCTCGGCGCAATTGAACATAGAAGCCTTGAGGGATCTTGTTTGCTGCGTGCTTGGGACGAATTCGGTAAGGAAGAGGATTAGAGAAGAGCTTTTCGCCATGTTCATAGCTCTGACGGGCATGGCTATTGATTGAGCTAACACCTACAAGAAGAGAAACACCTAAAGTAAGACCAAGCCAAACTAGAATGATTTGAAAAGGATAACGTCTGTAATGACCAAGTAGCGCTTTAACTACGGGCCATAACATGAAGCTGTCCTCCTTGTAGCCTTATTTTCCCTTCCATATGTTCCGCTACACGTTCACTGTGCGTTACTAAAAGTAGGGTACAATCGAGCTGTTTGGTCAACGTGGTTAGAAGGCGCATCACCGCTTCGGCGTTGCGTTCATCTAAGCTACCTGTTGGTTCGTCTGCCAATAGAATCTTTGGTTCCATGTATAGCGCACGTGCAATGGCTGCCCTTTGCTGCTGACCACCAGACACCTCTTCTGGATAGCGACCCAATAGAGGCATCAGATCAAGTGCAGAGAGAATTTGTCGCCAAAGCCCAGAATCTTCAGGAAGACCTTTGAGCTGCCGACAAAAGCGAATGTTGTCGGCAATATTTAGGGTAGGAAGAAGGTTAAACTGCTGAAAGATGAGACCAATATTGTTTCGACGATAGGCAGTACGTTTGGTTTCCGCGACTTCATGCATTGAGAACTTAGGGAACACAACCTCACCAGAGTCTACGGTATCTAAGCCGGCAATCAAGTTAAGCAAAGTACTCTTTCCAGAGCCACTCTCCCCCATTAACGCAATCTGTTCACCTTGCTTTAATGACAACTCAGCACCTTGTAAAACGGGGTGAAACTCACCGCCATCTACATAGCCCTTACATAGGTCTGTTAGTTGTAACATCTATACTCTCGAAAACCTTAAAAATAGGAATGTGAATCTACACTAAATCGGCGAATCAAGAAAGTATTTTGGATACTAGATCACAAGATATGCATCGAAACACTATAAACTTACGTTCAAAGTCTAATTTTCGATCAAATTTCGAATCCATTTACGCGTTTGCATGCGATAGAGAGACGCGAACCACTTAATGACCTCTTCAGTCAAAAACAGCACATAAATCCATTCAGGCTTCCAGCCTAACCCAATCGCAGCAAAAGCGGCTATAGGAATACCAACTAGCCATTGCGCGACAAGGTCTTGATATAAACAGAACTTGACGTCCCCCCCAGCTCGAAGTACGCCAACAATGGTCATCATAGGTACAGATCGAAGGATAATGCCGACACTCAGCACCAGCATGAATTTCTCCGACAGAGCTCGGGTTTCTGCAGTAAGCGCACTAAACGCATCTAAAACCAAACCTTGAACCAGATAAAGCACACCAGCTACGACAACGCCGACAAGGACACTAAGTATCGTTACCCCAATTGCTTGGTAATACACTTCATCGTATTTCTTAGCCCCAATTTGGTTGCCGACTAACACAGCGGCAGCGTTTGACATCCCAATCAACAAAGCCAGCGCGATCGACTCTACCGGCGACATCACTGACAATGCCGCCAAACCTTGTACGCCAGATTGCCCCATAATGGCATGGTAGGCGAATAAGCCACCTGACCAAGCAAGAAAGTTAAATGTGGTTGGGAGCGATAACTTCAAAAACTTGATGACGCGTGTCCACTCCAGCACATTGCGAATATCGTACAGACTAAACGCAAGCAGGTGCTTTTTGGCATACAAGTAGCCAAACAAGGTCACAACTTCTATTGCGCCACTTAACACAGTCGCAATAGCCGCCCCTTTAATACCCATGGCTGGCACACCCAACTTACCAAAAATGAATACCCAGTTAAGAAAGATGTTGGAGAGAATCCCGATGCCGCTGAAGAAGGTACTAAGGCCTGGTTTGTGCATCGCTCTTAGTCCGACCGCCATACTGGCAACGCACGCAACTGCAAACATACTTACTGAGGTGATCACTAAGTATTCAGCACCTAACTGAATCACTTCTGGATCATTGGTTGCTAAGCCCATCACCTGAGTTGGAAACAGAATAAACAGCAAAGCAGTTATTGCGGCAAAAACCATACATACGAGCCAAGTCAGCGCAGTACTTTCCCGTACCCCCTTGCGATCACTCGCTCCCCAATATTGGGCAGTAAGCAGAGCGCCTCCTGTAGTGACCCCAACCAGCATAATCGTAGTAACAAAAGTGGCACGAGCAGCAACACCAACCGCAGCGATTTCAGCTTCACCAAGCTGACCTAGCATCAATACGTCTACCAAGCTTCGGCTAGAAAACATGATACTTTGTAAAGTAATCGGCAGAGCTATCGCAATCAAGCGCCTAATGAAATCACCACGGGTATGGGTTAAGACTTGGGAAAGAGTTATCAATCGCGCACCTCAAAATGCAACAGTATGAAAAGAGAGAAAAAATGAGTCGACTATTATATGATCAGTCGGAATATGAAACCATAAAAACCACAGGGATTAGGGATGAAAAATGTGCTGGTTTTGGGTGCTTCTGGATACGTAGGCTCACAACTCCTATCTCAGCTATGTGATCGAGGCTATCATGTTACTGCGGCCGCTAGGCAGATTGACTACCTTAAAGCCCGTGTTGAGCCTCATCCAAACCTAACGCTACGCTATCTCGACCTTGCTGACGAGGCTGCAACTAAAGAATTGATCCCGCATTTCGACCTTATCTATTTTCTGGTCCACGGCATGGCGCATGGGCACGATTTCTTAAACTACGAAATTTCACTAGCCGAGAATTTTAACAATGCCCTAACCCAGAGCACCGTGAAGCATGTGATTTACCTAAGTGCGATTCAGCCGCAAACTGGTGATTCTAGCCACCTTAAAGCACGCCGAATGACAGGAGATATTATTCGCAAATCAGGCGTACCGATCACTGAGCTTCGAGCTGGGGTGATCATCGGCCCGGGTTCTGCGGCGTTTGAAATCATGCGTGACTTTGTTTACAACATGCCGATTCTCATTACACCAAAGTGGGTCGAATCCAAAGCAAATCCCATTGCGCTAGAAAACCTCAATCACTATTTGTTATCTGTTGCCGAAGAATCGCCAACACAACATCAGCTCTATGAAGTGGGCGGACCGGATACACTCAGCTATCGACAGCAGTTCCAAGTCATCGCGAATACAATCAAAAAGCCTATCTCAATTTGGCCTACTTCCCTGTTAACTCCTAAGATGGCTTCGCAATGGCTTGGCGTGGTGACTTCCGTCCCATCAAGTATCGGGGCCGCGTTATTGTCAGGGCTAGAGCATGATTTCATCGCTGATAACCAAGCCATTGATCGTAAATACCCCCAGCCTCTCATCACGTTCAACCAAATGGTTACAAACAGTATTGAGCAAGAAGGTAAATTTGTTCGAAGTAATGTTTGGGGCTTTGACCCTGCTGCCCTCTCTCGCTGGCAGCCGGGCTATGGGTATTATCCAAAACAGACTGGCGCCGAAATAGAAACCGAACTCTCTTCCGCTCAGCTATGGAAACTCGTCAAGCAAATAGGCAGTAGAAAAGAGGGATACTTCTTTGCTAATACTCTTTGGCGTACCCGAGAGTGGCTCGATATCTTCTTTGGTGGTGGAAAACCCATTAGACGCTCTCCTCCTGGTCCTGAGTTACAGGTTGGAGACCATATCGATTCTTGGAAAGTGATTCGATGTGAACAAAATCACTTCATCTCATTGCTGTTTGGTATGAAGGGCCCCGGTTTAGGCCGCTTAGAGTTTTTGATTGAGGATTTGGGAGAGAAAAGAAAACTAACCGTCACCGCGTGGTGGCACCCGCAAGGCTTTAGAGGTCTTTTGTACTGGTTTGCGATGATGCCAGCTCACCTTTTCATCTTTAAAGGCATGGTCAAAGCCATCGTTAAAAAAGCAAAAGAGCTTCCACAATAGAAGCTCTTGTCGATGCATTTTCTTAGGTATTTTACACCGTTAAACTGAGTGGTATCTCTGCTAATCGGTCGCCTCGGTTGGCTGGAAAGACTAAGTATTCACCGTGATATTTTACGTTGGATTTATAGTCCGTCACCTTATGAACCATAAAGCCGGCCGCAGACGCTTTCTCAACAAAATCAGCATGGTGACCACGCACAAACCAACTCATTGGTTTGATCATATCTTCACCATCAAAGCTGCTTTCACACTGCTCTGTACACATGGCAAGAGAATTTGGTCCCTCAGTAAAGATTTGCACTTTCCCGCAGCCAACCAGTTCTTCCGAGGTTGTTACTTCCCAACCCTGCTCTTCCATCATGTCGATGAAGTTATTGATCTCATAGTCTTTAACAATGCGATCTTCTTGGCCTTGAGGGAAAAACTGAGCATAAAACTTAGAAATACGCTGAAACGTCTGCATTAAGCCCGCATTGTTGCCCTTTGAGCGCCCCGTCTTCTGCCAACGGATTAAATCGTCCGCCACAACACGTGGAAACTGTTGTGACTTAATGGCTTTAGTAATCCAACGAACCAAATAGAGGTTGTTTGCTGTTGGCCCATTAGTGAGTTTGCCAGCTTTATGCTCATTGGTAATCTCTTCTAGAGCCTTATTCACTAATTTTTGTATTTCTACCGTATACTCAGACATTACGCCTTTCTTCCAAATATCCAATAACAAGCCGCAGAGATGACTGAGCATGCACTCATCACTGTAATCATCGGCCATGTTACACCGCCAGGCATCATTGCCACGACAGCACCAATAACTGAACCTGTACCAAAGCGCAGAGTTCCTGCCAACGAAGACGCGGTTCCCGCCATCGTTGGGTAGCCACTTAACAACAGTCCCATTGAGTTACTACCAATTGTCGATAATGTACCAATAAACATCACAACAAAAATAACCGTTCCCCATAGGCCCGCATCTAACAGCCAAGTAACAAACAAACCAATACCCGCAATGAGTTGAACAATCAGTCCAAAACGCAACATAGTATGTGAGCCGACCTTCTTAACCAGTCGCCCGTTGATGCTTGTCATTATGATCATCGCGACAATGTTCAAACCAAACAGATAACCGAACTGCTCTGGCCGCACACCATAAATATCAATGTAGACGAAGGAACCGGCCGTTAAAAAGGCAAACATCCCAGCAAACGAAAATGCTCCTGAAAAAATCAGCCCCATCGCCACAGGGTTTTTCGCCAGTTTGATATAATTACGTAACGTATTACGAATTCGAAATGGCTGCTTGTTCTCAGCGCTTAACGTTTCTGGAATCTTCCACAGCACTAAGCAAATAACGACAACAGAGAATGCTGCCAGAATCCAGAAAATCGCACGCCAACCGAACCACACCGCAACATATCCACCAATCATAGGGGCGATAAGTGGCGCGATGGTAATGACTAATGTGACGAACGACATCGCACGGGCAAAGTCTTCGCGGTCAAACATGTCTCGAACAACGGCTTGAATAATCACCGCAGCAGCAGCGCCTGCAAAGCCTTGCGCCGTTCGGACCCAAGTTAACGCTTCAATACCGGTTGTTGTGGCACTCACTACAGCTGCAAGCCCAAAGAAGAGCACTCCCAGAATTAAAACCGGACGACGACCATAACTATCGGCTAATGGCCCATGAATCAACTGACCTAACGCAAATCCAGCGGTATAAGCAGTTAACGTAATTTGCACCGCCCCTTCAGCAACACCAAGATCTCTGGCGATCGTTGGCATTGCAGGCAGGTACATATCAATAGCTAATGGGGTTAATGCACCAATGGCACCCAAAACAAGGAATAACAGAAAACTGATTTGTGGGGCCTTGGTTTGATCTAAGGTTCTCTCAGACATAAATCTCCTACTCGGTTGCGAATCAGATGCAGCTTCCGTGCTGCAACCAAACAGAATAAATGAGCACTAAAAGTGCTATGGACTGCTGCCTTTATGCAGTTAACAGACCTGAATTGAATCGATCTATATTCAATCAATTCTGTCTAAAAGACTAGTTCCTAGATGGAAATAAAGTATTTCCTCAATAAAGAATTAATTCCAAACAGAGTCAATTTCTTCTTGAGTTAAATAGCGATATTCACCCGGTTCTAAGGTTTCGCATAGCTCGATTTCACCAATGCGCTCACGGTGAAGATGCTCAACTTTATTGCCAAGTGCAGCAAACATACGCTTCACTTGGTGGTACTTACCTTCGGTGATGGTCAGTAACACTTCTTTCTCGTCTTCATCTACCACTTCTAACTTCGCAGGCAGGGTCAAACCTTTTTCATTTCTTAATTGAATACCTTCGGCAAACTTCTCTGCATAATCCGCTTGGAGCGGATCAACCAGCCACACTCGGTAAGTTTTCTCACACTTGTGTTTAGGCGAAGTGATTCGGTGCGACCATTGGCCATCATCAGTAATCAAAACAAGACCCGTAGTATCAACATCAAGGCGACCAGCAAAGTGCAAGTCTTCCATTTTGACTTCATCTAACAACATAAATGCCGTCTGGTTGAAACCATCTTCATGCGAACAAACAAAACCATCTGGCTTAAAAAGCATAATGTAGCGAGGGCCCGGCTTTTGAATCTCTCGGCCTTGCCATTCTACCGTGCACTCTTCAGTCACTTTAGTCGCGCCACTTTTCTGCACCACGTCATTGACGGTAACATCACCACTTTTAATGATTTTTGTTGCTTCTTTACGTGTTGCCCCAAGTGCATCACATAGATATTTATCTAAACGCATGAATACCTCATCTTTGCTAGGTGGGGTATTATAGTGCGACTAGACTAAATAGTTGAGCTATTTCACACATTTTATGTATACACTCCGTCCTTATCAGGCTGACTCCGTCAAAGCGGTCATTCATTATTTTCGAAAACACTCGTCACCCGCTGTGTTGGTACTCCCAACAGGCGCAGGTAAAAGCTTAGTTATCGCTGAGCTGGCTCGCTTGGCCAAAGGGCGTGTATTGGTGCTTGCTCATGTAAAGGAACTCGTCGAGCAAAACCATCAAAAATACGAAGGATACGGACTGAAAGGCTCGATATTTTCAGCGGGGTTAGGTCGTAAAGAAACCGACCAGCAAGTCGTTTTTGCTTCAGTGCAATCTGTCGTGCGCAACCTCGATCAGTTTAAAAACCAATTTTCACTTTTGGTCATCGACGAATGTCATCGAGTGCCCGACGACAAGAACACCAGCTACCAAAAAGTCATCAACCATTTGCGCGAGCAAAATGCAGGCATAAAAGTGCTTGGGCTCACTGCCACACCTTACCGTTTAGGCATGGGCTGGATTTACCAATACCACACACGCGGACTAGTTCGCAGTGAGGAACCACGCTTCTTCCGCGACTGCATATTTGAGCTGCCTATTCGCTACTTACTGGATGAAAAATTTCTTACTCCAGCACGCATGATGGATGCGCCCGTACTGAGCTATGACTTTTCTCAGCTCAAGCCCGCGAATACGGGTCGCTACAAAGAGTCGGAAATGGATATGGTGATTGATAAGGCGAAACGTGCAACACCACAAATCGTCGAGCAAATCATTCTTATGTCTACCGGTAAGCAAGGTATTATGATTTTTGCTGCGACTGTTCGCCATGCTCAAGAAATTTTCGGCCTGCTACCAGAAGGACAAACCGCCATCGTGATCGGCGATACGCCAACACCTGAACGTGATGCCATCATTCAAGACTTTAAAGAGCGCAAAATTAAATACCTTGTCAACGTATCAGTACTGACAACGGGCTTTGACGCGCCGCACGTTGATTTAATTGCCATATTACGACCAACCGAGTCGATTAGCCTTTATCAGCAAATTGTTGGACGCGGATTGCGTCTATCTCCGGGTAAAGAGGAATGTTTAGTTCTAGATTATGCAGGCAATAGCTACGATCTCTATCAGCCTGAAGTGGGTGATGCCAAACCCGATTCAGACAGCGAGATCATCACCATTCCCTGCCCTGCTTGCGGCTTCAACAACAACTTTTGGGGAAAGCTAGACAGTAACGGTTTTCTACTTGAACATTTTGGTCGCAAGTGCCAAGGGTTCTTTGAAGATGAAGAGACTGGCGAACGTGAACACTGCGATTACCGATTCAGAGCTAAGTATTGTGGAGAGTGTGGAGCCGACAACGATATCGCTGCGAGAATCTGCCATGAATGCGATGCCACTTTGGTTGACCCAGACAAGAAGCTTAAGGAGGCGTTAAACCTTAAAGACGCTCTTGTTTTTGAGTGCTTAGAAATGGCTTTAAGCGTTCACAAAGATGACAAAGGGAAAAGCAGCTTAAAAGTCTCTTACATTGGAGATAATCAGGCTCAAGTGAGTGAATTCTGGTCATTGACGACGAAGAATCAGAAACAACGCTTCAAGGATCAGTTTGTTCGCCCTCACCTAGCAGACAAACATAGGCCTTTTGAAGACGCTTCACCGACTAAAGTGGTGAATAATCAACACCGATTCCGTCCACCTCAATTTGTTATTGCAAGGAAGTCAGGACGATTCTGGAAAATGCGAGATAAGATTTTTGCTGACGAGTTAACCAACTAAGAGCTAATTCATTTGGTGTTCATCTATCAACACGTATACTGACTCACAGTAATTTCAAGAAGGTAAGATTATGTTGAAGCGTCCGTTAGTAAGTCTGACAGCCATATTGGCGTGCGTCTTTGTTTCATTTCCAACATTGGCTAAGAAGCATCATGATGAAGATGGACATGCGCTAGTTCAAGACGTGCATAAGCCTGGTACGCGAATCGAGTTCGAAGAAGACCAAGATGAGGTCTACGACGCTGTACAAAAAGGCTATGTTCGCCCATTTTCTGAAATGTTTGCGGCGGTAGAGCGTGACTTAAACGGTCGGATCATTCATGTCGAGCTTGAAGAAGATGATGATATTTGGGTCTATGAACTTAAATTGAACCACAATAACAATATCATCAAAGTTGAATACAACGCCGAAACCCTTGAAATGCTGCAAATTAAAGGCAGAAACATAAAAGAAGCACTAAAAAAATAGAAGATTGAAGCTTATGAAAATTCTTGTAGTGGAAGATGAACCGCGTCTAGGTGAACAAATTGTCGACATTTTGGAACAAACCGGTTGGGTTCCTGAACTGTCTCAAGACGGTATTGATGCGCTATACCGAGCGACTTCAGAAGAGTGGGATGCGATCGTGCTCGATCTAGGTCTGCCAAAACTCGACGGCCTAACGGTACTCAAAGGCATTCGAGACGAGAACATTAACACGCCAGTAGTGATTCTTAGCGCTCGTGACACCTTAACTCAACGCGTAGAAGGCTTAAACGCAGGCGCAGACGATTACCTAACCAAACCATTTGAAATGGTCGAGTTAATTGCCCGCATCCGAGCTCAACTTCGCCGCGCTTCTGGTAATGCCTCTCCTGTTATGCAAGTCGGTAATTTAAGTCTTGATACCCGCACTTCGAAAGTGATGTGGCAAGGCCAAGCGATTAGCCTGACAGCGTTGGAGTACAAAGTTGTCGCTTACTTTATGCATAACCCCGAGAAGGTCATTTCACGCACAGAATTGGTCGAGCATATTTACAAACAGGATTTTGACCGTGATTCAAACACTATCGAAGTGTTTATCGGTCGAATTCGCAAAAAGATCGCACCGAAAGTCATCAAAACAGTGAGAGGCTTGGGGTACCAGCTTAATGCCGAATAACAAACGCTCACTACTTAAAAGACTGAGTTTAAAAAGCCGCTTAGTTCTAGCGGCTGTAGTTTGGCTAACGGCTATGGTAATAGCGGTTGGCGTGAGTGTGCCTAACCAAGTCTTCAACTATATGGCTGACGACGCAAAGTCTCAGTTATCCATTTATATGGATGAGATTTCCGCAGCGATAGAAGCCGATGAATCTGGCAACATCACTCTGGCATCTAGCCTTTCCGATCCCCGCTTTAATCGCCCGTATAGCGGGTTATATTGGTCTGCGAAAACCGAGACAGATTTGCTTCGCTCACGCTCTTTGTGGGATCAACGCATCGAGAGCAAAAAGAACGGTAAAGAATTCGTTGGCGCTCGCGATGAAAAGCTCATCTACATAAAGACCAAGCTCTATTACCCAGATTATGATGGGCCGATTGAAGTTCTGATTGGTATTGATGAACAACCCATTGAAGATACTGTTCGCGATTTAATGAGTCAGCTGTGGATTATTCTCGCTCTACTCTACTTCGGTGTTTTGGCAGTAATCATGTTGCAAGTCCAATGGTCGCTAAGTCCACTCAACAAGATGCAAAAAGAGTTGAACCAGCTTCGCTCCGGAGATAAAACAAGCCTAGATGAAGAGTATCCGAAAGAGGTGGCTCCGGTCGTTTCCGATCTCAATGCTCTGGTTTTCCATTACCAAGAATTGCTTGAACGCGCTCGCCATCATGCAGGCAACCTTTCTCACGCGCTAAAAACCCCTTTGTCGGTGTTAAGAAATGAAATTGGTTCGCTCGATAAGGAGACACGAGACTATCTCTTGCCTCCGGTTCATCAAATCCAAAGCCAAATTGATTACCACTTAGGCCGTGCGCGAATGGCTGGCTCTAAAAATATTCTCTCTGTTCGCGCTAATCCTTCTGAGCGCGTAGATGCGATTTCGATGGCGTTTGACAAAGTATACGCCGAGCGAGGTGTTGCTTTGATTAATGAACTCGACTCAGACATCGAAGTTGCCGTCGATGCAACTGATCTAGACGAGATGGTGGGTAACTTGCTAGAGAATGCCTACAAGTGGTCTTGCAATATTATTCGTGTCCACTCTCAAGAAAATGAACCGGGCACCATTGAGATCATTATCGAGGATGACGGTCCCGGCATTGACGATGAAGATATTCAGCAAGCACTTAAGCGTGGTGTAAGATTAGACGAAACTACGCCAGGAACTGGCCTTGGACTGAATATCGTTAACGAAATGGCACACAGTTATCGCGGTAAGCTTGCGCTATCAAGAAGCTCGATGGGTGGATTAAAAGCCGTCCTTGCGTTTAATACATCGAACTAAGTCAATCTTGAGTCAGACCACAATGAAAGCGACGCAATCTGCGTCGCTTTTTAGTTGTTGAGAATGATTTAGAGTGATTCAGTACTGACTAAGGTTATCGAATTCGATAATAGACTGACGAATAAAAACTATGTCAGCTCTGTTAACAAATGAAAAACGTCCCTTTTACCTTATCGGCCTTATCATCGATTTTAAGCCTGCTGCTGTTACCCTCTCTTTCTTTTGCACAAGACGAGGAAAGCTCTGACGTTGAAGAGTCGCCTTTCACCGCTCAAACCAAACTTGGCTTTATCTATACAGAAAACACCAGCTCTTCTCTTTCTGTAAATTCAGCTTTGTACCTCAATTATCAACAAGAGTCTTGGCTACATAAGGCGTCATTTGAAAGCTACTATACTGACGCCGACAATGCCGATGATGGGGCAAATCGCTATACGGTCAATGCGGGTTCAACCTATGACTTTGCAGAGAAAACCTTCGTCCGTGGTGCTGGCCGATTTGAAAATGACTTGTATGGTACTTACCGTAAGCAGTGGATATTAATGAGCGGTATTGGTGTCTATTTGGTTAACAATGACATCGTAAAAACCTCAATATCTCTTGGTCCAGGTTATCGAATCACGCAAAGACAGCCGTTCGATTCTGAATACCCAGACCAAATGAATTATGAAGTCATTGCTTCTTCTACCCTCGATAGCTCTATTGTTTTCTCGGAGAGGCTTTCAATGGGCGCAACCTTTGACGTGGCACACGGTGAAGAGAACACCCATTACAACACTAAGGCATACATCAAGAATACCCTAATGGCGAACCTGTCTTTAGTTTTCGACGTTGAGTACATCTACAACACAACCGTTGCTGAAGACCAATCACCGGATGAAATCTACAGTACGATGAGCTTAAGCTATGATTTTTAACGCTTACTTAAGCCCTATACAAAAACAGCGCCACTAGGGCGCTGCTCTCTCTTAACTATGTTTATGACTCCAAATGTAAAGCCACTTTCTTGCCGACTAATATTGAGCCTTTATCACCAATATCGATAAGGTTCATTAGGCCATCAAACGAACCCGGTCTAACAAACAGTTGCTCAATCACCCCTCCTTTCGCTCCCTCTAGGTCAAGTGGGGTGTGCGTATCATGCATGAACAATATTCCGTCTGAGTCCATGCTGTACTGCCCTTTGCCTGAAAAACCAACTTGGCTTTGCGGTAACATTGCAAACACGCCATAAGTGTTGTTTTCATTTAATGTCAGTTCAAGTCTCATTGGCAAAGACGTAGAGAAGACAGTTGATGGCTCTTCAATATGAATGTGTGCCACCGTGCTACTGGTAAAATGCCTGTTTGGCTGATCACCAGTATTAAAGGCAATACCGACTCCAACGCCTAACCCCAATATCGCTGCGCCAAGGATAATTTCTTTATTCACAATTCACTACCCCACTTTGATTGCTGAAACTGACAGAACGACCCTGCTCATCAAGCATTAAGCTAAGCTCATCAAACTGATACACCGTTGGATTCTGGTAATAGATTCTTTCGCCATTGTTTGTTGGCTCATACCAGCACTGGTTATAAGTTTTAGCAACATACTGGCTAGAGATCAGTAGCTCTTTAGCTAGCATCGTCCCAAAGAAGCCAATCACAATCGCAGCAGCAAACACCGAAGCGGCTTTATAGCTGATTGACGAACCTACTTTTGGTGGGGAAAGCTTGCGCTGCTTATCAGTCTGCGGTGTTTTCTTCTGTTCGGTTGCCAATGGTTCATTCTGAGAAACTTTAACTTCAGAGAGGCATGTTATCTTTTTAACCGTACCGATAAATTCATAGCCCACGCCACGCTCTGTGCGGATGATTTCACCAGAGCGATCTTCTAAGCCGCGACGACAACTGGATATGGAGTGCAGCAAACTGCTGCTCTCCACGACAATACCGCGTTTATGCCAAACCTCTTCCATAAGTTCATGCTTGCTCAATACCTTTCCTTTATGAGTAAACATGTAGGTCAACAATGAAATCTCATTGATACCAATTGGGTGACGGATCTGGCTCTTAAGGCTTTGAATATAGCCGCCAGTGTCGTCAAGTATGTGAGTTCCGTTGATTAGCAGCATCGTCTTTACCCCTCTGTAGCTAGCTCAAAGCGTTTCGATTTTTCAGTCACTTTAGCGAACGCAACATACGCCATAGGCACAATGAATAACGAGAAGAAAGTCCCCACCGTTAAGCCACCAACCAAAACTAAGCCAATGTTGGTACGTCCTAATGAACCAGGGCCATCCGCCAATGCAAGTGGCAATGAACCAATAATCATCGTTAGTGAAGTCATTAGAATTGGGCGTAAGCGAGATTTCGCACTCATAAGAGCCGATGTCATCGCACTGTAGCCCTCTTTACGCTTAATGTTGGCAAACTCGACAATCAAAATACCGTGCTTAGTGACTAGACCTACCAAGGTCAACAAGCCAATCTTTGAATACAGGTTTAAGCTATGGCCAAACACACTTAATGTCAGTACTGCACCAACCAAACATAGAGGCACGGTAATTAAGATGATTAGCGGATCGACAAAGCTTTCAAACTGAGCCGCCAGAATCAAGAAGATGAACACCAGTGCCAAGCCAAATAGGACCTGCATTCCTGCTTCAGATTCATTGAGTTCTTTGACCACACCGTTATATTCGTAGTTTTGGCCCACTTTCAACAGTTTTGGCAACTCAGCATCGACGTACTCCTGAATATCACTTGCACTGAATCCTGGCATCAGATCAGCGGTGATTTCTGCTGCATCCTTACCACCATAAGTCTTAATGTTTGACTCCGCAGTGACAGGCTCAATCGAAACAAACTGTGACAATGGTAGTCTTTGACCCGAGTCAGAGCTTACGTACAGCTTATCTAGAACTTTGAAATCACCTAATGCCTGACGGTTTACCTGCACCTGAATTGGGTATGTAAAACCATCTTCTGCCTGTAAATCTGCTGCTTTTACAGAACCAAGGAAGGTAGAAATAGCGCTAGTGACATTGCCGTAGTCTACTCCTGACAGCACAATTGCATTGCGATCAATGGAGAGGTCAAAACGTAGCTGATCTCGGTGTGTCGAGTTGTCTACATTCGAAAGACCTTCATAGTTTTCTAGCAGCTCTACTACTTTTTCTGCGGTATCAGATAACGCATCTAAATCACGGTTAACTGTGGTCAATTCAAGAACGAGATTGCTTGCTACATCTAGGTTATCCGCAGAGCGCACAGAGAAAGAAGTTGAATAGGCTGAAACCGTTTCACCCGCTTTAGCCATCATCTCTTGAATAATCTCATCAGCACTTTGGTCACGCTCTTCCCAAGATTTAAGTAGAACATGGTTGGTTGGCGCTGACTCGATATAAGCTAGGTTTGCTTCAATCGCATCACTGTCTTTGAACACATTGTTTATCTGTTCGGCATTTTCCAGATCATAGAGACGACCTGCGCCCGCCGGACCATGAGACGTGACCTCAATAAAGCCTGTATCTTCTGTCGGTAAAAGGACTTTTGGCATAAACCATACAGCAACACACGACAAAACAATTAGAGCAGCAGTTCCACCTAGCACCATACCCGGACGTTTGAACCAAGCATTAAGATACAGCATGTACTTTTCAGTCATCGCATCTAACTTAGTTTCAACCCACTGGAACCACTTTGGTGACGTTGTCACTGACTTAAGCATGTACGCGCTCATCATCGGAGATAGAGTCAGCGCAACAAAGCCTGAGATAATCACAGATGCAGCAAGCGTATAAGCAAACTGCCTGAACAGATCTGCGGTTAAGCCAGACATTAAACCAATTGGAAGATAAACCACCGCAAGTGTTAACGTCATTGCGATAACTGGGAATACGATCTCTTTACAGCTCTTCAGCGCTGCTTGAAACGGGGAAGATCCCTCTTCAATGTGACGGTAACAGTTTTCTACAACAACAATCGCATCGTCGACAACTAAGCCGATTGCAAGGATGATCGCGAGAATGGTTAGTACATTAATGCTGAAACCAAGCATTGCCATAACCGCAAACACGCCGATCACACATACTGGAATGGTAATCAGAGGAATCGCCGCTACACGCAGCGAGCCAAGGAACAGCACGACAATTGCGGAAACCAATACAATGGCCTCAACTAAAGTCATAAAACCTTGGTCGATCGCTTCTTCAATAAAGTCGGCCTGATTATAGACCATCTTCATCTCGATACCTTCCGGTATCTGCATCGTTTCCATCGCCGCTTTGACGCGGTTCGCCACTGTCACTGGGTTTTCAGTCTTAAGCGGTAATACTTGCAGAGACATCGCCATATCGCCATCGACGTTAAGCATACTTGGCTCTAGGCTTTCTTCACCCATTTGGATATCCGCAATGTCGCTAACACGAATGATCTTTCCGCTATCGACACGCAGTACAAGGTCGCGAACATCTTCAATGGTAGTGACTTGATTGACTGGGTTAATGGAGAAGTCACGCACCTCGCCTTTAATCGTACCAGCAGTAAAAGTTGCGTTATAGGTGCTTAGCGTTCCAACCACATCGGATGCACTGACATTCAATGCTGCCATGCGCTCAGGCTGCAACCACACTCGAATTGCACGACTCGAGCCTCCATAAGGCCCCCATACTCCACCAACACCTAGAACATTCTTGAACTGTGGCGAGATTTGCTGATTGATGAAGTCAAACATCTCTTGTTTGTCCATCGAGCCATTGTTGACAAATGTAATGATGTTACTTGGCATTGAAGTATCAGATGAGTCATCTGTTACCGTTGGTTTGTCTGTCATCGCAGGCGGAAAATCAGAGATACCATCCACTTTGCTACGCAGGTTGTTCATCAAACTCGCATATTCAACATCACTAATGCCGTCTTCAAATTGAATCTTTAACGAACAACTTCCCTCTTGGCAGTCGGTTGTCATCGTTTTGATTTTGTCTAACCCAGTAACGGCAGTAATGAGTTCTTCCGCTACGTTTTGTGACATAAACTCAGCGCTCGCTCCCGTAATTGAAGCGCTCACCGTGGCAGAAGCCGTTTGACGCTCAGGAAAGTACTGAATAGACAGTTTCTGGTAAGAGACGATACCAAGTAACACAATCGCGATACTTAGCACCGAAGCGAGTACCGGATGCTTGATACATATTTCAGGCAGCTTCATTCGTTACCTCCGTCGACTTGTCCGATTTAGGCTCGGCGATTTTGCTTGCTTCTTTGTTAGGCGTTTCAGCAACTGGCTTTACCTGCTGTTCTTTTTTCTCAGGCTTAGCCGGTAAGGTTCTCGCTGGCAAAGTTACGGGAGACTTGGTTTGCTGAATAGCCACTTGTACATCTTGATGTAAGTTTTGACGGCCAGTGACAACAACACGCTCTCCAGCATTTAATCCAGACACGATCACAACGTAGCCGTCATTGGTGTTTTGCCCTAGCTCAACTGAACGCTTGGTTGCTTTGTTGTTTTCGATCACCCAAACAAATCGCTGATCACCTGACGTATCTACAGCTGTTTGCGAAACTACTACGTCATCTGACGCATCTCCGATACTTTGTGAAACCTTTGCAAACATTCCCGGTACCAGTTTGTTATCACTGTTATCTAAGTGCGCATGGACCTCGACTCGACCTGAGTTCTCGTCAACTAAAGGGGCAATGTAGTCGACCGTGCCAGTAAACTCTGTTTCACCATAAGCATCCACTTTCACCGACACTTGCTGACCAAGTTGCGCTTTGCCGACTTCTGCCTGAGAAATTGAGTAATGCACTTCAACCGGATCAAGCTTGATAAGGCTAACCAAAGCGGTCGCAGCCTCAACACGGCTGCCAACTGAATGAGTAAAGTTGGTGAGTTGCCCGTCAAATGGCGCAACAAGTTGGTAGTTTTGTAGGTCAGTTTTCTTTTGTCTGAAATCTGCTTTTGCCAAACTTGCTTGCTGCTTTAACTCTTCAACATCTTGAGCTGACATTGAGTCTGGTTGTTTCTTTAACAAAGCTAATACACGAGCAAGTTTTGATTCAGCGAGCGCCAATGAGCTTTCTGCTTTATCTAATTCAGCTTTCGCTTGCGAGTCATCAAGTTGAGCAATGAGCTCCCCTTTCTTAACCACATCGCCGTCATTGAAGTTGAGTTGCTTTAATTTTTCGCCAGCACTAAATGTTAATGCTGCGGAGTCTGTCGCTTTCAGCTTACCGACTTCTTCAATACTAGAAGCGGTCATTTGTTGCTTCGCGATCTCGACGGTAACAGGGACACTTTCCATAGTCTCTGCAAAAGCAGTTGAACCGATAATAGTGGTGCCAATACAGAAAATAGACAGGGATAAAGTCTTAGTATTTTTCATAGTGCGACTCTGATTGATGGAAGTTGTCGCTTGTTATACCTAAGATTTTTCTGACAAAGTTATCGTTTTGTCAGCCAGAGAATGATTAATCCTTAACGAACCTTAAGAAAAATCAAACCTTTGATTTTAAAAAAGTTTTATAGACAAAAACGCCGTAGTAACTTGCAAAGTACTACGGCGATTTAAATCTGATTAATGACGTTATTCAGCGCGCTTTGAAAACAAGTATGAGTACCTAGGAGCGACCAAAATCATCTGCTTCTGGGAGTAGGGAATCATTTTAAGCTCTTCTAACGAATGCATCCCACGCTGTGAAAACATCGTTTCCAACAGTGAGACTTTTTGCGAAGAAGGCAGGACTTGTTCAGATGTAGTTGGCATTAGTGAAAGCCCATAGCGGGTAAAGTGGTATTCTCCCGCCGAGTTAAAGCCGACATCTCCCTCCGTCAAAAAGAACATCTCGTATTGACCAGAGCGTTTGAGATTAATTGCCGACTTCATCTTAATGATGTGAGTATCGTCATCCGATTTAACCAGTAAACTGGTATCACTTTGCAACGCTTGAGCGATAGTTGGCGAGTTTACTACGCCAGCCAACACGCCAATAAACAAACCCGAAGCAATACTGGCCGCTAGAATTTTGTTATTCACAATCCACCTCCACTTCAGAAGGAATAAAGCTGATTGAATTCCCCTCTTGATCGACCAAGATAGTTTGGTTCTCAGAAGTAAAAGCGCGAACGTTGTTCATTACTAGTGACTTCTCACTACCAGGTTGAGGGATAACACAGCCAACATATCGGCTCTCTTGATAATCAGCCTCTACCCATGGCGTGCTCAACCAACTATAAGCCGTAAAACCGACTGCCGCACTAAGTGTAAAGGCAATGAGGTAAGCGGTATTATTGCGCTTAAGCTGCTTTGGTTCGCTGGGGCTAAACGCTCGGGTAATAATCGGAGAACCGATTTCTTGCGGTTGGTAGCTTTCTACATGACCATTAAACTGATAGCCGACACCACGAACTGTGGTAATGATTTCACCACCGCGGTCCTCTAGTGCTTTACGACAAGTCGATACTGCATGGAGCAAGCTGCTTTCTTCTACCACCACGCCTTTCTTGTACCATACTTCATCGAGAAGCTGAGCCTTTGAGAGTGGCTTATGGGGATGCTCAATCATAAACTGCAACAGAGCAACTTCGTTGCTGCCAAGCGCCACTTTGATACCACTGTCTCGCTCTTCTAGCGTCCCCGTTAAAGCGTTAAGAATGTATTTATTGTTTATCAACAACATAGGTAATAATCTGAATTATTTATATTATTACCTTAACCATATCTTAAAATTCATAAAATGGAAGAGCCCGGCGTAATGCTGGGCTCTTTTGTTTAATTGGGGTACCTAATTTATATCCGAATAAACTTTATTGACCTTATCCCAAGGGATGGGCTTTAAAGAAACGCCTGCCTCTTCGGCACGTTCAGCAATTCTCTCGCTATAATTCGCTTCATAAATTGCAGCATTATTGCCAAAAGTATCTGCTTCAAGCTCAGCATCTGGTGCCAACTCAGTTATATACTTATACTCTCCACAACCTCGCAACCACAATTTAGTATTTCCATTGGGCAGAAATCCAAAAATCATGTCTGTTCGATAACAATCTCTAACAACGCCATCCCATCTGGTATAAGTTTCTTTGGTACTCATCATCTTCTTAATGTCCGATGACAAATCCCACTTGGTAGCAAAAAACCTCTGATTTGAAATAGAAGCCCAATAGATATAGACGCTGTCAGGTAGTGTCTTAGTCCCTGCTACCTGACCAATTTTGGCGACCGGTGTACCGAGAACTAACCCGAAACCATCATAGTCATCCACGTCTTGCCTACTCAATTCACTCCTACGCATAAAATGCATGTCATTATGAACATAAGATGTCCAGTCAGCAGTGTTATTAATGCCATAGGCTTGGGTCACTTTCGCAGGATACAAAGAAGACATCGCATAACCAATACGCCATTTAGGCATGTCTTCAGGAACACTTGGTACTTTCGCAAACGCATAGGAAAGTATTGGAGCTATGAATAGCAACATTGCAATAAAGTTAGACATAAAAGACATTCAATTCCAAACACCTTCATCTTTCGCATATCAGTTTAACTCGGTGATTTCGTATTTGGAGTATACCTTGTTAACTTTGTCCCAAGGGATTGGGTCCAAAATCACGCCTGCTTTTTTTGCTCTTTCAGTGATTCTCGCGCTATAGTTAGCTTTGTAAATTTCGGCATTGTTACCACGCGAGTCTGCTTCAAGCTCAGCATCTGGCATTAGTTCTGTTACGTATTTATACTCGCCGCAGCCATCTAACCAAACCTTAGTGTTTCCATTAGGTAAGAATCCAAAAACAATGTCATTTTGATAGCAGTCTAGGATCGCGCCATCCCATGTGGTCATTTTCCGTTTTGTAACCATCGCTGCTTTGACCTCTTTAGTTAAGTCAAATTTAGTCACAAAGAATCTTGTATTGCTTATCGATGCCCAATATACAAATACGCTGTCTGGCAGTGTTTTCGTACCAGCAACCTGTCTTTTCATAGTTACTGGAGTTCCTAAAACGAGACTATAGCCGTCGTAATCAGGTAACTTTTTCTTCAATTTACTTAGCTCGGTTCTTGTCATAAAGTGCATATCGTTATGAACAAATGACGTCCAATCTTGCTCTTCATTCACCCCATAAGCTTCGGTAATTTTCGCAGGATATAATGAAGACATGGCATAGCCGATACGCCATTTGGGCATGTCTTCTGGAACGCTAGGAACTTTTGCAAATGCATGGGAAAGTGTTGGAGCTATAAATAGCAGCATTGCAATCAACTTAGACATAAAAGACATTACAATTCCAAACACCTTCATCTTTCGCCGATCAGTTTAATTCGGTGATTTCGTAGTTGGAATAAACCTTATTAACTTTATTCCATGGGATAGGGTCCAAAGTCACACCTGCTTCTTCAGCTCTTTTTTGTATTCTTCCTAGGTAAGAACGTTGTTTGTAATCCTCAACCCCAAACCCATGGATATCTTTATCCATTACTATTTCAGGCGCTAATTCTTGTATGTGTATTAAGTCTCCGCAACCTTTTAAAAAGATTTCAGCATTCCCATTAGGTTTTAGCCCAAATACAAATTCAGTTCGGTAACATGAATCAAATACAAATCCGTCCCCTCTTGTGTAGCTTACCTTCGCTGAGCTCAATCTCTTTACATCATCTGTGAGCGTGTACTTAGTTGTAAAGAATTGAGTATTAGCTAGTGATACCCAATTAATTACAATGCTATCAGGTAATTGGTTTGTACCTGCTACTTGCCTTCCCCAGACTGTAGTGAAGTTATCAATAGGTAAACCATATCCATCATACTCTGGAATCCACTTACGCACAGAAGAAAGCCTGCTCGTACTCATTGTCGTAATCATATTGTGGATTGGTGAAGTCCAGTCCTGTCCTTCATTTATACCATATGCTTGGGTTATACTAACCGGATAAAATGTCGGCATAGAAACTCTGATAGACCAGTTTTTGTCGGGAGTTGAATGAACATTGTTACTGCACGATGCTACAAATATGCTCAGTACACTCAATAGTACCTTTGTCTTTTTCACTTTATTCCCCTTGCGATACCTCATAGCTAGCTCTTTTATACGCATTTAACTTTTCGTCAAATAAAGGTTTAAAAGCAAAGCTATCATCTGATGAGTGATGGACTAGATTTAGTGACATGAACTCTCTCTTTATTTTGTCATTCGAAAGCAGCTTTTCAATGGCGTCATTATCTCCATTCAATGCTAGGTTAAGAGCTTTCTCATTTAACTCTTTAAAGCCTGAACATTCTCCTAAATCTTCTACTGTATAGTGAGAGTTATCATTCCAAATGTACTCACTTTCATCAGAGAATGGAACGTTATTGAAGCTAGCTAAGCCATACATTAAGCGCAAATACAGTCGAGAAAGCTCACCTTTTACTCTACGCTTTATATAAACACTACCAATAGCAATATTTTGGGAGCCGTTCATTTTCCTATAATCAAAATCTGGAATAAAGTAATCTGTTTTGTTCCAACCAGTTCTTTGGTCTATTTCGATAAACTCTTGGAGTTTTCTCTCAATATAGTCTGTTACTCGCTTCTTTTCGTAGCTTGACGAATAAGTACGACTGATACGCTTAATTCGCTTCATTTCTAGCTCTGGCAACAAGAAGCTATTGTTTTTATATGAAAGCGTCGATTGGTACCCACCACCTATATCTGAATGGGCTCCCGGGAGAACAAACTCAACAAAGTTATCGTGCTTGTTTATGTGATTCAAGCTGAAGTTATAACGACACTCTAGTGTTGGATCGGCTGTAAGATGAACAGCTTTCAAAACACGAGATGTATCTAACCACAATCGTACATCCCCACTATCTTGGTGAGTTGAAAAATCTATGTCTATCAAAGTATCTGAATCCAACGATACCAAATGGACGATTGAAGCTACCGTATCAAAAAGGCCAGCAAAAGTTACGACACAACTAGCTTTTTGTGGGTCACTTTCAGACCAGTCAAAATATTCTGGTAATACAAAGCCCGACGACTTAACTGCTCCTTGAATGCTGTTTGAAAGTTCGTTTTTTTCACCATCTAAAGCTATGTTAATGAAATGCCTCGCAGCAGCAGCACCCCGACTAAAACCAAACACATCGAGTTCCAGTTTATCGAAACCATCTACGTTTTCAGGAAATGTAGAAAAGACATCTTGTTCTAGTGTTTGCGTCAGGTTCTTAATACCTGTAGTTACTTTAGCAATCACACCATAGTCACCAATGCCAGTCCCTTGTCCAAGTAAAGACTCATCTGCGGGCGCAATTGTTGTTTCATTACCTGTGCCTATACCAGTTATGTACTCAGCGTGATGGTATATTTTACTATCGGCAGAAAACTCGTACTTCTTGTATAAATCAAATAGCTTCTGCACATTGGTTATTTCATTTGTCGCGCTACCTTCTACGGTTTCAGTTTCACCGTCATTCCCAGTAAACAATTTAACCAAGAAATTCTCTTCTTCTGGAAAAGAAAAACACTCATCAGACAATTCTGTAACAGGTACGTTGTTTTTTCGATACCCCCTTTTTTCGGAGATTGCTTGACAATCTGCATCGTATATTTGACGCCACTTAGGTTGATATTTCTCTAGCTGCTTCTTACCCCATTGAGCGCTGTAAGTATTATTGCCTGTTCCATCAAAGAACATCCCTACGCGTAGAGTAATAAAATTGAAGCCTTTTACTTTAAGTACATAACTCTTATCTGCGACGAGTTTAAATGTATCGGCTTTTCCTTGTTGATGACGTGTCGGTAATGTTTGTTCTTCAGTCAGTTCAGTTAGATCACCCGCTGTAACCTCAAAGAAAATAGGTTTGGAATCTTTATGTCCTTGGTATTCATCGGCAAAGTCTTTAGTAGGATTACCTTCTGAGTTTGGCTTGCGCTCCTTCCCTTGAGATTCGATTAACCAAGACTTACTGTCTAGTTTCAGTGTGACTTCACCTGGGCAGATATCTTCTACAAGGATTGGGGAGTCACCCAAAGTAATTGGGTACTCATTGCAAGCGCCATCAATGAGAACACCACTAACGCCTTGGAACGGATTGTTAAATTCATCCCTTACTTGTATTTCAATCCAGTGTGTTTTCTTCTCACATGGTACGCAGTAAGGGCTAGCTCCTGTGGCGCTGCTCATACCCAACTCTCCTTAATGGCTTCTAGCTCTTTTAATTCTTCAAATGTTAAGTGGAAAGGATTAGAAAACTCTGAAATGTGTGTGCCTGTAATTTTGGCCAGTTCAACCATTGCACCGTACTCTAACTTTTCAATTTTAAAGCCAGCATCTATCCCTTTTTGTAGTGCTCCGATTAGGACAACTGATGGGGTATCTAGCTTTTCCATTAGTTGTGGAAACAGCTCCCACCATCTTCTTTCTATCGCATGGGCGTGGGCTTTAATGTTGTATAGCTCCGCTAGATGATGAGGCTGAATTTTCCACCAAGCTTCGCTTTGCGGCTTAAAGTCTGGTTTAGGTGGATTTGAAAACATTCTGATTTCATCGTCAAAAAAGGCAATTTCACTGATGTTACCCATAAAACTTGCCAACTCTCCCTCGTCCATAGCTTTAAGCATTGGTAGGACAACTTTTGAGTCGTAAAAACGAAATAGAACTTCTTCACCTTCGAGAGATGCCGTGAGCAAACTTTGTAGATGTTCTACAACTTCCTCGAATTTATGTTCACTTCGAATGCCAATGCCTTTATTAATTGTTTCTTCTTGTAGTGACAGCACTTCTTCTGTCACAGGGATAAGCCATGGTGATAAATCTTTAACAGAATTAAACATCTCGCCTTCAAAAAGAGGTCTCGAATCTTCAAAACCAAACCCGAACTCCTTTACGGCTTCTGTGTGGGTTTTACTATCAGCTAACCAGAACGCCGCCCCTTCATCTTGAGTAATAAACCAGTCCTTCAACATCAGGCATCTCCTGCCAAAGGACAAGGTTTGACTGCAGGGACATTGGCTTCTTCTGCTTTCAGTAGCGCTTGGTAACTTACAGCTTTTGATACTTCAGGTGCTTGAGGAGACTCCACATCTATTGGTAATTCAGCAAGCTGTCCTGCGTAGTCGCTGCCACTGCCCGCACTACCGCCGCCATTTAGATTTATGGCAGGACCAACGAGGTGAACACCACCTCCATCAACTTTGACGAAACTTCCGCCAGCTTTTAGGGTGATTTCAGCTCCTGCTTCGACCACTATTTTCGCGCCACTCTTCAAGGTAATTTCGCGCCCTACATCTGCACTGAAGAGTGTACCGATTTGTTGATGGGAGCTACTTTCAACGACTTCACTCGTTGTACCTTTTATCTGGGTTCGACTTTCTCCTTCCGTCGTAGAATGGGCACTACCTAAAACCTGTTTGAACCGATCATTTTCGACTATAGAGTGCTGGTCATGGTGGATGTGAGTCGTCGAATCATTTTTTACTTCAGCATTAAAATCTTTTTGTGCGTGCAAATAGATCTGTTCTTTGTCTACTTGATCTTCAAAACTTAATTCGTTGAAACCTGAGCCCTGATAGGATTCGCTGCGTATTACTGTTTTGGTTTTGTTTTCAGGAAGCCCGTACGGCAGTGTATTATTCGCATTGTAGGAACGACCAGTCACAATTGGTTGGTCTGGATCACCGTTCAGGAAAGAGACTATCACTTCTTGCCCTACTCTCGGCAGCGCCATCATTCCGTACTGCGAACCTGCCCACCCCTGAGAAACCCTTACCCAACAAGAACTGTGTTCGTCTCCGTTAGAATACCGATCCCATGGAAAATGTAGCTTAACCCTACCATGTTCGTCACAGTAGATTTCTTCACCTTCAGGGCCTACTACAATTGCAATTGAAGAACCATCAACAGTTGGTTTGTTTTGTGGTTTTGATTGCCAAGTGCATTTAGCGGGAACGAGGACAAGTTCATTGTGATAGGTTGTCGCACCATTGCCCCCCTCTTCTTCTAGAGCTTGAGGCTGGGTACCACGTAGTTTGATGGAAACTACCTGCCAGTCCTTTGTTATTTCATCATCAATGTGCTCTTCTATCGAGAAACACAATCCGGCTTGTAGAACTAGTGCATTGGATTTCGCGGTTGCGGAATGCGCATTGCGGCGCAAATAATCCATCCTTGTCTGACTGATCAGTTCACCCACTACATCTTCTTTGTAGCGCCCAGGAGAATCAAAATACTCATAGTGCTCTGTGTTTTGGTACTCTTGTTCTACCCCTAACTTCTTTTGCATCAATCGATAGGAAGGTTTCTTAAAGCTGTAATCGCTCAGCTCAACTCGACTCACTTCTACGCGTTTAGTTTCTAGCAAACTTGATATACACGGCTCATCATTCGCTCCACCGGCTAAAGCGTTATAAGGCAGTGCAGTTTCCAGTTTTGGTAGAGATTCACTCGTATCTGAGAAAACTACTGTGTGCTTACCTTGCTCATGATAGAAGCTATAAATAATCCCTTCTTCTGCTAGCAATCGATTGATAAACGCAAGGTCTGTTTCACGATACTGCACGCAAAACTCACGTTGCGGATACTGATTCTTTAGCGAAAAGGAGTAGTCATTGATACCCATTTCCTGAAGAAGAATAGAGACGATCTCAGGGCAAGTTTGATGTTGGAAGATTCGGCTGTTGTGCCTTAGCGATAGGCGCTCTAATGAGGGGACAAGAGTTAAAGAGTAAAACGTATGGTGATGACCTGTATCTCCTACCGTAAACTCTCTTACCACACCATGTAAGATTCGCTCCAACACACCATTACGGAAGAGCTTTAACTGCACATTTTTGTCGACAATGTCATTTTCACTAAGATCATGACGACGACTAGCAAGATTAATCTCATAGCGGTAGCCAATACACAACTCTTGGTCATCAGATGAAAGCGATTCGCAACCGTTAAATTCGTGGACGACTAGCGACTCATCTTCAAGCCCGTCAATCTCAATTAGGTAGTTCAGTGTTGGCATTTCGCTTCCTTTGCTTAACTCGCAGACTCTTGAGTTTATTTCGTGAATCTACGCGTTATCGCAAAGTTAATGCCAAAACTTTTCTACCTAAAACCCCTATGTTTATTGAATCGAGCTAACATCACCAAGCAAACTTTTGCTCAGCATTAGGCAGCATTTTACTTGTAGGCAATAATTATATTTCTGACCGAGAAGCTCGCTCACTCTTAATCACCAGTACTCGGCCATCGGTGTAATAATCATGCTCGCCATCTAAAATGGTTGGTGGATGATAAGCGGCCATGTCTATAGATACATTCGCAGGCGCACTGAGTACTTGTTCAGCAAGCTTGTCTCGCTCATGGTCTACATTAGGATCGATACTGTGCAGAATCGTAACAATACCTGAATATGGTGTTATCTGAAGACCATCATCGTAGCTTAGCGCACCCAACCATAGATTTTGATTTGTATTTGAATCCACACCAGCCTGCCACCAGCGGATATGACTGCGTTTTAGCAAGTTGCCTGGTAGCTGAAACGCTAACTCTTGCGGCACGCCATTCCAGAACAAATCAGAGACTGGTGGAGTATTTAGCTTAAGCAACTCTATATAATCACTTATCTCTAAATCATTTCTAGAGAAGGTTTTATTTTCAATCCAACCTAAATCGGCCATTAAAGCCCTTGGATGTTCACCTACGTAAGCAACATTAATAGCCTGAGCGTCAAACACCGCTGATTTGCCCGGATACGCCTTCAGAGGCAGTTCGCCTATTGTGACAAACTCATTCCCCTTTTCAGACACACTCACTTTATTCGCAAAGTCGTCGGAATAGAAAAAGAAATGGGCATAGTTAGCGTACAAAACCGATGCCAACAAGAACGCAGTGAACTTGGTAAACACTAAACGCCAGCGTAATTTCCTACCGATAAGATAGAAGCCGACACTCGCACCTACAGCGATTAAGATAGCCTTATGTTCAACTAAGAATATTTTAGCTTCGTTGAGTATTGGGAAGTTATCTATTCCATAACCAAGTAAATAGCCCCAAGCAACAAACTGACCAACCCCAAGAAACAAACCAATGGTGGAATACAGGCTAAATCGAGCCCAACTGATTTTTTGCGAGCCTGCAATAAACGGCACAACCCAGGCGATGGGCCCAAGCAAACGCGCAAACGCCAACACATAGTTACCCTTTTTGGCCATCAAGTGACGACATCGCGCAATTGGGCGGCGTGTTTTAGATTGCCACCGAATCAGTTTTCTCTGAGCGGGAATACCTAACCTTCGACCAATAAAGTAACTCACTTGATCGCCGATAAAACCACCCAGTAAAACCGCAAACACTCCGGTAATAATGCCTTGCTGGAGTTGATACCCCGCAGCGAGCAAGAACGGCTCGCCAGGTACAAACAAATTGGGGCCAATCAACGCATCTAGCAAGGCCCCGACAAATAAGCTGAATCCTTCAAACATATTGAGTTACTCAGTTATTGTTGCTCTTTGTAGTGACCAAACTTGTATTCCATTTCGTTGTTACGCATTTCTCCAAAGAAGAAACGTCGCACATTTGCTTTCAGGTAGGTCGCTCCCATTTTGAAGGCGCCTTCTTCATCTAAACGTCTAGGATCAAACCCAAACGTCAACGGCAAGAAGCGGAATCGCCATGTTTTGCTCGCGCGTTTCACATAGTCGCAATCTTCACAAAGTACGATTTGTTCATCGAAGCCGTTCAACTGTTGATGTACGCGCTTGGATGAGAAAATGCACGCACCGACCGCAGTAGGAAAGACAAACTGAGTGACGAATAAACCCAAGTTGAACATGCCGTAGCCAAGCTTATGTACCAGTGCGAGATCTTTTGCACCCATGTATACGCCCGCCACTTCAAGCTGCTTTTCTTCTAACTGGCTTAATGCGTTAGCTAGAAAATTAGGTGATAATTGAACATCGGCATCAAGAAACAATAGGCGTTCGTGCTTCGCCAATTTTGCTCCTGTGTTGCGCCCTAAGCTAACACCTCTTGTTTCCATTTTATGGATAGTAAGAGCTGGTAATGACGCCTCATACGCGGTAGCAACATCACGCGTTGCGTCATCACTGTTTGAATCGACAAGGATCACTTCAAACTCCTTATGAGTCTGCTTACTAAGATCTTCCATTAGTCGACCGATGCGCTTCTCTTCGTTTAGCGTAATAACTACAATGCTTACTGGTCCCATAGTGTGTTCCTCTCTCAATGAATAACGTTGTTTTGTTAACTTGAGATACAGAATAAGGCCGCAAGGCTTAACCAATAGTGAGGGTTCTATTCAGATTCGGTTCATTCGATACGAACGCAATTTGAACCTTAGTTTTGACCCTGCTGAATCAATCTTAACCGATTGATTATAATTGCCCTTAAAATCGCTGATTTAGATGATTTTGAGTTGCTAGAAAACACATAGAGTGATAGTATCCGCGCTCGCTTGAAGAGTTACTACCAATTTCTTTTCAGCGTTTAGCACACTTAACAAGGTCGCATTGTTAGTGTGATTATGAAAATCTATTATTTTTTGAGAGTAATACTATGAAATTTGAAGCAGTAGTACGTACTGAACTAGGTAAAGGTGCGAGCCGCCGCCTACGTCACGCTGGTAAATTCCCTGCAGTTGTATACGGCGGTGAAGAAGCAGCAGTATCTATCGTTCTTAACCACGACGACGTTGTTAACCAAATGGACAAGCCTGAGTTCTACGAAGGTATCGTTCTAGTGATCGACGGCGCTGAAGTTAAAGTTAAGCCACAAGACGTTCAACGTCACGCTTACAAGCCAAAAGTTGAGCACATGGACTTCATCCGCATCTAATTCCCTACCAAGGAATTAATTCGGATTAAATCCAGCCTTTTGCATAAAGATTATCGGCCTTACCATCCGAGACATCTTAAAATTCGAAACCCCGATGCTACCAACATCGGGGTTTCACCGTTTTTGAGCCTTCAAAAACGCTCTCAATTCTCTTCAACTTACTGAAACTTAGCCACTTTACCTGAACCCACTATAACCACATCATTTCTGGGTGGATTAAGTGTGGACGAAAGGTGGACTTATACAGTAGTTTCTCTCTCAACTATCTTAGACCCATTTTTGCCACGGCTCAAATAGCTATCCAACTCCCCTACTTTATTCTTTAACTCTAGAACATACCTGAAAGTACCTCAAAGAGCCTCTGACAACCTTCCAAGTAAACCCTACATTAGTGATATACTTTCTATCAAATCGCTTACTAGTGAGGCTACAGAAATGGATAAGAAGACTTTTTCCGAGCAAGAACTACTCGAAGGATTAAATGCTCATACTGCGCATGCTGATGAATTGGCGGAGCTGGTTGAGGAAGAGATGGATTTAGATGAAGTCAAAGAAGAAGGCAGCCACGAGTAAAGCACTCATTCGCAGCTGCTTATCTTTAAATTGACCTAAGGGACTAACTCATCTTTGGACATAAATGAGTTGCAGATTTTATTACATTAGAACATATCTAATTACTAGGAGTATCGAAGAACACCTATATTAAGACGTTCTTCAATATGCAAGCTTTAAGTATGGAAGCTTTTCTCTCCGCTCCCTAAAAGAGCTCTCCGTCTATCAGTACAAAATTAATTAAGATGAATTTTTAGTTACCATTCTGGCTCCTGAGTATTTGAACAACTACTTTAATAGCAGCATTCAGATTAAGGAGACTGTTATGCTTAAGCACAAATTCGTTGCCTTGGTAGGACTTACTACCTGTTGTTACACGTCATTTTCATTAGCGAAAGATCAGATCAGTGTCGTAGGCTCGTCTACAGTCTACCCTTTTGCTACCGTCGTTGCCGAACGCTTCGGTAAATCATCTAATTTCTCGGTTCCTAAAATAGAATCCACCGGTTCAGGTGGTGGTCTGAAGTTGTTTTGCTCAGGAGTGGGGAAAAATACCCCCGATATCACCAATGCTTCGCGCAAAATAAAGTCCTCAGAGATCGAGCTGTGTAAGCAAAATGGTGTCGAAGAAATCATCGAGGTTAAAATCGGCTATGACGGTATCGCGTTTGCAAACTCGGTTGAGTCGCCTCTGATGAATGTATCGATTAAAGAAATTTATATGGCGTTGGCAAAAGTACTGCCGGACGATAACGGTGAACTTAAGCCAAATCCATACACAACATGGAAAAGCATAAATAGCAGCTTGCCAGACACGAAAATAGAAGTGCTCGGTCCTCCTCCAACTTCAGGGACTCGCGATGCGTTTGTTGAACTCGTCATGGAAGCTGGTTGTGACACCAACCCAATTATGAAAGCACTGAGCAAATCAGATAAAACTAAGTACAAAGCCTCTTGTCACGGAATTAGAGAGGATGGTGCTTTCGTCGAAGCTGGTGAAAACGACAATCTGATTGTTCAGAAGCTATCAAGTAATCCTGATGCCTATGGTATTTTTGGTTTCAGCTTTCTTGATCAGAACCAAGACAAGGTTCAAGGAGCCAAAATTAATGGTGTTGCCCCGACATTCGACGCCATTGGCGACGGTTCATACCCAGTTTCACGTTCACTTTTCTTTTACGTCAAAAAAGCGCACGTCGGTGTCATCCCTGGTATCGCGCAATACGTCAGCGCCTTCACAAGTGAAGACGCCATTGGACCTGAAGGTTACTTGACCGATAGAGGCCTGATCCCGCTGCCAATCAATGAATGGCAGCAAGTCCGTGACGATGCCGAGAACCTAAAACCAAATTTGTAATACTATGTACTTGCTCTCGGCAATTGTACTCTGCGCTGCATTGAGTTTCTTTATCGCTCGTTCAAAGTCACTTAATGCAGCTCAACACCTCGGTGGTATTCGTCATCTTCATTCGCTGCCTAACTATTACGGGTGGTTTGCAATGTGGATGACAGTACTGCCTGTAGGTTGTTTTGTTCTGTTCTGGAACGTTGTCGAACCCAGGTTAATCCAACACTTAGCATTGGAATACTTTACTCACTTAATGCCGCTCTCAGAGATAGGGACAACGAAAGAGCTCCTCTACGCGCGGATCACCGCAAACGACGCCGTGAATCAAACCTCTCTTCCCTATCAATCCCAACTGGCGCAAACTCAAGGCTATTACGCTCATCTGGTGACATTAAGTCAATCGATATACACAGGCTTAATTTTTCTTCTCCTTGCCGCCTCTGCAAGCCTGGCCATCTACAAAATTAAGGCCAGCTTTAGAGCTCGCCACTATGTAGAAAAAACCGTCACAACCTTACTGGCTGGCAGCTCGACTGTTGCGATATTGACCACTCTTGGCATCGTACTCTCTGTCTTGTATGAATCACTGCTTTTTTTCTCCCAGATCCCGATAAGTGAGTTTCTGTTTGGCACCCACTGGTCACCGCAAATTGCGATTCGTTCAGACCAACAAGGCGCAAGCGGTTCTTTTGGTGCGATTCCATTGTTTGCAGGCACCTTGCTTATCACAGTGATAGCCATGACTGTCGCAGCGCCAATTGGTTTATGTAGTGCGATCTATTTGGCCGAATATGCCCCAGACAGAGTCAGAGCCACAATAAAGCCGTTAATGGAAGTGTTGGCTGGCATACCCACTGTGGTTTACGGTTTTTTTGCCGCCCTGTTTCTCGCGCCGAACATTCGCTTTATAGCCGAGTCTCTCGGCAGCCAGTCTGCTTCTTCTGAAAGTGCCCTTGCGGCCGGAACCGTTATGGGCGTGATGATCATCCCGTTTGTTTCCTCTCTATCTGATGATGTGATAAGGGCTGTTCCACAAAGCATTCGAGACGCCTCACTGGCGATGGGGGCAACCCGCTCTGAAACGATCAAGAAAGTGGTATTACCTGCTGCTCTACCGGGTATTGTTGGCGGGCTTTTACTCGCAGTGTCAAGAGCCATCGGCGAAACCATGATCGTCGTCATGGCCGCGGGTCTGGCGGCTAACTTAACCGCAAATCCTTTGGAGTCTGTGACCACAATTACCGTACAGATCGTAACCTTGCTTGTTGGTGATCAGGAGTTTGACAGTGTAAAAACATTAGCGGCGTTTGCCTTAGGCCTCACATTGTTTTTGGTCACCTTGTGTTTAAACATCGTTGCTTTGCGCATCGTGAAAAGGTATCGAGAACAATATGAATGATCCGCTTTTATCACTTGCGCAAAACAAAAATGCCAAGGTTCGTCAATCATTGATAAAGCGCAAAAAATCCGAGCGTCGCTTTCAGTGTTACGGAATACTGTCAATTATATCAGCGGTCTCTTTTCTCGCCATCCTGTTTGTCGCCATCGTCACAGCAGGTCTTGGGGCTTTCACAATCACCGAGATCAAGATGAGCTATGTGATCAATGATAAGACGCAGTCTGACTCCCCCACCAAACTCATTAGAGACAGACTTAAGGCAGATTTTAGTTCGGTTGAGAGTCGCTCAGAGCGACGCAAGTTGTATCAGCTACTGTCGCCGGAATCTGAATACATCCTGCAATCCGCCATTGAGCAGCAGGCCTCCTCATCTGGCCGCATCACAATTTGGTTACCCGCTGGCGATGCGGTGAACCAATTCTATAAGAATCAGAATAATTCGAACCTCTCTGATTTAGAGCAATCCTGGATCAGGAAACTCGCTCAACAACAGCGAATCAGAACCAGCTTTAACAAGTTCTTCTTTAGCAATGGCGATAGTCGAAACCCTGAAGTTGCGGGTATCGCCGGTGCATTTATGGGATCTGCCTTCACCATTATCACCGCGTTACTACTGAGTTTCCCCATCGGCGTTGGGGCGGCGATTTATCTTGAAGAGTTTGCCCCAAAGAACAAGGTGACAGACATTATAGAGATCAACATTAACAATCTGGCTGCCGTTCCTTCGATCGTTTTTGGCCTGCTCGGTTTAGCCATTTTCCTGAATGTTTTAGGTTTACCGCGCTCTACTCCTTTGGTTGGTGGCTTAGTGCTTACTCTGATGACATTGCCGACAATCATCATTTCCAGTCGAGCGTCTTTAAAGTCGGTTCCCCCGTCGATACGAGACGGTGCTATGGCAATGGGAGCCTCTAACACTCAAGTGGTTTTCCACCATGTGGTACCGCTTGCCCTGCCTGGAATGTTAACCGGCTCAATCATCGGTATGGCGCAAGCGCTCGGTGAAACAGCGCCGCTATTAATGATAGGTATGGTGGCGTTCATCGTCGACATACCCCAAGGATTTCTCGACGCTGCCACCGCTCTGCCTGTGCAAATTTTTCTCTGGTCTGAAAACCCAGAACGCGGGTTCGCAGAGTTAACGTCAGCGGCCATCATGGTACTGCTGTTCTTTTTGTTTCTGATTAATGGCATCGCGTTATATCTGAGGCGAAAGTTAGAAAGGAGATGGTGATGAGAGACGTAAATACATTGGGGCCCTTTACCTCAGAGATAAAAAAGACAGCGCCAGATGAGAGACTCCAGTCGCAACACAATCGCTCAAGCCTAGGGGTCTATCAATCGCAAAACGCGAGCATGACGACCAAAGATCTTAGTGTTTATTACTCTGGCGTTCAGGCTTTATTTGATGTGAATTTAGACCTAGGCCGCAATGAGGTTCTTGCGTTAGTTGGCCCGTCAGGTTGTGGTAAATCGACCTTCTTACGCTGCTTAAATCGCATGAACGACTCCATACCACATTGTCAGGTTATCGGTGATATGACCCTCGACGGCCAAGATGTCTTTTTCTTGGAGCCTGAAGAGCTTCGTGCTCGGGTCGGGATGGTGTTTCAAAAACCTAACCCTTTTCCCAAATCAATCTATGAAAACATCTGTTACGGGCCCAAACTCCACGGTCTGGTTGAATCCAAGTTGGAGCTTGATCATATTGTCGAAAGCTCGCTCAGAAAGGCCGGGCTGTGGAATGAGGTGTGTTCGAGACTAGACTCACCCGCAACCGGACTATCTGGTGGGCAACAACAGCGATTATGTATTGCCAGAGCGATTTCGATCAGCCCTGAAGTCATTTTAATGGATGAACCATGCTCAGCTTTAGACCCAATTGCGACCGCCCATATTGAAAAACTGATACATGAACTGAGAGAAAGTTTTTCGATTGCCATTGTGACCCATTCAATGCAACAAGCCAGACGTGTTTCTCAGCGAACAGCCTACTTTCATTTGGGCAAATTGGTTGAAGTCAATCCAACTGAACAGATTTTCACTCAACCGGAGCATGAACTGACCAGAGGATACCTTCAGGGTCAATTCGGTTGAAACTCTGCATTAGTATTTAAAGGAAACGTCGATGAATCAGAAGATACTATTTATATGTAGACATAACGCAGGACGCAGTGTTATCGCCGAGTCGTTGGCCAAACAGTATTTGCCTTCACAGTTTGCCGTCGCGAGTGGCGGCTCTCACCCAACCGGTTCTATCAACCCTGTGGTTAAACACTTTCTGCAAAACAAAAGTCTCCCGGTTCCACACAATTACGCGCATTCTTGGGAAGAAAGGACGGCATTTCTGCCAGACATAGTGATTACCCTTTGTGATTCTTTACACAATGAACCGACGCCTTTGTGGTTATCTGGGGGGATTAGAGTTCACTGGCAGGCTGACGCTTTTCCCCAGCAAGGCGACGAACAGCAACTTTCCGCCCATTGTGATCTACTCTATGAATCCCTGCAGCGAAGAATCATTGCGATGAGCGGCATACTTCAACAAGCGGATCTCAATGATCAAGACCTCAAGGATGAGCTTGCAAAGCTCAACGCGATGTAAGCCGTTTAGATACCTCACTCATTCTGATTTCATCAGTCTGAATACCTGTCACACGGATGTCATAAGATGGATTTATCGTTAGAGTCATCATGGTTAAATAGGGACACTTATTTGCAGACCAACAGCTATGTTACGTTAGAAGATAAAGCCAAGCGGAAGTGTATTTTTCAACTACCTAGCTACCTTCGCTCGTACCCTAACTTTGATCATGTCTGTACTGTTCAACCCAATGGAACCAAACTGTTTAAGCCATTTGGAGGTGTTATCTCACTCGATGCCATACTTGGTCGTAAATTGCCGAGACTTGGTTTTGTCCAAGTGGTTAACCTGATTGGCTTGCATCGCGCAGACAACCTGTTGTTTATGACCCCGCAAAACCACAGCGTTGTTGGTTACGAGATGGGCGAAAAATACTACATCGTTTTGCACCATGAGCAACCAATTCTCCGCCAAATGATTGTCAATTAAATCAAACCTACAGCAATAAAACTGTCACATCCTGTCGCTAAAGTACCCCGCGTTATCCTCCGCAGCACCGAATAGAACCTATGAAACGGAAAGCACTTGAAAAAGATCAACAGATCATTCAACTAATGCAAAAACAAGGACTGATAAAGAAGGAAGCCCAAGAGTTAATAAAGGATAATATCTACCGCTTATGCAAAAGTGATGTCACTAAAATCAATAACTACGCACAGCACTTTGGAATGACGGCGAAAGAGAAGCTGATTGATGAAATCCTCGAATTGCGTCGTGAATCACTTCTGGGAAAATACCAACGACTGGCCGATGAGATAGATCCAGCTTAGGGCTCTGTTCCTTGTCACACTATTTTAGCGAGTTACTTTTTGTTATCGGCGAATTACAGCGCCAGCACTTTCATTATCAAATGCATCCTGTTTCATCCGAAAATGCAAGCCAGTGCAAAACATTTTGTTACAGAACTATTGCATAAACTGTTACCATTCTGAGGTCAATTCCAATGCAAGGATGCTGGTCGATGGTTCGCTTTACACTCAGTGATAAAACGCTACTGGATTCTGATAGCCCCGAATATTTTTGGATAAGCTGGATGCTCAGTGAAGGCTACTCTGCCTATAAAATAAAAAACAGCGTCATGAAAGCCTTTGGCGGTGATGAAAGAATTGCCCAGACCATGTTAGATGTGGTCAAAGGCACACAATCTAAATTCGACTTGATCCAACTCGTTCAACAAAACAACGTTGAAGTGGAGTAATTTCTGTTGTTTCATCAAAGCGACATCTGAGCACGTTAGCATTAACGTGGGTTGTGAATCAAGTGACGCGCTGTTTACAGTCCATGTTAAACTCCATTCTAGTTTTGCACCTCTTAGTGAGGTGCATTTTTTTGTCTAAAGAATTAGCTTAAGCGCGGCGCTCTAGCTCAAACACATTATCATCGGATTTGCGTTCGATCAGTTTAGAGACTAGCTGCTGAGCTGGCATAGGCTTCGTCAGGTAATAACCTTGCCCGGTTAAACACCCCATCTGGTAAAGATCCGACTGTTGCTGAGCGGTCTCAACTCCTTCTGCTACAACGGATACCCCCAATTCATTGCCAAGCTGGACTATGTTCTTTAAGAGCACCAAGGATTTGTTACTGGTTGAATAGTTCATAACAAAGCTGCGATCAATTTTGAGCGTTTCGAACTCGAAATCTTTAAGATATGAGAGAGAGGAAAAACCTGTCCCAAAGTCATCCAGAGCAATGCGAACGCCAAGTGACTTAAGCTCAGCAAACAATCTCTGCGCTACTTCTACATTCTCAACCATTACCGTTTCAGTGATCTCAATTTCTATCTTTTCGGTCGGTACACGCGAAGATAATATAGTGCCTTTGAGTGCGTCGTAAAACTCAGGGTGTTTTAGGCTGCGAGCCGAGATGTTAATGCCCATCACTCCGAAATCGATACCCTGCTCAAGCCACTTCGTCTGTTGCTCGAGGGCTTTTTGGGTAACCAACAAATCAAGTAAGCGAATTTGTCCTGTCGATTCTGCCACCGGAATAAAATCATTCGGGTATAGCAAGCCTTTGTGCGGATGCCTCCAGCGCACAAGCGCCTCGACACCTTCAATTTCTTCGTTGCTTAAGTTCCACTTGGGTAAATAGTGCAGCTCCAGCTGATCTTGCTCAATCGCCACGTCAAGGGCATTTTCGGTTTCTTTTTGTGACAGCGCGATACGGTTAAGCTCTTTGGAATAGAACTGGAAGTTGTTTTTGCCCATAGACTTCGCATGGTACATCGCGTTGTCCGCATATCGAATCAAGGTGTCTTGAGTGCTGCTGTCTTCTGGGTAGATAGAGACACCAATGCTGGCTGAAATCTGAACGCTATGACTGTCTAACTGGAAATGACTGGACAGCGACTCAATCAGGTTTGAAGCAATACGATTAGCCACACTGATAGCCGAGCTAACATCATTTAAATGCCCTAGAACAACCACAAACTCATCACCACTAAAACGAGCAGAAAGGTCAGTCACACGAATACAATGGTTCATGCGCTTAGCAACCCCTTTTAATAACTGATCGCCAATCTCATGACCGTATTGGTCATTCACATCCTTAAAATGGTCAAGGTCGATAAACAATAATGCAAAAGACTTTTTAGATCGCTCGGCATTGAGGATCGATTGATTGAGCCGATCAAGGAAAAGCGTTCGATTTGGTAGATTGGTTAAAGGGTCAAAGTAAGCACGGTTATGCAGTAAAGCGTTTTTCTCTTCGATAGCGTTGTTGGCGTCAGTTAAAGACTGCAGCAAGGTATCTCTGTTTTGTTCATATTTGTGCTGAATACGGATTGAGTATGCAGCAATGATAATCACAGCGATGATCAAAGCAATACTGGTGCGGGTGTAAGTCTCAATACCAGATTCATAGCTGGCCTTAATCACACGCTGTATTTCATCGGCCTTACTCGCAAACTCTAGAAACTGCTCATCCCTGCGTACAGAGTTCACGTTGCTGATACGATCCGACTGAACATGTTGATAGTGAGTCTCAACATTGGCCTTAAATTCAGCTAATAGCTCACGAAGAGAAATCAATTGGCTGCGTATCTCCTCATCCTCGACAGCCAAGTAACTTCCCATGATGCTTTCGCCACCTTCAAGCAACGCAACAACGTGCCAATCGGCAATTTCAAGGTAATACCATACCTCTTGGATTGACTGTGCCGTGTCGCCCGACATGATTTCATCAAACCAAAGATATGCCAGTGTGCCATTGATTTTTATCTCCGCCGCCGCTTCAGCAAAAGGAGATTTATCACGAAGCAAATAGTTCGCTTGTGTAACCAATGCAGAGGTAGAGATAATGACTAATAAAGCCAAAAAGGAGGTAAACACGAACTTACGTTTCATAACAGTTGCAATTGGATTGTGTTCTTTCAATAGTTTTTCGGTATCTTTGGCTTAACCTAGCCAAGTTTTATTGCAAACCGATGAATGATTACTAGATTAAAACTTATGCAGTAGTTATTAATGAACATTAAATGAAACTAGCGCTGCTCCATTGTTTATAAACAACAAAAAAACTATATTCTCCGAGTCAAAACAATCATCGTTCGCGTTTAACTAACGCTTTTGCATCATGAATAAACACGTCATTAAGATCTTAACGAACTATTTCTGGTTGGTATTTTTTCTCTCCGCCGGTCATGCGATAGCTAAAGACTTGATTAAGATTGAAGGCTCTAGCACGGTCTATCCAATTACTAAACAATCCGCCCAACAATATATGCTAGCAGAAGGCAGCCGAACCCACGTTGTGATCGGCATTACGGGCACTGGTGGAGGGTTTAGAAAATTTTGCCGTGGGCGAACCGACATCTCTAACGCCTCACGCCCTATCAAAGCAAGTGAATTAGAGTTGTGTAAAGCCAATGGTATCGAGTTTATCGAGCTGCCCATCGCTCTCGATGCAATTACCGTAGTCGTAAATAGAAACAACCACTGGCTCGACGCTATGCCTATCAGCCAACTGGCGAAAATTTGGCAAGCCTCATCAGAGCAGAAGATTCAACTATGGAGTGAAGTCCACACAACCTACCCTTCAAATCCGCTTATACTGCATGGGCCAGGTGCTGATTCTGGTACTTACGACTACTTTGTTAATATGGTTTTAAATAAGGTAGACAGCCGACAAGACTACATTGCTAATGAAGATGACAATGCAATGGCAGCGGAAGTGGCGGCAGATACAAATGCCATGGCCTATCTTGGTTACTCCTACTACCAACAAAATCAAGATAAGCTCAAAGCAGTCGCGATAACCAATACTCACGGAACACCGATAAAACCAAGTGTAGAGAATGTCATCAGTGGTCAATATAGTGACCTTTCACGACCACTCTTCCTTTACGTCAACAAAGCCGCGATCTCGAAAAGAGCAAGTGTTCGCCGTTTCCTTTCCCATACCTTTCATCCAAGAAATATTGAGCGCTCAGTAAGTACCGCGGGTTATATTCCTTTATCTGAGAAAATGTATAGCCAAGCGCGCAATATCATTGCCGAGGGGATTACAGGCTCAAGGTTTACCAGCGACGACACAACAACTAACTTCGAGCAGTTCCTTCAACAAAACTAGCATTGTTCAATTTAATGTGAGCAAGGCTGACTGATGATGTTGTGTAATATCGCATCGAAAACTCCCTTCCATTTAATCCCAACGTCATCGTTGCCAAGCACGACATGCATACAAGCGACTTTGCGTTCAGGATGCACAGAGACAATCGGGGACAAAAACAATTTCGATGAGAAAAATTCTTTTAAATCCTTAAACGTTATATAAGCCGTCATTCTGGCTAACTGACCTCTTTATTACCTAACAGTACTGCTGCAACCATCAAAAAAATACCTGACACTCTATCCAACTGATGCTTCATATTTCCATAAAGTCTATGTGCTATCGACTCTGCAAACTTGCCGTAGAAGCACAGGAATACGCAGTCCATTATTAAGTAAGTAGAACTCAAAACCACAAACTGCATCAACAACCCCGATTCAGGGTTGATAAATTGAGGGAATAAGGCTGCAAAGAAAACCACAGCTTTCGGATTGGCAGCTGATGTTATAAAACCTTGCCAATAAAGAGAGGACTTAGAGCGTTGTTGTCCTTGTTGCTCAATGGTGTTAGAGGGATTAGATAACAATAATTTCATGCCTAGATAAAACAAATACGCTACACCACCCCATTTTACAGCGGTAAAAAAATGTTGTGAATTTGCAATAACGGTGGTTAAACCAAGTGCTGCAATGACCATCTGAAAAAAGTTCGCCGTCAAGTCACCAATCGCGGTATAGATTGATCGTCGAAATCCACTACCCATACTATTCGATAACATAAGCAGTTGACTTGGTCCTGGTGTACTCATTAACACCAACACAGTCACAACATAAGTAAACCAGACATCGATATCCATATTTATTTCCTTTGAAACGGAGCTTATCAGGCAGAAAGGCTAACCTTCTCAACGAATAATTCATCTGACTGACTCAGAGTAGAAATTTGGGCCTACATGAAAACCATTATAAAACAACTCAGTAATGAACAAGTTTAGGTAATAGTGACACAAACCGAGAGTTATTCCACTTTTCGTCCTTTTGGGCATCTCAAATGGTGATTTTGATTAGTGAAAGTACTGCAATTTCTGCTCACATTTATAGTACGAGACGTAAGTGCTAAACACGCAATGGGGCAAGAACAAGTTAGGAAAACTCGGATAAACAGCTAAAAATGTTCTGACTGTGAACATTTTGCTCCTCCGAAAAAGAAAAAAGTGTTCTAACCTAGAACACTTTTTAGATCGGTTGTTGGGATCTAACCTCTAATTCAACGGCCTAGATAAACCGCTGTCACTTCCTCTCGGCCATGCCCTAGCTCTTCGCTTATGATCATTCTGGCTTCATAGTCACGCTGCTTGTCTGCACCACTCAACCCTTTCGTTGACGGGCCTCCCGCAGCAGGAGCGCTATTACCCGTCAACTCAAGGTATCGCTGGTGCGCATACGCATGTCTCAGGCCATGTGCACGATCGAGCCCCATCTTGATACACGCCCGTTCGTATCTACCTAGATGAGTTTTATACGTGTCCTCTCTAGGTATTAGTGAGCCATCCCCCACCCACTTTTTTATCAAATCGATGAGTTCACGCTGCGCTTGAGTTCTGATTGGTACGGTTCGGGGTCTAGCGCCTTTCGTTTTAGTCAGGACTAAGTGATCACCTTTGTCTGAAAAGCGCAGTATTATCTTCATGCACTCTTCTCGGCGAAGGCCAAAGGCGGCCTGTAATCTGAAGCTTGCTTCTAAATAGCGGTTATTGAGCCTAGATAATTGCTCATTTGATATGTGGCGGGATCGATTGATGTTTGTTACGTAGTGACGTTTTTCTATACCGAGAGAAGCATTGTTAGCAGGTATAAGCCCCGGCTTACCAATTTTTTCTGATAGCCATCTTAGGTGAGACATTCGGTTTTTGATTGTACCAGCCGACAAGCCTTGCGATTGCCAGTGAGTTAATAACTTTACTATGTGTCGACGGCCAAAATTCTTTAGCTCTAAATTTCGTACGTTGAGCTCTTTTAGTTGACTGTCCACCAGCTTGAGCACTTTCTTTCGCTCCGCTTGAGTTGCTTTTGATCCATCTGGGTTTCGGTGTAGTAAACGGGTAATTTGGAAATAGAAATTAGTAGCCATGCGCTAACCCTCTTCTTGATAAATGAAAAATAAAGAGCCGTGTGTTGTCGGCTCTTTCTCTTGTCATTCGAAGGTTCTTATTTCACGGGGGCAGTAGTTAGGTATCAATGCGATTTAAGATTAGTGTTGTTACTCCCGTTCATTTCGACAGAACGCCTATCACTTCTATGAAGTAATTAGGTAATGGAGTGAGACTACTGTGCGGTCAGAAATTCCGAACAATTGAATGACTGTAAGCCATGTGCAATTGCTTAATCCCCAGAAGCCCGTTGGGCTGGTGAGATAAGAATGCGCTGGTAATTAATTGGTTTCTTTTACAAGTAGGCTATGCAGCAATGGCTGCGTATTTATTTCCATTTCATTGTGTGCGATGAGTGTTGAGTATTCAAATTTAGTGACGCTCTCAGCGCCAGTTTGGGTTCGGCGTCATTCGCTGATAATTCTGAGAATCCGCTCGGAAGGTAGGAATGGCGGGCGCTGTCCGTCCTGTCACTCCATGTTTGGAGTGACAGGACTAGCTCACAATTAAGTCAAATACAAAAGGCCGAATAATTCGATAACGTAAACAGTAGATGTCTCGCACAACATGAGTTGTCTCGAAGGTTTAAAACATAGCGACTTTTAAGGATTCAACCATTGTTTATTGCTAAGCTAGGCTCGTATCAATTATTAAAATAAGAGCTCCATAAGAGAAGTGTGAAAAAGCCAATTGCTGTTGCAATTGGCTTAGTATGAAACAGTCAGAATTTTCTAAGCAGCTTATCGATCGAGACTGTTAATTCGGAAAATATTTCTTCAAGAAACCCAAAACATGCGGGACGTACTTATCGGTATCAAAGACTGGGGCACTGTGCCCAACACCTTCTTCAATGAACAGTTGATTAGGTACCCTGTATTCATCCAGCTTTGCTTTTAATATCTCACTTTGAGATAAAGGCACTCGCTTATCCAAAGTGCCGTGCAGTTGGATGTATGGGGGCGTGCTCTCGTTTACATAGGTCGTCGTTGATGCTTGCTTGGCAATCTCTGGAACAAGGCTAGGGATATCCCCTAAGAAGCGAGATACTGACGACTTCTTGCTGGTTTTCTTGCCCCCCTTATTGCCTAACTCAAGTAAATCAGTAGGACCGAAAAAACTCACCACAGCAGAAACCTTATATTTCGGCGGTTCATAGAAATCCACTTGGTTGTATGCTGAGTTAGTTGCGCCGATAAAACCCGCCAAATGGCCGCCCGCTGAGCGTCCCATCATCACGAGATGATCCGCTTTGATACCGAGCTTTTCAGCATTATCGTGCAGATAGTTCAGTGCATCATTGATGTCTTGAACAGGCTTAGGAAAGGTCGCCTCCCCACTCAAGCGATAATCAACCGACGCTAACGCATAGCCCTCATTCAATACCGATTGGAGTAATAATGGGTTCTTTTCTGGGATTGCATCTTTGCTCCCACGTTTCCATGCGCCACCATGCACCCAAACCAAGAGCGGGTATTGCGTATTTGCTTCAGCCGAGGGTGTATAAAGATCGAGCTTAATCTCTCTTTCACCTACGGTTTTGAACAAGATGTCTTTCTCTACATTGAACTCCCCTGCGAAACAGGCAAAAGGAATGAGTAATAGAGAGGCCATTGCAGACTTAATTTTCGTATTCATAGTTTTATTCTTCGCCTAAAAAGGTAACTCGATCAGAAAGTCGCTTCAGCCGCTAACCAGTAACGTCGGCCATCTTCAATGTAACCAAACTCTTCCTCTGTGGTTTGTTCATCGAACAGGTTGTAAACCGCTGCCATTAACTTCACATTGTTAGTGACACGCCAGTTCGCACCAAGGTCCACGTAAGTAATAGAAGGCGCTAATGTTCTTGTACTATCGCTCGTAATGTTGTTTTTCTCTTCGCCTTGATAGTTCACACGCACCCATGAAACAACATCGTCACGCACTACCCAATCACCGTTAATCGAGATCAGATTTTCAGGTGCTTGAACAAGTGGCAAGCCATCATCTTCGTCACTGGTGCTCTTTTCACTGCGAGTATAAGTGTAGGTTGCACTTAGTGTGATCGATTCGGTAATGCCCTTAGATACTGAGCTTTCCGCACCATAGCTAATCGCATCATCAATATTGATATAAGTGCGGTCACAGCGCCTACTATCTGTACAAGTTGGGTCGACAAATTCACTTTCTATTTTGTTTTTGAAATCGCTGTAAAACAGAGTAACGTTTGCAGAAAGATCTCTATCATCGACGTAATATAACCCCATCTCCGTGTTGACTGAGGTCTCTGGCGTTAACTCTGGATTTCCATAAATTGCGCAACGGCCTCGACAGCTTTCTTGAACCCAGTCTTCGTCCATTTCTGTCAGGCTAGGAGCACGATAGCCGGTAGATACACCCCCTTTTAGTGTCCAGCTTGGATCAATGGACCAAACCCCGTAGACTCTTGGGCTAATCTGCCCATCAAAGATCTCATTGTCGTCGTAACGTAAACCAAGAGTGAGAGCGAATGTATCCGTCAGATACCATTCATCTTCAGCAAATAGTGCCCATTGTTGGTTTTTAGAAGTAAGCGATAAACTATTGTCTGTTAGATCCTTTTGCTCAAATGATGCACCCAGTGTTAGATAATGAGCATCAATAGGCAGGCCTAGCTGAGTATTGATTTGGCTATTTTTGACCTCTTTCTCTGCACCAATATTTTTGACTGTTTCCGTGCTAATAAATGAAGTGCTCGTCCCCCATGCGTAATCACCATCGTGACCGAGACCAACAGATTGACGCTCATATTCTCGCTCGGCGACTTGAGATTCTCGCACCACTGATTTGTCTAGGGTCGTCACTCGCTTTTGGTTGTGATTGGTAAATTCTAGCGTGAAAGTATCATCCGTCGTTGGAGTGAGGTAGACAGACGCTCGGTAGTTATCGAGCGTTTTACCCGCATAACCGCCTTCTATTTCATCTTCTTTTCTTTCCTGATATAGGCCAGTTACAGAAGCACTCAATAGACCATCGACAATTGGGCCCGCAAGGTATAATTGTCCTTGATGGCTGTTCCCTGATTTTGAGTTTTCTTGAAGCGTCATTTCAGTTCGCAAACTGCCGTGCCACTGTTGATAGTCTTTTCGAGTAATGATGTTAATCACACCACCTAATGCATCTGAGCCATACAAAGTCGACATAGGGCCACGGACGACTTCGATGCGTTCAATCGCACTCAGTGGCGGTAGCCAATCTTGTTCGGTAAATGTACTACCGTTGGTTTGGGTTTCTCGGCCAGACTGCTTTCTGCCATCGACAAGAATTGCTGTATATTGGGCAGGCATACCTCGGATTGAGATGTCCTGTCCATCACCACCACCCGTCACTGTGACTCCAGGGATGTCAGTTAGGGCATCGGTAAGGTCTTTATAAGAGCGGTTTTCAAGTTGTTCTCGAGTGAGAACACTAATTGTTGCGGGCGCTTCTGTAACCAGTTGTTCGTAGCCTGATGCCGTAACAACCATGGTCTCCATGGTCGTTGTATTGTTGTTATCTGAAGCGGAAAGTTGGTTACTCGCAATGCTTGCCATAGGTACAGCAAGAAAAGCACAAGCGACGGATGTAGACAGTAGAGTATGTGAGAAAATAGGTTTCATATTGAGCTAATTTAGAATGTAATTGCATTTAATAACTATTCTCAATTAAACCCGATTCAAACAATCACTGACAAGATAATCTCTATCGTAAAAACAGAATATCACTATCCATAATACGAATAGTTAAGATTAGATTATCCGCCTAAAGCATTTAAGATAAGGTATCTTTGCCAACATAAAGCTGCTTAAAGATGTCACGTACCCACTCACACATCGGGTCATCGTTAAAGCGTTTATGCCAATATAGATAGACCTCTTGGAAGTCCAACTGCAACTCAGCGGGGACTTCACGTACGATTAAGCGAGGATCTTGGCAGGCTGCTTCAGCAAATGGCGTCGGCAGATGAAAAATAATATCCGTTTCCGCAGCGATGCTGGGGGCAGAACTAAAATTGCTTAGCTGAACTGGCGCTGACAAGCGTTGTTTTTTGTTCGCTAACCCGAGCTCTTGGTACTTATGTTCAAAAGACAGCCGTTTCTCACCTTGCAAAGAAACTTGTCCAAAATCGAAATCAGCGAGTTTTTCGGGGGTAAGCTCTTGGTCAGCCAATGGGTGTTCGCGGTTCATTAACAAGCGGAATGTGCGCTTAGCAACGACCATTCGGTAGATATTTTGCTCTGAACTTGGCGGCTGGTGAGAAGACAGGGCGAAATGAACATCCCCTGCCACTAAGGCATCAAAATGACGTTTTGGTGCTGAATCCAAGCTGACCGTAAGATTCGGAGCTTGTTGTCGAATCTTGGCAATCACCTTAGGCATTAAAGTATTTATCTGCGGAAGAAGCCCATAAACCTTGACCGTGCTCGTGACGGTGCTTGGGTCAAAAGAGTCTTTGTGGGCAAGTTTCTCTAAACTTGTAATGACATTGTTGATGTCATGCTTTACCGACTCCGCTTTGGGCGTCAGCTCATATCCGTATTTCTTGCGTACCAACAATTCGTCATCAAAAAAAACTCGCATTTTTTGCAATGCTCGACTTACTGCTGACTGACTCATGTTTAAAGCCATAGCAGTATTCGATACATGCTTTTCTTCCAGAAGGTGCTTTAAAACAAACAGTAAATTCAAATCAATTTGAGACAAGTTCATGTAAATACGGCCCACAAAGCTTCAGTAAGTGGAATAGTACATAAACTTTGAGAGATTATGGTAAGTGTTTTTGTAGTGGCATCGTCAATTTGGCCACCTGACTAGAAGTGCTAAGAGGCATTACAGTCCAGCATTTAAACTCGAAGCTGCCCAACTAGTCACTTAGCAAAGCTACACTGTGATTGAAGCTGCTAATTTGAATGGCTTTCCATGTATTGTTTGAGTGACTCCTTATCTAAAGGCTTACTGAAGAGGTAACCCCGAAACAAGTCACAGCCATATTTTTCGAGCAGTAGTTTCTGTTCCTTTGTTTCCACACCTTCTGCTACGACTCTCCTAACAATCCGGACTTTTTGAATCTACTAACCAACTTTTGGCCCCACCTCAATCGCTGGCACCTGATTCCAGCAAATATCATTCTCTCTTGTATAGATCTTCGTTGTATCAGCATTAGCATGGGCCATTCGCTCAGTTGCGCTTAGACCCTGCTCCTCAATCATTCTGGCCGATAAGCCTCGAATCTCGTGATAGGTTGGTCGAAGAGATTTCTTAAGGTGATCGTATAGGCCCAAAGAGTCCCTTACTTTGCTGAACTCTTTGCTTATATTGTGGTGGTGAACCTGATAAAGATGGTCAGTTTCCTTAGAGATGCCTCGCTGTAATTGGCGAGGCTTTCTATGCACCACGTAAGGGCAGTGAAGCCTTGAGGTTTTAGACAGATCAACAATGTCTTTTATCGCCTGAGTGACAGGAATCGCTACCGCAGATGTCTCTGACTTTTGGACTTTCTGGCGGTGAATATAAAGCGTTCCGTAAATGGGTAGGCCGTCAATGTAATCCACCCTACCCTCTGGATTCCAATGGATGCCACATACGCCTTCTCTAGGCTTCTTAATTCGATAACGCAATCGGTAGATTTCTCGCACAGCATGAGTCGTCTCTAGGGTTAAAGACATTGCGACTTTCAAGAATAGTGGTGCTGCTTCATAGATCTGGAGATAACTTTCGTAATCTAAGTTGTGACGTGCTTTGGTGTAATCCTCTTTAGATAAACGTCGCTGTTTCTTGTTAAGAACAAAGTTACTATCTATCGCACTCTCATCAGCCAAATAGGAAAATATCTTTTTCAGATTGCTGATTTTTCCATTTAGCTGTCGATTATTAAGTTCGGCATAGTATTTACCAATGTGCTCATTGATATGCTGTAACTTCAGCGATTTTGTTAAGCACTTTCCCATATGCTCTTCTAACCTTTCGCAGTCACGTTCTAAGTTTCTAAATACATCTTTAGAGAGCTTCTCTTCCGCTTTGACACGGGCCAACACGACAGGAAGCCAATCTTTTAATGGCTTATTAAACTTATCTCTACGCCCTTTGGAGATAGCTCTTTGAAATTGGGTTGGCTCATTGAGATCGAAGTCTTGCGTCAGATCCGGCCTATTCTGCATGTTATAAACATACGCCGCTTGAATTGCCTCTTGCTCAGTTGTGCCACTAGGGAAAAGTCGTTTAACACCTTCAACTGTTGTAAAGCGAAAACGAAGCTCTCCCCTGTGGCTCATTCGCACAAGAAATGCTGGGTAGTGAGCCGTTTCTTTACTTCTTGCTCGACCTACCATTACGACTCCAGAAATCTGACTAGTTCTGAAATTCGATCGGCTGGGTTGCCTATATCCTCATCTATACAGACAAGGTATCGCCCCGTTGGGGTTCGAGTACCGCCCAGCTTGCCAATTTTTATCCAATTAATGATCGTGGCGTTGCACATACCAGAACCAGGATAAAACTCATCAATGTACTGACTCGGTCTTAAGTATCGGATTGCCATGTTCTTCTCCTCACATTTCAAATAATGAAAATTGCTTAAGAAAAACTATGCATGAAATTTTCGGTAAGATTTGTTTTGAGCGGCAATTGGCCACAAAAGCAAATGAAGAGGAGATGAGTAAAGTGGCCGATATCAGTCGCTATAGGGTGGACTTATACAGTAGTAGCAAATATACAACCAATTGATTTTTATACCTTTACTAATTCGAGTATTTTCGCATTTCAGACGTCAATTTAAGATACGAAGTGCTTTATAAAGTAATGAAAACATTAAAAATCAATACCCTACAATTGTGCTTACTACCAACATCGGGGTTTCACCGTTTTTTGAGCCCTCAAAAACGCTCTCAATTCTCTTCAACTGTCTGAAGCTAATCACTTTCCCTAGTAAAACCCTTTAGATGAATAGCCTCTGAGGCTTGAGAAGGTAGTGTTTGGCTGTGCGATACAAGACTCGCTTCTATCACACAGCAGGTTTTGATACTTAGTGCCAAAATGGATTCGGCAACGATAGGGATTACTTCGATGTGCAGTCACCGAAGTGAGCGACAACGTCACTGCTACTTAGTCGATATCTGATATAGCACCGTATCAACCACTAAGGTTGAGGTTATATAGTCAGAGGGATCAGCTCAAGACCGAGTACACCACTGATACTCATCACGACCAGTAAAGACACCTTAAACACTGATTTCGACCAATGGACGTAATTGCGTTCGTCGATTGGACGAAACGTTACTCTTGTCCACATCAAACACACCAAGGCAGAGACCGCCAAGTACTCGTATCCGGCGGATCCGAGTAGGAACAAAGCGAGCGAAACTAATCCAAACGCCACCACGTAAGCTTTCATATGGCGCTGAGCTTTATAGATACCAGCTTGCAGTGGCAAAACAGGTATGTTGGCATCGCGATAGTCCTGCATACGAAACATGGCAATTGCATAAGAGTGCGGCATTTGCCACAAGCAAAACATTGTAAACAGCAGCATCGCTTCAAGGCTGATGTAGTTGGTCACAGCCAAATAGCCGACCAGTGGAGGCACTGCCCCCGACAAGCTGCCAACCAAAGTGCCATATACGGATGTTCGCTTGTACCACATGGTGTAGAAGAACACATAGAACACATAACCCAGTAGCACCACCACCGCCGCTAATGGGTTTGCAAGCTGATAAAGCAACACCGTACCACTGAGTAACAGGGCTAGCGCGTAGACAAACGCCACATCAATATTGATGGTACCTTTAACCAGATCACGTTGCTGAGTTCGCGCCATCTTCTGGTCAATATCTCGATCAAATATGTTGTTCACTACGCAGCCGGACGCAATAACCAGCCCAACACCCAACAGTGTTACTGCTAGTAGCACAAAGCTGGCAGGCTCAGTTTTAGCGGCTAGGAAGAACCCAGCCGCGACCGAAATTAAGTTCCCGACAATGATGCCAGGCTTGGTAATGGAGATATAACGTTTCAGCATACCCATGCCTACAACTTCATGTTGACGTTCATGTTGTAGATGATCCACACCGAGCCAGCGATGAGGATCAAAACGACAATGGCGGTAAACATCAATGAAACCAAATTCCAGCGACCATCGGAAGTTTTGGCTTCCATATGTAGGAAATACTTAAAGTGGACAAAGATCTGCACGATGGCACAGCCAAACAAAATCACATAGGTCGCACCATCAGGCAAAGATTGCGCCCAAACAAAGTAAAACGGGATGACGGTTAGAATCAACGATGCCACAAAGCCTTTCACGTAATCCGACGCACCGGTTTCTAGATACTGTTCCATTACATTACCCCCAAGAGATAAACGATGGTGAATACACAAATCCAAACGATATCGAGGAAATGCCAAAACAAGCTCAGGCATTGGAACCGCATCGACATATTCTCATTCAAGCCTTTGGTAGATAGTTGGTGATAACACACCGCTAACCAAATCAAACCAAAGGTCACGTGTAAACCGTGCGTCCCAACCAACGTAAAGAAAGCCGATAGAAACGCACTTTGCTGTGGACCATAACCTTCAACAATCAGATGATGGAACTCATACACTTCCATGCAAATAAAACCCAAACCAAGTAAGAAGGTTACTTTTAACCAACGTTTTAACCCAGTGACATCATTGCGCTTGAGGGCGATCATGCCAAAGCCAAACGTGATGCTGCTAAAGAGCAGCAACATGGTTTCAACAAACACGAAAGGCAACTCGAAGATGTCTTTACCTGTGGGACCTGCAATCGACGCGCTTTCCAATACGGCGTAAGTCGCAAACAACGTCGCGAACAATACGCAGTCGCTCATCAGGTACACCCAGAAGCCAAAGAGCTTGTTACCTGTAGCATCATGGTGGTGTTCGTGGTCATGAACGGTAACATTAGTTTGCATACGTCACCTCTAGATCATCGTTGTTTTCATTGTCTTTCACTTGTTTCTTCTTCGCCTGCTCCAATTGCTCTCGACGCTGTGCTTCAATCGCTTTTATCTCGTCAACTTCCACGTAGTAATCCACATCCTCGTTGTAACTGTGTTCTATACACGTCACAATGATGCCGACGAGGCTCGCAGCGGCAAGCCACCAGATGTACCAAATCATCGCGAATCCAAACGCCAGTGCCCAGGCAGACACATAGATGCCAGTTGGCGTGTTCTTCGGCATATGGATACGCTCATATTCCACTGTTTTGGTGGGGTCAAAGTCCCCGTTCTGTTTTTGGTACCAGAACGCGTCTAACACGTCACCTTTCGGTAAATGTGCAAAGTTATAGAATGGCGGTGGTGATGAGGTCGCCCATTCGAATGTACGCCCTCCCCACGGATCACCCGTTAAATCGCGATTCTGCTCACGATCACGCACACTGACATAGAACTGAACAAACTGACACACCACACCTAAGGCAATCACAGCAGTACCAGCAGCGGCCACGGCCAGCAGCGGGAAGTATTCAGGATTGAGGTCTTGGCTTAACCGACGTGTCATCCCCATAAAACCCAAAGCATATAGTGGTAAGAAGGCCATAAGGAAACCAACAATCCACAACACAAACGCGCGTTTACCCCAAGTTTCGTTAAGGGTGAATCCAGTCGCCTTCGGGAACCAGTAAGTGATAGCGGCGAAACAGCCAAATACCACGCCACCAATAATAACGTTATGGAAGTGGGCAATTAGGAACACTGAATTGTGCAACACGAAGTCAGCCCCCGGAACCGCCATCAATACGCCCGTCATTCCACCGACGGTAAAGGTAATCAAGAAGCCCACCGTCCACATCATTGGCGTTGTAAAACGGATACGACCTTTATACATCGTGAACAGCCAGTTAAAGATCTTCACGCCAGTTGGGATGGAGATAATCATGGTGGCAATTCCAAAGAAGGCATTCACATTTGCGCCCGAGCCCATGGTGAAGAAGTGATGAAGCCAAACGACAAACGCTAAAATCGTGATCACTATCGTTGCCCACACCAAAGAGGTATAGCCAAATAACTTCTTGCGTGAGAAGGTCGCGGTCACTTCAGAGAACACTCCAAAGATAGGCAAGATCAGAATATACACTTCCGGATGACCCCATGCCCAAATCAGGTTGACATACATCATGACATTGCCACCCAGATCGTTGGTGAAAAAGTGCATGCCCAAGTAGCGGTCAAGCGTTAACAGCGCGATGGTTACTGTCAGAATCGGGAAAGAAATGATGATCAGGATATTGGCACACAAGGATGCCCAAGTGAACACCGGCATCTTCATCATTGGCATCGATGGCGTACGCATACGCAAGATGGTGGCAAAGAAGTTCACCCCAGTCAGTGTGGTCCCTACTCCTGAGATTTGCAAAGCCCATATCCAGTAGTCAACGCCGACTCCCGGACTGGCATCGATCCCAGACAACGGAGGATAAGCCAACCAGCCAGTTCGGCCAAACTCACCCAAACCTAGCGACATGTTGGTCAAGATCACTCCGACCACAAACAGCCAGAAGCTAAGGTTATTCAAGTAAGGAAAAGCTACGTCGCGGGCACCTATTTGCAGAGGAACAATAATGTTCATCAGACCAATAACCAACGGCATCGCGACGAAAAAAATCATGATTACGCCATGGGCGGTAAAGATTTGATCGTAGTGATGAGGAGGTAAATAGCCGCTCTCACCAGCGGCAGACAGGAGCTGCTGACTGCGCATCATCACCGCATCAGCAAAACCACGGATCAGCATAACCATCGCCACCGCGATGTACATAAAGCCCAGTTTTTTATGGTCAACTGAGGTAAACCATTCGTGCCATAAATATTGCCACTTACCCGCTTTGGTAACGGCGGCCACAATAGCTAAACCCACTAAGGCAATCACCGCTAGTGTGACGACAATAATCGGTTCGTGATAAGGGATTGAATCAAGTGTTAGTCTTCCAAACATGCGATTATCCTTGGTTTTCCGGCAAACAGTTCATGGAACCCGGATGCTGGGTCACGACGTCAGTGAATAAAAATGGGGGCACGCTCGAGAACAGAGTCTTCGGCTCTGCAACCGAGGGCGCGGCCAATGCACGAAACTGCTCCCAGTCTTCGATTCGATTAGGACTGGCTTTCACCTGCTGCACCCAGTTAAGGAAAGCAGTGCGATCTTCCATGGCTGTTGCGGTGAACTTCATGTGTGAAAAACCTTCTCCGCTGTAGCTTGAGCCAAAACCTTTATAATCCCCTGTATGGTTGGCGATCAGGTTGAGCTTGGTCACCATGCCCGGCATAGCGTAAATTTGCGTGCCAAGCCGAGGAATAAAGAACGCGTTCATGATGTTGTCGGACGTCAGTTTAAACTGAACAGGCACATTTTTTGGGAACGCGACGTAGTTGACAGTGGCAATGTGCTCATCCGGATAGATGAACAGCCATTTCCAATCAAGCGACACCACCTCAATGGTCATCGGAGTAACGTCACTGGCGATCGGCTTGGAGGGCTCGAGTTCGTGGGTTGAGCGCCATGTGATGGTGGCAAGGATCGCGATAATGATAATGGGGATCGTCCACACCACGATTTCAATTTTTGTTGAGTGCGCCCACTCTGGTGCGTACTCTTCGTTGGTGTTTGACTCGCGATAGCGATACGCGAAGTAAATTGTCATCAAAATCACTGGGATCACGACAATTAACATCAGCAGTAGTGCTGTAATGATTAGTTCTTTTTCTTGAACGCCAATACTGCCCTTCGGGTCAAGTAGTGCAGAATTGCACCCCGAGAGGATAAGTATGGTGCCAAGCAAACTTATCCTCGCAAAGAGGCGTGTGTACCTTGAAACTTCCATTCACTTTCTCAAAATTTTTCCGACTTTAGGTAGTACCTAAAGGTCGGTTGTTATAGTCATTAGAATGCTTATGTGTTTAGGATGTAAGATTGTGAAGAGCAAAATGTAGGGTTTTCAATCACACCACTGAGTTAAAAGCCCTGTGATTTATATGGATTAATTGTTACATTTTGAAACACATTGTTACATTCGGCGCATTATGCTGATCTCCAATAAGAAACTCACCCGCTGAAATTGGAATCTAATCTTCTAAGAATGAAAGACACTCTCAGTGATGAGGTCGTGCGAGTTTCAGATCAACATTGACGTGCTACAAGATAAAGCCATAGCCAATAAGGGATAGCCACCTCTTGCCTAACAGCCGATAAGTTGGAAGTAGACACACTTTACTCCGCTTAGCTAACGTTCACTGTGGGTGCAAAAGTGTGATCTGTTTTAAATTAATGAATTCACGCAGTAATTACATGGTATTGATGGGAGAAAACCTAAACGCCCACCATTCATTGACATAGATAATAAATGCCGCCCTGATGGTGAGGAGGTGTTAAAAGCTGTTGGCTAAGCTTGCAATATTACCAACAGCTTGGAGGTAGGATTCTATTCCGGAGCTTTAAAAGACATATTCAAGTTAAACAGATAGTTTGCCGTCTTAAACATTGGGTCGCTATCTTGCTTTTGTTCATGCTTGGGATTGGTTTCAAACACACCTTCCCATGTCATATTCTTATCCTCATCACACGTTACTTTTCGCGCCATAACTATCTGATTGGGCGGAATAGCGTTACAAGCAATTTCCATTTGTGTGTAAGCATTGGGTAAAGCGGCATGCTTCCCTTTCTTGTAGAGTTCTTCTACCACATCGACCGATTTATCGTCGGTGTATAGAGCATAAACGTACCCACCATACAAAGATGCATACTTCATCGCTATCGTAATATCTTTTGAAGTTGAAATACCCCCTATCATCTGCCCCCCATCTTGGATCTGAATCCCCCCTTTAAAGCGTGGCTTGAAGCCCACGGAAAAGATGGTTGAAGGGGGACGAGTATCAGCTCTATAGACTATACGCATACGCTGTTTGTCTCCTTGTTGCGAATGATTTAAGCGGTGTAAAAGGTCTGTCAGCACTTCTAGCTGAGTTAACCAACAACCCGCCAATAAGAAACAAGTTTAATATACACTAACTTGCTATTCCAAGTATCTCTGAGTTATCTAGCACTGTTTCTATCACAAAGCTAGGTAACAACAAACAGATGTTGTTTTGATTCAATAACTTTCAATTACCACGATGGCACAGATAAAAAGTTCTTATTAGCCGATATAGGACAAACAAGATAAAGGAGATGTACATACGGAAAGCAGCATTTCACCTATGCTTATAAAAAACAATAATAAGTGTCGATATGAAATTCTGCATTCTGCTTACTCTACTATTACTCCCTTTCTCATCTAACGCATCCATCACTGAGCCAGATCAACTGGATTACTTTTCCATGCTTATGGGGCTATTTGGTGGCTTGGCAATGTTTCTGTATGGCATGGAAAAAATGTCTGATGCCTTAAAAAGAACCGCAGGCAGTCGTATGAAGCAGGTTCTTGGTACATTGACTACAAATCGAATGAGTTCCGTTGCAACTGGTGCCGGACTGACTGCCGTTATTCAATCATCCTCAGTAACAACCGTGTTGGTCGTCGGCTTTGTCAGTGCTGGTTTGATGTCCTTAAACCAAGCAGTTGGCGTAATTATGGGCGCAAATATCGGTACCACCGTCACTGCTCAGATTATTGCATTTAAAGTCACCAAAGCAGCCATGGCAATGATCGCGATTGGTTTTGCAATAGAAATGACCTCCAAACGACAACAGAGCAAAAACTACGGCAATATTATTTTTGGACTGGGATTACTATTTTTGGGTATGAACCTGATGAGTGAAGCCATGTCTCCCCTGCGGGTTTTTCAGCCCTTTATCGACTTTATGGCAAGAATGGACAACCCAATTTTTGCGATTTTACTGGCCGCTTCGTTCACTGCCTTAGTCCAGTCATCGTCGGCGACCACAGGTATTGTCATAGTCCTTGCGAGCCAAGGCTTTATTACACTTGAATCTGGCATCGCAATGTCGATGGGAGCCAATATCGGTACATGTGTAACAGCACTACTAGCAGCTATTGGTAAAAGCACAGAAGCAAAGCAAACTTCTGCTATTCATCTTTTATTTAACCTTATCGGCGTTGTTATTTGGCTACCTGTAATCAGTCTTATCGCGTTCGCGGCTACCTCCATATCCCCCAGCCACCTTGATTTGGACGGTATAGAGCGCCTTGCCGCAGAGACACCGCGTCAGATAGCTAATGCAAATACCATGTTTAATATCGCAAATACACTAATCATGCTCCCATTTAGCGCCTTATTTGTTGCCGCTGTTAAAAAGCTAGTGCCGCACCACACTGCAAAAAAGGAACACAAAAAAATCCAGCTTAAGTACATAAAAAAGGAATACTTAGCAACGCCTGATATCGCCCTAGAGCAAGCACACTTAGAAATTGGTCGACTTGGCCGTCGCGTAACCAATATGGTTAATCGTCTTCCTCCTTTGGCAGACCAACCTAAAGATGAAAGCGACAAAAAAACTGTTCGGCAAACACTACGTGAGATTGAAAAAGTAGAGGATGAAGTAGATATCTTACACGCCAAGATCCTTTCTTACTTGGGTAAGTTACGTCAATCTCCACTTAGCCAGAATGAAAGTCGCAATCAAATCAAGTTAGTCAGCATCACAGACCAATTGGAAAGTATTGCTGATCTCGTGGTCAACAACATGCTACCTCTTTGCTACAAGGCATTAGATGCCAACATTCAAGCCAGCCCTGAAATGCGCGATACGCTTGACCGTACCCATTCGAGAGTCAATCAAGCACTCCTCGATAGCGTCAATGCGATACGCCGAGAAGACACCCAGCTCGCCGAGAGTGTGCTCAACGCTAAACGTGAAATTAATGTACTTCTTGAATCGATTCTCGAACTTCAAGCACAAAGACTCTCTCAAGCTACGGAGAAAAGGTTGGATATTTTCCGTGTTCAAATGGAGTGGGTAGAAGCACTAAAACGCATTTACACTTTGAGCAAACGTATTGCCAAATTACAGTTGAGAAAGTAACACCATCTGTCTTCAGTGATAATATTCGTTGAAACCTTGTCAGCTCCTAGATATGGGTAAGATTTGCTTTGTCAGCTTGTAAACATGTCGGAGCAATCAACCCTTCTCGTCACGTATACTTAAGGATTTACCAGCGCTAATGAGTCTGGCTTGTCGTTGCAAATACTCTATAAACACAGGGATCTTTTTGGCGACATGCTTTCTAGACGCGTAGAATGCATACAACACAAGATCTTCAGGTTCGTATTCTAGATCAACGACTTCAAGCGCTCCAGATTCGATCTCGCTCGCGCAAGACTCTTCTGCGAGTATCGCGAACCCCAATCCAGATAACGCCCCTGCTTTAGCAAGATTGCCACTATTTACCTTAAATGATGATTGTACCTTTTGCGTTAACAAGTCACCGTCACCCTTTTTGAAAGTCCATGGTGTTCCGTTAAGTGCCGATAAGCTGCTAATACATGGCACATGTTTTAAGTCCGTGATGTGATAAGGCCTCGTGCAGGTTTGTAACAGCTTGGGCGAAGCAACAACAACACTTGACCAGCGTTCAATCTCTTTTGCTATCCAGTTGCTGTCTGTTAGCTTTCCTCGATTGAAAGTTAACACAACATCAAAACCATCAAGTAAGTCTTCTTTTGGGCTGACGCTCGTGTCGCAGCATAGTGAAATAGCCGAATGCTCTGCACAAAACGATGCCACCACCTGAGATAAAATTGGCGAATCTGGCATTAAGACTCTCAGCTCACCCACAATATCATTGGACGTTTGCATGACCTCGATTAAAGCATCGTTCAACTTCTCCAAGAGTGGTTGAGTTCGTAGGTAGAGAGCTTCTCCCGCTTCGGTAGGAAAAATTCGACGTGTCGTTCGATCAAACAATCGAGTGGCGAGCTTTTCCTCAAGCAAAGCAATATGGCGGCTGACATTTGATGTTGGTAAGTCCAAAAACTCAGCAGCTTTTTTGAAACTATTGCTCTCATATACACAGTGAAAGCTCTTTAGCCATTTCTGATCAATATCCCCAAACACCATTAATCCCAATTTGTTGGATTTACAATCCCAAATAAGCCACTTTATTACCATATTTGGGCTTATACAATACGAGTTTGATTAATACTTAATAAGATGGGTTATGAATTGGTTAGATAAGCTGCTCGATAAGAAACGCATTATCGGTGCGCAAAAAGCATCGATACCAGAAGGTGTTTGGAAAAAGTGCCCTGAGTGCGAACAGATTCTCTACCACTTAGCGCTAGAATCTAATTTGGACGTCTGCCCTAAGTGTCATCATCACATGAGGATGAGCGCCCGACGAAGATTAGAAACATTTCTAGATAATGGGAGCAGCACTGAAATTGGAGTTGAACTAGAACCGAAAGACATACTCAGTTTTAAAGATCGAAAGCGCTACAAAGAACGTCTCGACCTTGCGCAAAGAGAGACGGGAGAAAAAGATTCGTTGATCGCGATGAAAGGCACTCTTGTTGGTTTGCCGGTTGTTGCCTGTGCTTTCGAGTTTAATTTTATGGCTGGCTCAATGGGCTGCGTAACGGGAGCACGCTTCGTTCGCGCTATTGAGGAGGCAATCAATGCCCAGTGTGGGCTCGTGTGTTTTTCCGCTTGCGGAGGCGCTAGAATGCAAGAATCTTTGATGGCTTTACTGCAAATGTCCAAAACAAGTGCCGCATTAGATCGCTTAGCCCAAAAGGGGCTACCTTATATTTCTGTCCTCACTGATCAAACTTTCGGTGGTGTTTCCGCAAGCCTAGCGATGCTGGGCGATATTAATATCGGCGAACCAAATGCCAGAATCGGTTTTGCTGGTCGTCGTGTCATTGAGCAAACGGTTCGAGAGAAACTGCCCGAAGGCTTTCAACGTAGTGAGTTTCTTCTAGAGCACGGTGCTCTAGATATGATTGTTGATAGACGAGAAATGCGTGAGAAAATAGCAGGGCTGCTTGCCAAGATGACTTATAATCCAGCCCGCGAAAAATTCTCTTAACTTCGTAATTGATAAAGTTCCCACAGCGCTAGTTATGCTATAACTAGCGCTATTCAAAACGGCTATGATGAACAGCTGTAATGAGACACACCACCAGCGGCAAAATATTCCATCGGTCTTAGCTGATAGTACTTAGCTTCAATCTCTTCTGATTGCTCGTCATACGGGTTAGCCAGAATGCTTTGCAGTTCTTGGATTAGGCTAAAGTCCCCTTTCTGCGCTTGTTCATAAGCCGGAACAATCAACCACTCTCGCCAAGTATACTTAGGGTTCACCTGTTTCATTTGGCGCGAAACATCCTCAAGGCTTTTCTCCCCAGCCGAGCTCAGTAACTCTCGCCAAGATTTAAGCCACTGATTCCACGCCAGTTCTAACTCCTCACTTAATTGCGCATAGAAGCATGCAGATAAGTCAGACACCTCTGTTGGGATCTTAGAAAGTTCGCGGAAGAAGATAGTGTAGTCAACATGGCTTTTGATCATCAAAGCGAGCAGTTGGTTAAATAGATCGCTGTTTAGTGCCTCTAAACCGAGCTTAGATGCCCACATACGGCTCGCTTTCGCCTGCATAACTGAAGAAAAACCTTCAACAATTTGTTCCAGCTTTTCTAACGCATCCGGTTGCGATTGCATTAGAGGTTTCAAGGCACCACAGAATGTCTCGAAGTTCTTCTCGGCGGCCTGAGATTGGTTAAGAAAGGCGAAATGACGACCACCACCAGTCCAAGGTTGGAAAAATGGTTCAAAGTACTCGCAGAATCCGAAAGGCCCATAGTCTAGGGTAAATCCGCCCACTGAGCAGTTATCACTATTAAAATTACCCTGACAGTAACCGACACGTAACCAGTTAGCGATTAGAGAAGTAAGCCTGTCTCTAAACTCAGTCGCTAGAATCAGTATTTTTTCAGCCAATGGTAAGCTGGAGTCAATTTGCTGTTTGTACTCTCTTTCGATGATATGCAACACCATCATCTCTAGCTCAACCAACGCGTTCGGATGCTCGTTCACACGTGCTCTGCGGCTAAATAGCTCTAGTTGCCCTACCCGCAAAAATGAAGGCGCAACCCGAGTCGAGATAGCAACCGGATTAGCGATCATAATATCTGGATTCTCTGACCGTGAACCTTCACTGTACCAAGGGCGATCAACCGTTTCCGTTTGTGAAGCAAATAGGCTCAATGAACGTGATGTTGGGATCCCTAAAGCATTCATATACTCTTGCGCTAAAAACTCGCGAACGCTTGAACGCAATACCGCTCTACCATCAGCTCCGCGGCAATACGGTGTTGGGCCGCCACCTTTGAGCTGCATTTCCCAACGCTTGCCGTTCAATACCCCTTCGAAAACCGATACAGCGCGACCATCACCATAACCGTTCCCCGTTTTGAAAGGACACTGATCGATATATTCATTGCCAAATATGGAAAGCGCATAACCCGTCGCCCACCCTATCGTTCTCATCGGTGCAGGCACGTTAGTCACGTCTCCAGAGAACAGTTGTTTGAACGCTTCAGTTTTAGCTAAACGATCATCAAGACCTAGCTCACGAAACAACTTTTGGCTGTGAGCAATGTAAACAGGATCTGCAATTGGCGTGGGCATCACTGGTACATAATGCCCAGAGAACACTTGTCTCGGATAAAAGTCTAGGCCATCTTCCGTTGCATCAGGATCAGGAACAAGCGAATTCAACAACGAATAATCTGCGGCTTTCGCAAGGTCATTCAGTTCAAGAATGCGTGCAGAAGTTTCTGTACCTGCTTTATTACTCATTGCGCTACTACTCCATGTATTTTAAAGACCAAAAGTGGTCATACGTCCATCACTAGCAAAAAGTATCAACGCTAGTTCAAGGTTTTATCGAAAAGCCATCGCCCCTTTACCTACACCTTCATAAGCGATAACTTGTAATGATTGACCTTCTGCAACCGTTGGTTTTACTTCATCAGCAATGTAACCCGCTAATAGCTCAACCGTTGTATCCGTTGGCAGAATTTCAGTTTCACTTTTGGCGATGGCAAGCTCAAACTCACCCTGCGGCGCTGTGTATCGGAAACCATAATGGCTTTCGTCGGAAATTGCCTTAGCACCTTCGCTTAGATTCAGCGTTGAAACAGAAACCTGGTCTTCCTTTGAACCTAAATAGATATCTTCCCAGCGTTTGGCAAAAGCCACTTCTTTGTCGTTGTCTCGCTCCCCATCGACAATAATTTCGATTGGTGAACGGTGTCCGTGTGCGATACGTTGGCAGTTACCATCGTGCTTTTTCAAACCATGCGTGTAATGGTAGAAGGCACCTGCAATATTCTCATGACGCAGGGTAATTTCCAGCCCTGTCACATTGCTAGGCAGGTTGTTTCGCAGAATCTGGTATACGTGTTTAGTAATGCTCTCGATGGTGACGGCTTCAGCATCAATCAAGCAATACGCTTCATTTGGGCAGTTTAGGTGGATACTCCCCTCACCACGCAGAACGTCAAGTGTGGAGTAACCCGTTTTACTTGGTTTGTAAACGATAGCCGCGTTTTGCACTGGGATAAGCAAACGATGATCGACAAACTCATCAACGAGTTGTTTGATTTGCTTCTTCACCCTACCGAAATCCAACACCATACTCATTTCATTAAGCTCACCAGACATGATGACATCGACTATCCAGCTGTCTCCGACGACTCCTCTCTGTTCACAGATGTATGAAGAATCGATAACGGTGAGATCTCTTACAAATAGGTTCAAGTTGAACTCCTTACTGCTTTAATGAGATACGGGAGGCTGATTATCATGTCAGCAGGCACTTCGTCTCATTGTTTAGGGTGAATAAAATGGAGTGGCAGAATGTATCAACGACTATATAAAGTCCACCTTTTTCATTGCTACCTATTAAGAAAAGAACAAAGTCTATACAGTTGCCACTGTAACTAGCCCAAGATACGGCAAATAGCCATAAATTGGGCAGGGAGAACAGCGTATAAAAGCAAGAATCGAAACTGAGTTTAGGCCTTAAAAATCCCAATCTTCGTCTTCAGTAGCGACAGCTTTGCCTATAACGTAAGACGAGCCAGAACCGGAGAAGAAGTCATGGTTCTCATCGGCATTTGGCGACAACGCTGCCATAATGGCAGGATTAACCTGACATAACTCATCAGGGAATAGAGGTTCAAATCCAAGGTTCATCAAAGCCTTATTCGCGTTGTAGTGTAGAAAGTGTTTTACATCTTCTGTTAAACCGACTTGGTCATACAGTGACTCTGTATACTGGCTTTCAATTTCGTACAAAGAGAACATTAAGGAGTAGGCTTCGTCTTTGACCTTAGCTTGCTCTTGTTCCGTCAGTTCGTTAAACGCTAACTGGAACTTATAACCTATGTAGTAACCGTGAATGGCTTCGTCACGAATGATCAGGCGAATCAAATCTGCTGTATTGGTCAACTTTGCTCGGCTCGACCAGTGCATTGGTAGATAAAAACCGGAGTAGAACAAAAAGCTCTCAAGAAATACACTTGCCACTTTTTTCTTAAGTGGATCGCCTTCAGCCAGATAGTCTTCAAGCACTAATTGAGCTTTCTTTTGCAGTAACGGATTCTCTTCAGCCCAACGAAATGCTTCGTCGATCTGTGGTGTAGTGCACAAGGTCGAGAAGACAGACGAATAGCTGCGAGCATGCACAGCTTCCATAAAGGCAATATTCGTTAGCACAGCTTCTTCATGTGGCGTTCTGGCATCTGCCATTAATGCCGGGGCACCCACCGTATTCTGAATCGTATCGAGCAAGGTTAAGCCAGTAAAAACTCGAATGGTTAATGTCTGCTCTTCTTCAGTCAGCTGTTTCCACGTCTGAATATCATTGGATAAAGGCACCTTTTCTGGAAGCCAAAAGTTAACCGTTAATCGGTTCCATATTTCAAGGTCTTTATCATCTTGCATTCGGTTCCAGTTGATAGCGCGAACCGGTTCAGCGTATGTAGTACTCATGGTGATTCCTTGTTTACAGAGAGCAAGAGACGCAACCTTCAACTTGCGTACCTTCGAGCGCTTTTTGGCGCATACGTATGTAATAAAGCGTTTTGATCTTCTTCGTCCACGCATAAATTTGCGCTTTATTGATATCACGAGTCGTGACTTCATCACTGAAGAAGAGCGTCAAAGATAAGCCCTGATCGACATGCTCTGTTGCTGCAGCGTAAACATCAATAATGGCTTTAGGACCAATCTCATAAGCATCTTTGAAGTACTCGAGGTTTTGGTTATTGAGGTATGGTGCCGGGAAGTAAACTCGCCCAATCTTGCCCTCTTTACGAATCTCAACTTTCGCTGTCACTGGGTGAATCGAAGCCGTCGCATCGTTGATGTAACTGATTGACCCTGTTGGTGGAATCGCTTGCAGGTTGCGATTGTACAATCCAAACTCAACAACCTTGGCTTGCAGTTGTTGCCATTCTTCAACAGTGGGCACGCGCATATCGAGTCGCTCAAACATCTCTCTGACGGTATCCGTCTTAGGTGAATAGTCTTTCTGCACATACTTGGTGAAAAACTCACCGTTAGCGTATTGAGATTGTTCGAAGCCAACAAATACTTGCTGTTTCTCTTGAGCCAATTTGTTTGAAGCCGTTAAACAGTGGAACAAAGTGGCGGCGAAGTAAGCACTGGTAAAGTCGATCGCCTCTTCGCTGTCATAATGAATCTGCTCTCTAGCTAGAAATCCGTGCAGGTTCATCTGACCTAAACCGATAGCATGACTTTCATCATTCCCTTTGCGTATCGACGGCACACTGTCTATCGCACTCATTTCAGAAACGGCATTGAGTGCCCGAATTGAAACCTCTACCGTATGAGCTAATTGCCCACCATCTAGAGCTTTAGCAATATTAACCGAACCTAAGTTGCAGGAGATGTCCCGCCCTAAATGCAGGTAACTCAAATCATCATTAAAGTAAGAAGCCTCGTTGACTTGCAAAATCTCGGAACAAAGATTCGACATGTTAATGCGTCCCTCAATCGGGTTGGCAGCGTTTACCGTATCCTCAAACATGATGTAAGGATAACCAGATTCGAACTGAATTTCGGCCAGCGTTTGGAATAAGCCTCGCGCAGGAATTTTGCTCTTGCGAATGCGTGGATCGTCGACCATTTCATGGTATTTCTCGCTCACGCTGATTTCAGAGAAAGGCATACCATAGACTCGCTCGACATCATGTGGTGAGAACAAATACATATCTTTGTTCTGTTTGGCTAACTCCAGAGTAATATCCGGGATCACAACGCCTAGACTTAGTGTTTTGATACGGATTTTCTCGTCTGCGTTTTCTCTTTTGGTGTCCAGAAACTGCATAATGTCAGGATGGTGCACATTCAAATACACCGCTCCGGCACCTTGGCGAGCCCCGAGTTGATTCGCATAAGAGAAGCTATCTTCTAGCAACTTCATAACAGGCACAACACCGGAACTTTGATTAAGAATACCTTTGATCGGAGCCCCTTGCTCGCGCAGGTTACTTAATAAGAGTGCAACGCCTCCCCCTCGGCGAGACAGTTGTAATGAAGAGTTAATCGCCCTACCGATGCTCTCCATATTGTCTTCGATGCGCAGCAAAAAGCATGAAATCAGTTCGCCACGACTCTTCTTACCCGAATTGATAAAAGTAGGAGTCGCTGGCTGAAAACGCTGAGAAATGATCTCTTGCATGAGATCGAGAGCGAATTCTTTATCTCCCCGAGCAAGTGTCAGCGCCGTCATCACAACACGATCTTCAAAACGCTCTAAATAACGTTTTCCATCGCGCGTTTTCAGTGCATAAGAAGTAAAGAATTTGTAGGCACCAAGAAATGTTCTGAAACGGAACTTAACTTGATAAGCGCGATCCCATATTTGCTGCAAAAACTCTCTATCGTATTGTTGTAAGACTTCTTTTTCGTAATATCCCTCATTGACGAGGTAATCCAGCTTTTCACCTAGATTGTGAAAAAAGACTGTGTTCTGGTTGACGTGCTGTAAGAAGAATTGTCGAGCGGCCTGTCGGTCGGCATCAAACTGAATACCGCCTTGATCATCAAGTAAATTAAGCATGGCATTGAGCGCGTGGTAGTCCAACGGCTCGGTGCTGAATTGGTTATCCATGGTGTTTCCAAAATTGTTCTAATCCCTGCTGCACGGCTTGGACATCGTGCTGGGTTCCCGAAAGTTCGAAGCGATAAAGCACTGGGACATGGCATTTATTCGCAATTATTTTTCCAGCCTGAGCAAACAACTCACCAAAATTTCGATTACCAGAAGCAATGACACCCTTTAGGTGAGCACGGTTTTCCGCTTGATTGAGTACTTTGATCACCGATTTTGGTACGGCACCACGCCCTTTCCCGTCAGCATATGTCGGGCAGATAAGAACATAAGGCCGACCGATAAGCAGCGTGGGTTCGTCTTCGCTGATAGGAAGTCGAATCGCTTCAACATTTAACCTCTCAACAAATCGCTGGGTATTGCCCGAAGCGCTGGAATAATAAACAATCATTACGCGATCTGGCTGATCATATCTGGGCGAAAACCAGACCAATGACGTTCACCTGCCACGACGACAGGCGCCTGCCTATAGCCCATGGATTGCACCGACTCCATCGCCGAGTCATCTAATGTTAGGTCTACAACTCTATGAGCAATACCCTTCGCTTGTAGTGCTCGAACCGTTGCGGTGCACTGAACGCATTGGGGCTTAGAGTATACGATGATATCCATATTTCATTACCTTTTGTTAAACTTCGTAATGACAACCATTATCAATTACATCCATATATAGTATTACTAGATCTTACTTTGTCAATATGTAGTGCAGATTAGCATTCTCCACACTAAATTCATGGTTGATAATGAAATGATAATCAATATCATTCTCGTAAATTTAAGAACAAAAGGAACTTTGTAATGAGTATTCCAAGTTCAAATTCTACTCAAATATCTATTCATGACATGGAGTGGCAAGGTGTCACGCTGACCGAGAACGCAGCCAAAAGAGTTTCGCATTTGACGCAAGATGGGCATCACTTTCACCTCAGCGTTAGACCATCTGGATGCACTGGTTTTGCCTATGAAGTGAAGTTGGTAGAAGAGATTTCTAGTGAAGATTTGAGATTTGAGTCACATGGCACGCCTTTTTATGTCTCTCTGTCCGCGATGCCAATGTTAGACGGCACAGAACTCGATTTCGTCCGTCAGGGCTTAAACAGCACTTTTGTTTACAACAACCCCAACGTAAAAAATCTTTGCGGATGCGGTGAAAGTTTTGGAGTTTAATCATGTGTGCAGTTGAAACACAGCCTGAAGTAGAGGAATTCTTCCAAAGCAGTCACTATAAGGAAGGTTTCTATACGCAGCTTTCCTCCGACACGCTATCAAAGGGGATAAACGAACAAGTTGTTAAAGCTATTTCAGCCAAACGCAATGAGCCTGATTGGATGCTTCAGTTTAGGCTAGATGCCTTTAGGAAATGGCTACAAATGGAGGAACCGCACTGGCTCAAAGCTGACTACCCTAACCTCGATTATCAAGACTACAGCTATTACTCAGCACCAAGCTGCGGCAGTTGTGAATCTGACTGTAATGATGACGGATCAAATGAATACCTGACCAAAGAAGTTGAAACCGCATTCGAGCAGTTAGGTGTTCCAGTTCGTGAAGGGGCTGAAGTTGCAGTCGATGCCATTTTTGACTCTGTTTCAGTCACAACCACCTATAAGAACGAGCTAAAAGAGCTCGGAATTATCTTCTGTTCATTCAGTGAAGCAATTCAAGAACACCCGGAGCTCGTTCAGCAATATTTGGGCACAGTCGTACCACCAGAAGATAACTTTTTTGCTGCATTGAACGCCGCCGTGGCCTCTGATGGTACCTTTGTTTACATTCCTAAAGGGGTACGTTGTCCGAGAGAGCTATCGACTTACTTTCGAATCAACCAAGCCAAAACAGGCCAGTTCGAGCGTACCATTTTGATTGCCGATGAAGATGCGTATGTCAGCTATATTGAAGGCTGCTCTGCCCCAATGCGCGACACCTATCAGCTACACGCCGCAGTCGTGGAAGTGATCATCCATGCCCGAGCAGAAGTGAAATACTCAACAGTACAAAACTGGTTCTCTGGGAAAGAAGATAGCCAAGGTGGCATCTTAAACTTTGTCACTAAGCGAGCGGTTTGTGAAGGTCGAAACAGCAAAATGTCATGGACTCAGTCCGAGACAGGTTCCGCTATCACTTGGAAATATCCAAGCGTCATTCTTAAGGGTGACTACTCCGTTGGTGAGTTCTTCTCAGTTGCTTTAACCAACGGGAGCCAACAAGCCGATACAGGTACCAAGATGATACATATTGGTAAGCACACCCGTTCAACTATCATCTCCAAAGGGATCTCTGCGGGTAAGAGCGAAAACAGTTACCGAGGTTTGGTAAAAATATTACCCACAGCAGAAGGCGCAAGAAACTTCACGCAATGTGATTCCATGTTAATTGGTACAGATTGTGGTGCTCACACCTTCCCTTACATCGAAGTTAAAAATCCGTCAGCACAAGTTGAACACGAAGCCACGACATCAAGAATTGGTGAAGATCAGCTCTTTTACTGTGTGCAACGCGGCATCAGCGAAGATGACGCTATTTCAATGATCGTAAACGGATTTTGTAAAGACGTATTTTCAGAACTACCCCTTGAGTTTGCTGTAGAAGCACAAAAACTGCTTTCAATCAGCCTCGAACATAGCGTGGGATAATCCAATGTTAGAAATTAAAGATTTGCACGTCAGTGTAGAAGACAACCCTATTCTAAAAGGTATTAGCCTGTCGGTAAAACCAGGCGAAGTACATGCCATTATGGGGCCAAACGGCTCGGGTAAAAGTACCCTATCTTCTACGCTCGCAGGTAAAGATGATTACCAAGTCGATTCCGGAGAAATTGTTTTTAAAGACAAGGATCTGACTGAACTCGATCCGGAAGAGCGCGCTGGTGAAGGGGTATTCCTCGCATTTCAATATCCAGTAGAAATACCTGGTGTAAGTAACAAGCTATTTCTTAATACTGCCTTAAATGAAATTCGTGATTATCGAGGCCAAGCCCCTCTAGACCGTTTTGATTTTGAAGATTTGTTAGAGGAAAAAGCACAACTACTAAAAATGCCAACCGATCTCCTACAACGCTCGGTCAATGAAGGCTTCTCAGGAGGAGAGAAAAAGCGTAATGACATTTTGCAAATGGCTGTGCTCTCTCCCGACCTGTGCATTCTGGATGAAACTGATTCTGGCCTAGACATTGACGCTCTAAAGGCAGTCTCATCAGGTGTAAATGCCCTACAAGATGGCAAACGTGCTTTCATTCTAGTGACTCACTATCAGCGCATTCTCAACTACATTAAGCCCGACTATGTGCACGTTCTTTATAAAGGCAAGATTGTCAAATCTGGCGATCATACATTGGCACACGAACTAGAGGAGAAAGGCTATGGGTGGATTACTGGTGAAGAGTAACCAACACGGTTTTGATTCTTTGGCGCACCTAGTACAGCCTCAAGAGTGGCAAAAAAAGCAGTTTGGTAAGGCCGTTGAATTAGGAATTCCTACTTCAAAAGACGAGGCGTGGAAATATACTTCTCTCAATGATTTTAATGCCTTGCCACTCCAATTAGCGATGCTTCAATCGGCCGAGAATATCTCTTATGAAGGGTTAAGCTTAGGAATAGATGCCTACCGACTCGTCTTCTTCGACGGACATTTCTCTGCAAGGTGCTCTGATTGGATACCTAAAGTTCGCGTTACTCCTCTCAACGTTCTGACTTCAGTGGAAACGTATGAGCTATCGCAGTCAGTTCGCCCAGACGCATTCACTCATCTCAACGATGCTACCGCAACTGGTGGAGTCTTGATTGAAGTTGAGCCCAATACCCAGGTCAATAAACCAATCTACCTACTGCATATTAGCTCTGGTCAGAAAGGTGAAGTGTGCAGTTATCGTCATCACATAGAAATTGGACCACTTTCAGAGCTTGAGGTTATTGAACATCACATATCGCTCGATCAAGGTGGTGGAGTAACGCTGTCACGTTTAACCAACTACGTTGGAGAAGGTGCTTGTTTTCATCACACCAAACTAATCGAAGAGTCACCGCAACATCATCATTTTGGGCACAACGACATTCGCATTCAGCGAGATGCAAAAGCTAGCTCGACATCACTACTTCTTTCAGGTCTATTGCTAAGAAATCAAACAAGCAGTGAACTTTGTGGAGCAAATGGTGAAATTGCCATGAACAGTATCTCGCTGCCTACCGATAAGCAAACCTTTGATACAAGGACTTATCTCAAGCACAACGCCCCTCACTGTCAAAGTGAACAAATGCACAAGATTATTGGTCGTGACCAATCCAACGCCGTATTTGACGGGATGATTTACGTCGCTCCAACTGCATTGAAAACCGATGGTCAAATGGACACACATAGTTTACTGCTCAGCGACAAAGCACAAGTCAACTGCAAACCTCAACTTGAAATTTATGCGGACGATGTGAAATGTAGCCATGGTGCAACGACTGGTCAGTTAGATCCTAACCAAATCGCCTATATGAGAGCGAGAGGCTTCAATCGCTTTAATGCCGAGCAAATGTTGATGTCCGCTTTCGTCTGCGAAGTTGCAGAAAAGATTCACCATCCGAGCTTGCGAAATTACGTTATCTCTCAGCTACACAACTCATTACATGGAGAAATCCGTCATGGTTGATTTGCGCTATCTTGAAAGCCCATGGGCAAGTGATTTTCCTGCTCTAACAACTGAAGTCTATGGAAAACCGCTCGTCTACTTAGATACCGCAGCCACAGCACAAACACCAAACTCTGTTATCGAGCGCATGACTCAATTCTATCAGCGTGATTATGCCAGCGTGCACCGCGGAGCCCATTACTTAAGTGCTAAAGCAACGGAAGATATGGAGTTGGTACGCAAGCAAGTCGCAGATTTTATACATGCAAAAGAGGCGAGCAATATTGTCTTCACTAAAGGGACAACCGAAGCGATTAACCTAGTGGCTAACAGCTACCTTAGACCTAAAGTGGATGCCGAAGACGAAATCATCGTCACAGAGATGGAGCATCACGCGAACTTGGTGCCATGGCAGCTTCTTTCTGACATCTGCGGCGTTAAAATTCGAGTCTGGGTAATGAACAGCCAAGGTCATCTTGATCTATCTGAACTAAAGACCCTTTTGAATCGCAAAACTCGCTTGGTTGCGATTAGCCACGTATCAAATGTCTTAGGCCAGATTAACCCGATTAAAGAGGTGGTCAAACTGGCACATAAAGCGAACGTTCCTGTGCTTGTTGATGGCGCTCAAGCGGTTATGCACCAAGAAGTCGATGTGACTGCCCTTGATTGTGATTTTTATGCTTTCTCAGCTCACAAACTTTACGGCCCTACAGGGACTGGTGTTTTATACGCAAAATCAAAGCACCTAGACTGCATGGCCCCTTGGGAAGGTGGTGGCGCAATGATCGACCAAGTCACCTTGCCTCTTGGGACATCTTATGGTCAAGCTCCATGGAAGTTTGAGGCAGGAACGCCCAATATCGCAGGTATATTAGGCTTAGGCGCTGCCATTGAATACGTAGACAGTATTGGCTTAGATAATATTGCTGTCTATGAAGCGCAATTGATGCAGTACATGGAGCATTCCTTATCACGAGTTACCGGCATCGAGATCTACGGAGACACAAATAATCGTTCAGGGTTAGTTTCTTTTAACCTCAATGGGCTTCATTCATTTGACGTTGGTGCCTTCTTAGATAGATATGGCATTGCCATTCGCACCGGACACCATTGCGCGATGCCATTAATCAAACGACTTGGGCAATCTTCTGTATGTCGTGCATCTATCGGTATGTACAGTCAACCCCATGATATCGACCAGCTCTGCCAAGCTCTGCGTCGAATCAACCAATTGCTAAGGTGATTAATATGATGACACCTGAAAAAGTGATCCGAAACTTTAACCGCTGCGTAGGTTGGGAAGAGCGTTACTTGTACCTTATCGAACTTGGTGAAAGACTAGATGAATATCCCGCTGAAAAGAAAGACGACGACCATTTAGTAGCAGGGTGTCAAAGCCAAGTTTGGGTGTGTAGCAAGTTAGATGAACACGGAAAAATTGCTCTTAAGGCGACCAGTGATTCTTCTATTGTTAAAGGTGTCCTGTCACTGGTCTTAGTGGCTTATAACAACCAAAGCGCTGAGGATGTTCTTTGTTTTGATATTCACAACTGGTTCGAACAACTTGATATCAAATCGCATCTGACTCCAGGGCGAACTCAGGGTTTAGAGGCGATTGTAAAATCCGTTCGTAATCTAGCTTTCATTTACCAACAAGGTGTGCCAACTCTTTGAAGTTAACCCAGATCTGTAGACATTTATTTAAAGAATCGCACACTTTTTCGATCGACAATTGATGATAATAAGAGCTATTTGAGAAAAGGTCGGATGTAAACAAAACATAATATAATGGAGAATCTAAATATGTCTTTTCGTATCCTTACTGCAGCCCTAGCCCTTGCGAGTTTAAGTTTTGGTGCTCAAGCTAGCGAATGTGAAGTATCTGTTGATGCCAACGATATGATGCAATTTTCTGCCACGACACTAAGTGTTCCGGCAACATGTAAAGAGGTTAAGTTGACACTTAACCACACGGGTAAGTTACCGGCTCAATCAATGGGACACAACGTTGTAATTACCGACACTGCCGCACTTCAAGCAGTTGGTACGGAAGGTATGTCTGCTGGAGCAAGCAACGACTATGTTAAGCCAAACGACGAGCGTGTCTATGCCCATACAAAAGTCATCGGTGGTGGCGAGTCAACAACCATTACCTTTAGCACAGAAAGAATGAAAGCTGGTGGAGACTACTCATTCTTCTGTTCTTTCCCTGGTCACTGGGCAATCATGAAGGGTAAATTCGAATTTAAGTAAATCTCTACTCAAGCTTTGTTAGAACATTTCGCTTAGCTAACTGTAATATGGAAAAAGCTGGGAGTACTTCTCCCAGCTTTATTTTTTAGTTAACTCAGTTTGAAGTTGGCTACCTGACGCTTAAGATCGTCGTTAGTATCATTGAGCCTTTCTGCTGCCTGTACCGTTTCTTGTCCGCTATCGACAAGTGACTCGACAATATCCCTTATGGACAACATGTTTCTGCTTAGCTCTTCAGCCACGGTACTCTGCTCTTCTGTTGCGGCGGCTATCTGAGTACTCACATCATCAATTTCTTTGACCGAGTCACTCATCATAGAGAGGCTTTGAGAAACGTCTGACGTTTTATCTGCCGTTTCTTGGCATTGGTTTTTCGTTGCGTCCATGGCAGTAACAACACTCTCCGTCCCACTTAGGAGCTGGCTGAGCATATCCGAGATTTCCATCGTGCTGTTCTGAGTTCTTGCTGCAAGCGCTCTAACCTCATCCGCAACCACGGCAAATCCTCGTCCTTGCTCCCCTGCTCGAGCAGCCTCAATTGCGGCATTTAAAGCAAGCAAATTTGTTTGCTCTGAAATTTCCCCAATAACATTGAGCACATTGCTGATTTTATTTGCGTCTTGATTCATGCGCATGATGCTGTTGGACATCTCATCAACCTCTGAAACGAGTGCACTTACCGTATCAACCGCATTATTTACTATTTTCAAAGACGATATGGCTTCTTTACTGGCTTCATCAGTAATACGATTTGACTGATTAACGTTCTCTGCCACATTTCGCGCACTCTCACTCATTTCTGTAATCGCGGTAACGACCTGCTCAGTCTCTTTCGAATGAGAGATGAGCTTGGACTCGTTACTTCTCGCTGTAGAACCAAGCTGCTCGACACTTACAGAGATGTTTTCACTCGCATGAGAAATATGAAGCATCATTTGTTGCAGGTTTTCGACAAACTTATTGAATCCCGCACTGATTTGCGCCAAGTCATCATCGCCATTAACATCCAACCTTTGAGTCAAATCACCATTACCATGGGAAAGATCGAGAACAGCGGATTTGAGTTTCAGTAACGGACGATATGCATAACGGAGAATGAGGAAAATAGCGCCACAGCTGATAAGGAGCAATAGTCCGCCAGTGGCGAAAGATTCGTACATAGCACTATAAACATCGGTCAGGGCAGATTCCTGATCCACAAACACCATTAACGTCCAGTACATACCCGAAGCTAGATTCACTCGCTCAAAGTAGCCGTCAAATTGAATACCTAAATATGGAAAGGTTAGATGCCCTGACTGCTCGGCAAAGAACATCTGCTCCATTTCCTGAAAATTAGGACTAATTTGAGATGGCGTTCGCCCAATATCATTAGGATCATCACTGGCAAAAAAGACTGCATTTCTATCAGTAAGCGTTGCCGCTCCACCAGCAAACCGCATGTTACTTACTGCCGTTACAACATCGCCTAACTGGACATCCCCTAGCAATACACCAGTAAACTGACCATTCTCGACCACTGGCATGGTTACGCTCACCACTTTTTGCTTAGTGACTTGGTCTTGGTATATATCAGTTAGTGAAACGCCAGAGGCATTCTTTGCGGCTCGGTACCAGTCTCGGGTGCGAAAATCAAACTTGGTCCCATCTAATGACATATAAGTGCGTCCATCATCGTAAGTCATAATGACATTTGAAATGGAACTGCTCTCTGCCAGTAAAGTAACTAGGTGTTGGTTTTCCGTGTCACTAAGCCGGGAATTAAAGCTCTTGGCACCTTGAGCAATGGCATTTGTTTTGAATTGCATCATTTGCTCGAGTTCTGATACGTGAAAACTCAGTTTGTCTGATGTTTTAGAAACAAGGCCGCCAATCATCTTGTCTCTCATCGCTAAGATGTTCAGCGTACCTAATACGATCAATGACACAGCAACCAAAGTGCCAACGCCAATGTAAATCCTTGATTTAAAGCCTAAGTTCATCATAAACCTCACTTGCTAAGCGAGCTAACATGGAATTATGAATGACATTCGGTTGTTTTAGTTGTTATGTAGCGGCGCCATATTGTTATTGTATGCGCGCAATCAACCCATCACCCAGCCAACGATAACTTTCCTGCACAGTATGCAACTGAGTTATCAATAGAACATCTAGTTGCAGATGAGTGAATTTTCAATATTTAACTAGCGAAATGTATAAATAATCACTCTTATTTACCACTCACTCATTTATATACTGAATATATGAGATCTCATAGATACTTTTAGATCTATAAATATAGAGCCTCTACTCAGTGTCTATATTCACCTATACACGAGTTTTCGTGTTGGCTAGGTAGCGAAAAACACTCTCGCTGCTTGTTCCTGATACTAAGTACTTAAATCTTGGAGCAAAATTATGAGTAACGATAACAATATAAACTATGGTCCGAAACGAACACCTTGGATTGAACAAGTTCCAGAGTTCGCTGTAGGTAAAATAACCGCACCTTCTGCTGATCCTATAGAGGTATACGCAGAAAGAAACTATGACTTTCACTATACCGAACAGGCAATTAATGGCTTTGACGTTGAATTACCACCGACAGGCCAAAACTGCGGTGAGCAAAACAATGTCTATGAACAGATACAAGCCTATGTCGATTCACAGAAGGAAAGGTTTTTAGGCTATCAGACGGAAGAGAATATTAGCTATAAAAACCGCTTAGCGCCTTTTCTTAACGTCAGCTTAAACAATGTTGGTGACCCATTCGTCAATGGCAACTATACGATCAACTCTAAGTGCGTCGAGCGCTCTGTCCTCGATTATTACGCTTCACTTTGGAACGCTCAGTGGCCATCGCAAGGCCCTTACATAGATGAAGATGGCAACTTCCAAAAAGGAGTAGGCGAAAGCTATTGGGGCTATGTACTCACTATGGGGAGTACAGAAGGCAATTTATACGGCATGTTAAATGCGCGAGATTATCTCAGCGGAGTGATGCTGCTAGAAGAGGAAATACGCGCTGAAACCGACGATGGTGAGACAATTTCAAATTGCCAAGTGTATGCGCACCACCCTTCTCCACCAATCCACACCCCTCACGCATACACTCCGGTGGCGTTTTTCTCTGAAGACACTCACTACTCCATCGTCAAAGCAATGGCTGTAGAGAAAATAGAGACCTTTGGTGAACTTGGTAATCGGCTTTATCCTGATGAGAACCCAGTCAGTCCGGGTAAGCCTTGGCCTGCTGAAGTAGAATCAGAAGGACCAACCGCTGCGCTGCCTGCAGGCTCTGGTGCAATAGACGTGGATAAACTAATCCAATACGTCACCTTCTTTGCTGAAAGAGGATACCCAATACTTCTAGTCCTCAATTGCGGAACAACATTTAAAGGCGCATATGATGATGTTTCGACAATTACCGCCAGGCTAAAACCAATCCTTGAAAGAAATGGACTATGGAAAAGAGAAGTACCTATCGATCCAGACGACCCAACTCATGGATATGAGACTCGGACTGGCTATTGGCTTCATATTGACGGAGCGCTTGGAGGAAGTTATGTCCCCTTCATAAAAATGGCGAAAGATTGTGATGAGTACCAATCCTTCTTTAAAGAGCATGGTGACTATACTGGCCCTAATTTCGACTTTACTAACCCTATGGTGCACTCAATTGTAACCAGTGGGCATAAATTTCCCGGAGCACCGTGGCCAACGGGTGTCTATATGACCAAGCAGCAGTATATGGTCTCTCCTCCGGATAACCCAGAATATATCGGTTCACCAGACACGACGTTTGCTGGCTCACGAAATGGGCTATCGCCATTAGTGTTATGGGAATACTTCGCCCGCAATAGCTACAAAGAGCAAATTAGGCTGACAATGAAAGCTCAAGAAGTCGCCCAATACGCTCAGGAGCAGCTTGCGCTGGTTGCTGATTATTGGGCCGAAAAAGGATCACCTCTTCCTGAAGGGCTGTGGTTGCAACGTACTCCGCTTTCTTTGTCACTCATATTTTGCCAGCCAAATGAAGAAATCATCTTCCGCTATTCTTTGGCAAAAGAAAGCACCACAGTGACGACTTACGAGGATGGTAAGGAGATTGATCAAGTTCGACACTATGTTCACTTGTTTACGATGTGGGATGTCGATAAACAACTTATAGACAGTCTATGTGAAGACTTAAAGCAAGAAGGAGCATTTGATACTCGACTGTTTAAAAAGATCAAACATACGACTGTGCATAAACCGAGAGTGAAGAACGCTGTGAGGCAAATTCAGCTGCCACTTAAGGGGCGGTCCTTTCGTTAGAGAGCTAGAAACATTGGAATATTAGTAATATGCTTAGCTCACTTAAAGTGAGCTAAGCGACTGTTAATCTATCCATTTAAAGGTAGGTACTAACCTCAATCAGGTTTGAGTCAGGGTCGAGAAAGTAAACAGACTCAATCGCGCCAGTCGCGCCCGACTTCTCAACAGGCCCCTCAACGATGGTTACTTGCTCTGCTTTAAGATGATTGATGATCTCTTCCATTTTCCATGAAGAGATCAAACACAGATCTCCAGAGCCTACTCTTGCCCTGTTTCTTGGCTCTTGCCCAAGTAATTGAAAGTTGATTTTCTGGTTACCAAATTGAACCGCTTTACGCCCACCAGAAAAAGTGAGCTCCTTCATTAGCAGTACACGTTGGTAAAACGCCACTGACGCGTCAATATCTGAAACTGTCAGCACTATGTGGTCAATATGGCTAATCATAAAATCCCTCGATTATTAGGGTCTGTTGACCTTTTGCGGTTAAATTTTGTTCGAGATAAAAGCGCTTTAATCGCGGCGAGTGGCGGACGGCTAGTTGTTTGTCGCCTAGTCATTCTAAGCAAAACACCTCTCAACAAAGAGTAAAGCGCTTTTAGCCGACCCCTTCGGGCAGCGTTTGTGGCTCCTTTCTGCTGCGTTATCGGCTTATCAGGTAGAGCAACTACAATTCAAAGCCTCTGCCTTGCATTAAGAACCCACAAACTGCTGCAAAAATCAGCTCAAAAGGTCAACAGACCCTAGACTCCGACTTGCCCTCTCGCATATTGAAACTTGTTCATGGAGGAGTCAAACCCGCCGAGTATTATTAATCCTGATTTAAACGCCGTATCAGTTTTGCTGGCGTACCGCCATATAAACAATCTGCTGGTACATCGCTGTTCACCACTGAATTTGCCGCTATTACCGAACGTGCTCCTATTGTTACTCCCTGATTAATAACACAATTGCCACCAACCCAAACGTCGTCTTCGACGATAATCGGTTTACAGTACGTTTCCCACTCTCTTCGCTTGTTAAAGTCTAATGAGTGTGACGCAGTGTAAAATTGTGTGCTAGGACCAATCAGTACATTATCACCAATGGTAATTTTTGCCCCATCTAGCATAACTACATTCATGTTGATAAAGGTGTTGTCGCCTATTTCGACGGTTTTACCAAATTCACAATGAAACGGAGATTGGACAACGCTATGACCAAAGCCTGCAAATAGAGATTTAAGAAGCTTCTGCCTCTCGCTTGCCTCTATCTCTAGATTAAGGCTTTTCAATGTATTTAAGGCATGATTTCGAAGCGTATCGATTTCTTGATCAGCACCATCAAACCGCTGACCTGACATCATTTTTTCTAGTTCAGACATGACAACTACTCTTTGATTAAGACACTGCGAAGCTAACAGCTTTATAGAAGCTTAAAAAGAGTAAAGACAGAGAAACAGTTTTCCTATTTTCAGTCGAAATTTATAGCACAACGCCAATATGAAACTATATTTATAACTATAACCATAAGAAATACCTTTGGCTTAAAAAATACGGACTAATAAATGACAAAAAATCAAAGGTCAGTTGCCATAATACTTGCCATAGCATTGGTAGGTATCGCTCCGCTATTTTGGCTAATACTGTATAGCGGAGAAAACGCTCATAGCCACGACGATGAGCACCAACATCACACTCTTTCAGCAAATATTCGGAAAGACCAATCTCCGAGTACAAATCTTGTGTCTCCAATCCCTTCAGACCATCAAGTGGATAAGGCTCAAGCAAAAATAGGCTGGCTACTATTCAAAGATCCGCTACTCTCTTCCAATGGGCAAATCAGCTGTGAATCATGCCATGATTTGAGTAGTAATGGGGCAGAGCCAACCGCGGTGTCTACTGGTGTCGAAGGGAGCGGAGATAGAAACTCTCTTACCGTTTTTAATGCAGCATTGAACTACCGCTTTTTTGGGATGGACGAGCTAATTCTTTGAATGCTCAAATTGATGGCCCTATACACAGCAACGTTGAGATGAACTCTAATTGGAAAGATATCAGCGAATATGTTGCAACCTCCCCTCAATATTCCCAACTCTTTGATGAGCAGCAAGTCGAAGTCAATGAAGCGACAATTAAATCTATGCTCGTCGAGTTTATGAACGCCCTTGTCACACCAGACTCTCCTTTTGACAAGTATCTATCCGGCGATAAAAGTGCCTTAACCACGCAGCAAATAGAAGGATGGAAACTCTTCCAACAGCACGGCTGTATTCGCTGCCATCGTGGCACCAATATCGGAGGTGGTATGGTGATGAAATTTGGCTTGTATGGACAGGAGTACAACGGACAAGAGCGTTCCGCTGATACTGGCCGTCATATGCATACTAATAAGCCGGAAGACATGTATATCTTTAGGGTAGCAAGTCTAAGGAACGTCGCCACAACCCCACCCTATTTTCACGATGGGCAAACACACAACCTTGAAGACGCTATTGAGATTATGGCGCGCAGTCAGCTTGGACTTTCACTGACAGCGAAAGAAGTAGACGCTATTAGTGCTTTTTTAAATACCTTGACGGCCGAACGGCCTGCCATCCTTGAGGAGTTTGAAAATGAACTTTACTAAAATCTTGTTTTCGCTCGCTTCAGTATTGTCTTTATCAATTGGCACTCTAGTGTACTTTCTCTACCAAGAACATAAGCAGATTAGTCAATACTCCTCCTCTGTTAGCGCTTTAGGTCATGAGCTCATTGAAGTTCGTGACGCAGTAACCAATCATGCCCTCTCTCCCCAGCTAGACCCTTACTTTCTAAATGCTGAAATCGTCAATCTGGAAAAGGAGAGTAAAGATTTGCTCACTCACTACCAAGAAACGTCCAAATTTGGCCTCTACAAAGAACAAACAAGTGAAGTCATGACCCAGTTCCACCAGTCTTTGCTGCGTTTGTCAGAAACGCTGGATAAGGTAGTCGGGCTGATTATTGTTAAAGATGCCTTACTCACATCAGTTCTAGAACATGTAGAACTCGGCACCGAGAGTTCTGGTTTAGAGCGAGATGCCATGGCCAAGAAAATACATCAAGACTCGAAACTGGATAACATTCCCGCCAAATTGGAATCAACGGTTTCAACCTTTAAACAAGTAGACACACAAAGACGTGAACTCTTTACGGCACTACTATCGCCCCAAAATTCAGAGTTTGTCGAACATACCGAGAAACAACTAAGGCAACAAGCGATCAGTGTTCAGAATAAAGTGTTTCAGTTACTCGCAGTATTAGCCGTCGTGATTTTTTTGTTCGTCATTTACACCTACATACACAGACTACAAGAATTAAGAAGAAACAATCGTGCTTATCAAGAGGCCATTGATCGAACAGAAAAAGCTAATCACGCTAAATCTATTTTCTTGGCCACCATGAGTCATGAGCTAAGGACACCTATGAGTGGTGTACTCGGTGTCGCACAGATGATTCGTGAAGACACCAAAGAGTTAGAAACTAAAGAACACGCCGACATAATTATTAACTCAGGCAATCATTTGGTCACGCTGCTTAATGACATTCTTGACTTCTCTAAAGTTGAGGAAGGTAAGCTTGAACTCGAACACACTCCATTTTCAATGAGAGAGCTTGTACAACCTTTGGAAAGCACGTTACGACCTTTGGCGCAAAAAAAGAATATCACACTGACTATCCCGCATTACCCGTCCGATGATTTAAAACTGGTTGGGGATGTCGCACGTACAAGGCAATTGCTATTCAACCTAATTGGAAACGCGATTAAGTTCACTCAACAAGGAAAAGTCGAAGTCGACATCAGGGTTAACGATTCTGGCTCAATCGGCGTACTATTTACCGTAAGCGACACTGGCATAGGAATTGAGGACGATAAGCTAAACAATATTTTCATTCCTTTTGAGCAAGCCGAACTTTCCACTACTCGAAAATTTGGTGGTACAGGCCTTGGTCTTTCTATTGTGAAAAAATTGGTCGACTTAATGGAGGGCGATATTTCAGTCTCAAGCCGAGTTGGCTACGGTTCTAAGTTCGATATTTTCTTGCCTTTAGAAGTCCAACAAGAAGTTGTGGATTTAGGTAACGTCGGAGAACCCGCTCTAAATGATTCTGAACTTTTTCATAAAAAGCGCATACTTTTGGTTGAAGATAATCGCGTTAACGCCGTCGTCGCGAAAGGTTTCCTTAAAGATTACGCACAAGACATCACTTGGGCAGAAGACGGATTGCAAGCCCTAGAGGTTTTAGAAAACGAACAGTTCGATCTTATTGTTATTGATAACCACATGCCCAACCTAAGCGGTGTTGAAACCATCAAGCGAATTAGAGAAACGCTAAAGCTCAATACGGTGATTTTCGCCTACACCGCTGACGTCTTTAAAGAAGCTCACGACTCGCTTATCGCAGCTGGCGCTAATTTTGTGCTGACTAAACCTCTTCAGAAACCTAGCCTAGATGTAGCACTAAAACAGTTTTCTAGGGAGATAATCGCAAGTTCGTATAATGACAATAACGGAGATACTGTCATACCGTTGATTCGCCACCCAGCGAGTCAACTCGCCCTGACAGAAGAGGAGTTATCTGCAAGTTTTGCCTTCAACGACCCGTCATTAAGTCGTGTTACTAAGCTGGAGTTGCTAATAGGGTTAAAGGCAAAACTCAATACTCTCACAGACCAACTCATTGATGCCTACTCAAGTTCAAATCTACCGTTATTAATTGAAGCTTTACGTCAAGTAGAAGCATCTGCATCTGAGCTTGAACTCGAAGAGGTGCAGGCTCTGGCTAACATGGCTAAAGAGAGTTGTGAAAAGAACGAGCTACCCAACGTCGAACACTTACAGCAGTTGATCAATCGTATGTTGGTGAATCTCCATCAAGCTCAGCGGCTTACTATGGAGTTAAGTCGATCAACGAAACATGCATAATCTTTTGAGAATCTAGGCATCCTTAAAACGACAAACGGAGCCTTCAGGCTCCGTTTATATATTATTAGTGAGATCAGGCTGCGGCTTCTCTTAACCGAGCAAAGAAAACGGGATATTTACTTCGAATCTTTCTTTGTTCATCAACCATGATTTTGAAAGTCGGGCCTTTACGTAACTGAACAATTACTTCATCACGATCAAATCGCAAGACTGCACCTTCGATTTCCACGCGACTCTCATCATTAAGGTTAAGCATTCCTTTAACCGTAAGACCTTTGTACATAGTGTTCGAGTTGGCTATCACCATTCTAATACCACCTTCAGAAACTTCCGTTACCTGAAACAGCTCATCTCCGAGCCTAACAAAAGGCCTAGCGCGTTTCGGGTACCTTAAACGGTAATACTGTCGTTTCTGTATATAGCTACTCATGGTCCTGCTCCGTGCTACTCATAGCTAGGTATAATCCTTAAGTATACCCTTTCTACGTAAAAAATGATGCAAATAAGCACTCGTTATTCTACTTCCACTTTACTATATCGGCAATGAATTGGTTTTTTGAAGGTTTGAGCTAGGTTGAGGTTGTAAGAATGTGAGACTGGTTAGTTTTGACAAAGCCGCTCGGGAGAGCGGCTTGTTAGCTAAGAAGCTATGGCTTTGGCGTCTTCGGAAAAAATATTAATTGCAGGCCCTGTGGCTGGCTGTGAACGTTGTTTCTCTTCGAGTTGTTTCATCTCTTTTTCAAACTGTTCATCCGTCATATCACGCCAATATCTAGGATTACGATGAGTAGATTTATCATACGCAGCCGTGGTTGGGTCTTTCTCTCGAGCTGGTTCAAGAACCATAATATCTGGCATTGGCTGGCTAACGTCCATATACCTTTGGATCATATTCCATAACCGATGATATTCAGACACCATCTGGTTGGTACCGACAAAATTATGTAGAGGAACACCAACAGAGTATTCATGATAGCGATGAATGAGTACTAAATTGTAATTTAAATGCCCTTGCGGAGAAGGAGCAGAGATAAGGACACAGTCAAACTCGATAAATGGATGCTCAAAACGCTTTCTATTGCCCTTTTTAAATAAAGTGACCATACCAGTTTGTCTATTCAGCTCGAAAAGTATTTTACTTTTTAAGAAAGGTGCTAAGAACAAATACCCTCTATCAATCAGCTTAAAATGCCCATAGATAAGTAAGCACGGCAACAAACCATAAAATGATAAACCATAAAATAGCGAAGACATAGCTTCCCAGCCTCCTTCATCAATAGCTAGCGTAAAAATTATTATAAGTAAATATGCAAACGGTAAGAAAAACAGCAGTCCCATTTTAGCCGAGCCTGCAATAAATAAATAAAACTGCGACCAGTTTGATAGTGTTTCACAAGTTAATGTCTCTTCATTCCAAAACATCGGCTTATCGTTGTTTTCTTCGAGTACTTCCATTGAGGACGGTTTAGTATCTTTCGCGAATGAGGTTGCAATGCTGGTGTTGGCTTTGCTAAAACCGAAATCTTGCCCCTTAGTCAATACCTGACGCAGAAAGCCTTGAGGAGCCTTTCGAGCCTGAGGTTCAAACTGTTCTGAGTTGTAAGCCATTTTATTGCCTATCCTTTTGGTGCTTTATTTTTTAGTAGAGAATCAGGGATATTAACGTTAACTGGATGCTGGAATCACCATATTGATCCAACGCTTATCCTCTTCGGTAAAATCTGGATTAGTTGTTGGTACGCTCGGTTCATCTTGTTTCTCTAGGGGAAGTGCCGGCAAGTAGAGTTCTTCAACTTGCAGCCGAACTCGGATAACAAAGACGGGTAAGAACTCATACGTATATGATCGATTCATCCAAACACTATAGTCACTATATGATTCTGGGACTGCAAGATTATGTTGGATAAAGTATGCGATCCCTCCCTCTACGTCTTCCTGATGAATGATTGCTAGATCATGCTTGCCCTGATTAATAACGTTAGTTTCAATATCTGGGCCGTATACACTCGCTCGGCTTATTGTTTCTGTTTTACGCTGAATAGCCTGTCTGGCGTGGAAGTGTATATCGATAGAGTTTATGTTCAATAAAGACGCCAGGTTAGTGTTGAGATAAACAACATGGGTAGCGCCTAGTACTTTGAGCCGATTAGTGACTTCTTCAGAGAAAGAAGTTTCAGCCTCAATTCGGTATGACTTAATTGACACGTTAAATACCAAACTAATAAATCGATTATATGCCACCTTTGGATCTTGCAAGTGATTGTAATCTGAAGAAGGGTCAGCGCCAAATGGCCCATTCTTTAGCCATATTTCTATCGGTGAATCTTTAAAAAAGGTATAGAGCGCTAAACCAGTAACAGCAACCCCTATGCCTATCCATGCTATAGGTCCCATACCAAATAGAACTGGCGCACTGGTCGTAAACAGACCCGTCGCTATAGTCGTCACCAATGTACCGGTCGCGACCATTCCCATCGCTATACTCGCATCAATATCATTATTTTTAGCTAACTTAAACGTGTCCCATGCAGCAATGCCAGCTGTCAGAACACCTGCCCCGATGCCGATAAAATTTAAGCGACTGAGATTGTTTACGAGTCGCACAGCACCTTTTTGAAAAGTCAGTCGACTTACTGTACTTTCCGAAAATGCTATGACAGTTTTATGCGAGTTTGTCGCTAGCCAAGATGCATTTTTAGTGTATAGGTTAGATGCATGGGTAATTGCGACTCCTAGGTCTAGTAACGCACTAGAAAAGTTAGCAAACGAATATAATATGTCTTCTTTCTCTAAGACACTTTCCACATGTTTCCAGTTGTTCTTCAGATTAATCATCTCAATTACAACGATAAAATAGGGAACCCTGAATTTTTCGTAGGCGTTACTTGCAGTCAATCCAGACTTGTTTAAATCCTCTAATGTTCTTCTCGTATTAGCCTGATTTAATGCGTTAGCGATAGCGTTGTTTTCTGATACCACCACAACTTTTAATGGAAGTTTCGGACCAGTATCAGCTTTAACACCAGTGATGAGGTCGGAGCTTTTAAACGCATTTCTCCCAGTGGAAACAAACAGTTTTCCAGACTTATCGTAAAGGCGTCCCATAGGTGTCTTTTTATTACGGGTTTTAATGTAGTCACGGTCAGTTGCACTCAATCCATAGCTAAGACCATGACCATGTACGCCGACAACAGTTCCTTTATACTCAGCTCCACCCACTGGAGTGTACAATATATCCCCAAAAAACTTAGAGTTAGTCGCTTTCATTAAACCCAGTACAGGAGCGTAAGCACTATTGAACGCTATAACTTTTGCGTGTTCAGTTAAGTCTTTGCTTAGTGCTTGCAGGGCATCAAAGTAACCTTTAAATATTCCATCAGTAACATTAGCCAAACGTCTTTCTGTGTTGAACGCTCCTTCTTCATTATCATTAGCCTTGGACATAAATGCTAGATCCATGAATTGCAGCTTCTCATCATTTATAAGAAAGTCTTCTTGTGCCCAAATAGCTAAAGATTCTGGTGTTGCAAAACCTGAACCAGAGTTGTTCGGTGCAGGTGATATATAGTTCCCGTCTAATGTGATGCTGCTTTCTGGTGGAAACAAAACGGCATGCAACGGATGGTTGCTATTTGAAGTAATTATTTGCTTTACCGTCTCTAAATGCTGAGATGGCTCTTTGTTGGTGTTATTAGACATTTGATCTAGCTGATCTATGCTAGTACTTAATGCACCGATAGCATTACCTACGATGACATGCGCCGCCGCAGCGTTTATATCATTTAGTGAGCTTATATCTCGTAACACTCGTGCGATGCGTGTGTCTTGCAGTTTGTTATTTAGCTTCTCTTGGAGTAATTTCGTATCTCTACAGCATATTTGGCGCTCTACCGTTCTAAGAGTTCGATGAAAGCGTCCTCCTAAGTATTGATCAATATCATCTTTGTGTTCATAAAATGGATTGCCTTGCTCACCAAAGCTTTTTGGCATAACCATTTTTTGTACAAGTTCAGCACACTGATAGTATTTTTGGGTACTCATATCAACATATACTTGTTGCAGGTAACCCATTGCGAATAGTGTTAAGAATGTATGATGTCGCAAATCAAACAGCGGATCGTCTAATACAATCGCTCTCAATTGCCGTTGTTTGGCATCTTCTAAAAAATCATTGCTTTGTGACGTTGACCATGTGTCCTCTGTATTTAAATCTGGCGTTAATATTTCTTTTAAAACAGATTGTTTTACGCCGTATTCATACTGGAACGGTTTATTGTATTTTAGTATGTCTAATGCTCGGCTCCCGTCTGCGTTCGCCGAAGTTATTTCATCTTTGATTTCCTGATAGGTCTTTTTAAGCCAATTTCCACTTAGGTCTCGGCTCAGTTTGGAAGGTTCAGCTAGAAAAAACTCAAGATCTGGTTCCCGAACTCGCATCTCAGGTAGATCTTTTGTCCTTAAAACATCTATATCTCCTTCAATATTGAGTTTATGAAAAGCAATCGCCCGTTGAGTTAACTCATTTACGTTTTCTTCCAAATAGTTAAGATACTGTGAGCTCCACTGTGATTCTGAGAATGCGATATGTACTCTCGCACCCTGATTATTATCTTTAGCGGGAATCCATAGTTCCTTTAGTGGTAACCCCGTCGCAATTCGTTCTACATCTTTGAAAGGTTTATCTTTGCCTGTCCGGTATTTATATAGATGAATATCTCGGAGGGACATATTGCCATCATCTCCCGGGTGAACATCCACTTCTCGCCATGCTTTGTTGTTATAAAATATATAAATAAAACCAGCTCTAATCGGAGCGAGTCTGTCTTCATAAGTTACTTCATCTTGATATGTAGGAAGAAGAGTCAAAGGTAAGACTGAATGAACCAAGTAATCTTGCTCATCTTGCTTTCTAGGTATTGCCGTAACGTCTTGGAACAAAGGTAGCTTTATTGGGCCGTCTTCTGCTTCAATTTTTAGCCAAACATTGCGGTTTTTGCTTTCATCACACCAATCCCAGCTGTAGACAGTGGTATCGTCTAATTCAGGGTCGATAAGTTTTTTGTTTTCAAGAGCAGATTGCTGTGACATGTCAGTAAGATCGTAAAACTCAAAATCTTGCACTGAGCCGTGTTGAATGCCTGTAACTTCAACATAAAACTTTTTACCTTCACAAGCTGGGTTTGAAGCGAACTTAGCAGACATAGTTATACTCCCTAGATATCAACTGCTCTAACTGTTTCACAATATTCTCTGATGTTGGGTTGGTGTCCACCTGGTAGCGGTTATCTAGAGATATGTTATAGGTATGCACTAAATGGCGTAGTTTCGACAATAGTTTTGGTTGTTCAATTTGATGTTGTGTGCAAAAAGAACTTACGCTTTTCTGATTTTTCCAATCAAAAGCCTGTATATCCTCAGCTTGTGCCCAAGCATCTATTTCTTGTTCGATAAACTTATCGTTTAAACCTTGTTCCTGAGATTGGGTTAGTAGCCAAGTGGCTGAAGAGAAAGGGCTAAATTCCCCTTCGATATGTATCCATTCATTTGCTTCACTCTTTACTTGTTTATAGAAGCAGACAGCAGATAAACAGCCCAGCCATTTGCTTGAGTCCTCTTGACTAGCTCGGTAAAAGAAATAACTGGCTACCGATGGTAAATAATAGTGAAATAGCCCTTTTCTATCGCCATCGAACTGTATTTGCAATCGGTTTCGCAACTGATCCAACACTTGCTCAAAACTGATATCTAAGGATGCAGCAAAGTAGAGAGTTTCTTTCTGTGGTAATGAATTTATCAGTGCATCACCTTTCTTAAGTGAAACAACCAAAGGACTTCGATCAAGCAATGATTCTAGGGAGGTTGTTAAATATAAAGGCTCTACTGTGTGGTCTGAGATTTTTTGAAAAACTTCTGCCAACATATTGTCGTAATAATTCACTAATGCATACCAATTGACTCTTTGCTTTTGCTGCTTTTCATAGAGTGAGAGTTTCATGAATTGTTACCACACGGGCAGTCACTTAAGGGACAACTGCCGTCTGCCCGTTTTTGACACAATTGAGTGATAGGCATGTCAGCTTTAATATCAGCAATCACATGCTGGATAAGCGTCGGTGTCGGGTTGGCTAGAACTACCTCCTCCGGCGCCACCAGCGCCTCTAACCCCAACGGTAAAACAGGTGCTAACCCACCGTAGCCGCTGCCGCTTCCTGCGCTGCCACCAGAGTTAAGGTTGATAGCAGAGCCAACAACGTGAACACCGCCGGCATCGACTTTAACGAAGCTTCCACCAGCTTTAATCGTGATGGCGCTACCCGCGTCTAATACGATTTTGTTGCCTGCTTTTAGGTGTACTTCGTCACCTGCATCGATAGCCGTTTTACTTTTCACCTTTTGTTGCAGTCCACCACCAATATTGACGGACTTGTCGGCGATCACTCTTTCTCGGAGTTCGCCTTGAACTGTTAAGTGCCGATTGTTTTTCGTCAGTTCAAACTGGTCATTTTCTACGGTGAGATGTGAGTCATGCTTAATTTCTAACGAGTGATCGTTTTTTACCTCTATGTCGAAGTCTTTCTGCGCATGAACATAAATACGCTCTTTATCTGCTTGGTCTTCGAAGCTCAATTCATTGAAACCCTGTCCTTGGTAGGTCTCTGTTCGAATCGCGGTTTTAGTTTTATGTTCCGGGAGTGGATAGGGAGGAACATTCGTGGCGTGGTAAGTTCGACCTGTAATGATCGGTTGATCCGGATCGCCATTTAAGAAAGAGACGATAACCTCATGCCCCACACGTGGTAGCGCGACCATCCCATATTGATTACCCGCCCAGCCTTGCGACACTCTCACCCAACATGAGCTATTTTCATCATTGTTCGAATAGCGATCCCAATGGAAATGCACTTTTACTCGGCCGTACTCATCACAATAGATGTCTTCCCCTTCGGGCCCTGCTACAGTCGCTACCATTGGTCCGTCGACCTGAGGTTTTACAGTTGGTTCAGCTTGCCAAACATAATCTGTCGGTATCACTTTAAACTGATTGCTATAGGTAGTTTCACCACTGCCACCCTCTTCTTCTAGAGCTTGAGGCTGCTTTCCGACATGTTCTACACAAACAACTAGCCATTCACGATTAACTTCAGCGGTAATGTGTTCTTGCAGCTCGAACTTTTTGCCCGCAATAAGACCGGCATGGTTACTTTTTCCCAATGCAGTTCTCGCATCTCGACGCAGGTACGCTAGGCGCGCTGTATTAAATAAAGTTCCTGATGCGTCGTCTTTAAATCTCCCCGGGAAATCAAAGTGTTCGTATACGTCTGCTCTTTGGTAATCCATTTTAGTGCCGCGTGCGTTTTGGGCAAACGTATAAGTCGGCTTTTTAAAACTGTAGTCTTGAAGGTCGTTGTGACTGACTTCGCTGCGCACCCGAGTAGAAAACGTATTAATGAAAGGCTGCTCAACCACTCCCCCACTTATGCTGTTGTAAGGAATGGGCTGTGTCAGTTTGATAAGACCATCGTTAGCGTCGGTGAATAAAAGCGTATGTTTGCCTTGCTCATGGACAAAGCTATATACCATGCCTTCCTCTGCAGCCAATCGATGGAGGAAGTCGAGATCAGACTCTCTATATTGCACGCAAAACTCTCGCTGAATGTGTTCGTTCTTAAGCACAAAAGCGTATTCATTGATGCCCATTTCTTGCAGCAAAATAGACAGAATTTCGGGTACCGTTTTTAACTGGAAGATACGTGAATTACGTCGTAGTGCGAGTCGCTCTAGTGCTGGCACCATAGTCAGGGTATAGAAGGTATGATGATGACCTGTGTCCCCCTTGCCAAACTGGCGCACGATGCCATTTAGCCGTTGAACAATCACCCCATCTCGAACGATTTCAAAATCAACGCAGCGATCAACAATGTCGTTAGGTGATAGGTTAGGTTGACGGCTAGCAAGTTGAAATTCGAAGCGAAAACCATTGCAGTCAACACCATTACTTAACTTCGTGTGCGAGAACGAGTCTCGACCCGAATACTCGATAACACGCAATGTGTCTGGCTCTTGTCCATCGATTTGAATATTGAAGCTAAGCGTTGGCATTGTAACGTCCTTCTATTAGAGGCTTTCGACAGATAACTGTCCGAAGCAGTTACAAAGCAAACTTAATACCAAGAGTAATTATCAAAGTTTCAACAACTTACGTCGTTTCGAGACCTTCAATGAGCAACGAATTACCTCAATCAAGCAAACTCTTGCTCAGAAAGACCAATTAGTTAGCTAGCCACCAATTAATTATTATCCACCAAACACTTACAGTCTGGTATGGTGTAACCTAGGTTTTGCTTAGACTAGATGGAACTGATGGATATTCTTAACCAATTGCAATTTTCTCTCTCTATTACCGGGCCTATTTGTTTGATGCTCATATTGGGAATCGTGTTTAAGCGCATTGGTTTGATTAACGAAAACTTTATTGATATCGGCTCAAAGCTGGTCTTCAAAGTGACTCTCCCAACGATGCTGTTTTTGAGCATCGTGGTTTCTGAACACGACTTTTATGCGGCCAGTAGCTTTATTGCTTTTGGGGTTGTCTCTAGTGTGTTGTTTTTTATATTCTCCTCCATCGCTGTTAAAGGTCTTTTTTCCCAATCGCCAGATCAAGGCGTTATCGTTCAAGGCAGTTTCAGAGCCAATACGGGCATCATTGGCATTGCATATGTAGCTAACGCATTCGGCGAACAAGGCGTTGCGTTGGGAGCCATCTACGTTGCTGCTATTACTCTCACCTACAATATTCTGGCGGTCATCTGTTTGACACCTAAAGGGGCTGAGTCTGGTGAGAACGTTGGGAAGATGATGATTTCCACCCTGACAAAGAACCCGTTAATCATATCTATCCTTCTTGGACTGGCAGTTTACCTGCTCTCTATTCCTGTTCCTGATATCGCAGTGGATGCGGGTAACTACCTCGCTAAAATGACCCTCCCCCTTGCATTATTGTGTACTGGCGGTTCACTAAACTTAGGTTCATTAAAAAAGGAGCCCGGCCCCTCTTGGTTTGCCAGCGTCAATAAGTTGGTGATTGCCCCCGTGCTCATCACAGCTTCTGCTTATTGGCTTGGATTTCGCGGCCTTGAGCTTGGGGTTCTGTTCTTTATGAATGCAGCCCCCGTTGCCGCTGCAAGCTACGTAATGGCCCGTTCGATGGGAGGGAATTCAACTCTAGCCGCCAACATCATTGCTTTAACCACAGTGCTATCCACTTTAACGTGCACTGTGGGCGTCCTGTTGCTTCTTGGCCTAGATCTAATGCATACATAAAATCAATGCAAACCATTGTTATATAAAGATTTAAAACCCAATACTCTTTCATAAAATCTTTGCTTTACTTTTAGAAGGTTTAGGCTTAGATTTCGCTCAATTATTCCCCTTTTTGAGACTACTATGCCTGAGCAACGTTTAGGCAATGGAATGGCCGCTTTTTCGTTTTTACTATGGGGCCTGTTGCCACTTTATTATCAGTTTTTACCTAATGCCGCGACTGATGAATTGCTCGCGATGCGTTTGATTGCCTCGGTTCCGCTCGGAGCGTTGATTGTACTAGGCGTGACAAAGCGTCTACCAAATATTCGCGCTATCTGGGCAGACAAGCGCTCCCTTGCCTTTACCACTGCGGCCACAATCATGATGTCGATTTCGTGGTGTGCCTTTACGTGGGCGCTGACCAATGATCGAGTCATTGATGCCAGTCTGGGTTTCTTTATCAGCCCGATTACTATGATGGCTCTAGGTGTGTTTTTCTTGAAGGAGTCGCTATCCACGGGCAAGAAAGTCGCTCTAGTCCTCGCTTGTATTGGTCTCACCTATCAAATAATCCACTATGGCGAGATCCCATACATTGCATTAACAATGGCGATTTTCTTTACCTTTTATGGTTGGTGTAAGAAGAAAATTAATTATAACTGGAGCACCGGACTGTATGTTGAAGCTTTGGTGTTATTGCCTATCGCGCTTTTCTATATGGGCTACAAAGAAGTCACGGTCGGTACTGAGTCTTTGCATCAAGGCGCAACCACGCTCGCGCTATATTTAGGGGCTGCTCCCGCTACTTTGCTTCCATTAGTGTTTTATTCAATTGCAATTCGTTTGACCACTATGTCAACCATTGGGTTAATGCAGTACATCGAGCCGACTATCCAGTTTTTCCTCGCGATTTACTTGTTTGGGGAAGCCTTTGATGAGGTGAAGTTAATCAGCTTTAGCTTTATATGGGCGGGGTTAATCTTTACCATTTTTGACAGTTTGCGCTTTAAATATAGCGCCAAGTACAGATAAAAAAATCCCCTACCTTAATAGGTAGGGGATTTCTTCTCATAATCAGCTTAGAAAGCCAAACTCAAACTACCTTGCCAAATCATGCCTACGGCTAGCATTGCTATAACGCCTAACATGCCTGCTCCTAGCTTCTCGCGGCCTTCAAATGGGTTTATCCCCTGCTCTTTTTTCGCCTGTATGTAAAAGTAAAGTCCAGGGAGGTAGAGGATTGCAGAGAGCAGCAAGTAATTTAAACCCGATGCATAAAGCAACCAAATACCATAGAGAGTGGCACCTACACCAATAATTAATAAGCTACCTCTGTTTTTTTCCGCAATCGCAATCTTTAATACGAAAGCGCCGACAAAAAAATACGGCACTAAGATCATTTCTGAAGCGATGATCAATAAAGTGTCATAAGTACTGCCAGCAAACATGACGAACACGAGAGAGATTTGAATCCAAACATTGGTCAACGTAAGTGGCTTAACCGGGCTGCCCGCATTGTTTAACTCGGCATAGCGCTTAGGGAACATCTTCTCTTTCGCACACAAATAAGGCGCTTCGGATGCTAAAACCGTCCAGCTAAGAAATGCACCACAGACTGAAATCAGTAGGCCGACACTGATAATGTACTGACCCCAAGGCCCTAATATTTCGGTTAACACTTTCGCCATAGATGGGTTTTGATAGCCTGCCAGCTCAACAGGTTTTATCACCCCCATAGACAGCAATGTCACAAACACATAAATCGCTAACGCAGTAAGGAGACCAAGAATCGTCGCTCGGCCAATATCTTTGCGATTTCTTGCACGACCAGAGACAACGACGGCGCCTTCAATACCAATGAAAACCCAGACCGTTACCAACATGGTACTTTTTACTTGAGACATCAAATCATGCCCTTCACCAAAATGAAGCCCCGCGAAATCCAAAGTAAAAGTGTTCCACTGAAAAGCAAAAGCTGCGCAGACAATAAAGATAAACAAAGGCACTAACTTAGCGTAGGTCGTCACCATGTTAATCAGTGCTGCGGTTTGAACGCCTCGCAGCACCAAAGCGTGTACCATCCAAAGCAAACATGAAGCACCGACAACTGAAACAAGCGTATTCCCTTGGCCGAAAATGACGTTGTCTGGTGTATCAAACAACATTCCAAGTGTGCTAAAAACAATCACTAGATAAGAAACGTTAGCCAGCATGGCACTTAGCCAGTATCCCCAAGCAGAGCAAAAACCAACAAAATCACCAAAGCCTTCTTTTGCGTAGCCAAAAACGCCGCTATCGACATTCGGCCTATGTGACGCAAGCTTTTGAAAAGAAAGGGCGAGAAAGATCATGCCTACACCCGTTATCGTCCAACCGATCATTACTGCTGCTGGGCTGGCAACCGATGCCATATTTTGAGGCAAGCTAAAAACACCTGCACCGATCATCGAACCGATGACGATCGCAGTTAGTGAACTCAAGCCGAGTTTATTATCCATTATAGTTTCCGGTACAACCGTTTAGGAGGTGCAATACTACGCTGAAACAGATTCATAAGGCAGAGCTGATGTGAGCTAAGTCGCACATATGATTGGCAAATCGTAGATTTCATTGTCACCGATCAATTCAGGTTACGCATTATAATATCTTTACAATAATTAATGAAAAGAAATTAGCATTAAACACCACTCTAAAGATGTTTTTGCAAAATATATAACCACAAACAAAACATTTACAAACATATAATAGAAATGAAATTTAACAAGGATAACGACTAATTATCCATTTTTTTCGTAAGTTATTCATAGACCCAAGCATTCTTGTCAGATTCAACTAAGCTATTAAAAGGTAAAGGTGACTGTTCCGCACATTACCTCTCAATGATATCCATTACTTCCTGTTTGTGGGGTCGCTGAAAGGCGACCATTTTTTTGTGCCTGCTTTATGTAGCAAGCAATAAAAAAGCAGCCGAAGCTGCTTTTAGAATTCTACGATTTAGTGTTTAGAGCTTTCAGACCTGTGCCCGAATTCAGCTTGTTGATATATATCTGCCAGACTGCGATCTTTTCTCTGCTTCGCACTCTTTACTTTGGCGGCATAATGGTAATTTTGATCTTTGAGCGCCTTTTCATGAGCTTTTGCCGATTGGATAAACTCTGGATCGGACAACGCTTGTTGGCGTAGGCGGTTAACGCGTTCGATGGTTTCCAACAACATAATACACCCCCATTTACCTGTATTTATAACCAGTATAGTTCTTTGATGTTTCAAATCAAGAAAACACTGTATATAAAAACATGAACTAACTTTAATCTCTTGTTATCAATAACAATACTCTTAGGCAGTCCATAGGTAAAAGCGCCAATCTCTATATATTCAATAGTTCATACCTATTAAAAACTAAGAGCCGTTCATAGTTAATAGCTATTACAGTGATTCGTAACATCCATTTCTCACCACTTATCTAGCTCGATAAGATGCTTATCAAATCGAGAAATTGGATAAAGTTATGAAAGCGCTCGTCGTAGAAGGTGGAGCAATGCGCGGTATTTTCGCTGCAGGTGTTTTGGATTCATTTATTGAAAACGGCTATCAGCCGTTTGATTTTGCCATTGGTGTTTCTGCTGGGGCGTCTAACCTTGTGGGTTACTTGGCACAGCAGCACAAACGCAGTTATCAGGTCATCACCCAGCTAGCAACCAACCGCGAATTCTTTAACCCCAAACGCTTTATCAAGGGTGGAAACTTAGTGGATGTGAAATGGCTTGTTTCAGAATCAGACAAGCTGTTTCCTTTGAATAGAGAACAACTTTTTTCGAGTACACCTTTAGTTGCAACAACGACGAACATTGAGACCGGAAAAGCGGATTATTATCAAGTCACACCCGGCAACCTCAATTTGGCACTTGAAGCAACCAGCGCGTTACCCATCGCCTATAAGCAAACACCTTGCTTTTCGGGCGGATGCTATACCGATGGAGGCGTAGCGGACTCTATTCCCGTAATGGAGGCATATCGACGCGGAGCAAAAGAAATTACGGTGGTTTTGTCGCATCCTTTAAGCTATGAAATGCCTCAAACAAGAGCATCTTGGTTACTCAAAAGGTTGCTTGCGAAATACCCCATGATTGGTAAAGCGATGGCGAATCGAGCAACAAGCTACAACAAATCACTAGAGTTTATTCGTCACCCACCGAAAGATGTCACCATACGAGTGATTGCTCCGCCAGAAGATTTTGCCGTAAAACGCTTAACCATGAAAAAAGAGTTGCTCGACAAAGGCTACCAAATGGGAGTTCTTGAAGGAGATAAACACCTCGCAAGTCGCGATGGGGTCTATGGATTAACGGAAGAAAACTGTCATTTCTGTTTATAAAGCCTAGTAATTGCGGATTATGTTAGACTCTACGGGCTACATCCTATTATTTCCATCTGTATGAAACTAATTAAAGCTTTAAAACCATTAGGTTGGTTACTGCTCCACTTTTTCATTGGCGTCGAGCTCGCCTACATTTCTATCATCTTAATTGCTATTTTTGGCGCGGGTTATGATGGAACCATAGAGGAGATTCAACGAGACGAGCTAATGATAAACCTGGTGTACGCGGTTTTCATCCTCTATCAATGTTGGTCTGTCTATCGGTTTGGCTATAAAGGCCTTGTTCCCATATTAGTAAAGTCTCGAAATTAACAAAGGTCGCACTAAGCGACCTTCTTAATGCGCAATATCTAATGAATTATCTTTGACGCCATTGACTCGAAACCAACCAGCGATGCTGTAACGCTCAGTATTAGTTGGCAACACTTCATGTGGGAACTGCTCGGATAAAAATACAAACAGTCGTCCCGATTTTGGCGGAATCGTCGCAACATGCTTGTCGGCCAGATCATAAACCACCAGCTCGCCGGCATCTTGCTCCGACCACGCTTCATTCATATAGAAAACCGTGGTGAGACGACGATTTTCGTTACCTCTAAAGCAATCCAAATGTTTCTGATAGAAATCGCCTTTTTCATACTTGGCAAAGTGCGCTTCATACTCAAACAAGCCTAAGAAAAAGTGGCGGTTAGCTTCTAGGCGGATCTGCTCCATCTTGGACAGAAAGCTGGCTACTGGCGCTCCCATATCAGAGTGTAACCACTGAATTTTATCGCTACGAATGGCGCTTTCTCGTGTCAGTTCTTCATTACGCCCGATCCGCGCTTTGCTCCAGTCTTGAGGAATGCAGTCGCGTAGCTCAGCCACTTCTTGGCTTGAAAGAAAGTCGTCCCAAACGTAATAGCCCTGAGCAAACAAGGCGTCAATCAATTGGTTCATAGGTGTTGGAGTCCAATGATTAAATCAGAAGACGCCTTATACACAAGCGTACCATGAACCTACAAATCAGATTAATTGTCGTGACGACAAGCGAAGTGGTGCTGCTCTAGTCGTTAAAAGCGAGATAAATCAATTTTGACAGGCTCACCAAGCCAATAAGCGTACTCAGTGTGATCTTTGACATCATCGTCAGTGAGCGCATGAACCAATACCGTTAAACCTTCACGTTTGCTATCTAACCATGACACAACAGACTCAAATTCACTTGCCGTAAACGTGATTGAAAAACTCCACATAGTATGAGGGCCAACTCGCTTCTCGTTAAATCGACCTACTGGCAAATCAAATTGACTCAACACTTGTTCTCGGATTTGCCGGGCGAACTCGCAAGTCTGTTGATCGAAGTAAACATGAGCATGATAATTTTGATGAATATTTTTTGGATAAGACACAGGCAGTTAACCTATCGAGTGGATCATGGCGCTATCCTATCACTGTAGCGGATAAGACTCGCGCCAACTTACAATCATTACAAAACTTACGAGGCTTCTAAGCCACTATGCCCTGCTCGACCGCGTATTTGGCTAGCTCTGCGGTACTATGGAGATCGAGTTTATGTTTGATATTTTGACGGTGAGTTTCAACCGTTCGATAACTAATATTAAGTAGTGAGGCAATCTTCTTGCTGCTGTTTCCTTCGGCAACAAGTTTAAGTATCGCTTCTTCACGGCGACTAAGCGGATTCGGCTTTTGTGCAACGGGCACCACCTCTTGAGAAAAAAGCGTTTGCGTCACTGATTCACAAAAATAAGTGGAACCTTGATAGACAGTCTTGATGGCTTGCACCATGCGTCGCGCGCAAATCTCTTTGAGCATATAGCCCACAGCCCCTACTTGCATCACCTTCATGATGTATTCGCGGTTATCATGCATGGTGAGCATTAACACTTTTACGTCAGGCATGGACTCCTTAATGACGCGAGTCGCATCGATACCGTTCATCATTGGCATACTGACATCCATCAGCACTACATCCGGCTGCAATGACTTAACGACGTCTATTGCTTCTAGGCCATTACTGGCTGAACCAATCACTTCAATCTCAGGCTCTGTTTGAAGTCGCGCGATAAATCCATCTAAGACAACTTGGTGATCATCAACGATCACCACTTTAATTGGTTCATCCATATACTAATCCATCCAATTCCAGTAATACGGTAATCTCTGTACCAAAGCCCGGTTCACTTTCTATTTCAAAGTCACCACCGATAAACTCAACTCGCTCACGCATATTGCGTAGCCCAATACCACTTTTTCTCAGCGATGCGTTTACGTCAAAGCCCACGCCATCATCGCGAATAATCAGCTGAAGCATATTACCCATCTGATGCAATATCACGCTTACTGTATTGGCATGGGCGTGTTTTTCGATGTTAGTCAATGATTCTTGAGCAACACGATACAATGTGGTCGCTACTTCTGATTTTAGTTTTCCTGGCTGAGTCGTCAAAGAGGCTTCCACCTCAACACCAGAGTGGGATTTAAAATCTTGCAGTAAGGTGTTCATGGCGGCTTGTAAGCCAATGTCATCGAGTGCGCTCGGGCGTAGGTTATGAGAAATATGCCTCACTTCATTAATCGCTGTCATCAAGGATTGTTGAGACTTAGCTAAATGCTGTTGCAAGGGTGCGTCCGTAATCTTGCTTGATAGCAGCTCTAAATGGCATTTGCTCGACACTAATAACTGATTGATTCCGTCATGCAGTTCGCGTGCTAGATGTTTCTTTTCGTCTTCTTGAAACATCACTGTTTTGTGGGCTAACTCTTTTAAACTTCTATCTGCCAGACGATGTTCATGCAAGTTCACCGCTAACGTAATGACTACGATCACCCCTACCGTCACTATCATAATCACGATAACGGAGAAGAAAGTAGTTTCGATGTTTCTGTTCACCTCAGACTTAAGATTAGCGACCTCATAGGTGATGTCTTCAATGTATAAGCCAGTCCCGACCATCCAGTTCCATTTATCGAGCCAAGCAGCGTAACTTAATTTAGTTACGTTTTCCCCAGTAGAAGGTTTCTGCCACAGGTAACGATGGAATCCCCCGCCACTTTGCGCTTGTTGCAAAAGCGCCTCTATCAGCAAGTCACCATTTTCATCTTGAAGATCGATCAAATTCTTACCAATTAGGTCAGGCATAATTGGGTGAACTAGGTTGGTTCCTTGCTCGTCATAAGCAAAGAAATAGCCATCTTTGTCTTTTCCGTAACGAAGTTTCGACAATACCGCTTTGACTTGCTGTTTCGCGGTCTCTTCATCAAGGCTCTCATCATTGTAGATGTGTGAAATCGCATCAAATGCCAAATCTACGTGATCTTTGAGTGCCGTTTCCTTAGAGCGAATCAACCCGTCTTCAAAAATTTGAATTTCTTTTTCACCCAAGGTTTTCGCCTGATGAATCGAAATCCAACTGGTTAACGCAGTAACCAACAGTAAAGGCAGCAGGCTAAGTAGAATTAGTTTGGCTTGTAGAGGCATCCCTTTCCCCCAATGACAACAGAGGCTGCTCACCGAATGGCAAGCAGCCCCACTTTAACAGGAGTTGTTAATATTACGTAACTAAAGGATCACATTCCGTAGAATTCAGGGAACACGAGCAGCGAAGCGAGTACCAGAATCTGAATCGCAATAAATGGCATCACACCTCGGTAAATATCTCTTGTCGTCACGCCTTTTGGTGCCACCCCTTTCAAATAGAATAAGCTGAAGCCAAATGGTGGGGTCAAGAACGAAGTTTGTAGGTTCATAGCAATTAGAATCGCAAACCACGTCATGTTAATACCCATGATCTCAGCCACTGGAGCAAGTATTGGCACGATGATGAAACAGATCTCTACGAAATCGATAAAGAACCCAAGGATCAGAATCACAAGCATAGTGATGATTAAGAAGCCCCACTTCTCACCCGGAATCTGTAGCATCCACTCTTCAACTAAGTAGTCACCACCTGTATAGGTGAATGCCATAGAGAAGGCCGTTGCACCCAGTAGAATCGCGAATACCATCGCAGTCACTTTAACCGTCTCTTTTGATGCCTCATACACCATCGACCAGCTAAATTGACGGTACAAGATCGCCAGCACAATAGCACCCGCTCCACCCAGAGCCGCAGACTCTGTCGGCGTTGCTACACCGGCAAAAATGGAACCCAATACCACGACAATAAGTGCCAATGGTGGAACAACCGCTTTAAGCGCTGCGATGATCTCTTGCTTACGGCTTAAGTTGCCATCACTTGGCATAGGCTGCGCTGCTTCAGGGTTAAGCTTGGCGTAGATAAGGATGTAAATCACATAGGCACCAACCAAAACTAGCCCTGGCCAAACCGCTGCTTGAAATAGGTCGCCGACTGGCACACCAAGCACATCGCCGAGCAAGATAAGGACGATAGAAGGTGGAATGATTTGCCCCAAAGTACCTGACGCACAAATGGTGCCGCACGCTAACCCCTTGTCGTAGTTGTATTTAAGCATTACTGGCAACGAGATAAGCCCCATAGCCACAACCGATGCACCAACAACGCCAGTCGATGCGGCAAGAAGCGCTCCAACCAAAACCGTTGAAATGGCTAAACCACCTCTAACGCCACCAAACAGCTTGCCCATAGATTCAAGCAACTGTTCCGCCAATCGAGTTTTTTGCAGAACCAAGCCCATAAATACAAACAGCGGCACTGCCATGAGTACGGTGTTTTCCATAATGGACTGGATACGGTAAGGCATGAAAGCAAACATATCCATGCCTTCTGCCCAAACCCCAAAGATTAATGCGATACCACCGAAGGTAAACGCAACAGGAAAGCCAAGTAGCAGTGCAAACAAGGCGACGAAAAACATTACTATACCGACCATTTTTAGCCTCCTTTATTTGCGTTCTAGCGAGTAGACAAGGTGTGGATTGACGATTCTATTTAATGAGTGCAGCAGTAAGCCAACGCCGCTGATTGCCATAAAGAAAAATGACAATGGGATCATCGCTTTAATAATCCAGCGGTAAGGTAAGCCACCCGGGTCACCTGAAGTTTCACCTAACGCATAGCTTTCTTTGGCAAAGTCAATCCCGTAGTAAGCCACTAGTAAGCAAAATGGCAAAAGGAAGACTAGCGTCCCAAGCAAATCGATAATCGCTTGAGCTCGATTTGATAGACGTTCATAGAAGAGATCGACTCGAACATGACCACCTGCTTTAACTGCGTAAGGAACACCAAGTAGGAATACTGCTGAGAACAGATGCCACTCCATTTCCTGAAACGCTATGGAAACATCGTTAAACGCATAACGCATCACAACGTCATAGACGACATTCGCCAGTAGCAAGATAAATAATATGCTTGATAACCATCCTAGGAAGTCACCAAAGCGATTAAATACTCGCTCGATATAGATTAGGCTTCTCATTCCCTACTCCATGGAATTTTGAATATGCGCCACTATGAATGTGTGGCGCTTTTAAATGATAAGTTTTCTTGGGCTTTAGAATAGGTGACAATGTCACCTATTCTATTTATTGTTATTGAGCTTGGCTGTTTAGGTACGCGCGGTGAGAAATGTCAGTCCACGAACGTACTTGCTTAAGGTAGTCAGCTTGAGATTTTTGAATCTCTTTCGCTAACTCGTCTTTCTCTGCATGTTTCGCTAGCAGACGACCGTTTGCTTCACGAAGTGCGTTCATCACTTCTGGCGGGAAGTCTTTAACTTGAACATCAGGGTATTCTGACTTAATAGATACCCAGTTCTTACCACTTTCGTGAGTTGCTTGAGTGTACATATCGTAAGCGGCGGTACGCATTGCGACACGTAGAATTTCACGAAGATCTTCTGGTAGACGCTCATAGGTACGCTTATTTACTAGGAACTGCAGTTCTGAGCCTGGCTCATGCCAACCTGTGTAGTAGTAAGGTGCAATTTTGTGGAAGCCCATACGAAGGTCAAGAGATGGACCTACCCACTCCAGTGCATCGATCGTACGACGCTCTAGAGAAGTATAAAGCTCACCCGGTGCAATGTTGGTTGGCTTAGCGCCTAGCTCTGCTAGGATCTCGCCCGCGAAACCAGGGATACGCATTTTCAGACCCTGTAAATCTTCAACCGAGTTGATTTCTTTTTGGAACCAACCACCCATCTGAATATCGGTGTTACCACCAGGGAAAGAGAGAAGGTTATGTGGAGAATAAACTTGCTCCATCAGCTCCATACCACCACCATGATAGAACCATGCGTATTGCTCCGCTGGGGTCATACCAAACGGCATAGAAGTGAAGTAAAGGGTGTTCGGTACTTTACCTTTCCAATAATAAGAACCAGAGTGCCCTAGGTCGTACTGCCCTGATTTCACCATATCGAAAATACCGAGCGGCGCTTTGTGCTTATTGGCTGAATCAATAGTGATAACTAGTCGACCATTTGACATTTTCTCTGCCATTGCGGCCATGTTCTTAGTTGCATCACCAAATACTGGGAAGTTTGGCCCCCAAGTCTCAGCCAACTTAAGCTTATACACTTTGTCAGGTTGGCTAGCTTGCTTACTTTCTTGCTTACTTTCTTCACCACACCCCATCAGCAATGCTGATGCCGTGATAACGGCTATGCTGCTCTGAACAACTTTTCTAAGAGATGAATTTAATGATCTCATGTTCACGTCCTTTGTTAACGGGTCATACCTTTTTGGGCATGTTCTATTTCTCATACAGAGTGGTTCATCAATAACCAATATGAAATAGGCGCGAACACGCACTGGTTTTAACAACAAAGATGACGTATAGACGAAAAACTACGTAGTATTACGTAGGAAATACGCCCTAAAAACTAAATTAATCATATAGATCAGTTAGATAAAGATAATCACCAAAATTGACGATTACAGATTCTACGTAGTTATGTGCACAGGAAAGAATTGATGAAAAATGTGACAAAAGTATTAAACATAATTTATAGAAATGAAAAAGCCCCGACACTGTCGAGGCTCCGAAGGTGCTAGAATCCAATTAAATGGATTTGCTAGTGGCAATTAAACTGCTTTATAGATAACTTTGTTGCCAGCTAGTTGCTCTTTAACCACTAGGTTTTCTTCTAGAAGCTTCTTAAGAGCGCCTGTTGCCCAAGATGCTGCTTTAGCGTCTTCTTGACCAGCCGCTAGGCCGATACCTTTCGGGTTGATACCTTCAGCGTTGTTAACAACGATATCTAGAACTTGTTGCTGCTTTGGAGTAAGCGCAACGTCAGTTGTTTTAGCTGCTGCTACAACTTTCTCCGCTGCTGGTTTTACAGCTACTTTCTTCTCAACTGCAGGCTTAGCTTTCTTTGTCGCTTCAACGTTCGCAACTGTCGCTTTAATGCGTTTTTGCAGTTTAAGCTGCACTTTACGCTTGTGAGCAAGTCTCATCGAGTATTTCTCCATTTCACTGCATACGGAGCAGTGGTGAAAATTTGAAGCGCGATTTATACCAAAAATTTGCTCGCATTTACAGGGTATGAGCGGCTTTATGCCACAAAAATACGCGATACAGCGACATGCGACTACAATTTAATCAATAACCCAAGTGATCGAATCTTCAACTACTGATTATATAAACAGATGTATTTGTTGTTGTGAGAAAAGCCTGTATGCAAACCGTACACCTAACCAATCAACCCTTTGTTTTTTCATCTATCACAGTGAGATGGCTGAGTGGAATTTTCACGATTGGCTGTCTTTTTTTGCTGCTTTACGCACCAGGTTGGCAACAAGCTCTACTGACCGCTGTCGCTGTCGCAGCACTGCTTGGATTTGGCTATGTGCTCATTCTAAAAAGCACCGTCAAGTTCACCCTTACCGCAACCCATTTTCAGCAACATTTGTTCAAGGGAGGTTGGGTCATCCAGTGGAGCAACGTACAAAAGATTGGTATTTGTACCTATGAGCAAGATGGGTGGCATCAACCTTTGCCTTGGATTGGCATTAAACTCAAACACTACTCGCCCTACTTAACCAGCATCTGCCCGCGGATTGCTACGGAAATCTTACTCAGTCAGCGTGCGCTTTTATACCTTGGAGCTCGTCAACATCAGCAAGGTGAGCAGTTCGAGGACATCGTGCTCGACTCACACGCCTATCGCAATTCTGACGGAAAAGAGTTTAAAGGGCTGTTAGCTATGTTAGCGAACAGAATGAGATATCAGCGAGAGTATTATGACTATGATATTTTTATCTCAGCCAATGACCTTGACCGCTCACCTGAAGAATTTGTTGGCTTAGTGCGCCGATATCTTGCAGCGGCGGAAACTGAGGTATAAAAAGGCCACAAAAAGTGGCCCAGTTCGAAAGATCATTTCTACTGTTTAATACAGAGGCATTTCATCAGCAACAAATGGGTTTGATGCGCGCTCACGACCAAAGGTTGACTCAGGTCCATGGCCTGGCACGAAGCGGACTTCACTACCTAGCGGCCATAACTTACCTTTAATCGAAGCAATCAAAGTATCAAAGTCACCTTTAGGGAAATCGGTACGACCAACTGAGCCGTTAAACAGAACATCACCAACAAAAGCGAGCTTAGATTCCTCACTAAATAAAACCACATGACCTGGCGTGTGCCCCGGCGTATGAATAACATCCATAACCTGATTACCAAACGTGACTTGATCGCCATCGTTTAGCCATTGGTTTGGCTCAAAAGCTTCTGTTAGTGGGAAACCAAACATCTGGCTCTGCCCTTCTAGGCCTTGTAGCCAAAAGTTATCATCCTTATGAGGACCGACGATTTCCACGCCACCTAACTCACGAGATAAAGGCTCTGTTCCGCCAACATGGTCGAGGTGACCATGAGTTAAAACAAGATTAACAACCTTCACACCAAGCTCTTTGACCAGCATTGCTAGTTGTTTAACATCACCACCGGGATCGACAACAATACCTTCCATGGTTTCATCACACCAAACAATGGAGCAGTTCTGAGAAAAAGAAGTAACAGGAACGACTTGGTACTTAAGTGACATAGCTTAACCTTGATATAAATCTAAACTGGCTGAACTATGACACTTGCCCGCCATTTTGACAACTCTGAACAAGAAGTTTACGCCCAGTAGCGAACTGGCCCTGTATCGATGTGAACAAAGTTACTCTTGGGATAATAGCCCACCCCGCCAAACTTAAGCTCACGTGCAACATCTCGAACTTGTTTCAGATTCACACCATCAAGACGGAAATCTATCGCTTGACCTAGCATGTGGTAGCTCTTCTTTGCCACACCGCTCGACTTACCGCGTAGAGCCTCGTTTGTTGCAGGCGAACGATAACCAGAGATGATTTGTACTTCAGCTTCGACGCCGAGCTCTTTTTGAATTTGGCTGATGTGATCGAACAAGCGCTTGTCCATCGCGTGCACTTCATTGCGTCTAAAGTCACGGCATAGATGATTCAAACGGCCAAGCTCTTTGTCGATATAGTTGTTACCATCGAAATAACACGTTTCAAGCGCTTCGCGGGTATGTAGGTTGGTTAAGGCTAATGAGCGAGGTTGATCAGGATAAGATGCCCAAGCCACACTTGGAGCGCAACTCGCTACGACTAAACCACTTCCGGCCAGCTTAATAAAATCTCGTCGGGATAATGCCACTTTAAATTTCCTTCACAATCTTGTTGCCCTAACGTGTCAAACGGCGACACTACCGAACTCTATTGTGAAGTGCAAATGCATAAAACATGCTCAAAGTCGCATTGTATTCGCTATTTTTTGCTTAACTATTGAACCTATTAATAAAATTAGTTTTGGAAAATAAACGTAAAGAGTCTGTCAATTCTAGCCCTTTGTGTAACGAAATCTGTCTAGGCGGTAAATATCTTCCCTGTAGTGGACATTCCCTTCCTCATACCATGCCGTTTGATAAATGATATGTACCGGAATGCGACTTTTTAGCGGAATCGAATGATTGGAGATAGGCTCTACTGGCTCACTCTCTTGCGCGGTATCTTCCTCCTCGATGTTTAGCCCTTGAGATTCAAGCAAGGTCACCGCAAATAAATCAGCGTTCTCAACTCGGATACACCCAGAGCTAAACGCCCTTTGTGTTTCATCAAATAACCCTTTGCTCGGTGTATCGTGGAGGTAAATGGCACGTCGATTAGGCGTATTGAATTTATACAACCCTAACGCATTAACATTACCGGACAGCTGTGTCATTCGATACGGGAACGAACTCGGTCGTAAGTTCTCCCAATCAATTTCTTCAGGGTTAATCACCTCGCTAGAACCCCATTTAGGCACAATCTTAATATTTTGGCGAGTGAGATACTCAACGTCTTCCTTCACTTTTGGAATGATATCTTCCACCATAATCTTCCACGGTACATTCCAGGTTGGATTCAAGATGAGCGAATCTAATTTGGTGTTCATAACAGGTGTCGGTCGACCTTTGCGCCCTACCACCACTTTAGATTCAAATAGCTGCTCCCCTTGTGCCCAGTACTTCATTTCAAAGCTTGGGACATTGACTACGATGATGGTGTCGCGTTGATTTGGCCAGTATCGAATCCGCTCTGCATTAATTGCTAGCGTAGATAATCGCTTTTCGATTGGTAGATTTAGCCACTTGATCGTATCAGGGCCAATAATACCGTCTTCCTTTAAGCCATGGAGTCGCTGAAATTGTTTAATTGCGGTCTCTAGCGTGCTGTCAAACCAAGTGACATCCTTTCTGACATCAATCAGATCAACATCCACTACCTCTAGTCGCTGCAGTAATGTTTCTCTATTGGTGAGCTTGTCCCCTACTTGCTTTAATCCTTGTTGCTCGTACAAAGGGGTATCCAACTTCTGAAACTTAATCAGGTGGAGATAGGTATCGATCAGGTACTGGTAGCCAGTAGAATCGGGGGTGTAACTGTCAATAAGACCGCCTAATGATTGCTGCGCAATTGCTCGATGGGTAGCAATCAATGAACTATTTGGCGGCAGCGGTAAGGTGCGGGCCATTTTCTTGTCGAAGAACCACTTGTTGCCGCTGTTTTTGGAGTTCTCCGCATAACTTAAATAGAGAAGTAAAGTGTCCGTTGCAAGTACATCGTATTCAAACCAGCGATTACTCTTTCGATAAAACTGCAAATAGCTAAGTTGACGAGAGAACAGAGAACTAAAACTGGCGTGATGAATAACCTCTAATTGAAACTCCAGCTTGCTGCTCTGCTGGAGATCAAACCAAATCATCTGAGAATCATTGTTGCGGTAAATGTCTTCGACGACAGCGGGGTATTGGAGTAAACGGTGCAGTTGACTGTCAGGTTCAAGCCAACCGATTTGAGTAAAGTATTGCGAGGCAAAGGTCGTCGAAGGTGCTAGGCACAGTACTAATAACCAACAAGTCCATTTTCCCATTGCTTCAACCTCCGCCATACTCTGAATATAAAGTATGGCAGAGTTAAACAGTGACTGTATGACTTGTTTTTGAAACTTTCGTTGGTCTCTCTAAAAACACATGAATTATTAACTAATTACCGACCAATGATTGTCCCACTGAATACCAGAGCGGACCACTTGCTTATTGCCCGGCTGACGTTGGCTAACGACTCCCCCAGCACCCGAACTTACCTTAAAGGTCTCGCCTTGCACAACAACACCTGAGGCATCAGGTAACGGAGAAAGCTCAACTAACTGTTGGGTATGTTTAGACCAAATACCGTAGCAATTACCACGAGGTGACGTGGCTAATATCCAGTCTTTTGTTGCAGCAATACTCGCAATGTAGTGATTAAAACGTGCCCACTGTTCCGGCTCCGCATGAAGAGAGACTAACTCGCCTCCTTTAGTATGCATCGCAAGTAGAGAAGGATACTCGTCGGGCTCTCCTCGGTATTGCTGGCCACACAAAACCGTCTCAGATCCATCATGCGCTAAATGGCGAATACTCAGCTTATGGTCACTCAAGCCCACTTGTTCAACCAACTCTCCATTGCGATCCAAATAACTTAGGCTCGGAGTCATCGAGCTTAAGTTGAGTGGCTCTCTTCCATTAGTGTGAACGCCACCAACCCCTATCACGAGTGAATCATCTGGCATGACAATCACTTCATGGGGCCCCAAACCGAACCCAGTAAACTCTGCGACCTTTTCATATCCTGCGATGACATCATAAACACCGATAATACCTCGGCTCGTCCCCCGCTCACCTTCGGTCGCATAGAGCCATTTTCCGTCATTGGAGTACACACCATGACCATAATAATGCCGTTTATTATCGGCAGGTCTGAGCTTTATTGACTCCCCTGTCTGATAATCAAACACTTGGAAATAAGTACCCGGCCTACGTGCAAAAGCGACGGCATGCCTTAGCGCCGCATTCGAAGCAACACCATGACCACGTTCAGGCAACGGCACTTGACGAATCGGCAACCCATTTTGATCGGCGACGACTGCATTAAAACGGTCGCGGCCAGAGATTGAACAACCAATTAACGTTGGCGTAGCGCTTTGCGTCGACGTCGAAACACAGCCAGCCAACGGATAAGCCGCCCCCAAAAGAGCGGCTTTAAGTAGTGAACGTCTTGCGTTATCAGTCACCATCGGTTGCGTTAAACCCTATAATGACGCCTAATTCAATCGCGACTTCCTCGTGGATCAAATACTTAAGCTGTTCTAGCTTGTTGTACTGTGAGTAAGCCTTCTGGTATCCCTGTTTAGTTTGCAACATATCGAATAGACTTTCATCGCCCGGCCATGTTTCAACTGTCACAGCAAACTGATTGGAAATACTGTCTGCTAGCGTCGCTTTGCCTTTTTCACGCAACAAAGCGTCTAAACCCTTTCCGTTGGCAAAATAGAGCGCTTGCATTGCTTCGACATTAGCTTTCAAGTTTTGCATAGAAGTTTCTGAGCGCCATGACTCAGCAAAGTACGGGCGTGGCTTACCAAATTTGGCAAGCGGACGGCTCATTTTTTTCATGCTGTAATCAAGCTGGTTCGATAACAGTGCGATATACTCTGATTCCCACTGTTTTTCATTAAGATCGACCCAAGGATTGATTGCCCACGCTTGGGCGATTTTCCCAGCATTCAACTCAATGTTAACGCTAATAGCTTGAGCAGTTTCACATGTCTGAGGATTGCCCGTCAGGTTTGACGCTTTGTCATACAGCAACCACTCAATAGAACCTAACCCCTGCACTGTCACACTCTGAAGTGCAATATCTTGCTGAGCCCAAGCTTTAGGTTGCTTGATCAAACTGCTCATCTTGCGACCAGTGGTGTTTTTCTTATCTGGCCAAAATTGGATATTCCAGCTTTGAGCCAATGCTGCTTCTGGGCCACGCTCTTGCCCTTGTAACGCCATCCACGCAAGCATGGTTTGATGCCACTGCTGTTTAACCATATTCAGGTCAGAAGTAGAAGCGCAGTAGCCTGAAACTGACTGTGCCAACTTAGCCGATTCATCCTTAAAGGCGTGTGCTGACGCGAACTCCACCTCATACACTCCTTGGCTAAGATGGTTGGTGCTTTGAGGCTGTCTATCTTCTGGTTGTGAAGTTTGACAACCAGCAATAGCAATGACAGCCGCAGCGACTAATACATAATGCTTTTGTTTCATCATCGAATCCTATAAAGAGTTGAGGAAAGCAATAAGTGCTTCTCTCTCTTTCTGGTTGAATTTCAACACTTTCTGTTTTGCTATTTCTGCTTCACCACCATGCCAAAGCACGGCTTCCATCAGGTTGCGCGCTCGACCATCGTGTAAGAAATAGGTGTGATCATTGACTTCGTTCGTGTAACCAATACCCCATAGAGGTTGAGTTCGCCACTCTTGACCATTAGCAAGATATTCTGGACGGTTATCCGCTAAGCCAGGCCCCATATCGTGAAGTAGCATATCGGTATATGGATGAATGGTTTGGTTGGACAATGCAGGTAAACCTTCGCGATTGCCGGTTTTCACATTCGTTTTGTGGCAGCTATCACAGCCTACTTTGGCAAACAGTTCCTGACCAAGTTTCACCTCTGGTTTGTCGACATTACGACGAATTGGTACCGCTAAGTGCTGAGAGTAAAACTCTACAAAATCAAGAATATTGTCACTGACTTCAGGTGAGCCACCATTAGGAAGATCATCACAGATAGTCTGTTTAGAGGTACAGTTTTCGTTGGGGAACAAGCTACTGGTTAAGCCCACATCCCCATTAAATGCCGCGGCATTCTGCTGCATTAGATTTGGTTGACCCGCTTTCCATCCAAAACGACCAATGGCAAAGTCATTGGTGCGCACATCCCAAACAACATTGGCCTTGCCCGAAATTCCGTCACCATTCTTGTCTTGTTCGTCTGCCCAAGTTTTCAGTGTTTCATCTGGGATACTTTCAAGAAGACCTAAACCTATCATTGGAGGCGCAACGCGGGCCGACATCTGCGTATCTGGATGCATCTCGCCGTAGCCAAGGTTCGTAATGGATAAGTCGGGTTTACGTAGCGTGACCACTGTACCATCAGCAAATGTCACTGGAACATCAGTATAGGTAATTTCGATCGTGCCTTCTGGAGTTTGATCTTGCAGCGCAAAGTCTTGTAGCTGACCACCATAGGTCGGCTCAGGAATTACGCCATCTTTGATAAAGGCTTTCTTTTGCTCTGGCGTCATTGCTGGAATACTTAAACGCACCAACATGGAAACCGCGTGAATGTCACCCTCTTCTGGTGGATGTCCGCGACCATCTTTGATGTGGCAGTTTTGGCAACCATTGGTATTGAACAAAGGCCCTAAACCATCACGTGCATCCGTAGACGCTGGTGCCTGAACCCAAGGGTTACGAAAGAAGCTGTTACCAACACTAAAGTCTAAGCGCTTAGACATAGGGAGGTTACCAGCAGGAAGTGAGAAAGCATTCGCACCGTCTTTTTTAACTGATGTACCACCACCAGATTTAATATCATAGGCAATGGCAGAAGAGGTGCTAATAGCGAGAAGGCTTGCTAGGACAGTTTTCGTGTACAACTTCATACGAGGAGTCTCAAAAGGGAATAACCCGACTTTTTAAATGGGAATAGTTCTCAAAAACACAGCGAGTAATAAACGGCAAAAGGGCTCAAATGAGCCCTTTGTTTTTTGTTCGTTCTAGTTTAGAACTCGTGATCAGCTGTATCTGGATTTAAGCTGTTAATACCAACGATTTTAGCTGCACGCTCAATTTGAGCTGTTTGTGCAACTAAAGACATAATCGTTTCATTCACCAGTGCGTTACCTTGCGTGTTACCCGCAGCGATAAGTTGGTCGAAGTACTGACCTTTCTTTTCTGCTGAAGTCACAAGTTGTCCTACTTGAGCACGTGTAACGTCAAACTGCTTCTGAATCTCTTTTGCCGCTTGCTTGTCTTTTTGTGCCACAAGATCATTGATGCTTGGACCAGAAAGTAGCGTACCATCTTCACGTTTGTAGATACCTGTATAAACGTTGTAGATACCTTGCTCGTTGTAGTAGTGAGAGTTATGAGTGTTGTCAGAGAAACAATCGTGTTCATCTTCAGTTGAGTTTGCTTCTAGAGCAACCTTCATACGTTCACCCGCAAGCTCACCTAGAGAAAGTGAACCCATACCGAACAGCATCTTACGAAGACCGTTATCTGCTGACTCGTTTAGAAGTTCTTCACGGTAATTACCTTTAACGTCTGAAGACCACTGCTTTTCCATCCACTCTAGATCTTGAACTAGCAAACCAGCAGCGGCTTTTAGGAAATCACCACGACGGTCACAGTTGTCGTTTGTACACTCAGCACCAACAACGAAATCAGTGTAAGCGCGTTGACCTGCACCAGCATTAGTACCGTTTAGATCCTGACCCCAAAGTAGGAATTCAATTGCGTGGTAACCAGAAGCGACGTTGGCTTCAGAACCGCCAACTTCGTTTAGGTCAGCGATCAACTCAGGAGTGATTTTCGCAACATCTAGCGTTGAAGCACCAATGGTTAGCTTTTGGTTAGCTACGATGTTGGCATTTGCACCTTCGTTGCCAAGCTCATATTGGTAGTCTGCTGATACATAGTCGATTAGACCTTCATCTAGAGGCCATGCGTTTAGTTGACCTTCCCAATCATCAACAATCGCGTTACCAAAACGGAATACTTCAGACTGTTGGTACGGTACGCGAGACGCAAGCCACACTTGCTTCACTTCTTCAAATTTAGCTGCTGTTGGGTTAGCGAGGAAAGATTCTATTGATTTATCCAAAGCTTTAGCGGTACTGAGTGAGTCAGCAAAAACTGCGTGAGCTACATCAGCGTAGTGCTCAACAACCTGTTCTTTGGTTACGTTTGCCGCAAAAGCTGAACCGCTAGCGATAAGTAGTGAAGCTGCTACAGATTGAGCTAATAGAGATTTTACATTCATTGAAAAAGCATCCTTGTTGAGCTTAATAATTATTCTATATTCTTAGTGCTAATTATTCTCATTTGCACTATTAGTTTCGAATAATACAAACTTACAATTTTTTTGCAAGCAGGAAACAAAAAAGCCTCACAAAAGTGAGGCTTTTATCAACATAGGCAGTTCAATGGCTTAAACGTCAAGGTTATGCTTTCCGTGAGATATTTTGGCTTTAAGGTAATTCTCATTACCGTCCTTAACATGCGCTAAGGTATTGACAACCTCTTCGATCTCAATGCCATGTTGCTTAAGATCACGAATCTTTTTAGGGTTGTTTGTCACTAAACGAATTCTTTCTACACCCAAAGCTTTCAACATCTGCGCAGCTTCAGTAAAGTCACGTAGATCATCACCAAACCCCAAGTGGTTGTTCGCTTCGTAGGTATTCATGCCCTCGCTTTGCAGCTTGTACGCATCAATCTTATTGTACAAACCGATACCACGACCTTCTTGTCTTAGATATAAAATAATACCGCCAGACTCACCCATACGATTGATGGTTTCGTCTAACTGCTCACCACAATCACAGCGAGATGAATGGAATACGTCCCCAGTGAGGCATTCTGAATGCATGCGGACAAGTGGTGTCGCTTGAGCTTGATCCGCTTGTTTGAAGATAACGGCAACATGCTCTTTATCTGTATTCAAACCATGAAAGGAAAGCAACTCCGCATCAATGTTGCTCTTTGCACCTACTTTGAAGTCGACTCTGGCTCTTACTTCCGCCATATTTTTACTCACTTGAATCTCTGTCTTTATTATATCTGTCGCTGCATTCATCGAAATGCTCCGCTATGAAGTTAACTATGGGGACTATTACTCATCTTTTCAATGATTAGATCACAAAATGTTATATTATAACATTTTAACATCAAGACAATAAAAAACCTCGATAACCTAAGTTACGAGGTTCATGAATCTTGTACCGTTAGCTTCAAGCAATTAGTCTTGTTGGTTTTTCCACACAGAAAGTGCTATCCAACAGGCCTCAAGTTCTCTGAGTTCTTCGTCAGTCAGCAAAGACAAAGTTGGCTTTGTTTGCGGTAGTGCATACGACTGTACCGCACTAATCTGAGCGTAAAAATCTTCGCGTAGTTGAGATAAATTCAAAGCCACTGCTTTTCCCTAAGACTCTAGTGATTTGTAAAAATAACGCGTTGGAAGCATTCGTCTAAATAATAATAACAAATTACATAATGGTCGCAAAAAATAGACAAATTATTGGGCTAAAAGTCACATTATTACTATGGATTTAATCTTTACTTTTCCTAAAGTTAGCATGATCAAAATGATCATTTAGAAGAGTTCTACGTCATTTCCTACATTGTCATAACGATCTAAGCATTCTGCATCGAAGAAGTGTACTCGATTTCTTCCATGTTCTTTGACGTAGTAGAGCGCGCTGTCTGCGTGATCCAGTATAGTCGGCAAGTACTCGTGAGGTGTGATACCGCAAACACCACAGCTAAAGGTTAAGCTGTTAATTTGAGGAAATCTAAAAGATTCAATATGGAGACGAAATCCATCAAGCGCAGTTCTACATTGCTCAACACTTTGTTGAGGTAACAGAATAACAAACTCTTCTCCACCATAGCGGAACAACTGTTCCTGTCCGGTGAAATAGTTGCTCATCTGCTGGGCAAACATCAATAGTATTTCATCGCCAATCATGTGACCAAAACGGTCATTCACTTGCTTAAAATGGTCTAAATCAATGATGGCAACCCAGGCAGTAATTTCGACTGGTGTATCAGGCATAACGTTAAAACAACGTGCTAAGCGCTCTTCTAGTGTCTTGCGATTCAACAATCCCGTCAGTTTGTCTCGCTCACTATCGTGTAAAACGGCTAAATAATTACGATAGATTTTCGCGAAACCATCAATCAATAACTCGTAGCTATTTGGACACTCTTGAAAAATCACGATGAGTTCGGCTGAGCTATCTTCAGAAACAGGAATGGGATGTGTCGAAACATATTGGCCCTTTTCATCAATAGAAGTCGTGGCCTTGTCGTTAAGGTGAGCACGATTACCGTTATAGACAGAAATAGAATCGTAAACCCAGTCAAACTCTTTCTGCCCGGGTGCTCGTGTTACCTTTGCAACTGTTTTTGCGGTGCTATTGATAAAGTAAGTCAACTCAATCGATTGGGCAGGTGTCATTTCTGCAAGTGTAGCGACAAGGCAATGACCTAGGGAAACCGAGTTACGTTGCTCTGTAATTTCAACGACAGATTGAATTATCTTATCTTCCATGACTTGTTCCATGTCACTTTGCGTCCATAGTCAAAGTATAGACAGACACTAAAAATATGAAACAGGTACCATAAAAAAGAGCAGCCTTCGCTGCTCTTTCCTTTCTATTTCCTGAAACCTAACTTTACGGTTCCTTGAGTATCGAACCAAAGTGCTTCCTTTCGGCGACGTCCAATTAAAATAGGACCATCATCATAGAATAAGAAGTTCTTCCAATGCTTCTTAAATACAGACCATTTCGTTTCGATAACATTGTATTTTTCATAGCAAAAATACACGGTCACATCATCTTGCCAGTCAATGAACTCTTCTAACTCGTGAGGCATGGCTTCCTCGTCCGCTTCCCATGCAGCCATCCAATCTATCGTTTGTTGCCAATTAGACTCTTTCATTGGCCAATCACTTGAACTTAAGCGTTCAGCATCAGGGCTTTGCGCACTAATGTTCTCTTTCCACAATTGAGACGCGCGCGCCTGTGTCATTGGCTTAATTGCAGCCAAATCCTCTTCTGGCACAGGCATAGATTGATGGGTGAAAATCCATTTTCTTTGGTATTCATCCAAAGTTAGGTAAGACATTAATTTTCCTCTTAAAGCATTACGCTTTTAGCCAGCCTTTATTTGTGGCGTCGTCAATAATTTGTTTCGCTTTGTCCCACAGTGCCTGCGAGCCAAATTCAATCTTTTGATTGATGGTTAAAGCTTGGTGTCTTGTGACACCATGCTCTTGCCAGCTTTGTCCTTGATTATGGTAGTTGAGCAGCATGGGAATAATTCTATCCAAAGCTTTAGCAAACTTTGCATCGGCAGTTTGCGCAGATTCAAACTCTAACCACAATTGCAACAGCGATTGTCCTTGCTCTGCGGGTAGCATACCAAACAGACGTTGCGCGGCATCGAGTTCCTTTTGCTCTTGTTCAGCGGTTGCGGCAACATCATAAACAAAGGTATCACCGGCATCAATTTCTACAACGTCATGGATCAGTAGCATCTTCACTACTCGCGCAATATCAACTGGCTCGTTAGCATGCTCTTCCATTAATATTGCCATCAATGCGACATGCCAACTGTGCTCAGCACTGTTTTCTAAACGTCCTTCGGCACTTTTTACCCGAGTCCGTCTTAACACCGACTTTAGTTGATCAAGGTCCATAAGTAACGCGAGTTGTTTCTCAAGTCGTTCCACTTTTACGCACCTTTCCAGTTCGGGTTAATAAGTGAAGTCAGATTGTGGTCTTCCCACTGACCATTAATCAATAAATAGTCTTTAGCAAAACCTTCTTTAGTAAAGCCAACACGCTCAAGAACGGCTTCACTACGATGGTTACGAGGCATGTAACTCGCCATTATTCTGTGAATGTTCTGAACGCTGAACATATAGTCAACGGCAAGCTTAAGAGCGCGCGTCATTGCTCCTCTGCCTTGGGCATTTGCAGCCAGTGAATAACCAACGCTACAAGCATGGAATGGAAAACGTGATATGTTACTAAACGACACAGTTCCCAGCATTTCGTTGCTCTCTTTGTCAATGATCAACAAATAGTAACCAAGGCCCATTCTGTGTAGCTCATTGAGTTTAATCAACTTTTGCGTCCAACCAGACAAGGTAAAGAAGCCCTCTTCACGCTTCGGCTCCCACTCTTTCAAGTGCGCTCGATTAGCAATAAAATATTCAGATATTAAATAGCCATCCGTTGGTTCCGCAGTGCGAACCACAATGTCGTCATCCACTTCATACACTGAAGTGGGGGTACTGATTCTTTCCATCTAGTTTTTTCTGATTCCATATTCGCGCAACTTGTTCGCGACTGATGTGTGCGAAACGTTTAAGCGCTTGGCTAACTTACGACTCGAAGGGAATGACTGATAAAGACGTTCCAAAACCTGAGACTCATACTCTTTCATGATTTCATCTAGAGAGCCATCTAGGTTTAGAGCAGGTGCATTCGAAGACGAAGATTCTAATTGAGGTAAGTGGAATAGCTCAGCAGTCAGGATGTCTGATTCAAGTTCAGTTAATGCACGAAGCACCATGTTTTCAAGCTGGCGCATATTTCCTGGCCATTGATAGCTCACCAACTGATCAACCAAAGTCTCATCAATTGAAGGTTTGCTAATGCCAAGCTGCTTTACGTACTTAGCCACAAACAACTCCAGCAACGGCGCTATATCATTCGAGCGCTCTCTTAGTGGTGGAATCAGCAAGGTCAGTACGTTTAGGCGATAGAACAGGTCTTCACGGAACGAGCCAGATTCAGCTAAATCTGCTAACTGATGACGCGTTGACGCAATTACGCGCACATCGACATGAATTTCATCTTCTTCGCCCACACGACGGAAAGTACCATCTTGGAGCAGGCGCAGCAGTTTGATTTGCAGGTGTGGGCTCATCTCACCGATTTCGTCGAGAAATACCGTCCCCCCATTTGCCTGCTCGAAGATCCCCTTGTGGCCTTGCTCATGGTTAAATGACCCTGGTGCGTGACCAAACAACTCTGTTTCGGCAACACCATCTGGCATTGAAGCACAGCTCAATACTAAGAAAGGATTGGCAGCTCTATGAGAACGATTGTGGCACGCGCGCGCGAGCATCTCCTTACCTGTACCTGTTTCACCTTGAATAAGCAGAGGCTGGTCAAGCATAGAGAGTTTCTTCGCTTGGCTGATCAGTGCTTTGTGTCGATTAGAGACGCCAACAAAATGTTCAAAGCCAAGGTTATTGTGTAGAGGGAGCGAGTCGTCAAACAGTGGTTTTTCTTGAGTAGAGCGAATGATCATCACAGTACTTGCTAACACTGACTCGTTTGACTCGTCTGAGATGTAAACAGGCATGATTTCCATCATGTAATCTAGCCCGCTAATAACGATTTCTTCACGTTGACGAGCAATCTTGCCTTCTACCCATTTGGTAAAATTAAAGCTTGGAAGTAGCGTAGAGATTTGGTGACCAATCATTTCACTCTCTTCACAACCAAACAGCGACAATGCCGCATGGTTCGCCATATCTACATGACCTTTTAGGTCAATCGCCAGTACTGGCTCTGGCAGGTTATTGAGAAGAGAAATAAGCTCGTTATTGTGACGTTCAATTGGCATGAACTGAATCTTGCGAACGTCTTTCACCCCTGAGATACGGCGAATCTCTGCCATCAACTCGCTAAAAGTATCAAAGTCGATATCTGGGCAGTTTAAGTAGATGATCCCGGAAACATCGATTTCAATGCCTCGAAGATCGAGATTTTTAGAAGCAAGAATATCGAGCAATTCACGAGTCAGACCAAGTCTGTCTTCACAGAAAACTTCAAGACGCACGGATAAGTCCCTAAATAAGGTGTCACGAAAAGTTGACAGTAGTTTCCCTTAAGCCTAGATCCTCGTCAAGCAAACAGATATTACCTGCTTCACATTCGCACTATTTGATAGTAATTGCGGCGACTTTTTCAACAATCTGTTTTCGTATTGCACCCAATTTAACTTGTCTGTCCTTGTGCCAAGGGATTGGACGTAACAATGACATTGCCTTCAACCCGAGCCTCGCGGTTAGAATCCCGACGCCTAGCCCCTGCCCTGCCCGAGCAGATACCTTTCCAGCTAAGTCCATAGACATCAGATCCATACTGGCATCAACCGCCAACTCACTCGCGCCAGCGGCCGCCATATTAACCAATGTCGCTTTAAACAATTTCAAACGTGACCAATAACCAAGCTCCACACCATAAACCTCAGCCAGATTGTCGATCATTTTGAAATTGCGCCAAGCAACTAACATCATGTCAGCAACAGCCAAAGGGCTTATCGCAACAAGAGCCGCAGATTCCGTTGCATGCTGAGATACGATTTTTGTCGCAACTTTATCTTGTTCAGCCACCACCATAGCGTCATACATGTCGAGGATTTCAGCATCGCTGTGCGACGTATTAATGCTGTTCACCCAACGGTCATAGCTCGGTGATTCTCGTTTAATACCAGACTGTTTTGCTACCGATTCGCAAAACGCCTGACCTTGACCAACACTGTCCGAGTTGACGAGTGCTTCACTTTGCTCCTGAACACTAAAGTGATTACGCAGCCTGCGAAGTTTAAACAACTCTTTGCCAATTGCACTAACACCAAGTAAAGACACCGTCGCGATAAAACCTGACCAACCCAAGGCGAGCCAGTCTGTGGTTTGAATTGCAGAGACAACATTGTCTACCGCTTGCCAACCGACCAAGCCCGCAAAGGTACCGACCAGAGTAGTCGCTAGCCATCTCGAACCTGATTTTGGTCTTATGACCTGCTCTAGCTCAGCTTCTGCTGCGGTATCCTCCTGTTCATTATCGATTTCAACAGGCACGAACTGCTCGGACTGCTGAAACTGCATGTGAGCGGTCAGATCAGGTTGTACGTCTTCTTGCTCGCTGTGCAAAGCATCATCGAAGACCTGCTTTTGTTTAAACTGCGCTTTATCACTGTTTGTCATTTCAGCTTATCTCCGATTAAGTATTCAAGTGCTTTATCCATACGGATATGCGGCAAAGGCTCATCCGGTGAAGATTGCTGGGGTCTAAAGGCGGCAAACTCGAAGCCCTTCTCATGCCAGTAATCTTGAGCCGGCAGCTTTTTGGGTACTTCTCCGGGAAATACTGTGAGAGCTTGCTCATCCATAGTTACCCCTTGAATCGCAGGGTAAGATTGTTCGCCCTTACTAATAAAACCTGCTTGCGTTGCCTGTATCGATGCCATGGTCATGCAGTTCATTTCAATATTCTCGTACGACGCGGTTTGCCATGCCGGATGCACCATCTGCTGCAACAAAGAAACCAAATTGGTGTGCTGCTCCGGCGTAACATGGTCAGCTTTGGTTGCTGCAAACAAGATTTTATCGATTCGAGGTGCAAACAAACGCTTCAAGATATTACTTCGTCCATAGCGGAAACTGTGCATTATCTGTTCTAGTGCATGACGCATATCGTGGAAAGATTCGTATCCCGCATTGAGCGGTTGTAAGCAGTCCACCAGCACGATTTGACGGTCAAAAGTCGAAAAATGATGTTTGTAGAACGCTTTAACCACTTTCTGTTGGTACTCCTGATAACGCGCTTTGAGCATAGCTAAGTTAGAGCCTTTCTCTACTTTGCTTTGTTGTTCAATCTGACACGGGAAAAACTGAAGCACAGGCGCTCCTTCTAAGTCTCCGGGCAACACAAACCTACCCGGCTGCACCCAATGCAAACCTTGCTCTTTGCAGTTATGGAGAAATTCAGTGTAAAGCTCGGCAACTTCTGCAAGAAGGTTTTCATCTAACTCCGCGGTTAAATCAATCTGTTCGAGCCGTTCTAGCCAAGGCTGCGCCAATTCTTTTCGCTTACCTTTCAACACCTCGAACTGACTTTGCGACCACTGATGAAAGTCCATATCAAGCAGGGGTAAATCAAGTAACCACTCACCCGGGTAATCGATAATATCAATGTGCAAAGTAGATGTGCTGCCGAACAATTTTTTGGTCTTTTTCTGCGGACGATATTTTATTGCCAGTCGGATCTCACTCACGTCTCGAGTCGGTTCCGGCCAGATCGGCGGATCTAAGTGTACATGCTGCATTGCCTCATCATAGGCAAAACGCGGAACAAGCATATTGGTTTGCGGTTCACGCTTGGCTCCGACTAATCTTTTGTCCCGTGCGGCGGAAAATAACGGTAGATTTTCATGAGTTGAAGTATGGAGAAGCTGATTAACGAGGGAGCTAATAAATGCAGTTTTACCGGCTCTAGAAAGACCTGTCACGGCAATACGGACATGGGAATCCATAGTACGGCTAAGTAAATCATTTACTTCTTGAGTAATTTGCTTCATTCACATTCTCTTTGTTTCAATCACACTGGTAGCTTAGCGACTCTAATCTTAATCCTAGATGAACAAAAAAGCCCCTGATAAAAATCAGAGGCTTAGTGTATCAGCGAAAACGATAAACGTTAGTCGTCTTCGATCAATTTGTAGATGACAAACAGGGCGATTTCTAACAGCACAAACAGAGCACAGCTAATCGTGACATACTTTTCATCGAAGATACTGATGCCATGGAGAATAAGGTCATATCCAACGAAAGCACCAATAACCACCGCAATGATGATCTGTAAGATTTGAATAAAGCGTGGCATTTTTACTCCTGACTTAGGGTTACAACTCTAAACTAGATAGACAAAAGGTGCAGCATTCGCTCCACCTTTGTCAAATATTCACTAATTAAATCAGTGATTTCTCACAAGCTAAACAACGACTGCTAAGCTTGGTCTTCCATTTCTTGGATTTTTACTTTCCAAGTGTCTGGACCAATCTGGTGAGCGTTTGCGCCACTTGAGTCAACCGCGACAGTAACAGGCATATCTTCGACTTCAAACTCGTAGATCGCCTCCATGCCTAAGTCTTCAAATGCAACCACGCGTGCTTTCTTGATCGCTTTAGCAACTAAATAAGCTGCACCACCAACTGCCATTAGGTACACCGCTTTATGCTTTTTAATCGACTCAACTGTTGCTGGTCCGCGCTCGGCTTTACCAATCATTCCCATAATGCCCGTCTCTTCTAGCATCATATCGGTAAACTTATCCATACGCGTAGAGGTCGTAGGACCAGCAGGACCAACGGCTTCATCACCCACAGCATCAACTGGACCAACGTAGTAAATAAATTTACCTTCGAAGTCGACGCCTTCTGGTAAGCCTTCACCACTTTGTAGCATGCCTTGAATGCGTTTATGCGCCGCATCACGCCCCGTCAGGATTTTGCCTGAAAGCAATACGGTCTCACCTGTTTTCCATTTTTCTACTTCTTCTTGAGTCACTTCATCTAGGTTGACGCGGCGCGTATTTGCTCCCGCTTCCCAAGTAATATCAGGCCACTCTTCAAGCTTAGGTGGTTGCAGATCTGCAGGGCCTGTTCCATCTAATGTGAAATGTACGTGACGAGTCGCGGCACAGTTTGGAATCAAGCACACAGGTTTAGAAGCGGCGTGAGTTGGTGCTGTTTTAATTTTAACATCAACAACGGTAGTCAAACCGCCCAGACCTTGCGCGCCAATGCCTAGCTTGTTAACGCGATTGAAGATGTCCAGGCGAAGCTCTTCTTCTGCATTTTGTGGACCACGGTCAATAAGCTCTTGGATGTCGATGTGCTCCATCAGAGATTCTTTTGCCAGTACCGCAGCTTTTTCTGCCGTACCACCAATACCGATGCCTAGCATACCTGGTGGACACCAACCTGCGCCCATTGTTGGTAGCGTTTTCTCTACCCATTCAGCAATATCATCCGATGGGTTAAGCATCACCATCTTAGTCTTGTTTTCTGAGCCGCCACCTTTGGCCGCAATTTGAATTTCGACCTTGTTACCCGGCACCATATTAATGTGAACAACGGCTGGTGTGTTGTCTTTGGTATTGATTCGCTTACCTGCTGGATCCATAAGAACAGAAGCACGTAGCGGGTTATCTGGGTTTGTGTAAGCTTGGCGTACTCCCTCATCGACCATTTGTTGAACAGTCAGATCGGTTGAATCCCACTGGACACCCATGCCCACATTCACAAAGCAGGTCACAATACCAGTGTCCTGACAGATCGGTCGATGGCCTTCTGCAGACATACGAGAGTTAATTAGAATTTGAGCAATGGCATCTTTCGCCGCTTGACTCTCTTCACGGTTATAGGCTTTTTCTAGGGCTTGGACAAAGTCTAATGGATGGTAATAAGAAATGTACTGGAGCGCATCAGCAACACTGCTGATCACATCCTGCTGGCGAATTACGGTCATTGCATGCCTCGTTATATTTATGCTTCCTTTTTGTGGTCGAACACAAACGTTTGCTCGTTGATTTTATATTTGCAAAACACTGTTGTAGCGACCTTTGTTGTCATTATGATACTCTTGCTTTCCTCAACACGCCACGTAATCAACGATCTCTTTGTCACAAATTAAACAAATGAATAACATCAAGCCAAATCGCCTAGAAATCAAACCGGTTTCTTATCAAGAAGACCTTGCAACTCAGCATTTTGCCAACATTCAACACCTGCCTTGGTCAATGTTGTTGCGCTCGCCTTCACGCACTCATGTTGATAGCCGATTTGATGTATTAGTGACAAAACCAAAAGCGACGATTACCACCCTTGGTAACGAGAGCTATATCGTCACTGAAGGCGTGGAGGAAACCTCCAGCGAAAACCCGTTTGAACTCCTTAACCGAGTGCAAGCTCAAGTTTTGCCTGAGCTCGACTATTGTGGTGAACTGCCTTTTGTTGGTGGTGCTTTGGGGTATTTTTCGTATGATTTGGGCCGCCGAGTTGAGCGGATGCCATCGATAGCCGCACAAGACCTTAAAACACCCGATATGGCTATCGGGCTATATGAATGGGCGATGATCGTTGATCATCAAGAGAAGTCTGCGTTTGTCGTTGGTATTGACGCAGAAAAGAATTGGCAGTGGCTTTGCAGTCAGCAAAACACCGACAAAGATACGTTCGAACTCATTGATGATTGGCAGTCCAATATGACCAAAGCGTCATACAGTGACAAGTTTGCTCAAGTTCAAGAGTACCTGCGTTCTGGTGACTGTTACCAAATTAACTTAGCACAAAGGTTTAGTGCATCATACCAAGGTAGTGAGTGGCAAGCGTATCAAAAGCTCGAAGGCGTAAACCAGGGTCCATTTTCCGCTTTTGTGAGAACCGGGCATGGTGCAATTTTGAGCGTCTCTCCCGAGCGCTTCTTACAGGTGAAAGACAGCAAGATTGAAACAAAACCCATCAAAGGTACTCGCCCTCGTAGCACGGACCCACAGTTGGATAAACAAGCGGCTTATGAGCTTGCTAACGCAGAAAAAGATCAAGCCGAAAATCTGATGATTGTCGATTTACTAAGGAATGATGTTGGCCGAGTTGCTAAACCGGGAACCGTTCATGTACCTAAGCTTTTCGATATTGAAAGCTTTCCTGCTGTTCATCACTTAGTGAGTACTATCTGCGCAGAGCTCGACGACCAATATAGCGCAGCAGACTTATTGAAAGCCTCTTTCCCCGGAGGTTCCATCACAGGCGCACCAAAAATTCGCGCGATGGAAATTATTGAAGAGCTTGAGCCTCACCGACGAAGCGCCTATTGCGGCAGTATTGGCTATATAAGTCGACATGGTCGTATGGACACTAGTATTACGATTCGTACGTTAGTCGCTGAGAATGGTAATATCCACGTATGGGCGGGGGGCGGTCTAGTTGCAGATAGCCAGTGTGACGCGGAGTATCAAGAAACGCTTGATAAACTAAGTAAGATCCTGCCGACCTTAGAGTAGAGAGTGATTAGAGGCAAACATCTAATGCCTATCGCGCATTCATTAACAAGAGAGTCGCATGGGCAGCCTTACTATAGACGTAGCAGTGAGAACCCCTTCAACACCAAAGCCTGAGAATTAACTAGCCCATGCAACAATTTGAAACTCTGCTCTCAGCTTAACGTTACCTACTTTAAGGCAGATACTACAAGCTAAGATACAAAGAGATGTTATAACATAACACAACCAAAGAAAAGTAATTCTTGCTCACCTTCTATCATCTCGAGATTGACTATAAAGGTGCCCGCAACCTAGGTGAAAGTTAGCTCCATTTTTCGAGCATCAATTTTAGATCTTTAGCCGTGTAGGGCTTTGTTAAAATATCATCCATACCGCACTGGATACATTTCTCACGCTCTTCGAGCGTAGTTCCAGCCGTTAACGCAATAATGGGTAAGGTATACGCTTGTTCTCTTAAGTATGCAGTTGCCTCAAAGCCATCCATTTCGGGCATGCGGCAATCCATAAAGACAAGATCATACTTGGAGGAGTTAAAAGCTTTGATTGCTTCAAGGCCATTATTAGCCATATCGGGAGTAATTGAGAGCTTCTTTAACATTTGATTGATGATGACTTGATTCATACGAATATCGTCAACCACCAGAATAGATAGTTCCTCTAGCGGCTTAATCAGGGGTTTGTGCTCTGCTTGTTCTGAGCTAACCGTCCACTCGGCGGTTTGTTTAAGCGGTAAGAGCACTGTAAACGTACTGCCTTTTCCTATTTCACTAGAGAGCGATATTTCACCCGACATAAGTTCGACAAGATTTTTGCAGATCGCGAGGCCTAACCCTGTCCCCTCAAAATTTCGCTTCGCTGTCCTATCTGCTTGTACAAATGGCGTAAACAATTGCGCTTGCGACTCTTCACTGATCCCAATCCCTGTATCCGTTACTGCGAAGAGTAGTCCCTCATTCTCCCATTTGACTTTAATGGTCACCTCACCTTGAGAAGTAAACTTAATCGCATTGCCCACCAAATTAATCAGAATCTGGCTAATACGTTCAAAGTCACCGATGAAGGCCGCTGGGATCGTATTTTGCTCAATGATCTCGAACCCCACCCCCTTCTCTAGTGCTTTCGTCTCAAATATCCCTAACAACATTTCACGCATTTCCGACCATAAAAACTGAGATGGGATCAGCTGCATCATCCCTGCACTCATTTTACTAAAGTCGAGAATGTCGTTGATGATATGGCGAAGCAGGTCGCCCGAATGTGAGAGGTTGCTTAGCAAGGTTTGTTGCTCTTCATCTAACTGAGTTCCGGCTAACAGTTCAGCACTGCCTAATAAGCCATTGAGAGGCGTTCGGAGTTCGTGGTTGATCATGGCAACAAACTCTTTGGTCGAGCGTTCAGACTCTTCAGCTCTCGCTCTCGCTTCTTGGTTACTTGTCACAATCAGTTGGCGACTTATCGCGCTGCATAGTAACTCTGCAACGAGCAATAGCTGATTTACGACAAACTCTCGGTCGATATCTTCGCTAAGTAAGTCGACCGTGAGTTCACCAACAATCTTATGTTCCACCTCGATCGGTAGCTTTAAAGAGTTATGCTGCCAAATAGCGTAGGGCTTCACTAAGTTTAAATCTTTAACTTGTGCAGAACCAAACACGTTACCTATGACGGAAGTCATAAGTTCAGCCTCAATGTACAAGCCAACGCCACATAGTGCCGAAGAAGCCATCAGACGTTCGAGCAAATTTGCAATTAAGCCATCATCGAGAGTTCTGCTCAAGAAGGCGCGCCCGAAGTGAATCAGCGCTTCACTGATATGTTGCTCAAATTCAAGCTTATGCAAATCACTGTGGGTTTGCTTTTTAAGCTGCGTTAATACCAACTTCAAGTGCTGGTTGGATTCATACAGCTCTAAGCTTTTTTGCTCCAGCAACGCTTCTGCTTGTTTACGCGCAGCTATTTCTCTGGCTAGCTTTCGTTCTAAAGGGGTGTCCTTTTCCATTTAGGTTATCCCACGACACTAACCTTGAACCGAACTTGACTACCGTCTTCGGACAAGTTTTCCATCGTCGTTGCGATTTTCTCTTTGAAAAACTCACCACAACCTTCAATTAGACCCAAACAGACATGCGACATGCAACGGGCACTGCGATAGTCAAAGACCAGCTCGCTTTCAGCCTCAGAAATGAATATAAAGGAAGGAGGGTTGGCTTCGGGATACAGCTTTTTGACTTCGATATGAATATAGTCTTCGACCAATTTGATAAATTGAAACGTCGACTTGCACTCTTGTAAGCTATTATTATCAGGTAAGGTGTTATAAAGGTTATTAAAAACTGATTGACCAAAAACTCGTTGAAGATCTTCTGGTGAGATACCAGTACGAATGCTGAGTTGCATGATGAGCTTAACCAAATTGCGATGATCATAACTACCAACGGATGTGTAGACGCCATCATCTCCCGCAGCAGAAAGTAAGCTATCAAGCTCTTCTAGACCAAACTTTTGTTCAACCAAGTCCATAAACTCAGTAAAGATAATGCCTTTCATTAAGTACGCTATCCTTGCGCTAATAGGTGTAGTAGAAAGCATGAGCCATATTGAAGGCTTTTTCAAATATCGACAGGAGCTAACGTGTTGTCTGAGCTAAATAAAAACCACTTGATCCAGCGATTTCAAATGCATCAAACCGTCAACTATCACCAAGAAGCTCTCAACCGTGTCTCACACCTTAATCAAACTCACTTACGTAAAGCCTCTGTGTTGGTTGGTTTTGTCGAACGCGAAACCGGCATTAATGTTCTTTTCACTCGCCGAGCCAAGCACCTGAAACATCACCCCGGTCAGGTCAGCTTCCCAGGAGGGAAATTCGAATCAGGCGACATCGATTTGTCTCACACTGCGTTACGAGAAACTTATGAAGAAGTGGGAATTGAGCAAAACCAAATTGAAATATTTGGTCAAATGCCAGAACTGGTCACAATAAGCCGATTTACGGTCACTCCTTTCTTGGGATTTATTTCTCCAGATTATCAAACACGCATTGACAAAAATGAAGTGGATGAAGTTTTTGAGGTACCCGCTTCTGTGGTTTTAGATAGAGAAAAATTACACAGTCAGCAATTTCGAGTTAACAATTTTTCACATCGAGTCTTTGGGCTTTCTTACAATTCTCATTTTATTTGGGGGATGACAGCGCAAATCATTCAAGCGATGCAAAATCACATTATGCATCAGCATTAATAACCCCAATGAATGAAACAAATCTGTTCACATTAGTTAAATTGTTTATCAATAACGGAAACGTTTTCTGAGACATACATTAAACAAATTCATAACAACATTAGATTTACTAATGAATCGCATTAGCATAAATCACTAGTAGCACATCATTTTCGTGAGCAAAAACCTGTTTTTGACATATCATGTTATAACTTGAATCAATTCATGATTTAGATCTAGTTTTCGTGCAAGGTTTTTATGCAAAATTGCCCCCGACTTATTTCCTGTTCCCAAAAATGAGTATCACAAAATGAATACTACAACTACTGCGGCTTCGACCGCACAATCGTCTAGTAAGTTTACTTACAAAGACTTCACTTGGTGTCTATCACTTTTCGGTACCGCTGTAGGTGCTGGCGTACTTTTCCTTCCTATCAAAGCTGGTGCGGGTGGTTTTTGGCCATTAGTTATCCTTGCTCTAATCGCAGCACCAATGACTTGGTTCGCTCACAAATCTCTTGCTCGTTTCGTACTTTCTGCGAAAAACCCTGAAGCTGATATCACTGACACTGTTGAAGAACACTTTGGTAAGACTGGCGCAAACCTTATTACTTTTGCCTACTTCTTCGCTATCTACCCAATCGTTCTTATCTACGGTGTTGGTATCACAAACACGGTTGACTCTTTCCTAGTTAACCAAATGGGTATGGAATCTATCCCACGTTGGTTGCTATCTGGCGCGCTGATCGCTGCAATGACTGCGGGCGTAGTGTTTGGTAAAGAGCTAATGCTGAAAGCGACATCTGCACTGGTATACCCACTAGTGTTCATCCTACTTGCGCTTTCTTTCTACCTAATTCCAGATTGGAACAGCTCAATGGTAGAAGTAGCACCAGACTGGTCTTCTATGCCATCTGTTGTTTGGCTAGCAATTCCAATCATCGTATTCTCTTTCAACCACAGCCCAGTAATCTCTCAGTTCTCTAAAGAGCAACGTCGTGTTCACGGTGAAAATGCAGTTCAGAAAACTGACACTATCACTGGCGGCGCAGCGATGATGCTAATGGGTTTTGTAATGTTCTTCGTATTCTCAGTTGTTCTATCTCTGTCTCCAGAGCAACTAGCAATGGCGCAAGAGCAAAACATCTCAGTTCTTTCTTACCTAGCGAACGTTCACGAATCACCACTTATCTCTTACATGGGTCCACTAGTGGCATTCGCAGCGATCACATCTAGCTACTTCGGTCACTTCCTAGGTGCTCACGAAGGTCTAGTAGGTCTAATCAAGTCTCGCTCTGAAACGCCAGTTAGCAAGATTGAAAAAGGCTCTCTACTGTTCATCGTTATCACTACTTGGATCGTGGCTATCGTTAACCCAAGCATCCTAGGTATGATTGAAACAATGGGTGCGCCAATGATTGCGGCAATCCTATTCCTAATGCCAGTATTCGCAATGCAGAAAGTGCCAGCTATGGCGAAGTACAAAACTTCTGCACCTGTACAGATTTTCACAGCAATCTGTGGTATTGCGGCAATTACTTCTGTAATCTACGGCGCTCTTTAATCTACGGCTTTATAAAGTCTGATTAAACCAAGAATATAACGATAATAAATAAGCCTCCCTTACCCCTTGGGAGGCTTTGTTCTGAGGTAATCGATATGATTAGTGTTTTTGACATCTATAAGATCGGCGTTGGTCCTTCTAGCTCACACACTGTAGGCCCAATGAAAGCAGGTAAAGAATTTATTGATGATTTACGCTCAATGGGAAAATTGCGCGACATCACTAAAATTACCGTCGACGTTTATGGATCACTATCACTGACAGGGAAAGGTCACCACACAGATATTGCTATCATCATGGGTCTTGCAGGCAATACCCCTGAGAAAGTTGATATTGACTCTATTCCGGGCTTTATTGCTCGCGTAGAAGAAACTGAGCGCCTTCCTGTTGGCATGCACTGTCACACAGTATCGTTCCCTAAAGAGGGTGGTATGAACTTTCATACTACTAACCTTGAACTTCACGAAAATGGCATGCAAATTCATGCTTGGATCGGTGAAGAGAAGATTTACTCTAAGACTTATTACTCTATCGGCGGTGGTTTCATCGTTGATGAAGAGAACTTCGGTAAAGAAGAAGAAAACCCAGTAAAAGCACCTTACGAGTTCACCACAGCTGAAGAGCTAGTGAATCAGTGCAAGGAAAGCGGTCTTTCTATCAGCACATTGGTAATGAAAAACCAAGCTGCACTTCATTCTGACGAAGAGTCTCGCACTTACTTTGCTAACATCTGGAAGACCATGCGTGAGTGTATGGATCGCGGCATGAATACGGAAGGTATTTTGCCAGGTCCTCTACGTGTGCCTCGCCGCGCAGCAGCGCTACGCCAGCAACTTCTAACTTCAGAGAAAACGACTAATGACCCTATGTCTGTTGTAGACTGGGTAAACATGTTCGCTTTTGCTGTTAACGAAGAAAACGCTGCGGGTGGCCGTGTGGTGACTGCGCCAACTAACGGTGCTTGTGGCATTATTCCAGCGGTATTGGCTTACTACGACAAGTTCATTCAAACTGTCACAGAGAAAGACTACATCCGTTACTTTGCAGCTTCTGGTGCAATCGGTGGTCTATACAAGCGTAACGCTTCTATCTCTGGTGCTGAAGTTGGCTGTCAGGGAGAAGTTGGTGTGGCATGTTCTATGGCGGCAGCGGGTCTTGCAGAACTTATGGGTGGTAGCCCAGAGCAAGTATGTATGGCAGCCGAAATCGCAATGGAGCACAACCTAGGTCTGACTTGTGACCCAGTTGCTGGTCAGGTACAGGTTCCATGCATCGAGCGTAACGGCATCGCTGCTGTTAAGGCGATCAACTCGACTCGTATGGCTCTACGCCGCTCTTCAGCGCCAACAGTTTCTCTGGATAAAGTAATTGAAACTATGCTAGAGACGGGTAAAGACATGAATGCTAAATACCGTGAAACATCTCAGGGTGGACTAGCAGTTAAAGTCATCTGCTAATCGCGCTAAACCTTATAGAATAAAGCCTGAGCTATCGCTCGGGCTTTTTTATTATCACTTCAAACAACGCCATTCACCAAATAAATACATCATTTGGTTTAGTTTATAAAAAAATATAAATATGTCGCTATATCCAAATACTTTGGATATGCCCGCATTTAATCACATCCAAACGCTTCATTTATTGATAACTTCATCCCCTTTTCAACTCAGGGGTTATTATTCGAATGATTAGGTTTGAACTTGGAAGTCAAATCTGTGTGTGCCTGTCGGAAGACGAACTCTTAATCGAGATCGATCACCAACGACATGCATCCCTTTCCATTACTGATAATGAATATCTAATATTAAGCACTATATCCGCATACGGAACGCTAAATTCTCCAATATGCCAGCGCGCCATCGAGAATAAGCTCACGCAAAATCACCAGGTAACATTGCCAGAAAACGGCTTTAAAAATGTTATCGCTTCATTGCGTAAAAAATTCAAAACGCTGATCAAGCCTCACTTAGAAACAAGAAAAAACATCATAGAAAACATCCATCGGGTCGGATATTTCGTTCCTTTCGAAAGTCACGACAATCAAAAAAATGGAGCAGACCAACAAAGAAGAGTCAATAAAGTCGCTAAGCATGCTGTGGTCACTGCGCTTAAACATTGCCTAACCAATCGAAAACTCTATTTCGATCTCGGGCTTGTTCTAATGCTATCTAGTCTTGGTTTTGTCTTTATTTGCTACATCACTATTAATGCCCTTATTAAGCAAAGCTACTTCAATGACGTTAACGACTTCACAGACGCTCTCGCAGAGCAAAGCTGTTTTACAGATCAAACAACACTGAGCTCTATGTTCGATCAAGTAGAGCTTGTTGAGTCAAGTATGATGATCGATCGTTACAATACTCGCTGCTTAGTAACGCCAGAACATGTTATGCCTGTAAGCAAACAACAATATGAACAATGGCTTGAGAACAGTAACTACATCATGCATGAGTTCGAAAAGAAAGGAACGTCTATGGTGGTGCGAGTAAAGAACATTAATCTATCTCGAAGTATAGAGGGCCATTTATCAAGTTTCTTTCTTAAAGGCATTAAGATCTGCACCAACACGGGTACATCACTCAAGGTGGGTAAAACAGACGGGCGACCGTCAATAAGCAAGGAAACAGATGCAGGTTATACGGAGCTTTTTTACATATCCAACCCTATACGTAATATCCTGCTGTTTACCGTGTTAATGGTCATAATGCTGCGGTACAAAAACTTGATTGCAATTAGCCAGTATTTCTTAGGTATTAGGCGATTTAGCATGAAACTTGAACCTATTTATGACACTGAGGGACACGTAAATCTGCACTATGAAGCCCTGTCCCGTTTCACAACTTCGAATACACAGAAGTTTATTGAAACGCTGATAGCAAGGGATTTACTGCTCACTCATACGCTATTGGTAATCAAAACCTTGTATGCTGAAGAGACTAACTTGCTTGCTCCAGTCAGTGTCAATGTTTGCCCTTCTCTATTGAAAGGCAACAATTTTCGCTCGCTATACCAATGTTTAACTCAATACGATTGCCATTATTTAACCATCGAGATTACCGAAAATGCGTCGATGTATTATACCGATGAGATTTACCACAATATCCGTCTAATCAAATCACTTGGCTGTAAAATTAGCATTGATGATTTTGGGACTGGCAATAACAACGTCGAATTAATTGGCAAAATTAAGCCAGACTACCTCAAAATTGATCGAGACTTTGTTATTGGCATGCGTCAAGACGAAAAGAAAATTGAAACTGTGCGCCAACTCATTGCTATGGGTAAAGCCTACCAATGTACGATTATTGTTGAAGGTGTAGAAACGGCAGAATGTGCTCACCTGCTGACAAAGCTAGGAGCCAAAATACATCAGGGCTTTTATTACGCCCTCGCCTAAAATTATAAACAAAGGTGGCTAAGCCACCTTTGTTCTCTGTAAGTAGGCCGCTCAGCATTCGCATCCCCCATTTACATCAGCAGATATATGTTGACGTAAATATCACCCCAATCTGTTGTTTGTGAGATATTCTGCATAATTTTGCAATACCAATTCATCCAATCAAATGAAAATGCGACGAACGTTAAACTTATTGACATAGTAAATACCTATCTTAGTTGTGATTTTTTAATCCAATGAGAAACCCTATGACAACAAAAATGAATAAACTCACCCTAGTCGCATTAATGTGTTCCCCTATGGCTTTTGCACAAATACAAAATGGCGACTTTGAGCAGTGGAATGGAAACACACCCGCTAACTGGACAACTATCGACTCTGGTATATCTGTTGCCCCATCGAGTGTCCAGATAAATAGTGGTGGTTTATCCGCTCTTATCACCATCAATACGGCTACTCAGAGTAACACCGACTTTTTGCAAACAATCTCTGTAGTGCAAGGCAAAACGTACCCAATCTCGGCCGCTATCTTTCATACAGAAGGCAAGGTGAAAGCGAGGCTTATCGTAGACGGATACCAGAATTATTCAGATCCATCCAAAACAAACCAGTGGCAAGATCTCACCTATACGTATACTGCCACCACGAATAAAGACATTCAGGTTGGACTCAGATTTTACGATGTCTCAGGTTTTGACGGTTCAGAAGCGGTGTACGTTGACAATTTCCAACCAACAAACTCCTCTACCCCTCAGCCATCGACGTGTGATAAGACTAATCTCACCCTCTCGTTGACTACTGACCAATATGGTTCAGAGACGTCTTGGAATATCAAAAACAGTGGCTCGACAGTTGTCGCTTCCGGAGAGGGTTACAGCAACTCTACCACCTATACCAAGGATATTTGTCTCGACGATGGCAGCTATCAATTCACAATCCTAGATAGCTACGGAGATGGGATTTGCTGTAACTCTGGTAATGGCGCTTATTCGTTAAAAAATGGTCAAGAAGTCATCGCGTCCGGTGGTCAATTCCAAGACAGCCAAACCACTAACTTTACTCTTGGCAGTACTACCCCACCGCCAACCAGCGACTACTATAAGTCTGCACAAGGGAAATCCGGATTTGAGCTAAAAACCGCGTTGTATAACATCATTAAGGATCACAACAGTCGCGGCTATTCCGCCATTTGGACTCTAGTTAAAGACGCCGACATCGATAACTACTACGAGAAAGATGGTTCAATTCTAGACGTCTATTCCGAAAAGCCAGAAACATCGGACGTCATTAACTTCACTAAAGTGACTGACCAGTGTGGCCAATATAGTAAAGAAGGCGATTGCTATAATCGAGAGCACTCTTTCCCTAAAAGCTGGTTTGGTGGCAAGGTAGAACCAATGAACTCCGATGCCCATCACTTGTTTGCTACCGACGGTTACGTTAATGCGAAACGCAGTAACTGGCCGTTTGGTGAGGTTACGAGTACAACATACGTCTCAAGCAATGGTTCAAAACTTGGCAGTGCAAGCAGTTCATTAGGTTACAACGGTACGGTATTTGAACCTATAGATGAATTCAAAGGAGACTTTGCTCGTGCGTATTTCTATATGGCGACTCGCTACGAAAATCTGATTGGAAGCTGGCAAAACAACAGCACTAATTCAGACGCAGTGCTCAACGGTACCAGCACGACTGTATTTGAACCTTGGCTTCTTTCAATGCTAAAGCGTTGGCACAAAGAAGATCCTGTCAGTACAAAGGAAGTAAATCGCAATCAGGCGGTATTTGAGTTCCAAGGAAATCGAAACCCATTTATCGACCATCCAGAGTTTGTCGCGCAGATATGGGGAAATTAATATAAGTATAAAAAAATAGGCGCTATTCACTAGCGCCTATTTTTCATTGTGCCAACAACATCGCTATATCATTTGCGACACAAGCAAGAACCCACCAAAAGTCAGCCCAAATAACATCATTGCATTACCGCCTTCAGCAGCATAACGCTCACTTAAGGTGTTCGCTATTCTTAGTTTGTAGACCATAGCAAGAGGAACAAAAACGGCCAGAAATACCAAGATGATTCCCGCGTAAGCCAGAACAGATAAGAACTGGTCAGCAGCCATGATCGCACCGATTAATGGCAATACGAAGGTCAGCACATAAGTGACTACACGATTTTGCTTGAAGGTATCGCTGTTTTGGTGAAACAGTGACATTGCAACGCCGAAGAAAGATGTCAGCAGCGCTAAGCCTGTAAACAGAGACAGCACCGTACCAATCCAAGGTGCGTCATGCTCAAAGCCTGCCATCAACTCAGAAACGCTAGCAAATTCTTTTAGCTGTTCTGGCGGCAAGTTACCGACGACAGCAAACAACCAACACAGGTAGCAAAACAAAGGGATTAAAGAACCAAGAATAACCATATTTCTTAGCTGCTTGTCTGTCGCGTCACTGTTGTAAGTCACCAAACTTGGGATCACAACCATAAAGCCAAAACTGGTAAACAGCACTGCACTGGTTTGAATCAAACCGACCTGATCGTTGTTGCTCACTTGCGCAAGATTTTGCGTTGAAAACTCTGGCAGAAGCACCAGTAAAGTAACCGCCAAGCTTGCGATCATAACAAAGAAAAGCGCTCGGTTAAGCTTATCGATCACGCCTGTACCACACGCAACAATCGCACCAGCAATCAGAGTAAATAGAATCTGACTTTGAGTGAAGCTAATCGACAATCCAAGAGCGGAAAGGCCCTGAGACAACAAATCTGCTGCGCCAAGAATGTATGCCATCAATAGGCAGATGAGCAGAGCATAGAGCAGACCATTGGAGACAAGTTGTCCGCCCTTGCCTAACGTTTTGCGAGCTATCGAGTTAAGTCCTAACCCGCCACCAGATTTGATGGTTGCTTCGAGCAAAAGTAATGCTGAATATGTGGTACCAAACCAAATCAGTACCATTAAAAGGGTTCCGTACAATAAGCCAAATTGGGCTAGTACCATAGGAATTGCAAGCATACCAGCGCCAAGCGCTGTACCAGAAATAATGAGCGCGCTGCCCAGAAGTTTTGTATTCATTTTCTCTAAAACCGTAAATATTATTTAAAATTTGAAGCTATGCGCTTGGTGCGCAGACGTACTGAAATAAGGGAGAATCAATACGAAAAATAAAATCGAGAAAATGAATAAGGCTGCAAGAGGGTATTGCAAAAGCAGAAGAGTGCTAAAGAAGAAAAAAGAGAGGTTACGTTGTTTGAAGCCTTATGCGGCGACCCTTCTGTTGGCTCCAGAATCGGGGTAGTAATTTTGAAAATCATTAAGATGTCCTAAGTAAAAGACAATCCGTTGGGAAAAGCATAGCAAATCCTGCGCTATGTTATCTCGATCTGAGATAACTTCATCTTATAGGCTGAAGCTATGATTGCAATGGGTTATTTTTTAACTGGTCAAATAACAACCTAACCCACTCATTAGATTTACGCCTGCTAGAAACACTATTCTTCCGTTGGCGCTACTCTTCCCTTTATCTCATTACCCGCATCACGAATCAGATCAATGGGCGACATAATCACGCCTTTTACGGCTCCCTGCGTAGCTTGTTGCGCAATATCTTGGCTTTTCTCAACAATCTGATCCGCTTTGACTAAAATTGGCGGTATTTCTTGGCGCAGAGCTTGAGATTCAGTCACCACGAGAGGGACTGTCTCTTGTCGGTAACCTTCACTCTCTACCAGTACTTTGGGGATTACGTTAATTCGGTACTGCTTGGTTTCTTCAATAACCGCTGGGATGACAGACTGGCGATACAAACTCACTTCTTCAACAATCGACGGAATTTTTGCGTCAATAGAAGCGGCGGTTTTATTAGTTGCATTCACCGCTGCAGTGACATCATCAATACTTTTCAATGCATTCGGAACAAGCTGCTCAAGCGTATCTGCAATGGCTAACCACTCATTTATCTGAAAGTTGTCTGAAAGCGTGCTGATGTCCGCAATAACTTGAGGGTAAGTTTCAACAATTTCACCAACCTTAGTGGTCATGCTGTGAATGGTATAACCCAAATAGAAGATTGAAAGCGCCAATACAAGTTGAATCGCCGAACCGATCTTTGATGCCATATGCCTACCCTGTTTGTTACTCGCTACGCTTTAATTCGATGAGCTTACACGTATATATTGTTTTGATATATAGATAATAGCTTGTTTTAGATGCAAAAAAAGCCAGCGAATACGCTGGCTTTAAGCTAGTGGGTTATCGAGACTGCCATTAACTCCTCATGTTTGAGGAACATGGCATGTTTTCTAATTAGCCGCTCGCTAACTTCATTCATCCCTGTTACTTCGACTTTAGAGCCCTTTTTCCTGAACTTGAAGACAACTTTATCCAACGCTTCAACCGCTGTGTTATCTAAGAAATGAGCGTTTGCAGTATCAATAGTGATTTTTGGGGTAGCAGATTCAAAATCAAACAGGTCGATAAACGCATCTGACGAGGCGAAAAATACGTGTCCGCTGATTTTATGAACCGACTGGACATCTTCAACAATCACCGTATCTGAAATAAACACCATTGACTTGCTTGTATGTGCATAAAACAAAGTCGACAATACAACGCCAACCAGCACGCCTATAGCTAAATTGTGTGTCACAACGACGGTTATGACAGTCACAATCATGGTTACATTGGTAGGCCATGTATGATCTTTTAGCTCTGCTATCGAACGCCAAGAGAAAGTCCCGATAGAGACCATGATCATTACCGAGACCAACGCTGCCATGGGGATCATAGTCAACCAATCAGACAGAAAGACAACCATCAAGAGTAAACCGAGCCCTGCAACTAAAGTAGACAAACGGGTCAATCCGCCGGATTTAATGTTTATCACCGACTGACCGATCATGGCGCAACCAGCCATACCTCCAAACAGCGACGAAACAATGTTCGCAATCCCCTGCCCTTTACATTCGTTGTTTTTGTCACTTTCCGTATCAGTCAAATCATCGACTATGGTTGCTGTCATCAGTGACTCAAGTACACCCACAATCGATAATGCAATGGAATATGGCAAAATAATAATCAATGTTTCTATGCTTAGCGGAACATCTGGAATGAGAAAAATGGGTAAAGAATCTGGTAACTTACCCATATCGCCAATCGTTCTTACATCGAGTCTAAACAGTAAGGCAGTGGTCGTCACAACAACAATCGCGACCAAGGGAGAAGGAATCGAACGACCCAACCCCGGGATGTAAGGAAAGAGATAAATAACGCCGAGCCCTAGCGCAACAAGCACATATATACTATTTGAAACATCTGTTAGCTCTGGTAATTGAGCTAAGAAGATCAGAATTGCTAGCGCATTGACAAAGCCCGTAATGACGGCCTTTGATACATAGTTCATGAGATTGCCTAACTTCAAATGACCTATCGCAATTTGAATCACGCCGGTCAAAAAAGAAGCTGCAAGAAGGTATTGAATACCATGTTCTTTAACAAGGGTTACCATTAGCAGAGCCATCGCCCCAGTTGCACCGGATATCATTCCTGGCCGACTACCCACCAAGGCGGTAATAGCACAGATACAAAATGACGCGTACAACCCCACTTTTGGGTCGACTCCTGCAATAATTGAAAAAGCGATCGCTTCTGGGATAAGGGCAAGCGCGACAACAATGCCAGCTAAACTATCTCCTTTAATGTTTGAAAGCCAATGTGTTTGTAGTGATTTAATCATGTAATTCTCTTTGTAATGATGTAGTTAACCCTACCCTGTTGCAGGTATAAGTTAGGTTATTAAGTCGATGAGCCTTAGCTCATTTAGTAAAAGTTAGAGAATCATGGCGTCTAAGGCGGCGTAATTAACACGTAGAGTTAAACTCCTCTTTTCATGTATCGGGCTACCAGATAACTCTTACAGTTCAGAGTTGTACTTAGTGCTAAGCAGATCTATCTTGAACGAAAGTTGTCGGTACCTTGCTAATAGGGTTTGGGAATGGCCTTGCTGCTCGAGTAAGTCAGCTAATAAATTCGCCTCATCGATCAGCTCATCAATCGTCAAAGCTCGCTCACCGTCATTGAGAGTAGGATTAAGGCTAGACTCGCCTTGTAGGTAAAGAAAGATATCGCACCAACGTGCATTTTGTTGGGGAGTTAACTGTTCACCAAGCTGCTCTAAATGTTCCAGCTCAGATTCCAATTGTTCCCTTTCATCGGTAGGTATTTGTGAAAGGCGTTTAGCAACGAGCCTTGCTCGCTGTTCATCGACATCTGGATTAGCAAGGGCATGCTTCTTCCAGAATCGTTCATCTTCATTCCACTTTGCTAATGCGCTAGCACCAGCAAGCAATACGAATAAAACAATAGTCATCAGCAACTTCATTACTAACATCCTTGTGTCGATGTTTGTTTTCTTAAGGCTCCTCTATCCATGCATAACTGTTTTTGAATTGGATATATGATCATAAAATTCTCTTTTTACGCGTACAGTAAACCCTGCCAATACAGACATCTTAAAGTTCACTCGTAGTTCAGATGAGCGGGCGCTCGGCTTAGGTGTAGGTTGGGAGAGAATTGATACTTAAGGCGGCGTAATTAACACGTGACGTTAAACTCCTTTGATGGGTTTAAAAACAATAAGCCAGATATGTCTTCCGCGCCAATATAATCTGTTGCTACGCTTTTATACATTTCGAAATTCAAAAACAATGATTGCATTTTTCCAATTTAATTCAGCTGAATTAACATATGTATGAGTCTTCATAAAATAAATATTCAGATTAAATAAAATTGCCACCATCTCTTAGCATGCGCTGAATCATCAAGTCTTGTTTGCCAACTCCTCTTTGTCATGCCCTATTAAACTTGAGTTGCTTACTACTAAAAGCCCCTTCACAGACAAAAACACTTGGCAACCTAACCCACTTATAAGCCACTATATTTAAACAACTTATCATCGCGTCTCAAGCACGTCGACTTTACGTCACTACGTCAAAGATTTGATTACACGTACCTTACATCACATTTACAATACCCTCACAGAGAGTGCGGTCACAGTATAAAATTTGACGCCTTTCTTCCTATCTGCATATAGGAGAATATGTTGATGTCTATTCCAATATTATAAATTTATATCCAATAATGCGCCTTACAATTACTACAAAGTTGCTTATTACATTGTTAACGGTATTTGGCTTAGTCCTCGTAGCGTCAACAACATACCAATACTTGCAGCAACGTGAATTAATAAACTCTGTCTTAAGTGAACAACTCCACGATAAGGCAAGTAACTATTTTGACAGCCTGAACATGATGATGCTGACTGGCACCATGGCTCAAAAAGAAACCTTGAGACAGAAAGCCCTAGCTCAAGATGGGATTGAACAAGTCAAAGTTCTCCGAGCAGAAGCGGTCAGCAAGCTCTACGGACCCGGGCAAGAGAACCAAAACCCTGTCGATGACATCGATAAGCGCGCTCTTGCAGGCGAAATGATTATTGAGCCTATCAGTGCTGAATGGGGCAAAGGTATTGTGGTCGCTCTACCGATGAAGTCTAGCGAAAACTATCGTGGAACTAACTGTGTTGCCTGTCATATGGCACCAGAGGGGGAAGTATTAGGGGCGATTCGTCTCGAGTACAACTTGTCCCATGTAAACCAACTCATCAGTCAACGTGCTTTTATCGCTTTGGCAATCATGTCAGCATTCGGCTTCGTCGGCTTTTTGATCACAATGGGATTAATCAGAAAGATCATCGTTCGCCCAATCCAAAAAACATCTGGCTTTATGCAGAGTGTTAGCAAAACAAAAGATCTCTCTCAACGACTCGACACCAAGCAAACCGATGAAATTGGTCAATTGTCCGGAGCAATCAACTCATTTATGGATACTGTCAACCATAGCCTTGAACAGGTTCAGTCAACATCTCACAAAGTTGCAGGCAGCGCGAGTGAACTGACGCAAGTCGCACAAGTCACTGATTCTGCTGCAAGTAACCAGCAAGCAGAAACGGCTGAAGTACAGGAAAATATCGAACAGATGCAGTCGCAACAAGTACAAGTAGAGTCTGCAACTGAAGAAGCGTCGACACTGATTAAACACACCACTCATATTGCAGAACAAAGTGCTCGTCAGGCGCATGGAGCAAGTCACGAAATTAAGAGCTTAGTGACCGACATAGAGCAAGTGAAAGAAAGTATTGTAGAGCTTAACGACCAAACCGCTGAAGTATCGAGTATTTTGGAGGTGATTAAAGGCGTTGCCGAGCAAACCAATCTACTCGCTCTCAACGCAGCCATAGAAGCGGCACGTGCTGGTGAACAAGGCAGAGGGTTTGCCGTAGTCGCAGACGAAGTACGCAATCTCGCAAGTCGCACCGCAGAAGCAACGGGCAGCATTGAAAGCATAATTGCTCAATTCCAAAAGGACAGCGAAGCATCACTTTCTTCCGTCGACACCGTTTGTGGCACAGCGCATCAACGCTCTAACGAAATCGAGCTGCTTTCACAAGCAATGACTGAAGTAGTGGAAGAGATGAAACAAGCACTCGCTCATGCGAACAGTATCCAGCGGCAATCCAGCAGCACTGCACACTTAAGTCATGAGGTTCAGGGGAAAGTTCAGGTGATAAACCAACATGCGAACCAAACGACCGAGTCAGCAGCACAAACAAGAGACATCAGTATGAATCTTGAGCAACTTTCAGAACATCTAGAGCAGTTGTTGGCTCAATTTACCCTTTCAACAAAGAAATAGGCAGATAATGGGTATTTTTGTTCGACTAAATGACAATAAAGGTTGAAGCATAATATTTGAAAGGTAATATGTTCCATTGAATCTATAGAATTCTATCCAACCCAATGTTTGCTCATTATTTATTCGATGAGTATTACGACATTGGGTTGAATTTTTACCTCAATGGAGAATATTGAAAACATGACTTACGCGCCTGTATCAGACGTTTTGAAAGGTCAGCTAGCAGTAGACAGTGAAGTAACTGTTCGTGGCTGGATCCGTTCACGTCGTGATTCCAAAGCTGGAATCTCTTTCCTTGCCATTTATGACGGCTCTTGTTTCGACCCGATTCAGGCCGTGGTCCCTAATAATCTTAATAATTACGAAGACGAAGTACTAAAGCTGACTACTGGCTGCTCTGTTGAAGTAACTGGTAAGATTGTTGAGTCTCCTGCGAAAGGTCAAGACTTCGAGCTTGCTGCAACTGACGTTAAAGTTGTAGGTTGGGTTGAAGATGCAGAAACTTACCCGATGGCAAAAACTCGTCACTCTATCGAGTACCTACGTGAAGTTGCTCACCTGCGTCCGCGCACTAACGTAATCGGTGCGGTAGCACGTGTACGTAACTGCCTATCTCAAGCGATTCACCGCTTCTACCACGAGCAAGGTTACTTTTGGGTATCTGCTCCGCTAATCACAGCTTCTGACGCAGAAGGCGCTGGCGAAATGTTCCGCGTTTCTACGCTAGACATGGAAAACCTACCTCGCACAGAAGAAGGCAAAGTAGATTACAACGAAGACTTCTTCGGTAAAGAAACCTTCCTTACTGTATCTGGTCAGCTAAACGGTGAAGCCTACGCTTGTGCACTAAGCAAAGTTTACACATTTGGCCCAACATTCCGCGCTGAAAACTCAAACACTAGCCGCCACCTAGCTGAATTCTGGATGGTTGAGCCTGAAGTTGCGTTCGCAGACCTAGAAGATATCGCTAAGCTTTCTGAAGATATGTTGAAGTACGTATTTAAAGCAGCACTTGAAGAATGTCGTGATGACCTTGAATTCTTTGCTCAACGTATCGACAAAGAAGCAATCACACGTCTAGAACAGTTTGTTTCTTCTGACTTTGCTCAAGTTGACTACACGGATGCAATTCAGATCCTTCTAGATTCTGGTCGCGAGTTCGAATTCCCTGTTGAGTGGGGTATCGATATGTCTTCTGAGCACGAGCGTTACCTAGCAGAAGAGCACTTCAAAGCGCCAGTTATCGTTAAGAACTACCCGAAAGACATCAAAGCGTTCTACATGCGCCTGAATGACGACGGTAAAACAGTAGCCGCTATGGATGTTCTTGCACCTGGTATCGGTGAGATTATCGGTGGTTCTCAACGTGAAGAGCGTCTAGATGTACTAGACGAGCGCATGCGTGAAATCGGTATCGACCCAGAACACATGAACTGGTACCGCGACCTACGCCGTTACGGCACAGTACCTCACGCAGGCTTCGGTCTAGGTTTTGAGCGTCTAGTCTCTTACGTAACAGGCATGGGTAACGTTCGTGACGTGATTCCATTCCCACGTACACCACGCTCTGCAAACTTCTAAATCGAAGTTAAGAATAGCAAAAGCCTCCGAACTCGGAGGCTTTTTTGTATCTGTCAAATACGCAAATCTTCCCCGATTGGATCATACTTAATACTGTGACGCAGTATGATCACAGTGAGGAAGATTGTTATGAGAGTATTCAGACTCGATGACTTGTCTTATAACGGAAGACATGAGCATTCAATGGATTGGGATCATCCCTCCGGAAGCCAACCTTATTACTGGCACCCTGACTGGCTACAAAATGCCGAGGACCTTATGGGAATCTATCCTAGTGACTCTGACCCTTCCGTTAGCCACCCAGACAATGTTAGGAACTAACAAAAAAAGAGGGCTAACCATTGGGTTAGCCCTTCACAACTCACTCTATGCTATCGGTCTTGGCAGCGTATCGAATCCCGTATAAGCAGATGGCAAACATCACAAATGGTATGGCCGCCGCCGTGTACTCAGTCCACGCTAAGGTGGCAAAAGACTTCGCCAAAATTAGGTGGCCAAACACCAGTAGGCTTGCACAAATTATCGCGACAAACACCAAACGGTACTCATGTTTATAACGTCGTTTTTCCATAACTAACCCCTCGCAATAGCAATGAGGCTATTTCACCACAGTTTGCTTCATGCATAACTGTACAGTTAAGCCGAAAAACGCCCTAGCAGTTGACTAGCTGCCCTATTTTTTTGAGCGCGCTCTTAACCTCATCAGTCAGTTCGAATGAGATGTTGATGCGCATACAGTTCTGAAATTGATTGTTGGCGACAAACAGATTACCGTACGCAATTGAGATATCGAACTTCTTCAGCTCTTGATAGATAAAGTAAGTATCAATTTCCTCATTAAACTCAAGCCAGAGAAAATACCCTCCTTCAGGCTTCTGAACTGCTACGACACCCGGTAAACACTTCTCTATCAGACTGAGATATTCTTTTTGCCTTGCATAGAGCTGTTTGCGAAGTTTTCGTAAGTGGTTGTCATAACTTTCGAATTGGAGGTAATGAGCAACACCTTGCTGGATAGGAGAACTCGCAGATAACGTTGAGGTAAGCTGTTGCTTTTGCAACCTATCACTCAGAGTTCTATTCACCACCCACCCTATTCGGTAACCAGGGCAGAGCGATTTGGACAATGAACCACAAAGCAGCACTTGGTCTTGCTCATCCCAATACTTGAGTGGATAAGGTTTGCGATCCTCAAAGTGTAATTCTGCATAGACATCGTCCTCAATCAGATAGACATCATATTGGTTTGCCAACTCAACCACCGAACGTTTGGACCTATCGCTTAAGGAGACACCGGTTGGGTTTTGATAATTCGCCATTAGCCAACAGGCTTTCACATCGTTTTGACTAAATGCTTGCTCAAGCAGAGGTAGATCTATCCCTGTTGAGGGGTTAACAGGTACTTGAATAACATTGAGCTTAAGCCGTTCAACCGCTTGCAGGGCACCATAAAAGGTTGGCGTTTCGATCACTACTGTATCACCCGGCTCACAAACCACCTGTAAGCTTAGATTAAGCGCTTCCATCGCTCCAGAAGTCAGCACAATGTCGTCATGGGAAACCGTCACACCATGAGTTATATAGCGCTGAGCAATCATTCTACGTAGTGCTTCATTACCCGGTGGTAAATTTTGTATCACACTTTCTGCCGGTACTTTTCTACCCGCACTGGCTAAATGGCGGTTGAGTGATTGAAGAGGAAACAAGCTAGGTGTTGGAAACGCAGAGCCAAAAGCGACCGCTGCTTGATTATTACTTTTTAGAAACTCGTAGAGCTCGTCATTGTATTCACTTCGTACTGTCGGTTGAGCTCTTTGTCGTTGTCCGTTCTCTATGGCTGGCGTAACAAAATAGCCTGACTGCGGCTTAGCCTTGATCCACCCTTCTGATTCAAGAAGCTGATACGCTTGTAATACGGTAGCTGAACTCACCGAAAAACTTCTGCTTGCTGCACGAAGCGAAGGGATTTTTTCTCCAGAGCGCCACGTATTATCTTTTATCTGTTGCTTTAATTTTTCTGCTAATTGCTGGTAGCGATTCATAGTACCCTCATCATTGGTCAGCAAAGATACCATAGTCAGAAGAATCATGGGCTTACAAGCTTCTCACTCTAAGGCTTTGGTTTTAACGAACCCTGTTTGTAGAGTTAAATCACATTAAATATTAAAAACTCTGTTACATTTATCAGGTAATAGTGATCCAAACAACCTTACATAAGGGATGATAATAATGAAAAAATACGATTCGTCGCATATCGAGTACAAAGGCGAGAGCAATGGTGTACATAGTTGGACAACACCGACTGGCCAACCGTATTACTGGCACCCTGATTGGCTACACATTGCGGAGGACGCTACTGGCTCTCATCCAAAGCAAGATATTGAAGTAACGGATGGTGAAAAACCAACTGAGAAACATGCTGCAAAAGCGATTCTATCTTACCTAAACAAGTGGGCGGCTGACAAACTGGGTAAAAACCCAGACATTGAAGCTAATGCCATTGAATCTCAGATGAACCTTAAAAAGTAAACCTCCGCGCGCACCTTAAAAGGTGCGCGCTTGCTTCTTACCCACTCACATCCTAAACCTAGTACTAAAGTTGCAAAAATGTATCAATAGACGAAACAAACCGATAGAATGCTCGGTCTTTTATTTAAGAGACAAATCTATTACTTAGTTTTCGTATTTGTCTACAGGCTAGTTTTCGTCATATTGATAATAATATAAAGGCTTTGACATGGTTAACTCACATTACAATGCGTCTTTGACCCTAAAGCTGTATGCACTTGCAGCTGTGGTTTTCGGTCTTTATGGTGGACGAGTATGTCCGATGTTGGAAACGTTGACATCTACAGAACTCTTCACACACGTAGCGGTAACATTTGGAGCCGTCTATCTACTCCGTCACTTCGTGCTTCAGCAGCACACACTTGTTAAAGAACAAAAGCATGCGCAACTCGATACGACATTGATGTTTTTCGCTAGCTTAATACTCGCTGCCTTCTATAACGTCTATTACGACTTTCCTCTCGACAGCAATCTTAAAGTTCTTTTTGGTATGAGCCTTTTCGGTTTCTTTACCGGAATACTGCTTCAACTAGACTCTAAGATCACATGTTTCGATAGCTTAAACAGCGCTGAACGTTACCAATTCGAACTCAGTGGTGAACGACAATCTATGGTCAAGCAGATGATTTTTCTTATTAGCCTGCTGTTAATCACATTGACCTCGATGCTCGCGATGGTTGCCGTTAAAGACATCTTTTGGCTTGAGCATAACCCCGAACGAATCCTAGACGGCACTGGAAAAATCAGCGTCATAAAAGAGTTTATCTATATATCCATTGTTCTGGGTGCTTACGTCATCGCGATCATGTTCCAATGGAGTAAGCTGATGCGAAAAGTATTAAGTGCCCAAGAATGTTCACTCATCGAAGTCGCAAACGGCAACATTTCCAAACGTGTTCCTATCTTCGAACATGACGAGTTAGGCTCAATGGCATCACTGACAAACCAAATGCTTGATAGCCTAGAGTCATCTCAAGATGAAGTAAAAACCACACGCGATGTAGCCATTGTCAGTTTATCGGCACTTGCCGAATCACGTGACAATGAGACAGGGGCTCATATTCTCCGTACTCAAGAATATGTCCGAGCGTTGGCAAAATACCTGTCTCAATTCGATAAGCACAAGCCTCTACTGACTGAAAACTATATTGAGCTGCTCTACAAATCCGCTCCGCTACATGACGTAGGGAAAGTCGGTATTCCTGACAATATACTTCTCAAACCAGGAAAACTCACTGACGAAGAGTTTGAAATAATGAAAGGTCATCCTGAAATCGGAGCAAAAGCCCTATCAATGGCCGAAGGGCAGCTAGGTAGTAACTCATTCTTACAGCTCGCGAAGGAAATCTCCCTGACTCACCATGAGAAATGGAACGGCAGCGGCTACCCTAATGGGCTAAAAGGGGAAGAAATACCGCTTTCAGGAAGATTAATGGCACTAGCGGATGTTTATGACGCACTCATTTCTGAACGTGTATACAAAAAAGCGTTTAGTCATGAGAAAGCAAAGTCAATTATACTTGAAGGTAATGAAGTTCATTTCGACCCTCAAATCGTTGAGGCTTTCCTGGCGATTGAAGACGAGTTCGTCGCAATAGCCAACAAATATCGAGAGTTGGAAGCAAGGGAAAATGAGCTAGAGCAACTGATGCACGCATAACGGATTTTCCTGCATTTAAAGTCCCTTTACTTTAAAAATAAAGGGACTTTTCATATAGAAAACTTGGCTTAAACAAAATCCTCTCCAAATTACGACGCTTTTTTAGATTTTCTTCACTTTCGCTGTTGTTTCACTTTACGTAGAAAGGTATAAATAACCGAGTTACTTATACCTATCCCTTCGATAAACATGGATGACCATTATGTTTGAAAAAGTAGTCGCTGCTCCTGCAGACCCTATTCTTGGCCTTACTGAAGAATTTAAAAAAGACGCTCGTGCTGAAAAGATTAACCTTGGCGTGGGTATCTATAAAAACGAACAAGGTGAAACCCCTGTTCTAGCAACCGTTAAAAAAGCGGAAGCGACACTTATTGAAACAGAAAAGACCAAGTCTTACCTAACTATCGAAGGTACTGCTGAGTACGCTTTAGCAGTTCAAAAACTTCTTTTTGGCAATGACGCAGAAATCGTTGCTAACAAGCGTGGTAAAACGGCGCAAGCTCCTGGTGGTACTGGTGCACTTCGCGTCGCTGGTGAGTTTATTAAACGCCAACTGGGTGAAGTAAAGATTTGGATCAGTAACCCAACTTGGGCTAACCACAACGGTGTGTTTGCCGCAGCAGGTATCGAGACTGCGCAGTACAGCTACTACAATGCTGAAACTAAAGACAAAGATTTCGCTTCTATGGTTGCTGATCTAGAGCAAGCATCTGAAGGCGATGTCGTTCTTCTTCACGGCTGCTGCCATAACCCAACAGGTATCGACCCAACAGCAGAAGAGTGGGAAACATTGGCTAAGCTTGTTGCAGAGAAAAAGCTTCTACCACTTTTCGACTTTGCTTATCAAGGTTTTGCAAAAGGCGTTGAAGAAGACGCAGCGGGTCTTCGTATCTTTGCTCAGTACAACAAAGAGATTCTAGTCGCGAGCTCTTTCTCAAAGAACTTCGGTCTATACAATGAGCGCGTAGGTGCATTCACACTCGTAGCGGGGTCAGAAGAAGTGGCAACGACAGCCTTCTCACAAGTGAAAGCAATCATTCGCTCTATCTACTCTAACCCACCAGCGCACGGCAGCGCAGTCGTAACTCACATTCTGAACAATGCCGACCTACGTGCAGAGTGGGAAGCGGAAGTGAAAGAGATGCGTGATCGTATTCAAGAAATGCGTGAGCTGTTTGTGGCAACACTTAAAGAACAAGGCGTTGACGCTGACTTTAGCTTTATCGAACGTCAAAATGGCATGTTCTCATTCTCTGGCCTGACTAAAGAGCAAGTTACGCGTCTTAAAGAGGAATTCGCAATTTACATCGTAGGTTCTGGTCGCATCAGCGTAGCGGGTATGACGAAAGCTAACATGCTTCCACTTTGTAAAGGTATTGCAGCGGTTCTATAACAGCTTACTTTCAAATACGAAAAAGCCAGCTATATAGCTGGCTTTTTGCTTCTATTGGTTTAGAAAAGGTACCGGAGAGATATGCCTCCCTCATTGGTGGTTGCACTACCTTTGATTCTTGCGGTTTCAAAATCACCGTCGCGATGGGTATAAAAAGCACCAACCGTAAATCGCTCTGCAAACTGATAATCTGCTCTTACGTTAAACAGCGTTTCTTCAAGCAGATCTGTGTAATTAAACTCTCCTCGCCCTGCTAACTCCCATTTCTCAGTCAGCGCATATTTGAGCTCTAAACTTGCGCCAATCGAAGGTTTACTATCGCTAAATAGCTTTTCTTCGGTACTATCGAGAGTCTGTTTTGCCCATAAGTAGCCTAATTTCGCTGTCGCGATAACATCGAGCTTTGCCATAAGTGGATAACGATAGGCAACGCCTGGTAGCAGTGTATATAGCTCAGTAGTGACATCTTGCGGATGTATAAATCTTGCCGTGTAGTCGAGCGTAAATAGAATGTTTTCGCTCCATACATAGTTACCACCCACAGCTAGAGCAGTCGCATTGTTATCACTGCCTAAGCTTTCATTCAGCGACCCTGAGCTTAAATCTGCGTAGAGGAAATCATAGTTTAGTTCGTTTATTTTATTGGGTTCTGCGGCATGCACCGAGCTAGCAAAGAGTAAAGGGGCTAATATCCAACGGTACTTCAATTCCATTACGACCTCTTAAGTCCATATACTGCACAAATTAACGGCGTCAAACTTTCCTATATCGAGGCAAGAATAGCGGCCAGTTTCCCTTACCAGAATCCACGTCAGATACTGGATATGTGATTTATATTGATAAGAAAATATAGAACAAGTAACCGTCAAGTTACTGAATAAATTGTGAGAATTATGATCTTGTACGAATTCAAATGCTCAGATAGCGAAAAAGATCTCATGTGAGATCTTTTTCCGATACGTATGGACAATAGAGACTAGTGATGGATTGTTGAAAAAATAGTCTTACTACAGTCTGATAATGAGCTCGTCTTGGGACAAGAGCGTGATATCTGCTTTGGATTTGGTTTTAAGTCGTTCGAGCAACTCTACATCCAACTCGTAAGGCATAACGAGCTTGAGCTCTTCTACTCCTTCACTTTTTGCTAACTGAAGCAGCGTAGCAATATTTGATTCATCACTACGATTCGCCGATAGCGATTTCATAGCTTGATCCCACAAGCGATCTTCAACCGATAGCGTCTCTTTTATCGTATTCTTCCAAGCAAGGCTGAATATCGGAGCAAACGTGCTCATCGCTTCCAAGAAAGTCCATTTCTTACTACAAGAAGCACCGAGAAAAGAAGTATAGTCGAATACAACACTTGTCTTGCCTAGATGTTCCATATCATCCCCCGTAATATCGGCAACACAGTGTACTCAATATCCTAGATCAAACTGGTTATAGCAATAGGATATAAAACAATGGTCTTTTATACCCTAGTTCTGTTTTAAAAAGCTATATAAAAACCAATGCGGTAACAAAATGTGTACAATAAAATGATATAAGGAACCGGTTGCTTAATATTTTAGATACCAAATAATATCTTGTTCCCTAAATACTATTTTACATCAACAATCTTGCTCGCTTTTTTGTACTGAATTCTCCAACCCTTCCAACTCGGTAGCTCCCAACGTTTTGGATACCCTTTACGCAGTCCATCGCGGTGTATGACATAAATCAGCTTTTTCTTAGCGTGGTATTCAACATCGAGATTAAGATCACCCAATGCGAGTTCAAAAGGGTACGCACTGGCGAAGTCTTCATACTCCCAATATGGAATGCCTTCGAAGGTAAAGTCCTCGGCGGTAAAAAGCTCAAGTTCGCTGACATCATCCAACTCAAGTAAGGTAAGCTGCTCTGTAAACCAACTTTCAAAGTTTAGCTCATTAACCTTATCATTCGATGTCCCAAGCCCTAGCGCGATATAAAGTTTCCAGTGCTCAATTTGCTTGTGACGAGTTTCTGCAAACCCAGGTAGTAATTGATTCGCAATGACGGCTTCAAGCATGGGCTGAATGGCAAGTTCACCTTGAGCTATTTCATGTCGAGTGGCAATGACTCTTCCAGCATAGTTCAATCTCATCTCGACCATTGGCTGTGCATCAACCGTTACCACATCCCCTTGTTGCCACTCACCTAAGCCAATCTTACTAATCGCGTTCAGTGCAATAGGCATAGTGAAGGTGGCTAAATTAAGGGTTTGCTTCACCCCCCTGCCCGGCAAACTATGAGTATCGAGGACAAGTGCGGCTTCAAATTTGTTTGGAAAACGAGTTTCTCTACCCAGCACTACTTCCATCACGCCATTACCCATTGCTTCTCTTCGTTTCAATCTTCGCACAAAAACGAGTTCTGGATGCAGGCGAGCAATTGCCTCAACCAGTTCTTGATGTGAATATCGAGAAGCAACACTGAGCTGAGGCAATTCAAACACTTCTCGCATTTGGGCTGAAAGGGCTTTTGCTTCCTTTGCGACATCTGCGTCAACCTTAATTCCAGAGAACTGGTCCCCCCTAAGGATTCCGATTGCCAGTTGTGCATCGCAGCCCAAAGGCTCGTCTTTCTCTAACTTTTCTCTTTCTTCTTCATTGCTAGATAAGCGATACAAGTTGGCTGGCGTAGCCAATACAGAGGTGAGGTCAACCATCGCCTCTTGGAGAGGTTTAGAAGGCATTCGAGTCACTAAATCGGCGTACAGAGCATCAATTGGTAATGGATAAATCCGTTGGCCATGCGCGGTGGCAGTCCCCGCATCGTTGATTGCCCCCATTGCAGTGAGTATTTCATTCGCTTGGTTAAGAGAGCGCTCAGGCAATAATTCCAAGAAATTTAGCTGTGCTAACGCCTTACCGCAACTTGCTGACGCGAGCATTGCTTCGGTTAATGACTCTCGATGCATCTCCGGCGGCGTTACTTCCGATAAAGCGGCGTGTTCACCATATAAGCGGATACAGATACCATCCATAACTCGCCCCGCGCGCCCACTACGCTGCTTTGCACTGGCTTTGGAGATATGCTTTAAACTTAGAGCGGTTCGCCCATTACGCTGTTCTGTTCTTCGTTCTAACCCTGAGTCAATTACCGCTACTATGTTGGGGATAGTCAGTGACGTCTCCGCAACATTGGTCGCCAAGACGACTTTTTTATAGGCTTGTGTATTAAGTGCGACTTCTCGCTGCTCATCCGTAACCGAGGCATGGAGCGGGACAGCCATCAAGCCTTCGATTCCTGCCAACTTACCCTGACATTGACTGATCTCTTTTCTACCCGGAAGAAACACCAAAATATCACCGTCAACATCACTAAGCGCCAACACTTCTTGCTTTACTATTTCATCAAGGTTTCTTGCATCAGGAAGCTGCCTTGAGTCGCCTGCTCGATGCCCTATTGAGACATTGAAGTTACGCCCCTCGGCATACATACGCTTCGCGCCGATGTAATTGGCAAGTTTTTCACCCTCAATGGTTGCGGAAGTGACGACTAATCTGTGTGTCTGGCTATCTTTAAGCAAAGCGACCAACAAATCGGTATCCCAGCGTCGCTCATGGAATTCATCGACGATAACCGTATCAAAGCCCTCAAGCTTGTTCTCAGAAAACCAACGCAACGCCACACCAGGCGTCACAAACACGACTTGCGTGTTTTCATCAAAGCGGCTCTCCAGCTTAATCGCATAACCAACTGACTGTCCCAGAGGTTGATTACTTTGCTCAGAGAGAAACTGAGCCAATGAGGTACAAGCGATGCGTCGTGGCTCGATCACCAAAACCCTACCTTGCTGCGCCGCCCAAATGGGTAAACGCGTCGACTTACCCGATCCTGTCTCTGCTTCTACGATGAGATGATGAGCGGAAAGCTGGGATAAAAATTCGGTTTTCAGGGTATCTATGGGTAGGCTAGTCATGATTTACGCGTGGGTAGTGCTAAAGCATGAAATTATATACGCAATCTTTGCCAGAATGCAGGAATATTCAGTTTACAATACGACAACGAATCCCTATCATTTTTATGTTCCTGTTCCCAAAGGTCTGTTGACCCTAACACCCTACTAAGGCATGTGATGAATAACGATAAACGCCCTCTATATATCCAATATGCAGGCCCTGCGCTTCTCAGTACTCCTCTTCTTAACAAAGGCAGTGCTTTCTCAGCTGAGGAAAGAAGCTCATTCAACCTTGAAGGTCTGCTACCAGAAAACACTGAAACTATTCAGGAACAAGTGGAACGCGCTTACCAACAATATCGTAACTTCGAAAGCGATATGGATAAGCACATCTACCTACGCAACATCCAAGACACAAACGAAACACTTTTCTACCGCCTTGTTCAGAACCACATCTCTGAGATGATGCCAATCATCTATACGCCGACCGTTGGTGCAGCTTGTGAAAACTTCTCGAACATCTACCGCCGTGGCCGTGGCCTTTTTGTCTCTTACGCTAACCGCGATCGCATTGATGACATTTTGAACAACGCTTCAAGTCACAACGTGAAGGTTATCGTAGTGACAGACGGTGAGCGAATTCTTGGTTTAGGCGACCAAGGTATCGGTGGTATGGGTATTCCGATTGGTAAGCTCGCGCTTTACACCGCCTGTGGTGGTATTAGCCCAGCTTACACACTGCCAATCGTACTCGATGTGGGCACGAATAACCCGCAACGTCTTGCTGACCCAATGTACATGGGCTGGCGCCATCCGCGTATTACTGGCGCAGAGTACGATGCATTCTTAGAAGAATTCATGCAGGCTGTTCAGCGCCGTTGGCCTGACGCGCTCATTCAGTTCGAGGACTTCGCACAGAAAAACGCAATGCCGCTACTAGAGCGTTACAAAGATCGTTTCTGCTGTTTCAATGATGACATTCAAGGTACAGCGGCAGTGACGGTAGGTTCGCTACTTGCGGCTTGTCAGGCTGCAGGAAGCAAGCTTTCTGAACAGCGTGTCACTTTCTTAGGTGCGGGCTCTGCTGGTTGTGGTATTGCTGAAGCCATCATTGCTCAAATGGTTTCGGAAGGCATTAGCGATACGCAAGCACGTTCGCAAGTCTTCATGGTTGACCGCTGGGGTCTGCTGCAAGAAGGCATGCCTAACCTGCTCGACTTCCAACAACGTTTGGTACAGAAGCATTCAAACACGGCAGATTGGGAAGCAGAAGGTAACGGCTACTCACTTCTTGATGTCATGCGCAATGCTAAACCAACGGTTCTTGTTGGCGTATCTGGTGCACCAGGTCTGTTTAGCGAAGACGTAATCAAAGAGATGCACAAACACTGCGCTCGCCCAATCGTATTCCCGCTATCTAACCCAACAAGCCGTGTGGAAGCGACACCTAACGACATTATTCGTTGGACTAACGGTGAAGCACTGGTTGCTACAGGTAGTCCATTCGATCCTGTGGTACATGACGGTAAGACCTACCCTATCGCACAATGTAACAACAGTTACATCTTCCCAGGTATCGGTTTAGGTGTATTGGCGGTTCAAGCTAAACGCGTGACTGACGAGATGCTTATGGAATCTAGCCGTGCCCTAGCAACATGTTCGCCATTAGCGATTAATGGTCAAGGCGCTCTATTACCGCCACTAGAAGCAATTCATTCTGTTTCTAAGAAGATTGCTTTTGCGGTTGCTAAAAAAGCGATTGAGCAAGGCGTCGCACTTGAGATCACAGACGAAGCGCTAGAAGAAGCGATTGATGCTTCATTCTGGCAACCTGTTTATCGCCGTTACAAGCGCACCGCTTTCTAAACGCACTGTTTATTCAAAACCCAGCACACGCTGGGTTTTTTATTCCTGCCACAAAGATCTCATGACGACAGACTGCACTGCCTTACACGCCAGCTTCATGATATCGTTACTCAATCGATGACATTCACATTAGTTTTCATGGAATACCTAGACCTTATGGGTGGATACCTACGCCCCTATCTGACAGAAATTTCGACAGCTTTAATCGCATGCATTTTGGTCATGGCAGGTGGAGAAATTAACGCACTACTGAGGAGATTATTAAGAAACACCAACTTTGCCCTCAGAACTGTTGCGTTTGTCTTGATTAACGCATTTGGTTACGGCTTAATCATTGTCAAAGCAACACCTTACCTATCTCGGACACTGCGTGGCCTAGAGGCTGGCATCATGTTTTCCATCGTATTGTTTTGCTTTATTTTTATAGGTCTATGGGCGCAGCGGAATCGACAAATTTAGTGCGAAGATTATTTCACCACGAAACCAGACAACAAACTTGGCTTAAGCTGGCGCTAAGAGCGTTAGCGTGGCTGCCTGTCGCGTTAGCGATCCTTGCCGTGTCTTTATTCGCAATTGATCGATGGGTCTCTTACCAAGCCAGAGACCAGCTATTTACCGACATCGAACAGATCGAGTCTTTTGATGTTGCGGTTGTTCTGGGAACCAGCAAGTATTTAGGCAAAATTCTCAATGAGTATTACACCCATCGTATCGACGCGGCGATAGAACTGTATCAGCAAGGCAAGGTGGACAACTTTCTTCTGAGTGGCGATAACGCGCATCGCTCTTACAATGAACCTTGGACGATGAAACGTGACTTGCTCAAGGCAGAGGTACCCGAAGAGAGTATTTTTTTAGATTATGCGGGGTTTAGAACTTTGGACTCCGTTGTTCGAGCAAAAGAAATTTTTGATACCAATAACTTCCTAATCATTTCTCAAAAGTTTCATTGCGAGAGAGCCATATTTATCGCCAATTCACACAATATTGATGCGAAATGTTTTGCGGTTGCAGGGCCTTCGAAACACTCTGGATTTCAGGTCAGAATGAGAGAAGTCTTTGCACGCGCAAAAGCGGTTCTGGACATCTATATTACCAATGCGAAACCAAAGTTTCTCGGTCCTAAGGAACCTATCTTGATCGAACAACTTCCTGAACCCGAAGCAAAACCAGAGCTAGCCGAACAACCTTTGATTAGTCAGTCTGAGAGCTAACCACAACCTGGTTTCTTCCTTGTCGCTTCGCCAAATACAAAGCTTCATCGGCACGAGTGATCATTGCGTTAGTGCGCTCCCTAGAGCGAGAAGCAACCCCTATACTGGTTGTCAGCGGGTCCCCATGTACCCAGATATGAGATTCAATTCGATGGCGGATTCGTTCCGCGAGCTCAGATGCCTCTTCCAAATTCAATCCTGGGCAAAAAACCACGAACTCTTCTCCCCCCCAACGGACGAGGCGTTCACTTGGACTAAGCATACTTAATATCACCATAGTGAACTCGCGCAGAATATCGTCCCCCATCGCGTGTCCATATTTGTCGTTGACGTCCTTAAAGTGGTCAATATCAAGGTATAGCGCCGCTAATGCCTTCTCGCGTCCTAATTTTCCTTCAAAATGTTTCTCTAGCCACTCCCGAATGGAGTGACGATTCATAGCCCCTGTCAGTGCATCGCGATTTGCCAATTCTGCAAAGTGGATATTCTGCTCTTGTAACTCTTTGTTTAGTTTGCGAAGGTGTTCCTGTCTAAAATGAGACTGAAGAATCAGATGGTGGCTACGTTTTATCTCCACGATACTGTATACAAGCGCTAGCGAAACCCAAAATACCAGCAAGGCCAACATGAGTGTTTCACCATCAATATAGTTTCCGATGAATTCGATGCTCTTGATAGTCATCTTGTACTCACCAGTAAAATGACCCGAGCCAGTCGCTAACTCCAACTTAGTCACGTTTGTGAATTCCGGTGCAGAATGAGCAATTGGTATCTCGTTATCCGCTAACCACCACGTTAACACCTGCAAATTAGCAATCGGGATCTCAATGATTCCGTTTCCCACCCCAGGGGAGTATGCCAGCCCATTGTATTTTTGCGTGTATTCATCCTCAGCAGAAGAGTACGCTGGATTAAAGTTGCGAAGGTAAAAGCGTAGCGTAGGTTCAGTGGCGCTATCGAGCTGCTCAAAGTCAATATTCAATCTAACCGTATGGTAGTTTTTTAAGTTGATACCTTGCTGCATGGTGTCACCAAGTTGTATTGAGACACCGCAATAAGGCCAAGGATAAACATCTGATTTATCTAACTGACAATTTAATACCACTTCAGATTCAGATAGCTCCAAACTTGCGGTACTGACGCCCCCTAAAGCTTGGTCGTCTGTGGCCAAAAAGGTAAACTGACTGGGGAAAATTTTAAAGACGTGACCACCTCCGTGCATCCAATATAACTGCACAACCAATATGGTCACAACGACCATGAAAAAGGTGACCTTATGAACAACTTTCAATACTAGAATCCAACCAATTATTGTGCTGAAAAACAGCGAACAGAATGCAATACCAATTAATAATACGACTTTGGTTCCATTTTATCGCGTTTTGGGTATATGACAGCAGGTAAATATTAGATCTGACTCATAAACTTAGTGCTTATTGACTTAAATATAACCAAACTAAACCACTACAGTTACATTATTGCTTACTGGCATAGATTTGCCCGAGTCTGGGTAAAAACTGCTACAATGGGGGTCTAAAAACAAAGAGGGTTAACCCTCATTAAAGTAAGAGCACTGTCATGTCTTTATTAGCTAAAGGTACGCTAAGTAAAATGCGCGCCTCTCTCGAAAATACGGTTCATTATCGCCTTCCAGTCGGTGACGAATTAGTTGACCTATCCCCTTTCATTGGTAAGAGCATCACACTCACTCATACTGGGAATATCTTTTGTAGTTCTTGTGGTAAAAAAACCAAAAAAAGCTATTCGCAAGGGCACTGCTTTGTTTGCATGAAGAAGCTTGCCAGTTGCGATATGTGCATCATGAAGCCTGAGACGTGTCACTACGATCAGGGGACTTGTCGCGAACCTCAATGGGGAGAGGAAAACTGCATGGTCGACCATTTCGTCTATCTATCAAACACTTCAAGTTTGAAAGTGGGCATCACTCGTCACACACAGATCCCAACCCGCTGGATCGATCAAGGCGCTACTCAAGGCTTGCCTATTTTCAAGGTCAAGACTCGCCACATTTCAGGCCTTATCGAAGTTGAACTGGCAAAACACATCGCGGATAAAACCAACTGGCGCACCCTGTTAAAAGGTGATGGAGAGCCAATGGCGCTAGAAGAGCGATTTGCTGAACTCTTGCCTTTGGTTGAAGACAAAATTGCTGAAATTAAACAGCAGTACGGTGAGGACGCGATTGAGATCCTAAGTGAGAATATCACTGCCATTAGCTACCCAGTGGAGCAACACCCTACAAAAATCACTTCTCATAACTTTGACAAAAACCCAGAAGTTACGGGGATTTTGCAAGGAATTAAAGGTCAGTACATGATCTTTGATACCGGTGTAATCAATATTCGTAAGTTCACTTCTTATGAAGTGGAAGTCAGCGCTTAAGCACTGCTTAGAAAAAGACCTCCACTAAGGAGGAGGTCTTTTTACTTATTGTATTATCTATTGCCCGATAATTATCTTCAGCTCATCGAACAGAATATCCACTTCTTCTAATGTGTTGTAATGCATAAAGCCAATTCGCACTACACCACCACTCGCTTCTAAATCAAGCTGGCGAACCAGCCCAAGTGCGTAGAAATGTCCATTCCAAACACAGATATTTCTTTCTCCGAGCTTCTTAGCAATAAACTCAGGTGAATGGTTATCAAAAGTTAAAGCGAAAGTTGGCGTTCTTAGCTCGCTGTTGGCTTCCAACTTACCAAACAGATGTACCCCTTCGAGTTCAGATAACCGGCTAAGAAAACGTTCACTAATCGCTGACTCATGCTGATTAAACTGCTTAAATGAGTCGACTAATCTTTCCCTAAGCGAAGCGTTGCTTTTACCCCACTGCGACAGATATTTCACAGCAGCAATTACGCCAGCTAAACCTTCAAAGCTTTGTGTACCCGTTTCGAAGCGCCCCGGACCTTCATCTTTTGCGGGTTCAACTTTGTAAGGTTTCAAACTCTGTAGCCATTTCGGCGCTACGTAGGCAATACCGACATGTGGACCAAAGAACTTGTAAGCAGAGCACGCTAAGAAATCACAGCCAAGCTTTTGCACGTCAACCAAATGATGCGGTGCATAGTGAACAGCGTCCACATAAACCTTTGCACCCACTCGATGCGCGGCTTCGACAACGCGTTGAACGTCAACAATTGAACCAGTTGTATTCGACGCAAAGGTCAAAGCAACAAGTACTGTTTTATCATTAATCAGCGAAAGTAAGTGTTCAATATCAAGACCACAGTCACTTTCGTCGACGCGAGCTTGATGAACAACCGCACTTTTATCTTCTGCGGCTTGTTGCCAGCTTGAGACATTCGAGTAATGGTCAAGAGCTGTAACAATCACTTCATCGCCGGCTTGCCAATCTCGGCTGATAGCTCTGCTCAACTGAAAGGTTAATGACGTCATATTTGCGCCAAACACTATGTTGCTGCTTGATTCTGCATTGACCAAGGCTTGAGCATGTTCACGTGCTTGCTTCATTAAATCAGTCGTTTGCTGACTCGAAAAGTAATGACCACCCAAGTTAGAGTTAAAGAAACCCAGATAAGCCTGCATCGCTTCAAGCACAGACTTTGGTACTTGAGAACCGCCAGGGCCATCTAAAAAGATAACTGGCAAATCATTATGTGTTTGACCAAGAGCGCTGAACTGCGCTCTTGCTAAATTAGGAGTGAAGCTCATTCACGCTGTCCTTTGCGGTTAACACAAATACATCCATATGCCCCGCTTCACCCTCAATAACCGAGCGAATTGGTGTCGCATTATGCCAAAGTTTGTCGTCAGCTAGCATGGCGACTTCACCACTATGCAAAGCTTTACGGAAGAATGGAGCTTCATTGAAGCTGCTGTAAACCATGATATCGCCACCCTCAATGTTGTGACGCCCCATGCCTACTACTGCGAGATGTTCAAATCCATCTTGGTGAACACCTTCTGGAGCAACCTGAGTCTCGTCGTAAACAGCCGAGATACGAATTTGGTGAATCTCAATTTCATGACCATCAGTGAGATGATTAGATTGCGCAAATAGCTGACACATTTCACGCATACCGTCACTATTCATGATCGGCTTTTCAATCGGTTCAAACTGGCGAACCACGTTACCCTGAAAGCGATTAATATCATCACTTTGAACGAACTCACTCTTATTTAAATCGACCACGTTGCCATCTTGCAATGTCACTACGGAATAACGTCTTAAACGATACTGGCCGTCAGCATGCTCGGTATGAGGCAGTTGAGTAAACGAAGGGGCCAGTTGTGAAATCGCAGCATCACTTAACTTGGTCAGTTGTAGGGTAGTTTCGCGCTGATGTAACATCATCATCTCCTTAATGAATGTACATACTTATAATGTGGTTAACATCTTATTCACATTTATTATTTGCGCACTTGTATTGCCAGATCAACTTTATTTAGCATTTCAATCCATCAATTATTATATTTTGGAATATATAACCATATTAAATTCAATACACAGTGATTAAATCCAGAATCAAAAAGCTGCAAGTTCAAAAACTAGATGACTTCACTAGAGATAATTAATTTTCTTATCAACATCAATGAGTTATAAACCTTAATACCAAATTAACTGATAACGTTTGCGTTCTAATCTATAACCAATTATTACATTCTCTTCCCTTGCTAACCCTTTAAATGGCCCCATATATTCCATACAATCGAGTCAAATAAATAAGCGTCACCGCTAATGGAGCACAAATGAGCGACGTAAAACATAGCAATCTTTTAATCCTTGGATCTGGTCCTGCTGGCTACACCGCCGCAGTTTATGCTGCCCGCGCAAACTTGAACCCTGTTCTGGTGACAGGTATGCAGCAAGGCGGTCAGTTAACGACAACCACTGAAGTGGAAAACTGGCCTGGCGATCCTGAAGGTTTGACTGGTCCTGGTCTAATGGATCGAATGAAAGAGCATGCTGAGCGCTTTGAAACTGAAATTCTTTTTGATCACATCAATGAAGTTGATTTCAGCCAGCGCCCTTTCCGTCTAAAGGGTGATAGCGGTGAATACACCTGTGATGCGCTTATCATTTCAACCGGCGCCTCAGCTAAGTACTTAGGCCTAGAGTCTGAAGAAGCATTTAAAGGTCGCGGTGTTTCGGCTTGTGCTACTTGTGATGGTTTCTTCTACCGCAACCAAAAAGTTGCCGTTGTTGGTGGTGGTAATACCGCAGTTGAAGAAGCGCTTTACCTATCTAACATTGCTTCTGAAGTTCACTTAATTCACCGTCGAGATAGCTTCCGCGCTGAGAAAATTCTAGTTAAGCGCCTGATGGATAAAGTAGAAAATGGCAACATCATTCTTCATACTGACCGTACTTTGGAAGAAGTCGTCGGTGACGACATGGGTGTGACTGGCGTGCGAATCAAAGATACTCAGTCAGACAATATCGAACAGATTGATGTAATGGGTGCTTTTATCGCCATTGGTCACCAACCAAACACCTCGATCTTTGAAGGTCAGCTAGAGATGAAAGATGGTTACATCATCGTTCAATCCGGCCTAGAAGGTAATGCAACACAAACGAGTGTACCGGGTGTTTTTGCTGCAGGTGATGTTATGGATCACAACTACCGTCAAGCGATTACTTCTGCCGGTAGTGGCTGTATGGCAGCTCTCGATGCCGAACGTTACCTCGATGCACTTGCTGATAGTAAATAATATTTTTCATTTTTAGCTCAAAACCTTAAAGCCCTGCGGTATTCCCGCGGGGCTTTCTTTTGTATAATGCCCAGTTCTAAAACTTTATAATAATTCTCATTAAGCCTTCACGATGGATAAAAAGAAACAACGCAGCTTGAATCAATGGCTTAAGCAGCAAAGTAAGCTCGCCAAGCGCTGGCTTATGATTGCTGTCGGTCTAGGTGTTCTTTCAAGCATATTCCTTTTAGTTCAGGCCGCTCTGCTTGCAACAATATTGCACCAACTCATTATCGAATATGTCGATAAATATGAATTAGTCCCTTACTTCCTTGGTTTAGTTGCCGTTATCGGTGCTCGTGCTCTTTGTTCATGGGGTCGAGAAATCGCAGGTTTTCGTTGCGGCGAACAGATTCGTGTTTATATCCGCCAGCTTATTCTCGATAAACTGCGTGAACTTGGGCCTGCATACATCAAAGGTAAACCCGCAGGTGCTTGGGCAACCTTGTTGCTAGAGCAAGTGGAAGACATGCACGACTTCTTCGCTCGCTATTTACCGCAAATGTCGCTTTCTGTCTTAGTGCCATTTGTCATCTTGATCGTTGTTTTCCCGGTCAACTGGGCAGCGGGTTTGATCTTCTTAATTACCGCGCCATTGGTTCCAATGTTTATGGCATTAGTGGGGATGAAAGCCGCTGACGCTAACCGTAAGAACTTTAAAGCACTGCAGCGTTTGTCCGGTCACTTCTATGACCGCCTTCAGTCAATGACAACCATCAGGCTGTTTGACCGAACCGCAGCAGAGACTGAAGTGATGCGCGGCGCATCGGAAGTGTTTAGAGTGCGCACTATGGACGTGCTCAAAATAGCGTTTCTCTCCTCTGCAGTACTTGAGTTCTTTACTTCTATCTCCATTGCGTTGACAGCGGTTTACTTTGGTTTTGCTTTCATTGGAGAACTTAACTTCGGTGACTATGGTGCGGGTGTCACGCTGTTTGCAGGACTATTCATTCTGGTCTTAGCCCCAGAGTTTTATCAGCCATTGCGAGACTTAGGCACTTTCTACCACGCGAAGCAGCAGGCGGTAGGCGCTGCTGAAAGCATTGTTGAGTTTATTGAAACAGACGTCGAAACCGTTCGCTCAGGTTCAACCAAGCTGGGTGACACAGACTCCATATCCATCACAGCAAAAGATCTCGAAGTATACTCCCCAGAAGGGCAGAAACTATTGGGGCCTGTAAGCTTTGAGCTTTCTTCTGCGCAAACCACGGCCTTAGTTGGGCCAAGCGGCGCAGGTAAAACGACCCTGATAAACGCAATCTTGGGTTTCTTACCTTATAAAGGGTCGCTGACGATTAACAACATTGAACGTACTGAGCTCGATCTTGAAAGTTGGCGTGAGAAAATCAGTTGGGTTGGTCAAAACCCACTGCTACTGCACGGCTCAATACGTGGCAACATTACGCTGGGTAAAACCAACGTCAGTGACCAAGTCATCAATCAAGCGTTAGAAGAGTCGTTCTCAGCAGAGTTCGTTAATCAACATGGTCTTGATTACGCTGTTTCCGACCGCTCTGGTGGTTTATCAGTAGGTCAAGCTCAGCGTCTTGCTTTAGCACGAGCTATGGTGCAAAACGGCCACTTCTGGTTGCTTGATGAACCAACGGCAAGCTTGGATGCACGAAGTGAGCGTCTTGTGATGCAAGGTTTAGAAAACCAAATCACAGGTAAAACCGCCTTGATGGTTACCCACCAGCTAACGCCACTTAAAAATGTCGAGCAAATCCTCGTTATGAAAGATGGTCAAATTGTTCAGTCAGGGCAGTTTGATCACCTCGCTAACTGTGAAGGACTGTTCCAAGAAATGCTTTCTGCTAACCAAGCACTTAACCAAACCAATAAGGGGAACTTAGATGCGTGAATTACTTCCCTACCTAAAACTGTATAAGAAGCACTGGTTTGGTCTTTCACTCGGTATGCTATTGGCGTTTCTAACTTTAGCCGCTTCTATTGGTCTTTTGACCTTATCAGGTTGGTTCTTATCTGCCGCTGCCGTTGCTGGTCTCACCATCGCAAGAGAAACCTTTAATTACATGCTACCAGGCGCGTTTGTGCGTGGATTTGCCATGGGTCGAACTGCCGGACGTTGGGGGGAGCGTGTGGTCAGCCATAACGCGACTTTCAAGCTGCTTACCGATCTGCGAATCTTTTTCTTTTCCAAGCTAGCCCCGCTGATCCCGGGCCGCGTATCTAACCTTCGCGATGCCGATCTACTCAACCGTCTAGTGGCCGATATTGATGCTATGGATCATGTCTACCTAAGGTTGGTAAGTCCAATGGTTGTCGGCACGTTAGGTATCTTAGGCCTTACTGCTCTCATTAGCTGGTTTGATTTAGAGCTCGGCTTAACATTGGGCGCTATTCTGTTCTCAATACTGCTGACGTGGCCAGTACTGTTTTACAAACTGGGTAAGCGCAACGGTGGTGAACTCACTCAAAACAAAGCCGATTTGCGTATCGCTACCCTTGATTGGTTACAAGGGTACAGTGAACTCACACTGTTTGGTGCAGAAGAACGCTACCGTAATGCAATCCTTGAGACACAACAGAAACTATTAAAGAATCAGTTCTTTAACGCTCACTTTTCTGGACTTGCACAAGCCTTACTATTGCTAGCTAACGGCTGGACGATTGTGCTAATGCTATGGCTAGCGGCGGACGGTGTCGGCGGCAATACGCCAGATCCTATGATCGCTCTGGTCGCGTTTGCCACAATGGCGAGTGTTGAGCTGTTAATGCCAATTGCTGGCGCGTTCCAACATCTAGGCCAGACTCTGACTTCGGCTCGCAGGCTCAACGATATCACTCAATCTGAATCAGATGTCTGTTTCCCTAAGAAAGAGACAGAGCATGAGCAGCAGTTCTCAATCGAATATAAAGGGGTTTCTTTCCACTACCCTGAAGCTAACAATGATGTCGTTAAACGCATCGAGTTAGCGATTCCAGCTCAGCACAGAATTGCGATTGTCGGTCAAACTGGCTCTGGCAAATCGACTCTTCTACAGTTGCTTAACCGCTATTGGGATGTTCAACAAGGCTGCATCGAAATTGCGGGTAAACCAATCCAAGAGTGGAGTGAGAGTCAGCTTCGCCAAGCCATTAGCGTTGTAAGCCAACGTGTCGATATTCTTAATGGCTCACTGCGTGACAACCTAGTCATGGCTAAACCGCAAGCAGAGGACGATGAGCTTGCTCAGGTGCTGTCGAAAGTCGGGCTGGCTAAACTTCTCGACGAGACAGGTTTAGACACATGGCTTGGCGACGGTGGTAGACAGCTGTCTGGTGGAGAAAAGCGCCGAATTGGTATTGCACGTGCCTTGCTACATAATGCGCCAATCCTATTACTTGATGAGCCTACCGAAGGTTTAGACAAGCAGACAGAACAGCAAATCATGCAATTGTTCGAGGAGCATTTTGTCGGTAAAACGGTGGTGTTTATCACCCACCGTTTAGTCAACTTAGACAAGATGGATTCGATTTGTTTAATAGAGCAAGGTGAGATTGTTGAGCATGGCACTCATCAACAATTGATAGAACAGCAAGGTCGCTATTTCGCTCTGAGCCAAACTCTCTAATAGATAAATATCTTAAATTAGCCCCAGCTTAACAACATGGTAAGCTGGTACTTTTTGTATACTTATACAAAAGGTGTTTTTGGTATGGCTTATGGCAGCGCAACCTTCAAATCGCTCTATTCCTAACCCCTGCATTCGTCACTGCTGTTTAGATCAGGACGATATTTGCTTAGGTTGCTATCGTTCGTTGGACGAAATCTTAAGATGGTCGCAGTCAACCAATGAGCAAAAACAGAACATTCTTGAAGTGTGTGCTCAACGCAAATCTGAGCGAAAGGGTCGCTGGAGTTAACAGTAGCTCAAAACGAAAAAAGCAGCCTAACGGCTGCTTTTTAAATCACTTTGCTTTTGCTTAACGCTGCTTATTGCGTGCGTTCGGCTGACCTGCGCCTTTTTTCGGCTTACGGCGTGATGGGTTGTTGCTACGACCACCACCACTGTTTACGCGTTCTTCGTGACGTTTAACTGCACGACGAATCTTTTGGCTGCGTGAGCGTTCGCGCTTACGAGATGAGTTTGCTTTGTTTTCATCAAGCAATGTCTCTTTCTCTGGGCGAAGTTCTACCAACTCACGTAGATAGTTAACCTCTTTAAGGTCGAGTTCCATCCATCCACCGCGAGGCAGTTTCTTGTCTAGGTAAATGTCACCGTAACGAACGCGTTTTAAGCGGCTAACCGTAGTATCTTGAGATTCCCACAAACGACGAACCTCACGGTTACGACCTTCGTTAATCGCTACGTAGAAAGTGTGGTTCATACCATCGCCACCCGCGTAGACAACGTCTTCGAAGCGAGCCATGCCGTCTTCAAGCTCAACGCCACGAACTAGGTTCTTCACCTTCTGCTCAGTCACTTCACCAAATACACGCACTAGGTATTCACGTTCTACTTGGCGGCTTGGGTGCATTAAGCGGTTAGCCAATTCACCATCAGTGGTAAATAGCAGTAAGCCCGAAGTGTTGGCATCAAGGCGGCCAACTGAAATCCAACGAGAACCGCGGATTTTTGGCAGACGATCAAAAACAGTACGACGACCTTCTGGATCATGACGGGTACACAGTTCACCTTCAGGCTTGTAGTACGCTAATACGCGACAAATCACTTCTTCCTGCGCTTTAGCAGAAACAGTGTGTCCGTCGATACGCACAACTGCATTTTCGTCTTCTAGTCGTTCGCCAAGTTTAGCAACGATACCGTTCACGCTCACACGACCCGCTTTAATCAAAGCTTCTAGTTCGCGTCGAGAGCCATGACCAGCTCGAGCCAATACTTTCTGTAGTTTTTCGTTCATTTATCTACCTATGTGTCGTCTTCTCAGACGTCGAATAAACAAGTGCGACCCAAAATCGCGGTCGCACATTATCGCAAAAAGTGTGGTGAAAATCACGCACTTTTGACTATTCGAATGGAGCAGGATCACCTGAACCAACACGGGCAATGATTGGTTCATCATTACTGAAATCAACCACTGTCGTTGGTTGCTCGCCTAGATAACCACCATTAAGAATACAATCAACCGCATGCTCTAGTTTGTCGCGAATGTCCTCTGGGTCAGATTCGGTCATATCGTTACCCGGTAAGATAAGCGATGTAGACATCAACGGCTCGCCAAGCGCTTCGAGTAAGTCGAGAGCAAGTTGGTTGTCTGGCACGCGAATACCAATCGTCTTACGCTTAGCGTTCATTAAGCGACGCGGCACTTCCTTAGTTCCTTTAAAAATAAAGGTGTATGGCCCAGGCGTATTGTTCTTCAGCAGACGAAATGCCGTATTATCTACACGAGCATAAAGAGAGAGCTCAGATAAATCTCGGCACAACAAAGTAAAGTTGTGCTTATCATCTAAACGACGAATCTGACAGATACGCTCCAGTGCCTGTTTGTTTTCAAGCTGACAACCCAATGCGTAGCCCGAATCCGTAGGGTAAATAACTACCCCACCATTACGAATGATTGCTACAGCTTGATTGATCAAGCGAGCCTGAGGGTTTTCTGGGTGTACGTAAAAAAACTGGCTCATTGTAATTCCTCATTATCGAGTCTCACGACTCTATAGTTAATTGGTATTGTTCGAATCCACTGATGAAGGCTCAATACCCCAATCTTTCCATACAGGTTCTACGCCCGACGGAAGCCATAAATTTCGTCCTAACTCCATCCAAGGTGAAGGATAATGAAAGTCGCTGCCTTGAGAGGCTAATAGATTGTATTGTATAGCATAATCCGCCAAGTTGCGCCTTTCTTGTTGCCCTTGTTGAGGTTGAGCAACTTCCATCGCATCTCCTCCAGCTTCAACAAAAGCACTGATAAGCCGTTTTATCCATTTGGCGGTTAGATCATAGCGCCCTGGGTGAGCCAGTACAGCCTGCCCACCAGCGGCATGAATTGCTTCAATCGCTTCTTTCATTGTGCACCAGTTTGGCGGCACATAACCCGGATTATTTCGCGTTAGGTATTTCTTAAACACTTGCTGCATCGTTTTGGCATAGCCGTTATCGACCAACCATTTAGCGAAATGCGCTCGCGTAATTGGCGCGTCACCAGCAATTGCTTTGACATCTTCGAGCACGCCTTCTTGCGTTGCTTTCTCAAGGCGATGAGCGATCAATTCAGCACGTGCCACGCGATGATTTTTCTGTTTTACGATCAGTTCGTTGAGAGCTTGAGACTCTGGGTCGATATTCAAACCTACAATGTGAATATCTTTATTCTGCCAAACGGTAGAAATTTCAATTCCGTTGATGATCTTCAAAGGCAGATTATTGTCTTGGACATATTGATGCGCGGTCGCTAGTGCATCGACGGTATCGTGATCGGTTATCGCTAACACATCAAGCTGAAAGCCAAGGGCTCTATCTATTAATTCATGTGGAGGCAGTCTTCCATCTGAGGCGGTCGTATGACTGTGTAAATCAATTCTCATAATTTTGTTTTTTTAGTTGACTTTTTACCTCTGCACTAGTTAACTAGTACACAAATACGAAGTACCTGATTTAAGGCTCACTATGTTACAAGACATTAACCAAAACCATAAAGCAAAAGTTGCTGCTGGCACTATGAATAATAGTTCAGCTGATCTTGCTTGGTGGCGCTCTTGGACAAGTTCTTGGTGGGCTAACGTGTACTTCTAATTCATAGAATTCAAGTTTCAAAAGCCCGCTACCAAAGCGGGCTTTTTTGTTTTGTAATCTGTCTCACATCTAAGTGCTTAAACAATCGTCAAATTTAACCAAATCCTGATTGGGTGACCGTTTGCTTTATGCGACTATGTACGGCAGGAAGTAAAAATTTTAGAGAAAAGGAGGTCTTGTGAACAAGGCCATTGAAATCAAGAAGCTAGGTAACATCGAGTTAATTCGAAGTACGGCCCCGTATGCCCAAGATCCTACGCAGCTGTTCCACACGCTATGTGAGAACAAAACCGACAGCCTGCTATTGGAATCTGCTGAAATCGACTCAAAGCAGGACCTACAAAGCCTTCTTATTGTTGACTCAGCGGTGCGCATCGTTTGTTACGGACATACGGTGACAATGACCGCGTTAACCGACAATGGTAAAAACCTGCTTTCTCACCTTACGCACAACATCAATCCAAGTATTGAACATACATTTAACGGCAGCGAACTGGTACTGGAGTACAGTGAACCGTGCAACACCTTGGATGAAGACTCTCGCCTACGTGAAGCCTCTTCCTTTGATGCTCTGCGCTTGATTCAGCACAGCTTCGATATTGCAGAGCTGCACAAGCACGCGATCTTTATCGGTGGCTTGTTTGCCTATGATTTAGTGGCTAACTTTGAGCCTTTGGGTAATGCAGCGCAATCAAACCAATGCCCTGACTACGTTTTCTATGTTGCGGAAACCTTACTGGTTGTCGACCATCAAAAGAAGTCATGTGAGCTTCAAGCTACCCTATTCGCCACCGACACTTGCAAACTTGAACTGACGGCTCGTATCGAAGAGATTAGTGCTGCCTGTGCCAATTTAAAAACACTACCAAAAGCAGTACCGGTTGCTGATACCCACGCAGAACCAAGCATTTCTGATACTGACTTCTGTCAGATTGTTCGCGACTTAAAAGAGTTTGTGGTTAAAGGCGATGTTTTCCAAGTCGTGCCATCACGTCGCTTTACCTTGCCTTGCCCTTCTCCGCTTGCGGCATATAAAGAGCTAAAACAGAGCAACCCAAGCCCTTATATGTTCTACATGCAAGATGAGCTTTTCACTCTGTTCGGCGCTTCGCCAGAAAGTGCCCTTAAGTACGAAACTCAATCAAACCAAGTTGAAATCTACCCTATTGCAGGTACTCGCCGTCGTGGTAAACGACCAAATGGCGAGATCGACTTTGATCTAGATAGCCGTATTGAACTAGAGCTGCGCACTGATAAAAAAGAGAATGCTGAGCACATGATGCTAGTCGATTTAGCACGTAATGATGTAGCTCGTATCTCTCAAGCAGGCACTCGCCACGTCGCTGACCTGCTTAAAGTCGACCGTTACAGTCATGTAATGCACCTAGTATCGAGAGTAGTAGGTCAACTACGTGATGACTTAGATGCCTTACACGCTTATCAAGCTTGTATGAATATGGGCACGCTAACTGGTGCGCCGAAAATCCGCGCAATGCAATTGATTAGAGATGTCGAGGGAGCGCGCCGTGGCAGCTATGGCGGCGCAGTGGGCTATCTTACTGGTGAAGGAACATTAGATACGTGTATCGTGATTCGCTCTGCCTATGTAGAAAATGGCATCGCGCAAGTTCAAGCTGGCGCTGGGGTTGTATTCGATTCAGATCCACAAGCTGAAGCCGACGAAACCCGCGGTAAAGCTCAAGCAGTAATCTCTGCTATTCAATCAGCACATAAGGAGTAGCATCGAGATGGCAAATATCGTTTTTATCGACAACTTTGATTCGTTTACCTATAACCTAGTCGATCAATTCCGCTCATTAGGTCACGACGTAACGATTTACCGTAACAACATCGCGGCAGAAGTGATTGAATCGACAGTCGCTAATTTAGATAACCCAGTAGTGCTGCTATCTCCAGGTCCGGGGGCTCCGTCAGAAGCAGGCTCAATGCCAGAGATTATTCAACGTCTTAAAGGCAAAGTACCTATGATTGGTATTTGTTTAGGTCACCAAGCAATCGTCGAAGCCTATGGCGGCACCGTTGCTGGCGCGGGTGAAATCATTCACGGTAAAGTATCGATGATGGAACACCAAAACCACGACACTTATGCTGAGCTACCTTCTCCTCTTGCGAGTGCTCGCTATCATTCGTTAGTCGCAACCGAAGTGCCATCGTCTTTAACCATCACGGCTGAGGTTGATGATTTGGTGATGTCTGTAGTACAAGAGCAAGACAAGGTGTGTGGCTTCCAATTTCACCCAGAATCAATTATGACTACCTACGGTGCGACGCTGCTAGCTAATGCCATTGAGTGGGCTCTAAAGAAGAACGACAAATAAGGAATAAGGTCATGGAACAGATTATCAACAAACTTTACGAGCAAGAGTCACTGAGCGAGCAGGAAAGCCAACAGCTTTTCGACGTTATTATCCGCGGTGAGTTAGACCAAATCCTGATGGCGTCAGCCTTAACTGCGCTAAAAATCAAAGGCGAAACTCCAGACGAAATTGCTGGCGCAGCAAAGGCCTTGTTAGCCAATGCGAACCCATTCCCACGTCCAGATTATGACTTTGCTGATATTGTAGGAACAGGCGGTGACGGTCACGACACCATTAATATTTCCACCACATCTGCATTTGTCGCAGCCGCATGTGGTTTAAAAGTCGCGAAACATGGTAACCGAAGCGTTTCAAGTAAGTCTGGTTCTTCAGACCTGCTCGATAAATTTGGTATTAACTTAGCAATGAGTGCTGAAGATACGCGTAACGCGGTCGACGAAATCGGTGTCGCATTCTTGTTTGCGCCGCAATATCACAGCGGTGTACGTCATGCTATGCCTGTGCGTCAAACAATGAAAACACGTACCATCTTCAATATCCTTGGCCCCTTGATTAACCCTGCTCGTCCAAACATCGAGCTAATGGGTGTATACAGTAAAGAGTTGGTTCGCCCTATCGCAGAAACCATGCTTAAGATGGGCATGAAACGCGCAGCGGTTGTCCACGGTAGTGGCTTAGATGAAGTCGCGATTCACGGTGAAACCACGGTTGCTGAAATCAGAGATAACCAAATTCATGAATACACAGTTTCGCCAGCGGACTTTGGCTTAAACCAGCATCCACTCGAAGCAATTAAAGGTGGCACACCGGAAGAGAACAAGGCTATCACGACCCATATCTTGACGGGTAAAGGCACAGAAGCTCAAGCAGGTGCTGTAGCCGTCAATGTGGCACTACTCATGCGTCTATTTGGTCACGAAGACCTTAAAGCAAACGCAGCGCAAGCTCTTGAAGCAATGAACTCTGGCAAGGCTTATGAGCTAGTGCAGAAATTGGCGGCTCACGCTTAACACCTCGAACAATAAGGTTATGAAAATGACTCAGGTAAAAGAAAAATTATCCGAACATGTTTCTGTTAAAGAAGCTGAGATGGCAGAAGTCTTAGCTAAGATTGTTCGCGACAAGTACCAATGGGTTGCTGAGCGTAAAGAGTCACAGCCACTTGAGACATTCAAGAGTGATCTAACGCCATCAGACCGCAGCTTCTATACAGCGCTAAAACAAGACAAGACTGTTTTCATCACCGAATGTAAAAAAGCCTCCCCTTCCAAAGGTTTAATTCGCGATGACTTTGATCTTGATTACATAGCATCAGTTTACAACAACCATGCAAACGCCATTTCGGTGTTAACCGACGAGAAGTACTTTCAAGGCAGCTTCGACTTCCTACCTCAGGTAAGAAAGCAAGCGAAACAGCCAATTCTATGTAAAGACTTTATGGTTGATACCTATCAGGTTTATTTGGCACGCCACTATAGCGCCGATGCGATTCTACTAATGCTTTCCGTGTTGAATGACGAAGAATATCGAGAACTGGCTGATGTGGCTCATTCACTCGATATGGGCGTACTGACTGAAGTTAGTAATGAACAAGAGCTTCATCGCGCGGTAGAGTTAGGAGCGAAAGTCATTGGTATCAACAACCGTAACTTACGTGACCTCTCGACCGACCTAAATCGAACCAAAGAATTGGCACCGACCATTCGTCAACTTGCTCCTGAAGCAACCGTGATCTCTGAGTCTGGAATCTACACTCACCAACAAGTGAGAGATCTTGCCGATTTCGCTGACGGCTTCCTCATCGGAAGCTCTTTAATGGCAGAAGAAAACCTTGAACTCGCCGTTCGTAAAGTAACATTGGGTGAAAACAAAGTATGTGGTTTGACTCACCCAGATGATGCCGCGAAAGCTTACAAATCAGGCGCTATTTTTGGTGGTTTAATTTTTGTTGAGCAGTCTAAACGCTTTGTGTCGTTAGAATCCGCACGACTAACAATGAGTGGCACGCCGCTTAAGTATGTAGGTGTATTCCAAAACCATCAACATGAGCAAATCATCACAACTGTCAACGAACTAGGCCTCGCTGCCGTTCAACTTCATGGCAAGGAAGATCAAGCGTTTGTTGACACATTAAAGACATCTTTACCTTCCGGTGTTGAAATCTGGAAAGCGTATGGCGTAAGCGAGAGTGTCCCTGCACTTATCGAGAATAACGTTGACCGTCACTTGCTTGATACTAAAGTCGGCTCTCAAGTCGGTGGTACAGGCTTAGTATTTGATTGGTCATTAATCGGCGACCCTTCAAAGGTGATGTTGGCCGGCGGCATTACACCGTTCAACGCGCAAAAGGCAGCGGCTCAAGGCTGTTTGGGATTAGACCTCAACTCGGGTGTCGAGCACTCCCCTGGTAAGAAAGATGGCGAAAAGCTAGAACAAGCTTTTGCAGCAATCAGAAATTATTAAGAATTTGTATAGCGCGTTGTATACGCGCTCTAAGTGAAAGGAATTTTAACATGGCAAAGCTAGATGCCTACTTCGGCGAATACGGTGGTCAGTACGTACCACAAATTTTGGTCCCAGCCCTTGAGCAGTTGGAACAAGCGTTTATTGATGCTCAAGAAGACCCAGAGTTTCGTAGCGAATTTATGTCACTGCTACAAGAGTATGCAGGTCGCCCAACAGCGCTTACACTGACTCGCAACCTAACTAAAGGCACAAAGACCAAACTTTACCTTAAACGTGAAGACCTGCTTCACGGTGGTGCGCACAAAACCAACCAAGTATTGGGTCAAGCGTTACTGGCTAAACGCATGGGTAAGAATGAAATCATCGCTGAAACCGGTGCAGGCCAACACGGTGTGGCAACAGCGCTCGCTTGTGCTTTGCTCGGTCTTAAGTGTCGAGTCTACATGGGTGCTAAAGACGTTGAACGTCAAAGCCCGAACGTATTCCGTATGAAACTGATGGGCGCTGAAGTCATTCCTGTTCATTCAGGTTCTGCGACGCTCAAAGATGCATGTAACGAAGCACTGCGTGATTGGTCTGCAACATATGAGGATGCGCACTACCTATTAGGTACAGCAGCTGGCCCTCACCCGTTCCCGACTATTGTTCGTGACTTCCAACGCATGATCGGTGAAGAGACGAAGAACCAGATCCTTGCTCGCGAAGGTCGTCTTCCTGATGCAGTTATCGCCTGTGTTGGAGGCGGTTCTAACGCCATTGGTATGTTTGCAGATTTCATTGAAGAAGAAAGCGTTCGTTTAATTGGTGTTGAGCCAGCAGGTAAAGGTATTGATACCGACCAACATGGTGCTCCTCTTAAGCATGGTAAAACGGGTATCTTCTTCGGTATGAAAGCACCATTGATGCAAGATCCAAATGGTCAGGTTGAAGAATCTTACTCAGTTTCTGCGGGATTAGACTTCCCTTCTGTTGGTCCACAGCACGCACACCTTAATGCCATAGGCCGTGCAGAGTATGACAATGTCACCGACGACGAAGCTTTAGACGCTTTCCAAGAGCTTGCGCGTAGCGAAGGTATCATTCCTGCGCTTGAGTCTTCTCATGCACTAGCGCACGCACTGCGCATGGCTCGCGAGAACCCAGAGAAAGAACAGTTATTGGTTGTTAACCTATCCGGTCGTGGTGACAAAGACATCTTCACCGTACACGCCATCCTAGAAGAAAAAGGAGTGATCTAATGAGTCGTTATGCGAAGATGTTTGAGCGCCTAAACGAGAAAAACCAAGGCGCATTTGTACCCTTTGTAACGGTTTGCGATCCAAACGCAGAGCAGTCTTACAAGATCATGGAAACACTCGTTGAATCAGGTGCAGATGCGCTTGAATTAGGTATTCCGTTTTCTGATCCTTTAGCAGATGGCCCAACTATTCAAGGTGCAAATATTCGAGCTCTAGATTCTGGCGCGACACCTGATATCTGCTTCGAACAAATCGGTAAGATTCGAGCTAAATACCCTGAACTGCCAATCGGCCTACTGATGTATGCTAACTTGGTTTACTCACGCGGTATCGAAAACTTCTACCAGCGCTGCGCTCAAGCCGGGATTGATTCTGTTTTGATCGCAGACGTTCCAACCAACGAAAGTGCTGAGTTCGTCGCGGCTGCAGAAAAGCACGGTATTCACCCAATCTTCATCGCACCACCAACAGCAAGTGACGAAACACTTCAGCAAGTTTCTCAGCTTGGTGGTGGTTATACTTACCTACTGTCTCGTGCAGGTGTAACTGGTGCTGAAACCAAAGCAAATATGCCTGTCGGCGATATGCTAAGCAAACTGAATCAGTTTGATGCACCTCCGGCACTGCTAGGTTTCGGTATTTCTGAGCCAGAACAAGTTAAGCAGGCTCTCGAAGCAGGCGCTGCGGGAGCAATTTCCGGCTCAGCCGTAGTCAAAATCATTGAAAACAATACTGAAAACCCAGCAGAGATGTTAAATCAGCTCGCAAACTTTGTTTCTTCAATGAAGGCTGCAACACAAAAGTAACGTGTTAGCCATCTAAACATCTATGAGATCAGCTTCTTATTAACGTAAGAATCTGATCTTTTTTTTAACATTTCTCCGCTTACTCAAGCCCCCTCGACTTCTCTTCTTTCGGCAAATAACTCTCCAAAATAGATAACCTCGATTTATAGCAAACGTTTTCTTTTGTGCAAAAACTTAGCACCAATCAATAAATCGATTACTAATCATCCGAACCCGCTATAACGCATATTGCTAATTGTAAAATTAAAGTGTACAAAGCAAGACGATATTATTATCCATTGTTAATAATCAAAATGGTGGGTAATTCTTGGATTTTAAATTTTATTAGCACAGAGGTTATGGAAGTGTTAAAAGAAAAGAGTTTGCTAAACAACATTGGTGTTCAAGTTGTCATAGCTATGATCCTAGGTACTGCCGTTGGTGCCTTGATGGGGAACAGCGCAACTATGTTCGCTCCACTGGGCGCGATCTTCATCAATCTAATTAAGATGCTAGTTATCCCGCTAGTTGCCGTTGCACTAATTTCTGGTGCTGCTGGCCTAGGTAACAGCCAATCCGCTGGTAAAGTTGGCTTGGTCACATTGGGCTATTTTGGTTTGACTTCAGCTCTAGCTGTAGCGCTAGCGCTATTTATGGGCGAAGTATTCAAACCTGGTCTTGGCATTGATGTGTCTGGTGTCGAGGGTATGTTCTCGGCTGAGTACGCTTCTAAAGGTGAACTTCCTACTTTCTGGGCAACCATTACTGGTATGATCCCAACCAACGTTTTCCAATCACTGAACGAAGCAAACATCCTACAGATCCTAGTTTTCTGTATGTTCTTTGGTATTGCTATTTCTAAGCAAGCAAAAGAGCGCCGTGAGCCAATCATGAACGGTGTAAACTGTATCGTTGATGCTATGGTTTGGATGATCAACAAGGTAATGATCATCGCACCAATCGGTGTATTCGGTCTTATGGCAGAAGCAGTTGGTACTTTTGGTTTTGCCGCACTTATGGTCGTATTCAAGCTATTCGTTGTATACGTCGCTGCTATCCTTATCTTTGGTTTCGTCGCTTACCCACTGATGGTACATATCTTCACTAAGACTTCAGCGAAGAAGTTCCTGACAGCAATGAAGAAGCCTCAAGCCGTTGCTCTGTCTACAGCCTCTTCAATGGCAACTCTGCCAGTGACTATGGACACGGTTGAGCACGAATTAGGCGTTAAGAACTCGACAGCATCATTCGTTCTGCCATTAGGCGCAACGATTAACATGTCGGGTAATGCGATTTACTATGGCCTAGTGGCAATCTTCTTTGCTCAGCTGTTCAACATCGACCTAGGCATGGGCGCATACATCGCAATCATCGTAACATCAACACTAGGCGCTGTTGGTCAAGCCGGTGTTCCAGGCCCATCTTTCCTTGTTGTTGCCGTACTTCTAGCAGCAGGTATTCCAATTGAAGGTCTACCGCTACTGTTCGCTCTTGACCGTATTTTCGATATGATTCGTACAGCACTGAACATCACAGGTGATGCAGCGTGTGCAGTCATTGTTGATGCGCTAATTGAAGAAGAAGAGCAAGAAGCTGAACTGCAAAAGCAACAAGCTTAATCGCTGATAATATTGAATTTGAAGCCACTCGATTGAGTGGCTTTTTAGTTTTTACGACCGCGTAATCCGATTAGATTGCCGAATGGGTCTTCAAGCTGAAGCATGATCATGCCATCTTCAATGTCGAGTGGGCCTCGATAAAGTTTTGCACCTAGAGCGCACAGCTCTTCGATTCGAGTTTGCAAGTTATCGGTAAGCCAATAAAGCACAGTGCCACTTTTCCCATTAGAGACCTTGGCATCCGCTTGTACCAATTCGATAACAAAATCCCCTAAGCGCAACAAAGTAAAATCGTAATCGGGTAAATAGACAGCCTCAGCCATGGGAAACGCTTTCTGGTACCAATCAAGGCCAGCTTCTACATCGGGCACATGAACAAACAACGCAGTAGGTTTCATCCCATCTCTCCTATAAACTTGCCACACATGGTCAGCTATGGCTCTCAAGGTGTTTAAACTGCAATTCAACTAGACGCTGATAGAGTTCACAACTTTCTAGCAGTGATTGGTGGTCACCAACATCGACTAGCCGGCCATGATCCAAAACTGCAATTTTATCGGCATGTTTAATGGTAGAGAGCCTGTGCGCAATGATGATCGTTGTTCTACCGCGCATCAACTCTTCAAGCGCTTGCTGTACATGATGTTCGCTTTCACTGTCGAGGGCACTGGTCGCTTCATCAAGCAAGAGGATATTCGGGTCTTTCAAAATCGCTCTAGCAATTGCGATGCGTTGTTTTTGCCCACCCGATAATCGGACTCCGCGCTCGCCAAGGAAACTGTTGTATCCTTCAGGTAAGTTCATAATGAAGTCGTGAGCGTGCGCTTTCTTTGCTGCTTCGATCACTTGTGCATCCGTCGCCTCTGGGTTGCCATAGCGAATGTTGTGGAAAACATCATGACTAAACAAGGCCGGTTGCTGAGGTACCAAGGCCATCTGGTTTCTTAGATCTTGCGGGGCGAACTCCCTTACATCCATATCACCTAACAAAACACTGCCCTGTTGAGGGTCATAGAATCGCTGCAAAAGTTCAAATAAGGTTGTCTTCCCTGCCCCTGAAGGCCCAACCAGCGCAAGGATTTTTCCTTCTTCGGCCACAAGATTAAGATCTTGCATCGCAGGTTGGTCAGGTCGTGAAGGATAGTGAAAGGACACATCATTGAATGAGACTTCCGCTTTCAGTATATCTGTGCTTTGGTTTATTGATTCTGGCGCGGTAATATGGCTTTCTACTTTCAGGATTTCGATCAGGCGTTCAGTGGCTCCCGCTGCGCGTTGCAGCTCTCCGAGTACTTCGGAAATTGTCGCTAGTGAAGAGGCAACCATAATCGCATAGAAAACAAAGGCCGCTAAATCACCCGCTGACATAACACCATTGATGACGTCACTACCACCAACCCATAGCATTCCTGAGATGGCGCTAAACACAATCACAATCACCCCAGAGATGAGGATCGCTCGTTGTAATACGCGTTTACGCCCTATCTCAAACGCTCGCTCTACCTCGTTGGAGAAAAAGCGTTTTTCTTGCGCTTCACGGCTGTAACTTTGCACTGTTTTAATATGCTCTATAGCCTCGCCAGCATAACTCCCCACATCTGCCATCGAGTCTTGGCTTTGACGAGACAAAGCTCGTACTCGTCGCCCGTAAAACAGAATTGGAACTAGGATAAATGGCACCGAAGCCAAAACGATAAGCGTGAGTTTAATGTTGGTTGCAAACAACATAATCACCGCGCCAATACACATCAGCGCACTGCGCATCGCCATAGAGAACGAAGAGCCAATAATGCTCTGAAGTAACGTGGTATCTGTCGTGATTCTCGACATAATGTCGCCACTACCATTGGTCTCGAAATAGCTCGGATGAAGAGTGATGATATGGTTGAATACCGCGAGCCGAATATCAGCACTTACTCGCTCCCCTACCGAAGAAACGAGATAGAAACGGAAAAACGTACCTATAGAGATCAGCAAGGTAACGACAAGGATAAATCCAATCGCACTACCTAGCTCCTGCACCGATTGCTGAGCAAAACCTTGGTCAATCAAGATTCTCACTCCTTGACCGACCGACAGTGTTAATGAGGCAGTGACAATTAACGCAATCAAAGCAGCGGCAACCTTCAACTTATAAGGTTTGATAAAGTTGACCAGTTCTAACAATATCCCCAAATTTTTCTTTGGTAACTCTTGAGCCGGGTTAGGCTGCTCAAGATTTGGAGCACTCGTTGATTGCATAGTTGTACCTTATTTCCTAATTGGCGACTTGTAACAAAGGCGCCTACCTATCATAAGGTATTGGGGTTAAATGAATAAATAGCAACCCGAGAGGTTACCAGATACAAAAAAGCCTGACCGAAGTCAGGCTTAGAAATTGAAATGTCTCTTCTCGCGCTTAGAAGAAGTGGAAAGTCGCGTTTAGAGAGAAGTTCTTAACGTCTTTCTCTTTCATATTGAAAACACTGTAGCTCGCGCCCATTGAGATAGGGCCCATCACGAAGTATTCAGCCCCAATGCCATACATCATATCGATTTCGTCTTCTTTAAAATTCGTACCTGTTAGCTCGTAAGAGTGCAGGCCTGCTTTCGCATAGACATGAAGAGGACCGAAATCGATACTTGGCTTTGCCGCAAAGTAGACACCTGAACCTTCAAGCTTGCCTGTAAAGTTTCCGTAAGTGATATTGTCGAATTTACCAAAGTTCTGGTAGCCCGCTTCAAGACCAATTAGCGGTAGAATACCTGTACCCACGTGAACGTTGTAAGAAGTCGATGAATCATTCGCTAGATCAGCTTGACCTACACTTGCACCACCGTAGATCCAAGAGTCCGCAGAAGCTGTAGCAGATGCGCCAATCAGAGCTAGCGCTAGTAGTGTCTTTTTCATAGTAAACCTTCTCTAGTTTCAAGGTGCAGGAACCAGTGTGGCAAGTCCCTGCCGTATTCGTCAAAATTATGAACTGTATAATTAGTTATGCAATATACATACCTAGCAAGCATCAATCGCCATTTTTACACGCTTGTCCGATACTGGGTATGGTGTGCCAAGCTGTTGAGCAAAATAGCTCACTCGTAGCTCTTGTATCATCCAACGTACTTCTTTGACGTTGTCGGGCACGACCACTCCTTTTGGAATTTTATTCAGTAACTCTTTGTAATCATTAGTAACTGACTCAATTTTCAGCATGTGTAAGCGATCTTTATTCGGGTCGATAGGTAACTTTTCCATCCGGCGCTCGATCGCCTTCATGTAACGCAAAATATCAGGCAGTCGCTTCCATCCACATTCAGTCGCAAAACCTTTGAAGATCAAGCTTTCAATTTGCGCTTTAATATCAGACAGAGCAAACGCCATCGTAAAGTCGATTTTACCTTTTAGCTTCTTGTTAATGTTAAATGCCGTCGTCAGAATTGTCTCAACTTGCTGGGCAATTTCTACCACAGTATCACCTAATTCAGCGCGAACATGCTCTTTGAGCTCTTCAAACTGTTCAGGTTGCCAAACCAATCCGCCCTTCTCTTCAATCAGCTTGTCAACACCACAAGCGATACAGTCATCGATAAGGTCTAGCACTTTGCCGTACGGGTTAAAGTACAAACCGAGTTTCGATTTGTTCGGCAAGTTCGAATGCAGATACTTAATTGGCGAAGGTACGTTAAGCAAGATCAGCCTGCGTTGCCCTGCTTGCATTGCTGAAACCTGTTCGTGCTCGGTTTCATACAGCTTAATCTCAACGCTATCTTTGGTATCAACAATGGCTGGGTAAGCTTTCACATCGTAACCACCACGTTTTTGCTGATACACTTTTGGCAACTCGCCAAAGCTCCACGTATGTAGCCCTTGCTGCTCAATATCATCGTCTGCCACTTTCGATAAGGTTTCTTGCACCTTGTCTTTCAAGCTCTCTTTTAGCTCATGCAGATCGCGATTTTCTTTTAGTTTACGGTTGCGATGATCAACGGCACGGAAAGTCACTTTCAAGTGGTCTGGCACTTGCTCTAAGTTCCAGTCTTCACGCAGTACTTCAACACCCGTCATTCTGCGTAGCTCTTTCTCTAGCGAATCAAGCAGCGGCGCTTCCATTGGTGTCGCACGCGCTAAAAACGCATCCGCGTAATTCGGTGCCGGAACAAAATTCTTACGAATGGTTTTTGGCAAGGACTTGATTAGGCTCACCACTAACTCATGGCGTAAACCTGGGATCTGCCAGTCAAATCCTGCTTGTTCAACCTGATTCAAAATCGGTAACGGGAGATGTACTGTCACACCATCGTTATCTTCTCCCGGCTCAAATTGATAGCTCAGCTTGAGCTTAAGTCCGCTCTGATGCCAGAAGTTTGGGTAATCGAGGTCGGTGATATGACTCGCATCGCCCTTAAACAGCATCTCTTTTTCAAAGTTAAGCAATTCCGCATTATCGCGAGATGCCTTTTTCCACCATGTATCAAAGTGCTTGCCAGACACAACTTCTGTACCGACACGCTGATCGTAGAAGTCAAACAGCTCGTCGTCATCAACAAGAATGTCACGACGGCGAGATTTGTGCTCAAGTTCTTCAACTTCTTGCAATAGCTTGCGATTTTGCTTGAAGAACGCGTGCTTGGTCTCCCATTCACCTTCAACAAGCGCGCTGCGGATAAAGATTTCGCGGCTTACGGTCTGGTCTATGCTGCCGTAGTTCACCAGACGCTTAGGCACAATTGGCACTCCGTAAAGCATCACTTTCTCGTGCGCCATGACTGCTGATCGCTTCTTCGACCAATGTGGTTCACTGTAGCTACGCTTGATCAGGTGCTTGGCTAAAGGTTCAATCCATTCCGGTTGAATCTTAGCAATGACTCTACCCCACAGCTTTGAGGTTTCCACCAGCTCTGCGGACATAATCCACTTCGGCTGCTTCTTGAAAAGGCCTGAAGCAGGGAAGATATGAAAACGAGCATTACGAGCGCCTTGATATTCATTCTTCTCTGCGTCTTTCATACCAATGTGAGATAGCAGGCCAACGAGAATTGCACTATGCACACCTTGATAACTAGCTGGTTCATCATTAAGTTTGAAGTCCATTTCACGCATCGCTTGATGGACTTGGAAATAAACATCTTGCCACTCACGCACACGTAAGCAGTTCAAGTAATCTTGCTTACACTGCTTACGGAACTGGTTACCAGACAGTTTTTTCTGCTGTTTCTGAACGTAATCCCACAAGTTTACAAACGTTAGGAAATCAGACTCTTCATGGAAGAAACGGCGATGTTTATCATCTGACGATTGCTGTTTTTCGCTTGGGCGCTCGCGCGGATCTTGAATAGACAAGGCAGAAGCGATGATCATCAGCTCTTTCAGTGCACCGTATTTTGGCGCTTCAAGCACCATACGAGCTAAGCGCGGGTCAATTGGCAGCTTGGCTAATTGACGACCGACTGAAGTTAGGCGTTTTTTCGGATCTTTGGCTTTTTCGTTGATCGCACCAAGCTCTTCTAGCAGCCTTACACCGTCTTGAATATTGCGTTTATCTGGCGCTTCTACAAATGGGAAGGCTTCAATATCGCCTAAACCGAGTGCAGTCATCTGCAGGATTACCGACGCTAGGTTGGTACGCAGAATCTCTGGATCGGTAAACTCAGGGCGAGAGTTGTAATCATCTTCCGAGTAAAGGCGAATACAGATACCTTCTTCAACACGGCCACAACGACCTCTACGTTGGTTTGCGCTCGCTTGAGAAACCGGCTCTATCGGCAAGCGCTGTACCTTAGTTCGATAACTATAACGGCTGATACGCGCTGTACCTGGATCAATGACATACTTGATACCAGGTACCGTTAACGAGGTTTCCGCGACGTTGGTTGCCAATACGATTCGGCGACCCGCATGGGGTTGGAATATCTTGTTTTGCTCACCCGCAGACAATCGCGCGTAAAGCGGCACAATTTCCGAGCTCTTTAGATTGCGTTTAGACAGCGCATCTGCAGTATCACGAATTTCACGTTCACCGTTCATGAAGATTAGGATATCACCCAGACCTTCATCGCATAGCTCATCAACCGCTTCAAAAATACCGTCTAATTGGTCGCGATCGACATCGTCTTCACCGCGCAGCGGGCGATAGCGAGTTTCAACTGGGTAAGTACGCCCCGACACTTCAATAATCGGTGCATTACTAAAGTGCTTCGAGAAACGCTCTGGGTCGATGGTTGCCGACGTGATAATCACCTTTAAGTCAGGGCGACGCGGCAAAAGTTCTTTCAAATAACCTAAGATAAAGTCGATGTTTAAGCTACGTTCGTGCGCTTCATCGATGATAATGGTGTCATACTGATTGAGGTAGCGATCGTGTTGGATCTCTGCCAGCAAAATACCATCAGTCATCAGTTTAATTTGGGTGTTCTCTGAGATTTGGTCGTTAAAGCGAACCTTGTAGCCGACATATTCGCCAAGTTTGGTTTCCATCTCTTCAGCAATTCGATTCGCCACCGAACGCGCCGCTAAACGACGAGGCTGCGTATGGCCAATCAAGCCAAACTTGCCACGACCGAGCTCAACACAGATCTTAGGTAACTGAGTCGTTTTACCTGATCCCGTTTCTCCCGCGACGATAACCACTTGGTTGTTCTCAATCGCTTGCGCAATGTCATCCTTCTTCTGGCTGACAGGCAGAATTTCAGGGTATTCAATCTTAGGGATGTAGCTTGTGCGTTGCTCTGCTTCCATCATAGATTTGGCAATATCGAGCGCGATCTCATCAAACACCGCATTACGTGAGGCTTCTTTTTTAATTTTATTTGCCCCGGAGATACGTTTGCTTAGACGAAATCTATCTTTCAGCATGCACTGGTTCAGCGCTTTGCGAAGAGAAGTAGCAGTGTTAGCCTGAACTTGGCTATCCGCTGCTTTTGAGTTTTCTGGCTGTGACGAAGTCAAAGCGTTTCCTATTCTTATCTTGATCTAAAACGCGCGAATTGTATCACAGAATACGAGATGTGGATGGGTGAGCCTGTGCTTTATTTATTCGTCACAAAGGCTTACAAGAGCTATGATTGAGCCAGTCTTGTTGCTCAGAAGCGAATCTATCCAACCATTCGAGCGCAGCTTTATTTGCTGAGAGTTTTTCTACGTCAGCGAGAAGCGCTGCAGACGCAACATGCTGATTTGTCAGTTTGAAAGTAGAAACAATATCAAAGGCACACAAAGACTTTTCTTTCAGTTCGTTGGAAACTGCTGTTTTCAGCCAACCACCTTTAGGATTGCCACAATCCCAGTTGAACTTACTGTTCACTCCCCATTCAGGCTCAAATTCACACTCCTTGCTGTACGGCGGAAACTCAACAAAACTTCCGTCATACTTCGCCTCTACCCAATTGGGTGACCAGTTAAAGATCAACAGAGGTCGATTGGCCTTAACGTAACTATGTATCTTCTTGTTGATTGATTCACCGTCTGGCAAAACGTGTACTTGCAAATTCAATTCTAGCGCCCTGATTCTTGCCGCATCGGGCTTTTCCCAGGGACCGGTATAGTAGATACCTTTGCCCCCTTTGTGCTCGGCAAATACTGAAGCACAAGATTTCAAAGCCTCCCATCTAGGCAGACCTGGACATTGCTGATCCACATAGCTCGGGTACCACCACTCTTCTCGCGTTTGGGCAAGATGGGTCGCTCCCTCTTGTATGAATCCTTTTGCTAAGAGCTGTTCGTACTTTGTCCCCATTGAACCTTGCCAAACTTCCACCTGAATATCTGCTTTACCTTGCGCAAGCAGGAACCATTGGGCATCAGATGTTGCGTGAACAAACTCCACCTCTATCCCCTGCTGCTCAATCAGTATTCCTAAAGCCTTTGTAATGACTTGCTGACTACTCCAATCGAGCGACAGTAAACGTATTGGTTCACTGGAAACACTTGAAGCGACCAAGGAAGCAAGCACAAATGGGAAGACTATTCGCATCCATTACCTCCGCTATTATTATGCTGCTACGTAGTAAGAGTAGGAAAAATTCACTGATCCAACCGATATCACGCCCCTAGAAACAAAAAAGAGCAGCGATATTGCTACTCTTCAGTATTTGTTTAGAAGTCTATTTGTAAATAAAGGGTATTGTAGTTACTGCCCCCTTTGATACGTCCATATTGGGAAGCACTTTCAAATATCGCACTACGGTGATGGATAGAATACCCCAACCACATGTTATCGAAGTCTCGATTGTTGATAAGATCACCAAGATTCACATCAAACGAGAAATCTAAGTAATTAAGCAAGTGGCTCGGGGTGTAGCCCTTGGATTTCATCTCTTCGTTTTCGACATAAGTCATGCTGTCGATGTATGACATGCCTTCTGCAACACCAAAACGCCACTTAGTTGGCCAGTCAAACGTGTAATACGCCTTAATCGCTGCAATATATTCTGTTGCGCTGGACTGAACCTCTGATGACCAATGATGAACGATACCCGGTGTAAAATAGATATCGAGAGGAATACCAAACAGCTCATCGGTCAATGGATGACCATAAAACACCGAAGTCATCTGGTTGTTGTACGGATCTTTTTCGGCATTAAATGTGATGATGTCACCGATATTCGATGGCGTCGCCCAACCATGTGCAAAGCGAACATACCGTTTATTAGTTAGCTCAGATTTTGGCGCTTTGGCCTTGTCATTAAAGAAACCAAAACCAATATAGAACTCACCTTGATATCTATCTTCGACTGCATCGGAGTTATAAGCACTATGGTCTAGCCGTGTCACACTGGTAGCCCCGAGTAGGTAAAGATTAGAATGCACGTGGTAACGTGCTTTTAGTCCCACTTTTGCATCAATCCCGGCGCCAATAGTTTGCTTAGTTGTCGCAGAAAATGCGTAATATTCACTGTTAAAATCTGCACCTTTGTAACGTAGCGTCGCGTGTGGCTCTAGCTCCCAATCGCCATATTCATACTTTGCAGATGCGCGTAAGTTGGCATGAAAGCGCAAATCTTTATCGCTCATTAGCTCAGTATCTAGCCACCACTTATCATCTAGCTTATATCTCAGCTGACCACCAAAATCGAACGAGTCACCTTCATTAGCATTTTGTACCGCTGCGGGAATATCGACAAAACGTAGTCTCATAAGAGCATTGAGCTGAAACCGTTCGTCTTCACTTTGATGAAGGTAAGCCCCACCTTCAAGACCGTTTACAAATACATAGTCATTGTTGAAGTACATCATGGGAACAAATGTACTTACTGTATGATCACCATCATGGGTGTCAAACGGAATGGTTGCCGTTCGATATACCGCCGCTATTCCCCAATTTTGTTCACTTGTCGCCGTGCTTTCTTCTGCACTCAGTGAAGTTGACATTAAGCTACTGACAGCAAAAGCTAACGCTGGCAGACGTTTACTAGTTATCATTTTTTGCCCAAAAGTGACTAAAGCACTCAAAAACTAACCAATTAAAACAGTTAATACTTATGTTTCTCGGTCATTCGTCGTTAAAATATAAAGATATGATCTCTTAAATCAAAAAATTGTGAAAGCCTCAGAACTAAAAAGATTACTCGAGTCCTTACCAGATAACGCCGATCCAGACATAGTCACTGGAGAGTGCTGGCTACCTGAGCGTCTACTCGATGCTAGTCTCGACGGCGATATGATGTTTCTTTCATTCGATAGCGCGCCTGAAGAGACGCAAGGTGAAGAAGAGGGTAGAGGGTTTGTTGAACATGAAATTGAAATGATTCGCCATCGATTCGAGCAAATTATAGAAGAGCAATCTGATACAAAGACCAAAGCAGACGCCATGCTGGCGTTATTTTTGATGGGACATGAACTTTCCAGTTCAGAAATCATCGAAATCCTAGAAGATCCCGAAGTCCCTGAGCCACCAACTGAGTAGTCAATGAATAGCAGTTTACCTTTCCTAATTGCCGGACCAATCCTACGTAAAATCACCTCTGAAGAACTTGTATTTTGGCTCGTGACTAGTGAGCCGCTAAGTGGTCATTTTGAACTCGACTTAGAGCCACAGTTAGGGACACTTTTCTCGCGAGACCTCAGCGAATGCCAGCAACTTGCCATTGGTAAACACTGTTATTTAACGCTTGCCCAATTCAAAGGTGACTTCCCGACCAATGTCGCTCTCAGCTATGATTTTATTACCCAACATGGCGCTCTGACATCACTCTATCCTGACCTTCTGTACAGCGATGAACAGAAGCTGACTTTTAAGATTTCGACTAAAGCAGACTATATCCTTCACGGGTCTTGTCGTAACCCACATCATCCCAGTAAAGATGCGCTGATTCAGATTAACGAGAAAGTGGCGCGTCAGACTGTGGAAGAGCGCCCAGACCTGCTCATGATGAGTGGTGACCAGATCTATGCGGATCATGTTGCAGGGCCAACACTTGATGCTATTTTACAGACCATCAAATTGCTTGGCCTGCCAGATGAGCAGTTTGTGCAAGCGCCCATCAGTTCAAGCCAAGAATTATACGCTCACCCTGATTGTTATTATGGTCGTGACAACATTCTGCCTCATTATGTTGACGATGGCAGTTGGCTTACGAAACTGTTCCCACACCGCAATACTCCTATTTTTAGTTCTCGCGAAGCAGAAAACCACTTGGTGACTTTTTCCGAGTTCTTCGCCATGTATTTATTGGTCTGGTCCCCCACTCTTTGGCCTTATCTCAATATCAACAACTTGCTTGATAAGAAATTTGTCCACGCGGGTAAGCTGATAACTCCACTATTTCAGCAACAGTGGCGTGAAGAGAAAACGGTTATTGAAGAGTTTGTCGCGGGGCTTCCTCAAGTCCAAAGGCTGTTTGCTCACATCCCGACCTATATGATTTTCGATGATCATGATGTGACTGATGATTGGAACCTAACTATTGGTTGGGAAAAAGCGGCCTACGGCAATCCGTTCTCTAACCGCATCATTGGCAATGGACTGGCTGCTTATTGGCTCTGCCAAGGCTGGGGAAACGAACCAGACAACTTCAATCAAGAATTCCTCGCTATCGCTGAACGGTTCTTAAGCCATCCCGGCGGCCAGCAGCAAGACAACTTTATCCAGTACCTCTATACCTTTGAGCGTTGGCACTACACGATTCATAGTTCACCTAAAGTGGTTGTGCTTGATACCCGCACTCGCCGTTGGCGCTCAGAATCTCGTATGAACAAACCTTCAGGTCTCATGGATTGGGAAGCATTGGTTGAGTTTCAACAAGAACTCATGCATCAAGATAAAGTCGTTATTGTCTCTGCGGCACCTATGTTCGGGGTCAAATTTATTGAGGCTCTACAGAAAGGTGCAACGATGCTTGGTCAGCCATTGCTCATTGATGCCGAAAACTGGATGGCTCACCCCGGCAGCGCCAATACACTTTTGAGTATCTTTACTCATACCAAAACGCCGACCAACTTTGTGATTCTCTCAGGCGATGTGCATTACTCGTTCGCCTATGACATAAAACTTAGGTTCCGACGCAATAGTCCTAACATTTTCCAAATTACCTGTAGTGGGTTTAAAAATCAGTTCCCCGAACCACTGCTTGGCTTTTGTGACCATGCGGATAGGCTGCTTTATTCTCCGCGGTCGCCGCTTAACTTTTTGACCAAGCGTAAGCGCCTTAAAGTCAAAAAACGCGATCCCAATACGGAAGGCGTACGTCGCCTAGTTAACACCAGTGCTGTGGGCGAGCTAAAACTGGATGAACATGGCAAGCCAAAACGGATTTCGATACTGACTGGCAATGGAGTCGAATGGGAGTTCCCCCCGATAAAAGAAAAGTAAGGTTTTTGTAAAGACCCTTGAGATGTTCTCGGATAAGCACTATTTATAAAAATAGTGTTATCGCAAAGGTTTTCAATATGCTCAATTCAATCACGTCGCTTTTCAAACAGTTACTTGAGGGCCACGACTTAAGTCACAACACCCAGCCTGATGTCAATCTTGCTATCGCTTGCCTACTTTGTGAAGTTGCCGGTGCGGACAATCAAATAGAACAGGTTGAAATTGAAGCGAAACGCCACCTGTTAACGCGTTTACTCGATTTAGATGAAACCGCTGCAACAACCCTGTTGAGCCGGGCAGAAATGCGCAGTAAAGACTCGGCTTCTCTCTACGATTTCACCTCCCAACTTCGAGAGTTGAGCCAAGAAACCCGCTTCGCGCTGATCAAAGCAATGTGGGAAGTCGCGAATGCAGATGGTGAGATTGACCCAATAGAAGATTCAGTGATTAGGAAAACCGCAGAACTACTGTATGTAGACCATAGTGAGTTTATTCGCGCTAAGATACAGGTCATCGATAAGAGCTAGAGTTGTCTTTCTGACCTAAAAATACCTTTCAGAGGAATACGGCGCTGATCCCAGGTAACGTAAGCTCCTCTAAGGTGACTAATCAATACAAACTGATCGTGATCAAGCTGTTCAATATATAATATTTTGATGCTCCAAGACTGTGGGCCAAGTGGATCACTTTGCTCTAGAGAAGCGACAAAGTAGTAGTTAAGCCACTTTAAAAACCAACCATTAAACATACGTGATGCCAAGACGTCACCATATTCGTCGTAGCCGAGGTAAAACATTTGAATTTTCATCCGGCTAAGGTTAACCCTTAAAGTTTCTTTTCCATCCAACGGATAATCGGTACGAAACTGAATACGTTCATTGGTAAAAAGCGCACCTCCAACCCCTAAGAAAAAATAGAGTACAACAGACAAGGTTACGACCAAAGTAAGCCTTCTTATACCACTATGCATCCGTTAGTTTCTCCATACAATCTGAGAGCTGATAATCGTCTGTCACGTCTTGCAGTTGACCTGCTCTGTAGACGACGATTTGAACTTCTCGGCAAGGTGTATGGGCAGGCATTAGGAACACTTTTTCAATGTTATCGTCCAATGCGTTTAACCACTGGAACTGAGGTTGTTCAATATCAATACCGTATGACACCACCTCAACCCTTCCCTTAGTCTCTTTGTCCAAAATGCATATCAGCTCAAACAACACAAACCAGATCAACAGTGGCAAAACCAAACAAAATACGCTCCTGACTCGTAACGAAAGCCTAGAGCGAGGTTTATTCTCTAAGTCTAAATGTGTTAGCTTTACATCTCTGCCGGCTGTGAAACGGGTGTTTCGCATTTGATAGCCAACGCGCGGCACGGTGTGTATTTCGATATCGACGCCCAGTGAAGCAAGAGCTTGACGTACGTTTTTGATAGCAACGTTTAAGGAGCTTTCCGTTACAACTTTCCCTGACCAACATTGTGTCAGTAGTTCCGCACGACTTATCACATCGCCATAAGCGCGCCACAACAACCAACAAATATGCAGTTCAGAATTGGACAATACGACCTTTTCATCACTGTTCGCAGCTTTCAACAGGCGATGCTCAAAACAAAACTCTAAAAGGGCTTTCTCATTCATGACTTTACTTAATTAGAAAAGGCTACTTCATAGCAGTAGCCTTCAATACAATATCTTTTTTATGTGTCTTGGTGTTGAACTCGCAAGCCAAGCGCTATATTTCTAGTTTGAATCCGAGCTTCATGACGCTGACTTTCGCTAAGCCTAGCCTTACTGCCTCAAGCTGATTAGCAATCGACTCGGCATCCTGCTCATTTTTTGCCAACACTGCAATTGAATACAGAGGTCGGACAAACTCGGTTCCTGCGATACCATCATTTTTCAAGTAGGCTGACGTCACTTTACCTTGATTCGTCCAATCGACTACTTTTTGCAAATCAGCCGCCAGCACTTTATCAACTAAAAGTGCATCGGTTGGCTCTTGCCACTCAAGCTCAAGCGCATAGTTTTCAAATGCTGGAACACTATCAAGCCACTTACTTCCCAAATCACGAATTTCCTCAAACTCCACCATTTGATTGTGTGAAAAAGGCAAGTTAGACAATTTACGTCTTACTTCTTGTTCGCTTTCCGCTTGCATAACAAATCGAATGATAGGGAAATCCTGCTCCCCGATACGACTTGAAGTAACAAACATGTCCTTGATGTAACCAGCATCTACCAAGTTCGCAAAAGCTTTTTTTTGCGCCGGCATCATGTCAAACACTGCTTGGGAATCTTGAGTTTTCCAAGCAACCGTGACAGCAAACGCCCCCGCTTGTGACTGCAAAGAAAAGCAGGTTAAAACCGCCAACAAAAACACCTTGTAATTTAGCTTCATTCAATACCTCGTTATTAAAAAATTAATGGTCTCCTAGAGATATCGATGTAAAGAAAACAGGCATCAATGTAACCATATTTACTTCTACTCCACCTCTTGTTAACAGACGTTTAGAGGCTATCAGGACTAGAAATCAGAGGAATGGCAAACAAGCACTTTTAATATTAAAAATCTATGAATTGTAGCGAGTAGGATCTTTAGATTAGGTATTTAGTTTTTTTTAGATACACCAAATTAGTTTGCTGTATCTTTCACTCGCTATTAGCAAACTACTTAAACACAAAAGGAGCCGAGGCTCCTTTTGTGTTTAAAGCATAGTTAAGGCCAGTTTGGCTAGGTTATAGGCATCAACATAACCCGAGTGCTGACGACCTTCCCACTCTATACCTTTGCTCTCTTGTGCCGCTTTATGCCCGATTCGCTTGTCTTTAAGACGATTTTGAATTCGGAATAAGGTCGCCAAGTTAATAAATTCATTGAATGGGGTATCAATGCCCTTATCTAAGCACTCTTGCCTTAGCACGAGATCATCTCGACCCCAAGCAGCGTATATTTTGTTCGTACCACCAAAATTTTTGACCATAGATTTGAGGACTTCTTCTAGTGGACGGCCCTGCTTTTCAATTTTACGTGGAGTGATTCCTGTTAACTGAGAACAAAATAGCGAGACTTCATCTGTTTCTGGTTTTACGTAGTATTGTGCCCGCTTAACGATTTCCCCTTTTACAAGGTCAATCTCTGCAAGCCCTACTTCAATGATTTCGCCAGTGGTACCGACACCGTCTTCATTCCAACAGCACATTTCTAGATCGAAACAAACTACACGGTTATGGTTCATGGTTCGCCTTTGTTCAAAATAATCTGAAAGCGCAAAAGTCTACAATAGAATACGTCAAAACTCGAATATCAACACACTGACTGGCTAGTTATTCTGCAATTGAAACGCAGTTTCGCCCTGCTTGCTTACTCTTATAAAGTTGAGCATCTGACGCTTGCATAATGTCCTCTTCGTTTTCTAACCGACGAATCGCAGCACCGATACTGAGTGAGCATTGGATAATTCTTCCATCAAACTCATACTTTGAACTTGCTACTGCGCGACCAATCCTGTCCAGATAGTTAAACAGCTCATAGCGATCAGTAATGTGAGAGATGATACAAAACTCATCGCCTCCCATGCGGACAAAGACATCCCCTGGCTCTAAGTGACTTTGAACAACCCTAGCGACATGACAGAGCATTTCATCTCCCGCTACGTGCCCGTGGTGGTCATTAATGAGCTTAAACTTATCCACGTCAAATCCCACTAAAGCAAAAGACTTCTGCTTGCTGACTTTATCTGTCAAATATCGACTGAACGCCCGGCGGTTATATATCCCCGTTAGCGTGTCGTGATCCACTAAGAATTGGAGCTCTTCGGTACGTTCATCAAGCAATACTTCAAGATGTTCTTTGTCACGAATTAATAGCAATACTATGTAACTTGATAGGCATGCGATAACAAGCCCAGCCATGAAGATTCCAACCAATACAAAACGATCATTATCCGTCACCTTTCTGTCGAGTTTGAAATCAACAATCCATTCTCGATTGGGTAATACGACGCGTTTGGTAATCTCAATGCCGCTAGTTGCATCCCAGTTATTGCTTTCATATAAGATCGGATCGTCTTCGGCGTCGAAGCCCATATCCGTCACTTTGACCAGCAAGTCTTGCTCAGTAGCGGTACGGACCACGATTGATTCGAAATATTTGGTAGAACGGATAACACCGATCACCACACCAACTAACTCTTTAGCATTTTCCGCACTAAACACCGGGTGATAAACCAGTAATCCTGTTTTTGCTAAACTTCTATCAAAGCCGTCTTGCAGCAAACGAATTTTATCAGACACACTTGGCTGCCCGGTTTCTCGAATGCCATCAAGCACTAGCTGAAAACGCAACCGAGACGAGTAATAGCCAAGCGCATTGAAGTTCGCCTGATTTCGGGGATAGACATCGGAAGCTGGGTAGATGGGTTCATCGTTACGCATGATGTAACCAAGCGTCTTCGGCCCGTCTTTCGGCACGGTATAAATCTCATAAAACGGGTAGGTTCGCTTAACCTTTTCAATATGGGCGGCGACTTGATGATGTTCAATGCGCGGCATCCATTGCAGCGCGATTAGCGTTTGAGAAGCTGAAACTATCTGATCGGCAAAAACTGGAAAGCGATGCCAATCTTCCGGCTGGGTAGCATGGAAGAAATTAGCACCAGCACCGATGAACTGTAAATCACTCTCCACTACCTGCTGAAGGTTTTCCGCTTGTTGCTCTGCCAGTTTATCTACCAATGAAACTGTGTACTTAAATTGTGATTGATAGACAAAATAGACCGCATATAAGGTCAACAGTAAGGTGAAATTAAACGCTAAGAACGGGTATAAATACTTCTTTTTAGTCAATTGTTGCATAAAGCATATTTGTGAAACGACGCATTAAAATAACCGCGACATTCTAGCCTTATCCATTTAGTTACATAAAGCGTAATTGTCGATTACATATGAAACTATTCACGTTCCGTGCAGTACGCCTCTTTTTGAGTGAATAATTGCATAAAAACTCATCACTTGAACTTTATAACACCGTATTAAGACGCTTTTATTAGCAGAATGGTGACTTGATTATGGTACTATTCGCCCCAATTTATCAGAACAAATAGGCTCATACCGTCTCTGAGCCAAAGCAGAGATTTACTTCATCTCTCCTTACACTAAACATTAAGAGAATTGTCATGACGTTCGATTTACAAATGATCCCTCAAACGTTCGATATGCTTCACGCGGGTCTTGCTGCTTCAAGTGTATTGCTGCTACTTATTGCGACTTCTCGCAAGTCAAAAGTCATTGAGAAAGTGGTAGAAAAACCAGTTGAGAAAATCGTTGAAGTAGAAAAGCCCGTCGAAAAGATCGTTGAAGTAGAAAAAGTGGTCGAAGTAGAAAAAGTCATCGAGAAAGTCGTTGAAGTTGAATCAAAACTGGCAACTGCCTCCACAGATTCAGCTATGCAACTCCTATCAATTATGCAGCAAGAAGCGCGTCTAATCGACTTCTTGCAAGAAGACTTAACCTCATTCTCTGACGAAGAAGTGGGAGCAGCTGCTCGCGTTATACACACCGGTGGTCAAAAGGTACTAAGTGACTATGTAACGCTTGAGCATATTCGTAATGAAGACGAAGAAACTCGCATCACTATTGAAGAAGGCTTCAACCCGCAGCAAGTTCGCCTAACGGGTAACGTAACGGGTAATGCACCGTTTAACGGTACTCTGGTTCACAAAGGTTGGAAAGCAAGCTCGATGAATCTACCAAAACTTGCAGAGAACTATGATGCGTCTGTTATTGCTCCAGCAGAGGTTGAGCTGTAATGGAACACCAAAATAACCAAGCGCAAAACACAGAATCTAACCCACCTAAATTTAGCGTCGGTATCGACTTAGGGACCACACATTGCGTACTGTCATATGTAGATACTAGCGTTGAAGATGCACGCGTTGAGGTAATGTCTATTCCTCAATTAACGGCACCAGGTACAGTAGAAAATCGCAGCCAACTCGGTTCATTTTTATACCAACCACACGAACACGAAATGAACCCAGCTTCGCGTGTTTTGCCTTGGTCATCTGAGCCAACGGCTCTTGTTGGTGCTATCGCGCGTAATTTGGGCGCTAAAACACCGATTCGTCTGATTGCCAGTGCGAAATCTTGGCTTTGTCACGGTGGCGTCAACCGTCGCGATGCGTTTCTGCCGGCAGGTAGTCCTGAAGAAGTTGAGAAGGTGTCACCACTGCGTGCCACTGAGCTTTATCTAGAACACCTAAAACAAGCTTGGGATCATTCAAATCCAAATAATCCTTTAGCCGAACAGGATGTGACCATCACTGTTCCTGCATCGTTCGATCCTGCAGCACGAGATCTGACTGCAGAAGCTGCACGTAACGTCGGCTTTGTACACCTAACATTACTCGAAGAGCCACAAGCTGCGCTCTACAACTGGATTGATAACAGCAACGACAAATGGCGCGATGAAGTCTCTGTTGGCGATATTGTTCTTGTTGTTGATATCGGTGGTGGTACTACCGACCTTTCTCTTGTCGAGGTGACGGAGGAAGAAGGTAACCTAACGTTGAATCGTATTGCTGTCGGTGAACATATCCTATTGGGTGGCGACAATATGGATCTTGCACTGGCTTATCGTCTCAAGATGAAGCTTGCTCAAGAAGGCAAAGAGCTTCAGCCATGGCAAGTTCAGGCAATGACTCATGCATGTCGTGATGCTAAAGAAGCCTTACTAAACGATAGCGAGCTTCAATCGGTGCCTATCGTGGTACCGAGTCGTGGTTCTAAGCTGCTAGGTGCGACACTTAAAACAGAGCTTACTCAGCAAGAAGTTCAACAAACGCTTGTTGATGGATTCTTCCCTAAAGTTGCTGTTAGCGAGCATCCTGTTCAGCGTAACCGTGGCGCACTGACTCAAATGGGTCTGCCTTACGCACAAGACGCAGGTATTAGTCGCCATATCGCCGCATTCTTAACCAAACAAGCCAACGCGCTTTCTGGTTCTGAAACACAACCAGAGTACAACCCATTTGCCAACATGCCAGGCATGCCGGGTGGTGACGTTGCTCAATCTTCTGATTTCATCAAGCCGACAGCGATTTTGTTTAACGGTGGCGTACTGAAGTCAGCCCTGCTTGCTAATCGTCTTGAAGAAACGCTCAATGAATGGTTGATTGACGCAGATTGCGAAATGGCGAAGCGTTTAACTGGCGTTGACCTCGATCTTGCAGTAGCGAGCGGTGCTTCATACTACGGCAGCGTTCGCCGCGGACAAGGCGTTCGAATTCGTGGCGGTATCGCATCTAGCTACTACGTAGGTATTGAGAGTGCTATGCCCGCTATTCCAGGTATGGCGCCACCGATGGAAGCGCTGTGTGTGGCTCCATTTGGTATGGAAGAAGGCTCCAGCGCTGATGTACCAAGCCAAGAGTTTGGACTTATCATTGGTCAGCCGGTTAACTTCCAATTCTTTGGTTCTACCGTTCGTCGTGACGACATCGCTGGTACTCACCTAGACCATTGGGCTCCTGAAGAGCTAGAAGAACTGCCTGAGATTCAAGTCACGCTGCCTGTTTCTGAAGGGCGCCGAGAAGGTGAAGTGGTTCCGGTAACTCTTGCATCACGTGTCACTGAACTCGGTACTTTGTATCTTGAAGCTATCGCTGCTGACAATGGGCAGAAATGGCATGTTGAGTTTGATGTCCGCGAAGACGCAAACTCGAACTCAGAACAAGCATAACGATTAACGGCACCTCTGGGTGCCGTTGTTTTAAGTTGTCCGCAAATAAGGTTATCTATGGCATCTCCTCGATTCTTAGTCGGTATTGATTTAGGTACAACCAACACGGTTGTCGCATTCTGTGAAATCACCGATGACCTACAAAACTCTGCCGTTTCCCTATTTGAAATAGACCAGTTGATTGGCCCAGGTGAAGTCGTCCGCAAGCCATTGCTGCCCTCTTTCCGTTATCACCCAGCGGCAGGTCAAGTCTCCCCATCAGACTTAACACTGCCATGGGATAGTGAACCCGTCTCTGGTGACATTAGCCAAGTGATTGTTGGCGAATGGGCCCGAGAGCTCGGCGCCAAAGTGGAAGGTCGCCAAGTTTCTAGTGCCAAAAGTTGGCTCTCCCACCAAGCAGTCGATCGAAGCTCTGACATATTGCCTTGGGCTGGCGCAGCCGATGTCGATAAAGTCTCACCTGTTATCGCCAGCGCAAGCTACCTGAACCACATTCGACTTGCTTGGAACTATCGCAATCCAAGCAATAAGCTTGAAGACCAAGAAGTGGTAGTGACGGTTCCTGCTTCCTTCGACGAAACAGCGCGAAAACTTACCCTTGAAGCCGCACAGCTCGCAGGGTTAAACAAGATTGTGCTTCTCGAAGAGCCTCAAGCGGTTTGCTACGACTGGTATGCGCGCCACCAGCAAGTTGCAGCAGAAGAGCTAAAAGACCTGCCGTTAATTCTTGTCTGTGATGTCGGTGGTGGTACAACCGATTTAAGTTTGATTGAAGCTAAACTCGATCAAGGTGAACTCTCTTTGGATCGCATTGGCGTGGGCGATCACTTAATGCTAGGTGGTGATAACCTCGACCTTGCGTTAGCGCATCTGGCAGAGCAGCGTTTCAATCAGAGTAAAAAGCTCAACGCAGCCAGCTTGACCAAGCTGATTCAGCAAACACGCAAAGCAAAAGAAAACTTGCTCTCGGCCGATGCACCTGAAGAAGTCAAGATCACTATGCTCGGCAGCGGTTCTAAACTGCTAGGCGGGACGAAGAGTATCGGCCTTTCAAAGCAAGAAGTTCATCAAATTGCTCTCGATGGATTCTTCCCACTGTCGGATTTCACAGACACGCCAGATAAAAGACGTAGCGCCGTCGTTGAGTTCGGTCTGCCGTACGTCGCCGATCCTGCGGTCAGTAAACACATCGCAGAGTTTTTGAGCCAACATCAGCAAGTTTCAATGGCAGCGCTCAATCAAGGCGATCCCAACAAACCCGCTATCCCTGTTGGCATCCTGCTCAACGGTGGTGTGTTCAATAGCGACCTTGTCACTCAGCGTGTTACCCAATTGCTTGGCAACTGGCGTGGTGAGGATATCACGGTGCTCGATAACCCTCATCCGGATTGGTCAGTCGCACTTGGCGCTGTCGCTTTTAGTAAGGCTCGTCGAGGCGCGCAACTTAAAATCGGTGGTGGAGCAGCACGTTCTTACTTCTTACATCTTCAAGAAAAGAACAAAATGGGCAAAGCACTCTGCCTGCTGTCAAAAGGCACCGAGGAAGGACACGAAATTAGGCTAAGCGGTCGCAGATTCTCGTTAACTTTGGGCGAACCTGTTCGTTTTAACCTTCTAACAACGACACACGACACGCTGTCCAACAATACCGCGATTCAAAACGGCGTCATGGTTGATATTGACCCAGACCTATTCGCGCCGCTACCCCCTTACATATCGACACTTGAAGGTGAAGGAATCGAACTGCAAGCCAACCAAAAAGAGCGAGTTGAAGTTCAGCTCGCCTGTCAGCTAACCGAAGTTGGCACGCTGAAAATGGAGTGTGTCCATGTCGAAGACGACACCAAGCGTTGGGAATTAGAATTCGAAGTTCGTAACCAACAAGCAGAAGAGCAAGTTGAAGAGAGTCTTCACCCTCGCCTGCCCGAATGTAAAGAGCTGATTTCTCGTATCTACAGTGGCAACAAGAAAAGCGCGGATTCGAAAGAAATCAAAACCCTAGCTAAAGAGCTAGAGCGAAAGCTTGGCAAACGTGATGAGTGGGACTTCACGACTTTACGTCAGCTGTTTGATGCTTTTGCACTCGGACGCAAACGCCGCCGCCGCTCTGAACCACATGAAAAAAACTGGCTACGTTTAGCCGGATTCTCGCTGCGTCCGGGTTTTGGCGATGCTACTGATTCTTGGCGTATAGAGCAAGTTTGGGGGCTATATCAGCAGGGAATTCAGTTTAAAAACCATCAAGGCTGGACTGATTGGTGGGTTTTCTGGCGCCGAATTGCCGGGGGGCTAAACCAAGATCAGCAAGAAAGCATCCTCGGTGATATTGCTAAATACCTTCACCCAGGGGCGATGAAAAACCCTCAGTCAGCCAAAGCGGCGCAAGACATGGGTTATGAATCTATGGTTAGACTTGCCGCTTCACTAGAGCACCTTGAAGTGGAAGATAAGGTGCTGCTCGCTTCTTGGTGCTTAAGTAAGGCCATCAACCATAACCAGTTCGAACAAGCGCATTGGTGGGCGTTAGGTAGGCTTGCTTCACGTACTCCACTGTATGGCAGTCAGCACAGCGTGATCCCTCGAGAACAAGCAGAACAATGGCTACCTAAGTTGCTGGAACAAAACTGGCAGAAAGAACCCATGATTGCTTTTGCCGCGGTCATGATCTGTCGAAAAACAGGCGATCGTCTGTTTGATATTTCTGATGATTTTAGAAACCAAGTTCTTGCGAAGCTAAAACAAAGCAAGGTGCCAGAATCTTGGGTTAGCTTGGTAGAAGAGGTGAAAGAGCTATCAGAAAGCGAATCTAAGCGTGTGTTTGGTGATGCTTTGCCTAGTGGGTTGACTCTTGTAAATCATTAATGCTGGAAAGCATTATAATCCTAAGACAAAAAAGCCCTTCTCATCGAAGGGCTTTTTTTAGTGTAAACAAAGCATGTAGACGTGGGTTAAGCCATCATCTCTTCCGTAATCCCCACCCTTAACAGCGCAGCTTTCTCAAAAGCAGTCAGCTCAGAAAGGTCGCTAATCATTGGTGCATCAGCAAAGCGAGCATCGGTCGGCTCACCTAGCTTTTCCTTTAGGGCAGTAATCAGTCCTTCGATGACATTACCATAGCGCATCGCACTAGATATAAGCACCGGATTTTCCTGTGCATCATCAGAAACCGGCACTTTTTCAGCAACTAAGCCCATAATACCCCTAAGATTCTGGCCAAAATCGCCTTCCAACTGAGCTAAGGCCTGCTTAAGATCGCTTTGCGACATACCATCAAAGCTTGATTTCATTAACTCTCTGTCAAACTTAGCATGAGCGTTTGCGTCAATAGCGTCTTCCGGCTTATCCGCTGTTTTTGCGTGCCACTGAGAGGCTGACATATCAATGAAGCCCTGAATACCTTGCATTACTGTTCCTGCATTTGGTCGACTATGACTTAACGAGTCTACAATCGAGCCTAGTTCGCCAGTATATGATGCATCTTGGTTTGAAACTGTTGACAGTGCGAGCTCCCGGATCATAGCTAAGTCTCCCTTATTAAGAGCGCCATTCTGTATCATACTAAAGGAAACAGTCCCGTCGGCGATTGCATCTTGCAGTGCATTAATCGATTCGCTAGACAGTGTAGGGGTTGTACTTGGTGCAATTCTGGTAGCAAGAAAGCTAACTGCATCCAGTGCAGTTTTAACACTGTTATCTTTAGCAGAGCGACCGCCTCCAATCCCAAGATCGTTATCCGCTTCATAGCGAGATTCAATTGAGTTCGCGACCTTCTCTTCACTTGCCGAAGCAGTCTGTTGAGGCTGTAAGTGAACAATTAATTCATCTTTAAGCTTGCTGATTTGTACAGTAAGTTGATTGATCTTGTCGCTGGCGGCTTGTAGTTCCTCGGATGAGGCATCGTTCAAAAACGTTGAAGCATCTTTAGCCTCACCACTACCTGTTGTCGCCCACTGCTGGAAAGGCTGACCACCCACCATATCGCTTAATATGTTGCTTGCTGCCGTTTTCTGAGTTTCGGTTCCGAACAGTTTGATGGTCTGAAGTGCTGTGACTGTTGAACGTAGAGCGCCATTGTTTGTCGCAAGCTCTCTATGCTGCTGTTTCAGTGACTCTCCATCAAGGCTCGATAAAGTATCTAACTGAGTTAGGCCATTTAGAGACTCTTTTATAGCTACCTTACCCATTTCTTCACGGGATAGTTGCTGTGTTTGACCTGTCGGGGTCATGCTTGATATAGGCTTATCTTTTGATACAAACAACCCCTTAATGGCGTTTACCGCACCGCTCAACCAGCTAATAACCTTGTCTTTTAGCGACGTTATCGGACTACTCTCCGTTCTTTCTGCTAACTGCTGAACTTCTTTTGGTGTTGCGATTGAAGTGACGGGTTTATCACCAAGTGCGCCAGTCTGAGCTGACATCTCTGTCTGATGATTTGAAACATTGGCAACCTGTGTTGCGCTTGAGTGAGTTGCATTTAAATGAGTCATACTGCTTTTCTTTATTGTTTAACACGCTAAGCAGTTTAGGAGCTTGCTGCAGGAGAAAATATCAGGATCGGTCGGAAATATATAACTGACAAATACCAGTCAGCTATCTCAGTCACTCACACCAAACAATATAAAAACTTCCTGCCGATACTGATAGTTGAGCCAGACGCTTTTTGTTGTACTGCCGTCAGATTTTCAGACCAACATAAGAGTAACGAATGAGTCAACAATACACTCAGGCAATTGAAATACTATGTCAGGAGTTAAACCTAACACTTTCAGGTAACATTGATACCGTTGTCAGCTTCAAGGTAGGAGAGCAGGAATGCCACATTACAGAGCACCCTGCAGGACGGTTACTTATGTTCAGCAATCTTGGTGAGTTAACCTCTAACAATGCGAAATCTCTGCTTGAGGTAGGTATGTTTAGCCAAGAAGAGAAAAAGCCTGTCGTTGGCTTTGATAGCAACAGCAATAACGTGATCCTCTGGAACCAGCAATCTCTGGTACAGGCTGACCGTCATAGCCTCTATCAGCAACTTGAGCTTCTTAGCCAATATTACGATCAAGTGCAAAGTGACTTACAAGAGTTGGCTGAACCAGAAGCCAAAGAGAAGTCTAATTTTAGCCAAGCTGCATTTCGAGTGTAATCATCGTTCACTAACAAAGAACCATCGCGAATCTAAGCAAAGTCACTCTGGCTTTGCTTTTTTGTGTACATAACCAATAAGAAAATTTACAAAAAAAGGCGCCACAATGTAGCGCCTTGAGGTTAGAACGATTTTAAGTTAAACCGTTGGAGCCGAAGCCCGCCATGCCTGGTTTTCACTATCAGCAATAGAGCGGAACAATTCACGAAGCTCTTTAAGCAGACCTTCTTGGAAACTGACATTTTCGTCTGCTTTCTGTTTTTCTGCTTGAGCCTGGGTAGCCTGAACTTCGTCTTCCTTACTTCGTGCCTGAGATTCGGCCTGTGAATAATTGGCAATCGCGTTACCAAACTGACCCAGAGTCTGAACAAAAGCAGTTAGCGCCTGGTTGATACCCGTCATACGATCAAACTTGTGATTGTTAGTCTGCAAGTATTGATTGCCTTCTGTCAGGTTCTTAGTACCTTCCTCCTTGAGTTTCGTCAACTGAACGCGCTCATGCTCAGGAAGGTCAGGTTTCTTCAATAGTTCATCTACCTGATTCATACCTTTCTGCTGGGTATTTACCTGCGCGTTTGCTGACATCTCTTTGCCAATTTTCTTGCCAGACTGAAAAGCGCCAAACGCGCCCGCGGCTACAGTTAACCCCGCCATTACGCCCGCAACGATAGCCATACCGATCATTGCCCAAGCGGCACTTCTCTGCTCATCAGCCTGGTTTTTCTGGCTAGTCACTGTCGCATCAACAGCAATTTCACGCTGTTGCACCTGCTGTTGACGGCTAAGTTTGGAAAGAGTGTACAGCAGAACAATCAAAGCCAGACCATCAGCGATAGAGTTGGAACTATCTTCTGCGTCGGCAACCTGTCCAGCATTGTTGGTCATTTTTCCGATCAGACTATTTAGCTCTTGCGTTAGCTTCCTGCCTTCTTCAGTACCATTAAGCATTGTTTTAACAGACTCAACAGCCTGAGTTAAGCGTGGAAGCATATCATCTAGGTTGTTTGATTTATTTGCTTCCCCTGCAGCACTCTGAACGATCGCAGTCACGAGATCATCCATCAAAGGAGCCATCTGAGCCATCAGCTTTTCAGAGACAGGATTACCCGCTAGTACCGTATCAATGCGGCCAAGAACAAAGTCTGCAACTGGCTTGATTTTTTCGAGCGAACTTATCAGCAACGAGCCTGAAAGCGTACCAGTGGCCAGAGAACCAACCGAGTTGATATTACTCAATGCAGTAGATAATTCACCAACTAACTTTTCTGCAGCCATCGCCATCTGGCCATTTACCTGGCCTGACGGAACCGAAAGCTGATAGTTTTTAAGATCGTTTGCCCAGCTCTGAACCGTTGTTTTCAGTTCTGCCGCTTCCTGCTTCGTGATAGCCCGCGTTTCACCAGCTTCAGTCTTCAAATTGTCAACAAGATCAAATACCTTTGTATAACCTGCAGTTATATTATTAACTTCATTTGCCATTGCAATTCCCCCTTAGACCGTAGCCGGACGGTTCAATACTGTCTGCATAGTTTCGCCTTTAGCCTGGATCATCTGCATAATAATCTCCATCAGCTCTTGGAAGCCCTGCAGGATGTTCTCAATCTCTTCTTTGAGTTTGTCTATTACCGACTGATCGAGAGTCATTTCAGCCCGAATGTCAGCGAGATCAGCCTGAATGTTAGCAACTTTCGATTGATTCACTCCGTTGGCAATGTCTGCAGCACTTGAGCCAATATTTGCCGCTGTATCGACGGTTTCTGCAACGGTACGAGTTACCTTGACAGCTGTGGACAGTGTTTTAGCCGCTACATCCACCGCACCCTTCAATGCATTAACGATATTGCCTATCGCAATACCAGCACTTGCGATAGCTAGTGCTCCCTGTATAGCCATCATGGCATAGCCAAAGGCCTTTACATCGACACCTGCAGCTTCCATCGCTTTTTGAACTTCTGGCATCTGCGTCACCTGACTGATGACCCCCATCAGACCTCCGGCAATCATCAGGGCGCCCGCAGCTGCACCAACACCTGTCGCGATCATAATGGCACCGACAATAATCGAGGCAACTGCACTGATCCAACCGAAGATTTTAGACGCAAGACCAGACTTCTTAGCTTCTTGCGCAGCTTCCTGAGACTCTTTGATCTTCTCTAGGTTTTCAGCCATTTCCTGCTCATGCTTAGCTTTAGCGACTTTCACTTCCTCAATTTTGAGTTTGTTCTGGGCACTTTTCAGTTTGTCAGTCAACGCTGCTAGCTCAACTTCAAAATCATCGGCAGAGCCTGAAATGATCTTTACAGCAATTGCTGTCGTTTCCTGATCTGTCGCTCGCATGGTTCCAGATAGAGCGCTAACAGCTTGCTGAAGCGTTGCGATCTCAGCCAGAGTTAGAGGGGTACTTTTTTCTGTCACCTGTACCTGTGGCACATTCAGCTGAGGCAGAACCTTGTCAGAGTTTGGCAGTTCTGCACCATTTTTCTGAACATTTCCCGCCGCAACATTAGTCTGTCCGGCAGTCTTCTGCTGGTTTTTTTCCAGCTTTGTTTCATCAGGGCCCTGGGTATAACCTGTGCCCTGGGAGCGGTCAATTAGCATAGAATTCATATTCTAGTTACTCCTTTTATTTCTCACCGCTTCCAACATGATGTCTGCACGTTTATGCAAATCTGCATAGTCTGATTTCCCGGCAGACATCTCCTTTGCACTGTAAAATCCACTTTCCGCTTCGGTCAGTTGTTCAAGCTTTAAGTGACACTCGGCCGAATGGAAAGGCGGACGCGGATCGTTAATATCCACCAGTGTGGCATAACTGTAGGCGTCAATCGCCTCCAGATATTCACCCATTTCCTGACGAGCCGCTCCAAGACCTACAAAAAAACGCGCCTGATAGTGATCTAACATGCAGAGTAATTGGAAAACCTTCGCCGCCTGGTCAGTCTTACCGGATTGAAAGAAGTTGTAGCCTACTGCATAGATGTGCTCAATAGTGTCAGGAGATACATCATGGAGCATCTTAATCGTGCCGCCCTCTTCCAAAAAAGAAAACAAGTCATTAGCATCAAATTGAGATGCATCGGTAGTCGCGTGTTCTGTAGTCATTGTGCTTATCCTTAAATAGCTCGTAGGATTTGTTCTAAAATACTGTGATATTTCTGAACGAATTTATTCATCGCCTCAACAGTTGAGTTATATTGAGAGCTGAGATCATTCAGTGTGGTTGTTTTGATCTGAACTTCGTCATTCAGCAGTTTGGACTTATCGCTGATTGAGCTTGAGAAATCAGTTAAGTAAGTGGGTTCATCTTTTTTATTCTGGTAGGTCTTGTTCTGAGCATCTACACCCTCATTTTTTAGAAAGTCCATATGACTTATCTCGCTCACCTGTTTATCAGGAGCTATGCTGTGCAGATATGCGTATTCAGGTGACTTTTTAAATGCCTCTTCTGAACCATAACCAAAGTCACTATGAGAAAATTTGTAGCTAGCAGGGTTGTATCCACTGTTATTACTCTGCTGAGTATGAATTTTCGACTGAACCTCTCCAAAAACCTTCAGGCGAGCGGTGAGATCCTGTAGGTCGTCTTTTACCTCATTACGCTTTTCAAGGCGGTTAACCCGTCGCTCGTTCAGTGCTAACAGCACCTGCTCGTCAAAACGGTTGGCGAGACTAGCATCGGTAATCGACAACAGATCCCGGGCGGTCAAAGCGTGTTCAGCCAAGATTTTATTGTCGTCAAGCTCTTTCTGGCTAACGTTGCCAAGCCTAGCTTTTAACTTTTCGAGATTTTCAGTCAGCGTCGTGTAGCGTTGCAAAAGCGTTTTGTCACCGGACATATCCTGCCCACTCTCGTATTTTTGAAACAGGACCTCTATATCGTTTCCAGCGCTTTCCTTAATCCTTTCGAGCTCCTGTTCCGAAACCTGACTCTGCTTCTGATCCTTCAGTCCACTAACAAGAGTATCAATCTGCAAATCTGTTAACGGCTTTGCAATACCGGCAAAGAAAGTGGAAATAGAGACCTCTATTTTGGGATCATCTTTCAGCAGCTTAACCATATCCGCAACACCTTTGGTAAGTGTCACTTCTCCTGATAGCTGACCCTTAACGCGGGCATAGGTGTATATCCCTTCAACCTGCCCGTCAAGATTGCTAAAGAGTTTCTCCAGCTCAGTCATTGACATACTGCCAATACCAGCTCTTACAAACTGGCCGGCTATCGCCTCTGCATCCTCTTTACTGATTAGCAGCGAACTTTGTAGAAGCTCGGTTACTTTGTTTGTAAACTGCTCTTTCGTCAGTAAAAGATTCTCTGACAGCAACTGTGATAGCGGGAAAGATTCTTTTCCCAGTCGCTCAAACATAGCTCGCAGGTACTGAGTGGCCTCAACAGGATTTTCTGAAAGCGGTAACCGCGCTTTGATACCAGCAAAAAAAGTACTAAGCTCTTCTGTTTTGCTTTTCAGGCCAACAGCGTCCAGATCCTGCATCTGCTCAGCTAAGGACAAAGAACCCGAACCCGTCAGCTGAATATTGCGGATAAACTCCGTCGGCATACCCGGCCCAACGCTCTGGTTTAGCAGGGTGGTAAACCAGCTTTCAAACTGAGTTGCTAGAGTAATATTCAGTTGTGTATTCAACTCACTCTGCGCAACTGTGCCCTTCGCATCACCTTCAGTGGGAACTTTAGCTTTAAGGTTATCAATCCACAGAGTCAGAGCACCCTGAAGCGGCATATCAGAAAAAGCCGCCTGCTTCTCAATCAGTGTCTCAATAGCTATCGCGTACTGTTGTGCAATCTCTTCTGCAGCCGCTAAGCCATTGATAGGGGGTAGCCCTTGCAGTGGAGTAAGAAGTGGGGCGATTAGAGTATACTGGTCTTCGGAGAGATTCTTTTTAAGCTTTGCTTCCAGTTCAGCCTGAAAGGAAAGAGGAACCTGAGGGTTGTCTACATCACCAGTGCCACTCGTTGCAACCGCGTTTAAGTCTGTCGTTGTTCGCATATCTGTCATATCAAAAACCTTAAATCACCATTCCGCGCATCATGGTCGGACGTTTTCTTCTTTTGCCTTTTTCACCCGGTGCCTGTACAGCATTCAACTGCTGACGCCTGCGCATCACCTCTTCTACCAGTTCCTGCTCTGCATGTTTCATAGTTTGTGGAGAGGCACTGATCCCTCCCAGCAGGATTTCACCGGCTACAGGCCCGACCCCAAGCCCTTCTAACAGTTCATTAAATACATCACTACGATCTCCGGCACTTTGGATCGCTAGTTCGGCTTGGTCTATCGTGTCGGTAAAGGGTTGTTTCATCTTGTTTTCCATCATAAAGGCAGTAAAACGTCGCGCGCTGTCAGTAACAGCCGAGACTTTTTACTTTTTTCTATTTTTCAACGGCCTATAGTCAGCTAAACGCAGTAAATACCAGTCAGCTTCTACATCATGGCTGGCGCCACAAGCCGTTAGATAAAATTGCGCAAGCCGTTGGTTACTCATGTTACTACCACGCAACACATCGACATTGCCTCGAATCACCCAGTCTGGTGGGTAGAGCCTAACCGCATGTTCAGCAAGCATGAACAGGCAGGAGAATGGGTTTCGAAGTCCTTGGTTGATGCTGGTTCTTCTAAGCAAAACAATAACGATCTCGCCCTCTTCAACCCGAAATACAAGCTCCATTCCATCAAATTCAATACGGTCACCGAGCTTGATGGCGCTTTGTTGCCAGTAGTATGGCGTCGCCTCTACCCCTGCGTCTTGCAAAGAGCGAATGAGTTTGTCCATTACATTCCAACCCGACCAAGTGGTTGAATGTTAATTTGCTGTGTCAACTCTTGGAAGGAAAGCACTGGCAACTCGTAATAGTCTGATTCAATCAGCTTCCTGACGTATCGACGTACATCCATCGAGACGACAAGCACTGGCTTATTAGGCATTCTGCTAAGATCCCCCACCGTCTGCTTTACATCGCTGACAAATTGCTGAGTAACCGAAGGATCCAGCGCCAGATAGCTGCCCGCTGATGTCTGTCTAATACCATTACGAATCGTATCTTCAAGGCTTTGATCTAGCAGATAAGCAGGGAGCATGTTTTGCCCACTGGCGTATTTGTAGCAAATGTATCGCTTCAAACTTGAACGAATATATTCGGTGAGCTGAACGACATCTTTTTCTTTTTGTCCCCACTCAACCATCGCTTCGAGAATAACCCTTAGGTTTCGGATAGATATGTCCTCCGAAACCAGACGTTGGAGGATCTCCGTCATTTTTTGCAAAGGTACGATTCGCTGTGCTTCTTTCACCAACTCGCCATAACTGCCTTCCATTTGCTCAAGTAGGTAACGAGTTTCCTGAATCCCAATAAAGTCTTGCGCATAGTCTTTCAACACGTGTGATAAATGGAATGTCAGGATTCGATCCGGAGTTAAGAAACCGACATGGCTTGTCTCTAGCTTTTCCCGATGGCTGTTTGCCACCCAGATACTCTTGACCCCTGGTAGGAAATCTTCGTCTTCTTCATAAGGTATCCCGAGCAACTCGAGCTGCTCTGCTCCCTCTGTCACGAGTAGTTTGTCTTGTTCTATTCGACCTCTTGCAACTGGTACTTCTTGTAGCTGAATTAAATATTCTCCGTTGCTCATTCCGTCATTGAAGCGCAGGTGGATACCAGGGAAAGGAACGCCCAGATCGAGGTATAGAGCGCGCCTAACCCGCGCAAGCTCATCGTTAAGTGCCACCGCCTCTAGGTGTACCTGCAAGCTTGAATCGAGGTCAATAAGCAACGGTACTGTCATCGCGAACTCTTCTTGTTCGGTTAACTTGCCTTTACTCACTCGAGACTGAGATGGTTTATTTGGCATCGCTGCAGGTGAACCCGCTCCTTGAGCGACAAACGTAGATAGGTCAGAGGTGTCAGTCTCATTTTGCTTTTTCTGTTGGTAAAAGAGAAACATTCCCCCTCCCCCAACCACTGCGGCTAGAACAAGGAAAGTTATCTTTGGAAAACCAGGTATCAAAGAAAACAGAATCAGAAGAACGCCACCAATAAGCAAGGCCCTTGGTTGAGCCGTTACCTGCCCACCAATATCTGAGCCTAAGTCTGATGACTCTTCATGAGACACGCGCGTAACAATGATACCAGCAGTAATAGCGATAAATAGCGCAGGGATCTGTGAAACTAGGCCATCTCCAACCGTTAGAATCGCAAATAATTCCAACGCTTCTGAAGCACTCATACCTTTCTGAGTGACCCCGATCATTACACCACCAAGGATGTTGACTACGATGATGATCAAACCCGCAATTGAATCTCCTTTTACGAACTTCATTGCGCCGTCCATCGAACCATACATCTGGCTCTCTTTCTCAATCAGAGAGCGGCGGTGCCTAGCTTCATTGACATCAATCACCCCAGCGCGCATATCACCATCGATACTCATCTGCTTACCAGGCATAGCATCAAGCGAGAATCTCGCACTAACTTCAGCAACACGTTCAGAACCTTTGGTTATTACCATAAACTGAACTACGGTGATGATTAGGAACACGACAATACCGACAACTAAGTTGCCACCCACCACGAAGTTACCAAAGGTATAGACAATTTGGCCTGCATCACCTTGTAGAAGAATAAGGCGTGTCGTTGTGATAGACAGTGATAAACGGAACAACGTCGTGATTAGGAGAACAGCAGGAAAAGCGGAAAACTCTAGCGGCGTGGTAATGTAAATCGCCAACATAAGTAGCACCACCGCAATACTCATGTTCGCACCGATCAAGACATCTACAAGTCCTGTCGGGAGCGGCAAAATCATCATAAAGACTATCGCTAGCAACATAACTGCTAGCATAATATCTTTACGCTGACCGACCTTATTTAATATATCAATCAACTTATTCATTGGATTCACTATTTAGTGATAGTAGGTAACGTCTGTGAGCCTGACGTGCCCCATCTTGATTATTCAGTTTCCATCTGGCCTGACTGAGGCAAAACCAAAGTCCCAGCTCATGGTCTTTTGAATCGACCTGTAGTAATTCTTCGCACAACATGGTTGAACGGGTGTAGCGCCCTGTCTGGAGACAAGCAACAGCGAGCAGACGTTTTGCTTCCCAATTGTCAGCGTTAAGCTCCAGTAGTGCATCGAGCAAAGAGATCGCGTTTTCTGGTTGTTGGTACTGAATTTGAAGCGCGGCATGCACAAGCAATAGCTCTGATTCTTTTTTACTTATCATTGCACGTTAGACCTGAATCAATAGATTAAGCGCCATGGTTAGATAACGTTGATCTAGTTGGCTGCTCTCTAGCGTTTTTGCTGCTGAAGTTAGTGTTTTAGAATCCTGCTGAACTGCTAACACCTTGATAGTGTCTAAAGTTTGGTCAAACTGTTCACGATACTTTTCTGGCCTCAATAGATCAGATTGCGTTAACTTTGGCTTAGCCAACTTTAAGAGGTATTGGTCAGATGGACGAAGATCATATAAACGTTCTAAGTGTGTTGCTATCGCTTGGCCATCGGGCAACAGTTGAAAACGTTGCGGAAAGTCGTGTTCAGCTTGTTCAGTTGTAAGATGACTAAATGCTTCGATTCCAACATTTAGTGTGCTTATTTTATTCATTGTCCAACCACTTCATTATGAAGTCGAATCAGTAACGCAAAAGCTTGTTCTAAGGACGGTATTGTCACCTCCTCACCATTGATTTGTGCTGAGAATACGAGAGTTTCTTCTCCTAACAGGCCCGTACGAACCGAAAACGGCCAGCCATTATCAAAGTTACACAGTGCTAATGCATCTTTAAGCAGGTCGCTCGATTGATGCCATGAGATCCCCCTTGAAAGCATCAAAAATAGGTTGTCCTGATGTCTTTCTATATGGAGAGTTCCACTCAGTTGGAATGTCAACTGCACCCGACCAGTTGATGCAAAATCAACTGTATCTAGCCCCATTCCTCGACAAAAATCATCCACTGATGAGTCAATCCAATTCATCTTCCCATGCTTCCTCTTCTTCTTTATCAACAGCTTCATCGAGTGCCGTTTGCACCGCTCGAATTAAGTTTTGTCTTTGCTCATCGTCTGCGAACACGTCTACAGGTATATATCGAACCAACTTGTGTAACTCGCGAAAGAAACCTATTTTTTGTTCAACCAAGATTAAACCCATTGATTCAGCTAACTTCCAAACCGCTTCAGCACCCACCCATCGCTGTTCAACCAAAGCGATGATGTCAGCCATTAAGTCAGAATCCTGATAAGCCATGACTCATCCTTTGCGGTTGAAACATTTGAAACAGACCGCGTACCTGGTCCTGAAGCGTGTTTAAGGTTTTTAGCTTCTGCATATCAGACATCAATAGTTGCAGTTTTACCGAGTCAATCGTGCTACCTTGAACACTCAAATCTGCACTCATGCCTTGCAACATGAACTCCACAGCGGTCGATACTTCTTGTGAACCGAATCGCTCGACGACGTCCTGATATGCAGCTCCTAAACCTTGATAGCTATGCACAGTGTCCCGATAGAAACCTCGCAACTGATGCAAGCTACTGAACTCTTGCTCCCGACTAAAATCATCTGCAAATTGCGAAACGCGGATTTCGGTATCGATCTGAGACCAGGAATCCGGACTTTGCTCCATCTTCGTTAAGGCTTGATCTATAACCGCCAGCAGGTGCTTATTGTCTGGGCCTGCTTTGAGGTACTCCTTCGCCGCTTTCAATGCGAGGTATTGGTGGCTTTTTTCTTCTGAAAAACCATTTAGATAAGCTTGCAATTGTGCAATCGTCGAAATATTGCCACCTGCCATCTTGGCAGCAAGGTCTTTAATTTTTTGGTTTTTCTCTAAATCAGGAACTTTCTTTAGATACTCAGAGACTAATTCGTGAACTTCATTAACACGTGAGCCACTATCTTTGACTTTACGTTTGCTAAGGTCTTTTTCTGCTTTTTCTGAGCCGAGTGACGTCAACTCCTCCATCGCATCGAATAGCGACTGAGTAGCATTGTGCACTCTGACCGTTTCTCCTCGATAGGCACCTTTGCTACTAGCAATATCAGGACGACCACTATCTTGGCTAACTCTTACGGACGCATCAAATTTCGAATTTGTAGTGACTTGATTGTTGATCGTACTCATTCACTCACGCTCCAATTTTCCCAATTTATAGAGCGATTATATGGAGCACCCTCATTCCAAGCTGTCAAAATCAGACGCGTTTTTTTAGCCCATTTTTAGTTTTCTAAAAACTCCCGACTAATAGTCACTATAAATAGAACGCCCTAAAACCTATTCTCGCAATCATCAATCATTGTGCATTAATTTTAGTTTGAACCAGTTTTCCTATATTACCGATACTCAGCAATCCGCTATCAAACAAACGCGACTGATCCAGATCCGAGGGCGTGTTACTCAAGTGACTGGTACGATCATCAAAGCTGTGGTTCCAGGGGTACGCGTGGGAGAGCTTTGCGAACTCCGTAATCCTGACCAAACTTTGTCTTTGTTGGCCGAAGTCGTGGGTTTCCAACAACACCACGCACTGCTAACCCCGCTTGGCAACATGTTTGGTATTTCGTCCAACACTGAAGTTAGCCCGTTGGGAAAGATGCACGAAGTTGGTGTCGGTGAACATTTGCTAGGTAAGATTCTTGATGGGCTTGGCCGTCCGTTTGATGGCGGACAGATGCAAGAACCTACCTCTTGGTATCCCGTCTATCAAGATGCGCCACCACCAATGCAACGCAAATTGATAGAAAAACCCATTTCACTAGGTGTCCGGTCAATTGATGGCCTACTTACCTGCGGTGAAGGCCAACGTATGGGTATTTTTGCTGCTGCTGGTGGCGGTAAGAGTACTTTACTAGCCAAACTTATTCGTTCTGCAGACGTCGATGTCACTGTACTTGCTCTTATAGGTGAACGTGGACGGGAAGTTCGAGAATTTATAGAGCATGACCTTGGTGAAGAAGGTATGGCGCGCTCTGTACTAGTTGTCGCGACATCAGATCGCCCTGCGATGGAGCGTGCAAAAGCTGCTTTCGTGGCGACGTCTATTGCCGAGTATTTTCGCGACCAAGGAAAACGCGTTCTTCTACTCATGGATTCAGTCACACGTTTTGCCCGCGCTCAACGAGAGATTGGCTTAGCAGCCGGTGAACCACCTACACGACGTGGATATCCGCCATCAGTTTTTGCAGCATTGCCTAAGTTGATGGAGCGCGCTGGACAATCAGATAAAGGCTCAATTACGGCTCTTTATACTGTGTTAGTCGAGGGTGACGACATGACAGAGCCCGTCGCCGATGAAACACGTTCAATACTCGATGGGCACATTATTCTGTCTAGGAAGCTCGCGGCAACCAACCATTATCCCGCGATTGACGTACTACGCTCTGCAAGTCGCGTAATGAACCAGATAGTTGATGATTCGCACAAAGAGTCTGCGGCTCATATGCGTGAAATGTTAGCAAAATACGAGGAAGTCGAGTTGCTAATTAAGATTGGTGAATACCAACAAGGCACAGACCCTAGAGCAGATATGGCAATTGCTCAAAACGAAAACATCCGCACTTTTCTTCGTCAGGGTACTCATGAGCCAAGCGACTTAACACGCGCGGTTGAACAACTTACGGGAATTGCTAACCAATGATTGCCCAGCTTCTGCACATCAAAAAAATTCGTGCTGACAAAGCCGATAAGGCCGTCAAGCAGCAAGAGTACCGAGTTTCCCGCGCTTCCGCGCTCGTGTTAAAAGCAGAACAAACGGTCAAAGAATACCATCACTGGCGCGAGCAAGAAGAAGAACGGCGCTTTGCCAAAGCCAAGCAAAGTACTGTCTTGCTCAAGGAATTGGAAACGTTACGACAAGAAATTGCTCTGTTACGAGAACGCGAAGCCGAGCTCAAGCAAAAATCTGCAGAAACTAAGAAAGCACTTGAAGAAGAACAGCGACTCTTGCAAGACAAGAAAAAAGCCGCCTTACAAGCACACAAAACCACCGAAAAATTTGTTCAGCTATATGAACAAGAGAGAGCAGAGAAAGAACTGCTAGCACAACATCAAGAAGAACTGGAACAAGAAGAATTTCGCACTGTCGCGGTAATGTAGAGGGAACAATGCAAATTAAGCAAAACATTGACGGTCAGACCCTAAATCCATCTCAAAAAGTACACTCTGAAAAAGCTTTAGAGCAGGACCCAAATCGCCTGCAATCTCGCTTCGAAAATGCGATGGCTGACAAAAAAAAGCTAAGCAAAAAGAAAAGCAACGACAAAGATTCAGAACAAACGAATACCGTAGAAAGCCGCTCTACTGGCGAGAAAAATCTCCCATCAAATCAAGAGGTTAACTCACCGGTCATTCAAAGTAATAGTCAAAGACAAAATTCCAATTTGTCACCAACGGATAAAAATTACAAAAATACAATGGTGGGCAACTCTGGTTCTTTAGGCAATAGCAAAAATGAATCAAATCTCTCAGCTTTAGGCCGTGGAGCATCCAGTACTGAAGTAAAAGAGATTACTTTTGAACGACTCGAGACACATTCAACCCCTAAAACAGATGCAATGCAAAGTCAGTCCTCTAATGTGATGACTCAGGGAGAACTCATATTAAGGAGCATGACCAATCAAGCTTCTCAGCCAACTCAACGCGAGCTGTCTCACCTCGTCAAACAGCTTGTAGAGCAGATCCAAGTATCGCTGCCGAATGCTACCACCTCGAAAGAGGTGCGCTTGCTTCTCAATGACGGTCAGCTAAAAGGTGGAGAGATCCAAATTAAGTTAGATAACCAAGGTTATAGTGTAACCATCCGTCAAGATAACGCACTTTCAGTCATTAACCAGCAAGCACGCCAAGAATTATCCGAAAGGCTTAATCGTCTTAACTTAGATCAACCGATTAGAATCTCCGTCACAGAACAAACAGACCAACAGCATGACCAGCAGCATTCACGTCAACAACGCAGCATTTATGAAGAATGGCAGCCGGAGGAAAACTGATGAAACTAGCGTTTCCTAAAGTCGAAGCCGAAAGCGTTGAACTGATTAATCGCCTTTGCACCAAACAATGTTACTTCCATGGCAATAATGGAGGGAGCTTATCAATCACCATCGCGGAAAAGCCGCAGTTTTCGGGGTATCGACTCACAGCGATAATTGGTAGTCAAACTCTACACATCGACTTGGCTTCGGCACAATTACAGCAATGGCTTGGCGATATCCTTAAAGAGACTTCTTTCGACTCACTACCAGATTCACTTCAGCTCGAGCTATTGGGTGCTCAGTTGGAGCCATATGTGCGTGAGTTAAAACAGCAGTTTGGGCAGCTTCCGGTTCTAAGCAAGTTGGAACCCATTACGATAGAAAGCACTCAAGGTGAAACCTTGATGTTAACTGCCAAGGATAACAACAATACACTTTGCCTTTGGCTGAGCCAAGGCAACAACGTTCTAGTCGAAGCTCTGCCACCTCTATCCTCCAAAATCAATCAGAAAATCACTCTGCCAATCTGGTTGTGCCTTGGCACCACTCAATTATCGGTGAGCGACTTCACTGCACTTGAACAAGGCGATGTTGTCTTTTTTGACCACTGCTATGTTGCTGAACAGCAAGTTGTTTTTCAGCTATCGGGCAAAAATCTATGGCGATGCAAGCTTGAAGACCAAACCATTCAAATACTGGAAAAAGAACCAACTATGAACGATTTACATAACCAAGAGCCGATTACCGATCATCAACAACTTCCAGTTGACCTTACTTTTGATGTTGGCCAGCAGGCGATAACCTTAGAGCAGCTTACTCAGCTTCAACCAGGCTATGTTTTTGAGTTAGACCAACCCATAACCAAACCGGTGACATTAAGAGCCAATGGCAAAGTGATAGGTCAATGTGAGCTTGTTAATGTTAACGATAAGCTCGGTGTTCGCTTGTTAGAAATTTTCATCGGCGAGAACGCTTAATATGATTCAGCTGCCAGACGAACTCAATCTCATCGTCAGCCTTGCGCTACTGGCGTTGATTCCTTTCATCGCAATGATGGCCACCTCTTTCGTCAAACTTGCGGTCGTCTTTTCATTGTTGCGAAATGCATTAGGCGTGCAGCAAATACCGCCTAACATGGCGTTGTATGGTCTTGCGATCATTTTATCTATTTTTATCATGGCACCCGTTGGCTTCGAAACCTATGACTATGTGAAGGCAAACGAGATTTCTCTAGAAGATTCAGCAAGTGTTGAGGGACTAATTGAAAGTGGGATGCAGCCCTATCGCGAGTTTTTAAAAAAACATATTCGAGAGACAGAAGCCGCATTTTTCACCGATGCTGCGCGAACTTTATGGCCGCAAAAGTACGTCGACCGACTTGAATCTGACAGCTTATTGCTCTTATTGCCTGCATTTACCGTCAGTGAACTCACTCGGGCTTTTGAGATAGGTTTTTTACTTTATCTTCCCTTTATCGCCATCGATTTGATTGTGTCAAACATTCTGTTGGCGATGGGGATGATGATGGTATCCCCTATGACCATTTCGCTGCCTTTTAAATTGCTGCTATTTGTACTACTTGATGGCTGGACCAAGTTAACTCACGGTCTCGTGTTGAGTTACGGTTGACAAGGTATTTAGCTATGAACCCTTCAGAAATCATTCACTTTACGACACAAGCACTAACACTTGTCTTGGTACTATCACTGCCTCCCATTTTAGTTGCTGCCTTTGTCGGTACTTTGGTCTCACTGATACAAGCGCTGACTCAGGTCCAAGAGCAGACTCTCGGATTTGTCGTTAAGCTGATTGCGGTCATCATTACTCTGTTTGTCACTACCCAATGGTTAGGTGCCGAGCTGCATTCATTTGCCGCGCTTACAATGGATAAGATCCCGCAGATACGATGAACTACGAAGATCTCCATCAAGCTTTATTTGTCTACAGCTTAGCGCTACCTCGAATGATGGCGTGTTTTATCTTTTTGCCTATTTTGAGCAAACAGATGTTAGGTGGCACTATGGTCCGCAATGGTGTCCTGTGCTCACTGGCACTATTTACTTTTCCAATCATAAATCAGCACGCCTTACCTACTGAGGTTGACGGGCTGTGGATTATGGTTATCCTCGGCAAAGAGATCTTATTGGGCCTTTTGATTGGCTTTATAGCAGCGATTCCATTTTGGGCAGTGGAAGCTAGTGGTTTCTTGATCGACAACCAACGCGGAGCTGCAATGGCAGGAATGTTTAACCCTACACTAGGGTCACAATCGACGCCAACAGCCGTTCTGTTGACGCAAACGCTCATAACCCTCTTCTTTTCTGGTGGTGGCTATATCGCATTTATGTACGCGATTTTCAAAAGTTATAACTCATGGCCCGTTATTGATTTCTTTCCAACGGTAACCGACGCTTGGGTAACATTCTTTTACGGGCAGTTCCAGCAAATGTTATGGCTTGGAGTCTTAATGTCTGCACCATTAGTATTAGCGATGTTCTTATCAGAGTTTGGGCTTGCACTCATTAGCCGATTCGCCCCTCAGCTCAACGTATTCTTCCTAGCTATGCCAATTAAAAGTGCCGTCGCGAGTGTTTTACTGATCTTTTATCTCGCTTTAATGATGGATCATTATCAAGACCTGTTCCCCAATATCACCTTGTTTGTCGAACTACTAAACCCCATTTGGCTAAGTCACTAGGATTGAGATATGAGCGGTGAAAAAACTGAACAACCCACCCCGAAAAAACTTCGTGACGCGAGACAAAAAGGCCAGGTAGCAAAAAGCCAAGAAATCGTCTCATCCTCATTGATACTGGTGCTCATTGCTGTACTGTTTGCATTTTCAGATTATTACCTTGAACACATTTCCGCCCTGTTGCTACTTCCCAGTGAACTGGCCTATCAAGGCTTTCAAGATGCGTTGCTTGATGTCGCCATCTCGATTGCTAAAGAAATGGCTTATCTCTTGGCTCCAATCATTCTTGTTGCAGCACTCGTTGCAGTTTTCGCCAACATGGGCCAATTTGGTTTTCTGTTTACCGGAGAATCTGTTAAACCTGAAATCAAAAAAGTGAACCCTGTCGAGGGGGCAAAGCGGATTTTTTCACTCAAAAGTGTTATCGAATTTATTAAATCGATACTTAAAGTCAGTCTGCTTTCATGCATTATTTGGGTTACCCTTCGCGGCAACCTGAATACATTGTTACAAGTCCCTACCTGTGGACTAAACTGCGTTCCAACCATAGCTGGCGTGTTGATTAAGCAGCTTATGATTATCTCTTCTGTCGGGTTTATAGTGATTGCTACAGCTGATTTTGCCTACCAAAAATACGATCACACTAAGAAACTGAAAATGACTAAAGACGAAGTTAAGCGCGAATATAAAGAAATGGAAGGTAGTCCAGAAATCAAAAGCAAACGCCGTCAATTACACCAAGAACTTCAAGCATCTAACCAACGTGAAAATGTTAAGCGTTCCAACGTATTAGTAACAAACCCTACCCACATCGCCATCGGTCTCTACTACAAAAAAGGAGAAACCCCTCTTCCAATCATCACTTTGAAAGAAACCGATGCCATGGCAAAACGTATGATTAAAATCGCACAGGAAGAAGGCATTCCGGTAATGCAGAAGGTCCCTCTAGCTCGGGCACTTTACGCCGATGGCCAACTTGATCAATACATCCCCGGAGATCTGATTGAGGCAACAGCAGAGATTCTAAGGTGGGTAGCTTCTTTAGATTCAGTAGAAGCCAACCAATAAAAACCGTTAAAACATACAGTTACATATATAATAAAAGGAGCTTGCGCTCCTTTTATTATACCCAGCCTTCTGCTAAATAGAGCAACCTTAATTGGCTTGGTGAACCCATTCTCTCCAGTGCATCAATTTGCTCATCTTTTAAGTTAGGACTCTTATCTAGCATTACGCGGCCATTGGGGGCGTCTAATGGCAATTTATAGGTCAACTTTTTATTGATCTGATCTGCCTTACCTTCGTCTAAGCAACGTACTGCTGGCATCAACCAGTTCCAATCTTCGTTGAGAAGTTTTCTCAGTGCGCCCGTCGCCACTTTCTCTGTTTCGCTAGGTTCATCTTCTTCGCTAAGCTTCAATATAGCGTCGGTGTCTGGTACCAAATGCTCACTAGGCGCCGAGCCGAGCATTTTCTTTAATGCTAACCGAGCATTCTCCATCTCTTTAGCTTCTACTGGAGCGTCCGGGCCCGTCAAGTTTGTGTCCTCTTTTGGCCCTAGATAAACCATAAGAGCTCTTACCGATGCGGCGTCTTGCATACTAAAAGTGAAGTTTCCTTTTGTATTGGCAACCTCAAGCCTTGGCAACACACCTGAGTTGGCCTCCTCAGCCAATGACTCAGTTGCTTCTTTGTTTAGAACATAACTACCAGCCTGCCCCGCAACAAAGCCGCCACCGCTAATAATACCCGACGCCGCAACAGTTCCGATTGCTTCCTTAGCTAAAGGAAGCACACCTGCTGTAGCCACTGGAGTTACACCAAATGTACCTAGTCCTCCTGTTGCCATTCCTAACGTGGCACCTATCCCTCCTTCAGCAGACAGTTTTGCGTGACCAATGGCAAGTGCTTGCTCCATTGGTAAAGATAAGCGTTGGTCTCGTCCTGGCAAGTGCGAAACCTGCTCTAATTGGTGATGATATGCCTCAGCATCCCCGTTGATAGAAGCTTTGTGCAATTCTCGACCCGTAGCGACAATCAACCCCACCCCCGGTAGAAGCAGGTTAATAGCCGCATTAACCCCAGGCCCTTTTAGTTTATCTTTCGCCATCTCGAGCAGCTCAGCACCAAATCCGTCCATCTTACCCGGATACTGGGTCTCTAAGCTCGCTTGAAGTCGAGCATCTTTGCTTATTGCATCAAAATTGTTTTTGAGCTCTTGGTAAGCATCTCCATCAACTTTAACTTCATCTAAAAGACTGACAACCTCTAAGATTTTTCGTTCTGTCAGAGGCTCCCCTCTATACCCTGAAGGGCTAATAAGAGAGTAGGCCAACATAGCTGTGTCGTACTTTTCTTCCTTTATCAGTGCTTGCTTTAAGTCTAAATGGGTTTTTATATTCTCTTGAAAGTACTTGTTGTATTTTTGCTTAAGCACATTTTCGCTAATCGCAGCGTATTTATGCCCTTTATGGAAGGTCGATGGCTCTTTAACCTCACCTTTTTTACTGATTACACGGTCATCTTTGGCAGCCGCAACCGCACGGAACTGGTCTAAATCTGGCACACTAGCTTGGCCAACTTTTACTGGATTCACCATAATATCTTCCTCTATACACGTAGTTGCTGAGCAAAGGCTTGTTGATTTGATTCATTGAGCGGAATATCACGGTCTAACATGGAAAATCGCGCTGACCACTCCGAGCTTTGTTGATTGAATTCATCGAACAACTGGGTGAGATTTGCTGCATCTAGCAATTCTAGAGCTTTTCGACCAAACAGAATGACTTGACGTCCATCTGGTGATATGGCGAGATTCAGACCGCCGCAACCTAACCCATAATAATTTGCTCTTGCCAACAGCTCTAAACCTCGGCTCCTTAAGCTACCCTGCTTTGGCAATGCACCCACACGAGCAGATAACAAAAGTTCATTGTCTTCTGTGGCGATAAAATAGAGCAGTGTGCGATCATCGACAAGCAACTGACAACGACCATTATTTTCAATATGCAGTGGTGGAAGCTCATTGAGAGAACAGAATTCATCAAGTAAACGTTGTATTGATTTCATTGTTTTTCCTTTTTGTTTCACTGAAATCTATTGAACAACGATTACTTATTGAACGATGTCGTAAATAGCTCTAATTTTGTTACTTTCGTCAATGCGCTGTGATACTTACCACAAAACTATCAAGCTGATTTTTGCAGCAGTTTGTGGGTTATTTATACAAGGAAAATTTTTGAAATGGCGCTGCCGTAACCAATGAACGGGTAACGCAGTAGAAAAGGTATACAAATGCTGATCGTAGAGTCCGGGCAAAATATAACCGCAAAAGGTCAGCAGACCCTAAAAGTTATGAGGGACATGAAATAGCCGAGCCTACTCCCATTAAATTGATAATGAGAGCAGGCCCGATTAATGACTCATAAATTAATGATGTCGTTTATAAGCATGATTCATCTAGCTTTTTACATTGAGTACCGCCACCTTGATCGGCTCACCAAAGTAGTTGGCTTTGGGCTTAGCTTTTATATCCGCAATCACATCCTTGAGAAGTACTTCACCTTCAGGAGAAGCCTGGCCATCTGACGTCATAACATTTATTTTGATTGGCGCCTGCCTCAAGCCCATTTCATACTGACGCCTTCTGATTCCGGTCGCCGTGCTTGGGATCTCTTTCGTTATATTAAGAGTAAATGTCTTATCCAACTGAAGCACTGTATCATCAGCCACAAGTACCTCTTTCTCAGCAGGCGCCTTACTTATACCCACTATATCTGCACCTAGAGAACCCGTTTTGGGCGGATTAATAACAACAAAAGCTCCATTAGCATAATCTAAGCCGACGCCCGGCTCTCTGGAGGTGCTCATAAATCCAGGGAATTTGTACTCTTCGCCAGGTTTAAGAGCTAGTAGTTCCTGACCAACATATTGAGAAACACCCCGGTAGACCGGCTCTGTTGTTCCTTCAAATAGTGGGGAATGGATAGCAGCCCTCAACATATTACGTAGTTTAATAGCCTCTTCACGTACATCATCAAGCTTATCAACAGATGGGCCCCCTTTGAGGTTGCGCATTGCCCCCTCAAAACGCAAGTTAAACTCAATGTCGTCTTTAGGTGAACCGTACTGCGATGAATAGCCTGGGTTAAAAGCTTCGGTCGGCTCACCCGTCCAGAAGCGCTGAACTGCTAACAGCATCCCTTTAATCAGTGCATCTTGGGCAGTACGGTTATCCCCTACAGCTCCCAGAACGGCTTGCTGACGGGCCTCCTGAGTGGCCTCCTTTCCAGCCAGTTTAACCAAAGCTGACACGTTACTCTCACCTGAATTATCTAGATTAAGCGCATCGCTATGCAGCAGCATGTTGGTTCTCTTGTCGAGAAGAAACGCCTCCAGCACATAGTTATTTGGGCTGTTTTCGCGTGTATATATGTGTCCCAAAGACTGCTCTTGAGACGACTCCGCGAAGAGAGAAGCAGCGTCATCTAGCAGTTTCTCGTACTCATCCGGAGACTGCTGGCTCAGCCAATCATTCATAGCCTTATCTTTATCGGCATCAAAAAAAGCCGCCGACATATCAGTTCCTGCATGTTCAGGGATAGAGACAGGCCGAGCCTCGCTGCTAGAGTCGAATAAAGCATTCGTCACCGGGTTGTATGCGCCATACATCACCTTTTCAGCAGCCAAACCGGAACGCACCGTAGAAAAACCCTTGTTCGAGAGATCATCACGGATAACTTTAAGGTTATCGCTCGTTGCGTACTGCGATGGGTAGCCGTCGCCGCCAGTGATCTTCCGATCGAACTCAGCCTTTGTCATATGCACCGCGGGTATCGCTGGCAGACGGATCTCCTGGCCTTTGACCCTGACTGTTTTAGCTTCCTGCGCTGGTAGATTAATGTCCTCGGTGAAAAGGTTCTCGTAAGCCGTTTCCCACTGCTTGGTTTTACGCATTTCCCAGGCCAGTTTCGCGTCACCGCTAGTAGTAGCCACGCCTCCTTCTTCTCTTTCCTTTGCATAAGCATCAAACGCGCCCATGATCTCGGTAAAACTGTGATCTCGGCCTTGTATCATCCAGCCTAGCAGCATCGCGCGGAATGACTGTACTTCATTGTCTGGTATATCCAGTAAGCGCACTACCTCATACATATAACTGGTTGTACTTGATGGCCCAGAAAACATAGGCAGACCTTTATCAAGGTTCTGCTTCTTCCAGTTGACCGAAACCTCCTTATCCTGACCGACGGTTTTTACTTCAGAATCACGCACCTCCCAAACAGAAAAACCCGGGGTAGCCTTCTCGCGCTCCGTTAAACCGCTGCTTTCATCACGATACAAGGCAGGTTCAACGTGTTTATACAGCTCGCTCGTATCGTACGTATCATGATTACGGGAAGCGACTATCTGCTGATGTCGTTCATGGCCCATGTTTTCAGTCAAGTTCCAGGTGGCGTATTTCAACCAGGCAGTACCGTGAGGCTGGACCGTGACTGGAGGGCCCTTTTTCAGGCTACTTGCGTTGAAAATATCAACACGCGCATTTTCAGGGCTGTTCTTCTCATTCCAGAGCGGTGTGTTAATCGAGTCAGCAATTTTGTCGAAATGAAGCCGGAAGTTCTCCTGAAACATATATCCAGCAGTTGTCAGAACACGGGCATTCACTTTTCCGTTAACCAGTTTGTTCATCTGCTCGCCCCACAACTGATCATCGCTAGTATCCCAACCTGCTAAAAATCCAGCTCCTCCCTCATCACCGAGATGAAGTTTCACGCCTGCATTCTCAAGCTTTTCTGCATTTTCTAAAACACGCCTGAGATACGACTGGGACATATACTCTACCGCGGGCATTGTGAGTAATTTATTGCCAAGGTGATTCATTTCGAAGCTATGGTTGGCCGCTTTGACTTTATCAGCGGCAGTGGAAGCAATATGCATCTGCATAGCAGGCGCTTCTTGCGGAAACTGCTGTTTCACTTTGGTGAGAATGCTGTCTACTACGCTGCCTTCGTATTCGGCGACCCGCATCACCGCTTTATTAAACTCAGCTTCAACCTGCTTGAGTGCAACGGGCTCGTGGTTACCTTTCGGTAAAGGGGGAAGATTCTGACCCGTTAGATTTACCGGGACGGACTGAACCTGAGAAAGCTGATTGGCCGCCGTACTCGCCTGCACCTGCACAGGTTGTACAGATACCCCCAATGTATGCTGAGTAACATTGTTATATGTATAAACCATATTGATCACTCAGCTTATCGGGAGAGAACTTCAAAGAGCGAATTGCGCAAATTAAGGCTGCTTTGCCAGAAATCCTGAAGATCAGTTGCTGGCAAGGCTTCATCGGAAACTGAAAAGTTAAGCACAATAGTGGCGTTATCTTCAGCAAGAGAAAAAGCGGCCATTCCTACAACGTCAGGGTGGCTGTTAAGCTGTAATAACTTGAGCTGAAGACTGTCTGATTCCAGCTGCTCTGAGGGGTGCAACGGAAACATAATCAATGTCCGACTCTGTAGCAGGTTGATTGTGGCGAAATGGCGGCCATCGTCACCAACTAAGTTGCACTGATCATTTAATAGTTGCCACTGACCTTCCGATATATCTAACAGCCACTGGTTAATAATTTCTTCTCTGTTCATAGCATATACCCTCTGTTTTTTATTAGTTTAAGCGCAGCCTCTACACGCCTATATAAGAATCAGTCGCCTTTTTTATCAACTTGAACCTCTTTTGCAGCACGAACATTATGGTGGTCAGCACTTAACATTCATCATGTTAGTGAAGATATAGCGCTACATTGAATGACAAAAAAATTGGCATTATTTGGTTTTGCAGACAAAAAAAGAGTGGCGATGGCCACTCTCTATTTTGTTAACAATTCTTAGTGCCTGACTTTATTACAAAGCAATTGTTGCCATTAGATTGAATAGATTTATCCAATCCAATAAATCGTCACACTCAAGCTTGGCGAGAGCAATAATAAAGAGGTTTAGTTACAACGAGCTTTGACGTTCACTGAGTTGCTTTTCCATAGCCTGCTTTAATGCCTGCAACTGACCATCAATACTTGCGTCGATGATGCCGACTTCCGTTTCAAGGATACAGCCTCCGTTTTTTAAACGCGCATCGGCAACCACTTCAACGTATCCTACTTCTGGAAAGTCACTCAATACCGATGAAACCTTTTCTCGAACGTCAATGACTTGTTCTGGATGAACATGCAAAATCACTTGCTTTTGGTTACTGACCAACTGTAAAGCTTCACGCACAACACTGACCGTCGTATCAACGTCATCAAAGGTATCGATGATCTTGCGTACAGCATCAAGCACCACACCGGTCATTTTTTGCTCTACCTGAAGGTAGTAATCATTACATTTGGCTAGGGTCGCAATCATGGTCTGGGCGTTTTCAATTTCCGCCTTTTGTAACCCATCTTGGTAACCACGTTGTTTTTCACTTTCGTAAGCCTGTTGAGCACTCTCGACAATGGTGCCTGCTTTAGCATGGGCAGCTTCAACCAAGTGCTGGGAGTCTAAGTAGCTCAAGTACTCTCGAGCTTTTAGTACCTTCAAACCCGGAGCAAGCTGTAAGTTGTCTGTTTTTATTTCAACAAATGAAACCATTGGGGAATAACCTGCTTTGCGATTTTTTTAGTTAGTCGATATGCCAAATCACGCTGAGTTTCTTCTAACCAAGCAACATTTGATGAGAATGCGAAATCTGACTGTTTGAGCTTAAAACGCCATCGCTGTTGAATATTGTCTGGAGAGTTTTTTAGAATGAAACTAAACCAAATCAAGCCAAGCTTTAACGCCTGCTCCTGAATGCTCACGCTGTCGAATTGACTAGGTAACTTGTGTTGCCATCCTTCCGGCCAATCAGAAAGTAGCATTGGACCTTGCTGAATACAGAATTGCATCCCTTCAGACCCAAACGCTGTATGTAGATGTTGCTTTGGCTCCTTGAGTATAACTTGACGCATCGATATACAATGCAGCACACCGCCAACCATGACCAATAGTTTCCTAAGGGACTCAGGTGGCAAAAGTGCTACGCTGTTTGTCGGTATGTTAAAAGTCGACTCGGAAATAGGCGTTAATTCCCACTCTTTTAGCACCCAGTTGTTAAGCATTGGTCTATGTCTCCAACCATCTAGGTTTTCTATCCAAGACTGCTTGTCAGTAAGCCAGCTACTGTCCATGTACTGACACGGGCAATAGTTGAACTGGTGAACAACCTGACTAAGCGGTGTTTCTGGGTTAGCCACGTTTTACATTCCTACGGCACCAAAGATAAGTTGCTACATTCGTTCCAATCATTAACGCCACCATGAAAAGAAGAATGACAATAAAATTATCTACCGAGTCTTTGGTTAGTTGAACAGACAGGATGCTCTCAAATTGATTCCCCTGAGGAGTGATTCGAACCTCAGCAGACGGCACCATTACAACACTAATACGATCGTAATTAAGACCTTCTATACTGTTGTTCACTAGCAACTTTATTTGCGGAACGTAAGAGTCTAGCGCCACATCGGCAGCATGCTTGATGAACACAGAAGCTGAAGCTGGCGTCGGACGCTCTCCAGGACGTAAATCTTTTTCTTCGAGAACCACGTGCACTCGTGCAACAAGAACACCATCAATCTGAGAAAGTGTCGACGATAATTCCTGAGACTTTGCATAGATAAGACGAGCGCGTTCAGCCAATGGTGATGATATTAGATCATCTTTAGGGAATACTTCTTTTAGTGTTGAAAACTCTTCACGTGGATAGCCTTTGCGCTTAAGCGCATCCACCGCGAACGCAATCTGCGAACTATCCACCATCAATTTTACGGTGTTGTCTTTACCCGGCTCTTTGGTTGCTACGACACCTTCAGATAGCAAAATAGATAACATCTCATTACCTTCTTTCTGGCTTATATTGGTGTAAAGCTCTGTTTGACAACCAGCAAGAAACACAACCATAGCCAAGGCGAATACACGCAATTTATTCATCATTTCTTACTGAGCCTTTAATAGGGTTTCTACATTTTGAGTGGTTTTGCCTACAGTCTTGGCAATCAACTCTTCTTGGAAAGTAATACGCGTTAGCGCCCATTGCATTTCCAGCAGTTTCGCAGGGTTATCTCCCACAGCTTCCATGCTGTCTTGTAATGAACTTTTAGCATTGTCGATATTTGACTTTAGTTCACTGATGTTTTCCAACAGCCCACCTTCAAGACCATTGTTGCTTTCAGGTAATGACATCGCTTGATCGAAACGTTCACTTAGTCCGTCTTCTATTTGGGCGTCTTGCACCTGTTCTAGGCTTGTTTGTACTACTTCAGTATATTGCGTGTTGATCATATGACCTCCTACGACAAATCTAACTTATGGCTATGGGTGAGCATGTTTTTAACAATGGCATTTTTTGAAATAACTAGACTCAACTCTTGGCGAACCAAATCAACAACGGGTTTCATCTCCGGAACAGCTTTTAGATCCTCCCAAGCATGCCAAAGGGCTTGTTCCTTATGAGCACTCAGTGAATATTTTTCAGATAGCATTTGCCTCAGCTGATCGTTATCGGAAGGAGGCACAGCTCTAAGTTCATTTGCGAAATCCCCAACAAGCTCCTGCTTAAGCGCATCGAGTAAATTCGAGTTTGCTTCGTCTGTCCCTTTTATTGACTTCTCTTTGTTATAGGCATACCACATAGCTTCTTTCTGCGAAGCAAGTTCGGGGAAAGCTTGTTTTAGTTCCGAGATCAAAGCTTGACGAGTAATATTTTGCTGAGTCTTAATATTCTCATACCAAGCTTTAACCATGGAAACGTCACTAGAAGCTTCAACAACAGGCGGATTTACTTCTTTTTTGGCGTTTATTTCTTGCTGGGTTGATTCCCTCATCAATGAACTCATTCGCGCTTCATCTTGGCGCCGATGTACGCTTAACTCATTTCTGCTCTTTAGGTCAGCAGCTTGCAAGCTTGAGTCAATGATCATCCAAAGTTCCTAAGATCATGACAAAAGCTTTCAGCAAACGCTTTACTCTGTGAACTTCCATTCGCTGCTTGTTGCAGCCAAAGCTCTGCCTTACTAGACAAACCCGCTTTACCCGCAGCCAGGGCAGCAAGAGGGATAAGAGATGCATGATCAGAACACAATGAAGCTAGATGCTGCTCAGCTTGTTCATACATGCCCCTATTCATTAAGCTCATCGCCAAAATCATCGCGACCACCTCTTCAGTCCCTTCTTCTTGTTCGAGACATTCGACGATTGATTGAGCTTCTTTATGGCAGTGCATACCTGTAGCCATCAAGGCCACTGCAGCCAAAAGCTGGCGCATTTCTCTATCCATCAGTTATACCTTTTGCAAAATGGACTGCATCACATCTTTAATTGCTCTGGTCGTTGTAGAGTTGATGTTGTAGATAACTGACCATTGGTTGATGGTGTGCTGCAACTCAGCTAATTTCGATGGATCGTCTGCATTGGCTGAGAGATTTGCGATAGCGTCGGTCACATTTTTATTCGCCGTTGTAGCCTGACTTGTAAGTTTACTTTTAACTTCGTCGAGATTGACTGTACTAGTACCATTGTAAAAAGATGTCATAGTATTTCTCCTTAACTTGGCTGGGAAACGTACTGTTCAAGGACTGCCTGTGCTGCTATATACGCTTCGTGTTGCTTGGTTAATAATTGATATTGCTGAGGATTACACCCTTGATCTAGCTTTCGCTTGACCGAAGTCTGTGCCTGGAAAAGTGTCTCCTTAAGCTTCTTCACTTCTGCTCCAGTTGGATCGTTATCTAAAATCTTTTCAAGATCTGTCATTGTTATTCTCTTCTGAATATCCGAGTTCAATATTGATGACCTGTCCACCTTTCACCAGTTCAATTCCGTCAGGTGTTACACTTGAAATGCGATAACCTTGAGGGGTTCGGGAACCCACCATATAGCGAACATTGTCTGTCAAAATCACATAAGGCACCTGACCAAAATTCACACTACGAAATGGGAAGTCAACGTTAGTTCCTTTGCTAACTTTTGGGATAGATTTCAAAACCAAGTACGGCTTTTCACCATACTGTTCCCTAAATTCTCGAGTTACGCTGTAAAAGCGTGTCGTCTCAATATCATCTAGCTCACCGCGTACTTCCACGCGATCACCACTGGTGACGATTTGGACTTTTTTGAGTAAGGATTCTTTTTCAAGCAACTGCTTCAGCGTATCCATGTACGCTCCTGCCCGCTGCAACTCAACCTTCCACGCGACGAGACCGGGGACATCCCTTTCTAAAATCTGTTCTACTTGACTCCAACGGCTCGCATCATCAATGTATCCTGTTAGCAGCACGGTCCCAGTTTCATCACCGTTCTCAACTTTGACCTGGTGATAACCCAAATTTCGAAGAATAAAGCGAACTCCGCGACGAATCTCTTCCATGGTGCGTAAATCGCTTTTGTAGTTAATCCCTAGTAAGTCAATTCGACGCAATAGTTGTAGTTTTTGGGCACTATCGTCCACATATCCTTCTAGCACCGCTTGGTGAACGTTCGCATTCCATTCGACACGTACATCGTCTAACCCAAGTTCCTTCAAAATATCCCTAACTTGAACAATCGGCTCTGCTTCCGTGGTAATCTCGTTGGCATTGCTATTCACCTGGCTATACCACATACCCGCAAGAATAGCGCTAGGCAGCATACTGCACATCGCTCCAATCAAAAGAGAGCGTTTCCAAGTCGAGGATTTCACCACCTTGTTGGATATATCTTTGGTCACAACTTCTGTTTCACTGCCCAAGATTGCCAAATCATCGTCTGCATGTCCGACAGCAAACTGAACTACCCCAACAGAAACCAAACTACCTCGCTCTAGCTCAACACCATCTTTAACAACATCAACCTGCTCACCCCGTAGCGAAGCTTCGCTACAGCCTTTCAAGATGACATTCTCTAACGTACACTCAAGCGTCAGATGATGACTCTCAACCCCAGCATCTGAAAGTACAAGGTCAGCACCAAAGTCGTCATTTCCTAGTACCAATGTACCTTGAGGTAAAGGGACCTCTACTCCGGAATGCACACCGGATAAGATACGAATTTTCCATTGTTGCATTCTTATCAAGGCTCCTTAGCCGGGCGCATACAGTGTGGTTCTGCATCGCACTGTGTCACTTTAACTCGCCAACCTGTTTGACCAGTTGGCAATTCACACTCTGACAATAGTGAAGACTGAGCGCTTTCCAGCAAATACTTTTGGTAACGCTGTGCTTGCTCTAGGGTCGAACAACTGTATAGCTCTACAGCGGATTTGAACTGTGTACTGTTATTGGAGATATTATTTAGCTGTCCAATATGAGGGCGCAGGTCGTGTTCATTGCCAATAAGCACACTGTCGCCAATGCCATCTACTACGATGCGCGGTTCAATGATGAACATTCGAACAGTGCGACGTGTTGTATTGGTGTTGCTTCTGAACAATGCACCTAAAAATGGTATATCACCAAGGAGTGGTACTTTGCGTAGCTGATGGCTAACTTCATCACGATATACACCACCAATCAGCAAACTTTGTCCTTGCTTCACGGTCGCTAAGGTACTGATTTCGGTCTTTCGAACTGAAGGCAAATCGTCAACACTTCCATCAGGGATCTCAGAACCATCTTCCAAATGCAGGCTTAAGTTAATTTCTGGACGTTCGGCAAAACGATCACCTACAATACGCGGCACAATTCTCAACAAGGTTCCATAAGTCACTTCTTCAAGGGCCGTCGTCTCTTTACCAAGCAGTTTCACATAGAATGTATTGCTGTTGTTTAGGACAGCCTCTACATTTTCTTGCGTTAATAGTGTCGGTCGGGAAACCACTTGGGCACTCCCTTGAGATTCCAATAGACGAATCTGAGCGAGCAAATAGTTCAAGTTACTTGCATCCAGCAGGGATTTAAAGGTCGCACCGCTACCTAAAGTAACATCGCCACCTGCAACATCACCGGTTGTTTTTATATCGATAATGCTATTGTTACCGACAGATACTCCCGCTCGCCAATCTACACCTAACTGACTAATGTCATTTGCACTTATATCTACGATTGAAACTGCAACTTCGATTCGTGATTGCGGTTGATCTAACTGGGCAATTAGCTTGCGATATAAAGGAAGCCTTGATTGCGTATCTCGCACAATGATCGCATTTAATCCGGGCTCAGCTTCAACTGTTGCGCCACCGTGAACAGAAGCAGGCTTTGTAATAACTTCTTGACCTTCACTATCTTCTGCGAGGTTTTGTTCCCTTGAGTCAACTACTTGCGTTTGCACACCAGATACCAATCGACGAAGCACTGCTGCTATGCCAGGTACAATAACTTTCTGATCCCGGTAAGAGATCTCTCTATCAGTAGCGGAAGCGTATTTTAGCGGGATCAACTCAACATAAAGTTCATCGGTAGAGTTTGCTTTCTGTAGCAAACGGCTCTCTAATGCTTCTGCTGTCTGTACGATGAGGTCTACATAACGAGGTGGACCTGCCAGATAAATAAGACCTTTATTCTCTACAGCGCGCCAGCGGTAACGTGAGTCCCAGACCCCGGTCGAAATTAGAGTACTGCGTAAATCCCGTGCTGTTAGTAGTTCAAGTTGCAGAAGCCGAGAACGTGTTTCTGTCGCCTTGTATACGTGCAATACAGCACCGTCAAAGTACCACATCAGGTTATAAATCTGTGCCAAATAATCTAGGAACTCAGCAGGCTTTTCTGGTGTGAATCTTCCACTGATTTTTTCACTGACCTTTTCACTTACAGCAACTGACACACCATAGTTTGCGCCAAAGTTATTAAGTAGTTCTTTAAGAGAGTCATTATCAGCAAAATAGCGAAATGGACGTTGTGGCCAATCAAGAGGAGCAGCCAATAAACTCGTCGAACTAGCACATAGCACAAAAAAAACTAAGCTGAACTTGGTAAGCAATGCTCTCATGGCAGCCACACTGTATGGTTAATTGCGCGGTTTACACGTTCATGCTCTAGTATTTCACTGTAATATTCACACATATTGACGTGTTGGGAGAGCAGTGAAGGAAAGATCACTGAAGACATTTGGTCAAAGGGAGCCTTACCTTGTAACACTAAACGCTGCTCCTTGTTTAGAGTTAACGTTTCTTGACCATCACGTACTGTTTTTAAAGATAACTGCATACAACGCTTAAGCATCTGTTCACTTTGATAATCTAAGTCTTTGTCAAAGTGGAAAGGCAATTCGGTTTCCCATAAAATCCAAGACGAGTGTTGTTTAACTTCGACGTTGAACTGATCGACTTCAATCTCGTAAGTGCCATTTTCATTGGGCGTAAAAGTCCTAACCTCTAGCGTATTTGCTAGAGATTTCATTATTTGATTTAGCATCGTTATGCCTTTATTAAATATGACTCATGTGATTGTAAGCTTGACCAAACTGACCACTTTGAACATCAAAGTAATACAGGTCCACGTCACCTACCGATTGCATGTCTTGGAACCATTGCCACAATTTTGCAACCGCATTTAGATCACGATATATGTGGTCACATGCCTCCCAAATTTCCCTAAGCTCGGGGGCAAGTTGTCTTGCCTGTTCACACCAAGTCTGCCAGGCCGTGAAGAACTCCGGAGAAGTCAGTGCAAACTCAGACAAGGCTTTTAGTGTACTAAGGCAGGGTTGCCATTTTTCCATCAAAACGCGATGCGACTCCGCAGCTTTTTTGTGCGTTTCCTCAAGGGTTCGAAGTTGCTCTTTCACCTGTTGTTGTTGAGACTTTATCAGTTCGAGTTGCTGCTCTACGTAAATCGCACTTGCTTCTTGACCCAGAAGTTTTTCCCAATAGCTACCTTGAATCTGCAGTTGATTCGCCAGTTGCTCAATTTCCACCACATCCAATAACACACCTTGGTCAGATTGGTGATTTACCCATTCGGCAATAGCACAGTGCAGACATAGTGTCAGTGATTTGGGGCTAGCCAGATTATATCGATAACCTACATGTTGATTGATGTATGCCACTCGCTGTTCGTGAGTTGCTAAAGCCTGACTTGCACCTAACCTTGAACCAATTTCCAAAAACAAGCGCATCGCAAATCTATCTAACGGTGCACCAAGCTTCTCATAAGTCTTAACTAGCTGGCTTGAGCACAAAGCATCAATCACATCTCTATTCAACAACCTTTGTAGTAGAGATAGCTGTTCCGAACTTAAGACACCTTCGCTTAGGAGCTGACGGTGACTGACATTAACAACATTTTTACCCTGCGTTTGTTTAGCGGCCTCTTGGTATCGAGCCCCTCTCTGCAAGACTGTGACCTTCCTTTTTGTCACAGAGTTGTCTGGAAAAAGCGAACGGCGTCGCCAATGCTGCTTTTTCATTTTGTCTTCTTTCTCCGCACTTCTTTCGTACACTCCTGAACGAAAGAGGTAAAATTAACATTGAGTATTCGTTTCTATGCTGATGATAATATAATGACTCGCGAACCGACACTTGTAATAAAAGTCAGAAAATTTTAGTCATAAGTCATTTCATTCAGCGATAGCTACCATTTCTTCACCTGATCGTACTTTACTCGGTGTCGTACCAAAACGACGGCGATAGCTCTGAGTAAAATAAGACTGGCTGGAAAACCCCGCTTCCATTGCAATATCGACAATACTCATCTTACTTGTTAGCAATAACTTATGCGCAAATAAGAGGCGGCGTTCACTGATCCATGCCCGAGGAGACATTCCATAATGCTCATTAAAAAGCTCTTTGAACGTCGTAAGACTTGCGCCAAACTCCTGAGCATAATCATTTAGTTTCCATTCTTTCAGATAATGCAATTCCATAAATCTACGCAGTCTTTCCGACGTGCGATTCATCTGTTGAGAGAGTAAAGCATAAAGTTGCTCTCCACCTGCACTATGCAATAGCAAGATCAACATTTCTTCGTATTTTAAGCGCATAATTGCACTTGGATAAGATTGCTCTTCCAACGCTTGCATGCCTGAAATAACTTGCTCGAGCAGGATATTTAAGTCAAATGGAAAAAGTCCCATAATGGCCTTATCCGATTTAGGCAATGTCATCAACAAATCGCTATGTTTTTGCAATAGCTGACTCACCAGCTCATTTTCAAATTCTATAATCATCGACTGGTACTCTTCCCCAAGAGCCGAGTATTCAAACAAATAATCGCCCTGAGACAAAAAAACACCACTGCCAGCAAGAATATTAACTGTACAATCTCCAGTCTGTATTTTTAATTGACCGCTACGAATAATAACAATTTGAGAATGATCTGAATGAAGCACCTCATCAAAGCTTTCTCGAGTTGAAAATCTATGAATTTTCTCAAAACAAGCGCCGAATTTGTCCGTGTTTAATTGGCCTGACACATTCATTTCCTAACCTTCGTCATATTCACTCCCTGCTTTTAAAGCGTGAGAGTTCCAAAGCACTATCAATCAGCGATAACACCCTAATAATGCATTAGTAATTTAAGAAGAAAAGAAAAGAGCACAGTAAGTTAGTAACCAACTATACCCCCCCGTATTTAAAGCAAAATGCTCAAAAACCTCGCATTAAAGCAAGGTAAATAAAACTAAGTATACGAGTTCCCTGAGTTAGAATTTTGGTATTACAGAGAACGCTAATTTTTTATTTAATTAGTAATAACTAAAGTTGTAGTTACTGAGTGTTATATTAATAACTTTGATTTATTATTAGAACAGAATGAATATACTTAACACTACATTCTCAAATTTGAGACACTGTGATTTACAAGCGCTAGTGCGCCCTAGAACATTCATTCTAGTCAAGCCAACCTATTGGAGAACTGAATTATAATCACAAAAATAGCAGTTTAGGCAATAATCATAGGTGATAAATTTCACTGTCCCGATGAGCTGAAAAGTTCAATGTATATCACCCGTGAAGAGTGAAAACCATGTCATATGACCGTATATTAACTATAAGAGAACCCTATTTTAGTAGGCCCTAATTAAGAAAAGACAAATAAACAGGATCTCATTGTCTCAGTTTTGTTGTTAATTTTTTATTGAACTTAACACTATATCAACACGTCTTTCACCAGGTTCAAAATGATATTCAACCAAGCTTTGAGCAACTACGTTTCCTTTATCCAACAACCTTGCTCGTATTTTCATACTTCCATCACCAGCCTGAAGAGGCGAAATCAAAAATGAATACTGAATTGGCAGTTGTATCCCTTTATACTCTTGCGCTGCCGACGTCAAACATTGATTATTAATCACTTGGCACATATCCACTTCTACTCTTGTTGCGACAGGAGAAAAGTAGTCATCTATAGAGATCCAACCGTACACCTGTGCTTGTGATTTCTTACTAAAATCTGAATTTGAGATGGATTGACTGCATCCACTCAAAGCAACCAGAAATATTAGACCGGACCATAAAGGCTTTTTCATTCAAAAAGATCCAAATTTAAATAAACCATAATAAATTGGCGTAAATTTATACAGCCGCCTAGCTAAAATCAACCTCTAAGAGTATATATTTTAAAAAATTGCACGCGTTTAAAAAAGTCAACCTATGGTTTAAAGTATAAGTAATTGTCAGTTCTTTGAATTTCTCAATAATATCTCCACTCTATACATACCGAATTTCTGATGGCACTAGAGTAGAATATCCTCAATCAACAAATAAGTTTTTTCTAATAAAGAAATCATTAATAATAGTCCGTATACAAAAATTAGAAATTGTTCTTAACTCATTGAAAGCACTAGCTGAGTAATGAGCTTCGGTGCACAATTACTGATTACTTCATATAAAAACAGTTAATTCCGGCCAGAATATAAAAAATTACAACGGATAATGATAAACCAAATCCACAGTCTCGCTTATGTTCAATGAGAAAAACCAGAATAAGGATCCAACATATGTCAGCGCGCCAAAAAATAGATGAGGTGCTAACCCAATTCGCTCATCAAATAGGCTTGCCTGAACTACGCTTAACTGACAATGAACTCAGCCTTGCATTTGATGACGCAATACGAGTTCACTTTCTATTTCACCCTGAGCAGGAGACACTTCAATTGGAAGCTGAAGTGGTTAACCTAAGCGTGCTGAGTAGCGATCTTTGCCGTTCTTTACTGGCTTTCAATCATCATTGGCCGGAGTACGAACTATTTTTTAGTCTCGACAACAATAGAAACGTTTTGTGTCTACATAAACTTCTAACTAATGAAAAGCTTGAGTACGCATACTTCGAGTCAGCACTTGCTGAACTTATTACACAGTGTGAATCTTGGGAGTCACTATTGACAGCGTTTGAGACTCCAGAGCAAAACCTTTGCTTGCCGAATACTGCTGACTTAAGGGTGTAAGAATACTATGCCAAATGATATTCAACCCACGAGCAACAACGCTCATGTTTATACCGTAAACTCGTCAACAGAGCGTAATAACGTATCAAAGAAAACCTTTTGTGGGTGCTCAGTCTCTTTACTTGGTTCTTCGGAACATCGGCAACACAAAGCTCAAGCAAAAATCACACTGAACAAACAACTAAATCAGCTAAGTAATATTGCACTTAGCAATGCAGTACTTAGTAATAATAAGCAGTCTGCGATCGACTCGCTCTATAAACGAAAAGTAGAAGTACTCTAAGAACTTTAGGCAGATTTTCAAGCTGGCATGAATGACCAACGTTCTACGCTTTTAACCATAGCCGAAGCATTCTCCATGGCAACGATTTCCGGTATCTCGCTAGCTCATGTTTCTCATACATCGCTAGTGCCATGAACACCTATATCGTGTTTTATTGATCTGCCTGCAATTCTAATGAAGTTCTTTACCTTCCTCTGATGTCATTCAACCAAAGCTTAACCCTATCTTCTGTCGGTATTTGTAGCATTCACTCTTCGCTATACTCAGCGCAAACTCAAGATTGAGAAAGTGAAACTAAGGCAAGATATGACTGACTACGTAGTCTGCGCACTCTATAAATTTGTGCAGCTTGAAAACTATACCGAACTTCAAAAACCTTTGATTGCTCTTATGGATAAGCATCGTATCCGCGGTACTTTATTGCTTGCGAGCGAGGGCATCAACGGGACAGTCGCATCAAGCAGAGAAGGTATCGATGAGCTTCTTGCATGGTTTAAACAAGACGAACGCTTAGCTGACATCGTCTATAAAGAGTCTTTCGATACTAAACAGCCATTTAATCGCAGCAAAGTTAAGCTCAAGAAAGAGATCGTAACTTTAGGCGTAGAAGGTATCGACCCACGCCATGTTGTTGGTACTTACGTTAAGCCTCAAGATTGGAATGAACTGATTTCTGATCCTGAAGTGTTTGTCGTCGATACACGTAATGACTACGAAATTGAAATTGGCACTTTCCAAAACGCGGTCAACCCCCAGACCGAAACATTTCGTGAGTTTCCTGAGTACGTCGCTAAGAACATGGACCCAAGCAAGCATAAAAAGGTCGCTATGTTCTGTACCGGTGGTATTCGCTGCGAAAAATCCACTGCTTACATGAAGCAGCAAGGATTTGACGATGTGTATCACCTTGAGGGAGGTATTCTCAAATACCTAGAAGAGGTGCCGGAAGAAGAAAGCCTTTGGCAAGGTGACTGTTACGTGTTTGACAATCGCGTTGCGGTTAATCATCAGCTTGAAAAAAGCGGTTATGAAATGTGTAAAGCCTGCCGCTTACCCATCACAGAAGAAGACATCAATTCATCCGATTACGAAGAAGGTGTAAGTTGCCCTAAGTGTGCCGACAAACATACTGATGAGCAAAAAGCACGCTTTCGTGAGCGCGAAAAGCAAGTAAAATTAGCTGTAGAACGCGGTGAGGTTCATGTCGGTGGTGATGCAAAACAGACCATTGCTCAACGTCGACAGGAAAAACTTGATCGCAAAGCGGCACAAAGAAAGGGGTAACCCCCCATTTCTTTTAGATTAAAGGGAGCTCTTGCTCCCTTTTTGATATTTAACGTTGTGGGTTTAATGGGCAAAACTTTGTAATAGTATGACATTAAACATAATTTTGTCATTACTATTGTCATTTTCGCGATTATGCCGCTTAAACATATCGCTTCACTTTGCCCATTCTATCTGACCACTAACATACTCTATTACACAATACATAATAATGATCATTCTTACTGCCGATTCATTGAACGTCTCAATGCCCCTTTTAAAAACTGTTAACTTCGAACAGAACCATTTTTACTTCAACAATGGCTCACGTAACTACCGGATAATTAAGCTACAGACTTGTTATGACGAGTTTGAAGTCAATGGCATGTACAGTGCCTGTGAGTCGCGCTATAAGCTCTCGTTAGAGGGTGAAAACGACCTTGAATTTTGGCTGAGTAACGGAAAACCTCTGTTCGCCGCAAACAGTTCTAGCACAGTTGTCAATGTACTAAGTTGATACTTAAACCATCACTTAACTTATAGAATCAATTATAAAAAGCGTTTAGACTTTGCTTAATCATTTGGACGAACTCGAAAGGCAGGATGCGTAGCAAAGGAGTTTGATATCAGCTTAAACGCAATAACATGGATGTTTGGCACTATCGTTTCATTTTGCTTGATGGCAATTGGAGCGAGAGAACTTAGTCAGCAGCTAGATACCTTCCAAATACTCTTTTTTCGCACCATCATTGCACTAATAATCATTAGTGTTGTTATTTTCGGGGCTAAGAGGCGCTACCTATTACGGACTCAACGTTTCAAACTGCATCTTAGTCGAAATCTGTTTCACTTTGCAGGCCAATATGGCTGGTTTCTTGGTATTGGTTTATTACCGCTTGCCGAAGTGTTCGCCTTAGAGTTTACGGTCCCTCTGTGGACTCTGCTGCTCGCATGCCTCTTTTTAGGAGAGCGCCTTACACGTAATAAACTTTGCGCTGCTTTACTCGGTTTTTCTGGTGTGTTGGTCGTCGTCAAACCAGGCCTTGGTATCATTTCACCTGCAGCTCTCATCGTTCTTTCCGCAGCATTTTGCTACGCCGTTGCCCATGCCTCGACCAAGTCTTTAGCAAGTACCGAACACCCGCTTACCATTCTGTTCTTTATGTGTGCAATCCAGTTGCCTATTGGTATTTTCTTTAGTCTTCTTAACTGGCACACCCCTCAAGGCATCGAATGGCTGTGGCTGTTAGTGATTGGATTTACCTCCTTGTCTGCCCATTATTGCATGACCAAAGCAATGCAGTGTTCGGAAGTCTCATTTGTTGTCACTATGGACTTTTTACGTTTGCCAATGATCGCCTTAGTCGGAGTTTTGCTTTACGCTGAACCTTTTCAGATTAGCGTGGTTCTGGGGGCAGGTTTGATGCTGTTGGGTAATTTGATCGGTATTTCATCATCCAAACCGTTGCTAAAGAACCGCAATTAGGCCCAATAAAAAACAAAAAATAGTAAAACCAAGGGTTAGGTTTACTGCACTGGATTAGAGCAAGGAAAGAGACAAATGGATTTATCTTCAAATTTTAGAATGCTGGCGCTTTACAACCAGCGTATGAATCAACAATTGCTCCAAGTCTGCGAGAAGCTCAGCCCACAACAACTCAGCCAAGAGACTCACTCTTTTTTCCCATCAGTCATGGCGCATTGGAACCATATTTTGTTTGGTGATTTAATCATGTTGCAACGCTTGGTCACCAATCAAATTCATCGATTGACTCCACAGCAAATTGAAGCGCTACCCACTGCGAAAGCCGTAGACGATACCTTTGCAACAAACATCGAAGAATTGAAGGCGCTTCGCTCGCTCGTCGACCAGATTTACATCGACATGACGAAGGATTTTACTGCCGAGACTTGTGCAAAAACGGTGATTTATATCACCACCGAAGGGGGAGAAATGAGGCGCAATGTTGGTGAGTTTTGCCAACATATCTTCAACCACCAAACGCACCATCGCGGTCAGCTTACCGCAATATTGGCGCAGCTTGACTGTGACTTTGGTTGTACTGACCTACCCGTTATTGTGCCTGAAGGCTCAAGTGCATTTGCTTAAGACTCAATCCCATACTCTTTCTTTTCTAAAGGATGAAATGAACGAAAGCGTCAAATTGTCTAGCGATAGTCTTTCTGTTTAGAAGATGCATAAACGAATAAGAAGGTTCTCAATGTCTCGATTTTATCTTGTACTCACTGTATTGGGGATTGCCGCTCCATACGCCGCATTCCTGCCTTGGCTGTTCGCTAATGGCCTAAACATTCCACTTTTGTTTGAACAGGCGATAGCCAATCCAATTAGCGCGATGGCATGGCTTGATGTGGTTGTTGCAGCGGTGGCCTTAATTGGCTTTATTCTTGTTGATGGGAAACAGAACCATGTTCGAGGCCGTTTTGTCGCGATCCTCGGGACATTGACTGCTGGCGTTTCGTTTGGCTTACCGCTCTATCTCTATTTAAAGCACAAATAAAGCTTAACCATAAGAATCTTGCAGTGATAACAAAACATTTATCTCAATGATAAATTCCGTTAAGCTGTCGTTACTTCAATGCTATGGATTGCTCAGTTGTTGTTTAGTCGTTCGATACTTTCTGTGTTTGCCGTAACCTGCCTGCTGCTCATCAGTAGTGCGGCGTTGAGCGTGCAAGCCAGTGAGCAAGTTTTCGATCCGATCTCACCTCAACGACTAAGTAGCGAGAACCAATACCAACTTAGCCCAATTGAATGTCCGAAATTGCAAGGCTACAGCGAAGCATCTGCCCATCACTGTTGTGGCTCAAGTTGCCTGCTGAAACTGACCAACAGCCAATCCATCTCTACCGAACAAGTTCCTCTACCGATCCTCGCACCATTAGGATTAGAAACGATTGGTAAAGCCATCACCCGCTCTCGCACTCTGTTTCGTCCTCCTATTGCTTAATTTCCAATTCTAATCACTCATCTCACCGCGACAGTCGCAGTGGGAGGTTAACGCTATTTGATAATCGGAATTTATATAGGAATAAGCGATGAAAAAGCTATTTACTCTTTTCTCTTCTTTGATTTTTGCCTTGTCGATACAGGCTGCGCAGTTTGAGGAAGGAACACATTACAAGGTATTAGACACAGATAAATCGACAACACCAAAAGTGACTGAGTTTTTCTCATTCTATTGTCCTCACTGCTACAAGTTTGAACCTGTTGTTGAGAACCTAAAAGCCTCTCTGCCTGACAATGCCAAGTTGGAAAAAGTTCATGTTGCCTTTATGGGCGCAAACATGGCAGTGCCGATGGCGAAGTCTTACGCCACCATGGTTGCTTTAGATGCGGAAGAAACTATGGTTCCTGCTATGTTCAAGCAGATACATGAACTACGAAGTGCGCCAAAAGATGAGCAAGCGTTACGCCAAATCTTTATTGATAACGGTATTGATGCAGAGAAGTTTGACGCGACTTACAACAGCTTTGTAGTCAACTCAATGCAACGCGGATTCGACAAGCAGTTCGCAAACAGCACGCTTACAGGTGTTCCGGGGGTTGTCGTGAACAACAAGTACATCGTCAAAGCGGATAAGATTCGATCTTATGAAGAGTACAATCAGTTAGTGAACTACCTTCTGACTCTTTAAATCTGATTTTTAAAACTAAAGCCAGAGCATATTGCTCTGGCTGTTTAGATTTCAACAGCTCGCTATCGCCTCTTAGTTTGACTAGCTCGTATTGCCCTGTTGAGTTTGTCCATGAACTGTGGATGACGATTAAGAAATGATTTGGAGATGTAAACACCAAACTCTTTCTCTTCCTGTAAGATAACTTTGTATCTGGGGTTATTTTTGAACCTGTGATTGTAGACTTCTTCTGCCACTAATACGGCATTCACTTCTCGCCTATCTAACATGCTAATTAACGATGTTATACCCTCGGCCGGATGCGCCAAGTTAAAACCCGTTTTCGTCAGCCAACGATTTGTATTGGTGTTTAGCAAGCTAGCGACTGTATACCCTGACTTGGGGAGAGAAGAAAACTCTTCATGATGACTGGTTAATACAACCCATACCCAGCGATTGATCATTACTGACTCTGAGAAAACCGCATATTTGTCGCGCTCATCGTTCTGAGAAGCCATAAAAAAGCCATCTGAGCGTCCAGTTTTTAGCTCAGCCAATGCACGCCCGTGATTAGAGTTAATTTCAATGGTGTAATCTACGCCGACTGAGTCCAGTATCGACTTCATTTTATCAAGCCCAATCCCAGTATGACTGCCTGTGCTGTCAACGGTGGTATAGGGTGGAAAGTCTGGACAGAAGAAGTGCATTTTATACTGTGCGTGTACGTAGCTACTGCCAAAACACAGCCAAGCGAATATCCAAGCGTATAAAGTCCTACTAATCATCAAACTAAGTTATTAAGAATCCATACCTTTAATATAGGCTCATCCGAAAATGTTCACCAATCTAGCGATATGACCTCACTAGCAACTTTTGCTATTGCCGTTATTCGCTACCAATAAGTAGGCACCTTGACCCAAATCGTGATATAGAGACACAAAAGCCAGAGCAAGTTGCTCTGGCTTTTGTGGATAGCGCACAGATGCCGCTCATTGTTCAGACGCTGCTCGCTCCCAATCGGTCAGCAGTTTCATTATCTGCGTCGAGTCATCTGGCGTGGCACTCGGTCTATCGAGTGACTTGCGGCCCAATTCCACTGCCTGTCTAATGTTTCTTACCTGATAATAGAACCCATCTCCTTTAGCCGGTACAGTAACTGTTTGCTGCGAGGTTTCATAAACTTCGACACTGTATTGGTTTTCTTCTGTAGGTAGCCAAGGGTTGGTCGTAAGATTGATTGCGCCTTTTGAACCAAGAATGGTGAAACCATGCTTTAACCCATGGTCTTCTGCTGTGTGCATTTGAGCTGTCACATTTTGGCCAAATTTGAAGATGGCGCTAGACTCACAAAGGTTTCCATCTTGCCCTTTGCGCCCAATGGCTTGAACCTCTGTATTTTCGAAGATACTGTCGCCAAATTGATTTTGCAGGACAAGATGCATCAGTGACACAGGATAACAGCCTAAGTTATACAGTGCGCCCTTACTCTCAGGGTTAACAAATTGACTAATCGCAGCAATGTAAGAGCCTTGGATGCTGCTCACCTCTCCAATTACGCCCTGCTTAAGCGACTCTAAAATGGATTGAATCAACGGGTGATTCAGATACATTAACCCTTCCGCAAAAAACACATCATGCTCGCGAACCGCATCTAACGCGGCATGAGTTTTTTCCATATCGATAGATAAAGATTTTTCACACAATATCGCTTTGCCTTTCTGCGCTGCTTTGATGACATAGTCATGGTGAAGATGGTTGGGCAATGCAATGTAAACCACCTCAACGTCACTATCTTCTATCAACTCGTCCATTGAAAGGTACGTCTTGGCAATAGAGTGCTTGATAGCAAATTCTTCAAGCGTCTGTGGGTTTCGGCCTGCTACCGCATAAAGCTCGCTTTCACTGTCTCCTGCAATCGCTGCTGCCATCACATCAGAGATAAAGCTCGTTCCTAGAATGCCCCACTTCATTATGCTTCTCCCACTTTATGACTGTTAGTTGCACTGACCAGCTCTGTCATACCTAGGGCGATAAACGCTTGTGTATGCGGCATAGCAAAATGCGCCTCAATCGCTGACTGGTCATCGTATCGCTCCCACAATATGACACGTCTAGGGTCGTTAACGTCAAACGTTGCTGTCGCCTGTTGGCAGCCTGACTCCGACTCCATATCCGAGCAAAGCTGTTCAATTGCTTTCCTTGCCACGGCTAGGTCAACATCAGAGTTTACTCTTAGCTCCGCAGTGACAAAAATTGTTGAATCCATTATTCAGTAAACCTTGTTTTCTTCACGTTAAGCTAACCATGTTATTACAGCGCTCAGATTGTTAAACTAGGTCAAAGTTTTTTATTTAACAACTCAGAGTGTTTAATGGACAAGCTCATCAGTATGAAGGTTTTTTGCCATGTCGCCGAACAAGGCAACTTTCGCCTTACCGCAAACTATTTTTCTATGTCAGCAACCATGGTTGGCAGACACATAAAACATCTTGAAGGGTTACTTAACACACCGCTGATTCATCGCACGACAAGAAAGCAAACCTTAACCGACTCTGGAAGAATTTACCTTAAAGAGTGCCAAAGAATACTGGAAGATATCAGCAATACTGAAAGCCTAATCTACGATTTGCAAAACAAACCTAAAGGCACGGTAAAAATCAACGCACCAGTCACTTTTGGGACTCAAGCGCTCGCTCCGATCTTGTCTGACTTTATCATTCAATACCCAGATATCAGTGTTGATCTGGAGCTAGACAACAGTGTTATCGACCCATACAAAAGTGAAGCTGATTTTATTATTAGAATTGGTCAGCTAAAAGACTCCAGTTTGGTGGCAAGATACCTAGGAGAGTATGAGCTTATCTACTGCGCTTCACCCGATTACCTAGCTAGGCATACCAAGATTATTCAGCCTGACGACCTGACTCATCACTCTTGCCTTGGTTTTCGCTATCACGATATTTCAGAGACTCCGAGTACGAAATCGGATTCACGGCAACATATCAAGTTGATGGCGAACAATGGAGAGGTGCTCCGAAAAGCCGCTTTGAAAGATGTTGGGGTTGTTATGCAGCCTCGCATTTTACTTGAGCAAGATCTGAAGTCAGGCGCACTTGAGCAAGTGCTAGAGAGCTTTCCTCTGCCAACAAAGCCTATTCATCTTGTCTATAAAGACAAACAGTTATCGCTAAAAGACCGAACCTTTGCCGACTATCTGCTAAGAGCTTTAAGACCTTGACAATACGCTCTCCAATCCGCTTTTACTACAGACAAACAATAGCTAGAAAGTTAGTATGTTCGCTAAAGTGGATAAAGATATTATGGAGAGCCTCACTGTGGCACTAGAAAAGTTCAACGATATTTACCAACGCGCAGCAGAGCGTAAAGGTGGGGAAGCAAACCTAGAGTCATTACTATCTAAGCCATTGCCATTGGATCAGCTGAGACAGATTTCCAATGATCGCTGGCTATCCGCATTCAGTATGAAGGTGTTTCAAAGTGGCATTTCTTGGAAGGTAGTGAGAAACAAATGGCCTAACTTTGAAGAGGTGTTCTTTGCTTTTAAGATTGAACCACTCTTGATGCTTTCTGACGAACAATGGGACAACAAAGCGTCCGATACTCGAATTATTCGCCATCACGCCAAAGTAAAATCCATTCAAGCGAATGCTCAAATGCTGCACGAAGCTTCTCTACAGCATGGCTCATTTTCCAACATGGTCGCCAATTGGCCAAGTGAAGACATTACGGGGCTGTGGAGTTATCTCAAGAAACATGGTAACCGCCTTGGTGGTAACACAGGCCCATACAGTTTGCGCCAGATGGGTGTCGATACCTTTATCCTCTCGGGTGATGTAGAAAGCTATCTACGTAACTACAAAATCATTGAAGGGGGCAAAGACACCAAACGCTCTCTTGCAGCAGCCAACAGCGCTTTTACTCACTGGCAACAAGAGAGTGGTCGCTCACTGACAGAAATTAGCCAGACCATTGCGTTCAGTTGTGGTGATAATCGAGTTTGACAGGAGCAGTGTGGTGAAAGATGACAACGAATTTGACAAGCTTGCTGATGTTTTAAGACAACTAACTTCACTTTCTGATCAGTCTCTTGCTCAAATCAAAGCCCATGGTCGTTACGTGAAATATGACTCTGGTGAGCACGTTTTTCTTCCCGGTGACGTGACACCAGAAATCAAATTTATATGCTCAGGTATGGCATGTCACTACTACGTTAAGCCAGATGGGACGAGGCGTAATAAAACTTTTCTTCAAACTGGCGAGGTCGCGTCTAGCCTTTCTTCGATGCAACAGCTTTCGCCTGCTCGTTTCGGTTGCGATGCTCTTTCAAATGTCATCTGCTTTTGTATTAAATACCAACAATTTCAGAATCTTCTAGCTAGCAACTCAGAGATTCAAGCTTTGTCACAAGCAATGCTAATGCGTTTAGCGCTAAAGAAAGAGAGCAGAGAAGCCGATTTGCTTTTATTGTCACTCACTGAGTTATATCAACAGTTCTGCGCGCAATATCCTGAATTAAGTCAATCACTTCCAAACTATCATATCGCATCTTATCTTGGTGTTTCCGAAGTGTCCTTGTCACGTGTACGCGCCAAGCTTGGCATACAAAACCCATACAACAGATCACCTTAACGGGCCATTTTAACCTTTGTTAAAGTTATCCCTATCGCCTTTGTTTATCTTGTTGCTAACAACAACAGACAAAGCGAGAACATCATGCGACATGAACCACTTATCGGCAAAACAATCGTTGTCACGGGCGGCAGTTCAGGGATCGGCTTGGAGCTGGTAAAACGTCTTCAAGCAGAGAACCAAGTGATTGTCATCGGCAGAGACAAAACGAAACTCTCACAATTGGAAGCTCGTGGCATTGTGACGTTTAGTATGGATATAAGCCAAAAAGAAGAACGAGGTGCATTTTATCGGTGGCTTGATGAACACTACCCACAATTCGATGTACTCATTAATAACGCGGGATGGAGCCAATCACACAAGCTTGCAGAAAGACTGCCTACCAGCCACAACGAAGACGCTTTAGACGATTATGAACTCGAGCTCAAACACAACTTAGAGGCTCATATTGGCATGTCACTAGACGCTCTTCCGCGTTTGCTTAAACAACCGAGATCATTGCTGATCAACGTAACAACAGGTTTGGTCTACAACCCCAAAGCATCCAATCCATTTTACTGCGCCGCAAAGGCTGGGCTACATAGCTTCACTCAAAGCTTAAGAGAGCAAACAAAAGATTATGACTTAAATGTCATCGAAGTTTTGCCACCTCTTGTGAATACTCCTTTCCATAAAGATGGCTTGCCAAATACCGTAAAAGCAATGACACCACAAAAAGTCGCGCAACAAATCTTGTCACAATTAAAATATAACCGCACAGAAATTAGAATTGGCCTATCAAAGTTAGCTTATGGATTATCGAGGTTGCTACCTAACCTCGGATTCCATATCGTTAACCGCGGCTAACCATGCTGGTTTGTAAACGGATGACAGCCTCAGCTGCCATTAGTTTCTATCTATTTAGCCACTGCTCGCGAGTGATTTTAAATAAGCAGTGGCGCTCTAATTCGTGACCTTTCGCTAACTTGGGATGGTCAAAGTCTTGCCCTGTGTTGCTCATGCCAATTTTTTCCATCACCCTTTGTGAAGGTAGGTTTGGCAAAGCAGTAAATGAGTAGACATGCTCTAGCTTCAATTCCGTGAAAGCAAACGCCAAGGCAGCTTGAGCCGCTTCGGGGGCATAGCCTTTACCCCAATGTTTGCTATCTAGTCGCCAGCCAATTTCGACAAACGGCGCATTAGGTAAACCACTTTCTTCACTTTGCGCAAGCAGACCCACAAAGCCAATAAACTCTTGAGTACTTTTTAGCTCAACCGCCCAAAAGCCATAGCCATTGTTATCTATATAGCTGCGTGCACGTCCTACTTGAGCTAGGGTCTCTTCGCTGGTCATAACTGAGGGGAAATAACGCATCACCTGCTCGTTAGCATTGATCAGGCAATAGGGTTCAATATCTGAATCTTTCCATTGTCTTAACTTGAGTCTTTTTGTTTCTAGCACAACTACTCCTCCTGATTAGCGTTGTTTATATTTTAATATGCACTATGTTTTATAGATAAATTCGAAATTTGAACTCACGAAGATGGAAAGGAATCTCTATGTTTCTAACGAGACTGATCTATGCAAGCACGATTTCAGAAGGGTTTGATCTTACAACAGTTGAAAACATCATCCATGCTGCGAGAGAGAATAATCAATCACTTGATGTAACTGGGCTACTTTGCTTCGATCACCACTTTTTCCTTCAATGTTTAGAAGGGTCAAGAACGAACGTCAATCATATCTATCAACGGATTCTCAATGATAAGAGACACAACAATATTATTATGCTCGACTATCAAGAAATCAGTGCTCGAGAGTTCAGCAATTGGTCGATGGGCTACATCCCCTCTTCCAGCCTGACAGCTCCAATCAATCTAAGATATTCGGGTTCGAGTGAATTCAATCCTTACAAAATGTCTGGAGAGAGCGCTTATAAGCTGTTGCTTGAGCTCAAAGAATCTCTACCATCCGTTTAATGCTCGAGTGTTCCTATCACTTTTTCGCATAACTTCTTGAGCATGATTAGTTCATCGAGGTCGAGTTGAATCTTACATTTCATCTCAGCGGGGATGGCGAGTGCTTTAGCTTTAAGTAAACGACCCTCTTCACTGAGTTTTAACACCCTAACCCTTTCATCTAATTCACTTCTTCCTCTTAGGACAAAGCCTTTAGCTTCAAGCCGCTTCAATAAAGGGGTTAACGTGCCAGAATCGAGATGCAATCTTGCACCAATATCCTTGACGCTAATCCCATCACTTTCCCACAGTACCATCATGACAAGATATTGGGAGTAAGTGAGGTCTAGGGAGTCTAATAACGGGCGATAGGTTCGAATCACCGCATTGGAAGCGCTATAGAGCGGAAAACAAACCTGATTCTCTAACAATAAACTCTCTTCTTCAGTTAGCTGTTTCTTGCTATCGCAGTAACTCATTCCACCACCCTTTTAAATTAAATTGCGCACAATATACTTGCATTCAAACTTTGTTTCGATCTAACATTGCAAACAATTAGATTGTGCACAACTTAAAATAAGGATACAAACATGACTACACTATACAAAACTCAAGCAACAGCACTAGCAGGCAGAAATGGTTCGGTTAAATCAGACGATGGCTTACTTGAATTAGAGCTTGCTTATCCGAAAGAAATGGGTGGTACTGGCGCTGCTACCAACCCAGAACAACTATTTGCGGCAGGTTACTCAGCCTGTTTTTCAAATGCTATTTTGCATGTGGCCCGCGAAGGTAAAGTGGCTTTAAAAGAAGCACCAGTGACAGCAGAGGTTGGGATTGGTCCGAACGAACAAGGCGGTTTTGCGCTAACGGTAAGCCTTGCTGCATCAATCGACCTACCTCAAGAACAAGCACTTGAGCTCGTGCGAGTTGCGCACCAAGTGTGCCCTTACTCAAACGCTGTGCGCGGTAACATCGACGTAGAAGTCACGGTAAATGGCCAAGCAATCTAATTTGATTTAATTGGTATAGACGAAAATGCCGACCCAAAAGGGTCGGCATCTGTTGTTTTAAAGCTCAAATTTACGCTTGGTAGCTTTTGCGCAGTTCTTTTGCCGCTAATACCATATTGGCCAGTGACGCTTCTGTTTCTGCCCAGTTACGTGTTTTCAGTCCACAATCTGGGTTCACCCATAAGCGCTGCGCTGGAATCTTCTCTGCCGCTTTATTGAGTAGGCCTTCAATCCATTCTTTGGTTGGAATGTTTGGTGAGTGAATGTCATAGACACCTGGACCAATCTCATTTGGATAGTTGAAGTCTTCAAATGCCTTAAGCAGTTCCATGTTTGAACGCGATGTTTCTATTGTAATCACGTCAGCATCTAGCGCGGCGACAGACTCAATGATCTCATTGAATTCTGAGTAACACATGTGAGTGTGGATTTGAGTTTCTGGTTTGGCACTTGCCGCTGAAATCTTAAACGCGTCCACTGCCCATTCTAAGTACTCTTTATGGTCGCGCTTCTTAAGTGGTAAACCTTCACGAATCGCCGGCTCATCAATTTGGATGATGTTAATGCCCGCATCTTGTAAGTCTGATACTTCATCACGCAGTGCGAGTGCAAGTTGATCCGCGATTTGCTTGCGAGTGATATCCTCACGGGGGAATGTCCAACAAAGAATCGTCACAGGCCCTGTTAGCATGCCCTTCATCTGTTTCGAGGTTAAAGACTGCGCATAGGTAGACCATTCCACCGTCATCGGTTTTTCGCGTTCAATGTCAGCAACGACAATGGCAGGCTTAACGCAGCGAGATCCGTAGCTCTGCACCCAACCAAATTTTGTGGTTTGGAAACCCGCTAAGTTTTCTGCAAAGTATTCCACCATATCGTTACGTTCAGCTTCGCCGTGAACCAAGACATCCAGATCCAACGCTTCTTGGCGTTTAACCGCATCTGCAATATGGCCTTTTAGGGCTTGATCGTATTCCGTTTGTGACAACTTACCTGTGCGATAAGCGCTGCGTTGAACTCGAATCTCGCTCGTTTGCGGGAAAGAGCCAATGGTCGTGGTTGGAAACAGCGGCAGCCCCAATACTTCACTTTGGTGCGCGGCTCGCTCAGCATAGGGAGCACTACGCTCTGCCAAAGACTTAGTAATACTATTTAAACGCGCTTGAACTTGTGGCTTATTGACATGAGTTGCGGTTTTACGTGCTTGGATCGGCGCACTATAGGTGTCACAAGCAAGAATGGCTTCTTGGCTACCATCTAGCGCCTTACCCAGTAGCGCCACTTCCGTTACTTTCTGCTTAGCAAAAGCAAACCAGCTGCGCACTTCTTCCGTCAATACAGGTTCTAACTCTAGATCCACCGGACTGTGCAGTAGTGAACACGAGCTCGCCACCCATAACTTGTCACCGAGCTTATCTTTAAGCGGTTGCAGTAACGCTAGTTGAGCGCTCAAATCTGCACGCCACACGTTACGCCCATTCACTACACCAGCAGACAGCACCCAATGTTCAGGCAGTTTTTCGACAACAGCGTCTAGTTGTTCAGGCGCTGCCGACAAATCAATGTGTAAGCCATCTACAGCTAGCTCGACAACTTTATCAAGCGTGTCGCTAACTGAATCAAAATACGTGGTAAGCAGAACCTTCACATCACTGCGAATGACTTGATACGCCAATTTAAACGCGTCTTGCCAAGGCTTGTTCAGCTCAAGAGAGAGGATCGGTTCATCAATCTGTACCCACTCAACACCTTGTTTCGCTAGCTTCGCTAAGATTGCCTGATAAGCAGTTAACAGGCGAGGTAGCAAAGACAGGCGATCAAATCCCTCTTCTACTTCCTTACCAAGGTACAGATAAGTCAGAGGGCCAAGTAATACAGGTTTGACTTTATGACCAGCTTTAACCGCCTCGTTCACTTCTTCAAACAGTTGCGGCCAGCTCACTTCAAACGTGTCTTCCTGACTGAACTCCGGCACAATATAATGGTAGTTAGTGTTAAACCACTTCGTCATGTCTGAAGCCGCGTGACCGCTACAACCACATCCTGCCTGAGATTGACCACGTCCCACCTTGAATAAGGTATCAAGGTCTGGGAAACCTTCGCGATGTCGCTTTGGAACGTGCCCTAGTAGCAAGGTGGTAGTAAGCACATGATCATACCAAGCAAAATCACCTGCAGTCACAAACTCTAACCCAGCTTCAGATTGTGTATTCCAGTTTTTGTTGCGTAGCTCAGCGCCCACGGCTTTCAGCTCAGCTTGGTCGATTTCTCCACGCCAGTATTTCTCTAGCGCGAACTTGAGTTCGCGTTTTTCACCAATGCGAGGGTAACCTAGAATATGTGTTGTCGTAGTCATCTTTCCAATCCTTGTCATTCTTAATTTTGCAATTTATTCATTCAGTGCAGAACACCACGTAAGATGTCTGGATGGCTAAACTATCTCGTCTTAAACAGATTTGGACAACTTCCAAATATTCAACTTGTTTATTAGAAAATTTCATAATCGCAAAACACCTGTTTCAATAACTTAATCAACAAAAATAGTTAGCATGATAGACGTCTAGATGTTTACACCTCTATAAAAACAAGGTAGGTTATAAATATTCATGCTGTTCACACATCATCTGAGGGAAATTCATGATTGAGCTCAAGCATCTGAAAACATTGACTACTTTGCGTGATACTGGATCGCTAACCGCGACAGCAACCACACTGCATTTAACCCAGTCAGCCTTGTCACATCAGCTCAAAGATCTGGAAGCAAGAATTGGTGGACAGCTATTTTTGCGTAAAACTCGCCCAGTGAAGTTCACTTCCGAGGGGGAGATCTTTCTAAAATTGGCTGATGATGTGTTGCCTAAAATTGCCAAAGCAGAAAATGAAATTGCGAGCTTGAAAGAGGATGTGAACGGTCGATTGCACATGGCGATTGAATGCCACTCATGTTTCCAGTGGTTAATGCCTGCACTGAAAGAGTATCAGGTGGCTTGGCCTAGCGTCACACTAGATTTCTCATCTGGTTTTGGATTTGAACCTTTGCCTGCTCTAATGGCTGGAGAGCTTGATTTGGTTATCACTTCAGACATTCAGCCTCGTTCAGAAGTGCACTACGAACCTCTGTTTGATTTTGAAATGCGTTTGGTCACGTCAACCTCTCACCCTTTAGCAGACAAAGAGTGTATAGAACCGGAAGAGCTCACGGAGCAAACCATGCTTTCGTACCCAGTACAAAAGTCGCGACTCGATGTTGTAAAACACTTTCTGCAACCTGCAGGGATAGAGCCAGCAAAATGGAAACAAGCAGACAATACCCTAATGCTGATTCAGATGGTGTCTGCCGGACTTGGCGTGGCTGCATTGCCCAACTGGGCAATCAGTGAGTTTTCAAGGCAAGGCTTAATTACCAGCATTCCACTCGGTAGCGGTTTATGGCGCCGCCTATTTGCCGCAACACGCAACACAGATAAAAACAAACGCTATTTGCAGGCGTTTTTCAACACCGCGAGAGTTCAGTCTCAAAGCCACTTAGATGGAATAAAAACTGTCTAGGGAATCAAAAAAGAGGCTAAACGCCTCTTTTTGATTTATCGGTTATACGATTTGAACTGATTGGTTAAAGGGTCATATTGATAACCAAGTACATCAAGTTTACCAATCACCGCTTCAACATCCATCTCGTACATAGAGACTAACTCTTCAAAAGAATCACACTCTAAGCGCAACTTTTCATTCACGATTCCCAATAAAATTGCGCTATCTAAGCGTCCTACATTGCTGAGATCCATCACCGCCTCCTTTAACGCCATCGCTCTTACAAGCGTAGACACAAATTGGCGGTTTTGAAGTGAACCAGCTCTAAACTCTAAGCAAATTAAAGAGCAAACACGGCCTGATTAGATGTTGCCGCTATCAGCATAAACGCCAAAGCAATACCAAGCTGCAATTTGTTGATTTCTTTAGAGGCTAGCATGTGCCAACACCACACAACAACGGAACTAATCATCAAAGCAAAGCCTACTAGCAAAGGCTGCATAACTGCGGCTAAGGTTCCATCGTCTAGGCCATTTGCTTTGAATAAAATAGCTAAGCACATCAACATAGCAGAGACAACGCCAGAAACGGGAAGAATGCGATGAAAAGCCTGCAGGCGCGTGCGCGCGACGGTAAGTAGTAAATGAGCAAGTAAAGCCCCTAAAAGGGTGATTAACACAAACACACTTACCCCACCAGCCAAAGACGCCTGAGAGCTAATCTCAATACCGACAAAGGCTAACGCGAGGCCATTTGCTAAATACATCACCCAAATCGGCCCTTGAACTCGTGTTTTTTTCGTCTGTACTTGGGAGTAAAAATAGGCAATAGCGAAGACAATCATCATAGCTTCAATGCGTAGAGACGCTACAGCAAGCCACATAATGGCTAAAGGCGGGAGGACTTTGTGAATGCGGCCTCTTTGCCCAGGGCAGATATCACCTTTGACGAGAATTAAAGTAAGAATGAGCTGCGCACCCAGTAACATAGGTGCGAACACCGTAAGTAATTGCTGAACCATAGTGTCATTGATTTGAATGAATTATAGGGTGCGGATAATAGCAGATTGAGCAATTTTAGCCATTGGCGAAGTGTTCCAAAATATCTTGATTGGTGACAATACCGAGATACTCTCCGGAATCATTCACAACTAGCCAAGGTGGCTTAATACCTGACTTAATGATTTCACTCACTTTGGACACCTTAGAGTGGTGTGACACGCTGAATACGTTGGTCCGCATGACTTGATTGAGACGTTTGCGACTGATCGATTGATCTTTGCTCGTTTCCAGCTTAGTGCCTAAAGTGGGTGACAAATGGTAATTTAACTCCTCCCTACCAACGATTCCGACACACTCTTTTCGGTCGACAATGGGTATTACCTCAAGTCGATATTGCTCAGAGTCGAACAATGATCTTGCTTTATCAAGCGTGTCATCTGGTGCCAACGTCGGGATATAAACTTGAGTCATACTCAAAATCCCAACTTGTCTTGCATGCCCGGCACTAGATAAGAAACTGTCGAGTTTTTCATAGTATCCCCAGGCACTCTCTAACTCATCAAAAGGCAGTGGTTTAGAAAAATAATACCCTTGGATATAGTCAACACCTAAGCCACAAACTACTTCTAACTCATTGCGAGTTTCGACCCCTTCAGCAACGACTTGAACGTTCAAAGTATGTGCAAGTTGCGTGATCATTTTGACGATGTGAAATTTGTGCGAGCCTTCTTTCAAGTCCTTAACGAACTCGCGGTCAATTTTAAGGATGTCGAAGTTACAATCACTCAAATAGGCGAACGAGCTGTAGCCTGTACCAAAATCATCAATCGCCACGCTGACTCCCCTACGCCTGATGTTTCGGATCAAACTTGATTGACGCGACTCACTGTCAAAGTAAGCACTTTCGGTCAATTCGATAGTGACGGTTTCTGGGTTTGAAGCATATTGATGAACCAATGAATTCGCACTTTGCAGCACCTCATCGACTTCAAGCTTTGTATTTAAAGAACGATTTATAGTCACTCCCAAATTGGGACCAAAACGCTCTTGAATTTTCTTGAGATCTTGCAACGCTTTTTTACCCACGCACCAATCTAAGTCTGACACCAAATCCAAATCTTCAGCAATCATCACCATCTCTTGGGTATTGAGAATCCTTCCATTCTGGTCTTTAAATCTGCTTAGCGCCTCAAACTTCACAATGTCCCAGTTTTTCACATCGACAATTGGCTGATAATACACTTCGATAGCTTGAGACTTAATTAACTTCTCGGCCCACTCCTCTAGCTCTTTTCGGCGTAATACTTCCTTATGAAGTGCTCCGTGATAAAAGGTAATCTGACCGCGTTGTGCGCTAGACTGCTCTAGCATCGCCTGCACTGAATGGGAGACAAGTTTTTTAGGACTGTGTGTATCATGCCCCAATACTGAGACGCCAACTCGCCCATTTATGATGGCATTGTGGATGGTTTTGCCCGCATCCTGATTGAGAGTCGCAAAAAAACGTCTAATAGTTTGATGAATCATTCTGATTTGAGATGGACCAGCAACCTTATCGCATTCCAAACAAGCAACGAAATGATTACTACCAAGATAACCGACAAACTTGGCGACTTTATTCTTATTTAAGTGCTCCGAGAGCATCGATTTCAGCTCAAAATCATCGACCTGAGAGAAGTTCGGGTGAAACGCGACCACCATGCTGATATTGGGCTCGGCCGCATCCATCCACTGATTGGCAATTGAACGCGTGAATTGCTTCTCTGTTGGCAATTGCGTAAGTAGTTCCACTCCACCGAGTTCTACATCAGCAATACGATAGAGATTATTTGACAGGTCAAGGTAAACACCAACATAAAATGTCCCTTCGACTAAGTTTATCTTCTGTAATGTTAAATCCTGGGGATACGTTTTGCCTTGGGCACTTTGAATGAGCACTACACCGGACCAACTGCCCTCTTGTTCGGTTTGTTGCCAAATTTTCTGATAGAACCCGTCACTATGCTTTGTGGAATTAAGCAAGTCCATGGGTTGATTCACCAACTGTTGATTGGAGTAATGGGTATGAGTAAGAAAGTAGTCATTACATGCGACGATCTTGCGTGAACTGTCTGCAAGTACCACCCCATGATGAGGGTTATTAAAAAGTTGCTCAAACAAAGCACTCAGTGTAGAGGTCGTGGCATGAACAAATAACAAAGGAGTAATACTGCCTGTCACTGTGTAGCGATCTAAGCCTTGAAAAGTCAACTCGACATAACAACATTGGTCATCACTCAGTTGTAAACAACAGCAAAATCGTTCTTTAGAACGAACCCTTCCCGACTGCGCTAACAAGGCAAGCAACTCTGTTTGGTCATGATAGCTCATGCAAGGTAATAGAGCGTTGCCAGTTAACGATGGAAGCTCCGAGTTTAAAATTTGCCCGCACAGAGCCTCATCTATAGTGAGTTGGTGATGTTCTAAGTCCCACACCCAATCCAGTGACTTTTCGACACTTGAATCATCACAGCTCGAAGAAAGCTGAGTGGAACCTAACTCCCTATACATAGGCTCATCCTTTAGTTTAGTAATCCCTAGTATTAAAGTTAGAACAAGATCCCCTAAGTGACAGAATTATTATTAACCAAATGCTCTAGTACAGTTTTCGAGCTCACAATGCCTTTAAATAATCCCTGTTCATCAACTAATACCCAAGGGAATGGCGTTGTTTTTGCCACTAAGCAAGGGATTTCAGATTGTGAGGTTTCCCAAGCGACCTTGGTTTTGACCGGTAACATCAGCCTGTTTGCGGGCTTATGCCAATAGGCGTTCTCTTTGTTGGATTCATGATCTGTACCCATGTTAGGCGTTAAGTGAAGATTCATATTGGCTCTATCTATATAGCCAACACACACCTTATCTTCTACCACAGGTAAATAGTCGTTGAATCCATCCGCGAAGTACTGATAGACCAAAGATAGAGGCTCACCTGCATCAACGTGATGGCTATGCTCGACAAGGTGAATTAGAGAATCGGCTTTGACTTCGGTTTCACCTAGTGAAAGCTGACAGTAGTTTGTCACTTGTTGCAGCTCTGATATGGGCAAAGGTTTAGAAAAGTAATAGCCTTGAATGTAATCTACACCTAAATTGCTTAGGATCTTGAGCTCTTCTTCAGTCTCCACCCCTTCCGCAACCACTTTAAGCTCTAATCTTTTTGCCAACTGAATAACAGATTGGACTATATGATACTGGCGAGACTGAAAAGTAATATTGCGGATAAAGTCGCGATCTATTTTTAGAATGTCAAAATAACACTCTTTTAGATAACGAAAAGACGCGCTACCTGTACCGAAATCATCTACAGCTATTGCGACACCTGCATCTCTCAAAACAGAGACTATTTGCTTGTTTTTATTAGTGCTCTCAAAGTAAGCACTTTCTGTAAACTCAAGCGTGATTGCCTCCGGATTAACCTTGGCGATATCAAGCAACATCGCAGTTCGTTCCAAGATTTGATTCATTTCATTTGATGTTTTTAGGGAACGATTGAGCGATAGTTTTACCTGTGATCCGAAAAGCCTTCGCAACTCTGGCAGCTGTTCAATGGCGATAGACATAACGATATCATCGAGCTGAACCACTTTATCTAAATCCTCTACAACACCGATCAACTCCTGTGTTGTCGCTGTATACTCTTCAGCATTTGGAAAACGACAAAGTGCTTCAAATTTATCAATTCTGTTTTGGTTGATATCGACAATCGGCTGAAAATAGACTTCAATTTCCTTATTCTCCAAAGTTCGCAACACGAACTCTTCCAGTGATTTTTTCCTTTCAATTTGATTGTGAATATGACGGTCATAGAAGTTGATGCGACGCGTTTGACCAGAATGAAGTTCGAGAACAGCCTGATACGCATGCGATACAAGCTGGTTGGGATTAGCAGCATCGACATCAAACACCGATACCCCAGAGGCCCCCTCTTTTAGCGCTGCGGCAACTGAAGCCGGTGCATGTTTGAAGCTGTGGAAGAGCTTTTTGATTGAACGACCAATAGCGGACACGACTTGAGTCGGTTGCTGGTAACTATAGGATAGAGCGACGACGAAACAGTCATGGCCAATATAACCGGTACACAGCACCTTGGTATTATCTTTCAAGTATGCTGCAAACTGACGCTTAACCTCTTGACTCAAATCTTGTGAGAAAGCAGCTTGTATCGCTAAAACGACTACCCCCTGACCTTTTTCCAACTGACGGCACACGTCAGCCGTCTGTTCTAGAAATGTTTCCTTGCTTGGCAGTTGCGTAAGTAGGTCAATTCCACCCGACTCTATGTCTTCGATTCTATCCAGTTGGCTGGATAAATCGGAAGAAAAGCCTACAAAGTAAGTTTCGCCATTACCTGGCCTAACTCTGTGGATGGTCAAATCTTGAGGAAATACCGTCCCATTGGCTCTTCGCGACAATATCGTTCCATTCCAATAGCCATTTAACTCTATTAGTTTCCATAGCTGTTGGTAATAAGCTTTGCTGTGCTTACCCGCGTTAAATAACTGAGTTTTTAAACCTACGATTTCGTTTCTAAGATAACCTGTTAAATTTTCAAAATGATGATTGCAAGCTAATATTCGTGTCTCCGAGTCCGTCACTATGATTCCGTGGTGAGGATTTTCAAACACAGAATAGAATACTTCTGCGGCTTCATGGCGCGAAGCAATGTTCAAGCAAGGAGAGATTGTACCTTTTAGCTCAAACGCACTAACGCGCTCAATCACTATTTCGACATAGACAAATAAGCTGACTGAGTTTAGCAAACAGCAATGGGTGTACGTTCGCTCCCCTGAGTCCAACGCAGCTTGAAAAGCATTTTTAACGACCTTTCTTTGCGATTTTGGCAACAAGTCAAACAACGCTTTTGCTGTCAGAGAGCTTGATGGCTCTCCTACCAATAAACATTTTGCTTCGTCATCGCATTCAAATACATGAGTTTTAAGATTTAAATACCAATCATAAACCGAGTATTTAGGTTTGCGCCCTTCGACCCGCCTCTCATCGAGCCTTTCTTCTAATACTGTTGTCATGATAACCAACCAACGCCATAACAATAATATGCATATTATAGGTCATTGAGCGGCATATGATCGTTACTCATTTAACACTTTAGTACCACGTATCCTTCCTATCACTGATTAAGGCAAATTTTGTCGAAATAACCAGAATCATATTGAGGTAGATAGTCATCGTCCAAGTCGCTATAATTCGCGCTCCCTGGAACAGAGAACAAAATATGTACAGCAATATCACTCCTATTCATGAGCATAAAAAATACTGGGCAGAATGCTATGGCACTGCGCCATTTCTCCCGACAAATCGTAAAGAAATGGATGCTTTAGGATGGGATAGCTGTGACATTATTATTGTAACGGGTGACGCTTATGTTGATCACCCAAGCTTTGGTATGGCGATTATTGGCCGCTTGCTCGAAGCACAAGGGTTTCGTGTTGGCATCATTTCTCAACCAGAATGGAACAACAAAGACGCTTTTACCGCACTCGGTAAACCAAATTTGTTCTTCGGTATTACTGCAGGCAACATGGACTCAATGATCAACCGCTACACTGCGGATAGAAAATTGCGTCACGATGATGCTTACACACCGAATAATGAAGGGGGCAAACGACCAGACCGTGCGACTTTAGTTTATTCGCAGCGTTGTCGCGAAGCCTATAAAGGCATCCCTATTGTATTGGGCGGTATTGAAGCGAGCCTGCGTCGCCTTGCTCATTATGATTACTGGTCAGATAAAGTGCGTCGCTCTGTTCTATTCGATGCAAAAGCCGATATCCTACTGTTCGGTAACGCAGAGCGAGCGCTTGTTGAAGTTGCCCATCGCTTAGCGGATGGCGAAGATATTTCCACCCTAACTAATATACGTGGTACAGCGGTCAATCTCGCAGCGGCTCCAGAAGGCTACAATGTGATTGATTCTTCTCGCATCGAGAAACCACGCAAAGAAGCATTTGTTCCACCAAACCCTTACGCAGTTGAAGAGCAGTGTGACACGAAAGCCAAAGCCGAAGAGACTGAAGCGAAACCTATTACTATTCGCCCGTCACGCCATGATGCAGCAACAACCGCGGTACGGATTCCACCGTTTGAAAAGCTAAACAACGACCGTATCCTTTACGCGCACGCGAGTCGAATCATGCACCTAGAGACCAACCCATACTCTGGACGTGCACTTATTCAACGTCACGGAGATCGCGAACTCTGGGTCAACCAAGCTCCAATCCCATTGTCGACTGAAGAGATGGATTACGTCTTTGGTTTGCCCTATGCGCGTGTGCCTCACCCTATGTATGGAAAGGCGAAGATCCCTGCTTACGATATGATTAAAACCTCGGTTAACATCATGCGTGGCTGTTTTGGTGGTTGTTCATTCTGTTCGATCACTGAACACGAAGGTCGCATCATTCAGAACCGCTCTAAAGAGTCGATTCTGACTGAGCTTGAAGAGATACGCGACAAGGTCCCTGGCTTTACCGGCACTATTTCTGACCTTGGCGGCCCAACGGCCAACATGTATCGTCTTGGCTGTAGCGATCCTAAAGCAGAAGCAAACTGTCGACGCCCATCATGTGTCTTCCCAGGTATCTGTAACAAACTCAATACCGACCACAAGCACACCATCGATCTGTATCGAGAAGCGCGTAAAGTTGACGGTATCAAGAAAGTTATGATTGCTTCGGGTGTACGATACGATTTAGCGATTGAATCTCCAGAGTACGTCAAAGAGTTGGTGACTCACCACGTTGGCGGCTACTTGAAGATTGCTCCAGAGCACACTGAAAAAGGCCCACTGGATCTGATGATGAAACCGGGCATGGGCACCTATGATCGCTTCAAAGAGATGTTTGAGAAGTACAGTGCCGAAGCGGGTAAAAAGCAGTACTTGATTCCTTACTTCATCTCTGCTCACCCGGGTACTGAAGATGAAGACATGCTGAACTTGGCCCTATGGCTGAAGAAAAATAACTTCGAGTGTGACCAAGTACAGAACTTCTACCCATCACCTATGTGTAATGCGACCTCTATGTATTACTCAGAGACTAACCCTCTCAAACGTGTGAAATACAAGAAGCGCGAAGAGGTACCTGTGGCTAAAGGTGAGCGTCAGCGAAGACTTCATAAAGCATTGCTGCGTTACCATGATCCTGCTAACTGGCCGCTAATTCGTGAAGCGCTAATAAACATGGGTAAAAAGCACCTTATTGGTGATAAGACAAGCTGCTTAGTCCCTGCTGAAGATGTAGAGGCAAAAACACCCGCTCAACGCCGCAAGTCTGGTCGTCATGGCTCACAACGTTTTGCCACTAAGCATACTAAGAGCCAACCTGGTTTTGAAAAAATGCATGGCGATAACAAAGGTAAAGGCAAAAATGGCAACGCCAAAGGGAACAACGGCGGACAAGCGTCTCGTGGTGGAAAACCCAACGGCAAACCGACCAATAGTCGTAGCGGCAAGCCCACAGGCAATGGTTCAGGCAAGCCACCAGCAGCACGTAAGCCTAAGCGCCGTTAACCTATAGAAACTATGGACAAAATCGCAGCTAATCAGCTGCGATTTTTTCTTACTAATAAAAAAGGCCCAACTTATCCCGTTGAGCCTTTGACGAAAGAATTGGCAATTAAGCGTTTTGAGCTTCGAACTCTTGCATAAACTTAACCAAGGCTTGTACCCCTTCAAGTGGTACTGCGTTGTAGATTGAAGCACGCATACCGCCTACTGCGCGGTGCCCTTTTAGAGCCACTAGTCCGCGCTGCTCTGCCTGTTCCAAGAACAATCCATCCAGTTCAGGTTTTGCTAGCTGAAACGGCACATTCATTCGTGAACGGTTTGCTTCGTGCACATTGTTGATGTAGAAGTCTGAGCCATCAATCTGGTTGTAGAGTAGCGATGCTTTCTCTTTATTGATCTTCTCCATTTCAGCAACACCGCCCTGCTCTTTCAGCCACTTAAAGACAAGGCCAGAGAGGTACCAAGCAAAGGTTGGTGGCGTATTAAACATGGAGTCCTTCTCTGCCAAAACTTTGTAGTTGATAAAGCTAGGAACCAGTTCACTTGCGAGCTCAAGTAAATCATCACGAACAATAGCAATACAAAGCCCTGCTGGACCGATGTTTTTCTGCGCACCCGCATAAATGACGCCATACTTAGACACGTCAATTTCACGCGACAAAATGTTTGAAGACATATCAGCGACAATCGGTTTGTCTGTTTGAGGAAGTTCGCTAATTTCAATACCATCGATGGTTTCATTAGGACAGAAATGAACATAAGCCGCATCTGAAGCGATGTCCCATTCACTTGCAGGTAAAACTGCCGTTTTGCCATCACGCTCTGTTTTGGCAACGAACGCGTCGACTTCACAGTACTTACTTGCTTCTTTAACCGCACTTTCTGCCCAATAGCCCGCGTCTATGTAGGTCGCTTTTTTTGATGAGCCCAATAGGTTCAGTGGCACTGCGGCAAACTGAGCACGCGCTCCGCCTTGGCAGAACAACACTTTGTAGTTGTCTGGGATATTAAGAAGGTCACGGAGATCTTGCTCTGCTTCTTCAGCAACTTTAATGAATTCTTTACTTCGATGGCTAATTTCCATTACGGAAGTGCCTAAGCCATTCCATTCGACGAATTCTTGTTGTGCTTTTTCCATCACTGCTTTAGGTAGGCCCGCTGGACCTGCGCTAAAGTTATAAACCTTGCTCATCTAGTCTTTCCTTGCGCATGCTTTTAAGAGATTAGTCGATTAATAGCATGTTTTATTGAGGATAAAAAGCAAGAAAAGAGGTCTTAAGACCTCTTTTCGCGTTAAGTAAGTAAATTTAACACTTAGGGTTGCATTAGCGCTGGTAAAAGTAGCGCCATTAGAGGGATCTGCTGGCCATTACCAAACACCAAATTTCCTTCTTTTAGCTCAGCTTGAATCTGATACCCTTTATCCGTTTCCTGAACCAGTTCCATAGCCATCGCTTCATCAACCCCCTGCTTGATAAACGGGTACTGAGTCACAAGTCCACTAGAGAAGAAAGTATCTAGGTCACCTGTTAACGCTGGCAAAATCATCGCAGGATTCTGAGTAACATTGTCGGTGCCTTGCGGGACAGTAATCTTCCACTTGGATTCAAACTCACTCTCTTCCCCTAGTTTCACCGCCATTTTATTCATAGCAAAGTAGAAACCTTTAGAAAATAGACTTTCTACATAAGGTATCGCTTCTTCAATGTCGGCGTCGGTTGGCATCGGATTATTCTGGTAAAGATTCACCAAATGTTCAAAAGCAACACTGTCTAAACCGCCGAAAGAGAGATCGATAGAAACACTGTCTACGTTACCATCTTCCATAACCAGCTTATTCATATCGACAATATGCTGGCTACTTACTGTCTTTGCCATCTCGTCAAATGAACTCAAGAAGGTATATTTACTGTCACTTAAAGAAAACAGAGGTGATTGGTCAACATTCAGGACTGAAGCTTCAGCCAGATTTAATGTTTGTTCGCCAATCCAGAAGCTGTTCATCTTCTTGCCTTGACCTTGCCCAGTGAGGCCAGACAACAGCATTTTCTCACCAGAATTAAAATCAATTTCCACCGACGGAATATCGAGGTCATAGGTAACATCACCCAGTACGCTAACGTGCCCTTGCAAAGTAGAAGGGGTAATAGACACAATTGCACCTTCTGGCCCTTCAGTGACTTGATTCCAATTAGCAAGGCTAAGCACGTAATCTGTATTACCGTTTAACTGAGTCACGGTATTGAGTGTTAGAGGTAAGTCAGGCACGTTTTCCATCATGGATTCAGCAGACAGGCTAAACAAGCCATGAGTAACGTTACTACTCACAATCACTTCTGACGGTAAGCCATCAATCGCAAGCTGCTCTGCCAATACAGGATCCACTATCGTGTAGCGAGTTTTGACCGTTGAGGATAGGTATCCACGGTCATATTCAACAATCTCCGCTTGCAGAGAATCATTGGATAGATGAGCAACACCATCTTGAATTACGGTTTGTCCTATCTGTCCAACAGCTAATGGCCAACATAACGCAAGCGAAATAGCACCACCTATGGCGCCAATTTTTTTTAAATCCATGGTAATAATGTCTTATATTGTGATTTCATTAAGTCTACACCAAAAAACATTGAGTTAAATCAGAGTATTGGCTTTCTATGTAAATCAAACCTAAATCTCATACTTAGCTCCCAATACTTTTGTACCTTCCTTGGTAGAGTAGAAAGTGTTGATGTTTAAATTGTAGCCTAGTCGTGAATCCATTCTCTGTAATCTGTTTAGATAACAACCCAATAAGCGTAGAACAGCTTAGGCGAGAGCTAAGCCCGCTTTCACCCAAATTCGACCTACATACGGCAGATAGCATCGAAGATGCGCACGCCGCGCTAGAGTATTGCTTTGAACAAAAGCAGACTGTTGCTTTAGTCATTGCCAGTCATCATGAAAACTTCAATGGTGCGGATTTTCTGGTTCAACTCGACAGAAATACCCATACCCAAAGTGCCAGAAAAGTTCTGATAAGTTGCGGCCAAGACATTCAAGCTATTTTGTCCGCGGTGAACGAAGGCCGTTTAGATCACTGTCTAACCAAGCCCTTGCAAGATAATTTAGTGCATAAAACGGCGCAAAAAGAGCTCACGACTTTTATCCTCGAAAATGATAAAGAGAACTTACTTTCCTATAGCCAAGTACTCGACCAACACCGTTTACTTCGAGCTCATATTGAACAAAAGATGCGAAGCTATCGTGAAGGATTTATTTCTGATCATCACAGCCTGTCTGATCAGGAGCTTGCAGAAAAAGTGACTACTGCACTACTCGATTTTTTTGCACAAGAAGATGAGACCCAGGCTTGTCGTACCTACTCTCCTGACCATTTGCTTACCATCGAAGGCGAAGAAAACCAATTTCTTTGGTTTATAACAAAGGGAGAAGTGGCGCTTTATAAAAAAGACGATGTAGGCATGCAACGCGAGGTGGTGAGGCATACTCAAGGTAATATTGTTGGCGGGATGTCGTTTGTGACAGGTGAACCTTCTTTTTCTACTGCGGTAACGCTTTCACAAACTGAGGTAATAAAGCTAGATAGAGAAGTCTTCTCTAAAGTCATGCACTCCAATATGACACTACTCCCTCTGTTCACTAACTTATTGCTGAGACATTTTAACCGACGTCTCCAACGCAGTATCAACACTAAGCTAGAGCTACAGAAAACGCTTGAATCACTCGAATCCGCTCATCAACAACTGATAGAACGAGAGAAAATGGCGATGCTCGGTCAACTCGTTGCGGGGGTAGCACATGAGCTCAATAATCCGATTGCTGCCATCCTAAGAGGTACAGAAACGCTCACCAATAAAATCCAACATCTAGTTGATGATCGATCAATACAAGAAGTGGGTTTAGAAGGCATATCAGTTCTCAAGGAAGGCCTCAACCAGAGGCCTCGCTCTACCGCTAAAGAACGCGAACTCACTAAAAACTTGGACGAACAGATACAAGACCGTAGAGTGGCCAAGAAGCTGGTCAAACTAGGGCTCGAAACAGACATAAAATGGATAGAACTTGCAATAAGTCAACCAGTGCAAGCCCTGCAATCACTTGAACGCTTAGAGGATTATTATTTGGCAGGCGCCACACTGCGGTCAATCAACGTCTGCGCCGGGCGCATCGCCGATATGGTTAAGAGCCTTAAAGGTTATTCTCGCCCCGATGACGAGAAGCTTCACCTAGTCGATATTCATGAAGGCATAGAAGATACGCTAGTCATTTTTGAAAACCGTCTGAAGTTTCATGCGGTTGAGCGCCTCTATCAAGACATCCCCCAAATACAGTGCCAACCTATCGCTTTGCAACAAGTTTGGACCAATCTCATTTCCAATGCTATCGATGCTTTTCCTGACAAAGGGAAGCTAAAGATACAAACCCAAAAGCTATCACGCTGTGGAACTGATTGGGTTGTGGTGTCTTTTACGGATAATGGTTGCGGTATTTCACCTGCGACGCAACAACAAATGTTTACCCTTAATTTTACCACCAAGAAAGAAGGCAACTTTGGTTTGGGAATTGGCCTGTCAGTGTGTCAACAAATTGTCCACCAACATGGAGGGCAGATTGAGGTTGACTCTGTGGTTGATCAATTTACTAAGATGTCAGTTTGGCTGCCCTTTCGCCAAGTACCACCAATCGTCAAGGAGCTCTAAATGAACAAATACCTTATTTTATGTGTCGATGATGAGCGAGAAGTGTTAGACAGCGTAATGCAAGATCTTGATTGTTTTGAAGAGCACTTCATTGTTGAAGCCGCAGAGTCCGTTCAAGAAGCGAAAGAACTGATTGCTGAATCTCAGCAGGAAGACGTAAAGTTGGCGCTGATTCTCTGTGATCACATTATGCCTGAACAAACCGGCATCCAATTTCTGATTGAACTGAATCAAGATGAGTCAACAAAGCCAACGAGAAAACTACTTCTTACTGGGCAAGCAGGGCTGGAAGACACTGTGGAAGCAGTTAATCATTCAAGTCTCGATTTCTATATCGCAAAACCTTGGCAAGGTGATGAACTGCGCCAAGTGTTAAAAAACCAACTCACCACTTACATGATACAACATGAGCCGGACTTAATGCCTTGGGCATCTGCATTAGAAACAGAACGAGTATTTGAAGCCATGGCGAAAAATCGACTCTATTACGGCGAGTAATTAACCACATTTGGCATATGAATTGCTTAAATCAATAATTAACGACAAAACAATGACATTTTTATAGTGACTATTGCTATGATGCATTATCATGTCGTAACTAACGTCATGGCGCTAATGTCGCTTAAGACCAAGGAAATTAACAAGATATAGGTTTATCGTCCATATGCGTAAAACAATCTTAGCTGCAGCCCTAGTGCTAGCATCTGGTCAAACATTTGCTCAAACTGATCCGAATAGCCCGGCGGTAATGAGTAACTTTAACTATGACTACGTAGAAGCTCGAATCGGTGCTAGCCCTGTCACCTTTGGTGCCGCGATGAGTAAGTCTATCCACCCTAACGCACATGTTCTCGGTCGCGTCGATTCTGAATTCGAAGGCGATTACGACGCAGCAGCCGGCTTTGGCTTCCATGCGCCAATCAACAACTGGGCAGATTTCACCGGTGAGATGCTTGTACGTCTGGTTGATACGGGTAACGAAAGCCGTTTCGGCTTAGACCGAGGTACAGAAACGGGAATGGAGCTAAACCTTGGCGTTCGTCAATGGCTTGGTCCTCAGTTAGAAGTTGGTGGTAAAGGTAGCTACATTTCTATCGACAACAAGAAAGAATGGGCTGGCTCCGCCTACGCGCGTTTCCACTCAACTGAGCTATTCTCTCTTGGTGCTGAAGCTCGTATTAACGACTTCTACGGTGACCAACTGATGTTCACAACTCGATTTAAATTCTAATCGAGTCCAAGATCGAAAAAACCGAGGTGAGTACCTCGGTTTTTTATTGCAAATCCTTTTGCATTTGAGCAGTTCGCCTCTTATTTTAACTCAGAAGCGATTAGAGATTTAGTGGCAACTCGCCAATAGTTGGCGTTTACGCGGCTCTTGAATAAGCTTCCAGTGAATACCTTCAATTGCACCAGCAAACTTCCACAGCAGTTTTACATCGACATCGCTGCCATAAGCCTGCTTCACTCTCGAAAATACTGCAGGCGCACCGAGTTCTAAAAAGGTATCCACATCCTCTACCCCTGCCTTTTTTACCATACGCTCTAAGGTCAGCTGCATATTAGGTAGATCACGCAGTCGTCTATTCGCCGATGAGCGCTTAAACTGACGTTGTGATACGGAAAAATTTATTGATTGTTCTACTAACTCACTCAGTCGCTGATGTTGGCTCGAAAAAAGCTGGGTTATATCGTAATAATTTACCGTCGCCGTAGTTTGTTTTTTAACATGACGGTATTTCTCACAACCTAGCTGGTTAAGCGTTTCATCTAATGCCTCTCCACCTCTGATGAATATTTTGTCTGCACTCAGTAGCGCGAACATCGCTTCGTCTCTAAACAACCCAGTACCACCAAACATGGATCGCTTTTGAAAGTCGCCAAACTTTTGTACGTATTGAATAAATTGTTGCTCTGTCATATCCATTGATCCTTAATCAAATACCCCGATTAGTTATGATCACCAGATAGCAGCAGTAATAAGCGAAAAAAATAAAACTCAACCAAACTATGTTATTAGTAATTTTTTAGCTCGATTGATAACAAGTACTAAGAATGATAGTTAACGAAACAAAATAAGTCTGTGCATTTGTCACACCAATGACATTCAATCGGTCTCATATCGTGAAGATTATCACAAGTTAATATATTAACTAAATTGCAAACTATCTAAAATAACGAGATAAAATGCTGCGCGAATTATCAATAACTAATATCAATTGTTTGCTAATATATGGTGTAAGACGTTACACTGTCAGGAGTAGCATAACCTTATAGTGTATATGAACCACTTATCTTTCTATTGGCTGCCTGAAAACGGCGAGCTTTTACTCAAAGGTATTGAATCTGAGTTTTCAACTTTGATTGAACACTCAATCAAGTCACGTACTATCTCACTCCCTCCGATTTCTGACGTAGTACTAAAGATTCAACAGCTTTGTACCCAAGACACAACAACGGTTTCTGACGTAGCAGACAGTTTGCTTGAAGATCCTGGTCTTGCGGCCATCGTCATTCGCGTAGCAAACTCCGTCATTTTTAATCGTCGCAATATCACTTGTACCGATCTCGTCACCGCGGTGTCTCGACTCGGCATTCTAAGGGTAAGAGACATTGTCACCGCCCAAGCAATAGAGCAACTAAAGCATTCCGTTAATCTGAGCCAATCCTGTAATCAAGTACTGGTTCAAAGTGCAATGAATTCTCGCGAGCTAGCTGCCACTATGGTGTTGGTAGTACGAGGCTTTAAAGAATCGGGCTCGCCAAGTTACAATCACCTGGAAACCGATAAAGCACTCCTGACAGGCCTGCTAGCCGATATCGGTCTGTTCTGTATTGTGAATGAGTACCACAACTATTTGGAACAGGGTAACTATCTCAACGAAGAAATTGCCTTCCAAATTTTTGAGCGTCAGTGCTCGAACGCAAGCAAGCTTGTGCTAGAAAGTTGGGGGTTTGACAACGACTTCCTTGCAGTAGCCTGCAATCAGGTTATTGACAATATAGATGTGTCAGTAAGTTATCTTGACGTAGCACGCATCGCGAATCACATCCTAATGTTCCGACGCCAAGATGAACAGATCACTGAACATACGGTAGAATTTGACATTACAGGCGCAGATATACTGTACAAACTCAGTAATTTAAGTGATATTGAGTTCAATGCACAGATAGATGAACTTATAAGCGCGAGTGGTCTGTAAATTCAAATAGGAACTTCAGACCCTAGACAGGAAGTACCATGTTTTCAGGGATGTTATTTATCTTTGCCCCACTTGTCGTGGGGTATTTTATTTCTATATCTAAAAAAGCTCTACTCAACACCATAAACTCAACCACATCAAACCTAATCTATGTGATTTTAGCCTTGATGGGTTTGAGCTTAGCCGCACTTGATAATCTGGGTCAGAATCTGCAATTGATCCTCAAGACAACGGCTGTCTTCTTTGTTTGCTTGAGTCTTGCCAACCTTGCCGTGCTCCCTTTCATAGATAAATGGCTACCGATAAAAACCGATGCCAGCAATACCAAATTGCCATTATCTGAAATGGCAATGGAGTCGGCAAAGCTGATCCTAGTCGTCGGAGGTGGTCTGATTGTTGGATTGTTGGTGCCCTTTGATCTCAGCTGGGTAGATACTGCCAGCGAGTGGATTTTGTTCCTACTACTGTTTTTTATTGGCATCCAGCTACGCAACAGTGGTCTCACACTGCGTCAAATCCTACTTAACAAACATGGAATGGTCATTTCTATTGTGATCATCGCTAGTTCACTACTTGGTGGCATTGTCTCTGCCCTTATTTTAGATATCGACGTGTATCGTGGCTTGGCAATGGCTTCTGGCTTTGGTTGGTATTCATTAGCAGGCATCTTGATGGGTGATGCTTTCGGCCCTGTTTATGGCGGTGCCTCTTTTATGATCGAGTTACTGAGAGAGTTGGTTGCATTGGTGCTTATCCCTCTCTTTATCCGTACTAAGCCATGTACTTCTATCGGTTATGCTGGCGCGACTGCGATGGACTTTACCCTACCTGTCATTCAAACCACAGGCGGGGTCCGTTGTGTCCCTATAGCCATTGTTAGCGGTTTCATATTGAGCTTGCTCGTTCCTGTTTTAATGTTGTTCTTTGTCTCTCTTGCAGGCTAGATCGCAGGAATTGTCATTCAAAAGCTCTATATTATGCGCTTACAAGCCCAACAAATTTAGCGAACGCTAAATTAGATAATTAGAAACTATAAGAATTAGCTTTAAAAGGAATCACTATGAAACGCACTATCGTTGCAATGCTGCTAGCTGCAACCTCAACCTTTGCGGCCGCTGCTGACAATGCTTGCCTATCAAAAAAATACGACGCTTACATTGATGCCTCTCTACACTGGTACGAAGATTTATCAACGCTAACTTCGGAGCAATACCCAGAGCTAAAAGAAGTAAGCAAGTGGTTCCTAGAGGGTCGTAAAAATCATTTCGAACTTAATCGTGCAGCAGTTCACTACTATCTAGAGCAAGATCCAGCAAAAGTTGCGACCAACCAGCCGGTAGAAGCTTGGCTGCAACTAGAGCAAAAAGACATTAAGGTTCTCGCCTCTCGCAGCGACGAATTGGGTCAATTAGCCAAAGTAACCTTCGGTGATCGTCAAGCTAAACCGCATGACAAAAACTATGAGCTTCGCTCTGCATTTGCAGACCTTCTCAGCCATCCGACCAAGATTGATGCCGCATTAAAACGCTACAATGCATCAATCAAAGACCTTGAAGCTATAAGCTGCAAGTAAACACAAGGCTTGTAGGGGCATTAACTTTTCGACCAACTTCTGCCCGGTAAAATCTAAGATTCGATAATTAAGACGGGACTTTGTTCCCGTTTTCGTTTAGATTGTCCCGCTGCAATAAAAATGATTAGAGCAATGTAGCTGTATGACATCGGAACATAAAACGGCTGACGTGAGTTTCGAGAGTTTACTCCGAATCTTCACCGTCCCAGAAGGACCAGACTCAACGCTAACTAAGATCGAAGAGAAGCTATCGCGCAACTTAAATAAGTTTTTGCGCGAACATATCGTGGCAGAAGAAAAACCGCTACGCGATATCGAAAAAGACTTTTCTCATGCGTCGATTCCAGAGCAACCTGAATTCGTATCAGATCATACGCAGCATCTACTCGATACATTAGTCTCCCATTCCGTTCATACCTCTGCGCCAAGTTTTATTGGTCATATGACTTCAGCACTGCCTTATTTCTTAATGCCGCTGTCGAAAATCATGATCGCTCTCAACCAAAACTTGGTAAAGATAGAGACCTCAAAAGCTTTCACGCCACTTGAACGTCAAGTATTAGGTATGTTGCATCGCTTAATCTACGGCGAAAACGACACCTTTTACAACCAATGGATGCACAGTGCTAACCACTCATTGGGCGCATTCTGCTCCGGCGGAACCATCGCCAACATCACAGCGCTTTGGGTTGCTCGAAATAACGCACTGAGAGCCACAGGCGAGTTCAAAGGTGTAGAAAAAGAAGGCTTATTCAAAGCAATGAAGCACTACGGCTACGAAGGGTTAGCTGTATTAGTTTCTGAGCGCGGCCACTACTCCCTTAAGAAAGCGGCAGATGTGCTAGGCATTGGTCAAGAAGGCTTGGTAGCGGTAAAAACAGACAGCAACAATCGAATTTGCCCGCAATCTTTACAAGAGCGTATCACAGAGCTCAAAGCGCAAAACATCAAGCCATTTGCAGTGATTGGTGTGGCGGGCACGACAGAAACAGGCAGCATCGATCCACTCAAAGAAATCGCTAAGATTTGCCAAAGGGAAGATTGCCACTTCCACGTTGATGCGGCATGGGGTGGTGCGACGCTAATGTCTAATAACTATCGACATCTACTCGATGGTGTTGAGCTTGCAGACTCTGTCACTATCGATGCGCATAAGCAGCTCTATATTCCAATGGGTGCAGGTATGGTGTTGTTCAAACAACCTGATGCCATGAAGTCGATTGAGCATCATGCACAATATATTCTGCGCAAAGGTTCGAAAGATTTAGGTAGCCATACTCTTGAAGGCTCTCGTTCAGGAATGGCAATGTTGGTGTATGCGGCAATGCATATTATCAGTCGTCCTGGCTACGAGCTGCTGATCGATCAAAGCATCGAGAAGGCTAAGTTCTTTGCTAACCACATTGAACAACAACCTGACTTTGAACTGGTCTCCGAACCAGAGCTTTGCCTCCTAACCTATCGCTACCTTCCGGAGAATATTCGGATCGCACTCGAACGTTCGACAGGTAAGCAGACTCAAGAACTTAATGAGTTACTTAACGAACTGACCAAGTTCATTCAGAAGCGTCAACGTGAAACGGGTAAATCTTTTGTCTCTCGTACTCGCTTAAACCCTGAAAAGCGGGACCGATTGAATACCATTGTATTCCGCGTTGTGTTGGCTAACCCTTTGACTGGTTGCGATATTCTAAGTGCCGTGTTGGAAGAGCAAAGAGAAATTGCTAAGCAAGCACCTAAGCTTATGGCAAGAATTGAGAGCTTATCAGAGCGTATCCTTGCTCATTAGTTATAAACTGAAATTTTATTTCTAGAAAAGTGTAATTTCTCTATCAAGACGAGCCGCAAGAATGAAGTTTCCAACCGCAGAACCGCTATTTCTGTAGTTTAGACAAAATTTTGTTTGAGGCTTGTCATATAATAGCCAATTGCCTCGTAGAAAAGTTCCCGCAAACCTTTTGCTTAGGTTTATACTGGTTCCATGGCGCTGGATTGCACTTACCTTTTTGGGTAACGCTTTGTTCCCCATCATTAATATTCGGGTATATCCAGTGAGTTGTTCTCTATACCCTCGTGAACACTATGAACACATTAGAAAAAATTCAAAAAAACCTAGAAAATTTTAGCAAGTCTGAGCGTAAGGTCGCTGAAGTGATCATGGCATCGCCACAAACTGCTATCCATTCTAGTATTGCTACACTGGCAAAAATGGCTGATGTAAGTGAGCCAACTGTTAACCGCTTCTGTCGTCGTTTGGACACCAAAGGTTTTCCAGACTTTAAACTTCATCTTGCCCAAAGTTTGGCTAATGGTACCCCTTACGTTAACCGCAACGTTGAAGAAGATGACGGTCCTGATGCTTACACCCATAAGATTTTTGAATCAACGATGGCGTGTTTGGATGTGGCAAAGAACAGCTTAGACCCTATGCAGGTTAATCGTGCCGTCGATTTGCTTACACAAGCTAAGCGTATCTCTTTCTTTGGTCTAGGTGCTTCGTCTGCTGTCGCGAAAGATGCGCAAAATAAGTTCATTCGCTTTAATATTCCAATTACTTGCTTTGAAGATATCGTAATGCAGCGCATGAGCTGTATTAACTGTACAGACAATGACGTGATTGTTCTAATCTCTCATACTGGTCGTACTAAAAGCCAAGTAGAGATTGCTAATCTAGCTCGAGAGAACGGTGCGACTGTCATTGCGATCACCGCTAAAGACTCTCCTTTAGATAAAGCAAGTTCGTTATCTATCTCACTTGATGTACCGGAAGATACGGACGTTTACATGCCTATGGCGAGCCGTGTCGTTCAAATGACGGTTATTGACGTTCTAGCAACAGGCTTTACTCTGCGTCGTGGTACAGGATTTAGAGAGAACCTTAAGCGTGTTAAAGACGTCTTAAAAGACTCCCGTTACGACAAGCTGTCGCAATTCTAATAAAACGGAGCACTCAGTGCTCCGTTTTTGCTTTTCTACTTTTATTAACACGCTATCAGCTGTCTTGAAAGCTGCCCTGATCTTTCTTGTCACCCAGTGAAACCACTCTCGCGTTTGATTCTGCCTTACGACTTTCACCGCAATTACAGCTATCTTGACACTGACAAACTTGGCGTAAGATATAAGTTAAGCGTTCTTTGGTCAGTGGCAGTGGGTTACCTTTTATGGCGACAGACTTAAGCGCGTCATCAGCAACTTCTTCGAAAGAAGTCGTGCATATGCCGAAACTATCAAGTTTGGGCAATGCCAGTTTCTCCAACATCATATTGACCCACAAGATAGCATCATCACGACAAGCGTTAACCCTTCCCGTCAAGATTTGGGCTACCTTAGAGTATCGATGCAACACATCCCCTCTTCCTGCCCGTTTTGCAGCTTTAATGTTTTCAGTCATCACAAACGGCGCCAGTCTGCCTGTAATGACACTATGCGGCGCATCAAGCTTGCCCCCCAAAGCAGAGGCGAGCCCGTGGGCAGCTCCAAGTTTAGCGTTCGTAATGGCCATACCACCAAGCATGGCAGCAAACGAGATATCTGCTCTCGCTTTATAGTCATCTTGTAAACAAGCGGGCAGTATCGATTGACTGAGCCTGCGTAATCCCTCTTCACAAATCATGTCGGTTAACGGGTTGGGATCGCCACACACATACGCTTCCATTAAATGGGTGAACGCATCCATGGCACCTCGTCCAGATGTTAACTTATCGGTTCCATAAGTTAATGTGGGATCAATGATCGCCACATCGGCAAGCATATCAGGACTACGCAGACTGACTTTGACTTGGTCTTGTCCCGAACGCAGCACGGCGTTACGCGTGACTTCAGAACCGGTACTTGCGGTGGTTGGAATGGCAATAAATGGAATCGGCTTAGACTTAAGCGGTACGTTACGCCCAACCACCTCAACATAATCATAAACATCGCCTTGATTAGGGATGACAGCAGCCAGCGCTTTGCCCATATCTAGGACACTCCCTCCACCCATAGCAATGACCATGTCAGGTTTAAACTTGCGACCAACCAATGCTGTTTCTTCGATCATGGTAATGTTAGGTTCGCCACTTATCGCGACGTGTTGATAGCGCATATTTTGCTGTTTAATGTAGTGGAGGATTGGGGAAGCGCGGTCGGTATTTTTGCCAGTAACAAGAAGGACACTGTAACCATACTGGTTAATAACGGATAACGAGGATTGTAATGCACCTTCACCGAAAATAATTCGAGTCGAGGTCATAAACTGGAACATACTCAACACACTCCCTGTGACAACCGAATATTAAGCTTGCACGGAATCAAACGAAATAAACATGACATAGTGCAACTTGTCGGCAAAAGCCTTTATTTTTATAGGGTTTTCTCGACTTGCAGCACAAACTGATAGCATTATTGACAGCGTGAAAGGATACTTTTTGTTCAATAGGAATTACCTATCAGAACAAGAGGCAAATCACCCTTTATTTCCGCCAATGATTCGGGCATAGTTGCACTTAACAAAATACAGGAGAAAGAGAATATGTTCGTAGTTATCTTTGGTCGCCCAGCTTGTCCTTACTGTGTTCGTGCAAAAGAGCACGCTGAAACACTAAAAGCTAAACGCGATGATTTCAACTACCGCTACGTAGACATTCATGCAGAAGGAATTTCTAAAGCGGACCTAGAGAAAACTGTAGGTAAGCCTGTAGAAACTGTTCCTCAGATTTTCATTGACCAAGACCACATCGGTGGCTGTGATGATTTCGAAGCTTATGCAAAAGAACATCTAGGTCTATTTGACGCGTAATCGCCAAGAACCTTTAAGAGCCGCTTATGAATAAGCGGCTTTTTTGTGTCCGAATTAAAACAAATTTACTCACTGCATTGCCTAAGTCAGCTAATAGTAAATTATAAAAATTTTCACTTATCTTTTTGCAATATTCAGATACAATTCGCACACTTAACCTATTCCCCGGCACCAACACAAGAATTGCCCGTGAACATTGACGTCGTACACTTGCTCGAACAAAACCCTATTCTTCTCATTTTCGTTGTACTAGCGATCGGCTTAGGCATCGGTAAAATTCGCTTTGGCAACTTGCAGTTAGGTAACTCCATCGGAGTATTAATCACCTCGCTCGTGATGGGTCATCTTGGTTTTAGCTTTAATGCCGAAGCACTTACTATCGGCTTTATGCTGTTTATCTACTGCGTTGGTATCGAAGCTGGTCCAAACTTTTTTGGTATTTTTTTCCGCGACGGTAAGCACTACTTCATCTTAAGCTTGGTGGTGCTCTCTACCGCGCTTTGTATTACCTATTATGCCAGCCACTTTATGGGCTTAGATTTTGGTTTATCAGCCGGTATGATGGCTGGTGCGTTAACCTCGACGCCCGTACTGGTAGGTGCGCAAGATGCACTGAACTCCGGGCTTGCCACTACGCCACGTAATATGGACTTTAACCAAGTAATCGAAAACCTCTCCGTTGGTTATGCGATGGCGTATTTGATTGGCCTGATCAGTATGATTATGTTCGCCAAACTTCTTCCAAAGCTGCAAAAGCAAAATCTATCAGACTCTGCCCAGCAAATCGCACAAGAACGCGGACTGGGTAGTTCAGGACAACGTAAAGTTTACCTACCTATCATTCGCGCATACCGAGTAGGCCAAGAGCTCATCGATTGGATTGATGGCAAAAACTTACGCGAACTCGGTATTTACCGTCAGACAGGGTGCTATATTGAGCGCATTCGACGCAATGGTATTCTTGCCCATCCTGACGGCGACGCGATTTTGCAGCAAGGTGACGAAATCGCACTGGTTGGTTTCCCTGATAGTCACGCACGTCTTGACCCTAGCTTTCGAAACGGTAAAGAGGTCTTTGACCGTAACCTCCTTGACCTACGCGTTGTCGAAGAAGAAATCGTGGTAAAGAGTGACTCTATCGCTGGGAAGCGCCTGTCAGATCTTAACCTATCTGAATACGGCTGTTTCTTGAACCGTGTGGTTCGCGCTCAAATCGAAATGCCAATGGATCTGGACATTGTTCTTGCTAAGGGCGACATCCTACAGGTCAGTGGTGAAAAGAGTCGCGTCCATGGTCTAGCGGAAAAAATTGGTTTTATTTCGATCCATAGCCAAATGGCAGACTTGCTGGCGTTTTGTAGTTTCTTCATCCTCGGCATTATGTTCGGTTTGATTACCATGACGTTTGGTCAAGTCTCCTTCGGACTGGGTAATGCAGTCGGACTTTTACTATCTGGAATTACGCTGGGCTTTTTACGCGCCAACCACCCTACATTCGGCTATGTTCCTCAGGGGGCGCTAAACATGGTCAAAGACCTGGGCTTAATGTTCTTTATGGTTGGTATCGGGCTAAGTGCGGGTGGCAAGATGTTCGAGCATCTCTCTCAAGTTGGCTTGCAGGTAATTGGCCTTTCGTTCGTGATCAGTGTGGTGCCTGTTGTGGTGGCATACTTAGTTGGAGCCTACCTGCTGAAAATGAACAGAGCACTGCTATTTGGCGCAATCATTGGTGCACGCACCTGTGCCCCAGCCATGGATATTGTTAACGACTACGCTAAATCAACCATCCCAGCTCTCGGTTATGCGGGTACATACGCCATCGCTAATATTTTGATGACTTTAGCTGGTACTATCCTCATCATTCTTAGCTAAGCTCATAAAACAGATACGCATAAAAAAGGCTTCCGATTGGAAGCCTTTTCTGTGTTTGTCATGTTGAACTCTGTTAGCTCAGCGGTCTGAGGTAAGCTAAGAAACGCTTTTCTGCGAACTTAAAGCAAGCAAGAATAATGAACGTCAATGCCATGTAGAACAGACCAGCCGTGAGGAATGATTCAAATGGCGCGTAGTAGCGAGAGTTAACTAGGCGTGCAGCGCCTGTTAGATCAACAATAGTTACGATACCCGCCACTGCACTACCGTGGAGCATAAAGATAACTTCATTACTGTACGCTGGAAGTGCACGGCGCAATGCACTTGGCAAAATAATGCGTCGATAGGTTTTAAATGTACTCATGCCATAGGCTTTTGCAGCTTCCACTTCACCTTTAGGTAAACCGTTGATAGCACCGCGAATAATTTCCGCGGTATAAGCGGAAGTGTTGAGTACGAACGCGACTAACGCACAGAACCAAGCGTTTTCCCATAAGGTATCCTTCACAGGGAAGAACTGATCCATACCGTAATAAATCAGATACAGCTGCACGAGCAACGGCGTACCACGGAAAAAGTAGATAAATGCCCAGCTCGGACCATTCAATAAATAGTTGTGGCTATTGCGCGCCACACCAAGTGGGATAGCGACAACTAATCCAATAATAAGCGCCAATCCGACTAACCACGTGGTCGTCCACAAGCCATCTAGATAAATCGGGAAGCTTTCTAAAATAAGTGAAAAGTCCATTCTTTACCTCGCATGAATACTGAATTTGCGCTCTACCATTTTCAGGAACCCTGTCGATACACTGGTAAAGAATAAGAAAATAATTGCCACAGCCATGTAGAAGGTAAATGGCATCTTGGTAGAGCCTGCTGCTAGCGAGCTCATACGTACCATGTCTTCAAGACCGATAATTGAAACAAGCGCTGTTGTTTTTAAAAGAACTAGCCAGTTGTTACCAAAGCCTGGCAGCGCATGACGAATCATTTGGGGTAACAAAATTCGACGAAACGCTAGCACTGAACTCATGCCGTATGCTTTTGCGGCTTCCAGCTCACCTTTGTCGACCGCCATTATCGCACCACGGAAAGTCTCTGCCATATATGCGCCAAAAATGAAGCCAATGGTGAGTACGCCCGCTACAAATGGGCTGACGTCAATATAATCGGGTAAATACGAGGTCCACTCATGATTAGGATCGCTTGAGGCAAACCATTCATTCAATGTTTCGTTGATGGAATACAAACTGTTGTTAAGAAGAATTTGTCCACCAAAGAAAATTAACATCATGAGGACTAAGTCGGGGATACCACGAATAACTGTGGTATAAAGCGTCGCGATTGCTCTAGCCCAGCGATATGGGGCCATTTTAGCTAATGCACCTAGCATGCCTAAAATCATCGCTAACAGTAGCGATAATAGCGCGACTTCGATGGTCACTACGGCCCCTTTTAATATCGAGGCTTCATATCCTTGTAGATCCAGCATAGGTAAGTTCCTGATCCCTAAACTTTATAAAATTCGACCGTTGGCTACTACTCCTAGGAACAAGAACCAACGGTCGCTTAGCAACGATTACTGACCGTAAACGTCGTAGTTGAAGTATTTAGCAGCGATGTCTTGGTAAACACCTTTTTCACGTAGAGAAAGGATAGCTGCGTCTAGCTTCTTAGTTAGGTCTTTGTCTTGCTTACGTACGGCAATACCAAAACCTTCACCGAACCACTTAGGATCGGTTAGTGACGGACCAACAAACTCGTATGCTTCGCCACCAGCTTTGTTAAGTACGCCTTCTTCCAATGCTGAAGCATCACCTAAAACGGCTGCAACGCGACCATTAGCAAGATCTAAGTAAGCTTCGTCAAAAGAACCGTAGCGAACGATTTCTACTTTGTCACCGTAGTTGTCTGTTAGGTATTTGTCGTGAGTTGTTGCGCGCTGTACCGCAATTTTTTGACCTGCTAGGTTATCAAAGTCTAAACCAGCGCCTTTCTTAGCGATAAATTTGTTAGGGATAAGTGCGTATTTGCCAGTGAAGTCAATTTTCTTTTTACGCTCTTCAGTAATCGACATCGCTGCAATAATCGCGTCATACTTACGCGCAAGTAGAGAAGGAATGATGCCATCCCAATCTTGAGCAACAATCTTACATTTCACCTGCATTTCAGTACAAAGCGCATTTGCCATGTCTACATCAAAGCCTTTGAGAGAACCGTCAGCCTCTGTCCAGCTAAACGGAGGATAAGCGCCTTCAATACCGAAGCGAACTGTTTTCCATTCTTTCGCTTGTGCGACGCCAGATACTGCTGTCGCTGCCAGTGTTGCTGCTAATAACCACTTTTTCATTTCCATACTCCTGTGATTGTGATTCTTATTTTAACTTGATTGTTTGTTGTGTTTACCGCTAAGCGGTGATTAATAAATCGATGAGATAAACTGCTGTAGACGCTCAGAGTCTGGGTTAGTGAATAGTTTAGCTGGGTCACCCTGCTCTTCCACTAAACCTTGATGCAGGAACATCACATGGTTTGATACGTCACGAGCGAAAGCCATTTCGTGTGTTACCACCAGCATGGTGCGACCTTCTTCAGCCAAGTCGCGCATAACGCCAAGCACTTCGCCAACTAGCTCTGGGTCAAGTGCTGATGTTGGTTCATCAAACAGCATAACTTCAGGGTCTACCGCTAACGCGCGGGCAATAGCGGCACGTTGCTGCTGACCACCTGAAAGATGGCCTGGGTAGTAATCTTTACGCTCGTAAAGTCCAACCTTTTTCAGCAGCAGCTCTGCATTTTCAATCGCTTGAGCTTTTGGTACGCCCAATACATGAACCGGTGCTTCTATAACGTTTTCTAACACTGTCATATGCGACCAAAGGTTAAAACCTTGGAAAACCATAGCCAAACGCGAACGGATGCGTTGAACTTGCTTTTCATTGGCAGGAACCGCCTCACCTTGGCGATTGTTTTTCATTTGAATTAACTCACCGTTAACCCAAATTTCACCTTCAGTTGGCGTTTCTAGAAGGTTTATACATCTAAGAAAGGTACTTTTACCGGAACCTGATGAACCGATAATAGAAATGACGTCCCCTTTGTGAGCTTCTAACGAGATGCCCTTTAAAACTTCATTTTGTCCAAATGTTTTGTGCAGTTCTTTTATGTCCAGCGCTGGTACATCTTTCATGCGCTTTTACTCCCTGTATTTATTATGACCAATTGCATCGTTTAAATGCTTTTGGTTGACTGCTGGGTTCCACCCACATTGCGATACAAACTAGCACTACCCCGCCCAACTTGCAACAAATTATTAACCTGCAAATCAGCAATATCTAGCCACTTTATATGACTAATAATGCATTCAATAGTCGAAAAAGCTTCAAAATTCGCATAAAACACTTCTCCAACCAAACAATAAACCAAATCTATTAATTAACAATTTTATAAAAACAAGATCTATCTCAATAAACCATCTCAAGTTTGATATTGGTCGCGATTTAACTCTTTGTAATACGCTAATAAAACTCACATTATGAAACTAAATTTCAATCAGATACGCTCTTGCCAAGCTGACCAGCAAATGTTGTGTAGTTTTCTTTCACAACCTTTCATAAAGTGATCTAAATCAATCACTCTTAAGGGTTAGCACGTTAAACTCGCGTCAAAGATAAAAGCCTCAATAGTCGTACTTTTTGTCTTTTAATCCTCTATGCTATAGCACATCAAGTGCACGCTACATGAGGTAGGCCGGGAATCAAAGGCAGGAAGCTACGCCGGGTTTTGCGGAGTGACCGACACAGAATAATAATCGGGTCACTCTTTGAAGAATCATTAACTTTTTAGAATATGAGGAATCTATGTCAGACGCAGTCAATAAACCGCACTCTGATTCGGATATCGAAAATAAGAGCTATCAAGAGCTGCATCGCCCAGCTTCTGAGTTTGAAAGCCGTTCAGACTATCTAGACCACGAACTGCAAATCATGAAGCCACGTCGCTTTGGTTTGAACCTTCCTGGTCGCGACTTCCGTTTCGAGCTTGAAGACCTAGTTCCAGCATTGGCAGGTACTATCGGTATTATCGCAATGTACTCTGCGGTAATGATGTCTTGGGCTGAGGGGCTAACTGCCGCTTGGGATCATATCAACCTAGGTAAGGAATTTGCGATTGAAGTAGCTCGTGTAGAGATGCTAATTCCTGCGCTGCTATTCTGTGTTCTAGCTTCTGGTTTCATTAACCCTAAAGCAAACCTTGCCGGTAACCACGGCCCAATGATCCCTCTTATTGGTACCATTGCTCTCGCTGGTGCCCACCCTCTTGCATTGGCGATCTTAATCGGTATTTTCGGTCTACTACTTAGCTTCCTCAAAGGTGGCTCTAAGCTAGTTAACCTAACCTCACAGGGCACCGCAGGCGGCTTGCTCATATTCCTTGGTTTAACAGGCACAATGAGCCAAATCAACTCCATTCAGTCTTGGGCAGTCGGCTTACAATCTGACACCGTAGCTGCTGGCAGCATGGGTTATGTTGGTCTTATCGTTCTTGCGGTCACTATCGCTCTGTACGCATTCTTAGCGAAAGTGAACAAGCGTTGGTTGGCTATCCCTGTTTGTGCATTTACCGGTCTGGCGATTGCTCTAGTTCTAGGCGCTGGTTTTGACATCAAATTCGTAACTGAAACAGGTCTACCTAACCTAAACCCTGTTTACTGGTGGGGCAGCACTGAAGAAGGTTGGATGTTAGGTCTGCCAAATGTAGAACACTTTATTGCGTCACTTCCATTTGCGATTCTTGCGGTAGCAATGTGGTCTCCAGACTTCTTAGGTCACCGTATCTTCCAAGAACTGAACTACCCTAAAAAGACTGAAAAAGTACTAATGGACGTTGATGACACAATGACTATGTGTTCAATCCGTCAAATGGTCGGTACAGCAGTCGGTGGTGGTAACATCACGTCATCTTGGGGTACATACATGATCCCAGCAGCGATCGCGAAACGTCCTATCCCAGCGGGTGCTATCCTTCTTGGTCTATTGGTTATGATCATCGCTATCCTTGGCTTCCCGATGGATATCGCAGTATGGCCGCCAGTAATGCGCGTCGCTCTACTGGTTGGTGTATCGCTTCCTCTACTTGAAGCTGGTATGCAGATGGTTAAAGACTCAAAAGACTCACAAGCGGCTGGTATCTGTATCTTCGGTTCTGCAGTTGTGAACCCGGTTCTTGCTTGGGCACTGACTATGTTACTGGATAACAATGGTCTGATTGGCGATAAAGAGCGTGCAGCGCGCCTATCGTTTGTCGATAAAATCGTGATTCCAGTTGGCGTACTTGTCATCTGTCTAGTAGCAATGCTAGCGGTAGGCATGCTTGAAGGCCAATACGGCATCCCTGCATTCCTATAATCAACATAAAGTTGAGAGTCCAATTCGGGCTCTCAACTTTTTTTTAATAAATTCAGAAATACTAAAAAAAACTTTGGATAAGGGACGATTTATTGATTTAGTTTAAGGTTTGCAAAATTTTTTTAGTTTATCCTTGAAACCAAGTTAATCGTTCACCATATAAAAAGTAGTGACAATATTTATAGTTTTGTGTCCTTTCGTTGATCGATTTTAAAGACTATACATATTGTTATTCATAAGAGTGTACCGCCCCGTTCAAGGGAGTCTGACTCGCTCAACGGATCAGATAGGTACGTGTTTTTTCTACTAAAAAGGTAGGTATGTCATGGCAGAGCAATTTGCTAAAGCTTGGGAAGGTTTTGCTGAAGGTGATTGGCAAAACACTGTTAACGTTCGCGACTTCATTCAGAAGAACTACACTCCGTACGAAGGCGACGAATCTTTCCTAGTTTCTGAAGGTACTGAAGCGACTAATACGCTTTGGGCTAAAGTAATGGAAGGCATCAAGCAGGAGAACTCTACTCACGCACCTGTTGATTTCGATACTTCTGTTATCTCTACCATCACTTCTCATGATGCTGGTTACATCAACAAAGACCTTGAAACTATCGTGGGTCTTCAGACTGAAGCGCCTCTAAAACGTGCAATCATGCCTAACGGCGGTGTACGTATGATCGAAGGTTCTTGCAAAGCTTACGGCCGTACACTAGATCCACAAGTATCTAAAATCTACTCTGAGTACCGTAAAACGCATAACCAAGGTGTTTTCGATGTGTACTCTCCTGACATCCTAAAATGTCGTAAGTCTGGTGTTCTAACTGGTCTTCCAGATGCATACGGTCGTGGCCGTATCATCGGTGACTACCGTCGCGTTGCACTTTACGGTGTAGACTTCCTAATGAAGGACAAAGTTGCTCAGTTCCACTCTACTCAAGAGAAACTAGAAGCTGGTGACGATCTACAGATGACTATGCAGCTGCGTGAAGAGCTTCAAGAGCAGCACCGTGCACTTGGTCAACTAAAAGAAATGGCAGCGTCTTACGGCTTCGACATTTCTGGTCCTGCGACTACAGCTCAAGAAGCTATCCAGTGGACTTACTTCGGTTACCTAGCGGCTGTTAAATCTCAAAACGGCGCAGCAATGTCTCTAGGTCGTACTTCGACTTTCCTTGACGTTTACGTTGAGCGTGACATCGCAGCTGGCATCATCACTGAAGAACAAGCTCAGGAAATGATCGACCACTTCGTGATGAAACTACGTATGGTTCGCTTCCTACGTACTCCTGAGTACGATGAGCTATTCTCTGGCGACCCTATCTGGGCGACAGAATCTATGGGTGGTATGGGTGTTGACGGTCGTACACTAGTTACACGTACTAACTTCCGTTTCCTAAACACGCTATACACTATGGGTCCTTCTCCAGAGCCGAACATCACTGTTCTTTGGTCTGAGCAGCTACCTGACGGCTTCAAGAAGTTCTGTGCGAAAGTATCTATCGATACGTCTTCTATCCAGTACGAAAACGACGACCTAATGCGTCCAGATTTCGACAACGATGACTACGCTATCGCTTGTTGTGTATCGCCAATGGTTATCGGTAAGCACATGCAGTTCTTCGGCGCTCGCGCGAACCTAGCTAAAACTCTACTTTACGTTATCAACGGCGGTGTAGATGAGAAGCTTAAGATCCAAGTAGGTCCTAAGACTGAAGCAATGACTGACGAAGTTCTAGACTTCGACAAAGTTTGGGCTGGTCTAGACAACTTCATGGATTGGCTAGCGAAGCAATACGTGACAGCGCTAAACGCAATCCACTACTCTCACGACAAGTACAGCTACGAAGCAGCGCTTATGGCTCTACACGACCGTGACGTACGTCGTACAATGGCTTGTGGTATCGCTGGTCTATCTGTTGCTGCTGACTCTCTGTCTGCAATCAAGTACGGTACAGTTAAGCCAATCCGTGACGAAGACGGCATCGCGATCGACTTCGATATCTCTGGCGACTACCCGAAATTTGGTAACAACGACGCTCGTGTTGATGACATGGCTTGTGAACTTGTGACTATCTTCATGAACAAGATCCGTAAGCTTAAGACTTACCGTGATGCGATCCCTACACAGTCTATCCTTACTATCACTTCAAACGTGGTATACGGTAAGAAGACAGGTACTACGCCAGACGGTCGTAAAGCAGGTGCTCCATTCGCTCCAGGTGCAAACCCAATGCACGGCCGCGATGAGAAAGGTGCGGTAGCATCTCTAACATCTGTAGGTAAACTACCGTTTGCTGATGCGAAAGATGGTATCTCTTACACATTCTCTATCGTGCCAAATGCACTAGGTAAAGAAGAGAACTCACAGCGCGCTAACCTAGCAGGTCTAATGGATGGTTACTTCCACCACGAGACTGGCATTGAAGGTGGTCAGCACCTAAACGTGAACGTTCTAAACCGCGAAACTCTAGAAGACGCAGTTAAGAACCCTGAGAAATACCCTCAGCTAACAATCCGTGTATCTGGTTACGCTGTACGCTTTAACTCTCTAACTGCAGAGCAGCAAAAAGACGTAATCGCACGTACATTCACTGAGTCTCTATAATCTCAGATTAATGAATGATTGAATAAGCCCCGCTTGATGCGGGGCTTTATTTTTTCTATCAAGCCCTTACTGCCAATTCAGAGATACGGTGCACAATTCACTTCACTGGTATACTTATTGCTATCGTTTAATTAAGTTAATCCTGTACTATCAGATCTCTAATTGAGTTAAACAACGAGCCTATGAAGTTAAATCGAACTCTAATTCTGCCACTACTGCTAGTTTCTACGACTGGCCTAGCTTCAGAAAAATCGACCGTTTCTTTCTCTCTCGACAACGATGGCATTTTCGGTGTCGACCAAGACTACACCAACGGCCTGTTTCTCAGCTACACCACTGGTGCTATTACGCCCTACCCTATGTTTGAACCTCTCAGCCTATCATTTTGGGGCGGGGCTTCGTTAGACAAGTTTGAATTTGTACTCGGCCATAAGATGTATACACCTTCAGACATTGAGTCAACGACACCGATGGTAAATGATAGACCTTACGCAGGTTTTCTTCATACCGAATTTAACTACATCAGCCTACACCCTGAGCAAGCGCAGCGTTTTAATCTGACTCTGGGTGTAACCGGTGATAAAGCGCTTTCAGAAGACGCGCAAAAGTTAGTGCATTCCATCACCAAGTCTGATGAACCAAACGGCTGGGCATATCAGGTTGACGATAGCTTTGCGGGTAGTGTCGGTTACCTAAGCCATTTTAATCTATGGCGTCAGCGCTCTATAGCAAATACCGACTGGGAGATATCTAACGTTTCAGAAGTCAACGCAGGTAACTTCCGAAGTGATGTGTCTACTGGGTTTATGTTCCGCTGGGGTTCGGACCTTGGTGGTAGTATGGGTGCAGCCAACATTGATAACGAAAATCCGTTTCGAGCCGGTATGCTTGGAGGTTCTCAAGGCGGTTGGTTTGTCTTTACCGGCATTGAAGCTCGCTATCGCTTCAATGATATTACCGTTGAAGGAGATCGTTCTGGCGTCAGGGATTACGCAATTCAAAAAGGTCACGATCCAAGCATCTACGACGTAACGTTAGAACACAATCAAGCAACCGCAGTAGCAGGTTTTGCTTGGTACAACCAAAGCTTCGGCGCAACCTTAACCGCTACCGCGAAAACGCCAGACTACAAAGAAGCAAAAGAAAGCATGTATGGCACGGGTGGTATTGCCTTATACGCTTTCTTCTAGCAATTTAAACGACCAGATATCTATTCTGATTGGTATCAAATAGTGAACTTCTGGCAGTCTTGATTCAAGCTGCCAGATCTTTCCTCAACCACTCCACTGACACTTCGCAGTTGTTCATTGTTCTGCTCTAACTCTTTCATAGCCGAAGAAATCTGCGTCATACTATCTGCCATTGACTGACTGGTCGTCGCAAGCTCTTTAATAGAAGAAAAAATGACTTCGGTTTGGTGAGATGCTTCATCTGCTTTTTCAGTAATCAACTTAAGCGCGTCCATTGCCTCTTGACCACGAGCACGCCCTGTTGCCATTGAAGATTCAGATTGACCAATATATTGAATAACTTCGGCACTTTCTTTCTTCATCGTGTCAATCGTGCCGGAAATTTCTGTTACTGCATCCACGGTACGTACGGCTAGGCTGCGAACCTCATCTGCCACCACGGCAAAGCCTCGTCCTTGCTCCCCTGCCCTTGCCGCCTCTATGGCTGCATTTAACGCGAGTAAGTTAGTTTGTTCAGCGATACCATTAATGATCTCCATTACAGAATCGACCTTTGAAGACGCTTCTTCTAACAATTGAATATGTCCTGCAGCAGACGTCAATATCGTCCCGACTTCTTCAAGTGACCCGATCGCAGCCCCAATAACTTTGGCCCCCTCTTCAGCCGCCTCCGTTGAAGAACGCGATATTTCAGAAACAAACTCCAACGAATTAGACACCTCTTGAGTCGTTACACTTACTTCCTCTGTTGCTGATGCCAATAGTTGAGTCTGCCCTAATACCTCTGATTGATGGTGAGCCAACATATCTAGGCCTTGATTTAACTCAACAGCATTGCCTGATAGCGCTTGACTGCTATCTTGGACACCTCGAACTAGCCCCCCCAGATTTTCACAGCTTTCGTTAATGCTGCTGGCCAATTGGTTAAATTCATCATTAGGGTTTTTTGTCATAGCCATACGCTGAGACAAGTCACCACTTGATACACCGTGCAATACCTGCCGAGTTCTCGCCAACGATTTAGCCAAAGAAGTACTTTGCATAACAAAAATAGCGACGGTAAACACAGCTAACAATACACAAGCCACCAGCACCGACCATAAGGTTTGTTCTGAAGTATTTTCGGCTGATGATTGGTACTGCTGAGAAATCGAACCGAGCTCATCAGTAATAGAGGCGATTAACTGCGTCAGTTGCGCTTTAGAAGTCAGTAACTGCTGTTCAACACTACCTAACTGCTGAGACAATTCACTGACCCTGATAAAGGTAGACTTATATTGCTCGATTTCCTTTTCATATAGTTCCAACATCGCATAAACATTAGACATGCTTTCAAAGCTGCCCATAGCGCGATTAAACAACTTCAAATTCTCTTCATTGGGTTGCAGCAAATAATTTTGTTGAGACTTTACCATTGCCTGAAAATCGGAATTAAGTGTAACCATCCCCGTCTCTTCGATTTTCTTTTCAATCGTATCTGCCAATTGTTTTAGTTCTCCAAGCTTTCCTTCATCGATGGTAAAACCTAGTTCTTGTTTCAAATTTAGCCACGGGTTAGCCGCTGACTCAAAATCATTCACATTCCGGGTTAAATTGTCTGCCTGCTGAGACAAATCAAGCTTGGTGAGAAACTCTGCATCCTTATTAACAGCAGCGACTATTGCTGAGATCTCTTGTGTGGCGGCAGAAACTTGCGAGCCGCTTAAATTATCCAAGTTGCTGCTCAGCGTAAGAATCTTACTCTGCGTTTGATAGATAGACATAGACCCCGTAGAGATATCGCTACTCAAATGATACTGGTCGCTCATTTGGGTCAGTCTTGATGAAGTAAATCCTGCTAAAGCGACAAAGCCCAATGCTAAAACAACCAAAAATAGCATCACCTTTTGCTTTTGCGAAAGTGCAAGCATATCCATAAATAATCCCTTAACATCAGTGGTATGCGTTAATACTTGCCTAGCCAATAATTATCTTTTTATTATTGATTTTCTTATATTTGCAACATTTTTATAACATACATTTTAGCCCAAGTATGTTTTTTTTTCTTATTTAGCAAAATGTTGTTTCTAGGAATCCCTAACTCTATTTAAACCTCACTTTTTGTAATAAAATAACGGGCAAATTACTAAATACGAGATGAGCACATGTCAACAACTGGTCGTATTCATTCATTCGAGTCCTGTGGGACAGTAGACGGACCTGGTATTCGTTTTATTGTCTTTTTGCAAGGTTGCTTAATGCGTTGTATGTACTGTCATAATCGCGATACATGGGATACTCACGGTGGTAAGGAAGTGACCGTTGAAGAAATCATTAATGAAGCAAAATCTTATCGTCACTTTATGAATGCTTCAGGTGGTGGTGTGACTTGTTCCGGTGGTGAGGCTATGCTTCAACCTGAATTTGTTCGCGATTTTTTCCGCGCAGCTCGTTCTGAAGGTATCCACACTTGCCTTGATACCAACGGCTATATTCGTAAGCACACCGAAGTCATTGACGAGGTACTTGAAGCAACAGATTTGGTCATGCTTGATCTTAAGCACATGAAAGATGAGATCCATCATGACTTTATCGGTGTCTCTAATAAAAGAACCTTAGACTTTGCTCGCTACCTGCATAAGATTGGGCAAAAAACATGGATTCGCTATGTCGTCGTCCCTGGTTATACAGATGATGATGAAGCAGCACATATGCTAGGTGACTTCATTAAAGACATGGACAACATTGAAAAGATTGAGCTGCTCCCTTATCACAAGCTTGGCGCTCATAAATGGGAAGCCTTAGGTATCGAGTATCCACTAGAAGGGACTAACCCACCGTCAAAAGAAACCATGGATAATATCGTATCAATTCTTGAGCAATATCACTCAAACGTTAAATACTGATACCACTCAACAACTAATTCGTAAAAAATACCAACCCTCTCGGTTGGTATTTTTTTGAGGTTTACATGGAGTTAAACGAATTACTTGCGCTCTCCTTCGTGCTAGTTGCTCTGTTCTTTGTAAGGCGAGATGTCAAAGAAGTATTCCTGCCGAAATTAATCAATGAACGCACGTTTCAGCACATCACCTTTGCGATCATATTCGCTTTATTTGTACTTTGGTCAGCTGACGCCGGGGTGAAAGAAGGGTTATCAATACACTTTCTGGGCATAACGGCGCTAACTTTGATGTACGGTTGGCAAAGTGCGTTTGCCCTCTCTATTATCGTCGCTTTGCTGATGGCTCTGTTTGGTGAGTTTACCTTCTATGCATTGCCAGAGTACCTGCTTTTTTCCTGTTTGATCCCTATTCTTATCAGCTATGGCGTATTCCTAGCGAGTTATCGGTATCTGCCAAGGAACATATTCGTGTTTATTTTCATTGCGGGTTTTCTCAATGGCGGTATAACAGGGACGTTTCATCTAATTATCAACTCAGTTTATTTTCTGATTGTTAGCGATTACGACTGGCAAACTATTTTCGATAACTACCTAGTGTTTACTCCTCTACTCGCTTTCCCTGAAGGGCTTCTAAATGGTATGACAGCAGCGGTGCTAACCGTTTTTAAACCCGAATTACTGCGGGTATTCTCTGATCGTGACTACATCTACAATCACTATCACAAGTAGTAACGAATTTTGTTGTCCAATCTTTGTGCTTTTCATATTAAATATGTGTTGAGATCATGTTTCACCCCGCAAAGAACAGATAACCTAAGCACATTAAAAATGTATTAGATTATTTTAGTGAGGCCACCATGGAAATGACTAACGCTCAACGTTTGATCCTTTCAAACCAGTATTACCTAATGTCGCAGCTCGACCAGGAGAACGCGGCAAAATACCAGCGTTTACAAACTATTGTAGAGCGCGGCTATGAGCTGCAAATGCGAGAGCTAAATAAAGACTTTGGTTGTTTAGTAGAAGCAGAATGTCGAGAAATCATCGACATCATGGAAATGTATCATGCGATGCAAGAATCAAACAAAATGCTCTCTGAACAAGAACAAGGTGAAGTTGACCAACGTCGTCTAACGTTCTTAGGGTTCGATATCGCTTCTGAAGCGCAACTTGTTAACTACGTACGCTTCTTAGTCGACTCGGAAGGTCTATACCCACAATTCAGTAAAGGCGAGCACCATTTTAACGCTCAAATGCCAATGCTTGAGAAATACCGCCGCATGCTAAATACATGGCGCAACTGCCCTCGCCAATATCATTTATGTGCCAACGAGTTAAAACAGATTTTTAACGCGTAAAAATAATATGAACACACAAAAAAGGGACCAAGCGGTCCCTTTTTCTTTGTGTCTGCCTTTATGACAACTTAAATGTAGCAACTTTCGCACTTAGCTCATCTGCTTGGCTCTTAACTTGGTAAGACTCCTCTGAACTTTGATTGACACCAACCACCAGTTGGTCGGCCACATCTTTTATTGATGTAATGTTTTGGGTGATTTCACTAGTCACATGCGTTTGCTCTTCAGCGGCCGTGGCTATTTGAGTTGCCATATCGCTGATTAACGTCACCGCTTGATTGATCTCGCCAAGCGCATTGGCAGCTCGATCGGCATCTTGTACTGACAGCCCAGCCAAATCAGCACTGCTGTGCATTATCGAGACCGCTCTACTGGTTGTTTCTTGCAGCACAGCTATCGTGTTTTTGATCTCTTCTGTCGAAGAATGAGTTCGTTGCGAAAGGACGCGAACTTCGTCTGCTACCACAGCAAAGCCTCTTCCTTGCTCACCCGCACGTGCTGCTTCAATCGCAGCGTTTAGAGCAAGTAAATTAGTTTGTTCAGCGATACCTTGGATGGTGGCAAGTACGGTTGAGATCTCTTGTCCGTGACGTTCTAACTCACCAACAATATCACTTGCACTTTGTAGCTCGTTGGCAAGTTTGTTGATTGAACCCTTCGTGTTTTCAACCAACTCATGACCATTTTCCGTACTCGCTGTAGAATCTTGAGCAGCTTGTGCCGTTTGCTCTGCATGGGACGCAATCTCTTGTGTCGCACTCGCCAATTCAGTGACTGCGGTCGCAACCATGGTTATCTCTTGTTGCTGGTGATGGATTTCATCCACCGCACTCTGAGCTCTACGAGCGCTGGACTCTGACTGCTGTGTAAGCTGAGAAGACTGCTCCCTTATGTGTCCTATCAGTTGCTGTAAGCTGCCAACAAAAGTATTGAAGTTATGGGCTAGTTTGCCGACTTCATCTTGCGACTCTACTTTAATACGCTGAGTTAAGTCACCGCTACCATTCGCTATCTGCTCTAAAGCCGCAGAGACATTGTTCAACGGACGGAAAAGCATGTTACAAAGAAGGTTAAATAGAATGGTACAGATAACCACAACAATACCGGTGACGAGTAACTGTCCCCAGACTGCACTAAACAACGGTGAAACTAATGAATCATAGTCAACCACAATAACAGTGGTTAAACCGCTATTATCAATAGACTTCGCATAAATAACGGACTCTTTTCCTAGTACATCAACATAGATGTCGTGACCAGAGCTTACCGCCTCCTTAATTGAGCTTTCATTTAAACCCAACTCCAACAAAGACTTGTTAAGTAACTTAGTATCTTGGTGAGCAAAGACGTTGCCTTTATCGTTGGCAATGAACATATAGCCTTCACCTGGAAGAATAACCTTCTCCATTCCACTCAGGATATCAGTAATCTCAACATCCGCACCTAACACAACTTGTTGTCCATGCAACTCTAGAGCCTTACCCAATGAAACAACGTTTGCGCCTGTTGCAGCTGCGATTGTTGGGTTGTCCATAAAGACTTTGCTCGGTTGTTTGACTGCATTTTTATACCAGCCCCACTCCCTCGGGTCATCGTTACCCGGAGGCAAAACCACACCATTGGCATTATCTTGCCCACCATCTGGGTAAGCGAGAAAAATGTTGTCGAAATTTCCAGAGTTTTTAACTTGCTTGAGGTGAGTGACAATATCTTCTTTCTTGGATTCTTGAGATAACGAAGTGAGTGCTCTCTCTTTTGACAAAATCCAATCGGAAACATACTGATTATAAGAGGAGGCCGTACTTTCTAGGCGTTGCTCCACTTCAACATTTAATCTTTCTAGTGAAGCTCGGAATGAAAGTCCCTCAACCAAAAGTCCCCCGATGACTATGGCAACACTCGCCGAAATTGCGAGCTTATTTTTGAGTGATAGTTTTTTTAGCATGCTTTATTCACTTTTGTTTTATTTATGTATTGAACTTCTATGAGTCACAGTCATTATATTTCGAGGGTAGAAATAAATAATGATCCAGCTCGAAAGTTAACAAATTTCTATCGTTAGTGAGAGCTGCACTCAAAAAGCATGCTTTGACGACTTCGTTAGCTAATTCGAATGACTGCGAAGAGTTTAAAACACATAGGCGACACCTAGGTTGGCTGAAGTCGTAACGCCACTTTCAATTAACGGGCTTTCTTCTATTCCACCTTCAATATTGGTGTATCGAACCCCTCCGGTAACACGTATTTGGGGGGTAACATGCAAATAGCCAGAAGCCCCGATGAAAAACTGACCATCCCAATCGGCATCGAACTCGTCAAAATTTGAACGAGCAGCCTCTTGAGAACTTACACCATATAAGTGGTTGTTCAATCGCTCACTGTTATAAGCAAAGCCCAATGACGGTGTGATACCCCACCCATTTCTTCGAATCGGCAACCGCCAAACCGTTTCGGCATAAATACCACTGTGACGATGTAAAATGTCACTACCCACAGTGGCTTCAAACAATCCAACTAAAGTGATCACTTGGTAACTTACCCCGCCTAAAACGGTCGCCTTGCGCTCATCCATAAGTCTGATATCAGGGTTGGTGGAGTCTTCCGGTTTTAGTGTACGAGGGTCATATGCGGCCCTAAAAACGATGTTTTGCGGGGAACCAACTGGGTACAAGCGGTATCCAGCAGTAAAGCCACGTAAAAAAAGATGCTTACCTTCATAACCGATAAGAGGAATAATGGTTTCATTCGACGGCGTATCTTTATAAACGGCCGGTGAGTAAGAGGCTGCGGCACCAATAGACCATTGGGAAGTTTTTGCCATAGCTTGTGGAGCAACTAACAAGATCGCTACAAGAAGTAACCTTTGCCAAAGAGATTTCAAAACAACACCTAATTCATAACTGGGGTGAATAACGGCGTAATTATATGGAACAGCATACATTTACGCAATAACTCATATTCAAGGCAATAATCAAGCCAGCATTATTGAAAAGTACTTATATTTTCTAAAACCACAAAACACTCAAATTGCATAAGCACTCAGCCGCACAAACCAAACAATAATAAGTGACGTAAATGTCTAATTTTGCACATTACATTCGCGGGTGGTCAGACAACTAGCTCTCGGTCACAAATTGCAATTAAACACATATTTTTTAAGCAAAATTCTAAAAACCAACTAATCTTAAGTAAGAAAGGATTTGCTTTTCTATGCGGGTTTATTGTCAGTTTGACAGGTTCAGAGGGGAATTCATTATGAGTATTTTCGACCATTTCCAAGCGCGCTACGAAGCCTCAAAGGATGAGGAGTTATCACTGCAAGAGTTTTTGGCTCTATGTAAGGATGACAAAAGCGCTTATGCCAACGCAGCTGAGCGACTATTAATGGCAATTGGCGAGCCAGAGGTCATTGATACAGCGCAAGACCCACAACTGAGTCGTATTTTCTCCAACCGCGTGATTTCTCGATACGACACATTTAAAGACTTCTACGGTATGGAAGATGCCATCGAGCAGATTGTTTCCTACCTCAAACATGCAGCCCAAGGGCTTGAAGAACGCAAACAGATTCTTTATCTGCTTGGTCCAGTAGGTGGCGGTAAGTCGTCTCTAGCCGAAAAACTAAAAGCATTGATGCAACAAGTTCCAATTTATGTGCTTTCCGCTAACGGTGAACGCAGCCCTGTTAATGATCACCCATTCTGTCTGTTTGATGTCAGTGAAGATGGTGAGCTACTTAAACAAGAATACGGCATAGAAAAACGTTACTTGCGTTCGATTATGTCCCCATGGGCGGCAAAACGACTCCATGAGTTTGGTGGCGACATTTCAAAATTCAAAGTTGTCAAAGTTAGACCTTCCATTCTAGACCAGCTAGCGATTGCTAAAACTGAGCCAGGTGATGAAAACAACCAAGACATTTCATCGTTGGTTGGTAAAGTCGACATTCGACAACTTGAGCACTTCTCGCAAGACGACCCAGATGCTTACAGCTACTCGGGCGCACTATGTCGAGCAAACCAAGGCTTGATGGAGTTCGTCGAGATGTTTAAAGCGCCAATCAAGGTGCTCCACCCGCTACTTACTGCAACCCAAGAAGGTAACTACAATGGTACGGAAGGCCTATCAGCCTTACCATTTGATGGCATGATTCTCGCCCACTCGAATGAATCTGAGTGGCAAACATTCCGCAACAACAAAAACAATGAGGCATTCCTTGACCGTGTCTACATAGTCAAAGTCCCATACTGTCTACGCGTTGCGGAAGAAGTAAAGATCTACCAAAAACTGCTCGACCATTCAGAGCTATCGAAAGCGCCATGTTCACCAAGTACGCTTGAGCTACTATCACAGTTCAGTATTCTGTCTCGACTTAAAGAACCAGAGAACTCATCGATCTTCTCCAAGATGAGAGTCTACGATGGTGAAACGCTCAAAGACACGGATCCTAAAGCGAAGAGCTATCAAGAGTATCGCGACTTTGCCGGCGTCGATGAAGGCATGTCAGGACTCTCAACCCGTTTCGCGTTCAAGATCCTATCACGGGTATTTAACTTCGATCAGACAGAAGTCGCGGCAAACCCTGTTCACCTGTTCTACGTTATCGAGCAGCAAATTGAACGCGAGCAATTCCCTCAAGAAACAGCAGAGAAGTATCTAGAATTCTTGAAAGGCTACTTAGTACCACGTTACGTCGAGTTTATCGGTAAAGAGATCCAGACTGCGTACCTAGAGTCTTATTCGGAGTACGGTCAGAATATCTTTGACCGCTACGTAACCTACGCAGATTTCTGGATTCAAGACCAAGAATACCGCGATCCAGAAACAGGTCAGCTATTCGACCGATCTGCATTAAACAATGAACTAGAAAAAATCGAAAAAACAGCCGGTATAAGCAACCCGAAAGATTTCCGTAATGAAATCGTTAACTTTGTGCTTCGTGCTCGCGCCAACAACAATGGTACCAACCCAGTTTGGACAAGCTACGAAAAACTGCGCACTGTGATTGAGAAGAAAATGTTCTCAAATACAGAAGAGTTGCTACCAGTTATCTCCTTCAACACTAAAACCTCTTCTGAAGATCAGAAGAAACACGATGACTTTGTCGCTCGTATGATGGAAAAAGGCTACACAGAGAAACAAGTACGCTTGCTATCTGAATGGTATCTACGCGTTCGTAAATCTTCGTAATAGCAGTGTTTTAGCCCATGAAATCCCTACCAGAGTATAACGCTCTGGTAGGAGATTGGATGAATAAGTGTCTGTCGACATGCAACGGCAGGTGCGTAAGAGATAAGGGGTGACTCATGGCGCAATTTATTGACCGACGACTGAACGGCAAAAATAAAAGTGCGGTAAACCGCCAGCGCTTTTTACGCCGCCATAAAGAACAGATTAAAGAATCTGTGGCGGATGCGGTAAATCGCCGTTCAATCACCAACACTGAAACCGGTGAAGACGTATCCATTCCGCATAAAGACATCAAAGAGCCAGTCTTTCATCAAGGCAAAGGTGGCTTAAAGGAACGTGTCCATCCGGGTAATGACCAATTCATTACCGGAGACAAAATCGAACGACCTAAAGGCGGCGGACAAGGCGGAGGTTCTGGCGAGGGCGAAGCCAGTGCTGACGGCGAAGGCCAAGACGATTTTGTATTCCAGATTTCTAAAGACGAGTACTTAGACATTCTGTTTGAAGATCTAGAGTTACCAAACTTAGAAAAAAACCAAATCGCCAAAATTACCGAATGGAAAACCCATCGCGCTGGCTATCAAACCGCTGGTGTACCTGCAAACATCGCGATTGTAAAATCGCTTCAACAGTCCCTTGCACGTCGAACCGCAATGACGGCAGGCAAAAAGCGCATGTTGCGTGAACTCGAAGAAGAGCTCGACCGCGTTAAAATGTCTGAGCCTGCACAGATGCTTGAAGAGAAGCGCCTTCAAGAAGAGATAAAAGCACTGCGTCGTAAGTTAGACACCGTACCGTTCATTGATACCTTTGATTTGCGCTTCAAGAACTATGAGCGCCGCCCTGTTCCATCTAGCCAAGCGGTTATGTTCTGTCTTATGGATGTGTCTGGCTCTATGGACCAAGCAACCAAAGACATCGCGAAGCGCTTTTACGTGCTTCTTTACTTATTCCTAACTCGTACCTACGAGAACGTAGAAGTGGTGTTTATTCGTCACCATACCCAAGCAAAAGAAGTCGATGAACACGAGTTTTTCTACTCGCAAGAAACCGGGGGAACTATAGTTTCAAGCGCGCTAAAACTGATGAACGAAATTGTTGCAGACCGCTACCCTGTTGGAGAGTGGAATATATACGCAGCTCAAGCCTCAGATGGTGATAACTGGGCAGACGATTCACCGCGATGCCGTGAGCTTCTCACCAAAAACTTATTGCCAAACTGCCAATACTACTCATACATCGAAATCACTCGCCGCTCTCATCAAACCTTGTGGCATGAGTACGAAAAGCTTGAGGGAGCATTCCCTAACTTTGCGATGAAGAACATTCGCAGCGTTGAGGATATCTTCCCCGTCTTTAGAGAGCTTTTCAAAAAAGAGACTGCTTAGGGAGGCTGTATGACAACGAAAACGAAAAAGCCAACAAAGAGTAAGGCGCTGCCAGATGGACCTGATTGGACATTCGATCTGCTTGACCAATACCACACTGAAATAAAACGCGTTGCTGATCACTATAAGCTTGATGCTTATCCTAACCAAATTGAAGTCATTACTTCTGAGCAAATGATGGACGCCTATTCAAGTATTGGTATGCCTATCAACTACAATCACTGGTCATTTGGTAAGAAGTTTATTCAAACTGAACAAGGGTACAAACATGGTCAAATGGGTTTGGCCTATGAAATCGTCATCAATTCAAATCCATGTATCGCCTACTTAATGGAAGAGAATACCGTTACGATGCAAGCCTTAGTAATGGCCCATGCTTGCTACGGTCACAACTCATTTTTCAAAGGCAACTACTTATTCCAGACTTGGACCGATGCGAGTTCAATCATTGATTATCTATTGTTTGCTAAAAACTATATTGCTGAGTGTGAGCAAAAATACGGTGTTCAAGAGGTTGAAGACCTACTCGACTCCTGTCATGCGTTAATGAACTTTGGTGTCGACCGCTATAAACGACCAGAGAAGATCTCGATTGCTGAAGAGAAATCTCGTCAAGAAGAGCGTGAAGCTTACCTTCAGTCGCAGGTTAATGACTTATGGCGCACGGTTCCGAAATCCACCGTTGAGCCTGAAAGCCAGAAAACACGTTTTCCGACCGAACCACAGGAAAATATCCTCTACTTCATAGAAAAACACGCGCCTTTACTTGAATCGTGGCAACGCGAAATCGTACGTATCGTACGTAAGATCAGCCAGTACTTCTATCCACAGAAACAAACTCAGGTTATGAATGAAGGTTGGGCAACTTTCTGGCACTACACCATTCTCAATCATTTATATGATGAAGGCTTGGTTACGGATAGATTTATCCTAGAGTTTCTCCATAGTCATACTGGTGTTGTCGCCCAGCCGGCCTACAACAGCCCTTACTTCAACGGTATTAACCCTTACGCATTAGGCTTTGCTATGTTCCGCGATATTCGACGAATCTGTGAAGAGCCAACTGACGAGGACAAAGAGTGGTTCCCAGACTTGGCTGGAACAGACTGGCTTGAAGCGGTGCATTTCGCTATGCAGAACTTCAAAGACGAGAGCTTTATCAGCCAGTACTTGTCACCTAAGCTAATGCGCGACTTCAAACTGTTTGCCATCGTCGACGACGACCGTAAAAACTACATCGAGGTGAGTGCCATTCACGACGATAGTGGCTATCGCGCAATCAGAGAAAAGCTTGCGGCGCAATATAACCTGAGTAACTTGGAGCCAAACATCCAAGTGTTTAACGTTGACGTGCGTGGCGACCGCTCACTCACGCTACAATACGTACCACATGACCGTATTCCTCTTGATGAGGGCTACGATGAAGTTCTCAAACACCTTTATCGCTTATGGGGATTTGACGTCATTCTTGAAGAGGTGAAAGACAGCGGTCGCCGAGAGATTCTCGGTACCTGCCCTAAACGAAACGACTATGATGGCAAAATATAAAACTCAACAATGACAAAAGGCCCCGAGGGGCCTTTTTTATACGGTCTAGCTATTTTTGGAGACAATGCTTCGAACCACTTCTAGGTCCTCTGGCGTATCGACACCTGCGGCTGGTGCTTCCTTCGCCACTTCAACATGGATCTTTTCCCCATACCAAAGTACACGTAGCTGTTCTAAACACTCTATCTTTTCAAGCGCTGTTGGCTCCCAGTTGATATAGGTGTTTATAAACCCTGCACGATAAGCATAAATACCGATATGGCGCATCAGTGGTTGTTTAATGATTTTGGTATCTTCCGCAAAGCTGTCGCGATCCCAAGGAATCGTTGCGCGGCTAAAATACATCGCATAACCATCTTTATCCGTCAGCACCTTAACCGCATTCGGGTTAAAGACTTCCGCTTCATCACTGATCTCAACTGCCAACGTGGACATAGGTGCTCGGCTATTCGCCAAGTTCTCTGCAACTTGAGTAATGATAGAAGGTGGAATTAAAGGTTCATCCCCTTGAACATTGACGATGATATGATCGTCTGGGATCGCCATTTTCTCAACCACTTCAGCAAGGCGCTCAGTGCCTGACTCATGGTTTGGTGAAGTCATGCAAACTTGCCCACCAAAAGACTCAACCGCTTGCTCTACTCGGCTATCATCAGTTGCAACGATTACCTTATCAGCACCCGCTTGGACTGCCTGTTCATAAACCCATTGAATCATAGGCTTACCACAGATATCCGCCAGCGGCTTACCAGGTAAACGGGTCGACTGATAACGCGCGGGGATAACAACCGTAAACGACATTATCTGCCCTCGTCCATACTAACTTTGCGCGCTTCAGGTTCTAGAAGCACCGGAATACCTTCTTTGATCGGATATGCAAGACGGTCTAATTTACACACTAGCTCTTGCTTGTCCTTATCGAACGTTAGTTTTCCCTTACATACTGGACATGCAACAATCTCAAGCAGACGATGATCCATACTGTTCCTTAACCTCTTTAATCTTATTTAAGATGCGCGCTTTATCTGCATCTTCAAACTCAGCACTGACAGGTAAATACCACCAGTTCTCTTTCGCATAATGCGCGCATTTTACCGCGTCTTTTTCTGTCATAATCAAGTGTTCGCCTTTGGCAGCGAGCGCCTCTAAATCAGACAGTTCAAAATCTTTATGATCGGCAAAGCCTTGTTGATAAGAAGGCTTTGCACCTAACTGTTCAAGTGTCTTGAAGAATCGTGGAGGGTGGCCGATCCCCGCCATCGCGACGAGATTATCTTTCAGCTCCATGACACTCAAACGTTGACCCGTTTTCATGTTGACCGCTTGAGTCGGCTTTAACACCATAGCGGCTTCATTTTGTAATGCTTGACCACCATTGGTAATGATAAAATCTACCTCAGCTAACCTAGCGGTAGACTCGCGTAGCGGACCTAACGGAATCAAACACTCACTACCAAATCGTCTCACACCATCAACCACGACAATCTCGATATCACGCTGTAGTGCATAATGTTGAAGACCATCATCGGTAATAACGATATCGACACCTAGCGGTAGTAAAGCCTTTACAGCTTCACTTCTAACTGGTGAAACGGCTACTGGCGCGCTTGTACGTTTAAAGATTAGCTTAGGCTCATCACCACAGTGCTTAGTTGACGTTTCATTGTCCACTAAGAGCGGATAATGCGGCGCTTTCGCCCCGTAACCGCGTGACACCACCCCAGGCTTGTAACCAAGCGCTTGAAGTTGCTCAACCAACCAAATGACTACTGGTGTCTTACCATTACCACCAGCGGTAATGTTACCCACCACAATGACAGGCACAGGAGCACGATAGCTTACGCTTTTACCTGTTTGATACTTGTTACGACGAGAACGACTTACCAATTCAAACAAAATACTGAGCGGCCACAATAGCGGCCATAATAAATATTTTAGTGGATGATTCTCAAACCAGATCTTTTCAATCAAAGCTATGCACCGAATTGAATTCGATGAAGCTGAGCGTAAGCACCATCTTTCTCAATCAACTCACTGTGATTTCCACGTTCGACGATTTCACCTTCATCCACAACCAAAATTTCATCGGCATTTTCAATCGTAGACAGACGGTGGGCAATGACCAACACTGTTTTGTTCTTTTGCAGTTCATCCAGAGCCGACTGAATTGCCTTTTCCGACTCAGTATCAAGCGCAGATGTCGCCTCATCGAGAATCAGTACAGGTGCATCACGTAATAGTGCACGTGCAATCGCGATACGCTGACGCTGACCACCAGACAGACTTGCGCCGTTTTCACCAATAACCGTATCTAAGCCATCATCCATCTTCTCGATAAAGTCCATAGCATAGGCTAAACGCGCGGCTTCTTCGATTTGCTCACGACTGTATTGCTCGGTTGCCGCATACGCAATATTGTTGGCGATGGTGTCGTTAAATAGATGAACATTTTGTGATACCAAAGCGAAGTGCGAACGCAGATTACTTAAGGTGTAATCACGGATGTCATGCTCATCAAGACAAATATTACCCGCATCTACATCGTAAAAACGGGTAAATAGGTTAGCAATGGTACTCTTACCCGAACCTGAACGACCCACAAGCGCAATGGTTTTGCCTTTCGGGATTTTAAAACTGACATTATTCAGTGCTGGCTTCTCTTTACCTTCATAGGTAAAGGTTACTTCTTTCACTTCAATATCACCACGTACTTTCTCTGTTTGGTACTTACCGTTGTCTTGCTCGGTTTCTAGATCCATCAGAGCAAACAAGGTTTGGCTTGCTGCCATACCACGTTGGAAATCAGAGGTAACATTGGTCAACGCTTTAAGCGGTCGCATTAGAGCAAACATGGCAGAAAACACGACGGTAAAAGTACCTGGAGTCAACTCTGTGCGGATAGAGTCCACACTCGCTAAGAACAGGACAACAACCAGAGCGATAGACGCAATCACTTGAATCACTGGGTTGGCAATCGCTTGAGCAGCGACCATTTTCATTGATTGCTGACGCATCTGATTGCTCACTGAATCAAAACGCTCACTTTCGACATGCTGTCCACCGTAGCTCAAAACCACTTTATGGCCTTTTAGCATCTGCTCTGCGGACGAGGTAACATGCCCCATAGTTTCCTGCATGTTTTTGGAGATTTTACGGAAGCGTTTCGAAACAAAACCAATTCCCCATGCCACGATCGGAGCAACAACAATCAATACCAGTGATAGCTGCCAACTGTTCCAGAACATAAGGATAAGCAAGCCAATAATACTTGCACCTTCACGCACAATACTCACCAATGCTCGACTCGTTGCCCCCGCAACTTGTTCAGAGTCATAGGTAATACGAGATAGCAGACCACCAGCGGATTCTTTATCAAAGTAAGAAACTGGCATATGCATGAATTGGTTAAAGATAGAGCGTCTCATCTCCATAACCACGTTGCCAGAAACCCAGCTTAAACAGTATGTTGAAACGAACCCACTCAGGCCTCGCACCACCATCATACCGAAAATAATAAAAGGGAGAATTCTTAGGAAGTTAGATTCTGCATCGCCAAAACCTTCATCAAGCAAGGGTTTAACCAACGACATCATGTAAGTGTCAGCAGCAGCATTAATAATGAGAGCAACAACAGCTACAGCAAGGCCCGCTTTGTACTGTCGAATATAAATCCATAGGCGTTGAAAGGTTTGCCACGTGGTTTCGTCTTGATTCAGAGACATAGAGTTGCTTATTTTTCTTTTACAATATTGCGGCTATTCTACTCCGTTACGCAGCATCTGCCTATACCAAGTCTTACCTTTGCGCTCCCTTAGCGCACTAACCTGATAACTTTGCGGATAAACATCGAACAACACTTGACCAGAATGCCCAGTATCCAACCATTTCGCACCTGCTTTTTGGTATCTCTTAACCACGTTTTCATCAGGTAACTTCCATCGTCCACCCTTAGCCAGAGAAGCAACTGCGACTTCGGGACTAACCGCTGCAATAAATGCCGGAATTGAAGAAGTTTTACTGCCGTGATGGGGAACGATCAGGATATCTGAATCCAGTTTTTCGCCCTCCCTAATCAAGATCCATTCGGCGATAGATTCAATATCTCCCGCCAACAGCAGCCTTGTTGAACTCTCTTGGTGCTGGAGTTTAAACACACATGAGTGAGGGTTATAGGCTCTGCTGGTCAATTTGGGTGGCCATAATGACTCAATGGTGATCTTTCCCCATTGCCAAGAACGCCCTACTACACACGGTTCAAAAGAGTCCCCTGACTGACTAGTCAGTATCTGGCTGGGACTCCACTGCTGCTTGATTGCTTGCAAACCTCCCGAATGATCATTGTCAAAGTGGCTGATAGCCAGATAATCTAGTTGGGTTATGCCCCTTGAGATCATTAATGGCGTCACAACCTGTTCAGCCATACTAGAGGTTTGCCAAGCAGCACCGGTATCATAAACAAGTGCCCTATTCTGTTGCTGAACTAGGATAGATAAGCCATGACCAACATCTAGCACCACAATTTGCCACAATGTCGAATCCCGCCACTCCACTAAGCTTAAGCCTATACTAAGCATCAGTAAGGTTGTAACTCGCCTTGATAGCAAGCGACTTATCGTCAGCACAACTAAGATGCAAAGAAGCCATAACAGTGTTTGTCTCGAAACATCAAACCAAGTCCAGATAGAATATTCCATCGCCCAGTTCACTGGCATTAGACTGAGATTTAGCCACTCCCAAGGGAATTCAAACCAAGGAAATATAAAGTGGCTAGCAAAGGAGAAAAAGACGAGCGGTATGACTAAAACAGTAAACCAAGGAACAAACACAAGGTTGTAGGCAATAGCGCCTAGGCTCACACCATGAAATAGATACATGACGATGGGAGCCATCAAAACCACCAGAAAAAGCTGAATTTTTACTGCCTGAACAACCAGATTGCCGCGTGCTTTCCCACTGACTTGATATAGAAAAATCACCCCAACCGCGACCATCGACATCCAAAGGCTAGGAGAAATAGCAGAAAAAGGATCGAGAAAAAGCAGCAGACTTAAAACAAGCAACCACTTAAACGAGTTGGGGAGCTGACCTGCAAGCGGCATTAAAATACACAACAGCAAACACATGGTGACTGCTCGCTCCGTTGGGATAGAAAAACCAGCGAGCCACGCATAGCCAATCGCAAATGCTAAACCCCACAAAACAGGCGCGTGCAAAAATAAGACATGGAGCTTAAGTATGCTAAGTCCAATAAACCAACCGATAGCAAATGCAATTCCGACGTGCAGACCAGATATCGCAATAAGATGACTAAGGCCGCTATTTTTAAGCAATTCCCAATGTTGCTGAGTAAGCCCTTCCCGCATACCAAACATAAGGGCCAATATCATCGCTTGATGTTCGAGTAATTGTGTTTTGTCTTTAACTGATTCAATCAGCCGCGTTCGAAGAGAAGGCTGACTCGTTATAAAGAAGCTTTTCTTTCTATCGACAGAGCCAGTGCCCACCACTCCTTGGATAAGTGCATGCTGCTCGGCATCGTACCCAACCCCATTCATCAAACCATAAATCGGTTTCACCGAGATACTTGCCGTCACTTGGTTACCCGGATTCAAAGAAATTGGACTGGTTAAACGCAGTTTAGGCTGGTGAAAAGTGGTCAAGGCTTCACCATTGATTGATCTGACTACAACAATACCTTGAAAGCCAAAATTTATTGGTTTAAAAAGGCTGTCAACGTCAGCGATTATGGTAATATCCTGACCAGCTTGAAAAAGTGCTTCTGTTTGATATCGCAATAAGTTGCCGTGCATCAGGATGACAACACACGCTAAAGCTAGTCCCAGACAGCCTCTTGCTCTCCTATACTTGGTTGAAACAACCAGTACAGCCAAAGCTAAAGGCAAATAATCTAATTTCGGCATTATCGGCCAATACGGACTAGTTGTGATCAACAAAGAGAAAGAAATTAGCGTCCAGTAATGTAAGTAGAGAGTCATTTCCCTATGCCAAGAAAATTTATTAAGCGCTTTATGCCTGACCACGAAGTAATTAAACGTCAAAAGGCACTAAAGATTTTTGGCAATGTGCTGTATAACCCAAACCTATGGTGCCTTAACCGTCGCTCCGCGTCTGGTGCATTCGCCGTCGGTTTATTTATGGCTTTCGTTCCACTTCCAAGCCAGATGATTATGGCCGCGGGCCTCGCTATTGCCTGTGGTGTTAACCTGCCACTCTCTGTTGCACTTGTTTGGGTGAGCAACCCTGTCACCATGCCCGTGCTGTTTTACTTTGCCTACAAAGTTGGCGCTTGGGCAATGCATGTACCTCCTCAGCACTTCCACTTTGAGCTTTCTTGGGAGTTCATTCTGCATCAAATGAGTACTATAGGCCCTCCATTCCTACTCGGTTGCCTAATCTGTGGCGTTTTGTCAGCAATGATCGGGTATTTTGGAATTAGGGCTCTGTGGCGTTATTCTGTAGTACGAAGTTGGCAACAAAGAAAAATCAGAATAGGCAACCTACTCAAGAAGTAAACACCAGCACGCACACTTTCGGCTTAGTTAATATCTGCTTGAAAAGTTATGAAACGAGAGTGTGATATGTGAGGTTAACCACTAGAATTAAACCAGAAAGGGAAAAGCCTTAGCTTTTCCCTTTTTATTGGTGACAATGAATTGTTTTATAACGGATTAAACTCAGCATCGCGTAGGGCTGAGAGTATTAACTCCCCATTCTCTGCGACTCTAAACTCCCCATATTGAGCAGCATTTAACTCGTCAGCTTTCCCTTCTTGAAAGAAATACGCGTTGGTGACGAATTTAACTTGCCCCGACCTCAGTCTAAACTGCAACGCGATTTCAGAACTAGGCGAACGCTCTATCGAAGTCGACACAAATTGAGCGACACGATTGCTATCGAGTTCGATGTTCACAAAGCCATCAACCGCCGCACTGTACCTGTCTCTCATTCCCTTGTCGGCTAATTCGCGGATGACATCTTCGCCTAGCTCAAAATTGAGTGTCATGTAGTCACCCTGCATCAAAGAACGAGGATCTACTGGGGCTAGCTTGAGCAGAACAATCTGCCCATTCTCCAAAAGCTGCTCTTTTTGATAAATGGACCAATTGACGGCGATTAACGCTAAAACAAGCGTAACGATATAGATAGTTCTTCGCATACGACTACCCCTTTGCTTGATTTAGCACTTTGTTGAACACTAAGTAGCTAACTAACATTATCAAGGCGACCGACATCAGTACTCCAGATTTAAACAGTAACGTCGTTTCCATCATGTAATAGTATGTTGAGCTATACACGAGCAAGGCTGTCGCCCCTAGCCCCATCATCATCCGGTTGCTTTGTGCGAAAGCAGTGACGAGTATGATCAAACTTACTCCTACCCCGGGAGCCATACTGGTTAAAACAGCCAAGAGAATAGTGAAGATGACTGCGAGTTTAGCCACCTTAGAGCGGAGCCGAATTTGGTGATAGTGAAGCAAGTACCCTGCCGAGATACAGATGCTCAACATATAGGTGATAGGCGCCACCCAATAAGGCAAAGTAAAAGTGGCGTTAGAGTTTGAAACCAACATACTCTCAACTTCAGTTCTAAAAACCTGAACACACAGTAATACAACGATCGATACCACCAAGCCGTACTTTATGCCCGATACGAATCGATAGGATGCTGGAAAGCGAAATTCATTCAGTGACAACCAAACCATTGGCAGCAGTAAAACACTGGTTAATAGACTCGGCAGCCCACATGAAATCAGTACCCCAGACATAGCCGCACAGCAGCTTAGGGTAGACCATACTCGATGAGTCATACTTGGCATGATAATCATAAGTACAGCTTGCAGAATTGCGAACGAAAGCAAAATAACTTGTATATGCTCAAGTGGCAGCAAGGCCCAACCATACAGAACTTGCGCCGAAAAGCTTAACGCGAGAGCAAGGTGCTCTAAAAACTCATTATTGCGTGCTGAAAGTATTCGCTGAGCGGCGACTAACATGATCAAAGCCACTACCGCGGAAGCCACTGCGCTTTGGAAAAATAGAGTAAACACGCCGAAGAAGATGCCTAGTAAACAGAGTCCGCCTAGCCAGCCAGAGATCGCCAGTAATAGCTTGATAGGCCAAGCAAAACCACTGGGGGTCTCATTAAACATACTTTCAGATACGACACCCTGATCAATCAGCTGTTTTTTTAACTGCTTACTCATGGTCGTCGCTCCTCACGTTGAACATTTTTGAGCCAAACCGCAGCGATTAGCCCAGACCCAATCACAACCACAGTGAGAATTAAGAAATAAGCCAGGTCATCAATTCCTCGCATTCTTTGTGCGACAAAAGTGACCGTAACCAAAACCAGGGACAAGCATCCACCAGCGAGCATAAATAGGTCTAAGTTACGCCTACGATAAAAATAGTAGACGCTAGCAAGCGAAGCGCCCCAAACTAACATCGGCATAGCAATATCGCTGCTTGAGTCAAGTAAAGAAGACCAAACGATATAGGTAATAATGATGCCAGATGTTGTACCTAGTAGATGCAGCATCCACTTTCTCTGCATCCACGCATGTGACGCGCTCAAAAATTGCCACACGCACAAGGCGCTCGTGTTTAACAAAAACAGCGCCCACGAATCACTATCTGAGAAGCTGAACAGCAAAAAGTGATTAGCTGAAAAGGTATTGAGGTAGAGAGCGATCGAGATATTACTTAAAGTAAGCCACAGTACCCACGCAGGGATAAACCGTGCGACCACAACCCAAGGTGTAATAATCACCAACCAGCTGGCGAAAAGCTGCCAAGTATCGGCACCTGTTTGATAAGTTTGGCCAAATAAAGCCAGCAAGGCACCCACTAATAGACACGAAGTAATCATTGCTGCATTGGCAACCAGCTTGTGTTGTTCAGCTTTGATATAGACGACAACAGATACTGTTAAGCAAGTTTCGACAATAGCAAACTTGGCGAATCGACTTAGATCGGCCCAGTTGTAGGCGAAAAAGAAAATCAAAGACAGACTGAAAGCTAGGCTACCCAGCCAAACAAACAATTGATTAAAAAAGTGAACCCAAGCTTGGGGAGCAGGCTTTATTTCAGCTAGCTCCTTCGCTCGTTCTATAGTGTCGGAAGTAACGATTCCACGCTCAACAAGATCAACAAACTCTTTTCTCATTGATTTGATTCCTTTTGCTCTATTGGCATTGTCTCCTCAACCAAATACTCAGAGGCACTATATGGCTGAGTAAACATCAGATTTGAGGCAAACGAATTTGCCTCATCATCACTTAGAGCTTAACACAGCAGCTGGGTTCAACTTACTGGCTCTAGAAGCGGGATACCAAGTGGCAAAAAGGCTCAGAGTGATAGCAGTCAAAGAGACAACAATGACATCACTAGGATTGACTTGAGATGGAAGGAAATCAACAAAATAAATATCACCAGACAAAAATTTATGTCCAATGAGATTTTCTAACGCGCTAATCATAGGGGTAAGATTTAACGCTATCAAAACGCCAAACACACTGCCTGCAACGCTTCCGAGCACGCCAGAAAAGACCCCTTGCCAAACAAATATCCGTTTGACCAGTCCATCTGTCGCGCCCATCGTGCGCAAAATCGCAATCTCAGCGGCACGATCTTTTACCGCCATCATTAGAGTTGATACGATATTGAAGCTTGCAACTCCAATCACCAAAACCATCACCAAGTACATAATGGTTCTAACCAGTTGGATATCACGGTAAAGAAAGCCGTATTTCTGCTGCCAGCTACGCAAGTAAACATAGACATCCAGTGTGTTGCCTACTTCACGAATAATTTGAGTCGCATTAAGTACTTCGGTCACACGCACGGAGACACCACTCACACCTTGGCCCATTTTTGCGTAATTCTGCGCATCTTGAAGCGGTACAAGCGCCAAGTTATGGTCAATCTGGCCATTTAACGTGAGTAAGCCTGCAACTTTTACGCGCACACGCTTTGGCGCCTGAACTTTTGTCGTGGCACCAGAGGTAGGGATCATCAAAGTTAAAAAGTCGCCTTTTTTAACCTTGAGTAGTTCCGCTATACCTTTACCAAGAATGACTTGCTGTTGGCCGGCTTGAAAACCGTCCCATACCTCAGAGTCAATAAAATCACTTAAGTTAGAAACCTTGCTTTCAAGTTTCGAATCGATACCTCGTACTTCAAGGGCTTTAAGCTGCGCGCCTTTCTCAGCAAGAGCAGTAAACTTCACATAGGGAGCCGCCGCTTCAATCTTTGGATGTTTCTCACTCTGGGATACCACGTTTTGCCACTCAATCAGTGGCCCTCTCACACCTTCAAACTCACCGTGAGAGATAACCGACAAGACGCGATTATTAAGCTCACGCTCGAAACCGTTCATCGCAGACAGTCCAATGATGATCATCGCCACACCGACGGCAATGCCTATGGTTGAAGACATTGAAATGAACGAAACCATTTTATTTCGTTGTTTGGCGCGGCTAAATCGCCCGCCAATAAACAGAGACAGGGATGAAAACACTTACGCCCCCTCAATGTTGAGTAGCAAACCGTCTTGCATATGTAGCTGACGATCCATTTTCGCCGCTAATTCGCCATCATGAGTAACAACCAAAAATGCAGTATCAGACTCTTGATTTAGCTCGCGCACCAGATCATAGATCGCTAATGCCGTCTTATGGTCCAAGTTACCAGTCGGCTCATCAGCCAAGACTAGAGAGGGATTATTCACCAATGCTCGCGCAATCGCCACACGTTGACGCTCACCACCTGAAAGCTCTGCTGGTCGGTGCTCAATTCGGTGACTCAAACCTACTTTATCTAGCAATGCTTTCGCTGCCGACTTGGCTTGATTCACTTTGACGCCACCAATAAGCAAAGGCATTGCAACGTTTTCTATCGCGCTGAAATCTGACAGGAGGTGGTGAAACTGGTAGACGAAGCCTAGGTGCTGATTGCGCAGCTTAGCTTGACGGTTCGAACTCAGTTTCGATAAATCTTGGCCTAAAAACTCGACATGGCCTTCGGTCGCATCATCCAGAGCACCCAAGATATGCAGCAGCGTACTTTTACCAGAACCTGAGGTACCAATAATCGAGGCTAGCTCGCCCTTCTCGATATCAAAGCTCACACCTTTAAGAACTTGAGTATCAAATGCACCCTCATGATAAGTTTTGCACACGTTGTGACATTGAAGAAGACTACTCATATCTTAAAGCCTCGGCTGGTTTTACTGATGATGCGCGGTATGAAGGGAACAAAGTCGCGACAAGGCTTAGCGCAATAGCCAATACCACAACAACAAAAATTTGAGCAGGGTTGATTAATATTGGCAGCTCACCACCCACCGCGAATAGAGCGATACCCGCACTTTCAAGTAACGAGTTAATATTATTGGCTAGCAAGACACCCAATCCACCACCGATGATGGCCCCTATTACGCCACTACTTGCGCCTTGAACAATGAAGATCGAAAGAATTTGCTTGTCGGTCATACCTTGAGTTTTTAAGATCGCGACTTCAGATTGTTTCTCCATCACCACCATAATTAGCGCAGAAATGATATTGAACGCTGCAATGCCCACGATGAGACCGAGCATTAAGCCCATCATGTTCTTTTCCATTCTTACCGCTTGGAAAAGCTCGCCTCTTTGATCGCGCCAATCTTGCCATTGCCAACCGTCAGGCAGTGGATTTTGGCTTAGTTCGCCAACCACAAATGGGTCATTAAAGAACAAGCGCCACCCTGTCATGGTGTCCGGCTTCAAACGCATCAATTTTCCAGCGTCTGAGATATGCGTGATCATCAGCTGTTTATCAACATCTGAGCCTGTATTGTAGATACCCGCCACAGTAAATAAACGCTGGCTTGGGATTCGACCTAGTGGCGTAAACTGACTCGCACTGGTGACCATCAAGCGGACTTTATCACCGACCGAGACGTCCATTGAACGAGCGAGCGAATGACCAATAAACAACTGGTACTCACCCGCTTGTAAGTCAGATAAGTGACCCGCAATTAAATGACGCTCAATAGGGTCATGCTCTGAAGGCTTAATACCAATCAGTAAGCCGGCGTTAAGTTGACTTGGGCTTTGGATAACGGCTTCACTCTGCACGATTGGCTCTGGATGCCCAGCAGAAGAAAGTTGCGCGATAAATTCAGGAGCACGTTCTGTTTTCGCCGTTTTACCGTCTATTTGAGAAACTATGGCTTGAGGAAGAACGCCAAGAATTCGCCCTTTAAGCTGCGCTTCAAATCCATTCATAACGGAAAGCACAGTCACAAGCGACATTACACCGATCGTAATGCCCGCCGTTGACATATAAGAGACAAAGCGGCTAAACCTATCACCGGAGCGACCTCGTAAGTAGCGCAAACCGATGAAGGTTGAGACTGGATGAAACATAGTAGAAACCAATGTTAGGGTTTGATGACCTCAGGGTCTGTTGACTCTGGTAATGGTGCTTACTCTACCGATTAAATCCCCTGGCGTGTAGTGTTTAATTGCCAATTAGTGGTTAAAATATGTAATAAACAAAGGGATAGCTTGATTACTTGTCAGCTATAACGATAATCAAAGTTATCAAGTAAAAGGAATCAAGCATGGCCGATCAAGAATTCTTTACCGTCAACCACACAATGACAGTCAATGTCGAAGCTTTGGCTGAGGGCGTGGGTTTCCCAAGTTATGAAAAGTTTGAAGGGGAAATCCCAGCACCTTTCATTGTTGCTAGCGAGTTTAGCAATCTTGATTTATTGAATGACAGCGCGCGTAATGAATTGAAAAATAGTGACTTTAAGCATGTGATTCAACTGCTAGATACGCAAAATTCAAAGCTCAACCTGCTGTTGACCTTTATGCTATCTCAGCAAGATGACCCATCTATGCGTCATAAAACTCACTCGTTTGGCGCCAGTCAGTTTACCTACATTTCAGATGCGGCGATAAGTCTTGATACCAAAGTTCGTGTAAAATTATTCTTAGAGCACCCTGCCGCAGCAATCTATTGCTACGGACACATATCGCAAGTAGAAGTGACCGAGGACACTCATCTCGTCACCGTGAAATACGATTTACTGCGTGATCTCGATGAAGATCTCCTTATCAAAGCCGCTCTATTCCAACAACAAAAGCTCCTTCGTCAGCGCTCACTTAATCGCGACAAATAAACAGAACTATGTCTAACACATCATTACTTAATCTGGCGTGCTCAGATCGCGCCGGAGACAAAAAGCAGATTGGTAACCTTCAAGGGGCAAGTTTAGCCCTTGCCATTGCTGAACTCTCACAACAGCACGACTCTCACACTCTGCTCGCCGTTCCTGATCCGCAAACCGCGTTAAAACTACAACAAGAGCTAGAACAGTTCGCCACTCAAGAGGTCGCCTTGTTCCCTGACTGGGAAACCTTGCCATACGATAGCTTTTCTCCCCATCAGGAGATTATTTCAGACCGAATTTCTCGGCTCTATCAGCTACCAACGCAATCGAGCGGAATCACTATCGTTCCGGTGAACACGCTGCTGCAACGCCAGTCCCCGCGCGACTATTTAATGCAGCATACGCTGATGGTGAAAATCGGTGATCTGTTCTCACTAGAAAAGCTGCGCATTCAACTTGAAAAGTCGGGTTATCGCCACGTCGACCAAGTGTTTGGCCCAGGTGAATATGCGAGCAGAGGCTCTATTTTAGATCTCTTCCCTATGGGCTCAAACGATCCATTTCGTATCGACTTCTTTGATGATGAAATAGATACGATACGTACTTTTGATCCTGAGAATCAGCGTTCAATCGAAGATAAACAAGAGATACGTTTACTTCCAGCGCATGAATTTCCGACTTCCGAGAGCGCAATTGAAGACTTCCGTATTCGCTGGCGTCAGCGTTTCGAGGCGCGCCGTGAACCTGAATCCGTTTACATGCAAGTCTCTAAAGGGACTTGGCCAGCAGGTATTGAATACTGGCAGCCACTGTTTTTTGAACAAACGGAGACTTTGTTTGATTACATCCCAGAAAACACGCAACTGTTAACGGTTGGTCAATTAGAGCCCGCAATAGACACCTTCTTAGATGACGTTGACTATCGCTACGATCAACGCAAAGTCGATCCGCTGCGCCCACTGCTGCCACCTGAAGAGCTATGGCTAAAGAAAGATGAGCTGTTTAGCCAGTTTAAACAGTTACCTCAAGTTCAGCTGTATGTTGAGCCAGTCAGTGAAAAACAGGGTCGCTGCAATCCTAATATCTCTCCCTTGCCAGAGCTTGCGGTACAGCACCAAAACAAAGAACCAATGGCCGCTCTGCGTCAATTTAGCGAAACCTTTACCGGTCAGATAGTCTTCTCGGTTGAGTCAGAAGGTCGCCGTGAGGCTTTGCTAGAATTGCTCCAGCGCATTAAGTTAAAACCGCAAGAAAGCGGCGACTTACAACAAGCACTGAGTAGTGGTAACAAGTTCAGTCTGATCCTTGGTGCCGCTGAGCATGGTTTCGTATTTGGTGACGAGCAAGTTGCACTCATCTGTGAAAGTGATTTACTCGGTGACCGCGTTATTCAGCGCCGACGCAAAGACCGCAAAACCACCAATAGCGATGCTGTCATTCGTAACCTAGCGGAATTACAGCCGGGACAGCCAGTAGTGCATATCGACCACGGTATCGGTAGATACATAGGACTGCAAACCCTAGAAGCTGGCGGTATGACGACAGAGTACGTAACGCTTGAGTACCAGAATGATGCCAAACTCTACGTGCCCGTTGCATCTCTCAACCTGATCAGCCGTTATTCTGGCGGTGCAGAAGAAAGCGCGCCACTGCATAAGCTTGGCGGTGAAGCTTGGGCTAAAGCAAGACGTAAAGCCGCTGAGAAGGTGCGTGATGTCGCGGCTGAACTTTTAGATGTCTATGCTAAACGTGAACTTAAGCCGGGTTACAAGTTTGAGTTAGACCGCGGCCAATACGCGACCTTCAAAGCGGGCTTCCCCTTTGAAGAGACCGATGACCAATCCATGGCGATCAACGCCGTCATGTCTGACATGTGTCAGGCTAAAGCGATGGATCGCTTGGTGTGTGGTGATGTTGGCTTTGGTAAAACAGAAGTTGCAATGCGTGCGGCATTCGTTGCTACCGACAATAGTAAGCAAGTTGCCGTCCTTGTACCAACGACCCTACTTGCCCAGCAGCACTTTGAGAACTTCCGCGACCGTTTTGCTAACTTACCAATTCGAGTCGAAGTCTTGTCGCGCTTCAAAACAGCCAAAGAGCAGAAGCAGGTATTGCAAGATATTGAAGAAGGTAAAGTGGACCTAGTGGTCGGAACCCACAAGCTTCTATCAAACGACATTAAGTTCAAAGATCTTGGTCTGCTGATCGTTGATGAAGAACATCGCTTTGGTGTACGCCAGAAAGAAAAGATGAAAGCGATGCGTGCCGATGTCGATATCTTAACCCTTACTGCAACACCGATTCCTCGTACCCTAAATATGGCCATGAGTGGCATGCGTGATCTTTCAATTATCGCCACGCCACCAGCGAGACGTCTCGCCATCAAAACCTTTGTCAGACAGAGCGATGACGCAGTAGTGCGAGAGGCTGTGCTACGTGAGATTATGCGTGGTGGTCAGGTTTACTTCTTACATAACCAAGTTGAGACCATAGAAAAAGTCGCTGCCGATCTGGAGAAGTTGATTCCTGAAGCGCGCGTGACTGTCGCACACGGCCAAATGCGCGAGAGAGAACTCGAACGCATTATGAATGACTTTTACCACCAGCGTTTTAACCTGCTAGTGTGTACCACCATCATTGAAACGGGGATCGATGTACCAACAGCCAACACCATTATTATGGATAGAGCAGATAATCTTGGTTTGGCTCAGCTTCACCAGTTGCGTGGTCGTGTCGGTCGTTCGCATCACCAAGCATACGCTTACTTAATGACGCCACATCCAAAAGCTATGACCAAAGACGCCGTTAAACGTCTTGATGCCATTGCTTCATTGGAAGATCTCGGTGCGGGCTTTACCTTAGCAACCCACGATTTGGAAATTCGTGGTGCCGGTGAACTGCTTGGTGACGAGCAAAGCGGTCAAATTCAGTCGGTTGGCTTTACTCTGTATATGGAGATGCTAGAGCAAGCAGTTGAAGCGCTGAAAGAAGGCAAAGAGCCATCACTCGACGAACTGCTTCGAGAACAAACTGAAGTCGAAATGCGCTTGCCTGCCCTACTGCCGGATGATTACATCCCCGACATCAACACTAGGCTCTCGATGTACAAGCAAATTGCTAGTGTGACCAGTGAAGATGAGTTAGGTGAACTTAAGATTGAGCTGATAGACCGTTTTGGTTTATTGCCTGATGCTACTAAGAACCTGCTCTCAGTAGCGAAGTTGAAACTGCAAGCAGCGGCGCTGAAAGTGAAGAAGATTGAAGCTCACGACAAAGGTGGCTTTATCGAATTCTATCCAGATGCTGACATTAACCCTATGTATTTGGTTAAACTATTGCAATCTCAGCCACAAAAATTCGCAATGGATGGACCCACTAAGTTCAAGTTTACGATACCATTAGTGGATAGACGTAAGCGCATCCAGTTTGTTAGTGACATGTTGGGTGAATTCCAGCAAAATTTATTGCCAAAAGCGTAAAGCCAAAATCAAATGGAGGTGCCTCGCACCTCACTATGGAGTTGTAATGAAGAAACTGATCCCGCTGCTGCTCATGCTTGTTGCAATGCCTTCTATGGCGCAGCGTCAATTCGATATCGAAGTGATCATTTTTAAACGTGCCGTGGATGCCGAGCAAACTGCTGAATCTTGGCCTACAGACGTCGCGAAAGTTAACCTTGAGAGAGCTGGCTCTTTTAGTGACGCAAGTTACCGCGCAAAGAAAGGTGTCCAAATGCTACCCGCTTCCGAGTATGCCCTTAATAGCGAAGTTAAAAAGCTGAATCAGCATGCGGGTTTTAAAGTGTTAATGCACAAAGCTTGGCGCCAAGGAGATCAAGGTCGTTTCGGTGCGCCTATCTTCCACGTGCAAGCAGGTCGAGATTATTCAGGCAAGTTTAATCCTGATGGCTCTATGATCGAAGAAAGTCAAAGCCAAGTCCTAGAGGGTATTACCGAAGAGAGTATTCCAAAGCCTTTGTATCAACTTGATGGAAAACTGCAAATCTATGTAGAGCACTACTTGTATGCTGATGTAGAGCTCGATCTTAAATCACCTAGTGTGAAAGAAGTGACTCTGCAAGAACATCAGCCAGAAATGTTGACGGCAGAACCTGCCACTGACAATCAGGTTGTTCAGGTCGGTTTGATGGAAGATGTCACTCCCACTGTTCACAAAGTTGAGTTCTTGAAGAGTTATCGATTTGACCAGAAGCGCCGTATGCGCAGTACGGAAACACACTTCCTCGATCACCCTCTAATGGGTGTCATCATTCAAGTGCGTCGCGTCAATCAATAATCGAGTAAGCCCTCCAACGAGGGCTTTTTGTTTATGAGTCCAGATTATCAAATCGTCACCCAACATTTAGTCTTGAGGCTAATCACCAGTGAAGAAAGTGAATCTCTACGAGGCTGTGTGATTAACTCGCCTAGCCTTCACCGCTGGATTGATTGGTGCAATGCCGATTTCTCTTTAGATGACGCCGAGCGCTTTGTCATAGCAACACGCTTAAACTGGGTAAAATCTGAAGCCTATGGGTTTGGCGTATTTTGCCGTACAAGCGACGAGTTAGTCGGAATGGTTGCGATTAATGAGCTCTACCATACCTTTAACATGGCAAGTATTGGCTATTGGATTGCCGATCAACATCAAGGTCAGGGACTCGGTGTAAAAGCGGTCAATGCTTTAATCGAGTTTTGCTTCGCCCAACTTAAATTAACGCGAATAGAAGTGGTCTGCGACCCAGATAACCTGCCTAGCCAAAAGCTGATAGAGTCTTGTGGTGGTCTGTTGGAAGCCAAAGCGCGCAATCGCTTTATCTTCAACGGTAAACCTAAAACAGGCCTTATATACTCAGTCATTCCTGATTAATCTAGCCCAAACCAAAAAAAGAGCGCTGAAGCGCTCTTTTTAGTATTTGTTCATTAATTAATGAAGTTTAAGATTCGGTCGTAGAACTCGGTTAATACGTCCCATTAGGATGATTAAACCTGTCTTGAACACGCCATGTAAAGCCATCTGGTGCAAGCGGTACAAAGAGATATAAACAACACGTGCAATACGCCCTTCGACCATCATAGAACCTTTGGTCAAGTTGCCCATTAAGCTACCCACAGTTGAGAAGCGACTTAGTGACACCAAAGAGCCTTTATCTTTGTAGATGTAAGGCTTCATATCACGACCATTAAGCTTAGCAACGATGTTAGCGAAAGCACGGCTCGACATCTGGTGCGCAGCTTGAGCACGCGGCGGGACAAAAGAACCATCCGCTTGAGTACACTGAGCCAAATCGCCGATCACGAAGATATCGTCATCGCGCGTAGTTTGCAGTGTATCTTTGACCACAAGTTGGTTGATACGATTGGTTTCTAGGCCAGCAATGTCTTTGATAAAGTCAGGTGCTTTAATACCTGCAGCCCAAACCATGATCTGAGCTGGAATCTTGTCACCATCTTTGGTCACTAAGCCATCTTCATCGGCTTGAGTCACCATAGTCGCAGTGCGGACGTTCACCCCTAGCTTAGTCAACTCCTGATGAGCAGCGCCTGAAATGCGTGGTGGAAGCGCAGGCAAAATACGTTCGCCAGCTTCAATAAGGTTCACGTTGAGCTTGCTTGAGTCAAGGTCACCAAAACCGTAAGTACGTAGCTCTTTTACCGCATTGTGTAGTTCTGCCGACAGCTCTACACCCGTTGCACCCGCACCAACAATCGCAATATCCACTGTGCCATTACCATTTTTAGCATGTAGCTTAAGGAACTCGTTGTTCATTTGAGTACGGAAGCGATGTGCTTGCTCGGGGCTATCTAAGAAAATACAATTGTCGCGAACGCCAGGAGTATTGAAATCGTTTGAAGTAGAGCCAATAGCCATGACTAGAATGTCATACTCAAGCTCGCGGCTAGGCATCAGCAGCTCATCGTTGTCATCTTTCAACTCACGCAGTTTAATCACTTTACGCTCGCGATCGATATTTTCTAGGCTGCCCATTTGAAAATCAAAGTGGTGGTTTTTGGCATGCGCGCGGTAACTAAGTGCATCCACACCTTCATCAAGAGAGCCCGTCGCCACTTCATGCAGAAGGGGTTTCCATAAGTGGCTCGCCTTACGGTCGACTAAAGTGACTTTAGCACGACCTTTACGGCCAAGTGTACGACCTAGTTTGGTAACAAGCTCTAGTCCGCCTGCACCGCCGCCTACTACGATAATTCGTGTCACAGCAACTTCCTCAAAAAATAAAATAAAACTGAATCAAGCCGAAAATCGACTCGATGGAATTCTGTATTTTTGGTCTAGGGGCGACTTTCTCTTCGCACACGGTCTAGACATAGAGGGCCAACAAATATGACACGCTTATTGGATAAAAGAGCCGAATCACTCAATGCTACACGTTTGACGTAGCTCACTAATGGGCAAGTTTTTTACTCGCTCTCAATTTTTTTTGATATTTATCAAAAAATTTGTAGTGAGTTCATTATATAGAGCAAAACATGACACGCAACTAAAGAATCGCGTGATCCCACTAAATTTTGTAAGGATTAGAGTTAATTGAACAATAAAAAGGCGACAGAGAGCACTCTGTCGCCTAGGGATTAGAAATCGAAAAAGCTAACGACTAGTTTGCTTCTTTAAATGCTTTCATGGTTTGCAGATGTTGGGAGATTTTTTTGAACTTGTGAGTCTGAGTTTCGTCCCAGATAATGTCGTAGTAATTCTCTAGCTCTGATGCCGTTTTACTGTTGTCGTGAATCTCATCTTCTTTCGACAAAATCACCAGACAATTCTCTTTGTTCTTGGTTCTAAACTCTGAAACACACTTAGTCGCGATATCTTCATACTCTTCAGGTCTGTCGATACGTCCTTGCATAGTTAATTCAGGGTGCAAGTTCGGATTAAAAATAACCTGTTTAATACCGCATAAGAAGCCAATTCTCTCTGACCAATAACCGCCAAGACCAACACCACAAATTATAGGGTTCCTATCACCTGACTGCTCGATCACTTTATGCACTTCCTTCAGCAAGTGTTGCATATCGTGCTTTGGATGGAGAGTACTGTAGTTAATGAAACGTACATCATCATCAATAAACTGAAGTTGAAGCACTTTTTCATGGTTGCCTGGACTGGTCGAATCAAAACCGTGTAAATAGATAATCATTGTAAATCCCTCGATCCTTGTGATTTTAATCTACCACGAAATATAAGGTTTAAAAGCTCACTGAGTAACTTTAAACACGCCGAACCACCAAACAGTGATCTTAGCTGCAAATTGTTTCTTGGAGTTTACGCGCTTGGGTTAAATATTGTTCATCTCCCCAGAGCTGATGGGCTAACAGATACCAAAGCATGGCCATCATCATCGCACGAGGTTGCCACGCCATTACACCTTCTACCCAATCATCAACGCCGTCTACTCCTCTCAACTGGCAATAACGATATACCGCCTCTAATGGCTTTTCGCTACAGACATCAATTGAGAGAGTAAGATCTAGTCGCGGGTCCGCCATCGCAGCATATTCCCAATCAATGACCTTATTTCCAGCATCAGTTTTAACCATGTTGTAGCCAGCTAAGTCAAAGTGACATAACGTTTGGCCGACATCCGCTAAGCTCGGAGCAGAACGCCACTGATTGTAAATCGACACATAGGGCTCGACTTTGTGGTCATCGTCAAGCAACATCCAGTAGTGATCGACACGCGCTGTAAAATTAAAGGGCGCAACAGGAATGCGTTGCGTGTCCATATCATGAATGGAGATCATGGTCTTGAGTAGCGAATCAAACGATAGTCCCTGCGTCAGAGACTCGCCTTCGATCCAAGTGACTAACAGTCCTTGGTCATTGATATGGACGGCTTGCGGAGATAAACCGCTAGATTCGATAGCAGTGAGAATTTGATACTCTTGAAAACGAGAGATCGAGAAGGCTTTGGTGATATTGGTTGTCGGTCTCCAGACAAAAGACTTTCCGTCTGAAGTGACCACTTTCCAGCAACGGTTAGTTAATCCCCCTGTTAGCGTTTGAGCATAGTCAGGAGGAATAGAAAAGAAGTGTTCTAGTGACAATAATGAACGATCGAGTTGGCATGCTTCACTCCACGACATTCGCGCCATAGTACACTCCTTTTGTTACATAAAGCTTGGCTTATAGGCCTAAGAAGCTTTTTGATTCTTGCTTACGGATCTCAGTCTCATCTGCCCATTCAATTAGACCAGTCTCTAGATCCATCAGACGCATCGTCATTTTGTAGTATACGTCTTTCTCGCTACCGGCGTTCTTGTTAATGCTTGAGAGGTTACCGTAGAGCATGTACTGAGCGCCAACCATCTTACCAAACTGAATTGCCGTGCTTTGGTTCACTAGCTCATCATTATTCTGGAAGTTTAGCTGTTCACGTACTGCTTCTACGCGATCCATATCTACAAAACGGAACTTACCAGAATTCAGCATCTTAGTGCTGATAGAATCGGTAATAGATTCAGTATCGATATGTTCACTAGTTTTATTTTTGATACGCTCAACAAAAACAATAGGGCGTGAATCGCGAGTGATAGCTGCTACAGAGCCCGACATCATCATGCTGTCGACCATTTCACCGGCAATTTTTTGCAAGTCTGTTGAACCAAAATCAATTGTTGTTGTTTCCACAGCTTGAGCGTCACCATAGCTTACTTGGTTAGAACAGCCACCAAGCACTACAGCCAAACCAAGTAATGCAATTACACTTTTTTTCATTGTCGGTTCCTTAGGATATCCTTGAGTTACTTCTTAAAATTAATTGTCTAGTTCACGGATTTGAACGCGGAATTGGCGCCCATTTGGATTGATCGAAATCTCTGAAATAGAAACCTCTTCAGCTCCGCGAAGAATGGCTTGTCGCCATGGGCTAAGCTTGTTGTTCACTTCTAGCCCTTGATCGTCATACCAATAGAAACGGTATTGAATGTGTTGGTCGCCTTTGGTTTGATTTGCCAAACGCACTATGCCTCGTGCGCGACCATCTACATCAATCGTTGAAATATCTTCGATGCTCACACGCCCTGCCAGAACGTTGTCCCCAAACAGAACCGTTTGAGAGGCGCCATCGATGCGCAGCCCAGCCGTATTGCTAGCACACCCCATTAAGGTCAGCGCTGCTGCGATTGAAATAAGCCATTTTTTCATCGTATATTTCCTAGTTGTTTATGCCAAATGGTTGCGTTGTTACCTTGGCGCGAAAGCCAAACAAGCGTTGTACGACCAGACTCAACATTGAAGGTATGAGTTTGACCAGCAACCTGTACAGATTGTTCCCCAGGTTCAACCACGGAGCTCGCGCTGTAGATTTCTCCAGGTAAGGTTATCCAACTGCGAGTATCAGGTTGCTCAGTTAGTGTGTTCCACACGTTAAACAGCGCATTACCTAAGTCATCAGGATTATCTTTGGTTGCCTCTCTACGCAATTCCTCTTTAGCCCATACTCGTAGTGCTTGGCGAATTAAGATAGATGGCATTCGCTCGGTCAAATTTTGCTTTGCCATTAGATTTACGTCAGTCAGTAGACTTTCGCTTACGCTGTTGTCATTGAGTACTACAGGGCTAAATTTTTCCGCAGGTACGTTTTCGTAATAAGGCAAAGCAACGGTATATAAGCCACGGTTACTGCCTCGCGAGATCGGCAGTGTTTGTGTCCACCCGTTCATTGCGTCTACCACGCCACGCTCATCTATAACAATTACCCTACCTTTATTCGTATCTAGGTAACTGGCTTTACCATAACGCTTTTCGAGTTTGGCTAGATCTTCACGCATACCTAAACGTTTAGCAACACGCTTAGTCCCATCAATTACCTGCTGATTGTCTGGCATAACGGCCAACGCGCGACGATAATCGACATAGGCTCCGTTTAAGTCATTGTCTGCCTCATAAAGCAGTGCAGACAAATAAAGCAAGTAGCCACTTTGTACTGCCTGCAGCTTTTTGCCGGCATCTGGGTAGTTAGCAAGAATACTACCAAGGTTTGGCGATACGCCTTGAGCTTGCATCTGGTTTTGAGCCGATTCAAGTTCACTCTCTCTATCTTTACGCGCGCGCTCTTGCACTTGATTAGCACGGCGCATCTCGATAATCGCACCTTCAAGGTCATTCTTTTGAAGATAGTTAAGACCTAAATAAAGATGTAAAAAACCCAGTTCGTAGTCAGCAGGTTGGTACGTTTTTAAGTTGTCATTAACTGCAAGCGCACTTAAGCTCATTGCCGTCTCTGAAACAGAGATCGTTGCTTGATCTTGTTGCACTCTGACCGCTCGGTCACTGACTTCAAACGCGCCCTTACTTTCAGGGTATTGCTGGTTTAGCAGATAAACTCTGCCTTTTTCCATGTTATCTAGAATGTCCCCAGCTATCTCCTCAGGTAACAACTCTTCGGCTTCGTAATAGCGACCGTTCTTGACTGTTTGGTGCAACTCACTATTTTGCGCACTGTAATGACTGAAAAGATTGCCCACAGATAAATTGGCACAAGCGGAAAGAGCCAAACTACTTGCTAAGGCGAACATGAGTCGAATGTGTTTATGCACTTTCTACTCCGATTTTTGTACTATTTGACACGATGACATGTCTCGTATTTTAAAAAATTTAAAGTTCGACATCAAACTATTTAAAAAGTTCCATTCATATCAAAAGTTTTTAACTCATTAGCATTGGGCCAAGCGGGCGTCCACCCACTAAGTGCATATGAATATGGTAAACCTCTTGTCCACCATGAGAGTTGCAGTTCATGATCAAACGGTAGCCATCCTCATCGATACCTTCTTCTTTCGCTAGTTTTCGCGCCACAGTAAACATACGACCCATGACTAATTCATCTTCTTCTTCGATGTCATTTACGGTTGGAATAAGTTTATTTGGGATGATCAAAATGTGACTTGGAGCACGCGGATTGATGTCTCTAAATGCGGTAACTAAATCGTCTTGATAGACAACATCTGCTGGGATTTCTTTGCGAATAATCTTGCTGAAAATGGTTTCTTCTGCCATGAAGGGCTCCATTGATACACTTGTTGTTGATTGAGTTGAAACGAGTATGCGTCAAGCTTCGCAAAATCACAATAAAAAACGCTGTTCAGTTCACTTATTCGACAATCCGTTATTACTCACTAGCTAAATATGTATTGTGCGTCAAAAAATGTGTGTCTCGGTATCAATACAATGGCTTTCTTTTTGTTAATTTTTTAAGACTTTATAATTACAGGGAGAGATCTATGAAGGGCTCAGTGATTAGGCGCATGTACGCTGGGTTTGCATTGATCATTATTATGTTCATCGTTACGACGTTGATGATGATGCGAGGAATGCAACAAATCCACCAAAACTTCGAAGGTGTCTCAAACACCTCGCTGCCACTAGTTTCACAATCAAACCAAACCAGCGTTGCTTTATTGTCTGCCGACAAACTTTTTAAAGACTTTTTGACAACTCAAAGCTTTGAGCGCATGGATCAACTTTCAGAGCAATTCGCTCAAATGAAAGAAGCATATAACCAACAGCTATCAGCTTTAGAACAAGTAAGCGTCGGCCAAGCTGAACTAGAGCAGTCAATTCTCCAACTCAAAGAGATGGAACTGAGTTACTTCGCTGAAGCGGAACAAGCAATGGGCAATTATCGCGCGATGTTTACCGCGCAAGAGGAAGTACAACAGTCTACTCGACGCTTCCAACGCCTGCATTCTGAATTAAGTGTCGGAATGAAAGAGTATGTTGATGACCAAAGCAGCATTTCAGTTAAAGTGATGGCCAAAAGCTATTTTATCAAACTAAAAGATGCTGAACTCACCACTTCAGATGCTTTAGCAAGCAGTGATACAGAGTTGGTAACTAAAGCGGTAGCGAAGAATAAGAAAGCCGTCACCCACCTTAACTACGCCTACCGCGGATTAACAACGCAAATGCCGGAAATAAAAAAGGCGTTTGACGAATCAGTTCAACAGTTTACTCGTGATGTCGGTAAGAAAGGAGGCGTATTAGACCAACACAGTGCTTACCTATTGGCTAAAGATGCCCTGTACGCCAATATCGCGAGTCTGACTCAGCAGGTTGATGCGACCATGGCCGTACTTGACTCATTCAGTGAAGTCGCAAAACAAGGCTTAAATGCGTCGCTACAAGAAGCCGGTGATGTATACGAACAGGGGGTGGTTCGCTCAATTGCAATTGGCGCGATCGTTATCTTAATGGCTATCGCGATTGGATATCATATTGCACATAGCGTACGCGACCCACTCACTCGCATTCTTGGCACTCTTGAGTCACTTACTGAAGGCGATATGACCAAGCGTATCGAGATTCGCTACAACAATGAGTTCAGCCGCGTTAGCAACCATATTAATTCTCTAGCCGATAACCTTCATGGTATTTTGGTCAAGCTCAATGATGCGTCCGATGATCTTACTCAGACAGCAACAACCAACCAACAAACCTCATCTCAAGCGCAATCACAGCTCAGCCAGCAACGTGAACAGACGGCAAATGTTGCAACCGCTATGACCGAGATGGCGCACTCTGTTCAAGAGGTCGCACAAAGCGCTCAAAGCTCACAACAAATGGTAGAGCAAGTCGAAAAAGCTTCTGAATCTGGCCGCCATATCATGGGCACCAACATTACGACTATCAATCAACTTGAAACGCGCCTCACCCAGTCTGTTGATGCGGTTAAAGACCTGCAAGCAATGAGTAGCCAAATCGGTAGTATCCTAGATGTTATTCGGAACATTGCCGAACAGACCAACCTGTTGGCATTGAATGCAGCTATCGAAGCAGCTCGTGCTGGTGAACAAGGCCGCGGCTTTGCGGTGGTCGCTGATGAAGTTCGAGTGTTGGCTCAACGTACAACAGAGTCTACCTCGGAAATTGAAAATATGATCAGCAATCTTCAAAGTAGCTCAACATCAGCCAATAAGGTGATTCAAAGCTGTATGGATGATATGGAGCTTTCAGTGGAGCAAGCTTCTAATGCCAATAGTGCAATGGAAGAGATCCAAGGGCTTATCATGGAGATTAGCCAAATGAGCGGCCATATCTCTCAAGCGGCAGCTGAACAGAGTGAGACGACTGGCGATATTGCTCGTAATATCGAAGAGATCAATCTTATTGCTGACTCAAGCTATCAAGCCATGGCACAAATAGCTCAGACGAGTGATAACCTTTCCTCACTGGCGAACCAACAAGGCGAGTTGGTCCATAGGTTTAAGCTCTAGAAAGTCAGAACAATGTAATTTATTGAGATTGGGCGGCTATTTTTCATAGCTGCCCTTGTTTTTTATTTCCCATGTCATTATATGGTTTATAGGCTTGCCCACTTTTCTTTCACTCTCTCGCAAGCCAAACATGAGGAAAAACTATGGCTGTTCATGTTGGCATCATCGATCAAGACCCGATTCGCTTGGTCACTCCACTTCTTGATAATCGCACCGTAAGCGATCATATCGTTTTCATTGGAGTCCCTGCTCAGGAAGATATGTATCTACGTCTACACAGCGTGTTGAGCAAAAGGAACATCACCTCGGAGTTTTTTGAAATTCCTAACGTCGCGAATCCATCAAAGATTAAGCAAGCCGTTTCAATTCTTGCAGAAGACCTAAAAGCAAGAGGTGAAGAAGTCAAGCTGAATGCAAGCTGTGGACTTCGCCATCGCCTACTATCGGTCTACGAGATTTTCCGCACCTATCACTGGCCTATTTTCGTTGTTGAACCAAACAGTGACCGTCTATGTTGGCTTTATCCTGACGGTAAAGAAGATACTCAAGTTCAGGACAGAATCACCATCGATGACTACCTTACCGTGTTCGGAGCTCGCGGTGAATTCAGTGACCAAGAATTACCCCCTCAACTTGATCAGAAACTGTATGAGCTCGGAGAGCGTTGGGCAAGCAATGCATTAGAGTTAGGCCCCGGCCTTGCCACACTCAACTATCTTGCGACAACTTGTCGTAAAGAACAGCGCCTTGATGTCGAGCTATCGGAAAAACAACAAGGTTATCGCGAGCTGAATATGCTGCTTAGTGACTTAGTTGAAGCCGAAATCGCGACCTATCATGGCGGCGTATTGACCTTTGCCAACGAAGACGCGCGCCGTTTCTCTAACGGAGAATGGCTCGAAACTCTCGTTCACAGCACAGTTCGTCAGATCCAACAAGATATGCCGACCATTCAAGACCGCTCACTTAACGTTCAAGTTTACCGTCAACTTGGGGAGCGCGAAGTGCGTAACGAATTGGATGTTGCTTCAGTCGTTAACAACAAACTTCACATCATCGAGTGTAAGACGAAAGGAATGCGTGATGATGGTGACGATACCTTGTATAAACTTGAATCGCTTCGTGATTTGCTCGGTGGCTTGCAAGCTCGTGCCATGCTGGTTAGCTTCCGCCCTCTTCGTCATAACGATATCACTCGAGCAGAAGACTTAGGTTTAGCACTTATCGGCCCAGATGAGCTTAAAGACCTTAAGTCACACTTAGCGGCTTGGTTCACTGAAGCTGGCGGCCGAGATGAAGCCTGTGCTGACTGCTAAAAACAGATTTTGAACAATAAAAAAACCGCCAACTGGCGGTTTTTTTAATACGAAAGCGACAAGCTCTATTTAACTGTCATCTTCAGTAAAGTTTGTTGGCAGAGTCGTCTTCATCTGGTTCCAAATCTGAGCACTCTCCATGCCATAGTGGCGCACTACAATTAGAATTTGGTCACGATTACCGGTTTCACACACCTCAAGTAAGTCTCGGTAGAACTGTAGGGCTAAGTCACGAGCCTGTGGGTTCGAAAAGTAGTAACTACCGACACGATCGTACAGTTTCTTTAGACCATTAAAGATCAAACCATAGATTTGGTTACCTGAATGGAACGCTAAACGTTGGAAAAGCATGTAGTCGTAAAAGTTGAATGTTTTCGCAACCAGTACGGCTTGGCGCTTTAACTCATCTTTCTCACCATCATCTTTAACATGCTGACGAATTTTTTCAGCGTAAGGAGACGACTCCATGAAAACATCCCACGACTCAGCATTGACCAAAGCCTCACACGAGCTGATCACACTAGAAATGGTTTTCTCAGAGTTTTCCTTATTGGCTTTAAACGCATAGCGCATAAAGATAGGACTGATGTTTGTGCGTGCTGCAAGCAAATCTTCAACAATTGAAGTCGCATTATCTGCGTCCAACGTCATTAACGTATCCAGAATATGAAGACCAGACGTTTCCATAAACTGGTTAACACGCGTCGGTTTACCATGTTGAATCGTTAACCAACCATCACGCGCTAAACGTTGGAGTACTTCTCGTAGAGTTGTGCGCGTTACGCCAATTAGTTCAGAGAGCTCGCGTTCTGCTGGTAAAATAGAACCAGGTGGGAATCGCCCTTTCCAAATACTTTCAATAATGTATTTCTCTGCGAATCCTGCTGGGCTCTTTGCCTTAATGACCATTTATATCTTATCCAAACTTGTATTTTTATGGGTCTAATAGAACTCATCATACCACTAGTTTTTCTATATCGGAAACCACCACACAGTAAACGTGCGGCAAAACCACAATAGAGCATTAACTCTAACGCTATGCAGATTTTATTGAAACATATTGGGTTATGAAATAGGATAATTTTCATATTTAACAAATAAAAAACATCCCGCAGAGCCCACCATTAGGCATTTCAGCCGCAAAAATTAAGTTTGTAAAATTACATAATTAAACTGTCATTTCCATTCAATATAATTACATATTCTTTCTTATTCTATGCTTTCGTCGTTTTGCTTGCATTAACCATTGTTTTTCACAACTCTCGTGATATGTTTACGCAACTTTGATCGCGTTTTTAAACAAAAGTTAGCGAATAAAATACTCAACACAATTTTCTCGTTGACTAAATTGTGTTGAAGAGTACAGTGGCGACCAAAGTAAAGGAGTGCTTGTCTTTCTCAGGGAGTGACTTGGCAAGACCACATGATCGTGAACGGAATGTTGTTTTTCTAAGTCACTGTTGAATCGGGTTTGTTTTCTACCTACGGGTAAATTTCCACTGGTCAGAAATTCTCAAGTTTCCGATTAAATGGATACAAGCGCGTGCAGTGTCTATTCATAACAACATTAAGAGTATCTAAATCATGCCGATGTCACTCGGAAATGCATTTATTAAGAATTTTCTTGGTAAGGCCCCAGATTGGTACAAAGTTGCCATCATTTCATTTTTAGTCATTAACCCAATTGTTTTCTTTTTTGTCGATCCTTTCGTTGCAGGTTGGCTGCTAGTCGCAGAGTTTATCTTCACCCTCGCAATGGCACTTAAGTGTTACCCTCTTCAGCCTGGTGGTTTACTTGCCATCGAAGCTATCGCCATAGGCATGACAAGCCCAGAACAAGTTAAACATGAACTTGTGGCGAACATCGAAGTACTGCTACTGCTTGTCTTTATGGTTGCAGGCATCTACTTCATGAAGCAGTTGCTGCTATTCATCTTTACCAAGATTCTTCTGGGTATCCGCTCTAAAAGCATGCTTTCCCTTGCATTCTGTTTTGCTGCTGCCTTCCTTTCAGCCTTCTTAGATGCACTAACTGTCATTGCGGTTGTTATCAGCGTGGCGGTTGGTTTCTATGCTATTTATCATAAAGTTGCTTCTGGTCAGGGCCCTCATGCCTCGCATGATCACACTCAAGATGATCACTTGTCTGAGCTCACACGTGATGATTTAGAAAATTACCGCGCATTCCTTCGCTCGCTACTTATGCATGCGGGTGTCGGTACGGCACTCGGTGGCGTAATGACCATGGTAGGTGAACCGCAAAACCTCATCATTGCGGACCAAGCAGGTTGGCAATTCGGTGAATTCATCATTCGTATGCTACCCGTTACTGCACCCGTATTTGTCTGCGGCCTGATTACCTGTGTACTGGTCGAGAAGCTAAAGGTCTTTGGCTACGGTGCTCGCCTACCTGAGAATGTTCGTCAAATCCTAGTAGATTTCGACCGTGAAGAGCGTAAAACGCGTACCAAGCAAGACGTTGCTAAACTATGGGTTCAAGGCTTTATTGCAGTATGGCTTATCGTTGGTCTAGCGCTTCACCTTGCAGCAGTCGGTCTAATTGGCCTATCTGTTATCATCTTAGCGACTGCCTTTACTGGTGTAATCGAAGAGCACTCTATGGGTAAAGCGTTTGAAGAAGCCTTACCATTTACCGCGCTTCTTGCCGTGTTCTTTGCTGTTGTAGCCGTTATCATCGACCAGCAACTATTTAAGCCTGTTATAGACGCCGTACTCCACGTAGAAGACAAAGGCACTCAGCTAGCGCTGTTCTATGTCGCTAATGGCATACTTTCGATGGTTTCAGATAACGTGTTCGTCGGAACGGTATACATTAACGAAGTGAAAACGGCTCTTATTGAAGGGGTTATCACTCGTGACCAGTTCGATCTATTAGCGGTTGCTATCAACACAGGTACTAACCTACCTTCAGTTGCAACACCAAACGGTCAAGCGGCATTCCTATTCCTATTGACCTCTGCACTAGCACCTCTTATCCGCCTTTCTTACGGTCGTATGGTAGTAATGGCGCTGCCTTATACCATCGTACTGGCTCTTGTTGGTCTTGCAGGTATCGTGTTTTTTGTCGAGCCGATGACAGCTTGGTTCTATGACGCGGGTTGGATTTCAGCGCACGTCGGAGAGTTGACTCCTGCCGTCTCAAGCGGACACTAATCTAAATTATTAAAAAGTTTTAGTTGATACCGAAACTTTTACACGATAAAAAGCTCTGATTACCCAGAGCTTTTTTATTACAGGATATCTGTGTGAACATTCTTTCCACTCTAAAAACATTTTCTCAAGGGCGACTATCTTGGTTGCTACTACTGCTTTCCATCATTTTCTTTGAAGCATGTGCCCTGTTTTTTCAGCATGTCATGATGCTTTCACCCTGTGTGATGTGTATTTATGAGCGTGTGGCTATGTTTGGTGTTGGAGGAGCCGCACTAATTGGTTTAATTGCTCCACATAACCCAGCATTCCGTTGGCTTGGTTTTATCGCTTGGGGCGCAAGCGCTTATCAAGGCCTGATGCTTTCACTAGAGCATGTTGATTACCAATTTAACCCTTCACCTTTTAAGACTTGTGACTTGTTCGTCAACTTCCCAGACTGGGCACCACTGAACCAGTGGGCACCTTGGCTATTTGAAGCATTTGGTGACTGCGGTAAGGTCGTGTGGCAGTTCTTAGGTCTTTCAATGCCACAATGGTTAGTGGTCATTTTCTCTGCATACCTAATTGCACTGGTACCTTTTGTCGTCGCGCAGTTTGTGAAGAGCAAGTAGCGAGAAGCGAGAAGCGAGAAGCGAGAAGCGAGAAGCGAGAAGCGAGAAGCGAGAAGCGAGAAGCGAGAAGCGAGAAGCGAGAAGCGAGAAATTAGAGAGGGTTGGCACTAAGTGTCAACCCTTTTTGTTTAATATAAATAACAAGCGTCATCCTCAAGACGAAGGGACGACCGAGTTGGAGAACTCCCAAAGTAAGCTAAGAGACCATAGCGATACCTACCCCGTCCTTTGTCGGTCTATGGAATGACGACCTCTTAGAGGCATTCCTTTCTCGATTCAGAACACCCTGCTTTGTCTTATCTCGCAGGGCGGAGCCCGCTCTCGCATCTCGGAGCGAAGCGTTCCATAGGGCGCAGCCCGTTCCTAGCGGCTTTGCCCTTAATTCATCTCACGCCCGGGAGCAGGAGCAAGCACTTCGCGGTTACCGTTATGGCCTGGCGCACTCACAATACCTTGCGCTTCTAACTGTTCAACGATACGTGCAGCTCGGTTGTAGCCTATCTTAAAGCGACGTTGTACACCTGATACCGAACCACGACGAGACTGCACAACATGCTCAACAACTTGATCAAATAGCGGGTCCATTTCTTCCTCACCTTCTGGCTTCTCGCCAGGCAGGAGTGCTTCAGGGCCTTGGTCACCATTAGTAATTTCGTCGATATAGTTCGGCTTACCGCGTGCTTTCCAGTTGTTGACTACCGCATGCACATCATCATCAGAGGCAAATGCGCCATGCACACGAACGGTATGGCTAGAACCCGGTGGGAGATAGAGCATATCACCCATACCCAGTAGCGATTCCGCACCGCCTTGGTCAAGGATGGTGCGCGAGTCCGTCTTAGTGGATACGGTAAACGCAACCCGAGTAGGAATATTCGCTTTGATAAGACCAGTGATAACATCAACGGATGGGCGCTGAGTCGCGAGGATCAGGTGAATACCCGCTGCACGCGCTTTCTGCGCTAGACGAGCAATCAGTTCCTCTACCTTCTTACCTACCACCATCATTAAGTCGGCAAATTCGTCGACAATCACAACAATGTAAGGCAACTTCTCAAGCAATGGAGGATGTTCATCCATACTGTCGCCAGCTTGCCATAGAGGGTCGTGAATTGGGTGCCCTGCCTCAGCTGCCATCTTAAGCTTGTCGTTAAAACCTTTAATGTTACGTACACCTAGAGCAGACATCAGCTTATAGCGACGTTCCATCTCACCGACACACCAACGCAGCGCATTCGATGCGTCTTTCATGTCAGTAACCACTTCAGACAGAAGATGCGGAATACCTTCGTACACCGATAGCTCAAGCATTTTCGGGTCAATCATGATAAAGCGAACATCTTCAGGCGTTGCCTTGTAGAGCATGCTCAAGATCATCACGTTTACACCCACTGACTTACCTGAGCCCGTTGTACCTGCGACGAGCACGTGTGGCATCTTCGACAAATCAGCCACCACAGCTTCACCTGCAATATCTTGGCCAAGTACAACTGTTGTTGGTGATTTGGCTTCAATAAACTGCTGACTACCGACAACATCTGAGAAGAACACCGTCTGTCTGCTCATGTTTGGCAACTCAAGCCCCACATAAGGTTTACCCGGTATCACTTCAACAACACGAACCGCCATAGCAGAAAGTGAGCGCGCTAAATCCATCGATAGACCGGATATACGGCTCACTTTAACGCCGGGAGCGAGGTCGAGCTCAAAGCGTGTAATTACCGGGCCCGGGAAGATATCCACGACTGTCGCTTTAATTTTATAGTCAGCCAGTTTCGCTTCGACCAAACGTGCAATATTCTCCAATGCTTCTCGGTCAATAAAGTTCTCACGCTTTTCAGGGTGGTACAGCAACTCAAGAGTCGGCATCGGTTCAGCGGGCTTTGGAAGATTCGCTTCTTGTTGTACTAAGAATGGGTTTTGCTGAGCGACAACTTTAGCTTGCGCTTCTGCAACCATATTGTGCAATGCTGCAGCGTCTTCATCCTCTGGTAATGTTGACTCTATCTCTTCGGTGACCATTACGCTTTCTTCAGCGACATCAAATGATGATATAACAGGTTCCTGATAATCATCTTCTGGTTCAATATCTGATGAAATCTGTTCCAGTTCAGATGGATTAATCCTTGGCTGAACAATCTCTTCTTCGGCGACCTCTTCAATCCAAGGCAAGTCATTAGCGTCAGCGACTTCAACAGCTTCTGTAAGCGCTTGCTCTGGCTGGTTTAATGCAGGTGGCTCGCTTGCAGTCTCTTCAACTTGCGGCTGTTCATAGAAAGACTCTTCTGGTTGCGGCGGCTGAGCGACTTGAGGAAGCTCATCACCATTCATCGCGGCGCGCTCAAGATCTTCAATAGTCGCCCCAAGGTGTTTGCTGCGCTCAAAGTCTGGCTCAATCGAATCTTCGATAACATTGTTAGTGATTTCGCCTGCATAAGCTGGCTTTTCAATAATCTCAGCGACTTCTTGTGTCAGTGGCTGTGCCATTGCTGTAGTCGCTAGCGCTGAGGCTGCGGCAGTTTCAGGCATATGAATGTTATAACGACGTCGTTCAGCGTTGGTTTCTTCTATGTGCTCTGCTGATTCGTGAGCTTCACGTTGTTCTTCAGCAATGACTGGCGTCGTTTCGGTTTCATACTCATAGTTATTGAGCTCAGCTTCTAGCGTTTCATCTTCGCGTCCACGTATTTTGTTGATTAGGCTAGTGAACAATCGAATCGCGCCCTCACCCAACCAATCGACAATGGATAACCAAGAGATGCCAGTCAGGAGCGTGAAACCCGCTCCCCATAGAAATAGAAAGACAAGCGTGGAGCCAAGCACATTTAGAGTCGGTAGTGCAAGACTGGTCAGTACATCGCCAATCACACCACCTGACGAGAAGTACCAGATGTCATCGAAGTTGATATCCGCTAAACCACAACTGGTTAGAATAAGAATTGTTAATCCGAGTAAACGCGTTCCCCAAAGCATAAAGTCGATTGATTCATCTTCATCACGGTTACGCAGCATTGCCCAAGCTGTACCGGTTACCACAAAAGGAATCACATACGCTAATGAGCCAAAGGTAAAAAAGAGTGTATCAGCTAGCCAAGCCCCAACTAGACCACCAGCATTATTTATCTCTCCCCCCCAAGCGGTTTGAGACCATGACGGATCGGCAGCGCTAAATGTGAAAAGTGCGACTGAAAGCAAAATTGAGGCAAGAACGATTACGATCAAACTGCATTCTTGAAGGCGCTGAGGACCGCTCAGGCGGGACGGTTGAGACTCTTCTCCCGTCTTAATGATCGTTTCTACTTTATTTTTGGTCTCTTTGAACATAACCAACTTTATCTTTATAAAACACCAATCGATTCAGAAGTCATCCTGATTGGTCGGAAAAAAATAGTCCGAGCAGCTATGCTACTCGGACTATCGATTTAACCATATCAAGGGACAAAACCCAATTGCTTAAAGTCAGAATATGGAAAGCTATTAAGACTTTAAGCCAAACTCATGCTTGAATTAGCGAGTTTTGATGACCAACTGGTTCGTTTGTTTCACTTCTTCCATAACCACGTAAGTACGTGTGTCATTTACCCCTGGTAAGCGTAGAAGCGTATCACCCAACAACTTTCGGTAAGCACTCATGTCAGATACACGAGTCTTAAGTAGGTAGTCAAAGTCACCCGATACTAAATGACACTCTTGAATGTCATCAAGTTTCTGAACCGCTGTGTTGAACTGTTCAAACACATCTGGCGCACCACGGTTAAGTGTGATCTCTACGAATACCAAAAGCGAAGCATCTAGGTATTGCGGGTTTAGCAATGCTGTATAGCCCGTAATATAACCTTGACGCTCTAGGCGACGCACACGTTCCAAACACGGAGTTGGAGAAAGACCCACTCGTTTTGAAAGCTCTACATTCGAAATACGACCATCTTTCTGCAACTCATTAAGAATGTTGCGGTCGATGCGATCTAGATCCTTGGACGGCTTTTTATTGTTGTCTGCCATTTTTTATTCCACCTTATTACTTCCTTGCAAAAAAATATACTACAACTTTTTAATATTCAGTATCAAATTTTATCCAATCATATCTATACTAGATATTAATTCGACAGAATTACCCTACACACAGTTAATACAACTAATATAGTTTATACAACCAATATAAAATGAGGAGTCAGGATGATCATTGGCGTACCTAAGGAAATCAAAAACCACGAATACCGTGTTGGCATGATCCCAGCGAGCGTTCGCGAGCTAGTGTCTCAAGGTCACCAAGTTTTTGTTGAAACTAATGCCGGTTCAGGCATCGGTTTTTCAGACGATGATTACATCGCTGTAGGCGCATCCATTCTTCCTACCGCTGCTGACGTTTTCGCGCAAGCAGAAATGATTGTAAAGGTTAAAGAACCTCAAGCTGTCGAGCGAGCTATGCTTCGAGAAGGGCAAATTTTATTTACTTATTTGCACCTAGCACCAGATTTTCCACAAACTGAAGAGCTAATCAAGAGCAAAGCTGTCTGTATAGCATATGAGACTGTAACAGATAATATGGGTCGCTTGCCACTACTTGCTCCAATGTCTGAGGTAGCAGGTCGCATGTCTATTCAAGCAGGTGCACAAACTTTAGAGAAATCTCACGGTGGTCGTGGTCTTCTACTAGGTGGTGTACCAGGCGTTGAGCCAGCGAAAGTTGTCGTCGTTGGCGGCGGTGTTGTTGGTGCTAACGCAGCTCGTATGGCTGTTGGTCTTCGCGCAGACGTAACTATCCTTGATCGCAACGTTGATACACTACGTCGTCTTGATGAAGAGTTCCAAGGTCGTGCAAAAGTGGTTTACTCTACAGAAGATGCTATTGAGAAGCATGTTCTAGAAGCTGACCTAGTGATCGGTGCAGTTCTAATTCCAGGCGCTGCAGCACCTAAACTAGTGACAAAAGAGCACATCGCTAAGATGAAGCCAGGTGCAGCAGTCGTAGACGTTGCAATCGACCAAGGCGGCTGTTTTGAAACTTCACACGCAACAACACACGCAGACCCTACTTACATCGTTGATGACGTAGTTCACTACTGTGTTGCTAACATGCCAGGCGCTGTTGCTCGTACTTCTACGTTCGCACTAAACAACGCTACGCTACCTTACATCGTTAAGCTAGCGAACAAAGGCTACCGCGAAGCGCTTCTAGCAGACAACGGCTTCCTAGAAGGTCTAAACGTAATCCACGGTAAAGTAACGTGTAAAGAAGTAGCAGAAAGCTTCGATCTAGAATACGTAGACCCAGCTGACGCTATCGCAATGTTCAACTAATGTTGAATAGTATTAAATAAGAGAAAACGCTCACTTCGGTGAGCGTTTTTTGTATGAGAAGCGAGAAGCGAGAAGCGAGAAGCGAGAAGCGAGAAGCGAGAAGCGAGAAGCGAGAAGCGAGAAGCGAGAAGCGAGAAGCGAGAAAATTTTAAAGGAGTGGCACTTAATACCAACCCTTTTCTTATAATTTTAGATAATTACGCTAAAACAGAAACCAACACTGCTAGCAACTTTCAGCACACTTACCACGAGTACATCTCGAAGGACGAAGTCCTGTTTCGACTCTCGAGCGCAGCGTTCTAGCTTCTCGCAGGGCGCAGCCCGTCTTCCCTCTTAAAACCAACGCTCCAAAGCATTTTTATCTAGCTGACGAAAAGCGCGGTTAAGGATCTGAGCGAGCTCTTTATAACGAGGGCGAGATTTCATAGGCTCTAGCGCGCAGCCGCTTTCAACTATCTTTTGGTAGATTTCGCGATACCAACCGGCAAGTGCCGGTGGAAGTTTCGTGTTGGCACGGTTGCCAAGCCACCACATACCTTGAATAGGCATACTAATAGCAAATAAAGCAATGATGACTGCTTGAGGCATAGATTGATAATTGTTGAACGCCATTTGAGTTAAGACACTGATTGCCGCGATTGCTGGCATCACTTTTACACCGAAACGCGTCGCTTTAATGATTCGCTGCTCTGGAAACAGCAAATTAAGCTCTTTACGCATTGGCCAAGTATCCATGTACTTTTGTCCATCTCGTAGACTATGAACTAAACCGGCTTTATTACTCATAGGGCTCTCTCACTCCAGTACAGGGTCCTAAACTAAAATTTAGTTGAAACTTTCAACTAAACGGACAAAAAATTGATGAAAGTTAATATTCTTTCAAATTTTTTTTGTTATCATTGCTTATTATCGTTATCCTTTGCGGACCCACAATCTCATTGTTGCCGTTATTTACAATTTAAGCAACTCTTGAGACCTTTCTGCAGCGGATGCAAGGGTGGTGATTTGGATCATCACTGTCTTTTATACGGAATTCGAAGTTTTTTTGACCAAGATTAGTACGCAGCTTCTATAGCATCGTCTATTCTTGTGATTAATTTTTATCCTAACTGATTATTACAGGTAGTCACTCATGTCAAAGCTAGTTTTAGTTTTAAACTGCGGTAGTTCTTCTCTTAAATTTGCTGTTGTTGATGCAGAAAACGGTGATGAGCATCTAACAGGTCTTGCAGAATGTCTGCACCTTCCAGAAGCTCGCATCAAGTGGAAACTTGATGGTAAGCACGAAGCTCAACTAGGCGACGGCGCAGCTCACGAAGAAGCTCTAGCGTTCATGGTAGAAACTATTCTTGCTTCTAAGCCAGAGCTTTCTGAGAACCTAGCAGCAATCGGTCACCGTGTTGTACACGGCGGCGAGAAGTTCACTCAGTCTGCACTAATTACTGACGACGTGCTTAAAGGCATCGAAGACTGTGCAACACTAGCACCTCTTCACAACCCTGCTCACATCATCGGCATCAAAGCAGCACAAAAATCTTTCCCAGCACTGAAAAACGTTGCTGTGTTTGACACTGCTTTCCACCAAACAATGCCTGAAGAGTCTTACCTATACGCTCTTCCATACAACCTGTACAAAGAGCACGGTATCCGTCGTTACGGCATGCATGGTACTTCTCACCTATTTATCACTCGTGAAATTGCTAACATCCTTGGCAAACCAGTTGACGAAGTAAACATCATTAACTGTCACCTAGGTAACGGTGCTTCAGTTTGTGCTGTTAAGAACGGTAAGTCAGTAGATACTTCTATGGGTCTAACTCCACTAGAAGGTCTAGTAATGGGTACGCGTTGTGGTGACATCGATCCTGCGATCATCTTCCACCTACACGACACTCTTGGCTACTCTGTTGAGAAAATCAACAACATGCTAACTAAAGAGTCTGGTCTAGCTGGCCTTACTGAAGTGACTTCTGACTGTCGTTTCGTTGAAGACAACTACGGTGAAAAAGAAGAAGCAACTCGCGCGATGGACGTATTCTGCCACCGCCTAGCGAAATACGTTGCTGGCTACACTGCATCTCTAGAAGGTCGCCTAGACGCGATCGTATTCACTGGTGGTATCGGCGAAAACTCTGGTCCTATCCGTGAAATGGTTCTAAACCGCCTAGGTATCTTCGGTATCGAAGTTGACGGTGAAGCTAACCTGAAAGCACGTTTCGGCGGCGAAGGTACTATCACGACTGAAAACAGCCGTATCCCAGCAATGGTTATCTCTACTAACGAAGAGCTAGTTATCGCTGAAGACACTGCAGAACTAGCAGGTCTTTAATTGACTTAACCGGCTGACAATCGTCAGCCGGTTTTCTAACTAAGGGGCTTAACTCCTATTCCACACAGTAAGGAATACGCAGTTAAGCTTTTATCCCAATAGCTATAGGTACTCTACGAATGTCTCGTACTATTATGCTTATCCCTGCAAGTGCTGGTGTTGGTCTTACTAGCGTAAGCATGGGTGTTCTTCGCGCAATGGAGCGCAAAGGCGTTAAAGTTTCTTTTTACAAGCCAATCTGTCAGCCACGTTCTGGCGGCGATCAACCTGATCTAACTTCAACTATCGTTGGCGCGAACAGCGATGTGAAGATCGGCCAACCAATGATGATGTCTGTTGCTGAAAGCCTAATCGGTAACGACAACATGGATGAGCTGCTTGAAACAGTGGTTGAGCGTTACAACCAAATCAACAAAGATGCGGACGTTACGCTAATCGAAGGTCTTGTACCAACTCGTAAACACCCATTTGCTAACCAAGTGAACGCAGAAATTGCTGCAACACTTGGCGCAGAGATCGTTCTTGTAGCGACTCCTGGCACAGATAACCCAGCGCAACTTAAAGAACGTATCGAAGTAGCATGTTCTAACTTCGGCGGCACTAAGAACAAAAACATCTCTGGCGTTATCATCAACAAGCTAAACGCTCCTGTTGACGAAGCTGGCCGTACTCGCCCTGACCTATCTGAAATCTTTGACGATGCGGATAGCGCGAAGCAAAACGAAATGAAAGTGATGGAAATCTTCAACACTTCTCCAATTCGTGTACTAGGTTGTGTGCCATGGAGCATCGACCTAATCGCTACGCGTGCAATCGACATGGCTGAGCACCTAAACGCTGACATTATCAATGCTGGTGACATCAATACGCGTCGTATTAAGAGCATCACATTCTGTGCACGTTCTCTGCCAAACATGATTGAGCACTTCAAACCAGGCTCTCTACTTGTAACTTCAGCAGACCGTCCAGACGTAATCGTTGCAGCAGCTCTAGCAGCAATGAACGGCGTTGAAATCGGTGCAGTACTTCTAACTGGCGGTTACGACATTCCAGAAGAAATCGCAGGTCTATGTAAGCCAGCATTTGATTCAGGTCTACCGATCTTCAAAGCACAAGGTAACACTTGGCAGACGTCTCTTAACCTACAGAGCTTCTCTATCGAAGTACCTGCAGACGATAAAGAGCGTATCGAGTTCATCAACGAGCACGTTGCTGGCAACATCGATGGCAACTGGATCGAGTCTATGACTGAGGGTACGCAGAAGTCTCGTCGCCTAAGTCCACCGGCATTCCGTTACCAGCTAACTGAGTTCGCTCGTAAAGCAGGTAAGCGTATCGTTCTTCCTGAAGGTGACGAACCACGTACAGTTAAAGCTGCGGCTATCTGTGCTGAGCGCGGCATCGCTGAATGTGTGCTTCTAGGTAACCCAGACGAAATCCGTCGTGTTGCTGCACAGCAAGGCGTTGAGCTAGGTGCTGGCGTAACTATCATCAACTCTGATGAAGTGCGTGAAAACTACGTTGCTCGTCTAGTTGAACTGCGTGGCGCGAAAGGCATGACTGAAGTTGTTGCTCGCGAGAAGCTACAAGATTCAGTATTCCTAGGCACAATGATGCTTGAGAACGACGAAGTTGACGGTCTGGTTTCTGGCGCTGTTCACACCACAGCAAACACTATCGTTCCTCCGTTCCAAATCATCAAGACTGCACCTGATGCGTCTATCGTATCTTCTGTATTCTTCATGCTGCTACCTGACCAAGTATTGGTTTACGGTGACTGTGCGATCAACCCAGACCCGACGGCTGAACAGTTGGCTGAAATCGCTATCCAATCTGCTGATTCTGCAGCAGCATTCGGTATCGACCCTCGCGTTGCAATGATCTCGTACTCTACCGGTGAATCTGGTAAGGGTGCAGACGTAGATAAAGTACGTGAAGCAACTAAGATTGCTCAAGAGAAGCGTCCTGACCTAGTTATCGACGGTCCTCTACAGTACGACGCAGCTATCATGGAAAATGTTGCAGCTTCTAAAGCGCCAAACTCTCCAGTAGCAGGTAAAGCGACTGTATTCGTATTCCCTGACCTAAACACAGGTAACACGACGTACAAAGCGGTACAACGTTCAGCAGACCTAGTATCTATCGGTCCAATGCTTCAAGGCATGCGTAAGCCTGTAAACGACCTGTCTCGCGGCGCGCTCGTAGACGACATCGTATACACAGTAGCTCTAACTGCAATCCAAGCAGACCAAGCGGCTCAAGCAGAAGAGAAAGTGGTTAACTAATCTCTCTCATCTGAGTACTTCTAACCCTCGCACCTGCGAGGGTTTTTTATATCTGTGGTTTTAGGTATCTCGCTGATATCGTCACCTTTTCTCATCCTGTTGCTACACTTTAGGTTCATCGTTCGAAAAGGAATTCAAATGGCACTCAAGCTATTTTCCACTACAGATACCGTTGAAAGAAGCGTCCTTAAGACCACCAGTTTTTTCCTCGCAATTACTGGCGCAGGCTTTACCATAGTTAACTTCTTTATCTGGGACGTACCGAAGTTTGGCTACATAGATTTTGCTTATACCCTGCTCTGCTTGTTTATCTATCTGAGAATTCAATTTGGCCATTACAAACCTTGGTATTCGGCTTTACTGATCTGCGGTCTGAGTCTGATTTTGATCTACAGCTTAGCGGTGGCGAAGGGCTATTCGATACTGGTGTTCTGGACTTTTTGTATGCCTCCCGTCTTCCACATCTTATTGAATCGATATGTCGGTTCAGCCGTCACTTTTGCCTTTTTCCTTATCGTTGTCTCTATATTCCTTTCCTATCCGCCCATCGTTCATTCAACCGCACATACGACGTTTAACTTCGCCATCCCCTACATTTTGATTTGGGCCATCGCCTTTGTACATGAGGATGTCAGAGCCAAAACACAGCAAAAACTCAGTGATGCCGCTCTGCTTGACCCTTTGACTGGTGCAAGAAATCGATTGTGTATGGAGAATGATTTCTCCCATCATCCTGAGTTTCTGAGTCATCACTACTTACTGCATATTGACCTAGACCATTTCAAACAAGTCAACGACAACTACGGTCATGCCTGTGGGGATGAAGTATTGAAGTCAGTTAGTAAAGCGGTGCTTTCGCAACCTAATGCTGAATACTTTTATCGTGTAGGCGGTGAGGAATTCTGTGTTTTGCTATGCGCAAAGAATGAGGAACAAGCAATGGAGATGAGCGAATCGATTCGACTCGCGGTAAAGCAACTTAAAATCGACTTCAACCATCAAGAGATTCGCGTCTCTTTCAGTGGCGGATTAAGGGCGTTGATCGTGGTGAACGACAGTATTCTCCTCGATCAAACCATGGCAGAAACGGATCAAGCCCTATACCAAGCAAAGGCACAGGGCAGAGATCAAATCGTGTTATCAAGCACCACTAACCAAATCTCGGCCGTGGGGTGAAGTTAAATCTAGCTCAGGACCAAGAGGAACCACTTGTGTCGGGTTAATCCCTGTGTGGCTAAAGTAGTAATGGCGTTTAATGTGGTAGAAATCGGTTGTCTCTTTGATACCGGGCACCTGATACAACTCTTTCATATAACCGTTAAGATTAGCGTAATCCGCGATACGTTTCTTATTACATTTAAAGTGTCCAACATAAACGGCATCAAAACGGATCAGCGTGGTAAACAAGCGCCAGTCGGCTTCAGTAATGCTGTCACCAGCAAGGTAGCGGCTATTCGCTAGATGATCATCCAATCTGTCTAGCGATTCAAACAGGTGGTTGTAGGCTTCTTCATAGGCATCTTGGGTTGTGGCAAATCCACAGCGGTAAACGCCATTGTTAACATGGGGGTAGACATAAGCATTCCACTCTTCAATGATTTCGCGCTTCTCTTGCGGATAGTAATCAGCTGTATTACCCGTGAGTTCATTAAACTCAGAGTTAAACATACGAATGATTTCAGAAGACTCATTGCTGACGATGGTGTTGTGTTTCTTATCCCAAAGTACGGGCACCGTTACGCGACCCGTGTAGTCTGGTTTGGCTTGCGTATAGATTTGGTGCATGCGTGTATGACCAAACAGAGGCTCAGGCAACCCCATTTGCCAACCTTCACCCATCATGTCAGGGCAGACAACGGTGACGTCAATATGCTCTTCAAGCCCTTTTAGCTTTCTAAAAATCAGAGTGCGATGAGCCCAAGGACAGGCAAGCGAAACATAGAGATGATAACGCCCTGATTCTGGTTGGAACTGAGCATCAGGTTTGTTTTCTACCCAATTTCTAAACCCAGCATCTTCGCGAACGAACTTACCATTGCTCGATTTGGTGTCGTACCACACATCATGCCATACGCCTTCAACTAGCTTACCCATTATTGTCTCCTAACCCGAATTCTTTGAATAAATTGAGTATAAATAAATACGCAACACAGGTGGTTAGAGACAGTTGGTTTAGTTGTTCGAATTATTTGAATAGTAGAAAGTGACTATACAAAAAAAGCGCGACCCCGTAAGGATGCCGCGCTTAAGCCCGTCACAGGCTGAAATTATACGCTCACGTGCAAGCAAGACACGGCATGAACGTCGTTACCTTCGATAGCAGGCTTAGTTTGAGCACACGCTTCCGTTGCCTGAGGACAACGCGTTCGGAACACACAACCCGAAGGAGGACTAATTGGTGATGGAAGGTCGCCCTCTAACATCTCAATGTGCTTGTTGCGCTCAAGCTTTGGATCAGGGATCGGTACTGCAGACATCAGCGCGCGAGTGTACGGGTGCTTAGGATCCGCGAATAGGGCTTCGGCTTCACCAAGCTCAACCGCATTACCAAGATACATAACTAGCACTCGGTCAGAGATGTGTTTCACTACCGACAAATCGTGGGCGATGAACACTAGTGATAAGCCAAGTTCTTTCTGCAACTCTTTAAGTAGGTTTACAACCTGAGCTTGGATTGACACGTCTAGCGCCGATACAGGTTCATCACAGATTATCATCTTAGGCTTAAGAATCAACGCGCGAGCAATACCGATACGCTGACACTGACCACCTGAGAACTCGTGAGGGTAACGGTTGATTACGTTTGGTAGTAGACCTACTTTCGCCATCATCTCTTTAACACGAGTTTTCACTTCATCTTTCGAAAGCTCTGGGTAGAAAGTTTCCAATGGCTCAGCGATGATGTCACCCACTGTCATACGCGGGTTGAGCGATGCCAAAGGATCTTGGAAAATCATTTGAATCTCTTTGCGCGTTTCACGGCGCTGGATTTCCTGCATCTTAGTCAGGTCTTGACCAAGCCACATCACGTCACCGTCAGTCGCTTCAACAAGACCAATGATTGCACGCGCGAAAGTCGATTTACCACAGCCAGACTCGCCTACTACGCCTAAGGTTTCACCTTCATATAAACGGACGTTTACGCCGTCTACTGCTTTAAGGTTTGCAGGCTTTGACCAAGGCCAAGCAGATTTTGATGCGATACTAAAGTGAACTTTAAGATCTTTTACATCTAGGATTAGGTTCTTATCTACACTCATTTGCTCCAAGCCTCCCATTCAGAAAAACATGCGCGCTGACGACCTTCACCAAATGGCGTCAAGATTGGCGCTTCTTGCTTACAACGATCCATTACACGGTGGCAACGCTCTTGATAAGGGCAGCCTTGTGGTAGACGAAGTAAGTTAGGCGGGTTGCCTGGAATCGTTGGTAGAATTTCACCCTCTGTATCCAGACGAGGAATTGCTTTTAGCAGACCTTCAGCGTATGGGTGGCTTGGGTTGTAGAAGATTTCATCGACCGTACCGTACTCCATTGTACGACCAGCGTACATAACTAGTACTTTGTCACACGAACCTGCAACCACGCCAAGGTCATGAGTGATCATGATAATCGCAGTGTTAAACTCCGATTTCAGCTCGTTAAGCAGATCCATGATCTGAGCTTGTACCGTTACGTCTAGAGCTGTTGTCGGCTCATCCGCAATCAACAGTTTTGGACGACACAACAGAGCCATGGCGATCATCACACGCTGACGCATACCGCCTGAGAACTCGTGTGGGTACATAGTGATACGCTTACGCGCTTCTGGAATTTTCACCGCTTCAAGCATGCGTACAGATTCTTCGAACGCTTCCGCTTTACCCATGCCTTTGTGAAGCATAAGTACTTCCATTAACTGATCACTAACCTTCATGTAAGGGTTAAGCGACGTCATTGGGTCTTGGAAGATCATTGCGATCTGTTCTGCACGTACTTTGTTGAGTGCTTTTTCTGGAAGGTTAAGAATTTCATTACCTTCGAATTTTGCGCTACCTGAGATAATACCGTTCTTTGCCAGTAGTCCCATGATAGCGAATACAGTCTGAGATTTGCCTGAACCAGATTCACCTACGATACCTAGAGTCTCGCCCTGATTCAGAGAAAAATTTAAATCGTTTACTGCGGTGACGATACCATCTTGAGTGGTAAATTCGACACGCAGATCTTTGACATCTAATAAGCTCATCATTGCTTCCTTAATCTTTTTTATAGATTTTGTAATTTATTGCTTTTTGATTATCTGTCTTTTGGATCCAGCGCATCGCGCAGGCCGTCACCGACATAGTTGAAACAGAAGAGAGTCACAACCATGAATATTGCTGGGAATGTAAGCTGCCAGATTGCTACTTCCATTGTCTGTGCACCTTCTTGAAGAAGAGCACCCCAACTTGTCATCGGCTCCTGAACACCAAGACCAAGGAATGATAAGAATGATTCAGTCAAAATCATGCTTGGGATTAGAAGCGTTGAGTAAACCGCTACAATACCCAGTACGTTTGGCACGATGTGACGAGTGATGATTTTCCACTTGCTCACACCACAAACGTGCGCTGCTTCGATAAACTCTTTGCTGCGTAAGCTAAGCGTCTGACCACGTACAATACGTGCCATATCTAGCCATGCAATCGCACCGATAGCGACGAAGATAAGAATGATGTTACGACCGAAGAAGGTCACTAGTACGATAACTAGGAACATAAACGGTACTGCGTATAAGATCTCAAGAATACGCATCATGATTCGGTCTACTTTACCGCCAATGAAGCCAGAAGCTGCACCGTAAAGCGTACCAATCAATACCGCTACAAACGCACCCATTACGCCGACCATCAGAGAGATTCGGCCACCAATTAAGGTACGAACGTAAAGGTCACGACCTAAACTATCAGTACCAAACCAGTGCTCTGCGTTTGGACCAACGTGCATCGCGTACCAGTCAGTATCATCATAAGTGAATGGCGCAATAGTCGGTAAAACGATTACCGCTAGCGTCATTAAGAATAGGATAAACAAGCTCACCATCGCCGCTTTGTTACGCATAAAGCGGATACGAGCGTCTTGCCATAGACTACGACCTTCGATCTCTAAGTTTTCAGAGAACTTTTCAATCGCTTCTAGGTTTTCTTTTTTCGTTAACATAACCAAACGTCCCTGTTAGTAGCGAATTTTCGGGTCAATCATTGCAAGTAGGATATCTACAATCGCATTGAATAGAATGAATAGGAAACCAATCAAGATGGTTACACCCATTACTAGCGAGTAGTCACGGTTAAATGCAGCGTTAACGAAGAGCTTACCGATACCCGGTAGACCAAAGATGGTTTCGATAACAACTGAACCTGTGATGATACCTACGAACGCAGGGCCCATGTATGAAACAACAGGAAGAAGCGCTGGTTTAAGTGCGTGCTTAATGATGATGTAACGGTAACTTAGACCTTTCGCACGAGCGGTGCGAATAAAGTTACTGTTTAATGTTTCGATCATCGAACCACGAGTGATACGTGCAAAAGTCGCGACGTAGAGTAGTGACATACCAATCACTGGTAGAACTAGATATTTCAAACTACCGTCATGCCAACCACCCGCAGGGAATAGGTTCCAATGCAGCGAGAAGAGATAGATCAGTGCCGGTGCCAATACAAACGATGGCATTACAACACCTAACATGGCGGTGGACATTATGGTGTAGTCAACCCAGGTATTTTGCTTTAAGGCAGCAATCGTACCAACCGTAACCCCCATGATGACCGTAAAGATAAACGCAATAAAACCAACTTTTGCCGATACTGGTAGTGCAACCGAAATCAGTTCGTTTACGGAGTAATCTAGGTACTTAAATGAAGGACCAAAATCACCTTGAATAACGTTTGTTAGGTAAGTGGTGTATTGCTCAAATACTGGCTTATCAAGCCCGTATTTAGCTTCGATGTTCGCCATAACTTCTGGCGGTAATGGACGCTCGCTTGAGAATGGGTTACCCGGTGCGAAGCGCATAAGAAAGAAAGATACGGTGATCAAAACCAACATGGTTGGGATCGCCTCAAATATCCTTTTCGCGATGAATTTAAGCATAAACTCACTCTTTCAGTCTGTGACAATTAAAAATTAAGAATCAATCAAATTTCTACGAATTTAGATTGTATAAAGGCACTGCATGTAATTTCTCACATGCAGGCCAATATTTTTATAGTTCTATCAGTTCAAGATTTACTTGATGATGTATAGATCTTTAGAGTAGATCTTCTCTTCTGGGTTGTTTGCTGGGAAGCCACCAACCTTAGGAGAAAGTAGACGTGATTTCACGTACTGGTAGATAGGTGCGATAGGCATGTCTTTCGCTAGTAGCTTCTCAGCTTCTAGGTACAGCGCTTGACGCTCTTCTTCTGACTGAGCGGCAATCGCTTTAGTCATGATCTCGTCGTAAGCTTTGCTGTCGTAGTGAATACCGCCAGTCGTGTTGTTACTCTTCATTAGAGTTAGGAATGAAGATGCTTCGTTGTAGTCACCACACCAGCCGGCACGTGCCACTTCGAAGTCGCCTGAATCTTTAGTAGATAGGTAAGTTTTCCACTCTTGGTTTTCTAGAGTAACGTCTAGGCCAAGTGTCTTCTTCCACATAGAACCTAGTGCTACAGCAACTTTCTTGTGGTTCTCAGATGTATTGTAAAGAAGGTTAAACTTAAGTGGGTTGTCTGAACCGAAACCTGCTTCTTCTAGAAGACGAGCCGCTTCTGCATCACGCTCTGCTTGAGTCATTTGGCCGTAAGCAGGCATTTCTGGATTGAATCCAGCTGTGATTTCAGGTGTTAAGAAGTAAGCTGGTTTCTGACCTTGCGCTAGGATAGCGTCAGTAACGATATTACGGTCGATTGCGTAAGAGATCGCCTTACGTACACGAACGTCATCAAATGGCGCTTTCTTAGTGTTGAAGATGTAGTAGTAAGTACACAGGTTGCCCGTAACCGATACTTCTTCAGGGTGCTCTTTCTTAAGACGCTTGAAGTGCTCAACAGGTAGTTCGTAAGAGATATCGATTTCGCCTGCTAAGAAACGGTTCATTTCCGCTACCTGGTTTTCGATAGGTAGGAAAGTTACTTTGTTTAGCTTGGTGTTTGCGTTGTCCCAGTACTGTTCGTTACGCTTAAGTACTAGACGCTCGTTAACAACCCAGTTGTCGACAACGAATGCACCGTTACCAACGAAGTTTTCTGGCTTAGTCCACTGGTCGCCGAACTTCTCAACTGTCGCTTGATGAACAGGTTTCACTGTTGTGTGGCCCATCATCATTACGAAGTAAGGAACAGCTGCTTCAAGTTCAACCACTAGAGTGTGGTCATCGACTGCTTTAACACCTAGCTCGCTCTTGTCTTTCTTGCCTGCGATGATGTCTTTCGCGTTCGCCATCTTGGTGTATTCCATGTACCAAGAGTATGGAGAAGCCGTGTTTGGATCAACTGCGCGCTGGAAGCTGTACACGAAATCGCCAGCAGTTACAGGATCGCCGTTAGACCATTTTGCGTCTTTACGTAGGTGGAAAGTGAACGTTTTGTTGTCTGTTGTTTCCCAAGACTCTGCAACACCAGGAATAGTGTTACCGTCAGCATCTTGGTTCACTAGGCCTTCTAGAAGATCACGAATTACGTGAGACTCTGGTACACCTTGAGATTTGTGCGGGTCGATTGTCGCAACTTCAGTACCATTACCACGAACAATTTCTTGTACGTCAGCAAGTTCTGTTTTCTGAGAGTCTGATTTAGCTTCAGGAGCAGGTGCTGGCTGTGCAGCTTGCTTTTCTTCTGGTTTGTCGCCACATCCAGTTAAAGCTAAAGAAAGGCCCGCGCCTATAAATAGAGCGCGTGTGATTTTGTTCTTATACATGCGTAAAACTCCAAGTTTTTCATTTGCATCCATGACTTCTTTGTACAGTACTAGAACGGACAGTGATTTAGATCTGTTTAGCTCAAATTTTAAGCATAAAAATCTAAAACCGTACAAAGATTGCGGCACACAGTATCAATCATTGAAGTAATTTGCCATAAAAATGTAGCAAAAAATCGTATAATTCCACGGTTACTTCAACAAAATGGTAAAAAACACCAGTAAAGATAAATTAGTCAGTTAATTAACTTATATTTCCCTCAACTAGCAGACTGAAGTGCCAAATTATCTAATAAGACACTTTTTTTTAGCATCTTATGCTAGATATTGTGCGGAAAAATTAACAAAAGTAATGTAATCTAGCTAACAGTTAGCTACATTCATCTCCGGAAAAACAGCGTTCTGTGAACTTAGTCACTCAGGTGCACTTAAATAGCGATCGTCTCCCCAAAACAAAGCATACCCACAACAAATTTCTATCCAAAAACTCATTTAGACACACTATCTAAATTACCATCCCTACAAGCCTTTAGATTTTTTTAGTGTTAAACATTTGTAAATAACCCCTTGTTCGCTCGATATATCAGGTCAATTTGAGCAACTAAACGGGTATCTCCTATGAGAGGATTTCATTCTCTATCTTTAGCTATTTCGGCTATCACACTACTTAGCGGGTGTGGGAGCGAGGAAAGCACTTCTGATAATATCGCTGTAGAAGTACCTTTTTCGTTGAGTAGCATTCCTATGCCGAATGACGGTTATGGCTATGATGCTGACGGGACAATCTCTTTGCCGGGTGAACCTTCTTCACCCAATGCATATTCAACCAACGCTGAATATGACGCTTATTACCAAGATTTCGAGACCAGTTTCGCCGCTGTTGACGGTTGGGGCTTATGTGTCGAACCGATTGAGATTCCGCTTAGCAGCGTCGGTTCTGAGCAGGTTATTGCACTTGATCCTCAAAGCATTATCACAGAAGCAAATAGCGCGACTGATACTGTGATGTTGTTTAAAGAAGGCGATCCAATGCCTCTCGATATCAAGGTTACTAATGATGGCCGTAGCCTTTCCATTCAGTGTGGAGAAGCTCTAAATCTCGATACGCCAACTCGATATCACCTTGTTGTAACTAACGGTGTGAAAACGGAAACGGGGCAGCCTCTAAGTGCGAGCAGCGAATTTACTCGCCTGATGAATAGCTCAAATGAAGAGTTGAGTGATTCTGAACTAGTAGTAAAACAAGACTCAATTGACCCAGCTGTAAGTCATTACCGCTCGTTGGCTAGTTCGGGTATTGCCTACGCTTCAACATTTACTACCCAAGATGCCTACTCTCCTCTTGATGCAATGGTTGAAGCAAATTCTAATGCTTTAGTAGCTATCAAAACTGTCACCTTTGACGACAGCAACTCAAACTATGAGTTCGTTACCGGAGTTCTAACGAGTAAACAGTACCTTCCATTTGACCAGCAAACCGCTGACACTGACCCTGCAGGATGTGTGCTAGATGAATATGACCCAATAGCATCTTGCCCAGCTATGTATCGTTGGATTACGCCCGAAGACACTAGTAAGGGAGAACATTTAACCAAGTTTAATCCTAATCCCAAAATCCATAATCCCACCAAGAAGCTCCCAGTGAACATTTATCTTCCAAAAGGGACCGCTCCACAAGATGCAGAACAAACTGCTAAAAATAATCCCGCAGTTATCTTCGTTCATGGCTTGGGGGGAGATATGTCGTCTACAAGCTTAATGGCAGCAGACTACACCAATAAAGGCTATGTAGTATTTGCAATTGATATGCCCTATCACGGCTCACAGATCGTGAAAGATAATGATGGTAATGAGATTAGCGCAAACGTTAATAGAGCCTTCTTTATTAATATCACCTCTCCACTCACTCTGAGAAGTAATCTTCACCAAGCTGTAGCAGACTTCATTGGACTGCGTTACGCATTAAACTTTGGAAACCCTCAAGCTCAACGAGAAGTCAGCCTAATTGGCCAATCTCTGGGGGGAATTGTTTCTGTGATGATTGCTGAAATGACCCAAGGAAAGGATGGGCTATCACTTAATACCGCAAACTATGTTGTACCTGGACAAGGGTTAGTTAACTTAACACTTAACTCATTACTTTTGGGCCCTGAAATGGAGCGTGCAATCAAAGACTCTCCTGATATTCAGCGCGCTATCGCCGAAACATTAGTTCCCAACCTTTGTTACGAAGGGGTAAGCAACGAAGATTGCATAATTGCACTTAACGACCATTCAGCAAGCTTTCCAGACAGCATCGCAATGCTAGAGGAAGAGATCTATGCAGCAGTGCTGCCATTGCTTAAAAAAGGTGTTCAAAGAACGATTGATAGTGCCGACCCGGCAGGCAAAGTCTACCGTCAAGTTTCAGAGCAACAACCAACACTGCTGCTTGAAGCATTCGGTACCTGTAAAAAAGACTGTGAAGTAGGTGTCGACTATATCCCGGACTCTGTCGTACCAAACTCAGCGACAAACAATCAATTGACCGGAACTGAACCACTTATCCGCGCTCTCAAGCTCGACCCTATTCTTGATGACGTTCCAGTTTCTGAAATCCGAGGGGTAGTAAGAGCAACCAAAGGTGGACATGGCACCTACCTGTTTCCTTATGAAGGGCCAGTCAACGAAGAAGGCGTCCCTGAACAAGAAATCACAATTGAAGGCATGCAAGCGATGGCTGCTCAGCAACTCGCCATTTCAAGCATGGTTATCGATCAGAAAGTCACATTAAGAAACAACTACTTTGTCGACAGCAGTGACTTCAATTAATTGGTAGGATTTATAATGAAAAAGTACATCATTCTTGGGGCAGGTCTTGTCTCTATCTCGCAAGTCCACGCCGCTGGCTTTCAACTTAATGCGCAGTCGGCAACGGGTTTAGGTCGCGCATTCGCTGGAGACGCGATTATTGCAGACAACGCTGCGGTGGTATCAAAAAACGCGGCGGCGATGAGCTTAATCGACCAGCCGATGATATCAGTAGGTGCAGTCAATATTGCTAGCCAAGTTGAGTTTAGTGATATGCGTTACACAACGCCAAACACAGTCACTCAATCGCTCGATGACACGACTCTCGACAACAATACCTTAGTACCTAACGCGAATATGGTGTTTCCGATAGAAGGAACCCCTTGGACGCTTGGAGCTACCGTACATTCAAACTTTGGTACCGACGTTGAATTTGAACAGGAGTTTGCCGCGCCAATCTTTGGCGGCAAAACTTACTTAAGTAGCATCAATGCGGGCTTTTCTGCTAGCTATCAAATTGATGACTCATGGTCAGTCGGTGGCGGTCTCGACATCATCTATGGAGAAGGCGATATCGCGCGCAAACACAATAATGCTCCATTGCTTACTATCGATGCCGACGGGTTTGGTTTAGGGTTTAATCTAGGTGTGGCTTATGTCCTCGATGAGAATAACCGCTTTGGTTTATCATATCGCTACAGCCCGGAGCTTAGAGCCGAGGGGCAAGTCTATCAAGCGGGGGCAGGTCAAGGGTTAACTGATAGTTTAGATATACCGCTGCCAGATATCATTGAGTTTTCCGGTTATCACAGACTCAATCCTCAATGGGCAGCGCACTACAGCTTACAGTATGTCGCTTGGTCTGAATTTGATAGCTTAACCTCGGAAGGTTATTCAGAAACAATCAAAGACTACCAATGGCAAGATGCCGGACACGTTTCAGTTGGTGTTACTCACTATCTGAATCGCTCTATCGAGCTAAGAGCGGGCTATATGTATGACTTGTCACCTGTTGATCAAATCAGTTCGCTGTCGATTCCTGATACTGACAGACATTGGTTTACCTTTGGTGGCACTTATAAAGCAACCGAAAACTTAAGCGTTGATTTATCATTAGGCTACTTAACAGGTGAACAAACGACGATTGATGAGTCGCAGGTACTCGTCGCTGACCCATTCAACATCGTTTCTACCGTCAACACCAGTGCTTGGTTAGCCGGTATTCAGCTTAACTACGCTTTCTAAATTTCCCAACGTATAGAAACGGCCTTCTGACTCAGAAGGCCATTTATTATCAATCAGTTCCTAATCTCGCGCACAATTCTAAATGTAACAATGACACTTCGTGGAACTGTCATTTAAGCCTGCTACATTTATACATCTAATTACATATAAGTTAACGGCATAAAGGCTTATTATGGGAATCGCATATCACACCTATATTGGTAAGCAGGTAACGCAATTACCTAACCTCCCCTGTCGTGCGGCAGGCAATGTTTCGCTCAATACACCCGTCGGCAACTGTGTCGACAAATTTGGTCGAATCTGGCTTGCGGACACTGCACACAATCGCGTACTCGTCTTCGACCGAAAGATGGACAAGTTGCTAGCTAGCTTTGGCAGTGTTGGCAATGGCAGCCAGCAGTTCAATATGCCCTTTCGCCTGCTACCCCATCCAGATAAACCTTGGATTTACGTCAGCGACATTGCCAACAAACGTATCCATATCCTTGAATACGATCAAGCACTCAACATCCGTTCGATTCGCAATTTTGGCAGCGGGGATCCCATCAACTTACAAGGCCCCAATGGATTAGCTTTCTATCAGGGTAAGCTGTGCGTGGCTGACGAGTTTTACGAAGGTGAAAACGGTGAAAGCCGGTTAGTGATTTTCAATGAGGAGGGCAAGTGGTTAAGAGACATCACGGTCATCCAAGCCAAGGAGCCGGTTCACTTTTTATGGCCTCAAGGACTGAGTTGCGATCTCGACGGGCATCTATACATCGCCAATACTGGCTTTGCGACTGTAGTTCGCTGTAATTGGGAGGGAAAGCCTGTCCCATTCGCGAATGGTAAAACTTATCTAGATGGTATCGACCTAGCTCGCGATGTCTCAATCATTGATAACCGAATTCTTATCCCAGGAGCCAAACAGTATTCAGTCTCTGTTTACGATATTGATGGCCATTTTTCAGGTAACCTAACGGGCTTCTTCTCGCCAATACAAATCACCAAACTTGACCAAAATCGCCTGTTGATCACCGAGCCCATTCTCGCTTCTTTACAGATTCATCAGATCAACTGGGCAGAATTATCACCTCAGATACCTATATCGACATTAGTGATTAATCAATTGGGCGATGAGCGAGATAAAAAAGGGCAGCTGCACTTTGTCACCTCGGTGGCTGGCGATACCTCTCCTGTTCCTGCAAATAACTCCGAAAGTCGTTACCCTATTGTCAGCGGATGGTGGGAAAAACACTTTGAGCAGCAAGATAAGTGGCTCAACTCGATTCACCAAATCGATGTGCCTTCCTGGGTTTCAATGACCTTAAGCACCCAGATGGAATGGACGCAAAAATGGCAACAAACCTGGGTACGAATCTTCCTTGGCGATAAGTTTGATGACCCAAACCAACTGCTTTGGCTGGTTGACGCTGGCAACTATCAGCTGCAAGCGACAGAAAACACTCAACCCGATACAGCTAGGCCGGGTAGCTTACCTCTTTTACCAGGCTCGCTTGGCATCTGCTCTTTAATCCCTTCTTCGCCATTGCTCGGCCAACTTAACCCAGACATACCTTTATTGGTTGTAAGCAATTACATAAGCGGTATTGTGACGATTTATCAATATGACGAGTTAATTGGCGAGCTCGTACCCTTTAGCTATTTTGGAGGTTTGGGTCACCAAGAGTGGCAGCTATTCAAGCCTCAGGGTGTTGCCGTCGATCCGATAAGCCGCGATATCTATATTGCTGATTCTGGCAATAATCGTATTAGTCGCTGGCGGCTCAATCAACAAGGGATCGCAGGCTTAATCACTACCTTTGGTGAAAAAGGCCATGGTGATAATGAATTTTTCACACCAACCGACATCACCATTACACCGGACGGTCAAAAGTACATAACCGATCAAAATAACAACCGCGTGTTGATTTACGATCGCCATGATCAATACGTTGGCAGTTTCGGCCAGCAGGGTTACGGAACGAACAATGACAACTTCCTGCTACCAACCAGTATAGATTTTGACCATGGTAAGTTGTTTGTGTCTGATTTAGTTAATCGAGCTATCAAGGTCTTCGACCAACAGGGACAATTTATTGATAGTTTTAGTGGCTTTGGTGCCGATCCAAGTAAAGGCCAGCTATGGATGCCATACCTACTTCACGCACATAATCATACCCTCTACCTACCCGACTGCGCTCTTAATCGAGTTAACATTTATAAGATTAGCTAAGGAGTCACTGATGACATCAGTATTCGACAAAGCCAGAGCGAAACGCTTAAAGCAGACAAATTCAGTCTCTCAGCAAGCAACGGAGGCGAGCGAAAAGCTTGCCAATCAATATCAATGCGTGACCCAGCATTGTTTAGAGCAACCTTCTTCTCATCAGACACGGGAAAAACTGGAACAGTGGCACAAAGCTCATCAAGAGCACGCCAATCACCACATTATGTCTCCACCTCACGAGAACTAAAAAAGCGAGCCAAATGGCTCGCTTACTCATGCGACTTGTGGGGTGGGGGTTCGGTCAGAAATCACTTTGCCATCTTTAATCGTAATAATGCGTTTGGTACGTTCTGCAAGCGCATTATCGTGCGTCACGATGATCAATGTTCGCCCCTCAGCATGAAGCTGATTAAACAGGGCTTCAATCTCTGCGCCAGATTTTGAGTCTAACGCCCCAGTCGGTTCATCGGCGAGAATAATCTGTGGATCATTAACTAAGGCTCTAGCAATCGCCACCCTCTGCTTTTGACCGCCCGATAATTGGTTGGGCTTGTGATCAAGGCGATCACCCAGTCCCACTTGTTCAAGCAATTTTGCTGCTCGTCTTCGGCGTTCTTTGGCTTTCACGCCCGAATAAACAAGAGGCAACGCCACATTGTCGAGTGCTGTCGCGTATTCGAGCAAATTAAAGCTCTGAAAGACAAAGCCTATTCTTTGATTGCGAATTCCTGCAAGCTCATTGGCACTTAAACTCGCCACATTTTGGCCTGCTAATTGGTAGTCACCTGCTGTCGGCTTATCTAAACAACCAAGCATATTCATCAGGGTCGATTTCCCCGAGCCTGATGGACCTAAAATAGATAGAAATTCACCTTGATTAATCGTGAGTTCAACACCATCAAGCGCGCGTACTTCCGCTTCTCCGCTCGAATAGTATTTGCAGATATTATTCAGCTCGACGAGCGATTGGTGTGACATCTTCTCTCCACTATTGTTCTTACTCACTTTGTAATGCCTCCAACGGACTGACTTTCGCTGCTCGATTCGCTGGCAACCAGGCTGACGCAACACCAATAATGATTAAGGTCGTAATCACCACCAGCACCACAATCCAAGACAGTTCAGGAACCGGTTTGCCTAGCTGCTCGTAAAACACATTGCCTTCCAAGCTTATTGCACTAAGTGCGGATACCAGCCCATAAGTCACGCCAAGACCGAGCACTCCCCCTAGCATCATGGTCATAAGTGACTGAACCAGATAATGCAAACGGATTGCAGTCGGGGTTGCTCCAACCGCCATTCTCACGCCAATATCACGGGTCGAGCGTTTCACTGTTGCGTACATAACGTTGGCAATGCCTACTCCCGCTACAGCGAGCGTGACAAAGCCAATAATGCCAAGAAAACTCTGCAAACCAATTAGGAACTGCTGCATGCTTTTCTGTTGCAGGAACATATCTTCGATTTGTACAACCTGCTCATCATTGACGCTTGCGCCATGCTTACGTGCTATCACTTGGCGAATCGTCTTTGCCAACGCCTTTCTATCTGCAGTCGCTTTAGGCTCGACATTAATACCTGCAATTTCACCGTTGGCGTGAAAACGCTGCCAAGTTGCCAGTGGAACAAAGCTTGAGTAATTGATTTGGTCGCCCTGCTCAATTTCAGCGCTGTTCTTTTTCAGTACTCCGACAACCTTAAACTCTTCACTGCCAATCTTGACCTTTTTCCCCACCGGATTGACTTGCAGTGTCACTGCTGCAAACCAACTAAAGTCTTCTACAGGATTAAATAGATCAGCAGCTAACGAGTAACCTAAAACCACGACTTTACGCATCTCTTTTTGATCGAGTGGGTTGAGCCAGCGACCACCAGCTAAAGGTTGCAAATTGGTCAGAGAAGCAAATTCCGTCGTCACCGCCAACGGCTCTTGCCATGAGCCTCGATCACCAGCACTAATACGCTCATTCCATCTTGCAGTGGGTACAACCCCTTTCACCTCGGGTAACGCGCGAACCACGTCCGCATCTTGCGCTTTAAGAGTTAAGAACTTACCTTGATGAAAAGCGCCGTAATCGACAGTAGCCATACCACCAGTCAGATAGATGAGATTACCGTTGCCATTTTGCGCGGTTCTCAATACACCCTGACGGATCCCTTCGCCAACAGATAACATCGCTGCGATACAAAGTGTCGCCCATGCCACAGCCAAAATTGTCAGACCCAACCTGAGCTTTTCTGCTGCCATCTCTTGGAAGATTTGTCTCATCGGTAACAGCATCATTAAGCCCTCGCACTCAAAGCGATAACCGGAGTCAAGCGTGATGCTCTCCTCGCTGGAAAGTATGAGGCTAGTAGAGCCAAAACGAGCGTCACCAACAGTGACCAAGCAATCGAATCTGGCGTAATCACCGGCGAACCTAACCAATCAGGTAAAGTTACTGTACTTAACAAAGACACAAGCGCGTAAGAGATGGTTAACCCCAGCCCTGTCCCAACGGCAACTAAGATTAACCCTTCGAGAATGAACTGACCCAATATCGAATTTTGCGTTGCACCAATCGCCAATCGAACCCCTATCTCGCGCGTTCTTTCCGTCACAGATAAAAACATGATATTGGCCACACCTAATGCCCCAACAGCCATCGTCATTGCCCCACTCGCGCCAAGGAAAATCTGAATACCGCGGAAAATCCCAGTTATCAATGCGCCGCCCTCACTGAAGTCGGGCAGATTTATCGCCTCTTTATCGCTCGGGTCAAAATGCAGCTGTTTGGCAAAGAAGGTAACTAGGCTCTGCCTAAAAGACGCGCTGTCCATACCTTCTATAGGTTTGAGTAACAACATCCACGGTTTAGCATCCCACAAATCGAGATAAGTGGTTTGCGGAACAAAGACCTTGCGGCTATCACCAAAGGAAATCCCCGCATCTTCATCCTTAATAACGCCTATGACCAAGAAAGGAATACCGTTGACTTTAACCTGTTCGCCGACCTTAATATTGCCCATTTTGGCAATTTGGTCGCCGAGAACAGCCACTCGCGTATGGTTAATGACATCACTCGGCGAGATGTTGCGCGAACCAGATTCAAGCTTACGCTGCACTAAAGAAAAGTAAGACGGATCTATCCCACTCACAAAACCAGATAACTTCTGCCCTCTAACGTTGGTTACACTGGCGTCCCATTTGGCGTACACCGTCGATGCTTGCGCGACAAAGCCCGACTGTTTGAGCATATCGACCTTGTCTTGCTCAATAGTGATTTTTCGTCGTGAGGGCATACCGTGCCAAGGCTTGCTAGTACTTGAAGGGAAAGCGATTTGCACGTTGTTAACCATAAACGACAATGACTGAGTTTGATGACGATAGAAGCCTTCACCGAGCGCAATCAAAACAACAACAGAAATCACTCCCCATGCAATGGCAATCATCGCTAAAATGCTTTTTAGCCTATGTGCCAACAAGGTTTGCCATGTTTGCTGTAACAAACTACTCATGAATCAAAAGCCTGAGAAATCAGAGCCATAGTGCTGTCATCTAATTTACCAGCAGTTTGCAGTAGTCCGACTCTCTGACGCCAGTAGTTATATAGGTTGGTTTGCAAGCTATTCTTTGCGTCGAACAGACTGTTGTGTGCATTGATCACTTCCGACACTTCAAGAAGACCAGCATCATAGAGCTTCTCTTTACTGCGCAGCACCTTAGCTCGTGATTCGACGAGTTCATCCGCCATCAATACCTGGCTCCAGTTGATATCAACCTGAGTAAAGCGTTGGATGATGCGTTTTTGGATATCTATTTCTACTCGACGCAAATCTTGTTTGGCACTTAAGATATTAAGCGATGCTTCATCAACTTTAGCGCGCGTCGCCCCATTAAGATCAATCGGCACACTGAGTGTAATCCCAGCATTGAACTCACCGCTTGAGCGTCTATCGTCATCACTGTAGCCTAGCTTGCCCTTAACCGTCGGGTAGTACCCTCCCTGCGCAGAATCTTTAGCAAATTCACTCGCTTTCACTTTCTGCATGGCAACCAATAACTCTGGGCTACTGTCTTTGGCTAGCTTGAGCCACTGTTCTTGAGAATCGACTAACATTGGCGGCTGAACAAGCGAGTCTGTTCGGACTTGGTCTACCTCTTCAGGCATCTGATTGATCAGTGCAGAAAGCTCTGCTTTTTTACTTTGCAATTCAGCTTGAGCCTTGAGAATCGCGGCTTTTTCCGAAACTTGAGTGGCTCTAATTTCTTCCACATCAATGGATTTCACTTTGCCCGCTTTGTATCGTTTCTCGATGATCTTAAGTAACTTAGCCCCTTCATCTAGTTTATTTTGCGCCAATACAAGGTCACCCTGAGCACTGGCTAAATCGAGATAGCTAGAAAGTAGTTTTTGCGCCAATTCATTGTGTGTTTGAGACAACTCCAATTGGGCTTTTAGTAAATTTGCTTCTGCTCGGTCTAATTCTGACCACAAGCTGCTATCCCAAATGGTCTGGGAAAGGTTGGCACCATAGCTGTTGGTATTGTGCGTCGTTTCATTCCAATTAGCAGAAGCATCGGCACTTAATGAAGGCAGTAGTGAGCTACGGCTAGAAGAAATACCCGTTTCACCTAGCTGAACCCCTATCTTGGCCTTTTCGTAATTAGGATCGCTCTGTTTTGCTTGTTGCCATGCCTGTTCAATAGATATCGCGTAACTCGGCAAACTGAGCGTTGTTGCCAGTAACACGGCACTAATTTTAGATAAGTGCAACTTAGCCATGGGCCGCCCCCATCATCATGCTGTTATCAATTATCTCTTCATCAAGTTCAACGCCATCCAGCACTTCCACATTAATACCGTCTGAAAGGCCTAACTTCACTTTCTGTTTGTGGAAACCTTGTTCCGAGTTATCAGGAATCAGAACATTGGGTGTCTCGCCCTCAAACTGAAGTACACGCTCAGGTAAAGTCAGTACATTTTCCGACTTTTTAAGCGTGATTTGTGCTGTAGAAGAGAACCCCGAACGTAGCAAAATATCTTGAGGAATTTTCAGTTCTCCGACTTCTACCCCGAAGCCATTATCGAAACTCTTCGTCGCTGTCGCATCCGGAGAGTTCAGGTTTTCTGACTGGATCGCCACCTTGGTCAGTACACCTTCTATTTCAACCTCTGGGTATGGGGCTACCGTAAGAATTACCGGCATACCCGGCGACAGTTGCGCCGCATCATGCTCACTGACACTGCCTTTAAAGATCAGACTTTTCATGTCAGCCAGCGACATCATCTCGGTCGCAGCTTGGCTAGATTCAGTTGATATAATTGGCTCACCGACTTCAACTTTTCGATTGAGGACTGTGCCGTCAATCGGTGCATAAATGGTGGAGGTTAAGCGGGCATTACCTATTGAAGCCTCACCACTTCGAATCAACTCGAGGTTTTGGCGTTTCTGTAACACATTGGCTTTAGCTGACTTAACGACCGAACGCGCAGTAACATATTCATCGTAATTACGTGGAATAATGTCTTGCTTAACCAAGCTCTCTAAGTTGGCGAGTTTTTGCTTCGCCGACTCCAGATCCGCTTCGCTACGCATTAATTCAGTTGAGGCATCTGTCAGTGCTTTAGGCGTTGGGTTTGGGCGTACTTTGATTAAAGGCTGGCCCTGTTTTACTTTCTCACCCACTTGGGCGTAGATTTCTCCAACAATCCCATCAATTTGTGACTTTATCGATACTGAGTGCGCCGGAACGATTTTGCCTACCGCTACCGCCTGTTTCTCAATGGTTCCTTTTACGACTGCCAGCTTAGGAAACGCTTGTGGCTCAGAAGAAGATTGCAGATAAAAATACGCGCCGCCACCTAGCAATGCGACACCGACAGCAGATAAAAGCCAACGTTTAGCCATGGTTTACTTCCAAAAATTGTTTTGCGTAGCCATCAGACTACCTCAAGATTATAAAGTTCCAGTGATGATAGCGTATGTAAAATCAAATAATACATATGAAGTTTGTATGAGTTTGTCGTGCTAAGTTGACAATAAAAAACGGCCAATTGGAATTGGCCGTTTTTGCGAAGCTATTGGGTCTATAAGGTGGCGCTTTTTACCATGCCAGCTTCAGCGTGACCCGGAATGTTGCAGGCAAATTCCACATTATTGTCACCATGGAAATGCCACAGTAACTGTTTGGCTTTTCCCGGTTCTACGGTCACTGTGCTGCCAGAATCATGAGCATGACCCGCCATCGTTTTCATCATCTCGCGGTGTTTGAGCTGCTCTTTTGCAGAACCAATTGAAAACTCATGATCTATCTTGCCCGTATTCATCACCACAAACTGGACCACATCATTAGGCTCAATCTTGACCTCTTTCTTAAAACGAATAGTCATATCATCGCTGAGAACAACGTGGACGACCTTGTCAGGTTTTGCGCCTGTCGCAGGCATACCAACGTCTGACATGCCTTCCATATTCATCATGTTTGAATGATCCATATTGGAGTGATCCATTGCCATCATCTGACCATGATCCATATATCCATGATTCATCATCGAATGGTCCATCTGAGCGAAAGCGTATGAACTAACCAAGGCTGTTGTGATCAATGCGAATGTCTTTTTCATCTTTTATATCCTTACGATTAGGTTGTAGGCAGCAACAATGACATTGCCACCTACGATTGAAGTTATTGGTTTGGAACTTGTTGATTTGAAGCCTGTTGTTTGTCATTAGATGGCTTTGAAAGCTCTCTTTGCTTCCAAAGCTTGAAGATTGCAGGCAGTACCAGCAGAGTCAGCAGTAGCGCTGATGCCATGCCGCCAATCATCGGCGCCGCGATACGTTGCATGACTTCAGAGCCAGTTCCATCGCCGTACATAATTGGCACCAAACCTATGATGACTGTCAGTACCGTCATCATCACCGGACGAACCCTAAGTCCGGCACCTTCACGAATGGCGTCCGTCAAATCATCTTTGTGTAGCGAATGCAGGTTTTGCGCGGCGTCGAGTTTACGTTGGTGCCAAGCTTGATTGAGGTAAACCAGCATGATGACGCCTATCTCTACCGCCACCCCAGCAAGAGCAATAAAACCCACACCGACCGCGATAGAAAAGTTGTACCCTAAGTAGTGCATTAGCCAGAGTCCACCCACCATCGCCAGTGGCAGAGTACACATGATGACCAACACTTCTCCTACTCGGCGGAAGCTGAAGTAAAGCAGCAACATAATAATGGCAATGGTGATTGGCACCACTACGCTCAAGCGCTGCTTAGCACGTTCCATATATTCATATTGACCAGACCAAGTGAGCGAGTAACCCGCAGGTAGCCGGAGCTGTTCACTGACAACGGCCTGCGCTTCGTTAACGTAAGAGCCTAAATCGCGACCATCAATATCAACAAACACCCAGCCGTTTGGACGAGCATTCTCGGTTTTGATCATCGGAGGGCCATCTTCATAACGAATGTCAGCCACATCCGCCAACGCGATGCGCGCACCATTAGGTGTTACTAGTGGGAGGTTTTGCAGTTTCACCACCGAATCACGGTAGTCTTGTGGGTAACGAACATTGATTGGGTAACGCTCTAACCCTTCAATTGTCTCGCCAACATTCATTCCGCCAATGGCCGTAGAGATAACTTGTTGGACATCCTGAATATTGAGTCCATAACGAGCAGCAGAGCGACGCTTAATATCAATCGTCACGTAACGACCACCAGCGACACGCTCAGCGTAGACTGACGCCGTTCCACTGATTTGATTTAAAAGCGGTTCAAGCTCGCCACCGATTTGCTCTATCACCTCAAGGTCAGGCCCAGCGATCTTAATGCCTATCGGTGTCTTAATCCCCGTCGCCAACATGTCGATACGCGTTTTGATCGGCATGACCCATGCGTTGGTTAAACCAGGGAATTGAACCAGTTGATCAAACTCTTTACGTAATGACTCCGTTGTTACCCCTTCTCGCCATTGAGCTTTGGGCTTGAGTTGAATAACGGTCTCGATCATGGTCAGCGGCGCCGGATCAGTGGCAGTTTCTGCCCGACCAATCTTGCCCCATACCGTCTCAACCTCTGGTACAGACTTAATTAACTTGTTGGTCTGTTGTAATAGCTCACGCGCTTTACCAATAGAGATCCCCGGATAGGTGGTCGGCATATACATCAAGTCACCTTCATCTAGAGGCGGAATGAATTCACTGCCGAGTTTACTCATTGGATAGTAAGCAGAGGCAAGCAGACCTAATGCCAATATAATCATGGCTTTAGGATAAGTTAAGCTTAAGTTAAGTAACGGACGATAAAGCGCAATGAGCGCCTTATTTACTGGGTTTTTGCTCTCTGGCAGCACTTTGCCACGAATGAAATAGCCCATCAGAACAGGCACTAGCGTAATCGCTAAACCTGCAGAAGCCGCCATCGCATAGGTTTTAGTGAACGCAAGTGGTGAGAACATCTTGCCTTCTTGGCCTTCTAGCGCAAACACAGGAACAAAGCTCAAGGTAATGATCAGTAGCGAGAAAAACAGCGGCGCGCCCACCTCTTGAGCAGCCTTACCTATCACTTCCCATCGGTTGTTATCATTGAGAGGCGTGCGCTCGATGTGCTTATGGACATTTTCAATCATCACGATCGCCCCATCGACCATTGCACCAATCGCAATCGCAATACCGCCCAACGACATGATGTTGGCGTTAATGCCCTGCCAATGCATCACAATGAATGCAGACAGAATCCCCACAGGTAAGCTCAGCGCAATCACCAACGACGAACGGATATGGAACAAGAACAAGGCACAAACAATCGCAACAACGATGAACTCTTCTGCCAGTTTTTTCCATAAATTCTCCACCGCCGAATCAATCAAAGTCGAGCGATCATAGGTCGCTTTAATCTCAACACCAGGAGGCAGACTTCGCTGCAGTTCTGCGAGTTTGGTTTTGACGTTAGTGATCACTTCACTGGCGTTTTCACCAAATCGCATCACGATCACGCCACCAACCGCTTCACCTTCACCATTAAACTCAGAAATACCTCGGCGCATTTGAGGGCCTAGGTTAATATCTGCGATATCACCGAGTAGCAGAGGCGTTCCTTCGTCTGTCACTTTAAGTGGTAAGGATTGAATATCTTCAACACTCGATAGGTAACCAGTGGTACGTACCATGTGTTCCGCTTCCGCCACTTCGATGACTGAAGCACCTGTTTCTTGGTTGCCTTGCTGAATTGCCTTGTTGACTTGTTGCAACGTCAGGTTGTAAGCACGGAGTTTGGCCGGATCAATTTGTACTTGATACTGTTTTACCATTCCGCCAACAGTCGCAACCTCAGACACGCCATCAACAGTTTGCAGCTCATACTTTAAAAACCAATCTTGCAGCGAGCGTAACTCAGACAGATCGTGTTGACCTGTTTTGTCTTGCAAGACATAGCTGTATACCCAACCTACCCCTGTGGCATCAGGCCCGAGCGTGGGCTTCGCCCCAGAAGGAAGATTCGGCGCCACCTGACTGAGATACTCAAGTACGCGTGAACGCGCCCAATACATATCGGTATCATCGTTAAAAATGATATAGACGTATGAGTCACCAAAGAATGAATAACCCCGCACTGTTTCCGCACCGGGAACAGCAAGCATAGCCGTTGTCAGTGGATAGGTGACCTGATCCTCCACAACCTGAGGCGCTTGACCGGGATAGCTGGTTTTGATGATCACCTGAACATCGGAAAGATCGGGTATAGCGTCCACTGGGGTGTTTTTCAGACTATAAAGACCACCTAAGGTTAAAGCTAAAGTCGCAATCAGTACTAAGAAGCGATTACTGATCGACCATCGAATAATCGCACTAATCATACTGGCTCCTCACTCACCGTGATTTGCTTAAGTAGGTAATCCGCCCCTTGCTTTTCAACTAGAAACCGAACTTTCTGACCTTCTTCAAACCCAGATAAATCCACTTCATCACCCACCGAAAAGTTCATCTCTCCGGCCTGCCAATCCCATTCCGCGACAGGTAAATGTTGTAAGGTAATCATGCCGAAGTCCGCCATCAACATGGTGATATCTCCGCTTACCCACACCTCATTGGCGACAACACTGTCACCGACTCGATAATCAACAATTTGATACTGACCCTCCGGCGTCTTTTGCATCTCAAACTCTATGGCTTGGCCCGATTTCAGCTCTTGCATGTTTAGCTGCTCAGCTACGCTAAAGTTCATCACCATGCCCGGCCATTGCCATTCAGGAACGGCTTGGTGATTGATGGTCAGCATTCGATGCCCTGCCATTACATCGGTAATTTCACCTTGAGCCCAAACAGTCTCAGCTGGTGGCTCAATGCCATTAATTCGCGACAGATCGGCAGATTGGCTAGATTCTGAATCCAACATAAAGTGCGCCGACGTCACAACACTATCGCCTAGGGTAAGTCCTTCAAGTACCTCGACACTCTCGCCTGCTTCTCGACCCACATTGATGCGCGCAGAGCGATACTTTCCGTTGCCTTCTGCAAGCACTACACGGGTCATTCCTCCGGAGCGAATCACGGCAGATTTAGGGACAGTTAATACCGACTCTTGGGTAACGGGCTGCAAGGCAATATTGGCAAACATATTCGGTTTGAGTTCACCATTGTGGTTGGGGAACTTCAGACGTACCCGCAAAGTTCGCGTACTCGGATCAAGAATGGGATAGACATAGTCCACTTCCCCTTGCCATCGACCATCAGGGATAGCGTCAAGTGTCATCGTGGCGATGCTGCCTGCTTGCATCCAGTGGGCTTGGCGCTCAAAGACTTCTGCATCAACCCAGACTTCTTCCAGCGGGCCTGCACTGATCACCGCTTGCTCTGGAGATAAGTACCCACCTTCGCGAATATTCAAGCTCGCGATAACGCCATCCGCTGGCGCTTTAATTTCGATAGATTGAGACGCTTTACCACGCTTCTTGATTGCTTTAATTTGTGCGCGATCTACTCCTAAGGTCACCAAGCGCTCGGTCGCCCCTGTCACCAAACCACTTCGACCGGTTCGATAGGCGTTGAGTAACTCTTCTTGCGCTTTAATTAGCTCTGGAGAGTAGAGCGTAAATAACACTTCACCCTTATCGACTTTTTCTCCTACCGCATTGATATTGAGCTTTTCAACCCAGCCGGCAACACGCACATTGGTTTGCCATAAACGACTTTCATCAAACGCAACGTAACCAACGGTTTCAATCCTCGGTGACAATCGCTGCTTCTCAACTGCCGCGGTTTTCACTCCGAGGTTGTTTTCTACCGATGGGTCTATCGTCACAGTGCCCGGCTTGTTGGTATCTGAAGTCATATCCTCGGCATAGACAGGGATGAGATCCATGCCCATCGGCGATTTACCCGGTTTATCGCGTTGGTAATTTGGGTCCATCGGTGCCACCCAATACAAAGGCTCATTTGAGTCCTTACTTGGAGCCGCAGCATCAGCCACTTTCATCAATGAGTGACTTGGCAAAAACTGGCTTACACCAAAGCCAATACCACCACCAATCAATAGTGCGATCGTCGCTACCTTAAATGTTTTCATCATTGTTCCTTATTGTTCTACTGAGTGATTTCAGGTAGCGAGACCTGAAACTCGAAAGCGCTAAATAGCGTCGCTAAGTTACTCTTGACGATGTTTAGATCGGTCAATAAACGTTGCTGTTCTAATTGCAAGGCAAGGTCATCTCTAGTGGCGCTTATCACGTCACTAAACTGCGCTGTGTTATTTTGATAGCCCCGCTCGACGGCGAGAATTCTTGCTCGCGCTTGAGGTAGTAAGGTGGTTTGGTAGCGTTCGAGTCGTTGATTTAAATTGCGCTCGTCAACCAGCAACGCGTTCACTTGGGCATTCATCTGCGCCAACAAAGTATCTTTCTGAGACTTAGTCGCCCCAACTTGATACTGCGCTGCGGCTAGGTTTCTATCTTGTCGATTGCCCGTAAACAGCGGAACATCGACAGTCAGATAGGCGCTGACAAGATCAGAGGCAGGCTCGCCCATCATGTTGTTTGCCTGTCGATAGGCATACATCACTTCAACACCAACTTGAGGTGTATAAGCTTGTTCGGCGATATTGACCTGAGTTTCATTCACAGCTATCGAAGCATCGATCATCTGCACCATTGGATGTCGTTTAAGTAACTCGAAGTGGTCGGTTTGGTTTGCGTTGCTATCTAGCTTAGTTGCCAAACTGTGCCAATCTAACTGATTGCTCGCTCGCAAATCACTGTGTTGATTGAGCCAGCCAATGCCTAGCCACTCAGAAAATTGAGAGATCAATCGAGTTTGCATTTGGCTGTTGGCTTGCAGTTGCTCATCAAGCTTGCTGGCTTGAAGCTGGGCATTGAGTAAGTCTTGAGATTCACTCTTACCAATTGAATAGTTGGTTTGAATAAAGCCCTGTAGCTCGACGAGTAACTGTTTGTTTTCTTGCAGAATCTGCTCAGCTTGTTGCAAATAACCCAACTCTAACCACAGCTGAGTCATCGCATTAGCAACCTCTAGTTCACGCGATTGCAATTGCAGTGTCACGCCATCTGCTTGTTGGTTCGCTTTCTTACGTTGCAGTTCGAGTGTCGAGCCCCGTTCAAACTGCTGCATCAAACCTACTGAAATGTTGGTCATTGGGTCTTCATCAAACTTAAAGCTTTCGGTTGGCAAACCGCCAAACCCCACTTTCAGTTTTGGGTCCATTAAGGTTGAGTTAGCAATACCCGTTTCTCTCATTGCGAGTGATTGGGCGTAGAGCTGCTTACGATTGGTGTCATTGTTTAACGCAGTATCAATCATCTGCGTCAGTAAATCGCGAGGTGGCTGCGTTGCTAAATCGGCCTTAGCCAATGCAGCAATCGGGGCAAACCACAAAGCTGCACTTAGCGTAAGTGCCAGACAGGTTGGTTTAGTCTTCACGTAGTAATCCGTTTCTATGTGCCTAAAAAGGCATAAAGGCGCCTCTTCACGAACAAATCGCAAAGAGATGAAGTAATAGAAAACGAGTTACGCTATTGGGGGGCGATACAGAGAGGACGTTTGGTTGATCGGCACACTCCTATCATCACGGACAATAAGAGCAAGGTGACTAGAAGTCGAGTGGACTGGCTGATAGTGATTAAGCAAAGCAAAGACTGTCATGCACATCACGTCGCAGCACATGTGCTGACTAGGCTCGGACTCACATTCCTCCATCATCATCGGGGAATGTTCTTCTAGATTAGATTTCATCGGCATATTGCATGCACTTTGAGAATGATGCATTGAGCTTGCGTCCATCATTTCAAAGCTCATTAAAGGCGCACTACTAGATAAGGTCGAAAACAGCATCGAAAGCATGCTGAACGCAACAATCCAGATTTTTTGGCTGACTCTGAACGTCATAACGCACCTAATAATGAACAATCTCGTTTATGCTAAACCTTACCCTAAGGGGAGGGTCAATCACTCTTTACCTATCCAATGACAAAAACTTAGACCCTAAGCCAAAACTCTGCGGCTTAAACCGCTTGTAATGAAACAAAAACGTCATATTGAGGTCCCAAACTACTTATTAAGTAAATTGTCATCTAAATTTGTAGGTAGGAATAATCAAGGTGCACACTATGGGTAAGCTTGTCGCATTACTACTGTTGTTGAGTTACTCATCGTTTTGCAGCGCAGAGGCTGTTAACAAATCCGTTAACCTTGTGGTCGGCGATTGGGAGCCCTACACCAGTAGCCAAGACAACTCCAATTATAAAATCTCAGAGACGCTAGTCCGCGCCGCTTTTGCCACACAGGGTTATCAAGTCAAAATTGAGTATCACCCTTGGAGTCGCGCATATCGCTACGCCCAAACAGACAAGTACGACGGGACTTTCCCTTGGTTTAAAAACAGTGAAAGGGAAGCATTATTCCTATTCTCATCACCATTATTTGTGCAAAAGATCGTGTTCTTTTATCACAGCAATAGCCAATTTGACTGGCAAGACATAGCCGACCTCAACCAATATCAAATCGGTGCGACTCAAGAATATGAAGTAACCCGCTTAATGCAATCTAACGGGGTAAAGCTCGAAATATCAAACTCTGATGACGTCAATTTCATTAAGCTTGGCAAGCATAGAATTGACGCCTACCCCGCAGGGCTAGAACGTGGCTACTATATGCTTGGCAATTTACTTCCAGCCATGCAAATTAATCAGCTCAAAGTGCATCCCAAACCGATTATCGAAAATGACATGTATGTGATGTTCTCAAAGCAAAACCTCAGCCGCAGCCAAGAACTCAAAGAAGCCCTTCGTTTAGGGATCGAACAACTCATAAAGTCAGGGGAGTATCAGAAAATCATTGATGTAGAGAAGCAGATCAATTCTTCACCATCTGGAGTTCAACCAGTTGATTGACACCTGTATTCCAAAAGCCCACTAGCATAGGCTAGTGGGGTGATTTGCGAGTAAATCTATTTAGCTAGCTGGTAAAAGATATTAAGCATAACTTGCTCACCTTTAAAGTTCTTACCGCCGTTGACCATTAAGAAGCTACCAATCGCAAAATCACGAGTGGTCATTTTCGCGGCGCCAGAAGCCATAGACTCTTTACTCACACTGGTACACATCGCCATATCGCCATATCGCCATATCGCCATATCGCCATATCGCCATATCGCCATATCGCCATATCGCCATATCGCCATATCGCTGGTAAAGCTACCTATCTGCAAAAAAGCTGCAAGGGCAAACATCGAAGAATTGAATAAAACTGCAAATAAAAAACTAGGTAGGCAGATAGCAAAACGCCGCTAGTAAAAGCGGCGTTTTAAATGGGTGGAAGCCCCAGCCACATCCCGGCACACAAGTCACTCGCTGCGGCTGCTTCCTTCCGGACCTGACCGAGTTCACGAGCTATTGTTGCGGGAGGACCAGGGCCTCCATAGATTCTGCTTCCTTAGCATCGCTAAGGAGTGAGGGGATTATCAAACATCCGCTGGGGTATTTCAAGTCTAACACCGAAGAAAACGCCTCATTTCGTTTCAACTGCTTAGTCAGTAACCATTAATTGAGGTAGTGGACGTTTTTATCGCCATGCACTTCTTCATTAGCGCACTGTTTTGACTGTTGTTTATGCTGATACATCGCTTCATCGGCTTCGTTGAGCACTTCTTGCAAACTCATAAATGTTCGCCTTGGCAATGAAATGCCAATAGCCACTGATATATCAAATGACAACTGTTGCTCTTGAGACTGAAAAGGAACACGCTGCAGTTTTTCAAGTAATGAGCTCACTTCTTCTCTGTCTACTTTACCAATCAGGATAAACTCATCACCACCGATACGATAGCAACGTCCCTTCCATACTTTTTCAATGTGCGCTGCGACACTTTTTAACACTTGGTCGCCCACCTCATGTCCATATGTATCATTAATTTGCTTGAATTTATTCACATCAAGATAGATGACCGTAAGATCAGCATTTACACCACTGAGAAACCTCTGATGCATGGACCGACGATTCTTTAGACGAGTCAAAGGATCAGTATTGGATTGGCTGTGTAGGTACATCGATACAATCAACATAAAACCAATCACCATGACAAAAAGGATATGGCTTTTCCGCGAGAAGGCTTGTTCTGCTTGCAACGTTGCACGCCAGTTAGGCTGATAGTCATATTGCTCTATCAGTGAAGCAATATCTAGCATCTTTATCGCACGGGTAAACAGCGGAGCTAAGCTCGCACCCATGTCATTTTTGGCAAAGCCAATCGCAATATCAGAGCGATAAAAACTGCCAATCATTTTATCTTCTTCTAGGGGCAATAAATCACTTGAGTCGCGCAATCTCTTGTTAAAACTTGCGCGAGTAATCGCCATATAGTCAATTTCTTCACTGAGTAGAGCATAAAACATTTGCTGCGATGTCGTGTAAGAACGCAGCTCTTTGTTTGGCAGTAATTGCGTCAAAAGATCCGCAAAAAAATCGTCTTTTAATACGCCTATTTCTTCTACGATTAGTTCAGAAACATTACTATAAACATTGTCTTTATAGCCTTCTCGCTTGATCATCACGACTTCAGGGAAGTAATAGGGGTCACTGAATTCCGCAATCTGTTTACGCTGGTGAGAAACAATTAGAGGAGCGAGAATATCGATTCGCTTTGCCACTAAGTCTTGATACATACTTTCCCATGTCTCTTCTGCATCACTCACCACTTGGCAGTTAAGCATCAAAATCTCACACGCTTGCAAGACCACATCGGCACTGATCCCTGTCACTTGTCCATTTTTGTGGTACATCGCGTATTGCCCTACGGGTTCGAGTTTTACTCGATAGGTGCGATTAAGATTTAGATTACTGTCTATGACTGATTGACGCAGCGCTTGCTGACGGAGTTCAAATTGATACCGTTTAACTGATTCACGAAGACGTTTCTGAATTCCAGCGGTATGAATGTAAGACTCTATAGTTTTAAGCAGATCTCGATGAATCTGCTTGGGTGCAATAATCGAGACAGGTTTGATCGACAGTTGGTGATTCAGAAGCTGCGCATCGTAACCTGCCAACAACATAGGCTTTAATTGGTTGATCGCATCAACAATACCATCCACTTTTTGAGTTTCTAGTAACGACTTTGCTTCATCATGACCAGCATACTCAATCTGAGTAATATGGGGATAATTTGCCGCAATAAGCTCACCATAGATGGTCCCTTCCGGGATACCAATAATGTCCGCCGAGTCTAACGTGTCATTATGGGCACTATATAAATAGGTAAATTCAATGTTGGTTGGACTTGAGAAGTCGAAGTACTTGGCACGCTCTGGGGTATAAGTCACGTTTGCGGCAAAATCTGCCTCTCCGCTCTTAACCGCCTCAAGAATGTCGCTAAAGCTCGTGTAGTAGACGTATTCAATCTCAATACCAAAGCGTTCAGAAACTGCATCAAAAAGGGTACGCGTGACGAAGTCATCGGCTTCAATCCCTACTTTATAGGCAACATTACTCATCGCTGAAGGCGCGCAGAATATGCTAATGATAAGTAGAGTCGTTCGCCAGATAAGACCCATTTCGCTCATAAATCCCTTTTGAATAGTTATGGCACGTCAGTAAGTTGCCATATTGGTTTAAGCCTTTCCTTAACTGACCAGAGCAGATTTTCGGCAATTCTGACACAACAAGTTACATATGCCAAGCCTGCATCTTCAGTCAAAAAAGTGGATTTATTATATATCTTGATTCTCTTCGACACTGCGGAGAATGTAGTCCGTCATCCAAGCCGTTCCTAGTAGGCAAATCCATACCACAAACACCGGGTTCGGTACTTCAATATTGGGCGAAACAACCAAGGCAGCAAAACCAACCGTTGGCAATGTCCAACAAAGTAACTTACTCCAGCGAAAGGTTTTAAGCTGAGATAAGCTCTCCATCGAAGCCATGATTCCGGTGATACATAAAGCGATTAATGCAGCATAAGAGAGATCTGCTATCCAGAGAGGAAGAATTAATCCAAGAGCCCACCAGCTGTGCTTGTTCGACGGTTTCCAGTGTGACGCGGCCCACCATATAACGGCAACCGATAGGGTTTGAACGAGCGTGACAATAGGCTCTCCTGCTAGCTTATCTCCGGCTTGCGTGACCATAATACCTATCAGTAAGGTCGCGACGATTAAGAAGCTAGTGAGTACCACACCGAGACTACTGCGTCTTGAAAAAGCCACCATTAACAAAGGAAATAAGACCCACAAGCTAACTGAAAGTGTGATAGGTTGATGAGGAAGGGTTAAACCGTAGGTTGTCATCGCGGCCATTAATACCAAGCCAACAAGACCGCCTTGAGGGAAAATCCATAGCGCAGGGATCACCAAGGCTAATACAGGAATATCGCCCTCGCTTATGCTGATAGCTCGAGCACAAACAACAGCTAACAGAGTTGTCACTAAGAACTGAAATGTAGAAAATACCATGCCCTCTCCTTATCCATTCCTTGGAAATCTGTACTAGGACACTGTCATTATGGACCAGTTTTTAATGCAAATCTTTGCAGTAATTCACCAAATTCCCTCAGGAAAAGTCAGTACTTACGGCGAGATCGCAAAAATGGCGGGTTATCCCGGTTACGCACGCCATGTAGGAAAAGCGCTAGGGAACCTACCTGCTGACAGTAAACTACCTTGGTTTCGCGTGATTAATAGTCAAGGTAGAATTTCACTAAAAGGGCAAGATTTAGTACGCCAACGTGAAGCGTTAATTGAGGAAGGGGTGGAAGTGACTAACGATGGAAGAGTGAAACTAAGGCTCTATCGATGGCAGCCCTAAAGCTGCCAGAGCAAATCACTAGTTACGAACGCCAACAAGTCGCAGATCAACATTCTCTGTCTTATCAGCATCCGTAATTACTGGGTAAATAGTATCAGTGATAAAGCGTAGCTTGCCGTTCACTTCGATACGAGCACTGACACTGTAGCGATGAAGCGAATCGATCTTTGAGGTGTGGTAAGCCAAATCAAACTCAAACGGCGACTGCGCTCCATTAGTTTCAAATCGATGTTTAGCGATCACCTTAGCAGGAGCATCCGCCAAAGAGACATCTTGCAAGGTCACTGTAATCAATGAACCTTTTGGCAATGCAATTCGCTCTCTATAGGAGACGGTTCCGGTCACGCTTTCGACTTTATTTTGTGCTTGCGTTGTCTCAGGAGATTGGCAGCCGACAAGTACTAAACTTAGTACTGCTGTAGCGACTAGCGCGAACATTTTCTTCATTGAATACTCTCTTAACTTATTAGATTTTCGAGAATTATAAGTAGCCTCTATTAGCTTGTCATTGCAATTCGATGATTATTGACAAGACTTTAACTATGTTGAGTTTTGCCTGACATAGAAATCAAACAACTGTTTTATTTGTCACTAAACCGGGTAAAATACCACCTAGATATAAAGATTAAAGGTAGAGAAAATGAGTAAACCTCTAAGTGAATTGCTGGACTTGCTCCAACTTGAAAAGCTAGAAGAGGGCCTGTTTCGAGGTCAAAGTGAAAACTTAGGGCTTCCTCAAGTCTATGGTGGTCAAGTAATCGGTCAAGCCTTATCAGCAGCGCGTTACACCGTTGATGAAGACCGTACTGTGCATTCATTTCACAGCTACTTTCTCTACCCAGGCGATCCTGAAAAGCCGATTATCTATGACGTGGAGAACCTACGTGATGGGCGTAGTTTTAGTACTCGCCGTGTTAAAGCCATTCAAAATGGTCGGCCGATTTTCTACTTAACGGCGTCTTACCACGGTGAAGCGCCAGGCTTTGAGCACCAAAATACCATGCCTGATATCCCGGGCCCTGAAAACTATGCTTCTGAGTCAGAGTTAGCGGAACGTATTGCTAATTTTTTACCAGAAAAACTTAAGAAGACCTTCTGTGGCGAAAAGCCAATTGAAATGCGTCCTGTCACTGTGGTCAATCCTTTAAAACCTGAGAAAGTTGAACCTAAACAGTACCTATGGATTAGAACGAACGGCGAAATGCCAGATAATCAATTGATCCATCAGTACTTGCTTGGCTATGCCTCTGACTGGGGTTTCTTAGTGACTGCTCTTCACCCTCACGGCGTCTCACTGATGACTCCAAAATTCCAAGTGGCAACCATCGATCACTCGATCTGGTTCCACCGCCCATTCAAGATGGACGAATGGTTGTTGTACGTCATTGAAAGCCCAACCGCGAGCAACACTCGTGGCCTAGTACGTGGCGAAATTTATAATCGCAATGGTGATTTGGTGGCCTCTGCGGTACAAGAGGGCGTCATGCGCTTTACTGAGTAGACTCTCCCATTTTCAAAATCAGCCTCCTAACGGAGGCTTTTTTAATGTGTATGTTCATGTGACCGTTCTATGCTAAAGCCACTAAAGCTGCTATCAACGCTAGCTTTAAAACAGTTTATCACCCAGGGGAATGTGTCGGTAACGTAATAGCCATACTGACCATTCACTGTCATACCGTTACATTCATCAAGGTCTCCCAACCCTGCAGAGTACTCCCAATCGCCGCGAAACTGCCCGTCATAATTGCTGCTCACAACGTTGCCACCCACAACAGGAGCCGTATAGCTACCCACATCAACACGCGCCCCCGTTTTCAAACGGTAGCTTGACGTCGCTTTACGAACCTGACTGGTTGAACTATCTAGGAAACAACTGCCATAAATTGGGAGCCCATCAGCGGCAAAGCCTATCACTGGAGAGGCTTCTCCCCCCACACAATCTTGGACAAACATAGCAACGGGATTACCGTGATAATGATATTCCCCAGTAGGTTGTACATGTGCATTGTGAATATCGGTACCAAAGCCGTTTAGAGACGACATCGGGTCGTAGCGCCAAGGATTGTTGATTTCACTCTGACCACACCCCGTACGTTCATCTCCCACGCCGTAGCAAGCCGCCGCCAACAGATCGACTTTAACGCCGTTGAGAAGAGTGGCTTCTGAGGTCCCTAAGCTTAACGCAGTAGTAGAACCTGCAAAGCTAGGTGAAGCGGTAAACTCATAGTAGGTCGATTACTCGGAGACGTTGGTGGCAAATGAAGCCGTCACATCATTGAAGTCATGGTTAGGAATCGCATTTGACTGAACAACGCACTTACTACCACTCGACGTTATCTGCGTTTGACCTGTGTAAATGAGGGAGCGTTGAATGTCATTCACGGTTGAAAAAAAGGTACCTAGATATTGTTGGCAATCACCCGAAAGATTAGTAAACAAAAGATTGGTGATGTTATTACCTGATACCGAAGGTGTAGATGTGGCGCTGCTTGAGTCATCTCCGCCATTGCAGCCACTAAGTAGTGCTGCTGCAATGGCTAAACTCATGGCATGAGTTGATGGTAACGCTGACATTTTATTCATCCCTGTTACGTGTGTTTGCTGTCAGATTAGTCACACTTAACAGGTTTAAAAATGAGCTTTACTTGGCTTTACCCTGCCATACACTTCTTTACGTATGGCATATTGGAAGGGCTGTGGTGTATTTAAGAGGTTCCATGGCAAACGTGGACGTCACATTGGAAATACCTTCGACAGAGTTAACCAGTTTTTTGTAAAAGTGGTCAAAGCACTGCATATCTTTTACCAACACTTTCATCATGTAATCGTACTCCCCAGCCATGCGGTAGAACTCCATCACTTCAGGGAACTCTGACGCAGTAGACACAAACTGGCTATACCACTCGTGAGAGTGATCACTCGTCTTAACGAGTACAAACGCAGTGAATGAAAGATCGAGTTTTTCTGGGTTAAGCAAGGCGACTCGCTTTTGAATAACTCCCGCTTCCTCAAGCTTTTTCAGGCGCTTCCAACACGGTGTCGTGGTCAGGTTAACCGCTTCCGCCAGTTCGTTGAGCGACAGTGTTGCGTCGTTTTGCAATAGGTCGAGCATCTTGCGGTCAATTTTATCAATATCCATATCCACACACTTCTCAAAGTAGAAAATTTTTCTCCATAATACGCAAATGACAACAAATTTAGCAAAGCTTTTCTCTCTATAACTAGGTAAATTAACCTCATAACGATTTGAAGGAGAAACCTTATGTGTACTGATCATAACTGGATTAACAATGCAGTTCGCAAAATCGAAGCCGATTACCAACGCAGCGCAGATACTCACCTAATCAAGCTAGACCTTCCAAGTATTGAGGGTATCGACGTCTATCTGAAAGACGAAAGTACACATCCTACAGGTTCTCTAAAACACCGCTTGGCACGCTCTCTGTTCCTGTATGCCATTTGTAATGGTTGGGTAGGCCCAGAGACAACAATTATCGAGTCATCTTCTGGTAGCACTGCCGTATCAGAAGCCTACTTTGCTCGCTTGCTTGGCCTGCCTTTTATTGCTGTGATGCCAAAATCTACAGCACGTAAAAAAATCGAGCAGATCGAGTTCTACGGTGGCCAAGCTCACCTTGTAGATCGCTCAGATCAAATTTATGCGGAGTCACACCGCCTAGCTAAAGAATTGAATGGCCACTATATGGATCAGTTCACCTATGCTGAGCGAGCAACCGACTGGCGTGGTAACAACAACATCGCCAACTCAATTTTCAGCCAGATGGAAATGGAAGATCACTCGGTACCCGCTTGGATTGTAATGAGTCCAGGTACTGGTGGTACCTCAGCGACTATTGGTCGTTTCATTCGTTACCAACAACACGACACCAAATTGTGCGTAGTCGATCCTGAAAACTCAGTATTCCACGACTACTTCAAAACAGGTGATAAGAGTTTAACCGGTAATAATGGAAGCAAAATTGAAGGTATTGGCCGCCCACGCGTAGAGCCAAGCTTTATTCCTGGTGTCGTTGATGAAATGCGCACTATTCCAGATGCAGCATCAGTCGCAACCGCGCATTGGCTAGAGAAAATTCTAGGTCGTAAGGTGGGTGCTTCTACCGGAACAAACCTTTACGGCGTACTTCAACTGGCCAGCGAAATGAAAGCGCGCGGAGAAAAAGGCTCTATCGTTACTCTACTATGCGATAGCGGTGAGCGTTACTTAGATACTTACTACAACGCAGAATGGGTTAAAGAGAATATTGGTGATACGCAGCCTTACTCTATCAAGCTAGAAGAATTTGAAACGACAGGCCAGATTAGCTAATTGGAAGTGATACCTCCGCTGTAAACGGCTTTAAAAAAAACGCCACTCATTGAGTGGCGGTTTTTGTATGTCTAGGGTCCGTGGACCTAATGATTACTTTTTGTTTTGACGCGCTTCAAATGCCGCTAATTGCTCTGGTGTCGCTTTCGGTTGATGGTTTTGCTTCCACTCATCGTAAGTCATGCCATAAACACGTTCGCGAGCGTCATCAATATCTAGATCTAAACCTTGTGTTTCCGCCTCAGCTTTGTACCACTTACTGAAGCAGTTACGACAGAAGCCTGCCAAAATCATTAGATCGATATTTTGCACATCTTTGTTGTCATCCAGATGTGTAAGCAGACGACGAAACACCGCCGCGTCTAGCTTATCTTGCTCTTCTTGGGATAGATTTTTGTATTTAAATTCAGCCACTTTACTTACCTTCTCATCGTTTGTTCGTTGTTTTTGTTCCAGGATTGTATCAGCCTACTTAGAGTAACCTCAATACAAAAACGCCCGAGCAAAATGCTCAGGCGTTTTTCGGTTTCAAAGCTTATTAAGCTTGAATACCAACAATTAACCAAGGCGCATTTGGTGCAGTAAGATCACGCTCTAAGTGCCATACGTCGGTAATATCTTCTTCAATACCTTCAACCGCGTCGCGGTAGCGACCGCTAAACTGAAGGCTTAGTTGAGCTTTGCTTGCATCGTAATCCGCACGTACAATCTCGGCATCAACATACATCACATCAGTGTGCTGCTCACCTTCAAGCTTAGCGCGCTCTGACTTGAGGTCTTGGTACAAGCTTGGCGATACGTATTCTTCAATCGTTTCAAGTTGATTGTGGTTCCAAGCACCTTGTAAAATACGGTAATGCTCACGAGAACCATTAACGAAAGCCGCTTGGTCAAAGCCCGGTGGGTAGTTATGTGGTACATCTGTTTGAGCACCAAAACCGAAACCACCCGTTTGAGCACCACTGTTTTGTGGCTGTTCAAAGTTGTGAACATTAGGTTGTTCAAACTTAGGCGCAGAAGAACCACCAAATGCTGGTTGTTGACGGTTCTGATTCATACTGCCCTGCTTAGCACCAAGCATGCCGCGCATCAGTTTAAAGATAACAAATGCAATCAGACCCATGATAAGAATATCCATAAACTGGATACCTTCAAATGCACCACCAAAGAATGCAGCAAGTAAACCGCCCGCAAGTAAACCACCTAGCAAGCCGCCCATCAGACCTTTTTTACTTGAGCTTTGCGTTTTACCCGCTTGGTCTTTGCCAATCGAGTTTGTGTTTTGCTGTTGCTGCTTTGGTGCTGGCGCCGTTTTGAAGCTCTTGCCGAACGATTTGCCGCCGCCAAACTTCTTAGCTTCTGCTACTGGAGTAATCGCAACCGATACCATCAGTAGAGCAACAAGGGAAAAGAGTCGTTTCATATTCTTCCTTTGAGGTTCCTGTCAAGGTTATAAACTTATACTTATTACACTATATTAACTCTAGCAGCCCCATATTCAAACCAAAACGTCTCCGACACATGTATCAGAATATTGCAAATAACCCATGCGGTTGTTGACGATATAGGTAGTGGCTCATTAGAATATTGAACATTGTTCATTTTAGATTACTCACCATGGCCCGAAGAAACGATCATACGCGAGAAGAACTTATCGCGCTTACGCTAAATACTGTTAAAGAATTTTTGGCAAGCAACACCTATCACGAGTTGAGCTTGCGAAAGATAGCGACGATGATCGGCTATGTTCCAAGTACTCTAGTGAATGTCTTTGGTAGTTATAATCTATTACTACTTCACGCTGTGGCTCAAACCCTAGATGAGCTTTCGGAAGAAGCGAAAGAAGTGGTTTCTCAGTGCCAAGATCCAAAGTCAGCGCTGTATGAACTTGCCTACTGCTATCATGATTTTGCGCAGCATCACCCACATCGCTGGCAGCTAATCTTTGAGCACAACATGAATGGTGAAACGCTGCCAGAATGGCAAGCCCAACGTATTGATTCCATGACAGGTATGCTTGAACAACTGTTGCAATTGATTGGACCAGAACGTAGCCAAGCGGAAGTGCTTCAAGCAAGTCGCGTATTATGGTCTGGCGTTCACGGTATAACACTGTTAAGTGTCGACGATAAATTCTTTGCTGCTGAACCGATTGATGGAAAAGAGCTGATCGAAAACCTACTCTCTAATTATTTGAGCAACTGGTAATCTATGCATGTCGAATAGCCAAACTTCCCTATTAGGACAGAAGCGCTTTCTGCCTTACTTCGTTACTCAGTTTTTTGGTGCCTTTAACGATAACATTTTCAAAAATGTCTTATTACTGTTCGTCGCATTTGCGGGAGCGGGTGCGCTACCTATTTCTAGCAACTTATTTATCAACCTAGCGGCAGGGCTGTTCATTCTTCCCTTTTTCCTTTTCTCTGCCTCCGCAGGTGTTCTTGCCGACAAATACGAAAAGGCTTGGTTCATTCGCAAGGTGAAGCTCGCTGAGATCGGCATAATGTGCTTGGGCGCAATCGGCTTTATCACTGAAAGCTACGTTATCTTGCTGATACTACTGTTTCTTATGGGCACACAATCGGCGTTTTTTGGCCCAGTAAAGTACGCCCTGCTACCCCAGCAGTTAAAGCCTAACGAACTGGTTCCAGGTAACGCGTTAGTTGAAACCGGTACTTTCCTCGCAATCTTGCTGGGTACGCTTGGTGCTGGGGTGATTGCGTCAGCTGAAAACGCCAAGTACGTAGCGGCGGCTTGTGTTGTGCTCTTTGCCGTGTTTGGTTACATCTCTAGCCGTTCTATTCCTGAAGCACCTGCAAGTGCGCCGGATCTTAAATTCAAATGGCAGCCAGTTAAGCAAACTAAGAAAACCATCGCTATTGCTAAAGCGGATAAAACTATCTTTCGCGCACTGATGGCAATCAGTTGGTTTTGGTTCTTGGGTGCGGCTTACCTTACTCAGTTCCCGAATTTCACTAAGCTCTATCTTAACGGTAGCGAAAGCGCGGTATCTTTCTTACTCGCATTGTTTTCTGTCGGTATTGCGGTGGGTTCGCTAGCTTGTGACAAGCTGTCTAACCATAGAATTGAAGTCGGTATTGTGCCGTTAGGTAGCTTAGGCATCACCATTTTTGGTGCTTTAATGGCAACGTCCGTTCCTCAGCAGTTACCTGAGTTTGCGAGCTTTAGCGAATTTGTCATGCACAAACCTTTGTGGTCAGTGTTTGCTTATCTGCTGTTACTTGGAGCTTCAGGTGGTATCTTTATTGTTCCCTTGTATGCTCTTATGCAGCAAAGAGCAAAAGTCACCGAGCGAGCTCAGGTTATCGCTGCGCTAAACATCTATAACTCACTGTTTATGGTTGGAAGCGCTGTTTTAGGCATTGTCTGCTTAACCATTATTGAGCTATCCATTCCACAGCTATTTTTGCTGTTGGCAGTACTCAACCTGTTAGTGGCGGGCTACTTGTTTATGCAAGTGCCTATTTTTGTGGTGCGTTTTTTAATGTGGGTTATCACCCATACCATGTACCGAGTCAACCATAAGAATACGCAAAACTTACCAGAAAAAAGTGGCGCTTTACTCGTGTGCAACCACGTGAGTTACATGGATGCCTTGCTGCTCAGCGCGGTGTGTCCAAGGCTGATCCGTTTTGTGATGGAAGAAGAGTACGCCAACTTGCCGCCACTAAAACGGTTCTTGCAACGTGCTGGTGTTATCCCTATTTCGGCCGGCAATCGTCGCTCAATCGTCAAAGCATTTAATGATGTTGAACAAGCGCTGTCTGAAGGTCATATCGTGTGTATTTTCCCTGAAGGACGCCTCACTTCCGACGGTGAGATGAATGAGTTCATGCGCGGGATGGATATCATTATTAAGCGCAGTCCTGTGCCTGTCATTCCAATTGCACTTAAAGGACTTTGGGGTAGTTACTTCAGTCGTCACAAAGGTTCTGCATGCAAAGGGTTACCAACACGTTTTTGGTCGAAAATTGAAATTGAAGTCGGCGAGCCGGTTGACCCAGAAAATGCTTCTACATCCGTTATGCATGATAAAGTAGCGACATTACGAGGCGATTGGCGTTAAACCCAATCACGATGCTTTTAACATGCGTTAAGTTTTTCTTAACGCATGTTCAATTCATTCAACTCTCTTTATCGTTTTGGGTTCGCTAAACTAGCGCTTTCCAATTTAATCTCCCCCTACACCAATAAAAATAATGAATGACTTCAATAAGCAACTCCCTTTTTGGCTTGCACTCACGATTTGCTTAACTCCATTTATCACTTCCCCCACCGCTTTGGTAATTGGGTTTCTACTCGCCTCACTTGGTTTAGTTCCAAAACAGTTCAATCTCGCTAAGTTAACCAAAAAGCTATTAGCCTACTCAATCGTTGGCTTAGGGTTTGGGATTCATTTCGAACAAGCGTTAGCCGTAACCTCTGATGGCATTGGGCTCATCATCGCAACCATTGTTGGTACGCTGGTTATTGGATGGTGGCTTGCTAGAGCAATAGGGTTAAACAAACAGACTGGGTATCTTATTTCTTCAGGGACGGCTATCTGTGGGGGTAGTGCGATTGCCGCGGTGTCTCCGGCCATCAAAGCCAACGACGAGCAAATTGGTTTATCTCTTGCAACGGTTTTTGTTCTTAACTCTATCGCGCTATTTGTTTTTCCAGTGATTGGACATGCACTCAATTTAGATCAACACACCTTTGGGACTTGGGCCGCGATTGCCATTCACGATACCTCTTCGGTAGTGGGGGCAGCTTCAGCCTATGGAGAAGAAGCATTGACGACGGCAACGACGCTTAAATTAGCGCGTGCGTTATGGATCATTCCTGTCGCTTTTGTCAGTGCATTCCTATTTCGCAGTGAATCGAAAAAAGTCACCGTCCCTTACTTTATCTTGTTTTACTGCGTAGCTATTGCGGTCAGTGATTTGTTACCGCAATTTGAAGTCATTTATCAAGGAATATTCGATATTGCCAAGCGAGCGCTCGTCGTTTGTTTGTTCTTGATTGGCTGCGGAATTTCAGTGGAAAAGCTTAAGTCAGCAGGTCCGAAGCCTTTAATGTTTGGTGTTACTCTGTGGGTTCTAATCTCAACCACATCTTTAGCTTGGTTGTTGTTAGCCTAAGCGGCCGATATCTTTCGCAGCTTGTGCTCGCTTGTTCTGCTTAAAGCTTAATACGAGTCCTAACACGAGCAAGAATGCCGAGAGTTCGGCTAATGCTCGTGTGAGCCCCTCAGTTTGAACTGCCACAATGATCTGTAAGATCACCGCAATAACCAAAATCGCTCTCATATCCTTATACCCTAGCTCTTAATTTTCTTGAGATATTATGAGTTAGGGTTATAAGAAAGCTAAATTCACATTTGGACTATGAAATTGCTAAATTAACTAAGTTGCTTTTTCTATTGCAACTGCCCTTCAATCCAATTAATAAAGGTACGAATTTTCGGCCTATCTTCGGTTCCCAAAGGGCAAAGCAAATCATAACTCTTGCTCGTAGGCATACTTGGATATGGGGTGACCAGCTCACCAGATTCAATCAAATCTTTGACAAAGTGGTATTTGCCCATACCAACACCAAGATTATGAAGCGCACTGATAAAACCCATCTCTCGGTGGCTTACGCAGTAAAACTGATTAAAAATATCAATATCGAGCTGCATATAGTCACGCCATCGCTGCCACACGTCTGAACCGACTGCATGAATAAAATTAATTCGTTTCAGCGATTCTAAACCATCTTCATACAGGCGATGTTTCTTCGCATACTGCGGTGTACAGACAGGAATGTACTCATCGCCAAACAAACGTTTTCTATACACATCTTTCATACTGGCAGAGTCATAATATATCGCTACTTCAATGTTATTCTTATGGAAATCTTCCTGCTCTTGGTAGCCCCAAATATTGAGATTGAATTTAGGATACTTGTTTTTGAAATCAGATAGTCTTGGCAGCAACCATCCATTTGCAAAGCCTGTCGAGGTTGCAATGTTTAGCTCCCCCACCATGTCTGTTGACTTTATCTCTTCAATTTCAGAGAAGATGCCATGCAAATTTTTTGACAAGGTACTGTGAAACCTAGCCCCTTCTTCCGTCAGTTCGAGCTGGCGAGTTCCTCTGACAAACAGGTTAAACCCCAACTCTTTTTCCAACACTTTAATTCTATGGCTGACCGCTCCTTGTGTAAGGTGAAGCTGCTTACCTGTAATGGTAAAGCTTAACGTTTTTGCCGCCATGTCGAAGGTATGTAGATTTCTGAGCAACAATTGCTGATTCGCCATACTGCCTCTATGGATTAATATTTTTAATTTATACTACTATCTGATTCGTTTGTTCGCACCATGAAATAACTCATAAAATGGCCCCAATCTATTAAATGTGACCTAGCGCTAGAGTGACTCTCACGGTGCTAGCTCATCAAAAAATCAATAATTGAAAACTAGGGGCATAAATGAACATACTCGGATACATGCAAAAAGTCGGTAAGGCACTGATGGTGCCAGTCGCGACCTTACCTGCAGCTGCAATATTGATGGGGATTGGCTACTGGCTCGATCCTGTTGGCTGGGGCTCAGAAAACATTCTCGCCGCTTTTCTGATTAAATCAGGCGCAGCCATCATTGATAACATGGCAGTACTATTCGCTGTCGGCGTTGCCTTTGGTTTAAGTAAAGACAAAAACGGCTCGGCAGCGCTATCGGGCTTTGTTATGTTTTTAGTCGTGACAACTCTATTGGCACCAGGCTCTGTGGCTCAGTTGATTGGTGTCAGCGCAGATGAAGTACCCGCTGTATTTGGTAAAATCAGTAACCAGTTTATTGGTATTATTATCGGTATTGTCTCTGCTGAGATTTACAACCGCTACTCTAGCGTTGAACTCCCGCAGGCACTCGCTTTCTTTAGTGGCAAACGCTTAGTCCCAATCCTTACTTCCGTGGCAGGTATGGCACTCTCTTTTGCGTTGCTTTACATCTGGCCTGCGGTATATGACGCGCTGATCCAATTTGGTATTAAACTCGAAAGCATGGGCGCGGTAGGTGCTGGTCTATTTGGTTTCTTCAACCGCCTATTCCTGTCTATCGGTATGCACCATGCACTTTACCCAGTGTTCTGGTTTGACGTCGTCGGCATCAACGATATCCCTAACTTCTTAGGCGGTGCTCAGTCGATCGCTAACGGTACAGGTATTCCTGGTCAAACAGGTATGTACCAAGCGGGCTTCTTCCCAATCATGATGTTTGGTCTACCTGCTGCAGCTCTGGCTATGTACCACTGCTCTGATGCGAAAAACAAGAACCAAGTGTTTGCGATTATGCTTGCCGCAGCGATGGCCTCTTTCTTCACAGGTATCACAGAACCACTAGAGTTTAGCTTTATGTTCCTTGCACCTGTATTGTTCCTAATTCACGCTGTGCTAACCGGTTTGTCTTTGTACATTGCTGCAACGATGGAATGGATGGCAGGATTCGGCTTCTCAGCAGGTTTTGTTGATTTCGTTCTATCAAGTCAAAACCCGTTAGCCACTAACTGGTACATGCTGATTCTTCAAGGTTTGGTATTCTTCTGCCTATACTACGCCATCTTCCGTTTCGCTATCGTCAAGTTTAACCTTAAGACACCAGGTCGCGGCGAAGATATGGCCAGTGAGTCAAATGAAGACATTTCAGGCCTTGCTAAGGAGTACATTCAGGCTATTGGTGGTGCTGAAAATATCCTAGAAGTGGACAACTGTATTACTCGTCTACGTTTAACAGTAAAAGATTCTGCTGTCGCAGACAGTGAACAACTTAAGAAACTTGGTGCGGCAGGAGTCGTTCCTGTTGGCAAAGGCGGTCTGCAAGTTATCGTTGGTCTTGGCAAAGTAGACAAGGTGGCAGAGCAGATGAAAACCATCCTTGCTAGCTAATCCAAGGTTTACTGAAAAATAGTTTATAAAGAATTGCGGTGACTTCACCTTCACCGCATCCCCCTGAAGTGCATTTTCGCTTAGTCACCGAGTCTGCACTTCTTTTTGGTTACTGAGCGAGTTGATCCAACAACCACTGCTTTACTTTCTGTCTTGAGATTTTAATCCCACCCTGTAACAGTTCATCCGGCATGGCATAGTAGGCAACAGGCCATTTAAGTTTGGTTAATGACCCTTTTAGATGAGCTGTTATTTGTAACTCATCAATCTCATCGGCTACCTTGATAACGGCAATAGGTCTGTGACCAAATTCACTATCTGGTATCGGTACAATGACCGACTGGCTGATAGAAGGAATCTGATTCAGCGCTTGTTCTATCTCTTCACAGTGGATGTTTTCACCGCCGGAGATAAACAGATTGTCTGCGCGGCCGATGATCTTTAGCTCTCGCCCGACCATCTCGCCCAAATCTTTACTATCAAACCAACCCTGTTCAGTAATTGGTGTTAGTTGCCCTTGTATATAGTAACCGGAGGCTAACGTCTCACCGCCAATATAAATCCTCTGCCCTTTAAGGCGAAGCTGACGCTTTGGTAGCAACTCACCAGCAGTGTATTCGGAGTCAATACGTTTTACCGTCACGGTTGACGCGGCCTCTGTCATGCCATAACCAAGCCATGTTTCAATACCTAGCTTTTCAGCTTGCTGGCTGAATTCCAAGGGCACATGGCTGCCACCGAGTAATACATGACTGAGTGACAGTTTCACTTCATTGTCGAGAAGCCGTTTAAGTTGGGTGGAAACTAAAGATGCGTGAGTGACACCCTGAATATCCTCTACCAGTTCACCTTTGCCCATTTTCAAGCTGGCGCCACTATGCAGCCAGCGATAGATAATCGCGAGTCCAGAGACATGATACATAGGTAGGCTCAGTAACCAAGTGTCTGCCTGCTTAAACGCAAAGCGCTGCAGCAAACCTTGAGCCGAGGCTAAATGTTGCTTTGAGGTATGAGCAACCGCTTTAGGAGCGCCTGTTGAACCTGACGTAAATACAATTGAAGCAAGCGCCTCGCTGCTGAACTTACCTTGACAACATTCAGTCACCAAAGGCTTCAGCTCTATGTTTTGTAAGCTTCGCAAGTCTGGGACGTCTGTTGATAGCCACACTTTGGCCTGCTTGGGTTCGGCATATAATGTCGCGAGTTTCTGGTTAAATTCAGCTTGTGTTTGCGGCATGGTTATCGCGCAGATTGCTTCTAGCTCTAGACAGGCGAGATAAACCAAAATCAGCTCAACACTGTTTTTGCCAACACAAGTGAGCACGCTTCCCGAACCAACACCTTGTCTTGCCAACGAAGCCGCCACTTGGTCAACGGCAGTTTCAAGCTCAGCCCAAGTGTAACTTTGGTTGGGGGTATAGAGAGCATACAAAGATGGGCTCGACTGAGCCCATTGACGTAGAGGAGATAACTGACTCATTACGACTGCCAGATTAATGCCTGATCAGACAAACTTGCGATAGGCAGTTCACAACCCGGCCATGGAACTTCTAACTGCTGAGCAAACAGCCCCACGGTATCCAGTCCCGGTACTTCTTCTGGAAGTTGCCAGTGCGCTAATCTTGCTAACTGGGTTAAACCAAGGCTAGATTCAATACTCGAACTTATTACCGCTTTAATGCCAAGTGACTTGGCTTTATCAATCAGCTCAATACAACGCTCAACTGTTCCAATCAGAGTCGGCTTAATCACAATCGCTTTCGCGCCATTGAGATCTTCTAGCTTGAAGTCTTCTTTGCGGATCGCGTGTTGCAGCGTTTCATCCCAAGCAATCGCAATGCCTGTATCAATGGCAAAAGAGAAGCTGTCTCCCGGTGCTTGGCATGGCTCTTCGATAAAGGCGATGCGGCCACGCAACGAAGGGGCAATCTTCTTAGCAAATTGCTGCGCTTTTTCTGCAGTCCAAGCTCGGTTAGCGTCTAAACGGAGTGTTAAGTCTGGAATCGATTCTAAGAAAAGGCTGACTAGCATCCCATCACGAATCGGCTCATACAGACCGACCTTAATCTTGGCCACTTTCTCACCCGTCATGGCATTCAGCTTAGGCAGGAGTTCGTCTGGGTCACCAGAACATAGCGGCGCAGCTTGAAAGCAGCCTTGTTCTGGCAGCTGTTTATTGAGCTCTAACTCGGCCATTGATAAACCAAAGGCGACCGATGGGTAAAGCTCATCAAAGTTGAACGCTTGACCTTGTTGCCACAAAGCCAGTTGCTCGACCAATTGCGAGTAAACATCGTCCATCGTCTCGATACTAAAACCAGGCAAAGGGGCAATTTCGCCTCGACCAAGCTCACCATCAAGAACAAGCTCAACGACAAATCCTTCTCTCTGCTTGAGCTTTTGTTCACGCAGTATCACGCCACTGTCCATCGGCAATTCATAGCGATACAGTTTGGCTGATCTCATAGCAATATCCCTTTCTTTGTTGATATAAATGTAGCTTGTATTGGATATTTCACCCATTTGTACGTTGATATCTAAGCTGTAGCCTCAAGAACAAGGAGAGGACGCTGAATATAGAAGCCTATATGAGCATCCTCGACACGGTTATTGAGGCTCAAGCGACGATATCAACAACAAATTAAGGGTTGCGTGGGAATTTATTAAAGTCAGGGCGACGCTTCTCATTAAACGCATTACGACCTTCCTGACCTTCTTCAGTCATGTAGAACATCATAGTTGCATTACCAGCTAGCTCCTGAAGGCCAGCTTGACCATCACAGTCTGCATTCAGCGCCGCTTTCAAGCAACGTAGTGCCATTGGGCTGTGCTGTAGAGTTTCACGACACCAGCGAACCGTTTCTTTCTCTAAATCTTCTACAGCAACGACTGTATTAACCAGCCCCATATCAAGTGCTTCTTGCGCGTCGTAGAAACGACATAGGAACCAAATTTCACGCGCTTTCTTCTGGCCGACGATACGTGCCATGTAAGAAGCGCCCCAACCACCGTCAAATGAGCCCACTTTAGGGCCTGTTTGTCCAAATTGAGCATTTTCTGCAGCAATCGTTAGGTCACACATCATGTGTAGTACGTGACCGCCACCCACTGCCCAACCTGCAACCGATGCGATCACTGGCTTTGGACAAGTACGAATTTGACGTTGGAAATCAAGAACGTTTAAATGGTGAGTACCTGAATCATCTTGATAGCCGCCGTAGTCACCACGAATCTTCTGGTCGCCACCGGAACAGAATGCTTTCTCACCTAAACCGGTTAGGATAATAACGCCCACACCTTCATCGTAACGTGCGTCTGCCAGAGCATTGATCATCTCTTTAACGGTTTGAGGACGAAAAGCGTTACGTACTTGAGGACGAGCGATAGTGATCTTAGCGATACCATCTTCAGATTTGTGGTACTGAATATCTTCATATTCACCTGTGCAGTCATTCCAGTTAACTGGAGCGTATAGTTCTTCTTCTGAGATACCGACTGTTTTTGCCATGGTGATTCCTAGTTTGTTTACCTACTGGCTCAGCATACTAACCAATGGTGTTCAGCTGAGTTTTAACAATATTTGCGAAAGCTTGTGGCTGTTCGACATGAACATTGTGCCCCGCTTTCGCAACTTGGCTAAAAGACAAACCGCTTTGTTTGGCCAACTGACTAAACTTATTGTCTTTTTCGCCACATATATAATGAGTTTTGATCCCCGAATGTTTCAGGGCATCAAGTAAATAGTCTTGTTTCGCAAGCGAAGTAGCCTCAAGCATATTCGCTACCGATGGGCCTAGACTAGCACTGCGCTTATCAATCAGTTTTTGTCTTTGCGCATGATTTAGCGAACTAAATACTGGCTGTTGATACCAGTCGCTTAATACCTGCTCAATAGGCTCGTTGCGAAAGCGATTTGCCCATTGGCTATCGTTTTGCCACCTTTGCTGCTTATCAGAATCGTTTTGCAAACCAAAGTTGCCACCCTCAACAATAAGTGACTGAATATTCAGGGCAGAAAAGTAGCCACTGGCTACACCAGACATCGCAATACGACCGCCCATTGAGTAGCCAACCAATACTATAGGCTGATGTGGCGTCACATGGGTAAGAAGAGTGTCAGATATTTGATCGCAGCAATGCTTAAAATTGCAACAATTTTCTAATACGCTGTATCCATGTCCCGGAAGATCAATGGAAATAACAGAGTAGTGAGATAAGTAAGATTGCGTTTCTTTCCAGTCCAAACCAGAACCCAGCAAGCCATGTAAAAATACGATCACAGTGCTTGTTGGATTGAGGTTTGAGCTAGCGTGACTATAAAGCATGAATTTGTTGGATAAACTCTTTCAATTGAGAAGACGCTTGCTCTGGAGGTGTTTGCACTTCAACCAGCAATGCTCCCTCACCATGACGTAAGTGGTCATTTACCATATGCGTGTAGTGAGCTAAGGTTTCTGGCTTGCTGTAACTCAATTTGAACTGCTTGGCAGCACTTTCAAAATCATAGCCATGTGGCATTTGATAGAGTGACTGCTTTTGCTGCTCAGGAACAGGTAGTAAATCAAAGATTGCACCACCATCATTGTTAGTCACAACCACCACAACAGGTGTTTTTTCGTGAGTAAGCAGCGCAAGTGAATTGATATCATAAAGCAGTGATGTATCACCGATATATACTAGGGTCGGTTGTTGGTTGGCTCGCACTACACCTGATACCGTGGCGATTAACCCATCAATACCAGACGCGCCGCGATTGCTATACACGGTATAGTCATCAAGACCACTAAACATGTCGACCAAGCGCACAAACAAGCTATTGCCTAGAAAGATCTGTGCCTGCTTGGCAACTAGGTTAACGCTTAACGCAAGTTCAATCTCATCTAGTGAGGAATCGGTATTGAGATGGAGCGCAGCTAGGTTCGCAACCTGCTGAGACACTTCCGTCAGCTCATTCGCCCAACCAGATTCCGTATTGCAGAGTGCAGGTATTGACTCAATAAAGACCTGTAGCCAAGCTTCAATATCAGCAACATGATGAGTTTGCATCAAATGCGATTGGTTGTTTCTATCAGCACTTGGCGCAAGGTAATGATATTGCGCGTTACGCTGCTCAACCTGATCAACAAGCCACTGGTTTAAGCGCTTCGACACGATTCTTGAACCGATCTGCAGTACCAATTCACATTGATTAAGTGATTCCGAGCGTTCACCATTTTGGAGCCATAAATCGTAATGAGCCCAAGCAGAAGTCACCCCTGATTGAGGATCGCTCAATAGCGGCCAACCTAACGTTTCGGCTAACTGCTTTGCCAATCGCGCTTCACTTAAGGTAACGCTACCAAGCACAATCACGCCTTTTTTATCAGCGAAATCACTAAAGTGGATCCGTTGTTCAATACCTGCTGACAACTGGCGAGTATAGGTGGTACTGCCCTGCCACCAGCTCGACACTGTTTCTATGTAATCTTGATAAATTGATTTGTCTTGAGCGCTATATAAGGGCTCAGGAAAAGGACAGTTGATATGCACTGCGCAGCCTACCTTCGCTTGACTGTGCATGAGGTTATCAACGGAAGTAAGTAACCACTTCAGAGGTGTTGTCAAACAAGGACTTGGTAGCTCAAGTGATGCTGTGGCATGTGACGAGAATATCCCCGATTGATTAATCGCTTGGTTAGCTCCACATCCAACCAACTCGATCGGTCTATCTGCCGTTAACACCACCAGTTTTTCACCAGTGAGTTTCGCCTCTGCAATCGCTGGCAACAAGTTCGCGACAGCTGTACCGGAAGTTACCACCACAGCAACAGGTTTTCGGCTTGCTTTCGCTAATCCAAGCGCAAGAAAGCCCAAACCACGCTCATCAAAATGGGTATGCAAAGTCAGATTAGGATTTTCATCAGCTTCTAAGGTCAATGGCGTTGAACGTGAGCCTGGAGCAACGCAAACCTCACTGACCCCAAAGCGCGATAGCTCTTCCAAAATAGTCTGACACCAAATGCGATTTACCACCGCCTGCTCGATTGAGTATGGACTACCACTCATCTATGAAGCTACTCCCAATGGAGGATTGTCAGAAATTAAAGACAGTAACGTCGACATTTTTTTATCGAGCTCCTGCCATTCATGTTCAGCAATAGAACCAGGAACAATTCCAGCTCCAGCAAAAAGCTGAACTTGATCGTTGAGTACTAGCGCACTGCGGATAGCGACGCAAAACTCCGCCCTTTGATGACTAATAAAGCCCATTGAACCTGCATACCAGCCCCGAGCAAACGGTTCATGCTCTTGAATGAATGCCATGGATTCTTCACGAGGTAACCCAGCAACGGCAGCAGTTGGCTGCAAAGCGCTAAGCAACTGCACCCCGTTAACCCCTTTATTGAGATGAGCATGAATACTGCGTTTTAAGTGCTGAACTTTACGTAAGCGAACTAACCTTGCTTCTTGCTCTACTTCAACATGCTCTGAGTGCGGAGTTAGGCGATCGATAATGTCGTCGACAACATACTGGTTTTCATTGAGGTTTTTAACGTCATTAGAGAGCCAGTTAGCCAACTCCATATCTTGACTGGCATTAGTGCCACGCCCAATGGTGCCTGCAAGCGCTTCAGTATAAAGCTCCTGACCTTGACGTGCATACAAACGCTCTGGGGTCGAGCCTAAAAAACTGTGTTTCTTATCTAATGAGAGTAAAAAGTGAAAACTGTGGTGGTTTTGCAGATAGCTAGCTTTCAGCAGCTGAGATGCGCACAGCGGTCTATCGAGGTTCACCTCGGTTTTACGCGCCAGAACCACTTTCTTGAATTGTTCGTTTTTGATGCCAGTCAGTACTTTATCTACCAACTGAGACCACTGCTCTTTTTCAGGCGTATGCTGGATGGTTTCTATATGCGAAGAGACTGGCAAAATAGCAGAAACCTCAAGCTGCAGCTTGTATAAACTTGCCAAAGTGCGATGTTTTTCTGCGTTGAGGTTTACCGCGAGTGACCACTGCTGATCGAAACGAATCAACTCAATTTGCGGTAAAAAGAAAAAAGAGGACATACAGCGGCGATTTTTCCCTGTATGACCATCAAACGAACGGCCTCCCCAAATGCGCTGATCGTCGGCGAGAATAGTATAAGCAGGCGCAGGTTCAACAAAGGTATGTAACTGGCCTAGAGCCACAACCTCTTCTCGAGTATCGCGAGATTGCCAGTAAAACTTTGGATATAGCGGCTGCGCTTCCAACCAATCTATAAATACAAAGTCAGGTTTTTCCTCAAGAACTTGAACCAGACGGTTTACACCATCTTCTGCTTCCTTTACGCGTTCGATCAGTTCAGCTACGGCTTGATGAAAGTATGACAAATCAGCCTCGTATGCATGGGGGTTATTATTTCATTATATGTCGCTACTCTATTTATAGACCCTACTCAAATCAAGGTTGAAACCAATGTTTTGCAAAATCCTGTGATAACGGGCGTGCTACAAGGCATTAAATGTTGTTATCTAATCAGATTTTTATTCTAAAGAACCTCTTTTTAGGGTACTTTAATAAAGAAATTCAATAATATTTAGGTTTTAATCAATGCAAAATATCGGGATGTCGTCAAAACTCGACAATGTCTGCTATGACATTAGGGGTCCTGTACTCAAACATGCTAAACGCATGGAGGAAGAGGGGCATAAAATACTGAAATTGAACATCGGTAACCCTGCCCCATTTGGCTTCGACGCCCCTGACGAAATTTTGGTTGATGTAATCCGTAACCTGCCAACTTCGCAAGGTTACTGTGATTCAAAAGGCATCTATTCGGCTCGAAAAGCGGTGGTTCAGCACTACCAACGCAAAGGGATACGCTCACTTGATGTCGAAGACGTCTACGTTGGTAACGGTGCATCAGAGCTTATCGTTATGGCAATGCAAGCGTTGCTAAACAATGGCGACGAAATGCTCGTCCCTGCGCCTGACTACCCGCTCTGGACGGCCTCGGTTGCCTTATCCGGTGGTAAAGCTGTTCACTATATGTGTGATGAAGAAGCTGATTGGTATCCAGACCTAGACGACATTAAAAGCAAGATAACGCCAAAAACTCGCGGCATTGTTCTGATCAACCCAAACAACCCAACAGGTGCGGTTTACAGTCGTGATTTCTTACTGGAAGTCATTGAGATTGCCCGCCAGCACAAGCTGATCATTTTTGCCGACGAAATTTACGACAAGGTTCTCTATGATGGTGCGACACACACATCGGTAGCGACCTTAACAGAAGATGTGCTAGTCGTGACTTTTAACGGTTTATCAAAAGCTTATCGTGTTTGTGGTTTCCGTGGCGGCTGGATGTTCCTTACAGGGCCCAAGCATCAAGCGCAAGGGTACATCAATGGCCTCGATATGCTTTCATCGATGCGCCTGTGTGCCAATGTACCGATGCAACATGCTATCCAAACCGCATTAGGTGGCTATCAGAGTATTAACGAACTGATCTTGCCTGGTGGACGTTTGCTAGAGCAGCGAGACAAAGCTTTTGAGCTAATCAATCAAATTCCTGGCGTCTCTTGCGTTAAGCCAAAAGGTGCCATGTACCTATTCCCAAAAATCGATACCAAGATGTACAACATCAAAGACGATCAAAAGATGGTACTCGACTTCTTGATTCAAGAGAAAGTGCTACTGGTGCAAGGAACAGGCTTTAACTGGCCAAAACCGGATCACTTCCGCATTGTGACCTTGCCGCATGTCGAAGATTTGGAAATGGCGATAGGTCGTTTTGAACGCTTCTTATCAACTTATAGTCAGTAGTAATTAGCGCTGAACTTTCATATGCTTAAAGGACACTCATCGAGTGTCCTTTTTTGTTTAGGGAGGAACAAATGCCAAACAGTAATCCAAAGGAAAGTCACTTTTTTGCCCACCTAGCACGTATGAAGCTGATTCAACGTTGGCCTTTGATGCGTTCAGTCTCGACGGAAAACATCTCAGAGCATAGTCTGCAGGTTGCGTTCGTTGCCCACGCCTTAGCTGTCATCAAAAATAAAAAGTTTGGCGGAACATTAAATCCGGAGCGAATCGCCATCCTTGGTATGTATCACGACACCAGTGAAGTGCTTACTGGCGATTTACCTACCCCAGTGAAGTACTACAACCCAGAGATCGCCAAAGAATACAAAAAGATCGAAGCTGCGGCAGAGCAAAAACTGCTCTCTATGCTGCCTGAAGAATTTCGCGATGATTTCGCGCCCTTTCTAGTCTCTCAGTCTGCCCATACCGAAGATGCCGCCATAGTGAAGCAAGCAGACACCATCTGTGCCTACTTGAAATGTCTAGAGGAACTCAGCGCCGGAAACCATGAATATGCGTTAGCCAAGAAACGTCTCGATGTCACTTTAAAAGAACGTCTCACACCTGAAATGGATTATTTCCTCAACACTTTTGCGCCTAGCTTCGAGCTATCATTAGATGAAATCAGCTAGTACGTGGATGCTCTTTATGGAAAGCATCTAACAAGTAGTCGATGAACACCTTCTTACGCTTTGGCATTAATCGTCTGTCTGCATAGACTAAGCTCACACTGACTTCTGGCATCGAGTATTGAGGCAAGAGATGTTTTAATTTGCCACTGTTAAAATGCTCTAAACAGATAAACTCTGGAAGCACTGCAATACCTAATCCGTCAATACAGGCATTAAGGCAAGATGTAATGGTATTCACTCTTAATTGATACGGTAAGTCGATCAAATAAGAGAATCCATCTTCTAAACTGAGTTGCCACTTTGGTAAACGTGCACCTTTGTTAAACACCTCAATCACTCGATGAGGCTCAGTGAGATCGAGATGGCTATCAATCTGACCAAATTTCCCTAGATACTCCGGACTAGCAACCAAAACCCGCTTTGACGACGTCAGATACCTTGAAATAAGACTCGAATCTTCCAACTCACCAATTTGCGCGTAAAGATCTATACCTTCGGTAATAATGTCCACCTCACGATTCGTCAGCTCCAGATTTAACGTTACATGAGGATAATCGGCCAAGAACTGGTGAATGTATTTACTTAACACTTGCTGACCAAGCTCAACGGGAAACACGACATTGAGCGGTCCTCTGATTAAGTCTTGGTTAGCACTCACTTCCAGCTCAGCCTGATTGAGAAGCTCCAGCATCTGCTGGCTAGATTGATAAAAGCGCTCCCCTTCCGGGGTTAACATTAAGCTACGAGTGGATCGAGTGATCAACCTCACACCTAGGTGTTTCTCTAACTCCCCTAACTTTCTACTGACCGTGGATTTAGTCATATTCAATGCCTCTGCCGCGTGGGTGAAACTTCCACACTCAACCACTTGTGCAAAAACGGTTATAGCGTTCAAGTCCATTGAATTTCCTCTCTCTTCATTAGAACGATTTGTGCAACAGTGTTTTCATTTTTTCCTATCTTATCAACCAATCCAATTCCTTTACAATTTGTTACATCCTTACTCCCCCAACGAGAATCACTATGACCGAAAACCATAACGCCCCAGCCATGCCTCGCAAACGCAACAAAGCCCCATTAATTGCCACCGCAATTATGCTGTCACTAGGCTTGCTAGGTGGTGGTTACTGGCTCACTTATGGTCAATACTTCGAGTCTACCGATAATGCTTACCTGCAAGGTGATATCACCAGTATCAGTCCTAAAGTTTCAGGCTATATCGCTCAGTCTTACATTACTGATAACCAAGCGGTAAAACAGGGTGACCTACTAGTACAAATAGATGACCGCGATTATCAAGCGGCTGTAGAGCAAGCTAAAGCACACCTAACCGTCACCGAAGCGAGTGAGCACAACCTCGTTGCTCAGCAAAAGCTGCAACGCAGCCAAATTCACCAAGCTGAGAGCCAAGTTGAGTCAGCGCAAGCAGAGTACGATCGCGCCGTTCAGCAAGTAGCACGCTCACGCAGCCTACTAAAACGCAACTACGCTTCTCAAGATGAAGTAGACAGCATGCTCGCTCAGCAAAAAGTCACAATGGCACAACTTGACGAAGCGAAAGCTAGCCTAGATGCAGCAAACGAGCAATTGAATGTCATTGCCAGTGAAATTGAACAAGCACGTGCTTCAGTAACCGAAGCGCAAGCAGGGCTAAAACAAGCTCAGCTAAACTTGGATTACACCAAAGTTTACGCACCAACGGATGGCATCATAGGCAAACGAAGCGTTCGCGAAGGTCTGTTAGTTCAGGCTGGCGCACCATTGATGAGCCTAGTACCGAATAACGCAGTGTGGATTGAAGCCAACTTTAAGGAGACTCAACTGAGCGGAATTCATAAAGGGCAAAAAGTCGAAGTCGAGCTCGATGCTTTTCCAGGTCAGCCTCTAGAAGGCGTTGTTGATAGCTTCTCTCCCGCCACTGGTGCGAAGTTCGCTCTACTACCACCTGAAAATGCGACAGGCAACTTCACCAAAATCGTTCAACGTGTCCCTGTCAAAATCACGATTCCTGATGCTAAAGAGTTAAAAGGCCGCTTGCTACCAGGTTTGTCTGTTATCGCGACCATTGATACGCGAGGCTAGTCATGGCAGATGCTGCAATTAGTCCCAATATTGAAGAGCAACAAGTGCCGACGCGTCACTGGATCGCCCTGTTTGGTGGTCTCATTGGCGCATTTATGGCAATTCTTGATATTCAAATCACCAACTCTTCGCTGAAAGATATCCAAGGAGCACTTTCTGCCACCTTGGACGAGAGTTCTTGGATCTCAACCTCTTATCTCGTGGCAGAAATGATTGCCATTCCGCTCAGCGGTTGGCTATCAAAAGCACTGGGAAAACGCCGATATCTCACTTGGACAACCGCGATTTTTACCCTTTCGTCCCTGCTTTGTTCATTCTCATGGAATATGACTTCGATGATCGTGTTCCGCGCGATGCAAGGCTTTAGCGGTGGCGCTCTGATCCCTCTTGCCTTTTCATTGGTCGTGCAGCTTTTGCCCCTCAATAAACGTGCGGTGGGTATGGCACTGTTTGGTGTCACTGCCACTTTTGCACCGTCTATTGGCCCAACTTTTGGTGGCTGGTTGACGGAAAATCTTTCTTGGCACTACATCTTTTATATCAACATTCCGCCCGCTTTCTTAGTGATTGCGATGATTCGCTATGGTTTGGATGATGAACCTCTAGAGCTAGCAACACTCAAAAATGCCGACTGGTTTGGTATAGCCACGATGGCTCTTGGTTTAGGTTGTCTAGAAGTCGTTCTTGAAGAAGGTAACCGCGAGGAGTGGTTCAGCTCTAGCTTTATCATTACCTTAGCGATCATATCCGCCGTGAGCTTAGTCTATTTTGTGATTAATGAACTGCAGCACAAAAAACCATTAGTTAACTTAAGATTGCTACGTGATGGACAGTTTGCGATGTCTTGTATCGCTTATCTGATTCTTGGTATGGCGCTGCTGGGCTCGATCTATGTGCTGCCGATGTACCTCACCCAGATTCAACAATACAACGCGATGGAAATAGGTGAAGTGTTAATGTGGATGGGCTTTCCGCAGCTGCTGATTTTTCCGCTTGTGCCAAAGTTAACTCAAATCATTAAGCCTAAATACTTAGTGACGTTTGGCTTTGCTATGTTTGGCTTGAGTTGTTACGTCAACACTCATATGACCGTTGATTTTGGTGGTCAGCAGCTGATTTTATCCATGGTACTGCGCGCCATTGGTAGTCCATTTATTATGGTACCGTTATCTTTAGTCGCTATGAAGAACATCGCCAAGCATGAGACACCTGACGCTTCCACCCTCACTAACGTTATGCGTAATTTAGGTGGTGCTTTCAGTATCGCGGTGATTGCTACTTTGCTTGATAACAAAACGCGCGAACATTTGGCTCATATCAAAGAGTCGCTACCCACTGTCAGTCAGTTAGGTTGGCAAACTCTGCAGCAACAACAGAGTTTCTTTATTCAAGCAGGCAGTGATAGCGCAACAGCGTTACAACAAGCCCAAGCCAGTTTGGTTGCTACAATGCAAAGAGATGCGGCGATTATGGCTTATAACGATGTGTTTCTGATGATGACTGGCTTTCTCGCTGTCGCAGCAATGCTGATTCTGACGATGCGCGACTGATCTTGCAGTCACTAGCGTATACGTGTACGGTAAGAAAAAACAGGGGAGCGGAGCCTATGACGTTTAAAATCAGCGATTTATGGCATGAACGCCACGATGATGAACATAAAATACGTCGTGATGACCATCGCAGTCCATATCAAAGGGATCGGGCGCGCATCCTGCACTCTGCCGCTTTTCGCCGCTTACAGGCAAAAACGCAAGTACATGGCAATAGCTTCGACGATTTTCACCGGACTCGCTTAACTCACTCATTAGAGGCCGCTCAATTGGGCACAGGTATAGTCGCCCAGTTGAAAAAGAAACAGCCTGAGTTTAGAGATTTATTACCCAGTGACAGCCTGATCGATTCGTTATGCCTTGCTCATGACATTGGTCACCCACCCTATGGTCACGGCGGCGAAGTCGCTCTCAATTATATGATGCGGGAACATGGAGGCTTTGAAGGCAATGCCCAAACCTTTCGCATTGTGACCAAGCTAGAACCTTACACTGAACAATTTGGTATGAATCTAGCGCGCCGTACTTTACTTGGCCTGATCAAATACCCTGCGATGATTAGCCAGACTCGCGCCGCAAAGATTCCAGACAGTGTTTCCCACCAGCGTAAATTAAGAGCGAAAGATTGGTCACCAGCAAAAGGCTTGTATGACTGCGATAAAACGTTGTTTGACTGGGTTGTCGAGCCTTTGAGTGAACAAGATAAGTTGCTATTCAGCCAGATGCGTGAAGAGAAAGTCAGTGGCACCCAGCATAGCAAAACTCGCTATAAATCGATTGATTGTTCAATCATGGAACTCGCGGACGATATTGCTTACGGTGTGCATGATCTTGAAGATGCGATTGTACTGGGAATGGTTAATCGCCACCAATGGATTGAAGGCGCTTCTAGCCACTTGTCGGAATGTGGTGATCCTTGGTTTGAAAAACACATCGCCTCGATCACCGAGATGCTTTTTGCCGGAACTCATTACCAACGCAAAGATGCGATTGGCGGCATGGTTAACGCACTACTGACCAGTATTTCTATTAAGCCAATTGATGCCCCGTTCCAAAGCGAACTGTTGGCTTTCAATGCCGTACTCGAGCCCACGATGGCAAAAGCACTCGATGTATTGAAGAAGTTTGTCAGTGACTACGTAATACAAGTGCCTCACGTACAAGTGGTGGAATACAAAGGTCAGCAGATCATTATGGATATTTTCGAAGCACTTAGCGCTGACCCAGAGCGATTATTACCTATCAATGTGCGCCAGAAATGGTTAGATAAAGAGAGTGAGAGTGCAGGCTTTCGAGTCATTGCTGATTACATATCTTCGATGACAGATGGGCATGCCCAAAGACTCCACCAGCAACTGTTTTCCTCTCACTAAACATAAAGGGCAGCGTTATCGCTGCCCTCTTGATTCATACCAGCGAATTAACTCACCGAACTAATAAATTCGCCCAGCTTTTCTCTTAGTTTTTGCTTCTCTTCATCACTGATGAAACTGGCGGCAATCGCATTGCGGGTAAACTTCGCCAGCTCTTGATTGGTCATTGAGTGTGCTTCGGCGACAGCCAAGAAATTATCTGTCATATAACCACCAAAGTATGCGGGATCATCAGAATTGATCGTCACGCAGATACCACGCCTTAGCAGCTCAACAATATTGTGCTCATGCATCTCTTCAAACACCTTGAGCTTAGTATTGGATAATGGGCATACCGTTAGCGGCATCTGGCTTTGCGCTAAAGCATGCAATAAGTTTTCATCATCAGAGCATCTAACACCATGATCAATACGGCTTACCTTCAATAGCTCTAAGCTGTCATAGATATTACTTACAGGGCCTTCCTCTCCAGCATGAGCCACCGTTAAGAATCCTTCCTCTATCGCTTTAGCAAATACGCGGGCAAACTTCTCTGGCGGATGTCCAAGCTCCGAGGAGTCCAAACCGACACCAACAATCTTGTCTTTATGTTCAAGGGCTTGGAATAATGTATCAAAGGCACTTTCTTCGTCTAAGTGGCGTAGGAAACACATGATGATCTGGCTAGTAATACCAAGCTGCTCACGGCCATCTTCTAGTGCGCGGTGAATACCGCTTATCACGGCCTCAAACGCAATCCCTCTCTCAGTGTGAGTTTGCGGGTCAAAGAATATCTCAGTATGGATGACATTATCTTGCTGACAACGTAACAAATAAGCCCAAGTCAGATCATAGAAATCTTGCTCATGAATAAGAACATTTGCACCTTGATAATAGATGTCTAGAAAAGATTGTAGATTAGTAAACTGATACGCGGCCTTCACTTCCTCTGGGGTAGTAAATGGTAACGCGATATTATTGCGCTGAGCGAGTTCAAACATCATCTCTGGCTCAAGGGAGCCTTCTATATGCAAATGCAACTCAACTTTTGGAAGTTGTTGGATAAATTGGGTTTGGTTCATGCTTGTCTCTCCATTCATATCAACCGAGATACCCAAAATAGTTGGAGTTGCAGCTAGGCGACCAATAAATTCAGCCCTATGAGCATAGAAGTTCTATGTGATTCGGGCGGCCGGCGTTCCGGTGAATTTATGCAGTCAACAACGCTGCAGCTTCAAATATGAAGGGTAAACAAGCACTTTTCTCTAAATTAGCTTTCTGACATACAAAGAGAAAAGCGCCATGCACTTAACTCTTCGTAATCTGAAATTTGAGGTTTCAGGTAGAGACTCCCGCACCTTATCAGCGGGATTATACGAAGCTTCGCCTAGTTGTAACTAAACGATTGCGCGGCATTGTACTTGGATAAAGTACTCATTGACAACATCGCACTTGGATCAAGTGTAGTCGCTTTGTTGAATTTTGCCGCTTACTCCCAATTCGCCTGTTCACTCTGCGCGATAGTTTTTTTCAAACACGCCCGGTGGCATTTGCTGAATTTGAAACTCGATCATTTGGTTGAAGGCATCGATTAAAGGTAGGAAATCTATCTCTGGTTCTAGTAGAGATAGAATGTGATAGCCTGCCTCGACTGTCGAGAGACTATTATCGCTTGGCGCTTTGCGAATACGATAATTACCTTGCAAGTCATCAGGTAAGTGAATTAACGTAAGAGCGTGTAAATTGGTTGATAGCTGCCACATCTTATAGGCTTTTTTCCAAGTGCCATCTAACAGGATCACCCTTACCTTTTGCTCGGCAGATAACTTTTCGGCGACTTGTGTATGGCTCACAGAGCCTTCTCCCGGATAGAGCACAAAGTGATGATAGGAGTCGTCGTTCAGCAATTGGTTGAGCTTATCATGAGCAGAAAAGTCTTCCCCTTCAAAGCAATAGCTATTGGTGAGTGACAGCTTGAGTATTCGCGCCGTTCCCATTGGTCTGTTTGTTTCACTGTGGTGTTGTAGGATGACCAACTCGACATTCGATGTTAGGCTTTGTATCCACTCACAGATACAAGCTTTGAGTGACTTTCCACATTGAGAACAGTATCGGGACATAGTGTGCGCTTATTACTTCTGTTAATTGTTATCAGCTTAGTTTGCCTAGGCCTTCAATTCGAACCTTTCGCTTCCCAAGTTAACTGGCAACGCTATTTTATTCTTGAAGGTCAGTGGTGGCGAATCCTAACAGGAAACTTCACGCATACCAACTTTGCCCATCTAGGGATGAATTTAGCTGGTCTTTGGGTGATCAGTTTTATCTTCAAGCCGTCACCCAAAGCCCTCCTTTTTAGCTTGATTACCGTTAGTCTTGCCGTCGGCGGACTGAACTTTCTTAGCAGCATGAATGGGTATGTTGGTCTTTCTGGAGTGCTTCATGGACTGTTTGCTTATTTTGCCCTTCAGGAAGCCTTAAACGGCAAAAAGAGCAGTTGGCTGTTGGTCGTTGGCGTACTAGCAAAAGTTGGCTGGGAGATGACAATGGGTGCGTCAGCTTCGACGAGTGAGATAATCAATGCGCGCGTGGCGGTGGAGTCTCATCTATTTGGTGCTCTATCTGGTCTTGTCTTGGCGACGACGGTTTTTCTGCTAACAAAAAAAGGCGTACTTTCTCCAACCAAGTCATAATTTGGTTGATGTTCACCGCTAAAGGGCTCAGAATGGCGCCCTTTTTCGTGGCGATACCTTTTTGTTGAGGTCTTGCCCGATCACACACCACTTACAGAGAACAATATATGGGTTTTACCTCTTTAGGCCTTTCTGCCCCAATCCTCAAAGCTATTGAAGAACAAGGCTATGACAAGCCGTCTCCGATTCAGGAGCAAGCAATTCCTGCCGTACTAGCAGGTAAAGATGTTATGGCAGCAGCGCAGACAGGTACAGGTAAAACTGCAGGCTTCACATTGCCGATCCTTGAACGTTTGGACAATGGTCAACGCGTGAAAGGCAATCATATTCGCGCCTTAGTATTGACCCCAACACGCGAGCTTGCCGCACAGGTTCAGGAAAACGTGTTTAAATACAGTCGCCACCAAAAACTGACCTCTCAAGTTGTGTTTGGTGGGGTTAAAGTTAACCCACAAATGATGAAGCTGCGTAAAGGCTGTGACGTGTTAGTGGCCACTCCAGGTCGCCTACTCGACCTCTACCAACAAAATGCGATCAAGTTCGACCAACTTGAAGTATTGGTACTTGATGAAGCCGACCGCATGTTGGATATGGGCTTTATTCGTGACATCCGTAAGATTCTCAACTTACTGCCTGCGAAGCGCCAAAACTTGTTGTTCTCTGCAACTTTCTCACCTGAGATCCGCGAGCTAGCAAAGGGCTTGGTCAACGACCCAGTAGAAGTCTCGGTGAGCAAAGAGAATTCAACTGCGGTAACCATCGAGCAAAGCATCTACCCAGCAGACAAACGTAAGAAAGCGCCAATGTTGGTCAAGCTAATCAAGGATGGCAACTGGCGACAGACACTGGTTTTCTGTCGCACTAAGCATGGTGCGAACCGCTTGGCTTTCTTCCTCAATAAAGAAGGCATTACAGCGGCGCCAATTCATGGAAACAAAAGCCAAGGCGCACGTACTCGTGCATTAGCAGATTTTAAATCGGGCGACGTTCGCGTATTGGTTGCTACTGATATTGCCGCGCGTGGTATCGATATTCCTCAGCTTCCTCAGGTGGTCAACTTCGAACTGCCGCACGTCTCTGAAGATTACGTTCACCGTATTGGTCGCACTGGTCGTGCGGGTGAAGTCGGTAAGGCATACTCTTTAGTCGAAGCCGCTGAAGCAAGCGAGCTATTTGGTATTGAGCGCTTAATTCAGCAAGTGCTTCCTCGCCTTGAATTAGAAGGTTTCAAACCCGTCAACGAGCTTCCTGAGTCAAAGCTAGATACTCGCCCAATTAAGCCAAAGAAACCTAAGAAGCCGAAAAAGCCTAAGCAACCTAAAGCCGAACATCAGGACGGTCAGCGCTCTGGCGATAACGCTCGCGGTAACAAGCCAGCCAGCAAGAACAAACGTCACTTTGGACACAGTAAGCCAAAGGGCGAGAACAAAAATGGCAGCGGCCAACGCGGAGAGGGGAAAGCGAAGCCTCGTTCAGGTAACGCGGGGAACAAACCTCGCCGACCTTCTAATCGCAAGCCTACAGGCGCGCAACCCAAAGCATAGTAACAACGAATAAGCTAGCCCCACATTCCGTGGGGCTAGTTTTATCGAATACATAGTATCTACATATCATGTTGTTACTTGCCATTCCAATAGCTTCAATTTGTTATGCCTTGAACTGATGAAATAATTGAAGATCATCAAAACCTCAATAAAAAGTATTTAATTAGGTTACAATTAACCAGTAAAGTGGTCTTGTGAAGAAAATAATCACCCCTAATTATTATGAAAAAATATGAAGAACTAGTTCAAGATATAGTAAGCAAAGTTTGCCAAGGTGTTATTTCTGTAAAGCTACCTTCAGAGAGGGAGTTGGCGGACAAATATGAGCTATCTCGATTTTCAGTACGAAAAGCACTTGCTAAACTTGAAGCCATCGGTATTGTAAAATCAAAAGTAGGTTCTGGTTACTTCGTTAATACATCTATAATTGGCTCACCACTTATATATAATTCCGTGACTGAGAATAAATTTGGTGAAATTTCTTATAAGAAAATAAAGCTGAATAAAAAGTTACCAACCCCACATGAAATTCAAGTATTTTCAATTGAAGATGATGAATATCTTTGGCATATAAAAAGGTTACGGTTAATTCAAGGAAAAGTAACTCAAGTCGAAGAAACTCGCCTACCCGTCCGCATTTTCCCTAAAATTGATGAAACTGTTATTGAAAGCTCTTTGCAAAAGCATGTCCTCTCGCTAGGACTGGAGATCGACAGCTACTTAACCACTTACCGAGCCATCAACTTATCTAAGGAAGACGCCGATTTACTTGGTTGCAAACGTTCAAAATCGGCAATGAATATCACCAATCGTGGATTCTTAAAGTCAGGTGAAGTATTCGTCGTCAGCGATATCATCGATATCGATTATCAGTGCACATACCACACAAAATTTAACTCTGAGAGCTTGAGTTACCGAGATCAAAACGACCGCGAATAGCGGTCGTTTCTTATCTGTCTTACACAATTTTATCTTACGGCGTATGAATCGAACCATCTGGTAAACGGCTTTGTGTCCATTCATGTGGTCGATAAGTCACTGGAAATTCTTTCGCCATTTCTAGATTCATCTCAACACCAATGCCAGGACGTTCCGAAGCATACAAGTAACCGTTGTCCGGTTCAGCAGCATTAGGAAAAACTGCTTGGGTATTTGGCTGGTATTCAACATGTTCTTGAATTGCGGCATTGTGCAAGTGAACATTAAGGTGTGTATTTACCGCGGCGCCAATGGGTGTCATATCTGGCGGACAGTGCCATGCAATACGTACCCCAAAGCTCTGGCATAAATGGCCGAGTTTCAGAGCTGGGGTGATCCCCCCTATTTGCGAAACATGGCAGCGAATGAAGTCTACCCTACGGTTAATAATCAACGCTTTCCATTCTTCTGGGTTGTTAAATAGCTCCCCTAACGCCAATGAAACACTAGACTGACTGCGAATGTTATCCAACCACTCAGTTTGGTTTGGTGGCAGAATATCTTCAATGAAATATGGTTTGTATTTTTCGACCTCTTTGGCAAATTGAACAGCTTGGTTAGGGAACAATCTTTCATGCACGTCATGCAGAATATGGAATGCATTTCCGTATTTGCTACGTAACTGCCTAAACATTGCCAACGTGTTATCAACATACTGATCTTGGTCATAGTATGAGCCAGATGTTGGAACTTGCGCTGTATGAATATTTTCAGGGACGCCACCATAAAAACCCAATTGGCAACGAATATGTTTGTAGCCCTGCTCTAGATATTTATCGATCTGCTCGTATAACCCTTCCATCGTATCGCTAGTAGCATGCGTATATACTTGAATAGCATCGCGAGACTTACCACCGAACAATTGATGTAGCGGCATACCAGCTTGCTTAGCTTTAATATCCCAAAGTGCCATATCAACACCTGAAATAGCATTATTGATAACAGGTCCATTACGCCAATAAGAATTAACCATCATCATTTGCCATAGGTCTTCAATATTATTAGCATCCTTTCCAATTAGTAATGGCTTGATATATTCATCAACCATTGTCTTAACGGCTAAAGGTCGCTGTTGAAAAGTCGCACAACCATAACCAGTCAGTCCTGACTGAGTTTCGACAATTACCGTTATTAGGTTATGTCTGTCAGGTTTGGTAATCACACACTCAATATTTGAAATGATATTTTTGTTCACTTTGAACTATCTCTAGATAACAGGATTTATTTTATCTAACAGTGAAAGAATGCAGATTTCAAGGGGTAAATTATACTTAAAAATGACTGGTTCGTTCCTGATTTACTTTCGCAAACAAAAACGAACCAATTGCCCCAAAATAGCCAAAAATAATTTTTCAGCTGTTTTAATGTGAGTTTTATCACTTTTTTGTCGATTGGCTTAAAATCCTCAACCGCTAAGATGATTGCAATAAACGAGCAGACAAGCACATAGGAAAGTATGATGCAATTGACAGAAACCAACATGGCTATTGGCGATAATACGCCAAACAAAGCAGACAGCTTTAGCATGAAACTACAAGAATTGGTCGCCGCACTTGGTGGTGAAAAGAACATCGCAAACATTACCCACTGTATGACTCGCCTACGCTTTAAGCTGGTCGATGAATCCAAAGCAGATAAAGTCAAACTTGAAGCTATCCAAGGGGTGAAAGGCGTTGTTCTCGCACAGGGACAAACTCAAGTCATCATAGGTGTCGATGTTGAGAAATGGTATCTAGCTCTTTCCGGTGCAAGTGCCGCCCCCATAGACGCCGATATTGAACAAGAGAAAGGCAAGCTGTTTCAAAATGCCATGCGCATAGTGGCTGGAATCTTTGGCCCTGTGGTTCCTGCTATCGCAGGTGCGGGGATGTTAATGGGACTTCTATCGGGGCTTATTGCAACCAATGTCATTTCTGAATCTTCTGACACGGTGTTTTTCTTCAGATCCATCTCCGTTGCCGTCTTCTTTTTCTTACCTATGCTGGTCTCTTTCTCGGCAGCGAAGGTGTTTAAGGTCAATGAGTATATAGCGCTTGCTGTTGCTGCTGCTATGATGTCACCAAAGCTACTTGAAAAAGCCACGCTGCTAACAGAAGCTGGGAGCAAAGCAGAGCTTAATGTGTTCGGCATGCTGCCTATTGAACTACTTAACTACGGCGGCGCTATTGTCCCGGCTATTCTAGCAGTTTGGGTTCTATCAAAAATAACCCCGTTGGTCGACAAGCTTGTACCAGCTTCTGCTAAGCCTGTATTTACGCCACTACTTGCCTTTACCGTGACTTCAACTCTTGTTTTATCAGTCGTTGCTCCAGCAGGCATGTGGCTTAGCAATGGTGCTGGCTGGGTTGTGAGTTCCCTACTGGAAGTCTCACCTACGCTTACTGGCTTTGTATTTGGCTTAACCCGACCAATTACTATTGTATTCGGCATTCACCACAGCATGACACCAATCAGCTTGAACAATTTCGCGTTGTACGGCAAAGATCTACTCATGCCAATCATGTGTCTTGGCAACCTCGCTATTGCTGGAGCCACTATGGCTATCTGGTACAAACAACGCAAAACAGCAACGAAAGAGCAATCTTCGATCACGGCTGGCTCGGGTATCACTGCGATTCTCGGTATTACAGAACCCGCTCTATTCGGTGTTTTAACCAAATACACAAAAGCTCTGTTCATGGCGAGTTTGGCAGCGGGTATCTTTGGCGCAATCTCAGTGACGATTGATACTCACCTAACTAGCTATATTCTATCGTCTGTATTTAGCTTACCGGCTTACCTAGCAGGTGGTACCCAAAACTTCATTCAAGCGATTATTGGTGTATGTGGTGTTTTCGCCTTATCTTTCGCTTTAACTATGATGTTCGTTCGCTTAGACAATAAGTAATCGCTTCAAGTCACCATCAGGTCTGCTCCCCCAACACAAGCAGGCCTGATGCGCTTTATAAGAATTTATACTATGAAGACAATCTCAATCATTGGCGAATGTATGATTGAACTCAATGGCAAACCATTTAGTCATATGCAACAAACGTTCGGTGGCGACACACTCAATGCCGCCATTTATCTTTGCCGAAGCCATCAAGGCTTGAGGCCCGCTCCAAAAGTACAATATGTCACTGCGCTAGGAAGTGACCCGCTGAGCAAAGAAATGAAAGCTCGATGGGAGCAGGAAGGTATCGACACTAACTTGGTGCTAACAGACAACAATCGCTCTCCTGGACTCTATCTGATTCAACTCGATGACAAGGGTGAAAGAACATTCCTGTATTGGCGTGAACAGTCTGCTGCAAAATACCTACTTCAGCATCAAGACTTTTCTTATGTTCGACAATCACTTAAGTTAGCTGATATGGTAATGATAAGCGGTATTAGCTTAGCCATATTGCCAACTCAAGATAGGCAGCAAATGATCCAACTGCTGAATGAGCTCAAAGCGTCTGGAACTGAAGTGGTGTTTGACAGTAACTACCGCCCTTCATTGTGGTCAAGTGAGAAACACTCAACCGTTAAGTCTGTATACCAATCGATGTACCAAGCCACAGATCTCGCTTTAGTCACCTTTGATGATGAACAACTCATCTGGGGTGATCAAACGCCACTAGACACTATTACTCGCATACAGTCTCTTGGTGTCAAAACTGTAGTAATAAAACTTGGGCCTAAAGGCTGTTTAGTCTCAGATCACAGCACTTTTGAACCTTATCATGTTGAAACGACTTTAATTGAAAACGTTGTCGATACTACCTCTGCCGGAGACTCATTTAACGGTGGCTTCCTTGCTACTTATCTCGAAGATGGAGATGTTAGACGTGCGTGCCACAATGGCAATCAACTTGCTGGAGAAGTCATTCAGCATAAAGGCGCTATCATTTCTAAATCACATACGAATACCGCAAAGCAAAACTTTAGATAGGAAAAAACAATGTCTAACTTAAACGAGCAGCTAAAAGCACTCAAAGTCATCCCAGTCATCGCTGTCGATAACGCAGAGGATATTTTGCCTTTAGGTAAGGTGTTAGTTGAAAATGGTTTACCAGCCGCTGAAATTACCTTCCGCTCCGATGCTGCGGTTGAAGCAATTCGATTACTAAGAGAAGCGCAACCTGAGATGTTAATTGGCGCAGGCACAGTGTTAAATAAAGAGCAAGCACTGGCAGCACAACAAGCCGGCGCTACCTTTATTGTCTCGCCGGGCTTTAACCCAAATACCGTTCGCGCATGCCAAGAGATCGGTATTGATATCGTACCTGGCGTCAACAATCCAAGTACTATTGAAGCCGCTCTCGAAATGGGCTTAACTACATTAAAGTTTTTCCCTGCTGAAGCATCAGGTGGTATCAATATGGTTAAAGCACTGCTTGCTCCTTACGGGGACGTTCATATTATGCCGACAGGTGGCATCAACCCTTCCAACATCAAAGATTATCTCGCTGTTCCTCGCGTCTTAGCATGTGGTGGGACTTGGATGGTTGATAAAAAGCTTATCGCTGAAGGTAGATGGGATGAGCTTGCCAAGCTCACACGTGAAGCAGTTGAACTAGTAAACCAATAAGACCGATCATTTGCCCCACATTGTCTGTGGGGCATTGTTTCACTATGCACTTATGACTGGCTCTACTTTGTAGCTCTCGATGCGTAGTTGTCCGTTATCTAAATCCACCTTCCACTCTTCATTCACGAGTACATTAATCGATTCACCCTGAGTGGTTTCCGCAATCAGTCTAACGCGAAGCTCTGCAATATGCGCTTCTCCCTGTTGCTTAATCACAATCTGCTCAAGTTGATGCTCGCAGTTTGGCTTGAAAGCCTCTCGTAGCATCTTGTACCAATCATTAAAGCCAGCAATGCCTTGGAACTCCCCTTCTGGTGCAGTGATCACAACATCATTACGCAACATAGGATGGAAAATACCTGAGTCCTCTTCTAGCTTGTCCATTTGCTCAAACCAAGTTCTCACTAACGCAGTGATGTTCGCTTCAGGTGACTCTAGTAGATGGGAAACCTGCTGAACAATACGCTTTGCATGATCGCGGGCTTTCTCTTCAACACCTTCTTGAGTGTTATAAACGCCCGGAATGTAAACCATACCATTGGTATAAACAGGCTTTTGATAGTTCATTCCTGCTAGGTAAGCCAATTGCTGAATTGGGTGAAGTAGCTGCTCAACCGTAAAGTGGTTATAACCTAGTGGATCATAAGACTCTGCCGGACCACCAATCGTGGTTGAGATAATAAAGTCTTTCCCTTTCAGCTTGTCACCTTCGGGGCCGTAAGCAAAATTGAAGCTGAATACATCATCAATCCACTTCTTCATCAATGCTGGTACTGAGTACCAGTAGAAAGGAAACTGCAGTATCACAACTTGTGCATCAAGTAGGGCTTTTTGCTCTGCTTCAACATCAATTTGATAATCAGCGTATAGCGCATCTAATCGACGTACATCAATACTCTCAACATCCTGTGTAAGCTGCTGCAATATAACCTTGTTGGTATAGGAAGATTCTAAGTTTGGGTGACCTGAAATAACGACGACTTTGCTCATAATTCGCTCCTGATAAAACTGGGGAATGCCACGCATTCGATGGAGCTACTTTACTGTTAGTCATTAATTGCTTGTAGGCCAGTAAAAATTATTTTTTAATTAGGTTAAACCTAACAAAAGAGTTGAGTGTAATGAAAGGGACCACCTACAACCAACTGCAAGTCTTCCAAGCTATTGTTCAAGAAGGCAGCATCCGCGGAGCAGCACGTAAACTTGAGATGGCTGCCCCTTCTGTAAGCCAGTCTTTAAAACTGTTAGAAAGCAACGTTGGCTTAACTCTATTTAACCGAACGACACGGAAAATCGAGCTCACCGATGCAGGGCGATTACTTCATGAACGCACTCTCACCGCCATGGAGTCACTGAATTATGCACTGGAAAGTGTTCAAGAGCTGACCGAAGAACCTAGTGGTAAGCTCTGTATCACCGTCCCTAAGTTCGTGTACAACACCTACCTGAAAACGATTTTTGCTAACTTCTGTCGTCAGTTCCCACAAATTGAGCTAGAGATATCCATCTCTGATGCCACTCTCGATATTATCAAGGAAGGTATCGATCTAGGGATTCGATTTGGCAGTATTATCGAAGAAGGGATGGTGGCGAAAAAACTCACGGAGCCGATGAAAGAAGCTCTGTTTGCCTCTCCCAAGTACTTAAAGAAATATGGGACACCCAAGTCATTTCAAGATCTCAGTAACCACAAGCTGATCCAATATCGCTTTATTACTTCCAACAAGTACGCCCAGCTAAACCTGATGGAAGACGGCCAGCAAATACGTGTAGAAATTCCTTATGGGCTGGTGGTTAATGACACTGATTTAATGGTGGATGCAGCCAAAGAAGGGCTAGGAATTGGGCGCTTGGTTCTTCCTGCTCTCCAATCCGAACTTGAGACGGGTCAGTTGGTGCCTGTACTCGAAGAGAAATGGCCCACCTACCCTGGTTTATATCTCTACTTCAGCCGCAATAGCCAAAAAGTGAAACGTGTTCGTGTGCTGATCGATTATTTAGTGGAGAGATTTGAATAACACTCTGATTACCACTTCTATCAAATCAGAAAAAGCTAGCCCAAGTTTTCTCGGGCTAGCTTACATTAAGTTAAAGCACTCTCTTCATTTGAGAGTAATCTCCTTTAGTCCTTAAAATGACCATGACTGTGTTGTCGGTACGATTTCTGAAGAACCAACCATGATTACCGGAAAAAGCAGCGGTTAACTCACCTTGATCGTTTGGAACTCCGCGACCTTTCTCGTAACTTATTGACTGACCATTACCGTCACCATGTGTATCAAAATTAACAGGGCCACCTTTAGCTGACCAAGTAAATTGAGCTGTTTGACCCTTGTCCATAACCAGTTTGACCTCTGCACCTTGTCCTGGTTTAAGCGACAGCAGGATCTTGTCCTTCCATACCACTTCAGCGGTATCATTGCTGTCTTTGCTTAGCGTCACTGAGTCAACGGTATCTGTAGAAGGTTGCTGTTCAACTTTCTCCACTGTCTTCATGGCTTCAGATCTCGCTTGATCTTCAGCCGCCTCTTGAGCTAATTGGGTCTTGATCTCCCCCATGTCGGTCAAACCTATCACTCGGCCTACTCCCGTCGGGTCAATTGCATATTCAGCAGGAAGAATGACAGTGATAAGAAGTAAAAAGGCACCAACCAAAGCAAGAAGCGTTGAACGAATTAATTGCTTAGCTGTTGGCAGTTCTGCTCGATTTGGCATATCTGAGTTATACATAATGAGTTCCTTATATTATTGAGCGGCAACATAGCCCGTTAATTGATATCCAATGAGCATGAAACCTAAGCTCATCATAACGACATTGACTGAGTAAGCTTGACGGACAAAGCTTGTATGCCTGCGCCAAAAGCCCATCACAATCAATATGGTGCCAAGCGCAATTAACTGCCCTATTTCTACACCTATGTTGAACGCCAATAGATTAGGAACTAATCCATCCGGCGAAATATCATATTCAATGATCTTCGAAGAAAGCCCGAACCCGTGGCAGAAGCCAAATATTAAGGTAGCAAGCTTAGTATTGGGCTGAACACCGAACCAGCGCTGATACGCGCCTAAATTGTCTAAGGCCTTATAAACCACCGACAATCCGATAATGGCATCAATGATGTAGCTGTTAATGCCAATATTGAAGTACACGCCAATCAGCATCGTTGTCGAGTGACCAATAGCGAACAGGCTGACGTACAGCGCGATGTGTTTCATTTTATAAAGAAAGAAAATAACACCTAATAGAAACAGGATATGGTCATACCCCGTCACCATGTGTTTTGCTCCCAAGTACATGAAAGCAATAATATTAGTGCCTGTTATTTCTTGTATGTAGCCTTTGTCACCTTGTGCTACAGCATGAGCCAAGGCATCTGAGCTCAAAATAGTCAGCGAGGCTAAAACGAGATAAAGCGCCCCTTTGCGCAGTGACGCTACCCAATTTACAGGCATAGCAATCACTTCGTCTAAAACGAATAAATTCATAGATAAACCATTGTTTGTTAATTGTTGATTTACCGCTTATCGCGGTGTTTTTTTAAGCAACTAACAAGGCTCTTGGGGGACGCTCTATTTTGAAGGGTCGGTAACTAGGGGTTCCGTCCACGTGCAGGGTGTATGGGGAATCCATTAAGTCAGACAGAGATATAACACTACTGCCCTTGATAGAAGCACTATCATAGCTGTGATGGTGATTACTTTTATCATGCTGGAACAAGTGCTCGCTATCGACTTCATGGTAGTGACCATGTTCGTGAGAGTGAGCGCTTTGCAGTGACTCTACCGCTAGTAAGCCGTGAGATAGAAACTCTCCAATTGCAGACGAGGTCATACATACTGCAACGATAAACAGCATCAGCAAGCTAACCGATTTTATTGTTACTTTAGAGACCATAACCACACAATCAATTGGAGGACAGATAAAAAACCAACATTGTTATATTATAACAATAGGAACATTTCAACAGGCAGTGCTCCTCATCATGTAAGGTCTATTCCAAACTGTCTGACCAAAATAGCGACCAATGCAAAGCAAGCTATTGAGATAACGGCACAAATAGACAAAGAAATCCAAAATGGATAGCGCGTCAGCAGCCAAGGAAAAACCAGAAACATTGGTAATGTAGGCAGCACATACCAGAAGGTGTAGAACGCGTGATTAGAAAGCTTTTGTTGACCTTGCCCTTCTACATACATCCAAATCAGAGCCAATATTGTTACGGTTGGAAGCGCTGCGATCAAAGCTCCAGCCTTATCACTTCTTTTTGCGACCTCGGAAATAAGCACGACAACGCCAGCAGTGAGCGCGTATTTGGTAATAATCCACATCATAAAGTTGCTACCTACAATTAGCCTTAAGACAAACTCGTCGCTACCTGTGAGCTTAGTTCATGAGTGAAGTGTAGCCATGCATTCCCATATACAAACCCACCGCACTGATTAAAACGCCTGATAGATAAGGAGCTCGACGAGCGATATCATTCAAACCACTCCATTTCGATGTCGCCTTGTGTACGCCGATAGCCGCAACAACTCCAACCGCAACTAGAGTCAGCGCTAAGCCAATACTGAATGACACGACTAAGGTTGCGCCTAATGTCATTGCCTTTAATTGCAAACAGATCAAGAGAACGGTGACCGCTGCTGGGCATGGGATTAATCCACCCGTTAGACCAAATAGAAGTATTTGTCCGTTGGTCACCTCTCTGTCTGCAAAACGTTTCTGAATATCCATTGCATGAGCGCGCTCATGGGCATCTTGGTACTCTTTCTCTTCATGGTTCAAATCCGAATTTGAGTGAAAGTGCACATCAAAGTCATGGGTATGATCGTGATGTCCAATCATCAGCTTGACCTTCACATCATCCCGCTGTATCAGAGATGAGGTCGATTCTAGGTAACCATCACGCTCAATAAATTCATAGACATCAATAGCTTGCTGACCCACATCAGATGGCACTAATTTTACACCCTCAGCTTTTAACGGCTTACTGTTTAGCGTTTTCAACTGAAATCTCTGGTCAAACCCCTCTCCCACAAGCGATAGCGCCACATGACCATGTCCGGTATCAACCACCTGAGTTTTCCAATCCTGTGAGTGATGGTGAGCGCTATGCCATGCGCGCTCTTCACTCCATGTTCTCCAGAACATCCATAGCCCGGTTGCAACAATGATGACACCTGAGATGAGCTGCATCCAAGGCTCGGCAGCTTCAGCAGTAAACTTCTGGCTGATGTACATACCACCAACAGCGATTAACCAGACGACAGCGGTATGAGAAAGTGTTGCAGCTAGCCCAAGCATCACTGCCTGTTTAACAGTGCCTTTCACCGCCACGATAAATGCTGCCATCATGGTTTTCGAATGGCCGGGCTCTAAGCCATGTAAAGCACCAAGTAAGATCGCACTTGGGATAAAAAACCAGCCGTTACCTTGTTGTAAAAGTGCTACAAAATCCATTGCTGTTCTCTATTGTTGTTTCAATCTGGTCGAAATCATACTCCCCCCCAGTAAAAAATACTACCCCCCAGTATAATTTAAGTGCTACATTATCGGTTAGAATCTTTCCGCCTAACACGTAAAGAAGATATACCATGTCACACACAGTAAAAGATCAGAAAAAACTTAAGGCCCGAGTAAGTAAGATCCAAGGTCAGGTCAATGGTCTAAAAAAGATGCTAGATGAAGAGCATGAATGTCAGGATGTTTTGCAGCAGATCGCGGCTATTCGTGGTGCCGTAAATGGTTTAATGCGGGAAGTGATTAAAGGGCATTTAATTGAACACGTCGTGCTCGAAGAAGATAAAGATCAACGCGAAACAGATATGGAAATCGTACTCAAGGTTCTCGACTCCTATATCAAATAAGGTTGAGCTTAAGCAGATACAAAAGCGCCCACCAAAATAGGTGGGCGCTCTAGTATTCAGTATGCAGAGAATTAGACAATCGGACGTTGGCCGCGATCAATCAGCTTCATTAATACATTGTCTGCCGCTTCACCTGCTAATCCAGCAAGCTTTGAGGTCAGTTTCTTTTTCTCTACGTAGTGAATCGCAAGTACGGTTTTGTCTTTACACGCTTCAACCACAAGATCGTCTGAGGTTTTGATCTCATCAACCAAACCTAAGTCGTGAGCTTGCGTACCAAACCAGTGTTCACCTGTTGCGACTTTATCCAACTCAAGCTCAGGACGACGCTCACGAATAAAGTCTTTAAACAGGCCATGTGTTTCTTCTAGCTCTTGTTTAAACTTCTCACGCGCTTTGTCCGTGTTCTCACCAAACATAGTTAAAGTACGCTTGTATTCACCCGCTGTAAGCTGCTCATACTCAATATCATACTTTTTCAGCACTTTATTGAAGTTGGGTAGCTGGGCAATCACACCAATGGAGCCAACGATGGCAAAGGGTGCTGACACAATCTTGTCCGCAATACATGCCATCATATAGCCACCACTTGCCGCGACTTTATCTACCGCAATGGTCAGGGGCAGATTGGCTGCTTTAATGCGATCTAACTGTGATGAAGCAAGGCCATAACCATGCACCATGCCACCACCAGACTCTAAGCGCAGTAGCACTTCATCACCTTCACGAGCCACAGCTAAGATTGCCGTCACCTCTTCACGTAATGAAGCGACCTCTTTAGCATCAATACTGCCTTTAAAGTCGAGAACAAACAGGTGAGGTTCACGTTTACTATCAAGATCGCCCTCTTTTGAGGCTTTCTTGATCTCTTTCTCGCGAGATTTGTTTTTCTCTTTCTCTTGTTTCTTTTCTGCCTTGTCACGCGCTTTAATAAACGCTTCATCATGCAGATGGTGCTCTAACTGCTCAACGGTCTGCTTGTGTTGATCCGTTAAGTTAGTAATTTCCAACTCACCTTTCGCGCCACCGCTTTTACCACCAACGGCTTTAGCAAGCACTAAAATCGCTACAATCGCGACCACAACAGTCACAATCTTGGCTAAAAACAGCCCATAGTCCAACAAAAATTCCAATGTGAGCATCCTCTATTGTGCGAATTAGTGTATTGTAACCACCATCTTACGGAATCATAAAGTAAATCATTACAATAAGGATACACATCGTGGAATATGCTGTTTCTTCAGATGCCTTGAAAGGTAAAGTCATACTGGTGACTGGCGCAGGTGCTGGCATTGGTAAGCAAGCTGCTCTCTCTTATGCTGAGCACGGTGCAACAGTGATTTTACTTGGTCGTACAGTGAAAAAACTGGAACAGACTTACGACGAAATTGAAGCGGCGGGATACCCTCAGCCAGCAATCATCCCACTCGATATGAAAGGCGCGACTAAGCAAAACTACCTTGATATGGTTGATACTATTGAAGGTCAATGTGGTCGCTTAGATGGCGTTTTACACAACGCAAGCCTACTTGGTGTGATTAGCCCATTCGACCAAATCGGTGAAGACACTTATGACGATATTATGCAGGTCAACGTCAAGGCTCAATTCTTGATGACTCAAGCATTGCTGCCTCTACTGCATAAATCAGAAGACGCGCGTATTGTCTTTACTTCATCAACGGTTGGTCACAGTGGTCGTGCCTTCTGGGGCACTTATGCTATGTCGAAATTTGCCACTGAAGGTATGATGCAGATCCTTGCTGATGAGCTTAGCGATACCACGATCCGCGTCAATGCGATCAACCCTGGTGCGACTCGTACAGGCATGCGTGCTAAAGCCTACCCTGCTGAAGATGCAGACTTGCTCAAAACACCACAGGATATTATGCCTCTCTACCTTTACCTGATGGCACCAGAAGGTAAAGCAGTCAATGGCGAATGTATTGATGCTCAGCCTAAAAAATAGATCCTAAAGTCTAGGCTACAAACCCCAATAAAATTCAACGCCTTGTGTTTTTATATATAAACACAAGGCGTTTTTTTATCCATTCGATCATTCATCCCCTTGCCGATAATTAATAATAATTTATACTGTATGTATATACAGGTATTTTGTTATGTATGAATTAATCGAACATCTTAAGCAAAAACAATGGCTTTGGTCGGGTTCTCAAACACCTGACAGCGGAGACTACTACTCAACTGGGCATGATCTTTTGGATCAAAAGCTTGAAGGCGGCTTTCCTAAGCATGGGGTTGTCGAGCTGCAAGGTGCCTCCAGTATTGGTGAATTACGCCTACTTTTTCCGCACCTAAAAAACACCAGCCAAGAGAGGTTATCTGTCTTCATTCAACCTCCTGGTTACCTGTGTGCTGAACAGATTAATAATGAAGGTCTAGATAACAATAAAGTCCTACTCATCTACCCACAAAATGATAAAGAGGCACTTTGGGCTGCCGAACAATGTTTACGCAGTGGTGCATGCAGCAATGTATTGCTTTGGCATCCCGAATTAGAAGTTCATCAAGCAAGACGCCTACAGGTTGCCAGTGAACATGGAAACTGCTTGCACTTTATCTTTAGAACGGCCAAAAAAAGTCTGTTTTCACTGCCTGTCAGTTTAAGTATGACACTCCTTCCACACGCGTTGGGAGTAGAAATCACCATCACCAAGCGTAAAGGTGGTTGGCCTCAAGGTAGCTTTGTGATTGATATGAGTGCAGCTTGGCCAAGCCTGACGTTACAACCTAAACCGCCTGTAATTATCCCTTTCCCAATTCGTCAGCAAGGGTAGTTATGCAAAGCTGGATCTACCTACACTTTCCAACTCTACAACTTGATGCACTTTTCTCAGAGCAGGCCCCCTTGCCACTAGCGATAGTTGAATCTAAGCGCTTTAAGATCGTCCAATGTAATGAAATCGCCCTTCAACAAGGGATACAAACGGGCATGGGTTTAGGCAGTGCGAGTGCGATGTGTCACCAGCTTCAAGTTCACCCTTATGATGAAAAGGTTGAGCAGCAAACTCTGCTTGATATTGCCCAGTGGCTATATATGGTCACCTCAGATATTTGTCTGTTACCACCGCAAGGCGTGTTACTCAAAGCCACCAATATGTTGTCACTCTACGGTGGGCTAGAACCCTATTGGCAGCGCGTTTCACAGCATTTAACGCAACTTCAGCTTAACTACTCTTATTCGAGCGGCTTCTCTCCTTTCTCGGCTATCGCCTTAGGGAAAGCCAATGCTGCCCTACTGACTCCAGAGAAAGAGCAACTCATCAAGATCATCAAACCTTTTCCTCTTAGTGCAACCGAGCTTGGTAGCAAGACGGTGGAAAAGCTCCAACGGGTTGGCATCACGACACTCAGCGATTTGCTCGACATCCCAATCAAAGAACTCGCTCGCCGCTTTGATATTGATTTGGTCAACTATGTTGGCAAATTGATGGGACAGTTTAAGCACCCTATTGATTTCTACCACCCACCAGAGCACTTCGAAAACTATCAAGAATTGCTCTTTGATATTGAAAACATTCAGTGGCTAGAAAAACCGCTCGCTAAACTACTCACCAAGCTAGAATGGTTTCTGACACTACGTAACCAAGTTGGCTATGAGTTAGAGCTGATCTTACATCAAAGAGACAAAGACGATGCGTCGGTGACATTTTACTCTGCCAGTGGCGATTACCTTGCCACTCGTTGGATGACGCTCTGCCAACTCACAATGGAATCATTAAAGCTCGATGCTCCCGTACAGGGGCTGACGCTGCGTTTGATTCGCAGTGGAGAGCTTGAGTCCACCAGCGCAGATCTATTTAAAGGCTTTCAAGGCGAGCAAACTGAGTTAGAGCTAATTGGCTTACTACAGGCAAAATTGGGCAAAGATAAGGTGCGTAAAGTGGCGCATAGTCACGACCCTCGTCCAGAAAAAGCCACCTTTCTCTGTGACCCTACCCTGCCTATTCCAACCAAGGCAGCAAGCCAAAGACTGCGACCGAATATTGTTTTGCCTACGCCAGAACCTTTACAAGAGAAAGTCTCCATCATGCAAGGCCCTGAACGTTTCGTGACAGGCTGGTGGGACGGTGATGATATGACCCGCGATTACTTTGTCGCTCGTAGTGATCAAGGGCGCTGGTTATGGGTATTTCGTAATCAAGACAAGCACTGGTTCGTCCATGGATTGTTTTGTTAGTCCGGAGCGAATGTGATGTCTTACGCTGAGCTTTTTTGTCAAAGTAACTTCTCTTTTCTCACTGGCGCCTCACACGCTGAAGAGCTGATCTTGCAAGCAGATTTTCTGCGTTATCACTCCTTAGCGATCACAGATGAATGCTCAGTTGCAGGTGTGGTACGTGCTTACACAGCAAGTAAGAAGCATCAGCTTAACATTGAGCTTATTGTCGGCAGTATGTTCTGGCTTAACCAAGAGTGTCAGGTCGTGTTGTTGTGCCCAAACCGAGAGGCTTACGCTGAGCTCTGCCGTATCATCACCAATGCGAGAAGGCGTTCCGAGAAAGGCAGCTATCAACTTTCTGAATGGGATTTAATGTCAGCCAAACGCTGCCTCATCCTCTGGTTACCCAGTCATACATCCAGTGACCATAAATGGGGAAACTGGCTTGCTCAGCATCATCAACACCGACTGTGGCTAGGTATTCAGCGCCACCTCAAATCTGATGATAAACAATACCTTGAACACTGCGAGCAGCTCGCTCAAGAGATACAACTACCGATTAGCGCCTGCGGTGGCGTGCTCATGCATACTGCAACCCGTTTGCCTCTACAGCATACGCTGACCGCTATTCAGTCCGGGTGTAGCGTTAATGAATTAGGCGAACAGCGACTAACCAATACAGAGAGAAGCCTGCGTAGTCAGGAAAAACTCGCCAAGCTATTTAAACCTGAATGGCTGCAAGAGAGCGTAAAAATCGCCGAGCGCTGCGAATTTAGCTTAGGTGATCTGCAATACGAATACCCTAACGAGCTGGTTCCCGATGGCTATACTCCAATGAGCTACCTCACCGCTTTGGTCGAATATGGCAAGAAACTACGCTTTCCTGAAGGTGTTCCAAGCGATATTCAGGCAACAATAGACAAAGAACTTAAGCTGATTGATGAGCTTAACTACCCGTTTTATTTTCTCACCATCCACGACATTGTGATGTTCGCTAAACGTCACCGAATTCTCTACCAAGGGCGCGGTTCTGCTGCCAACTCCGTGGTGTGCTATTGCCTTGAAATCACCTCTGTAGACCCTAGACAGATTTCGGTGCTATTCGAGCGATTTATCAGTGCCGAACGCGATGAGCCACCCGATATTGATGTCGATTTCGAGCATGAACGCCGTGAAGAAGTCATCCAGTACATTTACCAAAAGTATGGTCGAGAGCGTGCGGCTCTAGCCGCAACCGTGATCTCTTATCGCTTCAAAAGCGCGGTGCGTGATGTAGGCAAAGCGCTAGGCATTGAAGAGAGTCAGCTCGATTACTTTATTAAAAATGTTAATCGCCGTGACCGAGCACTCGGTTGGCAAGCTCAAATCGTCGAGCTCGGGCTACAGCCTGACTCTCTCAAAGGCGAGCAGTTCATCAACCTAGTCAACGAAATTCTTGGCTTTCCTCGTCATCTTTCACAGCATGTCGGCGGTTTTATCATTGCTGCTGGGCCCTTGTATGAACTGGTTCCAGTCGAGAATGCGTCAATGCCCGATCGCACCGTCATTCAATGGGATAAGGACGATCTCGAATCGCTCAAGCTGCTTAAAGTCGATGTACTGGCTTTAGGCATGCTCACTGCGATTCGTAAGTGCTTTGATTTAGTGCAGCGTCTGCATAACCAAACACTAACGATTGCTGAGATTACTCGCCGCCAAGATGACGAGCAGGTGTATAAGATGATCCAACGTGCAGACACGGTCGGCGTATTTCAAATAGAGTCACGAGCGCAGATGAGCATGCTACCACGCTTAAAACCCGCCACTTACTATGACTTAGTGATTCAAATCGCCATTGTCCGCCCAGGCCCGATTCAGGGGGATATGGTGCACCCATTTCTGAAGCGGAGAAATGGAGAAGAAGCGGTCGATTACCCTTCCGAAGAGGTTCGTGCCGTGCTAGAGCGCACCCTTGGCGTACCTATTTTCCAAGAACAAGTGATCAAGATAGCCATGGTTGCTGCCGGTTTTAGTGGCGGTGAAGCGGATCAACTGCGCCGAGCGATGGCAGCTTGGAAAAAGAGTGGCGACCTAGTCAAATTCAAAACCAAGCTGGTAGAAGGTATGCTCAGCCGTGGCTATCAACTGGAGTTTGCTGAACGCATCTTTGACCAAATCTTAGGCTTTGGTGAATATGGCTTTCCAGAAAGTCATTCCGCTTCCTTTGCCGTGCTCGCTTATTGCTCCGCATGGCTCAAACACTATTACCCTGAAGCTTTTTACACTTCACTGCTCAATAGCCTACCGATGGGTTTTTATAGCGCCTCACAGCTTGTACAGGATGCGCGGCGACATAAGGTCATCGTGTTACCTGTTTGCGTTAATGCTTCCATGTACGACCACCAAGTTGTCCATCATCAAGATAAACTGGCTATCCGGTTGGGTTTAAGACAAGTGAAAGGACTCAGTCAGCAGAGCGCACAGCAATTATTGCACGCCAGAGACAAGGGCCAATTTACCCATTCAGGACAGATCAAACATATCGGCTTATCCAAGCGAGATGTCGAATTGCTCGCTTCAGCTAATGCCATGCATATGCTCAGCCATAACCGTTATCAGACTCGCTGGGCAATGATGGATTCGCTTTCGGATTTACCTCTGTTTCAAAACATCGAAGAGCCTGAAAGCCAAATCATTGCCACCCCCTCAGAGAGCCAAACATTACTTGAAGATTATGCAGCCACTGGATTGTCACTCGCTAAACATCCTATCGCCTTACTCGATGACGCCGGTGAGCTGGGGCGATTTACACGGATGAAAGATTTGGTGCAAAAAGATCACCAATCTTTGGTCACTGTGACGGGGGTGGTAACAGGGAAACAGGCGCCGGGAACCGCCGCTGGCGTGACATTTTTCACGCTAGAAGATGATACTGGCAACATCAACGTTGTGGTGTGGAAAGCGACAGCTCGGGCGCAAAAGGAAGCCTATCTAACTGCCAAGATCTTACAGGTAAAAGGAATATTGGAAAAAGAAGGCGAGGTTCATCATGTGATAGCAGGAAGGTTGATTGATATGACAGATAAATTGCAGGGGCTTAGAAGTAAATCACGCGACTTTCACTAAAGCCATGTAAGCAAAAAAGGGAGCACAGGCTCCCTTTTGAATTAACGCTGACAAGTTACAACTCGTCTTCAGCTTCCATACTTCTTTTCTTGTATTCCCTGTACAGTAACATGCATAAGGTCATAACAACCTTAGACGTAAACCATATCATGAATAGAAACAACCTTAAGATTCTGATGAACAGTTGTATTTAATCGTTCTAGTCATTTCGCACTGCAAAATAACTTGGTTACTATAGCAGCAATGCAATAAATAAGCATCAGCAATAAGTGTTAACAAGTATTATCAGGATAATATATCTCTTAATCGATCCTGAGCGACTTCTACAAGCAAGTCTGGCTGGAATTTCGAGATAAAGCGATCACAGCCTACCTTCTCTACCATCGCCTCATTAAAGCTGCCACTCAGTGACGTATTGAGCGTAATGTAGAGATCTTTCATTCTTGGGTCTGAGCGCACTTCATGAGTCAGCTTATAACCATCCATTTCTGGCATTTCGGCATCGGTGATCATGAGCAGCAATTCTTCAACCACATTCTTCCCTTCATCACTCCAAGACTTAAGCAAATTCAGCGCTTCAAGACCATCTCGGCATTCAATGATATTCAGCCCTAACTGTGAAAGCGTGCCCTTAACCTGAGAACGCGCCGTTGAAGAATCATCAACGATAAGGACATTACGCCCCACCATCTCATTGACTAAGTTGTTGTCTAAAACGCCTTCAGAAATTGAAATATCGTAATCAATAATCTGTGCGAGTACTTTCTCTACATCAATAATCTCAACAATTTCAGAGCCTTTGCCGTCTTTAATTTGCGTAATTGCAGTGAGATAGTTCGCTCTTCCTGCTGTTTTCGGCGGCGGCTGGATCTCTGTCCATGCAGTATTGATGATGTTTCGAACCTGACCCACAAGAAAGCCTTGAACAGTACGGTTGTACTCAGTGATGATGAGGTTCTCTTCTTGGTTATCAAGGCGAGATGGAGGGAAACCAATTGCTGCACGTAAATCAATCACAGGAACAGAAACACCACGCAGAGAAGCAACACCGGTAATATGGTGGTGAGAGCCTGGCATTTTAGTCAGTGGTGGAACTTTAATGACCTCACGCACTTTAAACACGTTGATGGCGAAGACCTGTCGGCTATTCAAACTAAACAGCAACAGCTCCAACCGGTTTTCACCGACAAGATTAGTTCGCTGATCGACGGTATTTAATACTCCAGACATACTGCTTCCCAACAAATGTGTATATAACAAAAATAGTCTATAGCAAGACTAAGATAAAAATAAACCCATATATCATTCAAGATTATATGGGTTTACTAGAAAGATAAAGGAGAGCAACAGCTCAGAAAACACTATCCTTCTATTACTTTCATCAATAGCAGGCCGTCATACAAGGCTTGCTTAATCAATGCAGCGCCAGGCATAGTAGCTTGCTTGTAGAAACGCGACTCCACCAGCTCTAAGTCTTGATGGTAAACGGGTAAACATTGCTCTTCGATGCAAGTTTGAATCGCAGGATAAAGCACCTCTTTGGCCTGATTAATCGCGCCGCCGATCAACACTTTCTCAGGGTTAAAAAGATTAATCACAATCGCGATCGCCGATCCTAAGTAACCACCGAGTTTTTCAATCACATTGACCGCTAAAGGATCGCCATTTTCAGCAGCTTCACAGATATCTTCCACCGAAATTTCTTCAATGTCAGACAATGATGAGGCTTCCCCCTGAGCGATTCGTTCAGCAACTTCATTGCGAATCGCTTGCGAACTTGCCACCGTCTCCAAACAGCCACGATTACCGCAGTGACACTGCTTACCATTAGGATCGATCTGGATATGTCCGAGTTCGCCAATATTACCATGGCGACCTTGCAGAACACGTCCATCAAGAATGATACCCGCCCCTAAACCATGGTGTATTGAGATGAGAACCGAGTTTTCGTTCTCTTGAGAATGCCCAAATAGACGCTCTGCTAGTGCCCATGCGCGCGTGTCGTTAGCAATAAAGACCGGAAGCCCGGTCGCTTTATAAATCTCAGGGCCAAGTGGTAAGTTTTCGACATTGTAGTGAGGCATTTGCAGCACAACCCCACTTTCCGAATTGACCAAGCCAGGGAGCGTGATTGCAATACTGGTCACACGGTCAAGCTGCTCAGAGTAAGTTTGGAAAAACTCATCGATTTCATGCAATAGGCGGGCTAACACATCGTCTTGGTCGACTTCATGGATATCGATTTTGGTATCAATCAGGACATCACCACCAAGTTCGTGCAGTGCAATCGTCAGATATCCGCGCCCCAGACGCATCGACAAAAACTGCCAACCTTCGTTATTCACTTGTAAACCGACAGCAGGACGGCCACGACTGGTCGCTTCCTGAACCGTCGTTTCATGAATAAGGTGTGCCTCAATCAGCTCTCGGGTAATTTTAGTAATACTTGCAGGCGCAAGCTCACTCTGCTTCGAGAGATCGATACGAGAAATTGGGCCTTTTTGATCAATGAGTTTATATACACGGCCAGCATTGACCTGCTTGATATGATCAATATGGCCAGGTTGAGCCATGTACATGGAGTGCTCCGAATATCAACAACATGGTAATTTTTTTACTTTGCGAAGTAATTGTGAAGAGCTTTGATAGATTGCCGTGACAAGTGTCACGTATAAACATGTTTGTTTGTGTACCTAATCAAATAGCGAAGGATTTATCACAAATCCATTCCTATTTTTTTGCATAAATAAATATGTCTTCCATCACCTTTTCAAAGTCGTACACAAGATTGTCATCTGAATTATCAGCACAGATGCTAGGCCTGTATATACTTAATACTAATACATTTAGGAATGGAAACTGAATCATAATACCAATCGGGATAAATAGCTGATCAGATAATTGCGCAGGAAAAATCGCTTAGAGCAAGGCATAGATTGCAGATAGCTAGTTGCTCTACCTACAAAATCTATAACACCGCTATGAGTGATTTTAACCAGCAAGAATCACCAGATATTTGTTCTGGTTGGTATAAATGCCGCATACAATTCATCTTGCGGCAACATCAATCAAGGAGCTCCGAATGACCTCAATCCAAAGAAGAACAAAAATTGTCTCTACTCTTGGACCTTCTACCGATAAACCTGGTGTACTTGAAGCAATTCTAGAAGCTGGCGTCAACGTGGTGAGAATGAATTTCTCTCACGGAACCGCAGATGATCATAGAGAGCGCGCTACTCGAGTTCGTAACATCGCCGCAAAATTGGGCACTCATGTCGCCATTCTTGGCGATCTGCAAGGCCCCAAAATCCGCGTCTCTACTTTCAAAGAGGGCAAGGTTCAACTCAGCATCGGTGATATTTTCACCCTAGATAATAAACTCGAAGCGGGTCAAGGTGATAAAGATGCTGTCGGGCTTGACTATAAAGAGCTACCGAACGATGTATCTGCAGGTGATATTTTATTACTTGATGATGGCCGTGTTCAGCTACAAGTCATGGGCGTTAACGAGTCGCAAGTAAGAACTAAGGTGATTATTGGTGGGCCTTTGTCGAATAACAAAGGCATCAATAAAAAAGGTGGTGGCTTGTCCGCGGAAGCCCTGACCGAAAAAGATAAAAATGACATTAAACTCGCGGCTGAAATCAAAGTTGACTATTTGGCCGTCTCTTTCCCACGAAATGGCGAAGACATGAAATACGCGCGAAGGCTCGCGACAGACGCAGGGCTACAAACGCGCTTAGTGGCGAAAGTAGAACGCGCAGAGACCGTAGAAAGCCAAGAGAACATTGACGACATTATTCTTGCCTCAGACTCCGTGATGGTTGCGCGCGGCGACTTGGGGGTAGAAATTGGTGACCCAGAACTTATCGGGGTGCAGAAACAGCTGATTCGCCGCGCACGCGCCCTCAATCGAACTGTCATTACCGCAACACAGATGATGGAGTCGATGATGGAAAACCCTATGCCGACTCGTGCAGAGGTTATGGATGTAGCCAACGCGGTATTAGACGGCACTGATGCAGTGATGCTCTCTGGTGAAACGGCAGCGGGTAAATACCCATTAGAAACAGTGCGCTCTATGGCTGAAGTCTGCTTAGGTGCAGAAAAGATGTCGGCGGTTAACCGCTCTGGTTATCGTATGGACTCCGTGTTTGAAACAGGCGAAGAGACCATTGCCATGTCAACCATGTTTGCAGCCAACCACATGCGCGGAGTCAAAGGGATTGTCACTCTCACCGAATCTGGCCGTACCGCGCTAATGATGTCGCGTTTAAGCTCTGGGCTACCTATCTTCGCTCTTTCTCGTAATGAGAGCACATTGAACCTCTCTGCGCTTTATAGAGGCGTTTTCCCTGTGTTTTTTGATGACAAGTCAGATATCGGATTAGAAACTGCAGAAGCGGCTGTGGCAACCTTAAAACAGAAAGGACTTCTTGATGATGGCGATCTGGTGATTATCACCCAAGGGGATGTGATGGACGTCGTCGGCTCGACTAACTGTATGCGAATTCTTGCCGCGTAAGTTAAGGCCTCAAGACAACAAAGGGAGCATGGTGCTCCCTTTAGCATTTTAGGGAGAAAGTGGATTTAGCAATACATTGGGAAAAGGTATCGACAAAACGAAAACCTGCATCGAGCCCAATTTGATAATCATGGAGCAAATCCTCTCGTTCACTCATCAAGGAACTAGAACGCAAAGGTTGATCGGGTTTAATCTGGATGATGAAACAATCATCCGGCGGTGAGTGCAAAAAGTCTTGAGTCAATGAATAAGTCTGATAATGCACCATCAGCATATCTGCTAATCCCGAATCAAACTTATCTCCCAGCAGATGACTTAAGCGGTAAATATCATCAGCACCAAACAACCAGCGTCCACCGTTTAAGGCTTCTAAGTGCGTTTGTTCAGTTTTTTCCTGCCGAGACTTCTGCACTTGATCGCTAAAAAACGAACTCCAGTCTTGCTTCCACCGAGTTAACTTTTCTTGCCAGTGATCTTGGATCACATTGAACGAATCACGCAACCACTCGACGGGAGGCTCTTGATTAACCTCAAGCGTATCCGTCGTCAAATCCTCTCCCTCGGTACGAATCACGACAATACAACGAGCTTCTTTGCGCCATGCTTCCTGAACAGGGATCGAAGCAGAAACACCACCATCTACATACTCCCCATGAGCAAACCGTACAGGTTGATCGTACAAACGGGGAATCGCACAGGTAGCGATCAGTACTTTTTTCCAGTCATCTTGCAACATAGGGAGGTAATGGTCAGACAGCCTATTGGTCTCTGTGACTGCAGCATAAGCCTGACGATGAGCGAGCACTTTCTTTCCCATATCAATGTCAAGTCGATAGGGATATTCACAGATCTTATCGAGTGCCCAGTCTAACCCCATGTATTTTTTATGTCGGATATAACGAAACAAATGGAAGAACTCTGGATCTGTCGTAAGATCAAGAATAAAGGATTGCCCTATTCCTCTTTGGCGGCATAAGAATGCGCACAAGTTAAGAGCACCTGCCGAAGTGCCATAGAAAGAATGAAATGGGTCAAAATTAGATAGAAGGAATGCATCAAGCACACCAGACGTAAAAATCCCTCTTTGGCCACCCCCTTGAGCAACCAATGCATTTTTACCGCCGGTGTACTTTTTTAGTCGTTGAGCGTCAAGTTGTACAGCAGCGTTGGTAATAACACCGCAATTCTTCATTGATAGGCTACGCAGTAGTAATTGCTGTAATACCAAAACCTAGCAAAACAGCAAAGATAACGGCCGTAATCACTAGCGCAAATTTTAGATTGTGTTCCATAGACACCTCCTTATTGTGTAACAAAGTAATAACATCCTTGTGAGGTATCTTCAATTAATACCTATTTTTCGTGCGGAATTATGACGTTAGCGTCACAATTAGTAGCATATGGTTACCAAATGAAGGATAAAAAATGAACGCTATGAAAATAATACCTTTGACGTTGTTTTTGTCTGTCCTGAGCACTTCTGCAGTTGCTGAGGTTTACCTTTCCCCTTGGGTTGGATACACAGCAGGTGGTAGCGTTGAAGACCAAAAACAACAAGAACTCGACCTGAAAGGCTCTGAGAGTTTCGCGCTCTCGGTTGAAACTGATTTTGACACAGGACGACTTGGCTTATTCTACTCAACGCAAAGCACAGACGTAGAAAACACCAATGCGAGTAGCACCATCCATTACTTACATTTTCAGAGTAGTGTTTACTACCCCATCGAAGATAAGTTTTCTTCTTACTTAGGGATTGGTTTGGGGGGATCGTATATCGACGCAGATTGGGTTGATAAGGAGCTAGGGTTTTCAGCGAGTATATTTGGCGGCTTTGAATACAAGTTCTCAAATACTGTAGCACTCAATACCCAGCTTCGCTGGTTGGGGACGGTTGTTGACAACGACACCAGTGGTGTGTGCAATTTGACAGCCGGAGAGAACTCGTGCGTGATCAAATTCAAAACTGACTGGATGAATCAGTTTTCTGCAAACCTAGGCCTAACAGTTCGCTTTTAAGTTTCCTATCATCCGACTGTTAAGCCTAAGCTAGGCATAGCGATTAAAACGAGTATTTCACACCTAGTGCACCACCAATTTGCAGCTCTGGGCCGCCATATAGATTTAGTTCTGGGTGCACTTGGCCGTACATGTTCCAGCCTTTGCTCAAATTCCAATTCAATCCTAGCGGGACGCGAGCACCAAACTCTTTACCATCCCACTCACTCCAGGCACCAGCACCAACATACCAACTCACAGGAGTATTCGCATCGAACTCGCCGCGAGCAAGAATGTAATCAAATGCACCTCCGTCATTACCTGCAATAAAGCGGTACTGATTATCTAGTTCTACAACAACGCTCAAACCTTGGTCCAAGGCCATACCTACCGACAGATCTGTCGATTTAGGCTCTTCCGCCGCTACAGCAACACCACTCACCATCGCTATAACGCCAACTAAACTGGAGATTCCATATTTCTTCATGCTTATGCCATTTACTACAAAATAAAACAGCGTGCAATTATCCGTATTTGTCGGGAAAAGATGTCAGAGAAAGGTGAGGATAAAGACAGAAGGTGGGATGCGGGATGCGGGATGCGGGATGCGGGATGCGGGATGCGGGATGCGGGATGCGGGATGCGGGATGCGGGATGCGGGATGCGGGATGCGGGATGCGGGATGCGGGATGCGGGATGCGGGATGATTTTGCTATTCAGGAATAGTTAGTGTCAACAACTTGAGATAAGACACCAACAACCTCCTCTCGGAGGACGAAGTCAGTTCCCAGTTCTCGAAACGCAGTGTTCTCGCAGGGCGAAGCCCGTTCCATAAGCGAAGCGCTCCCGTTCCAAAAACAAAAAGGAGGCCGAAGCCTCCTTTTTCAAACTAGATGAGTCAGTGGGAATTAACCGTGGTTACGGATCCACTCATCCATTTCAGTTTTCAGGTTGTCAGACTTAGTACCGAAGATAGCCTGAACACCACCTGCTACAACTACTACGCCTGCTGCGCCTAGCTGTTTTAGTTTGTCTTGGTCAACAGCTTCTGTATCAGCAACTGCTACACGTAGACGAGTGATACATGCGTCTAGGCCAGTGATGTTTGCTTTGCCACCGAATGCTGCAACAAGCTCACCTGCCATGTCTGAACCAGCAGCAACAGCAGCTTCTTCAGATTCGTCTTCACGACCAGGAGTCTTAAGGTCCATTGCTTTGATTACAGCGCGGAATACTACGTAGTAGATTGCAGCGTAAACAAGACCAACAGCGACCATTAGGCCCATTTTCTGAGAGTTACCAGACAGAACTAGGAAGTCGATTAGACCGTGTGAGAACGAAGTACCGTGTACAAAACCTAGAGTGTTAGCAACAACGTATGCAGAACCCGCTAGAAGAGCGTGGATACCGTATAGTAAAGGAGCAACAAATAGGAATGAGAATTCGATTGGCTCTGTGATACCTGTTAGGAATGAAGTCAGTGCAGCAGAAGCCATGATACCCATTACTTTCGCGCGGTTCTCTGGCTTAGCAGAGTGAGCGATAGCGATAGCAGCAGCAGGTAGACCGAACATTTTGAACATGTAACCACCAGCTAGCTGACCGAAGCCATTACCAGCAGCACGAGATGCTTCATCAGCAACTAGGTAACAAGTAAGTACGCCGTTTTGAGTTTCGCCTGCAGCGTTAACACAAGTACCCGCTTCGAAGAAGAATGGTACGTTCCAAACGTGGTGTAGGCCGAACGGGATTAGAGAACGCTCAACGATACCGTAGATACCGAATGCAACTTGTGGGTTCTGGTGAGCAGCCCAATCAGAGAAAGATGCAATCGCGCCGCCAATTGGTGGCCAAACGATAGAAAGAACGATACCAAGACCGATAGCAGTGAAACCAGTGATGATTGGCACAGCACGCTTACCAGCGAAGAAACCAAGGTATTCTGGAAGTTGGATTTTGAAGAAGCGGTTGAATGCCCAAGCAGCCACACCACCGACAAGGATACCACCTAGTACACCTGTATCGATTTTTTCAACACCCATAACACCAGCCATAACGCCTAGCGTTGCAGTCATGATGCCGTAACCGACGATAGCAGCAAGACCTGCTACACCGTCGTTGTTAGTAAAACCAAGTGCAACACCCACAGCAAATAGCAGTGCCATTTGACCGAATACTGAACCACCCGCTTGTTCCATTAGGTTCGAAACGATCTCTGGAATGAAGCTTAGGTCGGCAGCACCGACACCTAGTAAAATACCTGCAACTGGTAGAACCGATACTGGTAGCATCAGAGCTTTACCAACTTTTTGCAGGTTAGCAAAAAGATTCTTAAACATGTTTATGCTCCTGAAAAGTTATAAGAATTATTGGGCTCTAACGGCACACCCCCGTAGCCTTAAATGTTAGCACCCAGAAAAAATGTAACCACTTATGTCACTATATTTTCTGCCTCTAAATATATCTTGTTGGTGATCAATCTTTCTACCGAGTTACGAAATTTAGTTTCAAACTAATAGCTAGATCACAATCAAAAGCGCTGTCTGAAATGCATTTCAATTCTTCAACATACTGTTTTTATTGATAATATTAAATCTATCGATTAATTTTGATGGGTAAATAAAATAGATACAGTTGTTATTTTATGTAACAAAATTACATGGGTAGTTTTTTTAGCTCTCAACTTCAACATTTTTAGTAAACAACGGCCAAAAAACGTTTGCCTGTGACGCTGATTACAAAAAAAAGGAGCCGAAGCTCCTTTTTTATACAAAACTCATTTTCTATCTCAAAAAAAGATTTCTAAAGTTTTCGCTGGTCTTTTCTCCAACTTCGCCCAATGAACACCCTTTAAGCTGTGCAATGTAGGCGGCAACCTCGACAACATACGCAGGTTGGTTCTGTTTTCCACGATGAGGCACGGGTGCGAGATATGGCGAGTCAGTTTCAATAAGCAATCTTTCAAGCGGTAGCGCTTTTACCACTTCTTTCAGCTCTGTAGCTTGCCTAAAAGTGACAATCCCAGAAATCGAGATATAAAAACCAAGATCCATCGCAGCTTCAGCAAACGCTAAGTCCTCTGTAAAACAGTGGATCACACCGCCGCATTGGTCAGCTTTACCATTTTTGAGAATATCCAACGTATCTTGTCGCGCGTTACGTGTATGTATAATCAGCGGTTTATTCAGCTTAACCGCCAATTCAACTTGTTGCTCAAACCTCAGCTTTTGCAGCTCAGCCGTTTCAGGCTGGTAATGGTAATCGAGCCCAGTTTCACCAACCGCCACCACCCTTGGATGTGATGCATACTCGTGTAAACGATCAAGAGCGAAATCACTCTCTACATCTAATGGATGAACACCACAAGAAGCGTAAATGTTGTCATAAGGCTCTATCATCTCCAACATATTAGGAAAAGAGTCCAGAGTAACGCCGACTGAGAGCAACTCACTCACATTAGCTGCTTTAGCTTTAGCAACCACATCGTCAATACCTTGGTGAAGATCTTGATAGTCTAATTTGTCTAGATGACAGTGAGAATCTACAAACATGTTTCCCCGTTAAATTTGAAAAGCCAATCCAAAATCAGAAGCTCAGCATTTAGCCCGGTATGTGTTCTTAATTGTTCGGAGAGTTTTAATAACTCCTGAGACTGAACATACATAGATTGGTAACCCACAACCTTCGCTAACTGCGCAGCGCCCGGCGTAAAGAAGGGCATCGCCAAACCGTAATGCACTTTCTGCGCATCAGTGAGCAGGTACCATAACCAACTTAAGTATTCAGTCGGCTCTGACGCTAACTCTTTAGCAAGCTTAGTCACATCCGCTTGATTCTGACAATGTGCGATGAGCTGCGATTCTATTGATAGATACTGCGACACTTTATCTTGATTAACGAAATCAAGCGTGGCTAACGGGGCATTACCATTTATGTGAGACGCGTAAGCAGGCACTGGCTTATTTGCTTGCTCACTTAACCAACCAGCCACCAATGAAGACTCGGGCGCAGTAAGGTGCCATTGTTGGCATCGGCTAGTGATAGTTGGCAGCAAGGCGTTGTTACGGTGGGAGACCAGCAAGAACATACAGGTTGCAGAGGGCTCCTCAAGCGTTTTCAGCAAGGCGTTCGCAGCCGATTCGTTCATGGCTTCTGCAGGTTCAATAACAAATAACCTTAACCCGGAAAGCTGTGAAGATTCCTGAGCGATTCGATTACACTGGCGAATTTGTTCGACTGTAATAGCCTTACCCTGCTTCTCTGGTTTAACAACATGGAAATCTGGGTGACTTTCAGACTCCATCAGTTGGCAACCATGGCAAAAGCCGCACGCTTCTGCGGGATAGTTCTGACACATCACCGCTCGGCTAAAATGCTCTACTAAGCGCTCGGAACCCATCCCTTCTTCAGAAATCAATAAAGCGGCATTTGAAAACCGATCCGCTTGAAGGTTTGATTGCCACTCTGTCCATAATGGAGAGAGCCACGGGTATAGCTCATTCATGCTATGCGCTCACCCAATTGCTCACTACTGCTGAGATGTCTGCAGCGACCTGGTCAATACTTTGCTCTGCGTTGACCACAACGACTGACTCATCATTCTCTGCAAGTTCAAGGTAACGCTCACGCGTGCGGTCGAAAAAGCTCATGTCCATTTTCTCTATGCGATCCAATTCTCCGCGACCACGAGCACGTTCAAGGCCAACTCGCGGATCAAGATCAAGATAGATCGTTAGATCAGGCTTAAACTCACCAAGTGTAGTTTGCTTAAGCGCAGTCATGGTTTCACGCGGTATCTGACGCCCGCCACCTTGATAAGCTTGCGAAGACATATCGTGGCGATCACCAACGACCCAGCTACCAGAAGCAAGTGCAGGTTTAATCACGTTCTCAACTAATTGGACTCGCGCTGCATACATCAGCAGCAGCTCTGTCATATCTTGCAGCTCTTCGCCTTCGTGCTCTTGTTTAACCAAAGTACGTAATTGTTCAGCTAAAGCGGTCCCACCTGGCTCACGTGTATTTTGGATGCGCTCAACACCGGCATTTGTTAGCGTTTCAAGTACCGCCTTAATCGCTGTACTTTTACCTGCGCCTTCTAGGCCTTCAATGACGATAAATTTGCCGTTTTTCATTTCTTACTTCTTAATTGCTTTAAATATGCGCGAACTGCTCGGTTGTGTTCAGCCAATGTTTTAGAAAACACATGTCCACCATTACCACTTGCGACAAAGTAAAGGTAATTACTGTCTTCTGGGTTAAGAGCAGCTTGAATAGAAGCTTCCCCTGGCATTGCGATAGGTGTTGGTGGCAAGCCGAAAATCGTATAGGTATTGTATGGTGTTGGCGTTCGAAGATCTTTCTTACGAATATTCCCATCGTACTTTTCTCCCATCCCGTAGATGACGGTTGGGTCGGTTTGTAATCGCATCCGCTTGTTTAAACGATTAACGAATACTGCCGCAACACGCTCACGTTCAGACTCTACCGCGGTTTCTTTCTCTATAATTGAAGCCAAGATAAGCGCTTCATATGAGGATTTTAGTGGCAATTTCTCTTGGCGAGTTGCCCAATGCTCATCAAGCACCATTTGCAGTTTGTCAGCAGCGCGCTTCAAAATATCGAGATCAGATGCACCGAAGGTGTAGTGATAGGTTTCTGCTAGCAATAACCCTTCTAACTTTTCGTGTGGCACGCCGAGTTTTTGCGCAATCTGAGCTTCACTTAATCCATCTAACTCATGCTCCAAATATGGTGCATTGTCGATGATTTGCTGCCACTCTTTAAACGTAGAGCCTTCGACGAAAGTTATCGAAAATTGGTGTTCCTTACCCTGCTTAAATTGCTCTAACGTCGATTTGAGAGTCGAACCTGAGTCCAATAAATAGGTTCCGGCGCGTAATTGTGTCAGTTCAGGGTGGAATCGACGAACAAGTTTAACCACATCACTACCAGTGATCATTTTAGACTCGGTAAGCTGTTCAAGGACACGATTAAAGCTCGTTCCGGAAGCGATGGTAAATATCTGTGACTGCTCGATTTGAAGAGGCTGGTTTACGTACTGCTCTACTTGTTTAGCGACATACACATAGCCGCCCGCTGCCAATGCAGCCACTAACAACAAAAAGAGCGTGATTTTTTTAATCACGAGTCGATCATCTCCTGAATTCGTTTAGTTGTTTTTCCAATATCAAACTGGTGTGAATCAATAGCACAAATCGGCGCTGCGCCTATGATGGAATTGGTCATAAACACTTCATCAGCATTACGTAAATCAGAGAGTTTATACTCCCCTATGTGAGTTTCAATCCCCTCTGCCTGCGCCCATTCCAATACAACGCGTCGTATAACTCCGCTGACACCTGCTTTATCTAAGCTAGGGGTGAACAGTGTTGCCCCCTTTACCCAAAACAAGTTTGCCATGGTGGTTTCAATCACGTTGTCATCAATATCAAGCGCGATCCCGTCAGCAAACGAATGCTGCTCTAGCTCAGCTTTAAGTAACACTTGCTCAAGACGGTTGTTATGTTTGTGCCCCGCCAATAAGGGGCTATGACCAAGTCGTCGCTCACAGATACCCAGTTCAATTCCTTGCTCACTCCATTGTTCATAGTAAGCAGGATAAATAAAGTCGCTAATAGTAACATTTGGTGAGGCTACATGAGTAGGGCTATATCCCCTTCCCCCTGTACCGCGGCTGATATGCAGTTTTAACCCCGCTTTTCGGTCGTTGCGAACTGCCTGAGCCAACCAACTTTCAACTTGAGTCCAATCAGGGCGGGATATCTCTAACACATCCAAACAAGCATTCATACGGTCAACATGCTTTGACCAATGAGCGATGTGCCCTTCTCGTGTCAGCATAGTGGTAAAACAGCCGTCACCATATTGAAACGAACGATCTGTCACCGAGATTGACTCACAACAGACACCATTGACTATGAACATGCGAAATCCTTTTTATCACCTTTGCTTGACCGCCAAGTTTTAAGAGACCATTAAATAACAAAACGGCTTAATGCCAAAGCATTAAGCCGTTTATTTAGTCTAATTCAGGCGCTTGTTTAGATTTTTTTAAACACTAGTGAGCCGTTAGTACCACCGAAGCCGAATGAGTTACAGATAGCGTAATCCATTGAAACTTCTTTAGCAGTATGCGGAACTAGGTCAATATCTAAGCCTTCTTCAGGGTTGTCTAGGTTGATTGTTGGTGGAACCATTTGATCAACCAGAGACATCACCGTAATGATCGCTTCTACAGAACCCGCAGCACCAAGCAAGTGACCAGTCATAGACTTAGTTGAAGACACTTTAACTTGCTTAGAACCTTCTTCGCCTAGCGCACGTTTAACGCCTTTAATTTCAGCGACATCACCAGCTGGTGTAGAAGTCCCGTGAGCATTCACATAGCCTACTTGAGTACCTGTGATACCTGCATCACGCATTGCCGCTTCCATAGCTAGTGCACCACCTGAACCGTCTTCACTTGGAGACGTCATGTGGTAAGCATCACCAGACATACCGAAACCGACAAGCTCAGCGTAGATTTTTGCACCGCGAGCTTTTGCGTGCTCGTATTCTTCAAGAACCATCATGCCTGCGCCATCACCAAGAACAAAACCATCACGGTCTTTATCCCATGGACGAGAAGCTTTTTGTGGTTCGTCGTTACGAGTAGAAAGTGCTTTCGCAGCACCAAAGCCTGCCATACCTAGAGGTGTAGACGCTTTCTCTGCACCACCTGCAACCATAGCTTCTGCATCACCGTATGCAATCATACGAGCCGCATGGCCGATGTTATGTAGACCTGTTGTACACGCCGTCGAGATCGCGATGTTTGGACCGCGAAGACCACGCATAATAGATAAGTTTCCTGCAACCATGTTTACGATGGTTGATGGTACGAAGAACGGGCTCACTTTACGTGGACCTTTCTCAACAAGCGCAGTATGGCCTGCTTCGATAAGGTCTAGGCCACCAATGCCTGAACCGATTGCTACGCCAACACGAGCAGCGTTTTCTTCGTTAATTTGTAAACCAGAGTCATCTAGAGCTTGGATACCAGCTGCAATGCCGTATTGGATAAATAGATCCATTTTACGTGCATCTTTTTTAGACATGTATTCAGTACAGTCAAAACCTTTTACTAGACCCGCAAAACGAGTAGAAAAGTTTTCAGCATCAAAGTGCTCGATATTCACGATACCGCTTTGACCTGCTAGCAGGGCTTTCCAAGATGATTCTACGGTGTTGCCTACCGGTGACAACATACCCATGCCAGTGACAACAACACGACGCTTGGACACGATATTATTCTCCGGAATTGAAATGATTCTATGGAAGGATAGAAGGGTTAAAGAGAACACAGGCGGCCAGAAGGCCGCCTGGGAGAGATATTACTGAGCGCTGTTTACGTAGTCGATTGCAGCTTGAACAGTAGTGATTTTCTCAGCTTCTTCGTCTGGAATCTCAGTGTCAAATTCTTCTTCTAGAGCCATTACTAGTTCAACAGTGTCTAGAGAATCAGCACCTAGATCGTCAACGAATGAAGCTTCGTTCTTAACTTCAGCTTCGTCTACACCTAGCTGTTCAACAATGATTTTCTTTACGCGTTCTTCGATGTTGCTCATTTTTTCTTTTCCTTTACAGATTTCGCCTAATGCGATGATTCAGTAGTTTATTCGAACTACCAAAAGTTGCAAGAGGGACCTTGCTGGTCAAACCACAATTTTAGCGATTTTAACCGAAATTCAATACATTTTTGACTTAAATCATGCACAAATCTTGCGCACGTTTATATCAAGAATCTCAAACTATAGGCCATTTTAATGACAATAAATAGCCAAGTTGGTGACATTAAGTGCAAATTCACTCTGCCCGCAGAAATTTGAATGAAATTTAATGAAAAAGTTCACTAATTCTGCAAGGTAAGCGATTTACACCATGTACATGCCGCCATTTACATGCAAAGTTTCGCCAGTAATGTATGCCGCTTCAGGAGAAGCAAGGAATACTACTGCCGATGCAATTTCACGCGGATCACCTAAACGACCTGCAGGGACTGCAGAAAGAGTCGATGCACGTTGCTCTTCGTTTAACGCTTTAGTCATGTCTGTTTCGATAAAGCCAGGTGCAACGGTGTTAACAGTTACACCACGAGAAGCAACTTCGCGTGCCATAGATTTAGTGAAACCAATTACGCCCGCTTTTGCTGCAGCGTAGTTTGCTTGACCCGCGTTACCCATAGTACCAACAACAGAACCTACGTTGATGATACGACCAGCGCGTTTCTTCATCATACCGCGAAGCACAGCTTTAGACATACGGAAGATAGGCGTTAGGTTGGTATCAATGATGTCATCCCACTCTGAATCTTTCATACGCATCAGTAGGTTATCACGAGTAATACCTGCGTTATTCACTAGGATATCAATCGCACCAAACTCATCGTTGATGGTCTTTAGTGTCGCTTCAATCGACTCAACGTCAGTAACGTTAAGTGCTAGACCTTTACCATTTTCACCAAGGTACTCGCTGATTGCAGCCGCGCCGCCTTCAGAAGTCGCAGTACCGATTACTGTCGCACCACGCTCAACCAATAGTTCAGCAATTGCACGACCAATACCACGGCTTGCGCCAGTGACTAGAGCAATCTTACCTTCTAGGTTCATCATGTTCTTTATTCCTATGTTCTTTAATTACTTAGCAGCTTCTAGAGATGCAGCATCATTCACTGCTGCGCCACTTAGTGTCTTAACAATTCGTTTTGTCAGGCCAGTTAGAACCTTACCAGGGCCAAGCTCTAGTAACTTCTCTACGCCTTGCTCGCTCATCAGTTGCACGCTCTCAGTCCAACGAACTGGGCTGTGTAGTTGACGAACAAGCGCATCTTTGATTTTCGCAGGATCAGTTTCCGCGGCTACGTCAACGTTGTTGATAACAGGGAATTGAGGTGCGTTGAATTCAATCTCTTCTAGTGCTACTGCTAGCTTGTCTGCTGCAGGTTTCATCAATGCACAGTGAGAAGGTACTGAAACCGGAAGTGGAAGCGCGCGCTTAGCACCGGCTTCTTTACATAGTGCGCCCGCGCGCTCTACTGCATCTTTACTACCTGCAATCACAACTTGGCCAGGCGAGTTGAAGTTTACCGGTGAAACCACTTCGCCTTGCGCTGCTTCTTCACAAGCTTTTGCGATAGCGTCATCATCAAGACCGATGATCGCGTACATTGCACCTGTTCCAGCCGGAACCGCTTCTTGCATTAGTTGACCACGTAGTTCAACCAGTTTGATCGCTTGCTTAAAGTCAATCACGCCAGCACATACTAGTGCAGAGTATTCACCCAAGCTGTGACCCGCTAGATTAGCTGGTTGCTCTAGGCCTTGCTCTTGCCATACACGCCAGATCGCAACAGATGATGCCAGCAGTGCTGGTTGAGTACGGTGTGTTTGGTTGAGATCTTCTGCAGGGCCATTCTGAACTAGAGCCCATAGGTCGTAGCCTAGTGCTTCCGATGCTTCTGCAAATGTTTGTTTAACGACTTCAAACTGTTCGCCAAGTTCAGCAAGCATACCCACAGCTTGTGAGCCCTGACCTGGAAATACGATAGCAAACTTGCTCATTTTCTTTTCCTTAAAACCGTTTCTTTATTTAAAAGAAGAAAGAAAAGATGCCCATCAAGGCATCTTAATTTTGAATTCTATAGCTTAGAACTTAACGAGAGCTGAGCCCCAAGTAAAGCCACCACCAAATGCCTCAAGCAACAGTGTTTGACCACGCTTAATTCGCCCATCACGTACCGCTTCATCAAGTGCTGTTGGCACTGTTGCCGCAGACGTGTTGCCATGGCGATCCAATGTAACGACTACTTGTTCCATCGGCATCGCAAGCTTCTTAGCTGTCGCGGAAATAATACGTAGATTTGCTTGATGAGGAACTAGCCAGTCTAACTCTGACTTGTCCATATCATTCTCTTTTAGTGTTTCTTTTACTAGACGAGAAAGCTGAGTAACGGCGACTTTAAATACTTCGTTACCAGCCATATGCAGCCAGCTGTTGATATCTTCGCTATGCTCCGACTCACTTGGCACTTTCTCATGGCGGTCTGGGAATTTGAGGCTTAATAGCTCACCAAAACGGCCATCAGAGTTAATCGTTGTTGATAAGATACCTGGTTCTTCACTCGCACCAACGACAACGGCACCCGCTGCATCCCCGAAAAGGATAATCGTTGAACGGTCGTTAGGATCACAGGTTTTAGACAAAGCGTCGGCACCGATCACTAGGATATTCTTACAGTGACCTGTTTTGATGTACTGATCAGCAACAGACAAGGCATAAACAAACCCTGAACATGCCGCAGCCATATCAAACGCAGGACAATGCTTAATACCGAGAAGCGCTTGGACCTGACATGCTGCTGATGGGAAAGCGTGAGAACCACTAGTCGTCGCTACAAGAATCATATCGATATCGTTCTTATCGATACCTGCCATCTCGATAGCATTTTTGGCTGCTTGATAACCCATGTCTGCAACTGTTTCGTTTTCAGCTGCAATGCGTCGCTCTTTAATACCCGTACGAGTTACAATCCACTCATCACTTGTATCTACCATTTTCTCTAAGTCTGCGTTTGAACGCACCTGAGATGGCAGGTAGCTGCCAGTACCTAAAATTTTGCTATACATGAAGACTAATAATGCCTCTCGAGTAAAACCGCTTCCAAACGATCGCTAATACGGCTTGGTACTTGTCGTTTGACCTCATGTAGCGCCTCACCAATTGCATTGATGACTGCGTCTACATCAGCACTTCCGTGGCTTTTTATGACAATGCCGCGCAATCCTAGCAAACTTGCGCCGTTATACTGGTCGGGGTTCAATGTTTTTAGTTCATTAAATAGTCCGGAAAACAATTTTCTTGCAATCCAACCCTTTATAGATGAGGTCATCATACTCGATTTCAACTTATCGATAAAAAGTTGCGCGGTGCCTTCACATGCTTTTAGACAAACATTGCCCACAAAACCGTCACAAACAACAACGTCTGCGGCATCATGGAGTAATTGGTTACCTTCAATATAGCCAACAAAGTTCACCGAACGAGTATTTTCCAACATTTCTGCACAGCGCTTGACGAGGTCATTACCTTTTATTTCTTCAGCGCCTATGTTGAGAATGGCTACTCGAGGTGGCTTGTCCACATACTGCTCTACAAGCGCACTGCCCATTACGGCAAATTGAAACAACGAATCCGCATCACTTGATACATTGGCCCCTAAGTCCAACATCCAAGTTCTACCACCTGAAGCGGTCGGTAATGCAGAGATAAGCGCAGGGCGTTCGATGCCCGGTAGCAATTTCAACTTAAATCGTGATAAAGCCATCAACGCACCTGTGTTTCCACAGCTAACACATGCATCGGCATGACTGTCGGCGACAAGATCAATCGCCATGCCCATAGAGCTGCCTTGATTGTTACGGAGTGCGAGGGAAGGTTTTTCTGTGTTGGAAATCACTCGGTCAGCGTGTTCAATACTCAAACGAGCATCTGGCTGGTAACCAAGAGAAGATAATTGAGATGTGATCGCGTTTTGATCACCAATAAGGATCACTTTTAGCTCTGGGAAATGCGACAGTGCCTGCACGGCGGCAGGCACTGTGACGCGAGGACCGAAATCCCCGCCCATTGCATCAAGTGCAACGGTTATATTTTGCAAAGGTCAACCTTACTTGTTGATAACCTTTTTGCCACGGTAGTAACCTTCAGCAGTTACGTTGTGGCGCAGGTGAGTTTCACCTGAAGTTGCGTCTACAGAAAGTGCAGCTGTAGTTAGGGCATCGTGTGAACGACGCATACCACGCATTGAACGAGATTTCTTGCTCTTTTGTACGGCCATTGACCCTACTCCTATGTAAGTATTAAAGAATTACTTCTTTAAGCTTTTTAAAACGTCAAATGGATTCGGCTTCTTTTCTTCTTCCACAATTTCTTCTGGAAGTTCACCAAACACCATATTATCTGAATCAACGCTACAGTCCGCTTCATCGTGCATTGCTATTTGAGGCAAGTTTAGAATGAACTCGTCTTCAACTAACTGTATTAGGTCTAACTCACCGTACTCGTTCAGATCTACCAAATCGTACTCTTCCGGTGCTTCCTCTTCAGTCTTTTCACCTTTGTAAGGTGTATAAGTGAATTGGACCTCGCACTCATGTGCGAAAACCTCATTACAGCGCTGACACTCTAAGTCGACTTCGATGTTAGCTTTACCAGAGATAACAACGAGTCGCTGCTCATCTAAGTCAAATGACAGTGACACTTGGGCGTCGCGTTTAACGCCTTCAACTGATTCATCTAAGCGCTTGAAGAGACTAACTTGAATAATACCTTCAACATCTAGTCGCTTCTGAGCAGCGCGTGACGGATCAATCGTACGCGGTATTTTTACCTTTTGCATAGGGCGCGAATTCTATCTTCCAAATCGTTTATAGTCAAAGAAAAAGGGCAAAAAAATGTACTTTTTTTCCTTATCAGCTTGAGAGCTAGTATCTAAGACGTAATATACATTAAGCTCTCACCAACTCTTGTTTTGATTGTAAAGAAAAATGCCGAATTACCAACTAGTTTTAGCCTCTACATCGCCATATCGTAAACAACTGCTCAATAAACTAGCAATAGAATTTGAGACAGCTTCTCCTGCTTTCGATGAAACTCCGTTAGAGAATGAAGCGCCAATTGAGTTGGTTAAAAGGCTAGCCAAGGGTAAAGCCGAGTCTTGCTCAGTGAGTCAGCCAAGTTTAGTCATTGGTAGCGACCAGGTTTGCGTAATTAACGGCAACATCATCGGTAAGCCCCATACACGCGAAAAGGCGATTGGTCAGCTGCTTGATCAAAGCGGTCAATCTATTCAGTTTTATACCGGCTTAGCTCTGCACAATACTCATACCGGGCTCACCGACATCAAGGTCGATACCTTTACGGTCCACTTTAAAGCTCTAAGCAAAAAGCAGATCGAAAATTATGTAGATAAAGAGCAACCTTTTTACTGTGCGGGAAGCTTTAAAAGCGAAGGATTAGGTATTGCTCTGTTTGAACGATTGGAAGGTAAAGATCCAAACACCTTAGTTGGACTGCCACTGATTGATTTGATTGATATGCTCGCCGCACAAGGGGTTGAGGTGCTTTAGCGGGATGCGAGAAGCGAGAAGCGAGAAGCGAGAAGCGAGAAGCGAGAAGCGAGAAAAGTTTAAAGGGTTGGCACATAGCTTCAACCCATTATTTTAGTTTTAGATTATTACGCTAAAACAGAAGACAACACTGCCAGCAACTCTCGACATATTCGCCACGAAGGCATCTCGAAGGACGAAGTTCGCTCTCGATTCTCGAAACGCAGTGTTCTCGTAGGGCGCAGCCCGTTCCCATTTTTATAGCTTACGCAGCCCCGCTAGCGCTTTTTCCAACTTTGGCTCCATCGGCGCGTCAATTTCCATCCACTCATCATTTGATGGGTGTTGGAACTTAATATTAGCCGCATGAAGGAATAAGCGGTCTAAGCCAACTTTGCCCGTATAGGCATCAAATCGTCGGTCGCCATAGCGATCATCCCATGCAATTGGGTGACCCGTGTATTGGGTATGAACGCGAATTTGGTGCGTACGACCTGTAATCGGACTCGCCTGAATCAGCGTTGCATTGGCAAACTTCTCAATGATCTTAAATCTTGTTTCCGAAGGTTTACCGTTGGGGTTTACTCGCACAATACTGTTCACTTCGTTCTTAAGCAAAGGGGCGTTAACCTTTTTACAGTTCGCTTTCCATTCGCCCATCACCAGTGCAAAATAGTACTTCTGTACTGTCTTTTCACGAAACTGGGCTTGCAAATGACGCAATGCCGAACGTTTCTTTGCCACCAGTAAAATGCCAGACGTGTCTCGGTCAATACGATGCACTAATTCTAGAAACCTTGCTTGAGGGCGCAGAGCACGAAGTGCTTCAATCGCACCAAACTTTAATCCGCTACCACCGTGAACGGCGGTTCCTGAAGGTTTGTTAAGGATTAACATATGGTCATCTTCATGGATGATCATATTTTCAAGCTCTGCGACCTTATTTAGCTTGGTACTCGGTGCAACTTCTTCAGGCTTATCTTCAATAGTAACCGGTGGAATCCGGACAAGATCGCCAGCCTGGAGCTTATATTCCGCTTTTACGCGCTTTTTGTTCACTCGTACTTCGCCTTTACGCAAAATACGGTAAACCATACTTTTAGGGATACTTTTCAATTGGTTGCGTAAGAAGTTATCAATACGCTGCCCTGCCATGTCGTCGTCAATGTCGACGAGTTGGACTTTTGTTCTAATTTCACTCATGAACTTATTCTAACACTCTAAGTTGCGCAGATTCACATTTTCTTCGCAACAAAATGGAAAATTGCTCGATAAGAGTGGATTCAAATTCTGCTACGAATAAAAATCCATCAGTTTTATTACAATTTTCAAAAATATCTCTAATTAAACCTATAAAACAGTTACTTACAAAAAATAAAATCAGCTTTTTTAGCGTTTTATTATAAAGCAGATTGCTGAGTTTAGTGGGTACTGCTATAGTTCACACCTGCAATATATGATTTGGTTGCATTTTATACAAACCACCTCATATTTGAGCAATAAATTGAGTAGCCCGTTAATTTACCAAAATGCAGCACACGGCGTAAGACATTTTCGAGATTAACAAACTTGTCACCCTACTCGTCGCTCATCATGTTGAGTGTTTACCGCCGCCGATGCGGCGCACAAGCTGAACGAGAAAAGTTTGTGAGACTGAAGTGCCCCAGAGCATCCCTCCAGCCGGGAGGCTGCACCGATTAAGCCATGGGATCAGGCACCTTGAAAGCGATCGAAGTGACAAGAAAAACAAAAGAATGACAACGAGATTTATCAATGAAAAGAATGTTAATTAACGCAACTCAAAAAGAAGAGTTGCGTGTTGCTTTGGTTGATGGTCAGCGCTTATATGATTTGGATATCGAAAGCCCTGGACATGAATCTAAAAAAGCAAATATCTACAAAGGACGTATCACTCGCATCGAACCAAGCCTAGAAGCGGCTTTTGTTGACTACGGTGCAGAAAGACACGGTTTCCTCCCTCTTAAAGAAATTGCCCGCGAATACTTCCCTGAAGGTTACACCTACCAAGGCCGTCCTAGCATTAAAGAAGTGCTAACTGAAGGCCAAGAAGTAATCGTACAAGTTGAGAAAGAAGAACGTGGTAGCAAGGGCGCAGCTCTAACTACGTTTATTTCTCTTGCGGGTAGCTACCTTGTTCTTATGCCTAACAACCCTCGTGCCGGTGGTATTTCTCGCCGTATCGAAGGCGACGAGCGCACTCAACTTAAGGCAGCTCTAAGCACATTAGAACTACCTCAAGGTATGGGTTTGATCGTACGTACTGCAGGTGTTGGTAAAAGTGCCGAAGAGCTAGAGTGGGATTTAAACGTACTTCTGAACCACTGGGGCGCAATCAAGCAAGCTTCTGACTCAAACGCTGCACCTTTCTTGATTCACCAAGAAAGTAACGTGATTGTTCGTGCAATTCGTGACTACCTACGTCGCGATATTGGCGAAATCCTTATCGACAGCAACACAATTTACGAGCGCGCACTAGACCATATCCGCCTAGTTCGTCCTGATTTCGTAAGCCGTGTGAAGAAATACGATGGTGAAGTACCGCTGTTTAGCCACTACCAGATTGAAAGTCAGATCGAATCCGCGTTCCAACGCGAAGTTCGCCTGCCTTCTGGTGGTTCTATCGTTATTGACCCAACAGAAGCCCTGACTTCTATCGATATCAACTCTGCCCGTGCAACTAAGGGTGGCGATATCGAGGAAACCGCTTTAAACACCAACCTAGAAGCAGCAGAAGAAATTGCTCGTCAACTTCGCCTGCGTGACTTGGGTGGTCTGGTGGTTATTGACTTCATCGATATGACGCCAGTTCGTCACCAACGTGAAGTTGAAAATCGCTTACGTGATTCTGTTCGTATGGATCGCGCTAGAGTACAAATTGGTCGAATTTCTCGTTTTGGCCTATTAGAAATGTCTCGTCAGCGTCTAAGTCCGTCACTAGCAGAAGCGAGTCACCACATCTGTCCACGTTGTAGTGGTACTGGTGTTGTTCGTGACAACGAATCTCTGGCACTTTCTGTACTTCGCTTGATCGAAGAGGAAGCACTGAAAGACAACACAGCGCAAGTTCTTGCTGTTGTGCCTGTGCCGATTGCTTCTTACCTGCTTAACGAAAAACGTCGTTCGGTTAACCATATTGAGCGTATCCAAGAAGTTAAGATCACGGTTGTGCCAAACTCAGACATGGAAACACCGCATTTCGATGTGATTCGTGTCCGTGAAGGCGAAGAGTTCGACTTACTTTCTTACCTACTTCCTAAGAAGCTAGAAGCGATGAAGGAAGCAGAAGGTAAAGAGGTAGCGGTCGAAACTGAAGCCAAACCTAAGAAGATTGAAGAGCCAGCTCTGAAAGGCTTTGCGTCTCCAAGCAACTCTGCACCAGCGCCTGTTAAACCAGCGCCGAAAGCACCAGAGAAGAAGAAAGAATCACAAGAACCTCAAGCAGGTCTCGTAAGTCGATTCTTCAAAGCTCTAGGTGGCTTCCTATTTGGTTCTGCTAAAGAAGAAGAGAAGCAAGAAGAGCAAAAACCGAAAGAGCGCAAAGAAGGTAGCCGCAACAACCGCAATCGTCGCAACCGTAACGATAACCGCCGTCGTGGTAATCGTGACAACCGCAACGACAATCGTGAAGACAAACGCGATAACAAGCGTAAAAACACGCGTGATGAAGCAGCAACTGAAACGAAGCCTAACGAACGCAAACAGCAAAATCGCAAACCTAAGCAAGATCGCCGTAATAAGCGTGACGAAGCTAAACCTAGCAAGGTAGCTGAAGAAGGTCTTAAGTTAGCGGCTGACGCTCAGCAAGGCGATAAACCTGAAGCACGCAAAGAGCGTGCGGAAGAAAAAGCGGCAAAAGTAAAAGAGCGCCGTCAACGTCGCAAACTGTCTAAGCAGGTTCGAGTTAAAGACCAAGCTGCAAAAGCTAAAGCTGATGAAGAAGCAAAGCAAGTTGCAGTAGAAGCTAAAGCAGAAGCGGTTGAAGAAAAAGCACTGGATACTGAAGCGGATAACGCTGAAGAGCAGCCGAAACAACGCCGCAACCGTCGTTCTCCACGTCACCTACGTGCAAGTGGTCAACGTCGCCGTCGTGGTCGTGATCGCCGCCCTAACCCATTCCGCCTACGTAAAGGTGGTGTTGCATCTCCTGAAATGGCGATGGGTAAAGTGATGCCAAGTTACGGTATTACTAAACCGGCACCGAAGCAGCAATCAAAAGCTGACAAGGTAGAAGCGCCTGTAGAGACTACAGTGACTTCATTGGGTGGTTTTGCATGTCCAGAAATGGCGATGGGTAAAGTGATTGTCCGTCGTGAGCAGCCTGTCATTGAAGAACCAGTAAAAGAAACTGCAGTAGCAGCTCAACCTGAACAAGTAGAAGTACCACAAGCGGCAGTTGTCTCAGAGCCTGTTGCAGCGGTAGCTGAAACCGTTGAGCAACCAGTTCAAGCTGAAGTTAAAGTTGAAGCACCTGACGTTAAGCAGCCTACTGAAGAAGTAAAAGCTGAAACTTCAGACATTGTTGTTGCACAGAGCTTTAAAGGTCACGCGTCTGCCGCTATGGCAAAAGCGCCTGGTAGTACAGAAATGAAAGAAATCACTGTAATAGCAGCTCCGTTTAAAGCACAGCGTTACGAGTCTCGCGGCGCTGGTAGCCAAGTCGCTCGCAACCAAGCTGGTGCAGCAATGACTAAACCTCAGTTTTAGCCATTCGCTTTTCGAATAAAAACAGCCTCCTCGTGAGGCTGTTTTTTTATGTCTATTTAAAACAATTAAGTAAACACACCGTTATCACGCTGCTAGTTTTATTGAGAGCAATTATTTGTCACAAATATTAGTCAATATCTGTATCAATCTTGAACTTAATCACACTTTTCGGTAGCATGCGCCGACTCGATCTGAATTGTTATATCGACTCCCTCTGCTCTTTTACATTGCATTTTTGCCCGGTGGCGACTAAATACAATTCAGAATACTTTTAAACACTTAGCCAAACTGAGCAAATATGTTTGAATTTCCCCAATTTTCTAAACACTCTGTGAAGAACGATGTGTTGTCAGGTTTGACCGTTGCACTCGCTCTCGTCCCTGAAGCCGTCGCTTTTGCCTTCGTTGCTGGCGTTGACCCTATGGTTGGTCTGTACGCAGCATTTATTGTAGGTTTAATTACCTCAATCTTCGGTGGTCGCCCTGGTATGATTTCAGGTGCAACGGGTGCCATGGCTGTAGTTATGGTGTCACTGGTTGCTTCACATGGCGTACAGTACCTGTTTGCTGCCATCATGCTTGCCGGTATCCTTCAGGTCGCTGCAGGTATATTTAAACTGGGTAAGTTCATCCGTATCGTGCCTCATCCGGTTATGATTGGCTTCGTTAACGGCTTAGCGATCGTTATCTTCCTCGCTCAATTGGGCCAATTTAAAGCACCAGACTTAACTGGCGCATTAACATGGCTGCCAACAGACCAGATGATGCTGATGCTGGGTCTCGTTGCTTTAACCATGGCAATCATCCACTTTTTGCCTAAGTTCACGACTGCTGTACCGTCATCTCTTGTCGCTATCGTAACCGTCACTGCGCTAGTGGTTGGTTTAGATCTAGAAACTCGTACGGTGGTTGACTTCCTACGCACTATGTCCGGTGACGAGGCTGCAACACTTGCGGGTTCACTGCCTACTTTCTCTATTCCTACCGTTCCACTAACACTTGAAACGCTACAGATCATTCTTCCGTACGCGATTATTCTTGCTGCAATCGGTTTGATTGAGTCTCTATTGACTCTAACGGTGCTTGACGAAATGACTAACACTCGTGGTCAATCGAACCGCGAATGTATCGGTCAGGGCATGGCAAATATGACGTGTTCTGTGTTTGGTGCTATGGGTGGTTGTGCGATGATTGGTCAATCAATGATCAACGTAAACTCGGGTGGTCGTGGTCGTCTATCTGGTATCGTTGCCGCTGTGGCACTACTGATGTTCATCTTGTTTGCCTCTTCGTTGATCGAAATGATCCCTCTGGCAGCACTAGTAGGCGTAATGTTCATGGTCGTGATTGGTACCTTTGAGTGGGCAACATTTAAACTGGCACGCCGCGTACCAAAACAAGATTTCTTCGTTATTGTTCTAGTAACGGTAGTAACGGTTCTTACCGACCTTGCTATTGCCGTATTTGTTGGTGTTATTGCCTCTGCACTTATGTTTGCATGGCAACACGCTAAGCACATCTACGCTGATACCAGCATCAATGAAGAAGGCTCAAAAGAGTACAAAATCCATGGTCCAGTTTTCTTCGGCTCGGTTGCTAACTTCTTAGAGATCTTCGATGCACACGGAGACCCAAGCGATGTGATTGTCGATTTCGCTGATTCTCGCGTAACTGACCACTCAGCCATTGAAGCGATTGAAACACTTGCAGAGCGCTACTCAGCTCAAGGTAAGACACTTCACTTGCGCCACCTAAGTCCAGACTGTCGCAAGCTACTCGACAAAGCAGGCAGCTTAGTAGAAATTAACGTTAAAGAAGATCCAAGCTACAAGGTAGCGACTGACGTTCTAGCGGGTTAATTTGACCGAACATAAAACGGGCTTCCAATTGGAAGCCCGTTTTTTTGTTTTCTAGAGAAGCTTGTTTAGCTTTTCACCAAACAGTTCTAGTCGCCAGCTTTGCATAACATCGGGTAGCTTGGCGGGATCTCTGTCTTTTTTCCACACCCAAGTCATTAGCTGATTAAGCTGCTTCTTAGAAGCTAAGAACTCTGTGGCTAACCCGCTAGCCTGCGATGCGCGTTTTACTTCATCTTTTAGCACTTTGAATTTCTGTTTGTAACCCGGCATATCCATTAGGCGTTCAATCTTCTCTGGATACTCATCGACGGGTGTCTTCTTGGCCGATTTTACGATCGAGATAATGCGTGCGCTGTGGCGTTGTACCGAGCGATAATCCATGCCCTCTTGTTCCATCTGGCTATGGTTTTGAATACCCAAACGCGCAACAGTGAGTAGGTCGTTTTCTTTAAAGATAAAGTTAAGTGCTAAATCTCGACGTAATGCTTCTTTCAAACGCCACGTAGCTAAAGGCTTAAGAATTGAAAGCTCTTTTGGCTTGAGTTGCCAGGCGCCCTTCACATCAAGATACGCCATCTCTAGGTTGACAGTTTTAATGCGTTTGGAAGCGAGTAAATCACTCTCTTGCTGCGCGGCATCCCACCAGCCAGCTTGAGTAATTTTCTCAAACAGTTGTTCATACAATGGCTGTAAGTAGTACACATCCGCAGCTGCGTATTCGAGCTGTTTATCAGTCAGTGGTCGCGCCAACCAATCGGTACGAGACTCACTCTTATCTAGCTCAACACCTAAATAGCTTTCAACTAAAGCCGCAAAACCTGTCGATAAACCATGACCAAGGAAAGCAGCCATAAGTTGGGTGTCGACCATAGGATATGGCAAACACTCAAAGCTGTTATGGAACACTTCTAAGTCTTCACCACAGGCATGAAGCACCTTTAATACGGACGTATCTTTAAGCAGTTCAACAAACGGAGCCATATCTTCTATTACCGTTGGATCGATAAGAGAAAGATTCTGTCCATCAAAGAGCTGAATAAGACCAAGCTGCGGATAGTATGTACGGGTACGGACAAACTCTGTATCCAACATAACAACATCAGCTTGTCGTGCACTTTGACAAACGGTATCGAGCTGCGCCGTTTGAGTAATAATCTGATAATTCACTAACTTCTCACCATGAGCGATTTCTTGCGGCCATAAAAAATGCCGACTAAGTATAGTCGGCATTCTACCATCAAACACTTAACTGTGCTTAACTCTCATCGAGTTACTTTGACTTGGCTAGGTTTGCGTCGTTTTCTTCACGCAATACGCGGCGCAGGATCTTACCAACGTTGGTCTTCGGTAAGTCTTCTTTAAACTCGACAAGTTTTGGTACCTTGTAACCCGTTAAGTGTTCACGACAGTGAGCAATAATCTCTTCTTTAGTTAAGCTAGGATCGCGCTTAACTACATAAATCTTAACTAGTTCACCCGACACTTCATGTGGCTGACCGATCGCTGCCACTTCAAGGACTTTACCGTGAAGCGCGACAACATCTTCGATCTCGTTTGGATAGACGTTAAAGCCAGAAACAAGAATCATATCTTTCTTGCGATCAACAATGTGGAGCAAGCCTTCGTCGTCAAACTTAACAATATCACCCGTAGATAACCAACCCTCAGCATTGATCACCTCTTTAGTCGCTTCTGGACGCTGCCAGTAACCTTGCATAACTTGCGGACCACGTACCTGAAGTTCACCCACTTCGGTATTTGCCACTGGATTACCTTCGTCATCAACAATACGAACTTCGGTAGAAGGAACTGGCAAGCCAATTGCTCCCGTGTAGTCAGTAAGATCGTACGGGTTACCTGTAACTAATGGAGAACATTCTGTTAGCCCGTAACCTTCAAGTAAGTGAATCCCTGTGGTCTTTTTCCACTGTTCTGCGACTGCACGCTGCACAGCCATACCACCGCCCACAGAAAGTTTGAGTTTGCTGAAGTCGAGCTCTTGGAAATCTTCGTTGTTCACAAGTGCATTAAACAGGGTATTAACGCCGGTAATTGCCGTAAACGGGTATTTCTGTAGCTCTTTAATAAAGCCAGGAATATCACGAGGGTTAGTGATCAGCAGGTTCTGCCCACCCATCTCAATAAACAGCAAACAGTTTACCGTCAGTGCAAACACATGGTAGAGCGGTAATGCAGTAACAACCAGTTCACGACCTTCAGATAAAACAGGGCCATAAGCGCCTTTTGCTTGTAAAACGTTAGCAATCATATTGCGATGAGTCAGAATAGCGCCTTTTGCGACCCCTGTTGTGCCACCGGTATACTGCAAGAAGGCGATATCATCACCAGACATGAAAGGCTTTACATACTGTAGACGACGACCATTGTGAAGTGCCTTACGCATGGAGATTGCGCCAGGTAGGTCATACTTAGGCACCATGCCTTTAACATACTTAACGACGAAGTCGACCAAGGTCCCTTTTGCACGAGGCAACATCTGCCCTAGACTGGTTAACACCACATGCTTAACAGGCGTGTTATCAACAACTTGCTCAAGCGTATTGGCAAAATTCGATACTATAACAATCGCTTTTGCGCCGGAGTCATTTAGCTGATGCTCTAGCTCACGCGGGGTGTATAGCGGGTTCACGTTGACCGCAATTAAACCTGCACGTAGCACACCAAACAAGGCAACTGGATATTGCAGCAGGTTAGGCATCATCAAAGCGACACGATCACCCTTTTGTAACTTCAGTTCATTTTGCAAGTAAGCTGCAAACGCTCGGCTACGCTCTTCCAGTTTGCGAAATGTCATCACCGAGCCCATGTTCATAAAAGCAGGCTGGTCGGCATACTTTTGAACTGACTGTTCAAACATTTCCACTAATGATGGGTATTGATCTGGGTCGATATGCTCTGGCACATCTTCTGGATAGCGTGATAACCAAGGTTTATCCACGGTAAAACTCCTCGAAATTAACTGGCTGTCATCTGAGTGAAAAGCTCTATTTTCAACGTCGTCTATTACAGCACAGGCGAAGCCCTTGAGCACGAAAGTCTCAAACACTTGTTTAAATTTTGTTAACTAAACCAAAAATTAGGTTAGATACTCTAGAAGGAGCTTGCAGATGACAGTGATGACCCCCTTCGATCATCTCAAAATGAGTGGAATCTGAAGCATCATGCTGAAAAGACTGCAAATAAGAAAAACCTTCGTCACCAAGGATGACAAGTTGCGGGCAAGTCACTTGTTGGCGAAAAGACTCGGCATGTTCAAATGACATTCGATAAAGAGACTGGCTTTGCAGCTTTACATCGTGCCGCCATATCCAGCCAGACTGATGAGATTCAAGCCCACGCAGTATAATTGGAGCAATTAACTCAGAATCTATCTGATTTACCTTTGCTCGCCTCTCTATCGCTTCTTGTTCGGACAACATAACGCGAGTTGGCTTTCTACGAATTCTTTGACGACTCAGCACGCCTTCTCTTAAACGAGAAACCGTATCTTGCGCTTTTTCAGCCAAAGGTCCGTATCCTTCTATCTGAACCAAGCCACTGACTTGTTCAGGAAAGGCGGCACTATAGCAACTTGCAATCAAAGCACCAAGAGAATGCCCTACTAGCACCAGTCTGTTTGGTGATAAGTTAGCCAAAAACTGATAAACATCGTCAATATAGTCGTGAAAAGGATAGAAATTACTGGCTTCCTTGTGACTAGAAAGGCCGTGACCCGGTAAATCGATTGCGCATAAATGACAATCGGGATTGAGAGCGTGAAGAGCGGCCATCACGGATTCAAAACTCGCCGCGTTATCTAACCAGCCATGCAAAAAAACGACCGAAAGTTCGGCCGTTTCACTGCATCCATATTCGATGGTTGCGATATGTCCATTAAGGATCTCGCGTTTTCGTTCGTCGCGCATTACTTCACTTCTTGAATCACTTTGCCCTGTCTGGTTCCATAACGAACATCGCTACAGTAGAGACCGCGACAAGGATAGAGGTAGCTGTCGAAATCATGAACTATGATACGCTCTTCAATACGCCACAAATGAAAGCCACTCGCCTTCATCACTGGGAAATCATAAGAATAGTCACCAACTTTACCTTGCTCTCGGCCTTGGCTTTTTCCAAGCAACGAGATAAGACGTCCCTCAGACAATGTCACTGGATCAGCAAAACCGTCGACATAGGCGACAAAACGGCCTTGTGGCTCTTGGTTGATATCTGGTTTGCCCACAGAGTTTATCGGCAGATTAACCACTTCTATGCGGGTTTGATCTTTGAGATTCTTTACATCAGCGATCAGTCCACCAAGTCTTACTTCAGCGTTGGCTTGAGCCTCTGGTTGCCACTCTTGATAACGGGTGACAACATCTGGGTTTTCGGTTTTGAGGTTTTCAGGTAAAGAACTGCAAGCGGAAAGCAAAACTACGCTAGCCAGCGCACACAAAAAGCGAAAAGGTCGTTGAGTCATAACGTCACACAAAGTCTTAATTTAGATATAGATATCGACACCCAGCAGCTGTGAAAGTTCCTCGCGCTTAGCTTGGTTCATCACGTCCATATACTCTTCCATCGCTTTACGGCTGCGGCCTTCAGGAAGATCATATTGGACTTGCGCCTTATGAATCTCAGACTCATTGACATGACGGATAGAATGCGCCACCGCGTTAGCCACCTTAGTAGGTTGGCTAACCGCAGCTTTATCGCCAGATTTTTTAACCTCGTTCTTCTTATTGGCTTTGTTGGCCCTATTTGGTCCAGGAACCGAAGGAGGTAATCCGTTGATTGATACCATACTTTCCGCTTATGCCTTATTTATCCTGTATGAACTACTCTCTACCTGGTAGTTTTTTCCAAGCAACCGTATCACGCAGATAGACTGGGCTCGCCTCTTCCGCATCAACCGTATTGCCTTTCAATAGTTCAAACTTCGCCAGTTGAACAATGTCTTCCGCGTCTGGGAATAAAACATCACTCTTCTCTGTCGTAAATTTTACGCCAGCAAGTTGTTCTGTATACGCATCCCAACCTGTACCTGCCGTCAACCATTGCTGGTCATCCGCGGCGCTGTTGTCCGAAACTAATTGAGGGGGAGTGACACATTCAGCATCTACAGCATGCCAAGTGCCATCTTCTTGACGAGTAAAACGTCCCCAGTAAACCTCACTCATTCGCGCGTCAATCGCTGTCGCGACATGGCTTACACCGTGTTTTCGGTATACACCTTGTGCCATTGCTTCCAACGTAGACACGCCAATCATTGGTAAATCTGCACCGAACGCTAAACCCTGTGCAATACCAATGCCAATTCGAACACCAGTAAAACTGCCAGGACCGCGACCAAATGCGAGCGCGTCCAAATCAGTAAGCTTAACCCCAGCTTCTTTTAGTACTTCATCCACCATCGGCAGTACTTTTTTAGTGTGGTCTCTAGGTGCAACTTCACTGCGCACGTAAACTTTATCGTTAACTAAAAGAGCAACAGAACAGTTCTCGGTTGCTGTATCTAGAGCAAGGATCTTTACACTCATTGATATCTCTGGTTATTCGTTTGTATTGGTTGTCAGCTTGTGGGAACAAACGGCTCAAGCGAGTCGTTAGCTTGTCACAAACCATCATTGATTATGTTCGAGAAAATCCTGCACCAAAGCTAAGTCTCGGGTACGAGGTATCGGTGGTAAACTCGCTAGGAAAACGCCACCGTATTCACGGGTCACTAATCGATTATCGCAGATAATCAGTGCACCTTTATCGTTCTTATCTCGAATGAGTCGCCCTACTCCCTGCTTCAAAGTGATGACCGCATCTGGAATTTGAACCTGAGAGAACGGGTCACCGCCTTTAAGCTGACAATCTTCAATTCGCGCCTTTAACAGCGGGTCATCAGGAGCAGTAAACGGTAATTTGTCGATGATAACACAGCTCAGCGCATCACCTCTAACATCAATCCCTTCCCAAAACGCCCCCGTCGCAACAAGCAAAGCATTACCTAGTTCCATAAACTCAGCGAGGGTTTTCTGTTTGCTGGTTTCCCCTTGCATCAATACAGGAACGCTTAAGCGCTCTCTAAATCTTTCTCCTAGCTCTTTCATCATGCTGTGGGAAGTACAAAGGAAAAAACAGCGTCCTTGGTTTTGCTCAATCACTGGCGTCAGCATATTAACCAGTTTATCCGCCATACCCGGACTATTAGGCTCTGGGAGATACCTTGGCACACATAAGCGCGCTTGAGTTTGATAGTCAAAAGGGCTTGGCAGTGACATTTGTGCCTGAGGTTTTAAACCTAAACGAGACGTAAAATGGCCGAAGTCATCATTCACAGCAAGCGTCGCCGAAGTAAATACCCAAGCCCCCTGCTTTAACTCAATCTGTTCGTGGAACTTATCGGCAACCGTAAGCGGCGTAATGTGTAAGGTGAAATGGCGCGGTGTTGTTTCGTACCAGTATGAATATCCTGTAATGGAGACGTCACATACTCTATCTAGTCGTGCCTTAATGGTATTGGCTCTTTCAAAAGCGCTATCGAGTAACTGGCTACGACCAAGAGCGAGTTTGACTACTTCAATAACAAAATCGAGCGAGTCTTCTAGGCGTCGTAACTCACGCCCGATAGATGGAGAAGTGACCGCCTCACGCCAATTGCCACGAAATCCAGGCTCTCCCAGTACGATTCTCAAGTCCATTGCGGTTTGATAAAGCTTCTCTCCCGCTTTTTGCAATTGACGCATGTCTTTTGCTTCCGTGCGATAAGCAATTTCAATATCTTTGCATAACTCTTGAATCTGGCGGCTAGACAGCGACTGACCGAAGTACTGGCTGGCAATATCCGGGAGCTGGTGCGCTTCGTCGAAAACAAACACTTCAGCTTCAGGAATCAACTCACCAAAGCCGGTTTCTTTAATCGCTAGATCGGCAAGAAACAAGTGGTGGTTGACCACAACTACATCAGCGTCCATCGCCTTTTTTCTCGCTTTAAGCACAAAGCAATCTTGGTAGCTCGGGCAATCCTTACCTAGGCAGTTGTCGTTGGTTGAGGTAATGGTTGGAATAACCGGACTGTCTTCAGCAATGGCATCACAATCACCAAGGTCACCAGTTTTTGTTTCTGACGACCAACTGCGCACCTTTACCAATTGACTTAGCAATGTCGGATCCGCGCTTTGATGGTGGCTTTCAACCATCTGGCGACTCAAACGGTCTAAACAAAGGTAGTTTGCGCGACCTTTCAATAACGCGACCTGACCGTAAAAACCTAACGCATTGGTCATTAACGGCAAATCACGGTGAAACAGTTGTTCTTGGAGGTTTTTCGAGCCCGTGCTGATGATGGTTTTCTTACCACTTAACAAAGCTGGCACTAGATAGGCAAAGGTTTTACCTGTCCCTGTTCCGGCTTCAACGACCACCTGACTTTGGCTTTTGATTGCACTTGCCACCGCTTCAGCCATATCGAGCTGAGCTTGACGCGGTTGAAAGCCAGGTATTGCTTTACCTAGCGCTCCCTCAGAGGAGAAGGTCTTTGAAATCATGCACAACAGAGAGTTAACAAAGGGGGGAGAGATTATGGCAGTTTTTGCACCAAGGCGCGAATGAGATTTTCGCGCCTAAGCAGCCTCAGATATTAGCGTTTATTGAGGTAACGGTTTAACCAAGCAGGTCCAGAAAAGCCATCTTGTTGGTCATCCATCATGGCACGTGCAGCTTCACTTGGGGAGGCACGGTTTTCCCACATTTCATCTAAGATTTCTTCGTCTAGTTCTTTTCCGCCAGTTAAGGCGCTTACTCGTTCAGAATACAATTTACGGGCTAGTAGCTCTTTATCCATACATACCACCTAAAAGACACGCTAAGAGAACAAACACTCTTCAAATAACCTCAGCCAATCGGTTAACTCAGATTAATTGTTGAAACCAACTCGATATTAGTTTAATTGTAGCTTCAATACTGCGGGTGAGCTCACCGTTCGGTTGCCCGTAAAAATTTCACAATACAAAAAAAATAATTCACGGAAGTTTGAACCTAATGGAAAAGAAAACACTACTGACACACTGCACTGACGCCCCTGGTCTTATTTCAAAGATCACCAACATTTGTTACAAACACCAACTCAATATTATTCACAACAACGAGTTCGTAGATAACACAAGCGGTCACTTCTTTATGCGTACCGAGCTTGAAGGTTACTTCAATGATCAGACCTTTTTAGCTGACCTCGACCAAGCTTTACCTGAAGGTGCTAAGCGTAAATTGATTGGTTCAAATCGCAAACGAGTCGTCATTCTTGTCACCAAAGAGGCACACTGCTTGGGTGACATCTTGATGAAAAACTATGACGGCAGCTTGGATGTCGAAATCGCTGCTGTCGTGGGTAACTACGACACTTTACAAAGCCTAACTGAGAAATTTGATATCCCTTATCACCACGTTTCTCATGAAGGATTGAATCGTGAAGAGCACGAGAAGAAAATGCTGGAAGTCATCGACCAGTACCAAGCGGACTACTTAGTTCTTGCTAAATACATGCGCGTATTGACGCCATCATTTGTCGAGAAGTACCACCATAAGATTATTAATATTCACCATAGTTTCTTGCCTGCTTTCATTGGTGCTAAACCATACCAGCAAGCTTATGAGCGCGGTGTAAAGATCATTGGTGCCACAGCACACTTTGTAACTAACGATCTCGATGAAGGCCCAATCATCAAGCAAGACGTTATTCCTGTTGATCATAACTTTAGCGCCCAAGATATGGCACAAGCGGGCCGTGACGTTGAAAAGAACGTATTGAGCAAAGCTCTCAACAAAGTGCTCAATGATCACGTCTTTGTTTACGGCAATAAGACCGTAATCCTTTAAGACGCACAGATACGAAAAAGGTCTCTTCTCGAAGAGACCTTTTTTATGATAATCAGATCGTAAATTACAACTTAACTGCCAGTTCTACACCTTGCTTAATCGCGCGCACCGCATCCAGCTCACCAGCGTAGTCAGCACCACCGATCACATGGAGTTTATCGCCTAGCAGATGCCATTGATTCTCGAACGGTCGAACTGATTCCTGACCTGCACAAATAATCACAGTATCCGCATCGAGCAATTGCTGCTTGTCATCTACAGTGATATGTAAGCCTTGTTGGTCTATTTTGTCATAGCTGACACCGCCTAGTAGATTCACGCCACGTTTCTCTAATGTACGTTTATGTATCCAACCTGTGGTTTTGCCCGGCCCTTTACCTACGCGACCTTTGCGGCGCTGGAGCACCCAAACGGTTTTATCACTCATTGAGTCAGGATAAGGGAATAGTCCCCCTGGGTGAGAAATCTCTTTATCAATACCCCACTCATGCAACCAATCATCCAGATTATGTCCAGCAGGTTCAGTCAACATGGTCGCCACATCAACACCGATACCACCAGCACCAACAATCGCGACTTTGTCACCAACATAAGTTTTTTCTTTAATCAGAGTTTGGTAATCGACCACTTTTTCTGGCGTTTCGATACCATCAATATTGACTTTACGAGGCTCTACCCCTGATGCCATCACCACTTCATCATATTCAGCTAGAAGATCATAGTTTGCATCCGTTTCTAGGTGTAGCTTCACCCCTATTTCATCAATTCTATTGGCAAAGTAGCGAATCGTTTCTCTGAACTCTTCTTTACCCGGAATCTGCATCGCTAAGCGGAACTGGCCACCAATTCTGTCATTACGCTCAAACAGATCTACATGATGCCCTCTTTCAGCCAATGTTGTCGCACATGCCAAGCCTGCAGGCCCTGCACCAACAACCGCAATATTCTTTTTCAGATCGGTAGGGATAACCGTCAATTCAGTTTCTCGACACGCGAGTGGATTGACTAGACAGCCTGCGCGTTTGCCTTTAAACACATTGTCTAGACACGCTTGGTTACAACCGATACACGTATTAATCATTTGAGAGCGATTTTGCTCAGCTTTAATCACAAAGTGAGGATCCGCAAGGAACGGACGTGCCATCGAAACCATATCAGCATGGCCACTGGCGAGAATATTTTCGGCTTCTTCTGGAGTATTAATACGGTTACAGGTCACGATAGGCACATTGACATGAGGGCGTACCTTTTCTGTTACCCATGTAAAAGCCCCGCGAGGAACCTGGGTAGCGATTGTTGGAATCCGTGCCTCGTGCCAACCAATGCCCGTGTTGATAATCGTCACACCTGCATTTTCTAGCTCTTTTGCTAGCATAACCACTTCATCAAAAGTACTGCCTTCCTCAACCAGATCCAACATTGAAAGGCGGAAAATGATAATGAACTCTTTTCCTGCTGCTTGGCGTATCGCTTTCACCACTTCAAGAGGGAATCGAATACGATTTTCATAACTACCTCCCCATTCGTCATAACGTGTATTAGTACGCTTACAAATGAACTGGTTCAGCAAGTAGCCTTCTGAGCCCATTACTTCAACGCCATCGTAACCTGCTTGCTGCGCAAGGGCGGCGCTGTTGGCGAATGCATCAATGGTCTTTTTGATTTGACGAGTACTCATTTCACTTGGGGCGAAGCGAGCAATTGGGGCCTTAATCGAAGACGCGCTTTGGGCAAAAGGATGCATCGCGTATCGGCCCGCATGGAGTAACTGAAGCGCGATTTTACCACCATGTTGATGCACGGCTTCAGTGACAACTTTATGTGCTTTTGCATGTTTCGCTTTACTAAACTCAGCACTAAACGGGTGTAATCTACCACGTAGATTCGGTGAAAATCCGCCAGTTACAATGAGCCCTACACCACCCTTCGCACGTTCTGCATAAAAGGCTGCGAGCTTACCCAGTCCTTCTTTATGCTCTTCTAATCCGGTGTGCATAGAACCCATTAGCACTCGATTGCGAAGTTGGGTAAATCCTAGATCCAATGGCTGAAGTAAATTCGGGTACATGGTAGACATCACTTTACTCTTTTATTGTTGTGGTCTGACCACAATATGAAGAGCTTCAACAAAAATCAAACACCCGTTTACATTTTTGTAACACCGATCAATCTTCTGGTTGTTTGGGTATACTAGTTTAAGTAGGATGGAACTTATCTGAACTTAAATGCTCATAGAGCGGATAAGCCTTAATCTGCGGTTTCCGTAGCGGAGAAAAAATGAAAAAAATATTTAAATTTGTTGGCCTGTTTTTTAAAGGGATTTGGAAGCTCATCACTTTCATTCGACTTGCCCTAGTCAACTTGATCTTTTTGGCGAGTATCGGTGTCATCTATTTCATCTACACCAGCGCTGACACCCCAACGCCTACCGTGCCAAAAGAGTCGGCACTGATTCTGAATATTTCAGGGCCAATCGTTGAGCAGCCAACCTACGTTAACCCTATGGACTCGCTAACAGGCTCTTTCTTCGGCCAAAGCCTGCCTAAAGAAAATGTCTTGTTCGACATTGTCGATACCATTCGTCACGCTAAAGATGACAACCAAGTGAGTGGTATTGTCCTAGCACTGCGTGATATGCCAGAAACAAACCTCACTAAACTGCGTTACATAGCTAAAGCATTAAATGAGTTTAAAGCCTCAGGCAAGCCTATTTATGCTGTCGGCGATATGTACAACCAAAGCCAATACTACCTTGCAAGCTACGCAGATAAAATATACCTCGCTCCTGACGGCGCTGTAATGCTTAAGGGCTACAGTGCCTATACTCTGTACTACAAAACCTTGCTAGAAAATCTGGATGTGAATACGCATGTCTTCCGAGTTGGTACTTACAAATCAGCTATAGAACCGTTTGTCCGCGACGACATGTCTAAAGAAGCCAAAGCTTCAGCCTCGCGTTGGCTTGGTCAGCTTTGGGGAGCCTATGTAGATGACGTCGCAACAAATCGTCAGCTCTCTGCTGATGCGCTTACTCCAGATATGGATGAGTTCCTAGCTCTACTCAAAGAAAACCAAGGCGACCTTGCTGCTCTTTCATTAAACGTCGGCTTAGTTGACGAGCTCGCAACACGCCAGCAAGTTCGTAAACAGCTAATCGATGTCTTCGGTAGCAATGGAGAAGACAGCTACAACTACGTTGATTATTACGAGTATCAATCAACCATGAGCCCAAGCTTTGACTTAGCAGCGGACGACATTGCCATTGTTGTCGCAAGTGGCGCTATTATGGATGGTTCCCAGCCACGCGGAACAGTGGGTGGTGACACGGTTGCGGCACTTCTGCGCCAAGCTCGTAACGATGACAAAGTTAAAGCCGTAGTGCTACGTGTAGACAGCCCTGGAGGCAGTGCATTTGCCTCTGAAGTGATTCGTAATGAAGTAGACGCGCTCAAAGAAGCAGGGAAACCGGTTGTTGTATCGATGTCTAGCCTTGCTGCCTCTGGTGGTTACTGGATTTCGATGAGTGCTGACAGCATTGTTGCACAGCCAACCACGTTAACCGGCTCTATTGGTATCTTTAGTGTTATTACTACCTTTGAAAAAGGGCTCAACAAGCTAGGTATCTACACTGACGGTGTGGGCACATCACCATTCTCTGATGTTGGTGTTACCACCGGACTTTCGAAAGGCGCTTCGCAAGCATTCCAAATGGGCATCGAGCATGGCTACAATCGATTTGTCGGCTTAGTTAGTCAATCGCGTGAAATCCCTCTCGATAAAGTGGATAGCGTTGCTCAAGGCCGAGTTTGGACAGGACAAGATGCGTTAGAGCTTGGTTTAGTTGATAAAATTGGCGACTTCGATGATGCCGTGGCGTTAGCCGCTAAAATGGCTGAAGTAGAAAACTACAACTTGTACTGGGTTGAAGAGCCACTTTCGCCAGCGCAGCAATTTGTCCAAGACTTCATGAATCAAGTTAGCGCATCATTAGGTATCAATGCCACAGCGTTACTGCCAGCCGCATTACAACCAGTTGCAACACAAGTGATTCAAGATGCCAATATGCTGCAAAGCTACAACGACCCTAAAGGTCAGTACGCTTTCTGTTTAAACTGTCAGGTTCAGTAGTCAGTAACTCTGGTCAGACCTAGATTAGTTTCGCAGCGACTACAATGCTAAGTATCAAGATAGGGGGATTCCTGTGCGGGAGCCCCCTTTTTATTGGCTTGGATTGATATATAATCCCACGCTCTGTTCCCCCTACAATTAACTGGTTTCAAAGCAATGGCAAGAAAACATATTTATATCGCCTACACTGGCGGTACCATTGGTATGCAAAAATCCCATGATCACGGTTATGTCCCAGTCGCTGGCTTCATGGAAAAACAACTAGCAAGTATGCCAGAGTTCCACCGTCCAGAAATGCCTGAGTTTACCATTCATGAGTATGACCCACTTATCGACTCATCGGATATGACACCAGCAGATTGGCAGCAAATTGCTGACGACATCCGCGCTAACTATGATAAGTACGATGGTTTTGTCATCTTGCATGGCACCGATACCATGGCGTATACCGCCTCTGCACTTTCGTTCATGCTCGAAAACCTTGGCAAGCCTGTTATCGTCACTGGCTCGCAGATTCCTCTGGCAGAACTTCGTTCTGATGGTCAAGCAAACCTGCTTAACGCGCTGCACATTGCTGCTAACTACCCGATCAATGAAGTGACCTTGTTCTTCAACAATAAGCTTATGCGTGGCAACCGCAGCACTAAATCTCATGCTGATGGTTTTAACGCCTTTACGTCACCAAACCTTCCACCACTGCTTGAAGCGGGTATCAACATCCAAATTAGTAGTGAGATTGAGGTGGGGGCTAAGCCTGAAGGTGAGTTCAAAGTTCATGACATCACACCGCAGCCAATCGGTGTCATTACTATGTACCCTGGCATTTCGCACGAAGTAATCCGCAATACGCTACTGCAACCTGTTAATGCCATGATATTACTGACGTTTGGGGTAGGTAACGCACCGCAGAACCCTGAGCTGTTAGGCCACCTGAAAGATGCGTCTGAACGTGGTGTTATTGTCGTTAACCTAACTCAATGTTTAGCTGGTAAAGTCAATATGGGTGGCTACGCAACTGGCTGTGCTCTCGCTGAAGCAGGGGTAATCAGCGGTTACGACATGACACCAGAAGCTGCGCTAGCAAAGCTTCACTTCCTACTCAGCCAAGGGCTTAGCTACGAGCAAGTAAAAGTGAAGATGCAGCAAGTTCTGCGTGGTGAAATGAGTATTTAGGTACCGAGTTCTATAAAAAAACCGGCGACTATGCCGGTTTTTTTGTAGTTAGGTCAACTCGATACTAGAAAGGAAATACCGTATTCATATTGGATGACATTAAATCTCTTAGCTTCAAGAGCCCTTCCTCTAAACGTTCATCAGTACTGACCGACATCAGTGATAAACGTATATGGTTTGTCCCCTCTCCACTCGCGTCAAAGTAACTTCCACTGCTAACAATAACACCACGATTTTTGGCTTCCATCATAAACCTTTCCTGTGGCCACGATTTTGGCAAAGGAACCCATAGATGATACCCCGCCGCCGAGCTATCAACGTCAGTCAAAATTTCTCGTGCTATTTTTTGCCGCCTCTGGGCAACGCTTCTTTGAGTTGCAGCGATTTCGAACGCCTCGCCAGAGTCGATCATATTTGTGGCAGCAATATAATTAATCGGAGAAGACAACCAGATGTTTGCGCGTATATGAGCATTGATCAACGCCACCTGTCTATCGGGCACTTTGACATACCCACAACGCATTGCGGGACTAATTGCTTTGGACAGTCCCGAAATATGAAAGGCATAATCTGGTGCAAAGTTACTCACTGCTGGCAAAGTCATTTGATCCAGAAAACAATAAATATCATCTTCTATAAGCCAAACTTCATTGTCTTTGACTACTTTAGCAATCTCTTTTCGGCGAGACTCTGGCATTGTTATCCCTGTCGGGTTTTGGTGAGAAGGAACGACAATAACAGCCTTGATATCATGCTGAAGAATTGAATTCTCTAGTTCCGTAGGCGACATCCCTGCTTCATCCATAGGTATAGCGACTACTTGTCTTCCAGACAAACTGGCAATCGCTAAAATCCCCGGATAAGTAAGCGCCTCAACAGCAATTGCATCACCAGGTTTCGTTAACGCGTTTATCAGTAAAGATAAGGCGTGTTGCGCCCCATTAGTGAGCAGAGTATTTTTCGTGTTTCCACCCTCAAGCCCAAAGTATTTCGCCCATTCAACACCTGCTCGCCTATGTTCTTCATGTCCCGAGTGCTCCGTATAACCAATCAAATCAGCAGACAGCGTTTGACTCGCCACTTCTAGCGCCTTCTTTAGTTGTGGAACATTTTTGTATAGACAAGGCTGAAGAATCGAAAAGTTGTAATCCTTCTCATCTTCTGGCGGTTGAATCGCTTGATTTAGCGTTACATCACCACACACAAATGTGCCTCTTCCTACAAAAGACTCCACTCTTCCTTTTTCAGCAAGCAACTTGTAAGCCTTCGCTACTGTCGCTGGCGTGGTATCAAGTTCATCAGCAAGAGTACGATGCGGTGGCAATTTAAAGTTAACTGGATATTCACCTCGGTCAATTCTTAGCTCAATTGCCTCGGCTATCTGATTAAACTTATTCTCACTCACCTTGAATTCCTCTCTGTCTCACGGTTAAGAACATTATGACCTAGTTTAATTGGTATTGAAATTCAATTAACATTTTAAAACAAAAATATTGACATATGTCATTACAAACAATTACATTAGCCAAATAAATAATAACAACGTCAAACTAGGCATACGGAAAATGTTACATTTACAAAAAGAGCCCCAAGAAACGCTCGAAATACAGGAAATCTACATCCCATACGACTCTGCTCAGAGGTTAAAAAGCGCATTTTCACATCTACGAATGAGTGATGATAGTGCATGGTTAAATTCTAAAGAGTGGTTAGGAAGTACTGTTAAACACAGCCTCCCCAATAATATTGTGGAGACCATTGAAGATTTCACCCGCTCAGAACAACAGTCAGCGTTGATCATTCGAGGGCTTCCTGTCGATGCTGACCTGTGTTCAACTCCTTACCAAGGCTACCTACCTCCAAGTAAAACGCCTTTAGCAAGCGCCTGTCACATTGGCATATATCAATTGGCCAAAATCGAACCCATTGCTTATAAGACCGAAAACAATGGATTTCTATTTAGGCATGTTGTTCCTTCCATTCATTCTAGGAACGAAAAGTCTTCTCACGGTTCAACACATACTTTTGGCCATCATGTAGACAATCCAGACCTCCCCTTATTGAGTGAAAACATAAGTCAGAAAAGTGGTTGTCCTGAATACCTATCACTTATGGCCCTTCGCACAGATCTAAGAGTTCGCTCTAACTTCGTGCTGTTAGACGACATCCTGAGCAACCTAAGTCAAGGAGTCATTGAGGCACTGAGCTTACCTCAATTCCAGATAGCTCGACCTGATTCATTTGGACAAGACATTCGCACTGTATTGCCTCTCCTCACTTACGATAAGTCTGGGATCGCACTTTGCCGTTACGACAAGGAAAATACAACGCCGCTCAATGAACAAGCTGCTGCAGCATTGGTGATGCTAGATGCACAGCTGAAAGAGACTAGCTTGCAAAATTCAATTACTTATCAGCCAGGAGACCTACTGATTATTAAGAATCAAAGATTGCTTCATAGCAGAGAAGGATTCTCTCCACGTGACGACGGTACCGATCGCTGGCTAATGCGTCTGTTTGGTATGAAGTCACTATCACGACTAGTGCAAGCCTACCCTGACGTAAAACACATAGGAAAAGACTAAAAAGGAAAATTATCATGGAAATAAAAAATGTAGCGTTTGTTGGCTTAGGTGTTATGGGTTACCCAATGGCCGGGCATATTTCTAAAGCCGGATTTAACACTCGCGTTTTTAACCGTACGGAAACCAAAGCGAGAAAATGGGCGACTGAATATTCTGGTGAATTTGCCATTACACCCGCTGCGGCTGCGAAAGGCTGCGATGTGGTTGCAATCTGTGTAGGGAATGACGACGACGTTCGAAGTGTAGTCTTTGGGAAAGATGGCGTACTAGTCAGCATGGAAGCTGGGGCAGTGCTGGTTGACCATACAACCACTTCTGCTGAGTTAGCCCTTGAACTCGCAGACGCCTGCTCGGCTAAAGGAGTACAGTTCATTGACGCTCCTGTTTCAGGCGGTCAAGCAGGTGCAGAGAACGGTGCGCTGACCATTATGTGCGGAGGAGATGCAAATACGTTCAAAAGCCTATCTCCCTTACTTAATACATACGGCAAGCAATCTGTGTTGCTAGGAGAAAATGGGCAAGGTCAGCGTTGCAAAATGGTGAATCAAGTTTGTATCGCTGGGATATTGCAAGGCTTAAGCGAAGCACTTCAACTTGCTCAATCGTCAGATTTAGACGTAAAGCAAGTCGTCAATGTACTCAAGCATGGCGCTGCAGGTTCTTGGCAAATGGAAAACCGCGCAGTCACCATGTCTAAAAATGAATTCGACTTTGGCTTTGCCATTGACTGGATGCGCAAAGATTTAGGCATCTGCCTAAACGAAGCAAAGAAAAACGATCTTCGCCTCCCAATGACTAAAGAGGTGGACGGTATGTATCAAACACTTCAAGAGCAAGGGTTTGGTCGAATGGATACATCCGTTTTAATACAAGCATACCAAAAATAATAAGGAGCAAAATACTATGGAATGGCTAGGTAATGATATTACCCTTTGGATCTTACTTGCTCTGATGATTTCAGCGTTCGCTGCTGGTTTCATTGACAGTGTGGCAGGTGGTGGTGGTCTTATATTAGTTCCATCTTTCATATTGGCAGGGTTGCCGCCTCAAATTGCTTTGGGTCAAGAGAAGATTGTCAGCACTCTAGGCACTATCGCTGCAATACGTAATTTCATGCGAAATAAATGTGTTGTTTGGACTGCCGTTGCGACGGGTATCCCTGCAGGACTCACCGGAGCTTACTTCGGTGCTGAGGCTATACTATATTTCGAGCCAGATACTATTGGTAAGATCATTTTGGGAATGCTGCCTATTGGTATCGTGTTATCGTTTATTCCAAAGAAAAGCAACGCTTCATCTGAAGAGAAACCACTCAATAAGCATGTTATTTTGTTCGGCGTGCCATCAGCTGTTTTTGTGATTGGTTTTTACGATGGCTTCTTCGGACCAGGGACCGGGAGCTTCTTAATTCTTGCTCTGCATTACCTTTTAAGGTTTGACTTAGTCTCTGCATCGGCAACATCGAAACTGTTCAACTTTGCTTCCAATATTGGTGCGCTGATTGCCTTTATGCTGGCGGGGAACGTCCTATATGCGTTGGCTTTGCCTTTGGTTGCAATGAACTTACTAGGAAATCACTTTGGAAGCGCTTCTGCAATGAAATATGGTGCAAAGCTTATCCAACGAACAATCTCACTCTCGTTGACGCTTCTCATGTGCTCACTTGGCTATAAATTTTTAGTCGCGTAATCCATGTATAAGGTTCGCGTCAAACTAAGCGGCCCATCGGCCGCTTATAATTTGAAACTAGTTTGAAGATGCCTGAAGCGTCACACCAGTGTAAGCACTGTAAGCATCAAGCATGACATGGTAAGTACCTGGTGCGGCTTGGTTAAAGCGACAAGTCTCACTGTTGCCATTGCGATAAGGTCGACAATCCCAATTTGACTTCGATGCAGGAGAGCCGTACTTAACATAGAGGTCAACATCACCACTGCCTCCTTGGGTTGTAAAGGTTAAGCTCTTTTGAGTAGCAAGTTCAAAGGTGTAACTTTGCTGACTTGAGCGTGCTCCAGACAACCCTGTTTTCGGCACGCCATCTTTTAGCACGTTGTCAACGGGAGGCTCAATATCGGATGCATTTGCTAGTTCAACCACATACGACAGTCCAAGCTTTGTAAACTTTACCGCGTGACCACCCGTTGGGTCAGAGTTCTCTAGTGTATCTTGAGAAGTATGAATCTTAGGGTTGTAGTCATTAAACTTAGATTCAAAAGGCATTGCCGCAGAGTAACCCGCATTATGCCAAGAGGCATGATCTGAACATGCGTAACCACATCGATCATATCCATAAGTCAGATTTGGAATATAGGTATCAATTAAGCTAGCTAAGAACTGAGTCAAGTTACTGTCGGTGTAGTCTGTAATAAAGACAATGTCCTCTGCAGATCCTTTGTAGTTAGTCATATCCAGTTGCAATACAGAGACGACATTTTTGCCCTGAGCTTTATAGCGATTTGCGATATCTTGCGAGCCTCTTAAACCAACCTCTTCTGCCGCATATGCCATAAATGCAACGGAACGTTTGGGCTTGAAGTTGTTCTCAGCTAACACTCGAATAATTTCACTCACACTAGCGATCCCCGAAGCATCATCGTCCGCCCCTGGAGCAACTGTATGTTCATCGGTGTGCGATCCAATTGTCGAATCTAGATGTCCGCCAACAATCACCCACTCATCTGGCTTTTCACTACCTTCGATAGTTAGAACAACCGATTTTTGGTTGTATCCTGAGTGAGCAATTTGCTCTACGTTTGACTTTGTCATCGACGAAGACAAATTACGCCATTCATTGGCTATCCAATCTGAGGCTTGTGCTCCTGATGTTGTAGTGTAAAAACGGTTATTAAAGCTTGTTAAAGAACGGATTGTGTTAGTGAGTTGCGATGCACTGACCAATGGTAGCCAAGCATTGAGGGTCGACTGCTGAGAAGGCTTGGGTAATATGAACTGCGCCCTGCTTTGTGGCATTGCGCTCGCGGCCATGGCGCTTTGCGCTGAAGCATGAACCATATAGCCGCCGCATCGGTGATGCTCTTCATGCATGTTATGCGACAGCTCAGCCAGTTGAGCAGTCTGAACTTGACCAACCCACACGTCACCACTGCTCGCAATTGAGTGAGGCAGAATAGATTCTGCTTGCGCTTTCGCGACGGTACTAGCAGCATCGGCACCAATAGAAATCCAAACTTTATCTTCTGCATAAACATTTAAGCATGCCGTAGTTAATGCCATCGCCAACAGCGTTTTTGTATATTTCATTATCCTCTCCAAAGGGGTTTTAAGCCCTAAAAAGTTAGAATAATTATTCAAACATTGAGAAATATTGCTTTTTCATCAGTTTGTAGAGAAAAGTTGTCACCGTTTTATCAATAGATAAGCTGAATATTTAACGTGAAATAGATATAAAAAAGGCGACTCATTGAGCCGCCTTTCATTACTCACTTTGGCTATTAGCCGATGTGCGTTGCGCCGCCCATGTACTTCTGTAGTACAGCAGGGATTGCGATACGACCATCTGCTTCTTGGTTGTTTTCTAGAATAGCAACCATAGTACGGCCAACAGCAAGACCAGAACCGTTTAGTGTGTGCACTAGCTCTGGCTTCTTCTCGCCCTTACGACGGAAACGCGCTTGCATACGACGAGCTTGGAAGTCCCACATGTTTGAACAAGATGAGATCTCACGGTAAGTCTCTTGAGCTGGAACCCAAACTTCTAGGTCGTAAGTCTTACGCGCGCCGAAGCCCATGTCACCCGTACATAGAACCACTTTACGGTAAGGAAGCTCTAGAAGTTGCAGAACTTTCTCAGCGTGACCAGTTAGCTCTTCAAGTGCATCCATTGAATCTTCTGGCTTAGTGATTTGTACTAGCTCAACTTTGTCGAACTGGTGCATACGAATCAGACCACGAGTATCGCGACCGTAAGAGCCTGCTTCAGAACGGAAACATGGCGTATGCGCCGTCATCTTCAGTGGCAAGTCTGCTTCATCAGAAATAGTGTCACGAACCATGTTCGTCACTGGCACTTCAGCAGTAGGGATTAGAGACAGCTTACGTGGCTCTTCATCGTTTACTTTCTCTTCTAGTGGTTCAGTGTGGAACAGGTCTTTACCAAATTTAGGTAGCTGACCAGTACCAAATAGGCTGTCAGAGTTTACTAGGTAAGGCACGTACATTTCTGTGTAGCCATGCTCATCTGTGTGAAGATCCAGCATAAACTGAGCGATTGCACGGTGTAGACGCGCAAACTGGCCTTTCATCACGATAAAGCGAGCACCAGTGATTTTTGTCGCGCTAGCGAAATCTAGGCCACCACCAAGCTCACCTAGATCAACGTGATCTTTCAGTTCAAAGTCATAAGTTTTTGGCTCACCCCAACGAGAGATTTCAACGTTGTCATCTTCGTCTTTACCCGCTGGCACATCGTCAGCTGGTAGGTTAGGGACAGAAAGCGTGATCTCTTCAAGTTTAGCCATTACTTCATCAAGTTCAGCTTTTTTAGCGTCAAGATCGCTACCTAGAGTACCGATTTGCTTCTTGATCTCTTCAGCGCCTTCTTTGTCACCAGCTGCCATTTTTTGGCCGATTTGCTTGGAGATGGAGTTACGCGTGGATTGTAAATTTTCAACTTCTACTTGAATCGACTTACGTTGTTCTTCAAGTGTACGGATTGTCTCTACGTCTAGCTTAAAGCCACGACGCGCTAGTTTTGCAGCTGTATCATCCAGCTCTGTACGAAGTAATTTAGAATCCAGCATTGTTAATCCTATGCTTTTTTAGTAGTGAAATCGCGCTTAAGCATCGTGCTCAAGCGCTAAAAATATTAACCGAACAAATGTATCTAAAATGGAAGCTTATTCATAGCGCTTTTGTGGGCTTTTTGCGTCTAAACTAGCCAAGTAATCTAACTTTTCGCCAATTTTGGTTTCTAAGCCGCGGTTGGTCGGATAATAGTAACGCGTTGCTGCCATTTCAGGTGGTAGGTAACGCTCTCCTGCCGCATACGCTCCCGGCTCATCATGGGCATAACGATACTCCGCGCCATAGCCGAGATCTTTCATCAAATTAGTAGGCGCATTGCGAAGATGTGGCGGAACTTCATACTCAGGCTCATTATGCGCGTCGCGTAGTGCTTGTTTCCACGCCGTGTAGACCGCATTACTTTTTGGTGCACAGGCAAGGTACACAATCGCTTGTGCAATCGCTCGTTCACCTTCCGCAGGTCCAACACGGGTAAAGCAATCCCAAGCCGATAGTGCTACCTGCATTGCTCTTGGGTCTGCATTACCAATATCTTCTGATGCAATCGCCAGCAAGCGACGGGCAATATAAAGCGGGTCACAACCTGCAGCAATCATCCTTGCTGACCAATAAAGCGCAGCGTCAGGATTTGACCCGCGGATAGATTTATGCACCGCTGAAATCAAGTCGTACCAAATGTCACCTTTATTATCAAAACGCGAGACTTTTTCCCCGGCAACTTCAGCCAATAGCTGCAAAGTGATTTCTTTGTCGCCTTGGTCATCTTCTTGAGCCATATCGTATAACAGCTCAAGATAGTTAAGAGACATTCGCGCATCACCATTAACCAGCTCTGCTAGCCTGTCGAGAACGTTGTCAGCAAACTTCGCCGAGACTTTGCCTAAGCCACGATTTGAGTCGGAAATCGCTTGCTGCAAAGCCAAATGAATATCTTCTGTCGATAGGGAGGTAAGCTTATACACCCTAGCGCGAGACAACAGTGCGTTGTTTAACTCGAAGGAAGGGTTTTCAGTTGTCGCGCCGATAAAGGTTACCGTGCCATCTTCAATGTGGGGAAGGAATGCATCTTGTTGGGACTTGTTAAAACGGTGTACCTCGTCTACAAACAAAATAGTCCGACGACCACCCAATTTGTTTTCGCGCGCTTTTTCAATTGCTGCCCGAATCTCTTTAACCCCAGACGTCACAGCAGAGACTCGCTCCACTTCTGCATTGGCGTAGTTAGCAGCCACTTCCGCCAGCGTGGTTTTTCCTGTGCCAGGTGGCCCCCAAAGGATCATTGAGTGTATATGGCCCGCTTCTAGCGCTCGTCTAAGTGGCTTGCCCTCTCCCAGAATATGTTGCTGACCTATGTATTGGTCTAACGTTTCTGGGCGCATTCTTGCGGCAAGGGGACGAAAATCTTCATCCCCAGAAAAGTCCAATGAGTAGTTACTCACATTTAATTCCTTTGGTCATCGACCTCAACACCTTCTGGCACAACGAAAGTAAATCGTTCTGGTTTTGGCTTACTGAGAACAATGTTGTTGAACACAAAGTTACTTTGCTGACCATCTTGCTCTACAACACTAAAACCTTGTACCGCGCCCTTGGCATCAATCTTCAGCTTGAATTGACCTTGATTAGAGTCCACTGCGCTTGGCGTTAGCGTGAATGTATCGCCGTTCTGTTCAACGTTGTAGTTATCCCAGTCGCTGGCACGATTACGAGTCAGCAGAACAAAAGGCGTTTGCTCGGTTGCTTGTTCTTGCCAGTAAATGCTCACTTGCTCGATAAACGGGCTGTAGTACCACAAAGATTTACCGTCTGAAACAAGGACATTTTCGTCAGGCGTTGTTGTTGTCCAACGAAACAAACTTGGGCGAGCAATTTCAACATTGCCCTCACCTTCCATTACGACGTCACCTTCTGGGCTAATTAGCTGCTGAGAAAAGTCAGCGCTAAAACCTTCATTTTTCTGTAATCGTTGGCTCAATTCGTCTTTTGGCGCTGCCATCACTGAAAAACTCATCAGTAGTAATGCGGCAAATTTTTTCATTAAAACTCTTCCTAGTTGTGCGCGTTTAGCTTTGTTATATCGCAATTGAATAACGAGTTTGACCGAATAAAGTTAACTTGGTTCGATTTAAGAATTCAATAACTTAACAGCCGCAGCACTGTTTGAACTTCTTACCACTGCCACACGGGCAAATATCGTTACGGCCAATGTCTTTGTACGGGTTAACGCTTTGAGATTTAGCCCCCATCATTGCTTCGTCTGCCGCTTGCGCGACTTCAGATATCATCAAGTCAATTTGCGGAGACATCTCTTCAAGCGCTGGTGGTGTTTCTATACCTGACGCTTTCATCTGTTCGTGAGTTTGTTCTTCATCAATGGCTAGCATTAACGTAGTCAGCAGAGCTTGAAGCATCCGCAGTGTACCATCGCCAAGGTTCACCTCTGCCCACTGCTCTTCAACCGTAGGCCAAAGCGTCATAAACCCTTCTGCAAAATCGGCTAACTGGTCTCGCTGGCTCGACTCATCCAACAAAGCGAGAAGCGAGTACTCATTACGTTTTAAATAGCTATATTGCTGGTTAATATGGGTTTCGACATCTGCTCGTGCTTTATCAGCCTGCTCTGCAAACACAGACGGCAGCCATGTTTCAGGTGCTAAAGGCTGAGTTGCGAGGTTTGCGGCCAGCGTAAGACCTTCAATAAACAGTGGTGATTCTTCAGTAATTGAGCCTTCGAGTGTCAGTAATTGATACTTCATTATCTTAATCTAGTTTTAACCATAGTTTGGGCGCATTATACCCCTAAGCAAGGCTTGGGGTCACTTCGATACTTTACTCCCTGATTTGATAACCTCTCCTTGTGGTAATTCGACACTCTTCCCGTCACGGCTAGCTATTTGATTTAGTAACTAGCCCTTTTTCTTACTAGCACTTATTTCTCTTTGAGAATTTGCTCATTAGGTGCATCATTCGCCAATGAAACATTTCCTTACATCCTATTGATAGGTTGCGGTCATCAATATGAAAAGATCTAGAATACGCGGTTTCACGCTGATTGAACTGGTTGTCGTGATTGTGATTTTGGGCGTGCTGGCTGTAACAGCTGCACCAAGATTCCTCAATTATCAGCGTGATGCCCATGTTGCCCGTGCCGATGCTGCGTTTGGCGCTTTTGCGAACTCCGTACAACTCTATCAAGCTAAATGGTTAACTCAGGGTGAACCAGAAACACCTGTTAGCTATGGCTCTGGCACTATTTACCCTTCCACTCCGGGCTACCCAATGTCAGTCGGTAGTGCGCCCATTGACCCAACGGTAGGGCCGGTTCGTGGTAGTGACTGTGTTGCAATGTGGAATGCACTAATGCAAGTCGACCTAACCATTCGTCCGTTAACTGGCACCATACTCCCATCAGATACCGATATCGTCTCTTGGTATACCACCAGCAACCAATGCACTTACTATTACACCACTGGCTATAGTAATGGTGAGGAAATGCCTCTATTGCTTTATTCTCCACTAACTGGTGTTATCGAAAAAACCACCGGCAGAAATAATGCGCCGAGTAATTAGACTTCTGAGTACTAAATCTCTAAAATCACGCCTCTTAATTTGAAGACTGATGTTGTGAGAAGAGCGTTATGCGACTAGTGTTGGGCCCAATGGAGGGCGTGTTAGATCATTTGATGCGCGAAATCTTAACAGATATCAATGACTACGATTTATGTGTCACTGAGTTTGTTCGCGTTGTTGATCAGCTACTCCCAGATCATGTTTTCCATCGCTTATGTCCCGAACTAGAACAAGGCTCACAAACTAAGTCTGGTGTACCTGTTCATGTTCAATTGCTCGGACAAGATCCAAACTGGATGGCAGAAAATGCCATTAAAGCGGCGCAATTAGGCGCAAAAGGGATCGACCTAAACTTTGGTTGTCCTGCTAAGTTAGTCAACAAGAGCAAAGGTGGCGCGGCACTATTGCAACACCCTGAACTGATTCACAACGTCGTAAAAGCTTGTCGTAACGCTGTCCCGTCACACACTCCCGTGACTGCAAAAATCCGCCTAGGATGGGACAACCCTGAAGATTGTTTTGAGATTGTTGATGCTATCCAATCTGCGGGCGCCAACGAATTAACAGTGCATGCTCGAACCAAAACCGGTGGTTACAAAGCGAGTGAAATCAAATGGGAATACATCAATCAAATTCGTGAGCGCTTTTCGATTCCGTTGATCGCCAATGGCGAGATTTGGAATTACCAAGATGGTCAAGCTTGTATGGAGACGACGGGTGTCGATTCACTCATGGTATGTCGCGGCGCGTTCAATGTGCCGAATCTAGGGAACGTGGTAAAACACAACCATACTGTGATGCCTTGGTCTGAAGTTGTTGAGCTACTATTGGTTTACTCACAATATGAGATGAAAGGTGATAAAGGGCTCTACTACCCGAACCGCGTTAAGCAATGGTTTTCTTACCTGCGCCACCAATACCCACAAGCCGATGCCCTGTTTAGAGAGATTCGCACTTTTAATAAGGCAGCTCCGATTGTTGAACACATCACTCGCTATCGTGACGAGCTAGCCGCTTAAAACACCAGCTTGTTTTTACCACTGGTTTTTGCCTGGTACAGCTTTTCATCCGCAGCTTTGAACAATTTATCAAAGCTGCTTTGTACATCTCCCTGAATCACTTCGACACCACCAGATACAGTAAAGCCACCTTCTACAGCCTGATGAGACTGAAAACAAATGGCGTGATGAACTCGGTTGATGCTCTTCTTCAGCGCCTCGATGTTGTTACCAGATAAATAGATAACAAACTCTTCTCCACCAATTCGCGCAGCGGCATCACTATCCCGGATACTGAGTGAAATAGTCTCTGCCATATAGGTGATCACACGATCCCCGACATCGTGCCCATAGGTATCATTGATGGCCTTAAAGTCGTCAATATCGAGCACGGATAAAACCGCATACGAGGCATTGGAGCTACCCTGCAGAAAATCTTCTAAGCCACGGCGGTTAAGTAAACCCGTCATTGGGTCTTTAGCAGCAAGCTCCTTAAAGTAGCCGTGCTCGACTCGTGTATTAATGAAGAATAGAACGATGACCGAGAAAACGTAGATAAATAGAGTGACGATTAAACTATAACGTTCAAATGAAAAAAAGTTGCCAATTTCTTTCGGTAAATCAAGCAAGTAGTACAGTGAGTGCTCGCAAACGACTCCATCAATATCAATCGTTTCTAGCCGTAGTGCATTCTGAGGTGGCGCTAATCTAGCACTATCAATAATACTAAGATTTCCCGCCAGTGTTCCTTGGCTATCAAGCAACTCATCATAAGCGATATCAACAGACAGCATCCCTTGATGAACACCTTTATTGAACACAGGCATGGTCATACTCATCACTAAATCGCTCGTCGTGGCAATGGGGGCTGGGCCCGTGAGCGTCACCAAGTCTCGGTTATGAGCCGTTTGATGCCAGAAAGGACGCGCTTTAATGGTCTTGAGTAGATCTAACGTAATGCTTTTTGCGTAGGTGTCTGGGGAGGACATGATATAGCCTTCTTTATCGATGTAGTGAATCCCCAACAAATAGGAGTCGATATCATGCAAGAAAGAGAGTACAGGCGCTAATGAGACCTGACCTGAGACTCTTTGGTAGTCGGCGCTTGACGGATCGCACAACGACACATCGCCCACCAACATGTAGTTGATATCTACCGCTGGTATTTCTTGATGACGCCCATCAGAGAGCAAAGCAGCATCGATCGGCCACATCTGACATAAATCACCTTTGATTTGTCGATTATGCTCGACTAACAGAATATAGTTGGATTTTGAGTAGTTGGAAAAACTGTAATCAAGAGCCGAAATAACTTTCGCCGCTCTGGATAAAGCAGCATTAATTCGCTCATACTCGTCATTAATGTCTCGATTTACTGAGTCATAGTAGTTTTTGATCGTAAGTGCCAAAACGATCAAAGCGATGACCAAGGGCATCAAGAAGACAAACTTTAAACTGAAATGCCTGTTAACTTGCATTCCCTTACCACTCATATTAGAAATTTTAAATTAAAAAGCCCATCAATACTGTATAACAGCAGATAGGCTTAGTAGACAAATTAACGCCAATTGTGTCACAAATCAGCATCATAAGTTGGTTAATGACTGTCAGTAAATACCTAATTTAGTAACAAACTGTCGTCAGCCAGTTCTTCTCCTCGCACTTTGGTGAACATCTCAAGTAGATCAGGTACCTGCATATTGGCGCGCTGTTCACCCGCCACATCCAGCACAATTTCACCTTGATGGAGCATCACAGTACGATCACCACACGCTAATGCATCTTTCATCGAGTGTGTCACCATCATTACCGTCAAATTAAACTCTGCGACAATTTTCTTCGTTAAATCAATAATAAAAGCTGCCATACGAGGATCTAGTGCGGCGGTATGCTCGTCGAGTAACAGCAGTTTACTATCGGACAAAGTCGCCATAACCAAGCTCACCGCTTGACGCTGCCCACCAGAAAGAAGCCCGATACTGTCACCTAAACGATCTTCTAACCCTAGCCCCAGGATGCTGATTCGCTCTTGAAACAACTTGCGACGCTTGCTCGAAAGAGACAAACTCCAACCGCGTTTTTTGCCACGCATATAGGCAAGCGCCATGTTCTCCTCAATGGTAAGGTCGCCACAGGTTCCAGCTAATGGATCTTGGAAAACCCGAGCACATTGCTGAGCTCGTTGATCAACCGTACGCTTGGTCACATCTAACTCATCAATAATGACACTTCCCCCCACCATTGGGGTTTCTCCTGTGACCGCCCCAAGAAGTGTGGACTTACCCGCACCATTTGAACCAATTACGGTTAAAAACTGGTGTTCTGGCACCTCTAAGCTGACGCCACGTAAGGCTCTATTTTCTAAAATCGTACCCGGATTAAAAGTCACCTGAATATCTTCTAAACGAATCATGCTACTTCTCCTGACTCTTTATCCTGCTTGATGTCGCTTTTACCGTCAGCAGGAGGACTAAGCTTTTTTGATTTGAGATTTCCTTTAATTTTTGGTGCGATAAGGGCAATCGCGACCAAGACTGCGGTGACTAAATTTAAATCTGACGCTTGTAAGCCAAACATTCCGGTACTTAGTGCAAAGGCAACGGCTAAACGGTAGAGAACTGAACCAACAATAACCGCAACGACTGCAACCCATATTTTTCTGCCAGGTATCAAAGTTTGCCCGAGAATCACTGCGGCTAGGCCAACTACGATAGTACCCACCCCGGAAGTCACATCGGCAAAACTGTTGGTTTGAGCAAACAAAGCGCCCGCAAAACCCACAAAACCGTTTGATAGCGCTAGACCGAAGTAAGTGTAAAACGCAGTGCTCGCCCCTTGAGCCGAGACCATACGCGCATTGACACCTGTCGCTCTAAGCCCTAAGCCAAAATCACTGTTTAGCAGCCTTACCACTAGCCATCCCGATATCAAGACCAAGACTCCAACAATCAATGGACGAATCAACATAGGATCGCCGATGGCTTCAAACGGGGTCAAAATAGTCTCTTCCCCAAGTAAAGCAACGTTAGGTCTACCCATAATTCTGATGTTGATTGAGAAGGCAGCGATCATAGTTAAGATAGAAGCAAGTAAATGTAGAATACCGCAACGAACAGCTAAGAACGCGGTGACCCAACCCGTTGCGGCCCCTGCTAAAATAGCCATAAGGGTCGCGAGCCAAGGGTTAATCCCCGCAACTATCGCTGTCGCAGCGACAGCCGCTCCCATAGGAAAGCTTCCATCAACACTTAAGTCCGGAAAATCAAGTACGCGAAAGGTGAGATAAACGCCCAGAGCAACAAGGCCATATAGCAAGCCAATTTCTAGAGCGCCAAAAAATGCAAAAGCAGACATACCAACTCCCTTTTCTGCTAAAGATCAAGACGCCTCAAGCATGTGTTGAACACACTTGAGGCTGAGGTTTATTTCACGCTTGTTGCACGATCTAGAACAGATTGAGGAATAGAAATACCTAGTTTAGTTGCTGCGCTCTTATTGACCACAAGATCAGAACCCTTGGCGACTTTTACGTCCAGTGAACCTGGGTTCGAACCTTCTATAATAGCAGCGACATAATCTGCGGTTTGCACACCCACTTGGTAGTAATCAAAGCCTAAGCTTGCAATGGCACCTTTATCAACATAAGAAGTCGCACCACCAAGCACTGGGGTCTTCGCTTGGTTCGCCGCAACAATCATACCTTCGATTGCACTCGCGACTGTGTTATCCGTTGGCGCATAAAGAACATCTGATTTTGCAGCAATGGCTTGAGTCGCCGATTGTACATCAGCGCTTTTCAACGCCGTTGCTTCAATCACTTCAATACCCTGCGCAGATGCACTTTGTTTAAGTAACTCGACCAGTGTGACTGCGTTCGCTTCACCTGGGTTAAACACCACGCCGATAGACTTAGTGTCTGGCAAAATTTCTTTGATCAGCTCGACATGCTGACTCACTGGAGAGAGGTCAGAAAGCCCAGTGACGTTTTTGCCCGGTTGCTCTAGTTGTTTAACTAGTTTCGCGCCTACAGGGTCAGTTACCGCTGTAAAGACAACCGGAATAGAGCGCGTTGCAGAAACCAATGCTTGCGCAGTTGGCGTAGCAATACCAACTAAGACATCGGGTTTCTCTCCAACATATTGGCGGGCAATCTGCACTGCAATCGCTGGGTTTCCTTGCGCAGTTTTATAATCAAACTCAAGGTTCTTACCCTGCTCGTAACCTTTAGCTTTTAAGCCATCGATTAGACCTTGGCGTGTGGCATCCAAAGCTGGGTGCTCAACGATCTGTGACACGGCAACTTTCGCTGTTTTCGCCATAATACTAGCGGATGAGAGTAATGTGACACCTGCAAGAGCGGCTGTTGCAATGACTTTTGCTGCTTTCATCTTAACTCCTTGATGTAATACCAACGTCCTTGTTCGCTCAAACATCTATCTCTAAGCCTGATAGGCATTAACCCAGTCAGCTGTTTTCTTAGACGCCATAACGTGAGCCCATTCATTGAACTTGGTATAAGCAATAATGTTGTGTGAGGGTATATTTAGTATTGTTGTTATTGCACAAATTATGTGCACATCAATATTATTACCAACATGCTGTTCAAAAGAAAAGCAACTTTTAACATTAAAGCAACAAAAGGAGAGCCGCGTTGTCGTTTACTGTTTCACAGCATGAATCAATAAGTTGCGCGGGGTTGTCTCTCTAGAGCAAAACTCAGATAAAGTCACCGTGTAGCCTTGTTCTTGCAGATACAGCGCCTTATCTAGCACTAGCCACAGTTCCAACACGCGGCGAAAAGGTTGCTGTACCAAACTGATACGCTCCATCTGCCAGTATCTTTCTAAGCCCAACTTTTCGTAGTAGCCAAAATCTACTTCGGGCAAATTGATTCCCTTCTGCTCACAGGCCCAGCGACAAAAAGCTTCAAACCCTTCTGCCAACTGAGACTTTTTGATACTAGGAACAGGTTGATACCTGTCAGTTCGCGTGATCTCGCGCGTCAATAGGTCGAAGCCAAGACGAAAAGTCATCTCTTCTATACGATGGCGTTTGACACGCTCACCACCCGTCACCGTTTCCTGTAGAGGGATTCTTAGCTCTTGGCGCGTTAGAGTTAGTATCGAAGCTCGACCAAGCTCAGATAATGCTTGGTAGGTGTCACAGTTTACCAAGTGATAGCAGCATGGCGATAAGGTAACGGCAGGAAGTTGCTTTCGCGTTGCGTGGTTGATCAGTGAAACATGCAAATCACCGCATGCATGCAAGGCAACCGCATGTTGATTACTGTTGAATGCCGCTTCGGCTTGCTCACTCAGCGCATCACCTTGAATGAATTGCATCGCGAGACCTTGTTTGTCTGCCTCACGTTGGCCAGACTCGCACAACGCTTGCTGATATTCAAAACTAGTGACTTTTTTCTGAGTTTGGCTTGCAAGAATTCGCCCTAGAAACCCCTTGCCTGAGCACCACTCAAGCCACTCACCACCATGATGGTTGTTGATAGCCGCTTCTCCCATCGAGAGAATTTGCGCTAACTTCCGCCCGGGAACGCCACTTTCAACCCCTCGCGCTAACTCAAGACCTTTGCTGTCAATTTGTGGCAATGTTGTCCAGCCACTAATCTGCTCAAGACAAGGTAGGTAGCATGACATATCGTTAAGCAATGAAGCGTTGTCTTGCTTATAGGAGGTAATTTTCTCTGGGGAAAGACTCTCTAACCAGCCGCACAACGCGGAACTTTGACTAAGCCAAGGCAAAGATTGTTGGTCAGATAGAAAAAATGGCTCGAAGCGCCAGTAGGCTTGATGCTCAATCAAGAACTGATTGAGTAATTGGAATTGGTTTAACATGGCTTCCCCCTGAATGGGTATTTTAGAGGGAAGCCAATCGAGATGCTAGCGTACCGGTAGATCGATGTCTTTAAACATCTCTTCAATTTCGGCGTTTGATTTAAGTGATAAAGCTTGCTCTACCACAGGTCGAGTCAAGTGAGGGGCAAATCGCTCCATAAAGTCAAACATGTAAGAACGCAAGAAAGTACCGCGCCTAAAGCCAATGCTTGTTGTACTCGCACCAAATATATGACTTGCATCTATCGCGACTAAATCAGTGTCTTGTTCTTGGTCAATCGCCATACTCGCAATGACACCAACACCAATTCCCATGCGCACGTAGGTTTTAATCACGTCAGCGTCAGTGGCAGTAAACACCACTCGCGGCGTTAGGCCATATTTATTAAAGGCAGTATCAAGCTCAGAGCGGCCGGTAAAGCCAAATACGTAGGTGACAAGCGGGTAGCTGGCTAAATCTTGAATCGTGACTTTCTCTTTTTGCGCCAATGGGTGTGACTTAGGTACAACGATTGAACGATTCCAGTGGTAACAAGGCAACATAATGGCGTCTTGATACAAGTGCAGCGCTTCTGTCGCGATAGCAAAGTTTGCCGTCCCTTTCGCAATGGCCTCAGACATTTGCGAAGGCGTACCTTGGTGCATGTGCAGCGATACTTTTGGATAGCGCGCAGTAAAGCCTTTAATCACATCTGGTAAGGCGTAACGAGCTTGAGTGTGAGTGGTCGAAATATTGAGAGTGCCCATCTCTGGGTGAGTATGCTCACCTGCAACCGCTTTAATGCTTTCTACACGAGCTAAGATCTCTTGGGAGATACGAATAATATCTTGCCCTGCACTGGTCACTTGGGTTAAATGTTTACCACTACGTTCAAAGATTTGAATACCAAGTTCATCTTCCAATAAACGTACTTGTTTACTGATACCCGGTTGCGAGGTATATAAGCTCTCTGCGGTTGCTGATACATTTAGGTTATGATTAACAACCTCAACAATATACTTCAATTGTTGTAATTTCATTCTCGACCTCGCAATCCCTTATCGACGCCCCATAGTGAGCAAATATAGTTTATAATATTTAGTTATAACGCCAATAGGTTTAAATTGATAGTCCAATCGCGATTAAGGTAAGGAAATACAGGCTGTTTTTGCGCTTGATTGCCCATTTTGCAATCAATTACTCAGAATGAGCTTTTCAATCCGAGTTTTCATTAATAAAATTTATCAATTGGGCGATAATACAAAACAGGTGCAGTAGCTTAGCGGAATCGTGTATGCTTATCTGCTAGCCATTAAAAAACATAAGATACGGAATTTATGAATATTGGTTTAATCATAGCTTTAGTTGCCATCTTACTCGTCTTGATCCTTGGCTATAACATTATGCTCCAGTATAAAGTTAAAGCTGAAACAGCACGAAAACAGGAAAGTTCACGCTACTTACAGATCATAGATGCGACCGAAGAACTCATTGGGCATGCACATCACATGCCTTACAGTAAAGAGCTACTGATGTGTCTCAATACCCGTATTCTAGACGCACTACAGAGTATGCACGAACTCGACCCGAAAAATAAGCAATTAGAACAACGAGTTGAACACGTAAAGCAACAAATTAAGCAGCTTGAAGAGAATTTCAAAGGTGGCGAAAGTGCGACCTTCAAAGTTCCGTCAAGTGATAAGCAAGCGATTGTTATGCTCAAGTTGGTTAAGCGCTTGCGCGATACTATTCGCAGCGAACACAACAAAGGTCGCTTCGAAACTCAAGCGTATGTTGCTGAGAATGCTCGACTAGAAACCATTCAGATTCGCATCAATATAGAGAACGTCATTAAGCGTTCCAATGATGCTATCGTTCGTGGTCAGCCTGGTACCGCTATTCAGTTGCTGAAAAAAGGTCTTGATGCGTTAAGTACCAAGAATGATAGCTACTCAACACAAGCTCGCGAGAAGCTACAGACCATGTACGATGAGCTTGAAACAAAACGTCAAAGTCGCAATGCTGAAGAGCTTCATCAAATTGAAGAAGATCAACGCAAAGACGATATGGATGCGCTCTTTGGCGAAAAGAAAAAGTGGTAATATAATCCCACTCAACCTATCTAAAAAGGTCGCAATTGCGGCCTTTTGTTTTTAAATAAGCTGTAAAACACGATGATTGAACTAGAACAATATCAAAGCTTACTGGAACCGATTAATGGTTTCCTACAGTGCTCAACGCCAGATAAATGGGTAGAAGAAGCTCGCAAGCCTGAAAACCTTAAAGTCGTTTTGATTGACCATTTGCTGTGTGAGCTTAAGGCAGGTCAGTCAGCCATGTACCTGATTCGCAAGTACGCAGTAGATAAACAAAGCGCGCATAGCCTACTTGATTGGTTTAAACCCTATGAAGACTTTGCTTATCGCAAGACGGGCAGCCTAGAAACGCTCAAAGGTAAGAGCAATATCTCTAAAGCGATAATGGCGAAATCTGACTCGCCATATAGCCAAGATCTGATCGATAAAATGGTTTTGTTGATCAAAGAAGAGCTCCACCACTTCTATCAGGTGCTCGAAATCATGGACAACAGAAATATCGCCTATGAGCCAGTTCAAGCTAGCCGTTATGCCAAAGGCTTGATCGCTAAGATGGCTACTCACGAGCCACAAACCCTGATTGATAAGCTTATTATCGGCGCCTACATAGAAGCTCGTTCATGCGAACGCTTTGCCAAGCTGGCACCACATATGGATGAAGACATCGCTAAATTCTACGTATCCCTATTACGCTCAGAGGCTAGGCACTATCAAGACTATCTCACACTTGCTGAAGACATCGCCGGTGAAGATATCAGTGAACGCGTTGACTACTTCGGTAAACTAGAAGCTGACTTGATTGCTTCACCTGACAGCGACTTTAAATTTCATAGCGGAGTTCCAGCTTAACGCTTGCCTCACCAGACTAAAAAAGGATGCTTGTCAGCATCCTTTTGTCGTTAATTCTAATTGGCATTAAGTATCGAGTAATGCTTCGCCTAATCCAGCCGCATAAAGCTTCTTGCTGATCCGGTTGAGTGCTTCTGCGTGTTTTGGCTCAACCACCAGGGTACCCTTACTTTTCAAAACATCCATCATGGCTTCAACACAGTTAGCATCGTTATCGACACCATCTAACTTAGAGCGGATAAACTGGAACCAATCTTCATCCATTTTCTTCTTAACTTTATCAATCACTTCTTGGCTTACGACCTCGAACTGTTGGCGATTATCAAAAGAGTCTTGGTTGGTTCGCGCTATATCGTAAACGATGTGTGCCTTCTTCTTCGCAATCAGCATGCCGGGAATATTGAGTTGGAGTTCTGCAATCTGTCCGTTACTCATTTTTAAGAAAAACTTAATATCTTTGTAGCCACTGCTATCAGGAGCTACATTGTGTTGTTCTAGATTACTGCCCCCTCGCGCTAGCTGATAGCGATCTTTCAGCGCTTTTTGGTGAGTAGCGACCGCTTGAAATTCTTCCGTACCACAAATAAACAACTTGGCACTCTGAAGGTCACGAAATCTTTTTACTTTGACTGTGATGCGCGCGCAGTCTTTCAAATCTCCGACATCATTTGCTCGTACTCGTGTGGTGATTTTCGCTAATGCTCCGCTATAGCTTTTAATTCCTCCGTAAGCACCGGGAGGGAAACTCACCTCTGCACCAAATGCCACTTTCAGCCTTTCGGCGAATGTATTGAGCTCGACCTGTGCTTGGATTATCTCTTTAAACATCAAAAATAGTTGCTTACGTTTCAGTTTGGCATTGGCAACTTGGTTTTTGCCATGGAAATCCATTGCCTTAGTATTCAATACCTGTTTACCTGCTGCATTGGTTTCTAGGTACTGAGATAGGTCTTCATCTAGGTACTCCACTAAATGAGCATCGTCTGTAAGGATATCGTGCATGAGTTTGCACATTTTGCCTTCTTCCGTCTGTTGGAAGCTCTTAGACTTTAGCTGGGCACGCAACTCAGCCAAGCTCGACTGATATTCGGTTTGATTGACAAGGCGAAACCCTTGCGAAAGATGAGCGGATTGGTTGATTCTTTTTAAAACTTCAGCTTTGACTTTCGCAACATCTCCAACCGTCATTTTTTTCGTGACAGCGCCACCTAAAGCTTCACTGCCCACTGATGCGACTAACGTATCTGCCATTAATCAAACTCCTTCTCTAAAGTTACGCTTATACGTATGACTACACTGCAACTCATTCATAATATTGATTAAAGATCATATCTGGACTTGTAGACAGCGCGAGTAATAAGATTGAGATAAAGATCAGCAAATTGTTATTCGAATAGAGATAGAGGGTACAAAAAAGCCAGCGAACGCTGGCTTTAGAAAGGGGTTACACGAGAGTCGCGTTAATGTCTGCCAATACCGCTGCTGGTTCAGCGGCCTGAGTAATCGGACGGCCAATAACAAGATAGTCAGATCCCGCTTGAATCGCATCAACTGGCGTCATAACACGCTTCTGGTCACCTACCGCTGCACCTGCTGGGCGAATCCCTGGGGTTACGAGTTTAAACTCTTTACCTAGCTCGTTCTTAAGCATAGAGGACTCCTGCGCAGAACAAACCACACCGTCTAAGCCAGAGTTTTTTGTCAGGTTTGCTAGGCGGATAACTTGCTCTTGTGGAGCGATGTTTAGACCTATTCCGGCTAAGTCGCTCTGTTCCATACTGGTTAACACTGTCACACCAATAAGTAGCGGACGATCTTTACCATAAGGCTCAAGAATCTCACGAGATGCCGTCATCATGCGCTCGCCACCACTGGCATGTACGTTTACCATCCATACACCTAGCTCTGCAGCAGCGCGTACCGCTTTAGAGCAAGTGTTTGGAATATCGTGAAACTTAAGATCTAAGAACACTGAAAAGCCGCGCTTGTGCAATTCTTTGACGAAATCAGGACCAAATAGCGTAAACATCTCTTTACCTACTTTGAGTCGGCATGAGCTTGGGTCAATTCTATCAACAAAAGCGAGTGCATCAGCTTGGTTATCATAATCAAGTGCAACTATTACTTTTTGGTCGATCATTTCATCTCCTAACTTACTTTAAACAAATCGAAAAAAAGCAGCGGGATCACCGCTGCCATTTTGTGATGGGATTACCCCATAAAAACTATTCACCATCCAATCCTCGGATTGGCTTGATCGTCCCCCACCCTTTACATGAAGGACAATGCCAATACATGGAATGGGTCGAAAAACCGCACTTACGACATCGATAGTGAGGCTTAACCTTAAGCTGTTCCCCGACCAGTTTCTGCAACGTGCCAAGGCTGGCCTTCGCTCTACCCTCTTCAGCTTCCGCTAAATGATAGTCCATTAAGCGGTAAAAGCCTTTCATGGTCGGGTTTTTGACCAGTTGGCGAGTCAATAACTCTTGAGCAGCACCAGCGCCATCATGTTGCGCCACAAGTTGAGCAAGCATGAGTTCGGCCGATACACCCGCCTTGTTAACGATACACTGGCGCAAGAAATTTAGTAACTCATCTTCTTGGCCTAGATGATGGTAGCACTCAGCTAAAGTAGGCAAAACTTCGCTAACAAAGTCACTATCTTGCTCTAACACCATCTCCATATACTTGATGGTATTGTTGTAATCTTCGTCATCAAGATACAACTTACCTAAAGCAATACTGGCACGGACACACTTTGGATCTTCAGACAAAGCTCGCTTGAAGTTTTGCATCGCTACTGCATGATTGCCATCTGCTTTTTCTTGCATTGCAAGTTCGCACCAAAAATGGCCAATACTGGTTCGCATTCGCTTGCGCCCCATCTTAACGAGCAAGGAGGCATAGTGGATAGCTTTGTTCCACTCACGTGTCTGCTGATAAATCGCTACCAACTGCTGCAAAGCCGCTTCACGATGATCGGGCTCGTCAACCAACTGCTCAAAGATTTTTTCAGCGCGATCAAGAAAACCTGATGCCATGTAATCTTTAGCAAGTTGCTGTAAAGCAATATTTTTTTGGTCAATTGTTAACCCAGATCGGGAGATTAGATTTTGGTGGATACGAATGGCGCGATCGACTTCGCCTCTAGAACGAAATAGGTTGCCTAGCGCTAAGTGAGTATCAATCGTTTCATTATCAACTTGAAGAAGTTCGATAAAGTGATCAACAGCTTTGTCAGATTGATCTGACAAAAGAAGGTTCAAACCCGTCACATACTGACGTGATATTTGGTTTGATTGTTTCTGCTTGTCTTGCTGGGCACTTCGATTACCCATATACCAACCGTAAGCGGCAGCAATTGGCAATAACAAGAAGAGAATTTCTAACATCAAGTAACAGCCTACCTAATACAACTTTAAGCTTTACCTTGGCTTGCTTCACTCACTGACGGAGATAACTTATTAAGCTGCTTCTTCAGTTTACGCACCTGCAACTTAGATTTAAGGTGCAAACTGCCGAAAATTATCCATGCTACTGCGAAGCCACCAATAAAGACGCCACCAAGCAGCGTAGACAGATGGAAGTCACCTTGCGCAATTAGATAGTTAAAATTAACGACTGCCTGATTCTGAGAGCCTAATGCCAATGCAATTAAAAATAGGGCCAGTACAAGAACGATTTTTATAATTTTCATAGTCCATCACCTAAGATAAGTTCTGCCGATACGATTATGCAGTAAAAGCTACAAACAAACCATGGTTATCTCTGTAATTCCAATGATAAAAAAGCGGCATACGCTTTGTATGCCGCTTTTTTATCAGTCTTTTACAAATATCTAGCCGATATTGACGCGCTCTCGCAACTCTTTACCTGGCTTGAAGTGAGGAACAAATTTGCCTTCCAACTCCACTTTGTCACCAGTTTTTGGGTTACGCCCGACACGAGGTTCACGGAAGTGTAAAGAGAAGCTACCAAAGCCACGAATCTCGATTCTGTCGCCACTTTCCAGTGTTGACGCCATATGCTCTAAAATGTCTTTTACAGCATCTTCTATCTCTTTCGCTGAAAGGTGCGTCTGCTCTGCGCACAGTCTTTCAATCAATTCAGACTTAGTCATAGTTGCCCTCGTAGAGTAATTTATCACTTATTATAGTAAGTAATACCAGTTCCAACAAACACTTGCTTTCAATTTTAGACAATAATTGAGCAATATGTGTAATGAAAAATTGCTTTTTTTAGAACACTTTGAAGAGATTGGTATTACTACTAGTAATCTTTCGAACATAAAAAAGGAGCCTTTCGGCTCCTTTTTCTTAAAAGCGATTTAATTATTCGCCTTTAGCTGCTTTGAAAGCGTCAGCCATAGCGTTACCGAATGAAGCATCGTCTGCTTTGTTCAGTGAAGCCATTGCTTCTTGCTCTTCAGCTTCGTCTTTAGCTTTGATAGATAGGTTGATTACGCGGTTCTTACGGTCTACACCTGTGAACTTAGCTTCAACACTGTCACCAGCGCTTAGGATTAGAGAAGCGTCTTCTACGCGGTCACGAGAAACTTCAGAAGCGCGGATGTAACCTTCTACGCCTTCTTCAAGCTCGATAGTTGCACCTTTAGCGTCAACAGCAACAACAGTACCGTTAACTAGAGTGCCTTTCTTCTTCTCAGCAACGTAAGCGTTGAATGGGTCGTTTTCCATTTGCTTAACGCCTAGAGAGATACGCTCACGCTCAGCGTCTACTGCTAGTACTACTGCAGAGATTTCGTCGCCTTTCTTGTACTCACGTACCGCTTCTTCACCAGCAACATTCCAAGAAATGTCAGATAGGTGAACTAGACCGTCGATGCCGCCTTCTAGACCGATGAAGATACCGAAGTCAGTGATAGACTTGATCTTACCAGTAACTTTGTCGCCTTTAGCTTGCGCTTCAGCGAAAGATTGCCATGGGTTAGCTTTACACTGTTTTAGGCCTAGAGAGATACGACGACGCTCTTCGTCGATTTCAAGAACCATAACCTCAACTTCGTCGCCAACATTAACAACTTTAGATGGGTGGATGTTCTTGTTAGTCCAATCCATTTCAGAAACGTGTACTAGACCTTCAACGCCTTCTTCGATTTCAACGAAACAGCCGTAGTCAGTTAGGTTAGTAACGCGACCAGATAGTTTGTGACCTTCTGGGTAACGCTTAGCGATTGCTACCCATGGATCTTCGCCTAGTTGCTTAAGACCTAGTGATACGCGAGTACGCTCACGGTCGAACTTAAGAACTTTAACTTGGATCTCGTCACCAACGTTAACGATCTCAGAAGGGTGCTTAACGCGCTTCCAAGCCATGTCAGTGATGTGTAGTAGGCCGTCAACGCCACCTAGGTCTACGAATGCACCGTAGTCAGTAAGGTTCTTAACGATACCTTTAACTTCTGCGCCTTCTTGTAGAGTTTCTAGAAGCTCATCACGCTCAACGCTGTTCTCAGACTCGATTACTGCACGACGAGAAACAACTACGTTGTTACGCTTCTGGTCAAGTTTGATAACTTTGAACTCTAGCTCTTTGTTTTCTAGGTGAGCAGTGTCGCGGATAGGGCGCACGTCTACTAGAGAACCTGGAAGGAAAGCACGGATACCGTTTAGTTCAACAGTGAAACCGCCTTTAACTTTACCGTTGATGATACCAACAACAGTTTCAGCTTCTTCGTAAGCCTTCTCAAGTACGATCCAAGCTTCGTGACGCTTCGCTTTCTCACGAGAAAGTTGAGTTTCACCGAAACCGTCTTCTACAGCGTCTAGAGCTACGTCTACTTCAGAACCAACTTCAACTTCAAGTTCGCCAGCAGCGTTCTTGAACTGTTCAGCAGGGATTGCAGACTCAGACTTTAGACCAGCGTCAACAAGAACGAAACCGTTCTCGATAGCTACTACAGTACCTTTAACGATAGTACCTTGTTGGAATTCAGTCTCGTTTAGAAACTCTTCAAAGAGTTGAGCAAAAGATTCAGTCATTTATTTAATCTTCAATAAATTAAACGTCCACGGGTGTCCTACCGCGTGGGGTTATTAAATTCGCCAGTCATCATCCTTGCGACCAACGCTCTTACCTAGCCGCCTAAGCGACTAGCTTCGATTCGATATATTGTAGTGCTTTTTCTACCACTTCGTCGATACTCATCGTAGTAGAATCCAGCAAAAGCGCATCCTCAGCAGGGCGTAATGGAGCCACTGGGCGGTTACGATCTCGGTCGTCACGCTCTTGGATCTCGCGCAAAAGGTCGTCAAATCTAACATCTAACCCTTTGCCTTGCAACTGTTTAAGGCGGCGCTGCGCGCGCTCTTCTGCGCTAGCGTCTAAGAAAATTTTAACTTCAGCCTCAGGGAAAACAACCGTGCCCATGTCACGACCGTCCGCAATCAAGCCCTGTCCTTTAGCGAATGCTCTTTGACGACGTAATAAAGCCTCGCGCACTCGCGGTAATGCTGCAACTTTTGACGCCGCCATACCGGTTTCTTCTTTGCGTAGCTCTCCGGAGACATCTTCTCCTTCAAGGATCACTTTAACTAGGTCACCTTCAGCAACAAATTGAACATCAAGGTGAGTTGCAAGCGGAACAAGCGCTTCTTCTGACTCTAAGTCCACACCATGGTGAATTGCTGCAAGCGCAAGTACGCGATAAATCGCGCCAGAATCTAATAGGTGGAAGCCTAGCTTGTTCGCTAAAAGCATACAAAGAGTGCCTTTACCCGCACCACTCGGTCCATCAACGGTCACAACCGGTGTATGAGACGACATGTTTTACTCCGTGTTGGTTGCAGATCGACGCTCAAAGCGTAGACCTTAATTCGGCGACAAATTATAGAGGGAAACGCTATTAGGTTCTAGACGGGAATGACAGTAATTAGAAAAAAGAGCGCTGATGCGCTCTATCGTAACTAAATAGCAAATTAGAGTTGGATCCGAGATTGATTTTTGGCAACAATTGCTGCGCCAATTCCTTTCACTTGCGTTAAAGATTCTGCACTCTCAAACTCACCATGTTGCTCGCGATGTTCAACTATCGCTTGAGCTTTCTTGATTCCAATTCCATTGAGTAAATCTGCCAACTCCTGCGCACTAGCTGTGTTTATGTTCACAGTAATTTCAATGCCATCATATTTAGGGTCGGATTTAGGTTCATTGGCGAAAGAGAACGGCACGACACACATAAGTGCCGCGATGAGAAGGATCTGTTTTAGCATACTGGGCTCCTTGTTTATTGATCAACTCGCTCAGCATACGTTTAAACGCCACCCTGCCTATCTGCAGCAACCGAAAACAAAACGGACTGCTAATGCAGTCCGTTTTAAGCTATGTATCAATTACACAAGCTGTGCTTACTGAGTCACAACGTAGTACTCGATATCAATAGTCTTGCGTAAGATATTGATTAGGCCAGATAGGTCTTGCTGAGCATTAACTTGCGTCAATTGAGAACCGATTTGCTGGTTGTATTGAGGGTCAAACTCTGACGCGACTTTTGTCAGTTCAACCACAACAATGTCACCATTAAGATCTTTCGCTTGCGCAAAGCCAACTGTACCTTCTGCTGGTTTCGTCATTGAGAATACAACATCAGCAAGTGGTGAGCTGCGGTCAAGCGTTTCTACTTCACCAAAAGCCAAACCATTTTCACTAAGTAGCTCTTGCTTACCTTGCTTCAGTTCTTCAACCAGATTTTGCGCTAGTTCAATAGCCGTCTGCTCACCCTTAACATTCGCAAGCGCTTTAACCACATCACTACGAACATCTTCTAGAGGAAGTACTGTTTCATTGCGGCTATCTTCAACACGAACTACCACGATATGCTCAGGAGCCACTTCAATCGCTTCTGAGTTTAGGCCATCTTCTTTCACTTCAGGGCTAACAATCGCTTGCAGTACTGCAGGCGTTTTCAGCAATTCAGGAGCGTCACGCTCTGAAATAAAGTCAGTTGTTTGAATCTTCGCGCTGATAGCTTTAGCCGCATCATCCAGCGAATCTGGGTATTCAAAAGCCACTTTCTCTAGCTCGCTTTGAAGCTCGTAGTACTGATCGATCGCTTGCTGATCTTTAAGCTCTTGCTTAATTTCCGCAGCAACTTCTTGATAAGGCTTAGCGACAGAATCTTTTAGCTCATCAAGCTTGATGATGTGGTAACCGAACTCAGACTTAACTAAACCAGTTGTTTCACCCACTTTAGTCAGAGCAAACGCCGCTTCTTCAAACGTTGGATCCATCACATCACGTTCAATCCAACCTAAAGAACCACCTTCAGAGGCACTTCCAAAGTCATCTGATTTCTCTTCCGCAAGCGTAGCGAAGTCAGCACCAGCATTAAGTTCATCAAGAATTGCTTGAGCTTTCGCTTCGTCATTACCTTCAACTAGGATATGGCTTACACGACGTTGCTCTTCCGAAGAGTACTTATCTAGGTGCTCTTGGTAGTATTGCTTAGCTTGCTCATCTGAGATTTCAATCGAATCTTTAAGCTGCTGCGCTGACAGCTCAATGTAGGCTACTTTCACTTGCTCTGGACGCGTATAACGCTCAGGGTTTTGTTTGTAGTAGTCTTTAATCTCTTCTTCAGATAACTCTGCTTTCGCTGCAAAATCCGCGAGAGATAGCGTCACTTTTTTGATGTCACGAGTTTGAGTCAGCAGCTTGCTTTGCGCTTCAACTTCACCCGGTAGAGAAAAATCACTGCCTTGAATTGCTGTCAGTAGCTGATTACGAACTAGGTCACGACGTAGGTACTCAGCAAAACTCTCTGCCGAAAAGCCTGCACGACGAAGAGCAGTTTGATAAATGTCTTGGTCGAACTTACCGTCAACTTGGAACTGAGGCATTTCTAGAATCAGGCTGCGCACTTGCGTATCACTGACACGCAAGCCTAGTGACTCTGCATGTTGCTCTAGAAGTAAGTCATTCACCATGCGGTCAAGAACAGATTTACGGAAAGATTCTACATAGCTTGGGTCAGCCAGTAGGTTTGAGAAGTAATCGCCCAATTGCGCTTGCATACGATTACGTTCGTTTTGGTAAGCTTGTTCAAACTCACCACGACCAATTTCCACATTGCCTACTTTCGCTGCTGAGTTGTTTGAACCACCAACAATGTAGCTGCCCACACCTGCAAATACGAAAGATAGGATGATAAGTCCTAGGATAATTTTAACCGCGATGCTGTTAACGCCTTCGCGTAATCGGTCCATCATACTTAAACTACTCTCCGCTTATGCACCGTACTTAAGCCCTACAGCTGTGTACGATACACTTCATTAAAATAAAAATTGAATAGCGCGATAATACCAGAAAAAGAAATGCGCATCAGTATGATGCGCATAATTTAAAAAGGTTCGAAAAAATCCGCCTAACTGGCGATTTTTTGATTAGTTACAAGAGTCTTTCAGAGCTTTACCAGCTTTGAACGCAGGAACTTTAGCTTCTGCGATTTGGATCTCTTCACCAGTCTTAGGGTTACGACCTGTGCGCGCTGCACGAGTACGTACGCTGAATGTACCAAAGCCAACTAGAGCAACTTGGTCACCAGACTGTAGAGTGTCACCTACTGCTTCGATGAATGCGTCTAGAGCACGACCAGCAGACGCTTTTGATAGATCTGCATTTTCTGCGATTTTTTCTACTAATTGTGTTTTATTCACTGTGATTCCCCTTTGTGCCACCTGATTTTATTTTTGTCGGTGGCTTTACGTTCCATTTCATTTCAAATTAGCGACGAACCCTTATATTACAAGGCTTGAAGCTATAGTCGCTAAAGTTAGCGCCCAAAAAAAACGCTGACAAGCCTTTTTATGCTTATCAGCGTAATCTTTTACTTATTTTTGCTGCACATCACTATTTTACGGCTGCAAACTCGACACCTGACGGCTCTTTTTCTAATGCAACTTTCAATACTTCATCGATCCATTGCACCGGAATAACCTTCAGATCTGCAATAACATTATCAGGAATCTCTTCCAGATCACGTTCATTGTCTTTCGGAATCAGTACCGTTTTGATGCCACCACGGTGTGCTGCGAGCAGTTTTTCTTTCAAGCCACCGATCGGAAGAACTTCACCACGCAGAGTAATTTCACCCGTCATCGCCACTTCGGCTTTTACAGGGTTGCCCGTTAAGCTTGAAACAAGGGCGGTACACATCGCAATACCTGCACTTGGGCCATCTTTTGGTGTCGCACCTTCCGGCACGTGGACGTGAATATCGCGTTTTTCATAGAAATCTGAGTTAATGCCCAGTTTCTCAGCGCGCGAACGGACCACTGTCATTGCGGCTTGAATCGACTCTTGCATCACATCGCCTAGAGAACCGGTTTGCGTTAGCTTACCTTTACCCGGCATGGCTTCAGTTTCAATCGTCAGTAGGTCACCGCCGACTTCCGTCCAAGCAAGACCTGTAACTTGACCAATGCGGTTGCTGTCGTCAGCTTTGCCGTAATCAAAACGCTGCACACCCAAGTATTCTTTCAGGTTGTCCATCGTCACAGTCACGCTCTTAAGATCTTTATCCAGCAGGATGTTCTTCACTGCTTTACGACAGATCTTAGAAATCTCACGCTCTAGGCTACGTACACCCGCTTCTCGCGTGTAGTAACGGATAATGCCGATAATTGCCGAGTCTTCGATATCTATCTCGCCAACTTTAAGACCATTGCGCTTAATTTGCTTCTCAACTAAGTGGCGCTTAGCGATATTCAGTTTTTCATCTTCTGTATAGCCAGATAGACGAATCACTTCCATGCGGTCTAGTAGTGGGCCTGGGATGTTCATTGAGTTAGACGTTGCGACAAACATAACGTCAGACAGGTCGTAATCCACTTCTAGATAGTGATCGTTAAACGCATTGTTCTGCTCTGGATCGAGAACTTCTAGTAATGCAGACGATGGGTCGCCACGCATGTCTGAAGACATCTTATCGATTTCGTCCAGTAGGAATAACGGGTTTTTCACACCGACTTTGGACATTTTCTGGATAAGCTTACCTGGCATTGAACCAATGTAAGTACGGCGGTGACCACGGATTTCCGCTTCATCACGTACGCCACCCAATGCCATACGCGTGTATTGACGACCTGTCGCTGCCGCAATAGAGCGACCAAGTGAAGTTTTACCTACACCAGGAGGACCAACAAGACATAGGATCGGACCTTTCAACTTGTTGATACGGTTTTGAACCGCTAAGTACTCAAGGATACGTTCTTTAACACGCTCTAGGCCGTAATGGTCTTCGTTTAGAACCTCTTCGGCTTTGGCTAGATTTTTCTTAACTTTAGAACGTTTTGCCCAAGGTACGCCAAGCATCCAGTCGATATAGCCACGTACAACCGTCGCTTCTGCCGACATAGGAGACATCATTTTCAGCTTTTGTAGCTCTTGCTCTGTCTTCTCACGCGCTTCTTGCGGCATCTTAGAATCAACGATTTTCTGCTTCAGAGTTTCAAACTCATCAACGCCATCTTCGCTTTCACCTAGCTCTTTCTGAATTGCCTTCATTTGCTCATTCAGATAGTACTCACGCTGAGATTTTTCCATCTGCTTTTTAACGCGAGTACGGATGCGCTTTTCAACTTGAAGCAAGTCAATTTCAGATTCCATCTGTCCCATTAGGAACTCAAGACGCTCTGTTACGTCTAGAATCTCAAGCACATTTTGCTTTTCTGCCAATTTAAGCGGCATATGCGCGGCAATGGTATCAGCGAGACGAGCAGCTTCATCAATTCCGTTTAGCGAAGTCAGAACTTCTGGCGGAATCTTCTTGTTGAGCTTAATGAAGCCTTCAAATTGGTTGATAGCGCTGCGCACAATAACTTCTTGCTCACGTTCATCTAACTCAGATGTGGTTAGATACTCTGCGTCAGCAAAGAAAAATTCGTTTTCAATAAAGTGGTTTATTTTCGCGCGCTGCTGACCTTCTACCAGCACTTTAACCGTGCCGTCAGGGAGTTTCAGTAGTTGCAGGATGGTCGCTACGGTACCAACTTCAAATAAGTCCGCTTGAGTTGGTTCATCAGTGTCCGCTTCTTTTTGGGCTACCAACAATACTTGCTTGTTGTTGTCCATTGCCGCTTCTAGGCAAGCAATAGATTTTTCACGTCCAACAAACAATGGAATAACCATATGCGGGTAAACGACTACATCTCGTAGAGGTAGTACGGGGATCTCGATACGTTCGGAACGTTCCAAGTTCATATTCTTCTCTCTTCCGCTTTGTCCTATGAGCAGTATATGGGGGCTAATTGGTTGGATTCAATGAAAGAATAAAAAAAAGGGAGTAATTGATTACCCCCTTTCTACGTACATTAATTTATGTGAATCAGATTATGATTCTGCACCTGCTGCTTGGTTGTCAGAGTTGCTGTAAATAAGCAGTGGATCAGATTCACCCTTAATTACTGACTCATCAATCACAACCTTGCTTACGTCATCCATTGATGGCAGTTCATACATGGTTTCAAGTAGAACGCCTTCAAGAATTGAACGTAGACCACGAGCACCTGTTTTACGTTCCATTGCTTTCTTAGCAATCGCACGTAGCGCATCTTCACGGAACTCTAGCTCAGAATCTTCAAGCTCAAACAACGCTGCATACTGCTTAGTTAGCGCGTTCTTAGGCTCACATAAGATTTGAATCAGTGCGTCTTCATCAAGTTCAGTTAGCGTCGTCGTAACTGGTAGACGACCAATGAACTCAGGAATCAGGCCGTACTTAACAAGATCTTCTGGCTCAACTTGAGAGAACAGCTCACCAATAGTGCGTGTTTCGTCTTTAGAGCGAATATCTGCACCAAAGCCGATACCCGTACCTGTCGCAACACGTTGTTCAATCACTTTATCTAGGCCAGCAAATGCACCACCACAAATAAATAGAATCTTAGAAGTATCTACTTGTAGGAACTCTTGCTGTGGATGCTTACGACCACCTTGTGGCGGTACTGAAGCAACCGTACCTTCAATCAATTTCAGCAACGCTTGCTGAACACCTTCACCTGACACATCACGTGTAATAGATGGGTTCTCAGCTTTACGAGAAATCTTATCGATTTCATCGATGTAAACGATGCCGCGCTCTGCTTTCGCTACGTCGTAGTCACATTTTTGAAGAAGCTTTTGAATGATGTTTTCAACGTCTTCACCAACATAACCCGCTTCAGTTAGCGTTGTCGCATCAGCCATTGTAAATGGAACGTCTAGGAAACGAGCTAGCGTCTCTGCTAGTAGCGTTTTACCACTACCAGTAGGACCAATGAGTAGAATGTTACTCTTACCAAGCTCTACACCTTCACTGGTGGTGTCCCCATTACGTAAACGCTTATAGTGGTTATAAACGGCTACTGCTAACACTTTCTTAGCGTAATCTTGGCCAATCACATAGTCGTCAAGGTGTTCACGAATCTCTCTTGGCACAGGTAGTGCTTCAGATTGTTTTTTCGGTAGAACATCTTTGATTTCTTCACGGATGATGTCGTTACATAGATCGACACATTCATCACAAATGTAGACTGACGGACCAGCGATTAACTTGCGAACTTCGTGCTGGCTCTTGCCGCAGAAAGAGCAGTAAAGAAGCTTACTACTACCGCTCTCTTTGCTTTTATCTGTCATTCGCTAACCTCTTATTAGCTTTCACTGTCTTGCTTTGAGTTTATATCAATTTTGACCAAATTTCGCCTGCATCTTTTGGCGATATGGTATTACTCTTGGTGATGAGTTAAAACTGAGTCAACCAAACCGTACTCTACCGCTTGATCTGACGACATAAAGTTGTCGCGGTCGGTATCACGCTCGATAACTTCTAGCGGCTGACCAGTGTGCTCTGCAAGCAACTTGTTTAGCTTCTGCTTAATAGTCAGAATTTCTTGAGCATGGATCTGAATATCCGATGCTTGACCTTGGAAGCCACCTAGCGGTTGGTGAATCATTACACGAGAGTTTGGCAGTACATGACGCTTACCAGGAGCACCACCAGCAAGGAGGAATGCACCCATAGAGCAAGCTTGTCCCATACATACTGTGCTTACGTTTGGCTTGATGTACTGCATGGTGTCGTAGATGGACATACCCGCTGTCACGCTACCGCCCGGAGAGTTGATGTATAGGAAGATATCTTTGTCAGGATTTTCTGACTCTAGGAATAGCAGCTGAGCGACAACTAGGTTAGCCATTTGGTCTTCCACTTGGCCTGTCAGAAAGATGATACGTTCCTTAAGCAAACGAGAATAAATATCGTAAGAACGCTCACCTCGGGAAGTTTGTTCAACCACCATTGGTACTAGCGCGTTTAGGATTGGCGACATTGCATTTTTTTCTTGGTAGCTCATATTCTTATGTCCCTAAAATAAATGGCCCGGATGATACTTATCATACGGACCATTGTTAGCAGAATAGTTAACGCTAAGTCAACCTTGTAAGCACTTTATTGCTTATTACGCTGCTGGCTGCTGGTTCATTAGCTCGTTGAAGCTAACTTCTGTTTCAGAAACCTGAGCTTTAGCGATGATTGCATCAATAGCTTGCTCTTCTAGAGCAACGTTACGCATGTTGTTCATCATCTGCTCGTTTTGCTCGTAGTAAGCAACAACTTCTGTTGGATCTTCGTATGCAGTAGCCATTTCTTCGATAAGTGCTTTCACTTTCTCATCGTCAGCTTTTAGCTCTTCAGACTTGATTACTTCACCTAGTAGAAGACCTACTACTACGCGACGCTTAGCTTGCTCTTCGAATAGCTCACGTGGAAGCTGCTCTGCTGCTTCTGGGTTGCCACCGAAACGTTGTGCAGCTTGCTGACGTAGAGTACCGATTTCTTGATCGATAAGTGCAGCTGGTACGTCGATTTCGTTTTCTTTAACTAGACCGTCAAGCGCTTGCTCTTTGATGCGGTTCTTAACAGCTTGCTTAAGCTCACGCTCCATGTTCTTACGAACTTCAGCTTTAAGAGCGTCAACGCCACCTTCAGCAACACCGAACTTAGAAACGAACTCGTCGTTTAGCTCTGGAAGCTCACGCGCTTCAACTTTGTTTACTTTGATAGCGAATTTAGCAGCTTTACCTTTTAGGTTCTCTGCGTGGTAATCTTCTGGGAAAGTTACGTCGATTTCGAATTCCATACCAGCAGTTTTACCTGCGATACCGTCTTCAAAACCAGGGATCATACGACCTGCGCCCATTTCTAGAGGGAAGTTCTCAGCTTTACCGCCTTCAAACTCTTCACCGTCGATAGAACCAACGAAATCGATAGTAGCACGCTTGCCTTCTTCAGCAGCTTCTTCTACTTCAACCCAACCAGCTTGTTGCTTACGTAGAGTCTCGATCATCTCTTCAACGTCAGCGTCTTGAACTTCAGTTGTTGGTTTTTCAACAGTGATGTTCTCTAGGCCTTTTAGCTCAACTTCTGGGTAAACTTCAAAAGTTGCGTTGAATACTAGGTCTTCACCTTCTTTAGTCTCAACTGGAGCGAAAGTTGGTGCGCCTGCTGGGTTGATTTTCTCTTTAACGATCGCTTCGATGAAGTGACGTTGCATTACTTCACCCATTACGTCTTGACGTACTGCTTTGCCGTACATCTTCGCAACCATTTTTAGAGGCACTTTGCCTTTACGGAAACCATCGAAACGACGGTTTTTTGCGATGTTGCGTAGTTCTGCAGTAACAGCATCTTCGATGTTTGCAGCAGGAACAGTAATGTTTAGACGGCGCTCTAGGCCCTCTAGCGTTTCAACAGTAACTTGCATTATTCATTAACCTCAAAACTGGCTCAGATAACTGAGCGTATGTGCCCTATTCAATATAGAAAGGACCCATCCTTGTTTGTACTCTATGAGTACTCTTGTAAATCGAGTATCGATAATCGAGCAATTCAATCATCGGACTAATTAGCGATATCCTTTCGAGCTAGCTGTTTAGAATCTAGTCCGGTAAAGGTATCTCCGATTAGCCTCAGGATAAAAATTTAGACGCAGCATTCTACCGAGCAGATCGGTAGCTGTCGAGCCGATCCCCACGATCACTGCGGGATTACCCTAAAAACTCACTTAACTGCTAAAAAAAACATCAATAAAGCAGTCTTTGTTTCCAGAAATGGGGACATTAATGCCTTTTTCAAGAGAAACTAATGTTTTTTTTCATTTAAAGATCAAAACAAGATCTAAGTCCGGTTTTATCCCTCAGTTTGCCGCGCAGAGTACACACATTTGTAACAAAAACCTTTACGCTATGGATGTTTAAGGAAGTTTCACAGGAAAAGTGATGTTAACGTTCAGGCGCAGCAAGTTTTATCTGCTCATACTCTACCTGTTCATCGTTCTTGTCGGTTCGAGCTGGATATGGAATTCAAGCGAAAGCCACCAATTTTCGAGACACAAAGAGCAGCTTGAACGTTTTGCAGAATTTATTTCAAGCAAGCTCGATAAGTACGCTCACCTTCCTCAGCTGATAGCCAAAGATAAGGAGCTGATCGCAGCGCTGAAACACCCACACAATAGCGCTCAAATAGAGCTTACCAATCGCTACCTGGAGCAAGTCAACGAAACCATTCAGTCGACAGATGCGTACTTGTTAGACGAATTCGGCAACACCATCGCTTCAAGCAACTGGAATCTTGAGCGTTCGTTTCTTGGCCGTAACTATGCTTGGCGCCCTTATTTTTCCAATGCTATTCAAGGTAAACCTAGTCAGTATTTCGCGTTAGGCTCCAGTTCGAAACAGAGAGGGTATTACTTTTCTTACCCGGTGACTTATGCCGCAGAGATCATCGGCGTTATCGTTATCAAAATGGATCTCACCGCTATCGAAGCTAACTGGCAAAACAGAACCAACACCTTTGTCGCCACCGACAGCTACAACGTAATCTTCATGTCGAGCAATGATGATTGGTTGTTTAAAAGCCTGACGACGTTATCAGAAGCACAACGACAGTCCATCCTAAACAGTCGCCAATATTTGGATTCTCCCATACGTTCGTTTGGCTTAGATGGCGAGTTGGATTTGCCTCATACCGAGCTTAGTAACCCGCTTGCTTCTGGCTTCGAAAACTCATACTTAGTGTCATCACGCCCACTCGCTAAGCACGACCTGACTTTACGTGTACTAACTCCTAAGGTGACCTTACTTTGGTCAACGTTAAGCTTTTCATTGGTTGTGACACTATTGTTTGTCATTGCTTACCTTTCACTTCAGCTCACTTATCAACGCCAGCTTAAGAAACGCCAATTCGAACAATTGCAGTCAGAGGCAAAGCAAAAACTGGAATTCTTGGTCATGGAGCGGACTTCAGAGCTGCAAGCCGAGATCAATGAGCGCACGAAAACTGAGTACGCTTTACGCCAAACTCAAGATGAACTGATTCAAGCGGCCAAGCTCGCCGTACTTGGCCAAATGTCGGCCAGTATTAGCCATGAGCTGAACAATCCTCTCGCGGCAATCCGTAGTTTTGCTGACAATGGCCGACGCTTTTTGGAAAGAGATAAGTATGATCGTGTCGACGATAACTTATTGCGAATCTCGGCACTTACTGATCGTATGGCAAAAATCAGTAGTCAGCTTCGTTCGTTTGCACGCAAAAGCGACAGTAATGAGGTCAATCAACTCGATGCTGTTCCGCTGATTGTCGCCGCCAAAGAGCTATTGGCTCCACAATTTAAATCCAAGCAAGTTGCGCTTGAGACTCAACTCAATCAACCTTTACCTGAGGTAGAGCTGAATCCTATTCAATTCGAGCAAGTTCTTATCAATCTGATGACCAATGCAATGCAAGCTGTCGAAGACCAAGCACAGCGTCAGGTCGCCATTTCTACCTCAGTAGATGAAAAGCGGCTGTCCATTTTTGTTGATGACAATGGCCCTGGTATTGATAGTGATAAACAACAAGCACTGTTCGAACCTTTCTATACCACTAAGAAAAACGGATTGGGTCTAGGGCTGTCGATTTCGCAGCAGATCACCCAAGCTATGGGTGGCACACTCAAGGTCTCGACGTCCCCAATGGGCGGGGCGCGATTCACTATCTCTCTGCCAATTAAGGAATAACGAGGAATGCAGATGTATGATGTAATCTTCATTGATGACGAAAGTGATATTCGTTTAGCGATAGAGCAGAGTTTTGAACTAGAAGAAATTCCAGCGCGCTTTTTTGCAAGTGCCGAAGAAGCGCTGCTCGCAATTAAGCAAGACGGTTTGCCAAAAGTAGTGATCACGGATATCTGTTTGCCCGGACTTTCCGGGGAAAACATTTTATCGAGTATTTTGCATCAAGACCCCGATATTCCTGTAATACTCATCACTGGGCACGGTGATATTTCAATGGCGGTAAATGCTCTGAGAAACGGAGCCTATGACTTTATCGAGAAGCCATTTCCAATCGATCGCCTGATTGATACAACACGCCGAGCATTGGAGAAGCGAGACTTAACGATTGAGAACCAAGAGCTCAAACGTAGCCTGAAAGCGAGTCAAACGCTTGGTCCTAGGATTATTGGTGATACGCCCTCGATTCAAGCTCTGCGCGATACCATAGTTCATATCTCTGACACCAATGCGGACATCCTGCTGTTTGGAGAAACGGGAACCGGTAAAGAGCTCTTCGCTCGATCTATTCATGAGCAAAGCCCACGTAGAGATAACAACTTTGTCGCCATCAACTGTGGTGCGGTGCCAGAAAATTTGATTGAAAGTGAACTCTATGGTCACGAAAAAGGCGCCTTTACAGGAGCCGATGTTAAACGCGTCGGTAAATTTGAGCATGCTCAAGGGGGAACACTGTTCTTAGACGAAATCGAGTCTATGCCTCTGCAAGCGCAAATTCGTTTGTTACGCGTATTGCAAGAGCGTGTTATAGAGAGAGTTGGCTCCAATGAACTTATCCCGATTGATATTCGCGTCATCGCAGCCACTAAGGTCGACTTAAAACAAGCCGCCGAACAAGGGACATTTCGTGAAGACCTCTACTATCGACTCAATGTTGTCACCCTAGATTTACCACCGTTGCGACAACGCAAAGAGGATATCCCTACTCTATTTCACCACTTTTTATTGGTTGCAGCTTCGCGCTACGGTAAGTCAGCGCCAGCGATTGAATCTCAGCAAATTCATCAACTCATGAGCCATGACTGGCCGGGCAATGTACGCGAGCTAAGAAACGCAGCCGAACGGTTTGTGCTGCTTGGCAGGCTATCTCAGTTTGGTTCTGATGGCGCGGAGAATAGCAACCGAGAGTTAGGCTTAGCCCAACAAGTTGCCGAATTTGAGAAAAGCTTGATTGAACAAGCACTCAATCAGAATGAAGGCAGCATTAAGAAGACGATGGATCATTTGCAACTTGCCCGCAAAACCCTGTACGATAAAATGCAAAAATATGGCTTAGATAAGAGCAACTATAAAGGTGAATAATCTGTTCACCTTTTGTTCATTTCACATTTCATATATTGAACTCATCAAACGGAAGTGATGAATGGAGTTGCTGTCTTGTTAACTCCACTGTCCATAAATAGAAATGTCCTAAAAACAAAAGCCCCAGATAACTGCCTATCTGGGGCTTTTTATGTTGATTACGTTATTCAGTTACTTGGTTATGATCTCTGGTCCCATCAGTGTGGTCGGAAGCCATGTCGAAACCCAAGGCACGTATGTCACGATAATGAGGAAGAGGAACATCACCGCTACCCAAGGCAGTGCAGCTTTAACCACTTGCATCATCGACATCTTGGCTACCCCAGCGGTCACAAATAGGTTGAGCCCGACCGGAGGAGTAATCATACCTATCTCCATGTTCACCACCATCATGATACCTAAGTGGATTGGGTCGATACCGAGCGCGATAGCGATCGGGAACACTAAAGGTGCAACGATAATCAACAGACCCGATGGCTCCATGAACTGACCGCCAATCAGTAATAGAACGTTAACCACAATCAAGAAGGTAATCGGGCCAAGACCTGCTGATAGCATAGACTCGGTGATCATTTGTGGAATGCGCTCTTCCGTTAGTACATGCTTTAGAATCAGAGCGTTAGCAATGATAAACAGCAGCATGATGGTCAGCTTACCTGCTTCATACAAGGTATGCTTTGTGTCTTTATGGACAAACGCTTGGAAGATTTTCACTAATGCAGGTTTGGTGTTTTTCTTATCGGCAAACGGCCCCATATCTTTGTAGATAAAGTTGGCGATAAGGAAAGAGTACACAGCGGCTACTGCTGCCGCTTCGGTTGGGGTAAAGATACCGCCATAGATACCACCGAGGATGATAACCACCAGCAATAGACCCCAGCTCGCATCTTTTGCCGCTGCAAACATTTCTCCCCAACCAACGAATGGCTGTTTAGGTAGATTCTTTACGCGTGCTGCAATGTAAATGGCAATCATCAACATCACACCTGCAAGAAGACCAGGAATCACACCACCAAGGAACATACGCCCTACAGACACATCCGTCGCCGCGGCGTAGACAACCATTACGATTGAAGGCGGGATCAAGATACCCAATGTACCAGCGTTACAAATAACCCCAGCCGCAAAATCCTTTGAATAGCCGTTTTTGATCATACCAGCGATAACGATACTACCGATGGCCACTACCGTTGCAGGTGATGAACCAGATAGCGCGGCGAACATCATACACGCCACAACCGAAGCCATGGCTAGACCGCCGCGGAACCACCCCACCATTGCGATAGCGAAACGAATAATACGTTTTGCTACCCCACCGGTAGACATAAAGCTTGAAGCGAGAATGAAAAACGGGATTGCCAATAAGGTGTAGTGCCCAGCAAAGGCATTAAATAGAGTTTGAGCGACAGAGGCTAACGACGCATCTGAATGCATCATCAAAAAGACAATACTTGATAGGCCCAGTGAAATTGCGATTGGCACGCCAACAAGCATAAAACCAATCACCATGACGAATAAGAATAAGATTTCCATGGTTTAGCTTTCCTTGTTCTGGTTATTGTTGTTCTTCGGCTCCATCGCTTCACCAGCATCCTTGAGCTCTTCTTTTAGCGCTTCTAACTCTTCTTCCGCTTCATGACCAGCAATTAAGCGGTCCAACTTACCTGAGATGATTTGTAGCGTAATTTGAGCAAAACGGAATGTGAGTAGCGCCATGCCAATCGGCAGCGCCATATAAGGAATAAAGCGCGGCATTTTTTCGTAACGTTCACCTTCATTGAGCCAATCAGCAAGGAATTGCAGCATTTCTGGCATTGGAATATCGTCTGTTTCATACCAAGCGCGCTCGGTTGCAAACGGATACCAGTAGTTCCATGAACCAATCAACAGCAGAACTGAGAAAGCCAAACAACATGCCGCAGCAATCAAGGCATAGATTTTACGTAGTTGCTCTGGAGCAAGGTTAATCACCACATCGACACCGATGTGAAAATGCTTTTTAACACCGTAAGAAGCGCCGACAAGAACCATCCAAGCAAACATGAACACGGTAAGCTCCAGTGCCCATAAAATGTTGTCGTTAAAGACATATCTAAATACAACGTTGGCGAACGTGAGCAAGGTCATTGCTCCCAAAAAGAACGCAATCAATGTCTCTTCAATTGCGTCTGTCACCTTCCCAATTCTGGCAAAAATTGACTGTTCCATAAGTTACTTCACTATATCGCAGGTAAAGAAAGGCCCTCCTCCCGACAAGAGGGCCAATGTTTTTCTAGGTTTTAGTTATTATTTGTTTGAAGCTAGAGCCGCTTCAATGAGGTCAGAGCCAATGTCTTTTTCAAACTTCTTCCAAACTGGTTGAAGCGCAGTCACCCACTGCTGACGTTGCTCTGGTGTTAGCGTACGAACTTCACCACCAGCTTCGATGATGTTGTTTTTGTTCGCTAGGTTAACTCGTGAAGACTCAGAGTTACGCGTTTCAGTCACTTCTTGGATGATCTTGTTTAGCTGCTTACGCTGGTCATCCGGTAGACCTTTCCAGAAGTCTTTAGACGTCACCACTAGGTAATCGAGAATACCGTGGTTCGTTTCGGTAATACCGTCTTGAACCTCGAAGAACTTCTTACCATAAATGTTTGACCAAGTGTTCTCTTGTCCATCGATGACTTTAGTCTGTAAGCCACCGTATACTTCTTTAAACGACATTTTCTGTGGGTTAGCACCAAGCTGTTCAAATTGAGCAACCAGTACGTCAGAGGCTTGTACACGGAACTTAAGACCTTTTGCGTCATCAGGAGAGATTAGCGGCTTGTTCGCTGACATCTGCTTCATACCATTGTGCCAGAACGCTAGACCTTGCAGACCACGGCGGCGCATTGCGTTTTTCAGCTTTTCACCAGCCTGAGAGTTTTGGAAACGGTCAACGGCTTCTACGTCTTCAAATAGGAATGGCAGGTCGAAAATACGGTATTTCTTGGTGAACTTTTCAAACTTTGATAGAGAAGGGGCAGCAAGTTGCACGTCGCCGTTGAGTAGTGCTTCTAGAACCTTGTTATCATCATAAAGAGTCGAGTTAGGGAAAACCTGCATACACACTTTTCCGTTCATCTCTTCATTAACACGTTTTTCCAGTAATGAAGCCGCGATACCTTTCGGGTGTTTATCTGTATTCGTTACGTGACTGAACTTAATCACTGTCTCGCCCGGATCACAGTTCGCCGCAGCGTTAAAACTGGTCACAGCAAGAATCGATGCAGATAGTAGGGTCAATGGCTTAAACATTATTATTCTCCTTGTTAAATGAACAACCCCATCACTGGGTGTTGATACATTGATAAGGGCAATAACCGCGCCACATTAAAACATTTAGTAATATTACTTACTTTTCAAATAGTTAGAGTGAGAAACTATGAGCTGACGTTATCGAGTTCACATAAAGTTCTTTTGAATGGGTGGAATCCCACCCATCATAAATATCAATACGGGTGAATTTACACATATTTAACAAGCGCGCAAAAATAGAAAAACAAATGGCAGCTATAATAGCTGCCATTTTCGTTACTAGAGATGAGGTGAGCAATAAGGAGACATGACTGCCCACTTCGACTCACACTGCATGAAACTCACTTCATGCTATGCTACTAAGCTTAGTCGAGATCACCCATAGTTACTAATAAAGGAATCAATTAATTCACCCATTAGTGAAATTCGATACGTTGCTCGGTGGCCGCATCAAAGAAAACCGCTTTGGATAGATCAAAGTGCAAAGGCGCAACTTGACCCGCTGTCACATCGAACTCCGGAGAAAGACGGCACGCCACTTCTTGTTCGTTCACCTTAATCATCGCGATCGTATCTGGGCCGGTTGGTTCAAGCACTTCTAAGGTTAAATCTAACTGAGTCGTCGCATCAGATTCTTGGTTTTCACTGTCAGTAATATGCTCAGGACGAAGACCAATCACCACTTCTTTACCATCTTGCTCACGCATTGAAGCAGGTAAGTTAATGTGGTGTTCTTGCCCGTTACTGCCTTTCACTTTGATTACCGGCTTGTCTTCGCCATCGAGATCCACCATGGTCTTAATAAAGTTCATCGAAGGAGAACCCATAAACCCAGCCACAAACATGTTGTTTGGCTTATTGTAGATTTCTTGCGGCGTACCCAACTGTTGCAATTCACCATCTTTCATTACCGCGATTCTGTCCGCCAAAGTCATCGCTTCAATCTGATCGTGAGTCACGTAGACAATTGTGGTGTTGAGCTGCTGGTGCAGACGTTTGATTTGATGACGCATTTCAACACGCAGTTTCGCATCAAGGTTGGATAGTGGTTCATCAAACAAATAAAGCTTTGGTCGACGAGCTAAAGCGCGTCCCATCGCCACACGCTGGCGCTGACCACCGGATAGCTGCGAAGGTTTTCTATCTAGCAGGTGATCAATTTGCAGCATTGCCGCAACGCGCTCTACTTCTGCATCAATTTCCTGCTTTGGCATTTTACGTATCTTAAGGCCAAACTCGATATTGCCCCGCACCGTCATATTGGGATATAGCGCATAAGACTGGAATACCATCGCGATATCACGATCTTTCGGCTCAACCTCAGACACGTCATTGCCATCAATCACAATCTCACCTGAGCTGATGTTCTCTAGCCCTGCAATGGTATTCATCAAAGTCGATTTGCCACAGCCAGACGGCCCAACCAAGATCAGGAACTCTCCTGAGTCGATATTGATGTCGATACCTTTCAGCGTCTCTTGTTCCGCCTTTGGATAGGTTTTACGGATTTGTTTAAGTTCTAGTGTTGCCATAATAATTATCCTTTTACCGATCCAGCCGTTAGGCCGCGAACGAAGTATTTCCCTGCTAATACGTAAACTAAGAGTGTCGGCAGTGCGGCTATAATCGCAGCTGCCATATCAACGTTATACTCTTTCACCCCAGTACTGGTGTTGACTAAGTTATTGAGTGCCACCGTAATCGGTTGAGTTTCTGAACCTGAATAGACGACGCCAAATAAGAAGTCATTCCAGATTGCGGTGAACTGCCAAATGACGGTCACCATGATAATCGGTGTCGATATCGGCAGTAGAATCTTGAAAAAGATGGTAAAGAAGCCAGCACCATCAAGTTTGGCCGCTTTAACCAGTTCATCTGGAATACTGATATAGAAGTTACGGAAAAAGAGCGTAGTAAATGCCATACCATAGATAACGTGAACAATCACAAGTCCAGCGGTAGTGTTCGCCAAGCCAAGCTTACCTAGTACCGTTGCCATTGGTAAAAGAACGACTTGGAACGGAATGAAGCAGCCAAAAAGTAGCAAACTAAAGAAAAGGTTTGAGCCACGGAATTGCCATTTGGTCACAACGTAACCATTGAACGCGCCAAGCAAGGTAGAGATAGCTACTGCAGGTATCACCATTTGAAACGAGTTCCAAAAATACCCTTTTACCCCTTCACACTTCACACCGGTACAAGCACTGTCCCAAGCTTTAAACCAAGCATCGAACACCCACTCGGTCGGTAAACTCATTAAGTTACCGGCTTTAATGTCTGGCAAAGTTTTAAAAGAGGTAATCACCATCACAAACAGCGGCATCAAGTAAACCACACAGAAAAATGCCAGCGTTGAGTAAATAAACAGTCGAGAGAAATTGATTCCTTGCATCATGATTTTTTCTCCCTAAGTTCTGAATAGAGGTAAGGCACCAAAATCGCGAGTATTCCCGCTAACATCATCATCGCACTGGCGGCACCTAAACCAATTTGACCACGAGTAAATGAGTGCGCATACATAAACAGCGCTGGAAGGTCGGAAGAGTACCCTGGCCCACCCGCTGTCATTGCTGTGACTAAGTCAAAACTCTTAATCGCAATGTGGGAGGTAATAATCACGGCGCTAAAAAAGACCGGTCTTAGACACGGCATAATGATACGCCAGTAGATGGTTGGTAAGTTCGCACCGTCAATCTGCGCCGCTTTGATAATTGAAGAATCAATACCACGTAAACCTGCAAGGAACATTGCCATGACGAAACCTGAAGATTGCCATACAGCCGCAATCACTAAGGTGTAAACCGCCATATCGGAGTTCACCAGCCAATCAAATTTAAAGTCACTAAAACCCCAATCTTGCACCAGTTTTTCGATGCCAAGACCTGGGTTAAGAATCCATTTCCACGCCGTACCTGTAACAATAAACGACAAGGCCATTGGGTATAAATAGATGGTACGAATCGCACCTTCCTGACGGATATTTTGGTCAAGAAGAATCGCTAGACCAACGCCGAGTCCAATCGCAACTAGCATGAACAGCAGGCCAAAAACACCTAGGTTGGTAATAGAAGTGATCCAACGATCGTTATCCATTAGTTTTTCGTATTGGGCAAAGCCAACAAAATTAAAACTAGGTAGAAAACGGGAGTTGGTCATTGAGAGTGCCGCTGTCCAGAAAATATAACCATAGATACAAACCACAGTTACAAGAACGGTCGGGGCAAGAACGATTTTCGGCAGCCAATGTTGAAGTCGGTCGGCCAAACTGACCTTAGTTGTCGACTTCTTTTCATACCGATTTACAACATGCTCCATAACGAGTCCTTACGTCATAACGCGCCGATCAACATCCTGATCGGAAATAGAGGAAAGGGCGAACAGGCTCCCCACAAGCCTGAACGCCCTTTGGGGGTGTGATTTAACTACGAGATAGTTAGATCGCAGCTTTAACTGCTTTCGCTAGCTTTTGTGCTGCCTGTTGTGGATCCGCTTTGTCGTCATTGAAGAAGTTAGTAACGACGTCATAGATCGCGCCTTGAGCGTAGCTGGTAGTCGATAGACCATGCGCCATACTTGGCACTAGGTCACCTGACTTAGCACTCGCTTTGAAGGTCGCCATAGAGTCCAATGCACATTGGTCAAACTTCGACATGTCCATATCTAAACGTACTGGAATTGAACCTTTGTTTAGGTTGAACACTTCTTGGAAGTCTTTGGTTAGGATGGTGCGCGCTAGATCTTGCTGCGCTTTTTGGTTTGCTTTGTCGCTCAGTTCAAAGAACGCAAAGCTATCAATGTTGAAAGTAAACTGGCCGTTAGTACCTGGCGCTGGTGCACAGATGTAGTCTTTACCTGGGACTTTACCCGCAGCGGTAAACTCACCTTTCGCCCAGTCACCCATGATTTGCATTGCCGCTTCACCGTTGATGACCATTGAAGTGGCTACGTTCCAGTCACGGCCTGGAGAGTTGGCATCAATGTAGTCGCGAATTTTCTTAAACTTAGTGAACACTTCAACCATTTTGTCGCCAGATAGTGTATCCATATCCAGTTCAACAAACGCCTTGTTGTAATCTTCACTGCCTAGAACGTCTAGTGCTACTGCTTCAAATACCGTAGCATCTTGCCATGGCTGACCACCGTGCGCTAAAGGCACGTAACCTGCTGCTTTAATTTTGTCTGCGGCAACGAAGAACTCATCAAGCGTTGTTGGTAGTTCGACACCCGACTTCTTAAGTACTTCTGGGTTTGCCCAAATCCAGTTTACACGGTGAACGTTAACAGGAACCGCTACATACTCGCCATCAAACTTCATCACTTTAGTTACAACGGAAGGAAGGATTTCATCCCATTTCTCTTGCTGACCCGTGCTGTCTAGTGAGGTAAGGAAGCCAAGACCACCCCACTCTTGAATGTCATGACCTTTGATCTGCGCTGCAGACGGTGGGTTACCTGATACGGCACGCGTTTTTAGAACAGTCATCGCCGACTCACCGCCGCCACCAGCAACCGCGAAATCTTTCCATGTATGGTTTTGCTGCTCTAGCATATCTTTAAGTACAGCGGCAGACTTTGCTTCGCCACCCGCTGTCCACCAGTGAAGAACTTCAACTTCACCAGCGTTAGCAAAATTAGCAGCAGAAAGTAGAGAGAGGGTAAGTAGGGTTTTATTAAGTTTCATTATTATCTTCCATGTATTGGATTAGACATTCAGGCCAACTGCTTAATGACCCCAAGCGTTCTTGCTTGTACATAAGGGAGTCTATCCAATTAGAATTTTTTGATTGAAACAAACCGTAAAACCAATGTAACAACTATGTTACATTACACCTCAAGACTCGGTGGAATAAAGACTTGTGCTCTTAAGCCTCTATTTTGCAAGTTGTCAATAATGAGATCTCCGCCATGTCCATGGAGGATATTACGGCAGATTCCTAAGCCTAAACCGTGCCCATCTTCATCATTTGCCAAGCGATAATAAGGCTCAAACACAGCTTCCAGCTTTTCTTCAGGAATACCAGGGCCATGATCGCAGATGACCACTGTTATCCATTCATCATCAACCATGACGTTTACTTCAGCACGTAGACCATACTTGACCGCATTTTCGATCAGGTTGCTTAGTACCCGTTTCATCGCAAGTGGCTTGGCGACAATCGGGTCCATATCTCTTGGCTTAAACTCGACTTGGGTTTGATACTGGTTATAAGGTTCCGCGACGCTTTGTATCATTTCACTTAAATCAATATAGGCGTTGTTTTCATGCAGATCAGTATCACGGACACATTGCAGCGCCCCTTTCACCATCATCTCTAACTCATCAAGGTCGCGATTAAACTTCTCGCGCTTGGTATCACTTTCCAGAAGCTCAGCGCGTAACCTCAAGCGTGTGATAGGCGTTTTTAAATCATGTGAAATGGCCGAGAAAAGATGCTCACGATCGGCAACATAGCGTCGGATGCGTTGCTGCATGCGGTTAAATGCTCGGGTGGCAGTAATAAGCTCACTAGCCCCCTCTTCTTGCAGCGGCGCCTGTTCAATATCCATGCTCATTTCATTGGCAGCCTTGGCTAATCGCTTAAGCGGTTTGACTTGGCGGCGAACCAAAAGATAGGTCAGAGCAAGCAAAATCGTGGTCGAGAAAATCAGAAACAGAATCTGCTCACGGCCAATTAAGGTGTCATCTAGCGTAACGTAGGGAGCAGGCAACAGAGCCGCGATATAAACCCACTCATGCGAGGCAAGCTCGATCTGCACCACTAAAATTGGCGGGTCGATAGGATTTAACGTCAGGGTATGGTGCGCCCATGACTTTGGTAGATCATGCAGGTAGATATCGTTTTTCAATAAACGTAGGTTATCTGGATGGGAGAAATCGACCGAGATACTTTCTGCTTTACGCAGTTTGTTTTGCAATACTCCTTCAATCGCCTCGATTGATGCTCGTTTCAACGGCGTATCTTCGATCGGCTCAACAACAAGTTGCTCTTTATTGAAAGAAACGAAAAAGCGCGTTCCCCCCATATTGCGGATTTGGTCCAGCACGATATGACGGTAGCGAACGGGGAGAGATTGAAAAAAGGTCACTGTAGACGCGAACATGTTGGCCATGCTTTCAGAAGCGTCACGAATCCCTGCCAACTCTTTGTGTTTCGATTCCGTATACCAGATGCTGGTAGCAACGCCTTGCGCGAGAATCACTGCCAGTAAGGTTAAGCCTAAAGTTCGGCTGACTAATGAATTGGGCTTAAACTGTCGAAACCAGTTCCAAACACTAGCTCTCATAGCTCACCGGTACTGCCAACAAATAGCCATTACCACGCATCGTTTTAATATAATGAGGAAACTTGGCACTATCGCCCAGTCTCTGTCTTAATCGACTTAGCTGAACATCTATCCCGCGTTCAAATGGGAGCGCTTCGCGTCCACGAGTCGCAAAAGAGATCGTATCGCGATCTAACACTTCATTAGGACGCTTGAGAAATAGCATCAACAAAGCAAAATCACTACCAGACAAATCATGAGATTGATGAGTTTCTAAGTGGGTAATTCGGTGCGCTAACGGATCAAGCTGCCAATCACCAAACACAATCGACTTAGCATTGGCGCTGGCTGGGATTTCTTCCGTTACATTGACGCGGCGCAATACCGCTTTGATACGTGCGTTAAGGTGTCGAGGGTTAAATGGCTTGGCGATATAGTCATCTGCGCCGATCTCTAGACCAATAATCTGGTCAGTATCATCGGACACCGCCGTAAGCATAATAATAGGTACAGACGAGTGACGGCGCACTTGCTGGCACAAGGTAAATCCATCATCTCCAGGCAACATCACATCGAGTAAAATCAAGTCGGGATAGCCTTGTTGCTCTATATAGGCTTTCATTTGCTCACCATCATTAACGGCCGAAACCTGATAGCTTTGCTTGGTCAGATACTCTTCCAATAACTCACAAATTTCTTGATCGTCATCGACAACGAGAATTTTAGCTGACATACCCTTACCTATTACTGCACCGTATTGATAGAGCGAGTGTAATCACTTCTTATAGTCGTAATGAATGAAGATTCCAAAGAATTTGAACCTCTTGCGGACACACATCACATCTTATTAACAAAACAACGATTAACAATCATTCAAAGGCGCTAAAGGTTATATAGCCGAAAGATTGATCTCGTTGAACAACATGAAATCACGCAGAGCAGTCAAGCGAGGTAAAAAGGATTTGGACGTTGCACAAGAGTGAGAGCGCCTTGGAAATACGCAAACATAAATAAGTAGTCATTCACAAACCAAGGCATGCCTCTGGGCTTATTTCTATAGCAAGGTAAAAACGCTCACAATACCGATCAATGAAAATAAGCAAGTACGGCCTATTAGGCCAAAGTTGGAAGGTTGAATCATTTCTTGGTGCTGCATAGGCACTCCTCTCTTTTGTTACATAGTCATTACAATATGATGAAATTTCGATACTTTCTCAATGCATACTTAGATTAAATTTTTATGACAGCGCTAAGATTTATTTCTATTTCCCTTAATAAAGCTCCGGGGTTATCACAGACAATATGGCTTTGGTCACTCAACAAGGAAATCATTTCAACTATTATCAATGCATCATAATTATAAATTTAACGTTAGGAGGCCAATTATGCGTTCGCTCATAAAACGCTTTTCACTGCACCATATCTTTACCGCCTTAGCCGGAATTCCATTACTCTTAGCTATGCTAATGGCAGTTGAGCTTGCAGCTACTCAAAACAACACGGTAGAACAGGCTAATCGAGACCAAGAGATCATCAAGTTAACACTGCTCTACGATAACTTAGCGCATAACCTCGCCGTAGAACGAGGATTAACGGCAGGGGTACTCGGTAGTAAGGGTGCGCAAGAACAAGTCGCTAAACTTAAAGAACAGCGCAAAAATGCCGATCAACACATCGCAGCTTTTAACGCATTCAAACCTGAATACGTCTCTACAGAACTGGCAAATAAGCTTAAACAGTCCCTTGATACTCAGATCGCCGATATCAATCAAGTTCGAAACCAAGTAGACCAACTCTCACCTAAACGCTCTCCTTTTGCTTACTACTCCAATCTCAACCAGTTAGCGATTGACAATGCGGTTCTGCTGGTTTCTGGCGTAAACAACCCAGAGATTATAAGACTAGGCAACTCTTTAACCTCGGTGATGATAATCAAAGAAAGGGCCGGACAAGTTCGAGGAGCACTTAATGGGGCTTTTGCTCGTAAAAACTCCACTCTTGGTCAATACACCGCAATAGAGAATTATCTGAAGTCAGGGGAGTACGCAGAAAGATTGGCCACCTTATCCATGCCAAGTAAATTCTTAAACCAAATTGAGGCCGCAAAAAACAGCCCAACTTGGAAACAGGTTGTTGATATTCAAGATCAATACCTAGCTCAGAAAGACCAGTTAAAAGCTCTGCAAGGTCCTTCCGCATTGGACTGGTTTGGCTTAGCCACAGAACGAATCAAACTGGTCAACAAAATTCGCAACCAACTGGCAGCTACAATGACTGATGTAGTTTCAACTCAAGCAAGCTCTGCGCAGTGGTTACTCAGTATGATGATCGCTGCAATTATCTGTTTGGGCGCTATTTTGATCGGAGGATTGGTTATCAGTCTTTCAAGCCTTAAAAACCGAGTTGGCGAACTCACTAACAACTTAGCGAATATGTCAAAATCCAACGACCTGAGCATGGTGCTCAAGGACGAAGGAAAAAACGAACTGTCGCAAATTTCATCAAGCGTAAATGGCTTGGTAACAAGCATTAAGCACCTGATAATGAACGTCACTGAAACCAACGACCACAGCCATCAACGACTCGACCAAATGGTTCAAGGTGCCAATGATTTAGGTGACAGCAGTCGAGCAACGTCCGACAAGTGTGGCAACATAGCCGCCGCTATGACTCAGCTATCTCAATCAAGTTTAGAAATTGCCTCCTCTTCGGAGCGCGCATTAGAAGAAACTGAGCAAATGACCAATAAGGTTCTCACTTGCCAGAAACAAAGCCAAGACTCTTATGAGATTGTAAAAGCACTAGTAACTCAAATAGAGCAGACTCAGGAGTGCATGTCACAACTAGAGCAAGACGCACAAAGTGTCAGTAAAATTGTTGAAACGATTAACGGCATTTCCGAGCAAACCAACTTGCTAGCATTGAACGCTGCCATTGAAGCTGCTCGTGCTGGTGAGCATGGCCGCGGCTTCGCCGTTGTCTCTTCTGAAGTTCGAGATCTTGCTCAGCGCAGTAAAGAAGCAACCGAACATATCTCCCAATTGCTTTCCAATATTACTAATAATACTCAAACTGCCGTAAGCAATATGGATAAAAGCCGAGAGGCGACCGACTCCACTTTCAATTCCGTTTCTGAAGTCACCAACAGTGTCTCTCAACTCGAAGTATTGATTGAAACGGTTAATGAACACATCACCAGCATCGCCAACTCTACGGTTGAGCAGTCAAAAGCCAGTGAAGCGGTTGACCAAGATGTCGATGTACTCTCTGACATTGCACAAAATACCGGGCAACTCGCCGATAGCATGAACCAAATTGTCACTAACTATCGCCACGAAGTGAGCGAAGTGAGCGACCATCTAGAGAAATTTAAACTGGCTTAATCGAAGACAAACAAAAACGCCAATCAGTTTGCGCTCCATAGAGGTTTCTCCTCGGGTTCTTGGAGCGCTGAATGCTTCTCACAGAAAAATAAGCACAATGACATTTGAGCAATAAACGATTCAATAGGTCGCGGGATTAATTAGGGGTACAAAGTCCCTAATGAGCGAGTTGATAGACTTTGGATCTATTGGAAACAGAAAGTGGGAATTAGCGAAGTGAGAGTGTGATTCTTACAAAGTCACCATCTTCAAACTCAACGTGGTGATCAAATAGAGACGAAGAATATATTGTACGGAGGAAAGAGTGCTTTTCTCCGTGAGTGCCACGAAACAACATCGAAATATTCGCGACTAAGCGATTACGGTTATTGAAATGGGCATTGAGATCAGCAGAAAGCACACAAAGTAAGCACCCTTTGCTATTGTGTTGTAAGTCGACAGCTTCAGGGCTTGAGACAAGTACTGTGGTGTTGAGCTCTTTTTCAAGGGTATTGACCAGCAGCAAAAAGCTATCAAGGTGTGGCAGTTCATCCCCTTCGATGGGTGTCAGCAAATTGCCCAACATGGCTTCCATGTCCAGTCGCTGAGAACGCGCATGGCTGACAAGCGATTTCACCTTCTTTTTGAAAGGCTTATATTTTTTGCTGTTGGCGGCTTTGTTTAGCCACGCCGAAAGAATATCGTTGATTTGCGAGCGAGATTTGCTACCTAAAACGATCGCAGTATGGTTAGTACGCAAATGGAGTAAAGCATGAAGAGCGAGTTCCGCCAGTAACGGCTCGAATTCAGGTTTAATTTTGGTATGGATACTGCGCATGTTCTCTGAGCGTAAGGTGCCAAGCTTGAGCTTAGTCTATTAGAATTTGTTAAAGGAACGACATGCTACCGAAAAGCCTTACGTAAGTACAGTATTCAATCGATGTCTGAGCAACTATTCACCAAACCTCTCTGCTAGCGTGAAGCGGAGCTTGGAGGCGTTTCTGCACAATACGCTTTGCCTTTTGGATCTGTGTGACCTTCGGATGCATCGGGTCTTGCTTTATCAAGTTCTCTATTACAATCCCGACACTCACAGGAAATTGCTCTTTGAGCAACTCGATATTGCTGCTATCAGACACCTTAAACTTCAGCATGGCGTTAATAAAATGAGAGTGATGGTTGATAAAATAAGGTGCCTCTTTGGCCTTTATCGCTAAAGCATCAATCACACGACCTAGCGACGCCTTTTCCGTCGCTTGCTGCATTGCTTGTGCCTTAACACTCAGTATTGCTTCGGCTTTATCGAGAACAATGCAGCTAATCGTCATCGCGATATCTTTCTTGCTTGAATTGAGCAGCCTTAACTCATCTAACCAAGTTCTGGCTAAATCTAAGCAACCAATATGAAGTGCTACAGCTAGTAGAGCAAACTTGCGATGTTCTAGCTTAGTTTGGTTATACAGCAACTCAAGACGCTTTGGCGAGCAAACTGGGTTCACTCCATTGACTTGTAACAACAGCTGATACAGTCCTTTTGAGAGCTTATGGCTATCGATTAACTCATTCTCTTGAATAGCCAAAATTGCCTTTAGAGATGTTTTCAATGTCGCCGGATTCATTTTGTTGCGTGTTTTGATGGCGATAAGTGCTTCGAGAAACAACCTCAGCTCCTCAATAAACACTAACTCTTCGTCATCTAGCACCGAGTCATAGTCAATTTTGGCAAGAAACATCGACGCTTTTCGGTAGTCCGAGAGCATGATACACAGCATCACACATTTAAGCGTTAGATGAACAATATGTGGGTAGCGGATTGAAAGTTTGATCATTACCCGAACGGCTTTGTCTAAATCACAATCAAGCAATGAATGACGAGCAGTGATCTGAGAAACCAAAGGATCATCTGGGTAGCCCAAAAGCTCGTATTCGTGCGCCAATTCCAACGCTTCAAGCTCGTTGCCCAGCTCTTGATTAAGAGAAATAAGCTTCACCAACGGCCAACGATGTTTAACCTGTTGACGCAACTGTTTAAGCGTTAGTAAAGCCAAATCATATTTGTTTTGCTTTACATAGCAATCAACGACAACTTTGTGAAAGTCGAGCCATTCGACCCCTTTGCGTTTTGATTGTGCATTACAAAGCTCAATAGCTTCATCAAACCGCCCTTGGTCTAGCTTGTTGTGTACCGACGTCAAAATACTGCGTTTTAACAGGCTACTTGCAATGAGATGCTTAAATTGGTTGTAATTAAACGGGTGACCAAGAATATTGTCCGGCTCTAATTCTTCGGCGCCTCTAATTTGGTCATCATCACCACTATTGGCAATCACAACAAATGAGCAATCACGTGAGTAGGCTCGGCTTTGCTGATAGAGGTAGTGATATTTAGGGCCGACTATTTTCTTCTTACTTGCATAAGAACAAATGATCAGATCAAAGCGATGCTGGTTAACAAGCTGCTTAAAGGTCATGACATTTTGTGCCTTGTGCAATTTATCTTCTGCACCACCCATTTTCTTCAGCATGTTTTTTATCGACGAGGACAACATACTGTTCTCTTCTACGATAAGTATTCGCTTACCACTTAAATCTTTTTTGTCCGCCATCTAACTACATCTATCATCTAAATTTCGATTGGATGCTAGAAGGCCGACACATTAAAGCCTATCACTAGCAGCAGACTTAGATACATGAGCCTAAACGCTGTTACAAATTAATCATTATAAAAATCCATTTTATGTCTATATATCAATCAATTATCGACAAAAATAAACCTTTATAAATATTCACAAAGTCAAACCTAAAACAGCAACCATTCATTAAAGAGATGTGTATTGAGTAATACTTAAGCAAACAACTAAAAGATATGAGCAATCACGTATCAACATTGGCTCGATATCAAGCACTGAAAATGGCAGTCATTGACCACCTAACTACATGAGATAGACAAGTTGGAAAAGCACTAAAACGAAAAAACCCGACAACTCTATGAGCTATCGGGTTTCTAGAATAAATGGCACGCCCTGTAGGATTCGAACCTACGACCACATCCTTAGAAGGGACGTGCTCTATCCAGCTGAGCTAAGGGCGCGCTACAGGGAAAGGATTATACGAGTTCGAATTCTTAAAACAAGGGCTTTTAGTAACATTATGATCTGACTGACTAAAAAAAGGTCACAGAATTCTATTTTGATTAAAAACACCACAAAGCAAACGTTTGCTTATAGATGTTCGTCAAATAATTTGCGACAATGCGCTGCAAATAATTCGCCATTCTTATTAAAGGAAAGTCATGACCGCTCAAAATATTGATGGAACTCTAATTTCCCAAACTGTTCGCTCAGAAGTTGCAGCCCGCGTAAAAGCTCGTAAAGAAGCTGGCTTGCGTGCTCCTGGCCTAGCAGTGGTTCTTGTCGGCGAAGATCCGGCTTCTCAAGTTTATGTCGGCAGTAAACGTCGTGCATGTGAAGAAGTTGGCTTTGTCTCAAAATCTTTTGACCTTCCTGCAACGACGACAGAAGAAGAGCTACTGGCTCTTATTGATGAGCTTAACGGTGATGCCGAGATTGACGGTATCCTTGTTCAACTACCGCTTCCTGCTGGTATTGATGCAACACATGTCCTTGAGCGTATTCACCCTGAAAAAGACGTCGATGGTTTCCACCCATACAACGTAGGTCGTTTGGCTCAACGTATTCCTAAACTCCGCTCTTGTACGCCTAAAGGCATTATCACTCTACTAGAGCGCTACAACATCAACCTACGTGGTATGCATGCGGTTGTCGTGGGTGCGTCAAACATTGTCGGCCGCCCTATGACGCTTGAGCTACTACTGGCAGGCTGCACGACCACCACCTGTCACCGTTTCACTAAAGACCTTGAAGGTCATGTCCGCCAAGCTGACTTAGTCGTGGTTGCAGTAGGTAAACCAAACTTTATTCCTGGTAATTGGATCAAAGAAGGCGCAGTAGTGGTCGATGTGGGTATTAACCGCTTAGATTCAGGCAAGCTAGTTGGTGATGTTGATTATGACAACGCAAAAGAGCGCGCAAGCTTTATTACTCCAGTACCAGGCGGTGTGGGGCCAATGACAGTTGCAAGCCTAATTGAGAACACCATGCTGGCTTGTGAGCAGTTTCATACTAAGAAATAGAAGCGAGAAGCGAGAAGCGAGAAGCGAGAAGCGAGAAAAATTAAAGGATTGGCACCAAGTGCCAATCCTTTTTATTTTGGAACGCTTCGCTATGGATTCGGGATGTGGGAACGAAAAAATCTCGAAGGGCGAAGCCCGTTCCCGATTCTCGGAGCAAAGCGTTCTAAAGGACGAAGTCCGCCCTCGCCTCTTAAAGGCTAAGAATCACACCTGCAATTGACGCGCTCATAAGGTTTGCCATGACACCTGCCGCAATGGCGCGGAAGCCGTATTTGGAAATGAATGGACGCTTTTCAGGCACTAGGCTTCCTAAACCACCAATGAGCATCGCCATAGTTGAGATGTTAGCAAAGCCGCACAGTGCAAACGTGACGATTGCTTGTGAGTGCTCACTTAGCTGTGCTTTGACATCCATCAATTGGATAAAAGCGACAAACTCGTTCACAACAATCTTATTACCGATTAACGAACCTGCAGTGATGGCTTCATTCCAAGGAACGCCCAGTAGCCACGCCACTGGCGCGAACACGTAGCCAAGGATTAGCTCAAAACTCAGCTCTACTCCAGCTAGACTGCCAACCCAACCTAGCATGCCGTTAAGCATCGCTATCACACTGATAAAGGCAAGTAAGGTTGCGCCAACAGCGACTGCAATACGCAAACCAGACATTGCACCGTCTGCCATGGCTTCAACGACATTGGTTGCTTTAGGCATCTCGGCATTATCTAGCTCGGTGCTTGGGCTGATGGTCTCAGTTTCAGGTACTAAGATCTTCGCCATCAGTAAACCTGCCGGAGCCGACATAAACGCCGCCGCAATCAGGTAGTTGAGATCCACTCCTAGCGAAGCGTAACCAACCAAGGTACCACCAGCCACAGAGGCAAGACCACCACACATAACAGCGAAAAATTGCGAGTCCGTCATATGCTTTAAGTACGGTTTTACCACTAGCGGCGCTTCAATCATGCCGACAAAAATGTTTGCTGTTGCAGACAAAGACTCAGCACGACCAATACCCAATAGCTTTTGCAGCCCACCACCAATGAGGTTAATCACTTTTGGCATAAGCCCAATGTGGTACAAGCCAGAAATCAGCGCCGAGAAAAAGATGATGATGCCAAGAACGTTGATTGCAAACGTAAAGCCACCTGTTGCCAAGCCACCAAACAGGAAAGCGATACCTTCTTGACCATAGTTAATCAGGTTGGAGACAGCGCCGGTCACGCTGTTCAGCGCTTCTTTGCCTGCTGGTACGTACAACACCAATAGCGCAAAGGTAATTTGCAATGCAAACGCGAGCGATACCGTTTTAAAGTTAATTTTCTTTCTATTTGTAGAGAGCAGCCAAGCAGTAAATAGAATGGCTACAATACCGAGAATTGAGTTCATAACATGAATCCGACAGAAGGGGGAACAAGAGTGGCGTCGGAGTCTAGTGATCTAAAAATGAGATGCAAGTCACAGTTGTTAACTGGATGTATTTTACAGAGATTAAAATATAACCACAAAAATAACCCATTGATAATTAAACATATAAACGTTTGCTTACTGCTATCTTTTCCAAGTGGAAATTATGTTTATGGAGTAAGAAAAATTAATCTTGCCAAGATGCCGTAGTCAAGGTCTTTGAATATAGGGCGCTAGTTTCTTATCCCAATGGCAAGGGTTGCCAATTTTCTGCTTTATAAAATCGATCACGGCCACCGTCTTCTTAGGCAAGAAACGACGACTTGGATAGACTGCGTAAAATGGCATGCTTTGCGAAGCGTTCCAATCAGGAAACAGCTGGATAAGTTGCCCGTTTTTAAACTCATCGCCGATAAGATAAGTCGCTAGATAGGCGATGCCCCACCCTGCAACCGCGGCATCACGTACCGCTTCTGCTAAGTCGACCGAATAGTTCCCAGAGACTTTAATACTCAACTGTTCTTGATGGCTGCTAAATGACCATCGGGTATAGTCCCTTTCCCAGCTTCGATAAATCAGGCAATTATGTTCCGTCAGCTCACTTGGGTGACTTGGGGTTTGATGCTTAACTAAATAATCAGGAGAGGCTGCAACCACAAACTGCGAGTCCGCTAAGCGCTGAGCCACATAGCCTTCTGGTAGATGTTCATTGTTGGTAATCCACAGATCCAACCCCTCTTCTAGCATATCTACCTTGTAGTCGAACAAATGCACTTCAACCTGAAGGTTAGGATATTGCTGGCGCAGCTCATCAATTGCAGGAATGATGTGCAAAGTACCAAAAGATTGCGACAGACCAATTTTCACTAGCCCTGCCACCTCATCACGCTGGCTTTCAACCTCTAACTGAGCCTCCCCCACTATCGAAACTAACTGAGCACAATGTTCATAAAATTTTTGCCCAGCCTCGGTTGGCGTAAAGCTTCGCGTCGTACGTTGTACAAGCTTTACACCCAGCGATGATTCAAGCTGAGCTAATTGCTTACTGACATGAGATACCGAGACACCTAAGCTTTTAGCAGCCAAGGTAAAATTCTTATGTTTGAGCAAAGCGGCAAACACTACCATTTGCGCAGCACGTTCTGAAAGCACAGGATCTCCAAAAGAAAAAGGAGCTCAAGAGAGCTCCTTTTGTTTAAATTGTTTGTCTACAACGTAATTCTATCAGCCAGATGACTGACAGCTAAAGCGAAGTAGTAAGAGCGATTCCACTTCATCAGTACATTGTAGTTGTTGTAAACCAGATAGACTCGCCCATTGGCATTGTCTGGCGCGGTCAACCATGCATCCACATCCACTTGTGGCAGTGAACTGCCATCGTATCGAGTGATGCCAAGTTGATTCCATTCCGCTAGAGTTTTCTCTTTACCTTCAACACGGCCTTCTAGGTCCATGTCGAAACCTTGCGGTAGCTTAACCTGACGTCCCCAAGTGAACTTGTCATTCCAACCAGATTGACTCAGATAATTAGCGGCTGACGCGAACACATCCGCTTCTGTATTCCAAATATCTTTCTTACCATCACCGCTTCCGTCAGCAGCATAGGAAAGGAAGGAGCTTGGCATAAACTGACATTGCCCCATCGCCCCAGCCCAAGAGCCTTTAAAGTCGCTGACTGAAATATGTCCTTCTTGCAAGATTTGCAGTGCGGCCATGGTTTCTTTTCGGAAGAAGGCTTCTCGGCGACCATCGTAGGCGAGCGTCGATAGTGCATCGATCACTGGGTAGTTACCTGTGAACTTACCGAAGTTACTTTCGACACCCCAAAGCGCAACAATAAAACGTGGCTGTACACCGTATTCTTCGCCAATTCGGCTTAACTCAGCGTAGTGCTCTTTGTATAGCGCTTTCGCTTGTTTTACCTTCCAATCTGGAACTGCACGAGGAATGTACTCATCCAGTGTTAATTTCTTTTCAGGTTGGTTCTTATCCGCTTTTACAGCACGAGGCTTATGAGTCACATTGTCAAAAGCCTGATCGATAATTTGCTCCGAAATACCATTGGTTCGAGCTTCTTGTTTTAAGCCTTCAACATATTGCTCAAAACTGACCTCATTCGCATATACAGAGGTAGAGAGTGTTAATCCTAGAACGACTGACAGTAGTTTTTTCACATTGCCCTCCTTGAGCAATAGAAACCAACAATCCCAATATTGTTTATCTAATCTTCAGATTGCTGACGAGCTTGTTTTTGCTCTTTATATTCATCGAGTAGGTTTTTAGGCGGCGGTGGCAACTGCAAGAAAAAGCCATCATCTATTAAAGACTGTTTTACTTTCTCGACATCAACTTGTGCCAGCGTGCGCCCTTCCAGTTTGACCACCATAACCATAATAGGTTTGCCAAACATCTGCATTAAAGTGTCAGGAACTTGTGAAAAATCATCCTTTTTCGGGATATATAGGTAAGCGCCTTCTTTTTTAGAACTTTTGTAAATTGCACAAAGCATTGGAAGCCTTTTATCCATTTATTTCATTGAACGTCAATGTTTCGCTATTTTTTAAAGCAAAACACTCAATTGAGCGCAAGATAACTTGCTGTGCTTATTCTGGGAATATAACATGACACCCCTAGTCTCAGGCAACGCCCTTAAGAGGTTGTAAGTAAAAGATGTCACACACCCCAGACCTAAAAGGCAGCAGCTTTACTTTGTCAGTTTTGCACCTTTCTGACAACAATGTTGATAAAACTATTCATTTCTTACAAGAAAAGGTAGAGCAGGCACCCGCATTTTTTGCTCATGCGCCCGTTGTCATTAATATTTCAAAAGTCGATGGTGATATTGACTTTGTGAGACTGAAAGAAGGTATTTCCCAAGCAGGTATGATTCCCGTAGGCGTCACAGGCTGCAAAGACAAGCGCACACAGAATTTAGCCTCTGAAGCTAAGTTTGCCGTCATGTCTGCGAGCAAGTCGCCAGCTCAAGCTCCTGCGAAGATGGCACCAACCAAGATTATCCGTACGCCGGTGCGTTCTGGGCAACAAATATATGCCAAGGACAGCGATCTTGTGGTACTCAATCATGTTAGCGAGGGAGCTGAGGTCATTGCAGATGGTTCTATTCATATCCACGGTACTCTACGCGGCCGCGCTATAGCGGGGGCGAGTGGAAACACTGGCGCAGTCATCATCTGCAATAAGCTCAATGCCGAACTTATGTCGGTCGCAGGACACTACTGGCTCACCGAGCAGTTCGCCGACGAGTTCTGGCAGCAAAAAGTTATGTTCAGTTTGCAAGACGACTCGCTCAAGTTCGAGTTGTTAACGATTTAATCTTATAAGGAACACATAATGGCACGCGTTATTGTTGTCACTTCAGGTAAAGGTGGCGTGGGTAAAACCACGTCAAGCGCCGCAATCGCTTCAGGCCTTGCTGTAAAAGGAAAGAAAACGGCAGTTATCGATTTCGATATTGGTCTGCGTAACCTCGATCTTATCATGGGCTGTGAACGCCGCGTGGTTTACGACTTCGTCAATGTAATCAACGGCGAAGCGACATTGAATCAAGCGATGATCAAAGACAAGCGCACGGAGAACCTGTTCATTCTTCCTGCCTCACAAACTCGTGACAAAGATGCGCTAACGAAAGAAGGCGTTCGTCGCATCTTAGATGAGTTAGACGAAATGGGCTTTGACTTTATTATCTGTGATTCTCCAGCGGGCATCGAGCAAGGTGCACTAATGGCGCTATACTTTGCAGATGAAGCGATTGTTACCACTAACCCTGAAGTTTCTTCTGTACGCGACTCTGACCGCATTCTGGGCATCTTAGACTCTAAGTCTCGCCGCGCAGAAGAAGGTTTAGAGCCAGTGAAGCAGCACCTACTACTAACGCGCTACAACCCAGCGCGAGTTAACCAAGGTGAGATGCTAAGCGTCGAAGACGTTGAAGAGATTCTACATATCTCTCTACTGGGTGTTATCCCTGAGAGCCAAGCGGTACTGAATGCTTCGAACAAAGGCGTGCCAGTCATTTTTGACGAGCAGTCTGACGCAGGTATGGCATACAACGACACCGTTGAGCGCCTGCTAGGTCAGCAAGTGGATTTCCGCTTCCTGACTGAACAGAAGAAAGGAATCTTTAAACGACTATTCGGAGGCTAAATGTCACTACTTGAGTTTTTCCGTCCCCAGAAAAAAAGCTCTGCAAATTTAGCCAAAGAGCGTCTACAAATTATTGTTGCCGAGCGCCGTAGCCAAGGTGATCCAGCACCGTCGTACTTGCCACAGCTAAAAGAAGATATTCTTAAGGTGATCAGTAAATACGTCGCTATCGATCCTTCTATGGTTGATTTGTCATTCGAGCACAAAGATGACGATATCTCGGTACTAGAGCTGAACGTTAAGTTACCAGAAGACGAGAGCTAGAGAGAAGCGAGAAGCGAGAAGCGAGAAGCGAGAAGCGAGAAGCGAGAAGCGAGAAGCGAGAAAAGTTTGAAGGGTTGGTACATTGTATCAACCCTTTTCTTATCATTTGAGATACTTACGCTAAAACAGAAGCCAACACAGCCTGCAACTTTCGACATACTCACCACGCACGTATCTAGAAGGGCGAAGCCCGTTCTCGAATCTCGGAGCGCAGCGTTCTAGCCTCTCGTAGGACGAAGTCCGTTCCTTATCTTACACCTTAAACTGGTTAACGAGACGTTTAAGAGATTCAGCCTTCTGCTCTAGAGTTTGAGCTGAGCTCGCGGCCAAGTTGGCTTGCTCATTGGCAACAACAGACACCTCAGACACGCTTTCAACGTTCTTTGAGACTTCGCCACTGGCTACAGATTGCTCTTCGGCAGCCGCCGCAATGCTATCGATCATGTTAGCCACGGTTTGCGCGCCTTCGACGATTTCATCAAGGCTGACCCCAGCCTTTTTAACTAACTCTAGCCCTTCAGTGACTTGTGTTGCCCCTACCTCCATACGTTCAACCGCAAGTGAGGTTTCGTTTTGAATCGCTTCTATTGATTGCCCGATCTCTTGCGTTGCTGATGTGGTTCTATCTGCCAAGGCACGAACTTCATCCGCGACTACAGCAAAACCTCGCCCAGCTTCGCCAGCTCGAGCAGCTTCTATTGCCGCATTAAGTGCCAACAAATTCGTTTGCTCAGCGATTTCATTAATCACGCTGATAATTTCACCAATTTCAGAACCGCGTTTTCCTAGTTCTGCAACGCTATTTGAAGACGCTGTTACAGCCTCATTGATGGCGTTCATTCCCTCAATGGTATTTTGAACAACTTCGCCACCTGAATTAGCAGTAACACCTGCAGCTTGTGCATTAGCCGTGGCTTCTGAAGATTTCGTCGCTACCTCTTGAATGCTGTGGCTCATCTGTTCAATAGAAGATGAAATCTGAGCAATCTTCTCAGATTGAACCCCTAACTCATGTGACATGTTGGTATTGGCCTGTGTAATCGACATTGTGCCGTCAACTACCTCGTCTGTAGTGCGCAATACTTCGAGAATTGCCCCATTGGTTTTTTTCACAGCCTGATTGTAACTAGCGGCCATCGCCCCTAATTCATCTTTAGAATCGATATCGATAGTATTGGTTAGATCCCCCTCGGCCAAACGCTCAAGACCCGTTGCTACTTGTCTAACCGGGACAGTTATCGCTTTAAGCACCACCCAAGCAATTACAGAACCTAAACCAATCGCTATCAGCGTACCCAGCATTAAAGTCGTTTCTGTTGTTTTTGCAGCCGACTCGGCCGCCGCTTGACGCTCATCCATCAAGCCATCTTCCATTGCAACAAACTCAGCAATTTGGCTACGAAATTGATCGAAATAGACCTTGCCTCGCGCTTCACCGACAAGTTTTGCCATATCATTCATCGTTTTGGCGTCACCAATCTCTCGTCTCAACTTGATGATGGGAGTAACAACCTCAGTTTGCCATTCACTGATGGTACCGTTCATCTCTTCTAACAGCTTAACTTGATGAGGGTTGTCGCTGACCGTTTGTTTAAGTTTAAATATCAGTTGCTTAAACTTTCCACTGCCTTGGTTATACGGGACGAGAAAATCATCTCTGCCCGCTAGAAGATAACCGCGCATTCCGGTTTCCATATCAACAGCGGCGGCAAGTACGTCTTGCGCAGAAGCCATCACTTTATAGGTATGGTTGACCCAATCAGTAGATTCACTGAGTTGAGAAAACGAGCTAAGCAGCTCTTCTGTTTCTGACTTTTCTAGATAACCTTGCTCATTCAAGGTGACAAGGGAGAAAACACTGTTATCAAACTTATCTTTATTGTTTTTTTGTCGCTGCTCTAACAGCTGAGCCTCGCGCTCCGTAAACAAAGCAATTTGTCCGCGAAACTTATCGAAATAGACTTTTCCGCGCGCCTCCCCTACGAGGTCTGACACGTCATCCATGGTTTTAGCGTGCCCAATCTCACGCCTAAGTTCGATGATGGGTTCAGTTACATTGACTCGCCAATCATTGATCGTTTGTTCAATATCCTCTAAACGCTTGACCTGAACTGGGTTGTCATTAACCGTGTTCTTAAGCTCAGCCACCAGCTTAGTGAATCTCTGTTGACCATTCAGATAAGGATCTAAAAAGTCCTCCTTACCTGCGAGAAGAAACCCACGCATACCTGTTTCCATATCGACAGCAGCCGCTTCAATCCTCATCGCCTGCTGAATAACATTGTGAGTATGGTCAACCATGGCATTAGTTTGGACCTGGGAACGTGAACTTGTGATTGCAACAAAGGCCAAAAACACGAGGAGAATGAGCGGAGCCCCTGTACCTAGCGCGATTTTGAACCTTAAGGGAATATTATTAAAATTCATGGTTCTATCCTTGACGAGTAATCTTCTTCCATATGGAGCGTTACTTAACTATAGGTATAGACATAAATGAAAAGTTTATCGAACAATTAACCCTAACCAAGTAGACGAAAAAAGCCCCAGTCTTTCGACTGGGGCTTTGGTCTTTTCCCGATAGATAAGTGTCGTGCTAGCGAAAACTTATCTCATGCTGAATCTTACTTATTATGCTTCAGCTTTTGCTTTCTTAGCTTTTGGTGCTGCTTTCGCTGCTTCTTGGTCTGCTTTCTTCTTGATAACTGTAGTACCTTCGAAAGTTTCACCTTCAACAAACGCTTTACCGTAGTAAGAAGCAAGTAGAACTTCTTTCAGCTCAGTGATTAGAGGGTAACGTGGGTTAGCACCTGTACACTGGTCATCGAACGCTTCAACAGCTAGCTCGTCTAGTTTCGCTACGAAATCAGCTTCCGAAACACCCGCCGCTTGGATAGACATTGGAATGTCTAGGTTACCTTTAAGCTCATCCAACCATGCTAGTAGACGTTCAATCTTCTGAGCAGTACGGTCACCAGCTTGGCTTAGGCCTAGGTGGTCAGCAACTTCAGCGTAACGACGACGTGCTTGTGGGCGGTCGTATTGAGAGAACGCAGTTTGCTTAGTTGGGTTATCGTTCGCGTTGTAACGAACAACGTTAGAGATTAGTAGTGCGTTCGCCAGACCGTGTGGTAGGTGGAACTCAGCACCAATCTTGTGAGCCATAGAGTGACAAACACCTAGGAATGCGTTCGCAAATGCCACACCAGCGATAGTTGCTGCGTTGTGTACTTTTTCACGAGCGATTGGGTCGTTTGCACCGTTCGCGTAGCTTGATGGTAGGTATTCCTTAAGCATCTTAAGCGCTTGTAGAGCTTGACCGTCTGAGTATTCGTTCGCTAGAACAGATACGTAAGCTTCTAGAGCGTGAGTTACTGCATCGTAACCACCGAACGCTGTTAGAGACTTAGGCATGTTCATTACTAGGTTCGCATCTACGATAGCCATGTTTGGCGTGATTTCGTAGTCAGCTAGTGGGTACTTAGCACCAGTCTTGTCGTCGGTAACAACAGCGAATGGAGTAACTTCTGAACCCGTACCTGAAGTTGTAGTGATACAAACAAGCTCAGCTTTTTTACCCATTTTAGGGAACTTGTAGATACGTTTACGGATATCCATGAAGCGCATTGCTAGTTCAGCGAAGTGCGTTTCTGGGTGCTCGTACATTACCCACATGATCTTAGCCGCATCCATTGGAGAACCGCCACCTAGCGCTAGGATAACGTCTGGCTGGAAGCTCTTCATTGCTTCAGCACCTTTCTCAACAACAGATAGAGTTGGATCCGCTTCTACGTCGAAGAATACTTGAACTTCGATGCCTTGAGCTTTCAGTAGTTTCACTACTTCATCAGCGTAACCGTTGTTGAATAGGAAACGGTCAGTAACTAGGAATGCGCGTTTCTTACCTTCTAGGTCGCCAAGAGCGATTGGAAGGCTACCACGACGGAAGTAGATAGACTTAGGTAGTTTGTGCCACAACATGTTTTCAGCTCGCTTCGCTACAGTTTTCTTGTTGATAAGGTGCTTAGGACCTACGTTCTCAGAGATAGAGTTACCACCCCATGAACCACAACCTAGAGTTAGCGAAGGTGCAACGTTGAAGTTGTAAAGGTCACCGATACCACCGTGAGTCGTTGGGATGTTTACAAGAATACGTGCAGTTTTTAGCTTGTCACCGAAGTAACGGATGCGGTCTGCGTTTGTGTCTTGGTTTGTGTATAGGCCAGATGTGTGACCGATACCGCCGATTTCAACCATAGTTACCGCTTGAGCTACTGCGTCTTCGAAATCATCAGCGCGGAATAGACCTAGCGTTGGAGATAGTTTCTCGTGAGCGAATGCGTCATCGTAAGAAACTTTACCTAGACCTTCACCAACAAGAACTTTAGTGTCTGCAGGAACTTTAACACCTGCTAGCTCAGCGATTGCTGCTGCTGGTTGACCAACGATTTTAGCGTTAAGTGCGCCGTCGATAAGAAGGACTTTACGTACTTTATCTGCGTCAGCTTTGCTAAGTACAACCGCTTTGTGCGTTGCAAAACGCTCTTTCACTTCGTCGTATACTTCGTCAACTACGATTGCAGCCTGCTCAGAAGCACATACTACGCCGTTATCGAAAGTCTTAGACATTAGGATAGAAGCTACTGCACGTTTAACGTCAGCAGTTTCGTCGATTACTACAGGAACGTTACCTGCACCAACACCGATTGCTGGCTTACCTGAAGAGTATGCAGCCTTAACCATACCTGGACCACCAGTTGCAAGGATAAGAGCGATGTCGTCGTGCTTCATTAGACCGTTAGAAAGCTCTACAGATGGTTGGTCAATCCAACCGATGATGTCTTTTGGAGCACCCGCAGCTACTGCTGCATCTAGAACCAGTTTCGCTGCATCGTTGGTTGAGTTTTTCGCACGTGGGTGTGGCGAGAAGATGATGCCGTTACGAGTTTTTAGTGAGATTAGAGATTTGAAAATTGCAGTAGATGTTGGGTTAGTTGTTGGTACGATACCACAGATGATACCTACAGGTTCTGCGATAGTCATTGTACCTAGGTTGTCGTCTTCTTCTAAGATGCCACAAGTTTTTTCATCTTTGTATTTGTTGTAGATGAACTCTGACGCGAAGTGGTTTTTGATAACCTTGTCTTCAACAATACCCATGCCAGACTCTTCAACCGCTTGTTGTGCTAGCGGGATACGAGCGTGGTTAGCTGCTAAAGATGCTGCACGAAAGATTGCGTCTACTTTCTCTTGAGAGAAGGTTGCAAACTCTGCTTGTGCCGCTTTAACGCGAGCAACCATTGCATCTAGTTCAGCCATATTAGTTACAGGCATAGTGAATCTCCTAAATTGATAAATATTAAAAACTTTTTAGTAAGGCCACTGTGATTGTTAGAACAGAGTTCTTAGTAAATCGCTTTCAGGACTGAGTATATTATTTCAGGTTATGAAAAAAATTGACCCAGATCAGTTCTGAAAAACTATTTACCCACTTAGTGGTACAAGAATCTCAATTTTTCGTTTAAGTCCATATTTTTCATAGACTTAAATCACAAAATATCATTGAGCATTTTTGCATCAATTGAACAACTAAACTTGCAATCTGACCATATTTTGTAAAAAAGTTTCATTTTCTGACCACAGACTTACATGTAATCCATAAACTTTGTGCTACTGAGAGTATATCCAAAGCGAACTATCTCTCTATAATCGGACTTATTTTTTACTGAAAATGTGCGAATGTTAACGTTTATGTAAAACGCTCATTTTTTCAACCACATTCTACGTAACAAAGTATGTCATTAGTATTTACGTTTTTTTCAATAATAAGATTTTCTCAGTAATGGCATCGTTTTAACTTTAGTTTTTTTCATTCGTTCATGGGCAAATTTTCAACTATATTCCGCATGTAATCCGTTCCCTCTTTTACTTGTGTAGGCACACCGAATGCAAACGTTCGAAATCGCAATCTTTTTGCAGTTTTTTCTCGGTTTAGTAGCAGCTGTCAACCCTGTTGGTATCATGCCGGTCTTCGTCTCTCTCACCGGTCATATGACTCAAGAAGAGAAAAACAAAACGGCAGTGACCGCTAACTTGGCTGTGGCTATTATTCTGGTCGTCTCTTTAATGGCAGGTCAGATGCTACTCGATATGTTTAGCATCTCATTGGATTCGTTCCGTGTGGCCGGCGGATTGCTGCTGCTAAGTATCGCGTTCTCTATGATGAGCGGTAAGCTCGGTGAAGATAAGCAGAACAAACAAGAGAAATCGGAATACGTCAGTCGCGAGCAGATTGGCGTTGTGCCACTTGCAATGCCCCTTATGGCAGGTCCAGGTGCGATCAGCTCAACAATTGTTTATGGCTCTCGCTACCCGAGCATGTTTGATACTGTCGGCATTATAGTCACCATCGTACTGTTCGCATTGTGTACGTGGCTTCTATTCCGTTCTGCTCCGTTAATTGTGCGCTTTTTAGGGCAAACAGGCATCAACGTAATCACGCGTATTATGGGGCTTATTCTGGGCGCTCTAGGCATTGAGTTTATTGCCAACGGTTTGCGCAATTTGTTCCCAGGGTTAGCTTAAGCCCTATATTCAAGTATGATAGAGTGACCTAAATAAATATCGCTCTATCATGCCTAGAAACTCTTTAAAACATCATCTCTACGTCATTATCTTTGGTACCCACACAAAAGCGGGCCGAGCATTTGATCTTGCACTCATAGTAGCGATTTTGGCTTCTCTGGTCGTACTGGTCTTAGAATCTATCCCTTCCGTTAGGGCGGTTTGGGGCACACAACTGCGGTATATGGAATACACCTTTACCGCTCTGTTCACACTTGAATACCTATTAAGGCTTTATTGCTCACCAAAGCCGGTGGCATATGCAAAAAGCTTTTATGGTGTCATCGATTTACTTGCGATTCTCCCTACCTATTTAGCCATCTTCTTCCCGTCAGCATCATTTATGGGAGTAATACGGGCGCTAAGAGTCATGCGGATCTTCCGCGTTTTGAAATTAGTGCGTTACCTACAAGACTCGAATATCTTGCTCAGATCTCTGCTGATGGCAAAGCGTAAGATTTTTATCTTCTTTACCACAGTCGCAATTTTGGTCACCATTTTCGGTGCATTGATTTATGTGATTGAAGGACCACAGAACGGTTTTACCAGCATTCCACAAAGCATCTACTGGGCGATTGTGACAATTACTACCGTCGGTTATGGTGATCTGGTTCCTCAGACAGCACTAGGAAAAGCGATCGCCTCGATGACGATGCTGTTAGGTTACTCCATACTGGCTGTGCCGACGGGTATCATTACTGCGGAACTAAACCAAGAGATGAGCTCACATAAAACCTTAGTTAAGTGTCCTAACTGCATGCAAACAGGTCATGACTCGGATGCACTTCACTGTAAGCATTGTGGTAGTGAACTCGCAGACCCAGATATGCGTGTGGTGCCGGTGGAGAAATCGACTTAACTTAGCGTGCCGTATCGCTGGTCTAAGTATTTGACGGTCAGCCACCCGATGAGCAATGCACTAACCCATGAAGATACGGCAAGCCAACTTAACCAGGTGCTTATCACAAGCGCGCTCGCCAGTAACATACCAATGCAGTACGTCACCCTCGACACTCTTTGGCTATGACTATTTGCTGCCCACACAGCTGCTAATATGGTTGCACATGCTGACAGACCAACACCGAACACATCAACGACGAACACAACATCGTGCCACCAGCCCACATAACACTCACCGCTACTACCAAAGCCTTTAGGACAAAATAATATCGCGGCCAACGAAATGAGCTCGCCGATCAACATATGAGTAACGAGCCATGCCGCGATCGCCGCAACGACAGCAAGAAAGATACGTGGAATACTCATTGACTACCTTAATAAAAAAGACCCTACTAAAAGAGTAGGGTCTTGATTGATAAAGGCAAATCTAATTGAGGTTAAGCTTTTTCATTCAAGATAATACGTAGCGTACGACGTAACGGCTCAGCCGCACCCCATAGCAGTTGGTCACCAACTGTAAACGCGTTTAGGAAATCATCTCCCATTGCCATCTTGCGTAGACGACCTACTGGAATAGACAAGGTACCTGTTACTTTCGCAGGCGTTAGCTCTTGCGCTGTGATATCACGATCGTTCGGGATCACTTTAACCCAATCGTTGTGCGTCGCGATCATCTCTTCGATCTCGTCCATAGGCACATTTTGCTTCAGCTTGATAGTCAGAGCTTGAGAGTGACAACGCATCGCGCCAATACGAACACAGGTTCCATCAATTGGCACTGGTGCATCACTGAAACCGAGAATCTTGTTCGCTTCAACACCAGCTTTCCACTCTTCTTTGCTTTGACCATTGTCACGCTTAACATCAATCCAAGGGATCAGAGAGCCTGCTAGTGGCACACCGAATTTATCCGTAGGGAAAGAGCTGCCGCGCATGGTATCAGCGACTTTCTTGTCGATATCTAGAATTGAACTTGAAGGATTAGCAAGTTCAGAGCTGACGGAATCATTGATCACACCCATTTGCGAGATCAGCTCACGCATGTTTTGCGCACCTGCACCCGAAGCTGCTTGGTAAGTCATCGCGCTGGTCCACTCAACCAGACCTTTCTCAAATAGGCCACCTAAACCCATCAGCATCAAACTCACTGTACAGTTACCACCAACAAAGGTATTTGTACCACCGTGGATACCTTGTTGGATCTGGCTTAGGTTGACAGGGTCTAGTGTAATAATCGAATCTTGCGCCATACGTAAAGTTGATGCGGCATCAATCCAGTAGCCTTTCCAACCTGCTTGACGTAGTGCTGGGTAGACTTTTTCCGTGTAGCTACCACCTTGACAAGTGATCACTGCATCTAGCTGTTTTAGGCTCTCAATATCGAAAGCATCTTGAAGTAGGCCTGCCTCTTTACCTAAGTTAGGTGCAGGAATACCGATCTGAGATGTGCTGTAAAAAACTGGCTCAATAAGGTCAAAATCTTTCTCTTCAACCATTCGCTGCATTAGCACAGAACCCACCATGCCACGCCAACCGACTAAACCTACTCTCATTCTCAACTCTCCGTGTATTCAATTTTAAAAAGGGAATAGCTCAATATTCAATTTTCGCAGCAAAATCTCAAGAGAAAATTGCATCAAATCTGTAACTTTTATTTCTTATTTCGTTAATGCCGACCAGAAGCCTTATTTTGTCGACTTTTTCACCACTTGTTATTTACCTATACAAAAACGCGCCACAGACAAAACAACAACGAAAAGTTCGTGCTACACAATATTTACAATTAGAAACAACTATCGCGATAAGATTTAACGTTTAACCACATTTATAACTAGCAATAATTTAATCAACAGACACAACTCACACGAAAGCGACAATTTATCGAAATATTATTCTATCTAATGTAGAGTGCCCTACGTCCTTAAAAAGGGGTTAACACTCCTTCGTAAGCAGAATTGTTCCACTGTTTACATTTGCTAATAAACAATTAAGAGGCTCCGTATGACACAACATACTCCCCGTCTGCCAAGCTTGATGCAGGTTGTTGTCTCCCTTGGGTTATTCTTGCTAATGGCGTTTTCGTTCACCGCCAAACTTGATTTACCCATTCAGCTAGCTCTATACATTGGCTGGTTCATTATCATCGTTTTAGGTATCCGTTTAGGCCACAAATACAAAGAGTTAGAAAAAGCAGCTCTGAACGGAATTTCTAACGGACTAGGTGCCGTACTCATTTTACTTGCCGTTGGTGCTCTGGTCGGTACCTGGATCTCAGGTGGTATTGTTCCAACCATCATCTACTATGGTCTGAAAGCTATCCATCCTTCAATTTTCCTTTTAGCCACGATGATCATCTGTTCTCTAACCGCTCTGGCGACAGGTACATCATGGGGCGCTGCGGGTACTGCTGGTATCGCGATGATGGGTATCGGTCAAGGTCTTGGTGTTCCAGCACCAATTACCGCAGGTGCTGTCCTATCAGGCTGTTACTTCGGCGATAAGATGTCTCCGCTGTCAGACTCAGTTATCTTGGCTTCATCAATGTCTAATGTTGAAGTGGTTGAGCACATTAAAGGCATGCTGCCAGTAGCCCTGATCAGCTACATTATTACCGGTATCATGTTTACTGCGTTTGGCTTCCACTACGCGGGTAACGTTGATATGTCTCAGGTGCAATCTGTTATCCAAGCAATGGAGCAGCAATTCTACATTACGCCTTACTCTTTTGTGCCTGTGGTTATCGTGCTCGGCTTACTCGCAATGCGCATGCCTTCTTTCCCTGTTATCAGCTTTGGCTCACTGCTGGGTATTATCTGGGCAGTAATGATTCAGGACGTAGACTTCCTGCAAGCGTTCAATACCGCTTGGGCACCTTTTGAGATTGAATCTGGCGTTGGTTTCATTGATTCGATTCTTAACCGAGGCGGTATGTCATCAATGCTTGGTTCAGTGGCTGTTATCGTATTTGGTTTGGGTTTCGGCGGCCTACTAGATAAGGTCGGTGTATTAGAAACGATTGCTAAACTGTTTGAGCGTCGCGTTCAAAGCGCTGGTTCTCTAGCGACTAGCACCATTGGTACTGCCTTTATGGGCAACGTATTTGGCTCAGCGATGTACGTATCTCTTATCCTAACACCTAAGATCTGTGCTAAGAACTACGACCGTTTGGGTTATAAACGTAAGAACCTGTCACGTAACGCAGAGTTTGGTGGCACACTGACTTCAGGTATGGTGCCTTGGAGTGACAACGGCATCTACATGGCGAGTATTCTTGGTGTCGCAACCCTCTCTTACGCGCCGTTTATGTGGTTGAGCTTCGTATGTATCATCGTCACCATTATCACATCTTACATGGGTTGGTTTGTTGATAAGTGTGAACCGACGGCGACCGCAGAAGTTGCTGACGAAGAAACAGAGTTAGCTAAGCAAACAGCTTAAAAACACTCAACAAATAGCAAAAGCGCCTCAACTGAGGCGCTTTTTTATTGCTTATCGGTCGACCTTCTTGGCCGCACTCCGTTTACCTAACAGGTAACCTAAGCCTAATGGTGCGAAGAAAATAGCAACGATAAACAACACAAAGTAAATGATAGTGCTCTTAATCAATACCACGAGCTTATCCATCGCAAGAGCAACAACGTCTTGCGAAACTTTATCAATATCTTGGGTAAACTTTTCTCTTTCGGCACTGATGATTAAAGCAATTTCAGCCCGTTCACGGGCGACCATCTGCTCCAACGCCTGACGCTCGGAACTTAATTGCTCCAACCTATCCGCAGTACGATTGTCAATTTCTTGCACTAGCGGCTGCAGTTGAATCGACATTTGACGAGCTAGGTCTTCCATATACTGAGGGTTGTTGTTAACGAAATCTTGGAACGACTCAGAGGTGAGCTGAATACTCTTAAGCGTTTCTGTCAGTTGTTCACCGCTGACACTGCTGTTCATCGCGATAAGCTGCGCTTTCCAAGTCATGAGTTTAGGGGTTTGCTCAGAGACTAAACTCAATCGATCAGACACATCCCCTAGCGCTTCTGGCATAGTCCCGAGGGTTGAAACCGCTTCATCTTCACTAATTTCATGCGCTTGTAACCAAGCACGGTAGGCTGGAGTACGGATAAAAGAGAGATCTTCAAATGGATGAGCGCGAGCAAAATCCGTCACAAACTGCTTCGTCGATTTATAGTGCGTCCCTTTGAACAATGATTTCGCCAGTTTATCGATTTCACTGGTTAGCTGATTGGATACCTGCTGCGCATGTGATGTGGTAAATAGCCCTTTACCTGCTCCCGATACAAAAAACTCATCCATCTGTTCAGTAAACACCCAAGCATCCACTAGCGCAGCGGTAGGGTTCACTTGATAGGTCGACTGTTGAATACCCTCTTCCGCATTTATCTTCCATAATAAAACGTAGGATTGGTGCAACTTATCCTGCGCATCATAGCTAGCAGAGATAGCGTCAGCAGCTTGTTCGACTTGAGAAAAAAACTGTTGAGTGTACTCACGCGTCAGCAAACGCATGTTCAGCTCTTGCTGAGTTAGCGGCGTCGTTTGACTGTCAAGCTTAACCTCAAGCAATGAACAACCACCACTTAACAAGATAGCAGTGAAAAGCCAAACCTTTGCAAAACGGCTCATTTGAATGTTTAACCTCAGATAGACATAAAATACGCGCGATATTCTATACCTTAAAAGTCAGAAAACCGTTAACTATTGATAGTATTGCGCTCTTTTAAGAAAACTCTGGCTTCTTCAATCGCTCTATCGAGACGTATTTTAAGCTCTTCGACACTATTTGCGTCAACGTTATTGGTATCCTTGAGGGCGACTTCAACTTTACCAGCCGCTTCGCGTAACTTAGTGGCACCTAGGTTGCCACCCACCCCTTTTAAGCTATGGGCTTTTCGTTGTGCCTCTTCAGGTGATTCGTTAACTAGCTGAACGATTTTATCCGCATCTCCGGTATGATCTTCAATAAAGACCTCAAGCAACATACAAACAGATTCCATGTCGTTGTTTAACGACTCAAGCATCTTATCGAAATCAATTTCACATTCGCTCGTTCCCGTAATTGTGGTCACAGGCTCGGCTTGTGCAGTCTGTTTCTCGATAACAGGCTCAATAGATGCTTGTGGTGGGGCCACTACGCTGTTTGCAGCTGGTGACGAATTTGTAGCAATTTCTTCAGGTTCGGGGACTGATGGTTTTGCTTTAGTATCATCCTGTTGGGATCGCAAAGTAGTTGGTCTAGTGTCACTCGCACGCAGGAGTGATAAATAACCGCCCAGAATACACAAGGTAAGCAAGATCCCGAGGATAACATGACGAATAAGCAGTTGATCAAACTCCCCACGTAGCACACTGATCTGATTCAGCACATCGTGAGTTTGCAGTTTCTCAACAATATATCGACCTTGCGCGTAGCCACCTAAGACAGAAGATACTTGTGCCAATACCTGTTGTAGGTCTTGGCGCTCTTTAGCCGATAATTGATTAGATTGAGAGTATATATTGTCGAGGTCTCGATAAACTTGGGGGCTAGAGGCGCTATCACCAAACACTGCTTCAAGCACGTTGGTACTAAGGCGGAAGTAAACCACTTCTGTGCTCTGTCCCTGATAGCGCTCACGCATGGTACCAATCTGGTCGACCAAGCTCAGGAGATCAAGGTTGTTATCTAGATAGACTTGGGACTGCTCGATAAAGCGATCAGTGGTAAACAATAATCGGTTAATGTCTGGCAATAACCAACTGCTTTGATAGTGGGCATCAAGCTGAAGACGCAGCGCGTAGATAAGCTGCAAGTTAAGAGATTGAGAATCCGCCATGTTTTCTCTATATGGCGAATCAAAAGAAAAAGCATCACGCAATTCTTGGATGCTCGTGCCTAATTCATAGACCTGTTCTTTAGTAGCTTCGATTGAACGGTAACTGCTCGCGATTACAGCAATACTCACAACCCATACTGCTAACAATATCCAGCCAATTTTAAGCGCTTTCCCATCCATGCTCTTGCCTGTAGATAAATCCCTAGTAATACAAGAATATACACTATCAAGCAGAAGTGGAGGACTAACTAGCAAAATGTTGCAGTCAGTCCTATTCTATAGAGGCTATTTATTACGTGTTAACTGGTCACGTAGATTTGGTGGTGTGCCTTTGATCGTTAACGTATCGGTTTCTGGATCGTAAAAAATACGCTCACCAAGCAATAAACTATCAAAACTTACATTCAGGCCACCGCCCGCACCTACATACTTAGTCAGCTTGCGTACGGCAGTGCGATCACCAGGGAAACTCTCTTCTAGTTCGTAGCCTTGTTCTTTAGTGTAATCCAAGAAGCTAGTGCCATCTTGAGAAGGAGGCAGTTCACCGGACAGTTCACGAACTTGAACTTCATCACCTGATTTTATTTGCTCATTGCAGTAATCCGCGACTTGCTTTTTGTAGCTGATAGCTTCGTCTTTCTCTAACTTAGAGTCTGCACAGAAATCTTCGACCGCTTGCATCAACACTTGGTTTTGTACTTTGGTGTCTAAACCGACTTCTGCCTGTAGGAAATCGAGGAAAAAGTCAGCCACTTTACGACCAACACGACCTTTGATGTAAGCTAAATAACGGTTTGACTCTTTGTCAGTCTCAAAGCTGGTTAAGTCGATTCGCGCTGCAATATCCATCTTGCTTAAGTCAAGGTAGTCCGTTGCGCTGATCTCTAGACCTTCTGTCACCTTAAGACTTTGATTTGAAGGAATAATCGCCACAAAAAGATAATCTGTTGCCAGTGACTGATATTCAGCAAAGACTAAGATGCCTTCGTCAGCAAACGGGTATTTTGATAATTCATCTTTAAGGCGGTTAGCACTTAACTGTGAGAAATCGTAAAAGTTTTGATTTCCTTGACGAAGATCTTGCAACCAGTTGTTAAATTCGCTGTCAGACTTAAAAGAACCAAAGCCTTTACCGGCTTTCGAGTTGAACACTCTATGAAGCTCTGCAACTAGGTCTTCGGTCGAAGTATCGTTAGATAGAGACTCTGAACGAAAGTTAACAACTAGTTCATCTGCGTCGTTTTTCTGTAATTGATGTAGGATAACGTTTGAAAGATGAAGGCTCATGATGAAATTTATCGCCGCGTAGGTTTCAGTTGCGTGGCATTGTAGGTTATCATAAGCCGCTTTACTATCATCATTAGAGTCTTTATGCCGATTACATCTAAATACAGCGACGAGCAAGTAGAACAAATCCTTACTGAAGTGGCTGCGGTACTTGAAAAACATGCAGCGGGTCCAGAGCTTGCGTTAATGATTGCTGGAAATATCGCTACCAATGTCTTAAATCAAGATGTTGCTGCTTCACAACGCAAAGCAATTGCTGAAAAATTTGCAGAAGCGCTTGTTTCTTCAATTGAAGATAAAAAACACTAAAAATAATAACGGACAATAGAACACTTACATGGTCGATAACGGAAATACATACGGTGAACGCGTATCGCGTTTAGTGGGATGGGGACACTGGTTCGCCTTTTTCAACATCATCGCTGCAATGCTGATCGGTACCCGTTATATCTCTCAGTCTCCGTGGCCAGAGACCCTACTTGGTCAATTCTACTTGATGATTTCTTGGGTCGGTCATTTTGGCTTCCTTGTATTCGCCCTATACCTGTTGGTTCTATTCCCACTCACCTTTGTCATACCGTCACGAAAACTGTTCCGTTTAGTGGCGGTCTGTTTTGCAACTGTAGGGCTAACGATCCTACTTATCGATACGCAAGCCTACCAAACCATTAACTTGCACCTAACGCCTGTTGTTTGGGAAGTGTTGTTTAGTGATGAAGGTTCGACCATCAGCGTCGACCTACAGCATTTGTTTATTGTCTTACCACTGATATTTTTGCTCCAACTCGCGTTGTCTGAATGGGTATGGCGTAAACAACGTAAACTGTCACACAAGCATGTCGGCCGACCATTATCGGCGCTGTTTTTCGTTAGCTTTATTGCTAGCCACCTTATTTATGTGTGGGCGGATGCCTACTTCTACAATCCGATCACCGCTCAGCGTGCCAATTTCCCTCTTTCCTACCCGATGACGGCGAAGTCATTTATGGAAAGACACGGCTTATTAGATCGTGAAGAATACCTAAAACGCCTTGAACAAAGCCAAGATAGCATTGAGTTAGTAAGCTACCCGCTCGAAACCATCGAGTTTAATCGCCGCGCTAATCCGCTTAATATCCTAGTCGTTAGTGTTAACAACCTGCGATCTGATATGCTGACCGAACAGACCATGCCGGCGACTTACAAATTTGCGCAGAACAACCTGAACTTCACCAACCACTACAGTTCAAGCAACGACTCGTTTGGTGTGTTTGGCTTGTTTTATGGTTTACCAAGCAGCTACTCAAGCAGCATTAAAGCTCAAGGTTCAAAGCCTATCCTGATCGATACCTTACTTGAAAAGCAGTACCAATTTGGTCTGTTTAGTGCAGATAACTTCGACGAACCTCTATACGGTGAAACCGTTTTCCGTGGCATGAACTTCAATGGTATCGCTTTTAATGACGCAAAATCGGCAGATAACCAAGCGATAGATGCTTGGTCTGACTGGGTGCAGCAGCAGGGCAAGAAACCTTGGTTTAGTTACATTGAACTAACCACCGTAGATAATTTCAGTGCCTACAACGACAGCGACCAGCAGCTGCCTACTGGTGAGAAACTAAAAGCGGGATACAAAAACTCGGTTAGCCAAGCAGACACAGAGCTAAATAATTTGCTTGAGCAAGTAAACGCGCTAGAGCTTGATGAGTCGACAGTGATTGTCATTACCTCTAACCACGCCACTGAGTTTAATGAAACTAAGACGAATAGCTGGGGTTCAAACACCAACTACAGCCAATACCAGTTAAAGGTCCCTATGATTATCCATTGGCCTGGTAAACTCGCCGGTGAATACAAGCACAGAACCAGCCACCTTGATATGTCAGTTACCCTACTCCAAGATTTGCTTGGTGTATCATCTAACCCAACAGACTTTAGCAGCGGCCGAAATCTATTCGATGAGCGCAAGCGTCGTTGGATTCTAGCAGGTGATTCTCGTGAACTTGCTTTGATTACGGCGAAAAACACCACGGTGATTGATAAGTTTGGCAATTACAAACTGTACGATTCCAATTACCAACGCTTAAAAGATGAAAATCCGACACTACCTGTGTTGATGCAAGGTTTAACAGAATTGCAGCGTTTTTACGCAAAAAGTAACTAAATCATAGCCTTATAGGATTGACCCTCTAATCGTTTAGGTTTAGATTAAACACATCGGACTGTAGCGCAGCTTGGTAGCGCACCGTCATGGGGTGTCGGGGGTCGCAAGTTCAAATCTTGTCAGTCCGACCATTACACCTAAAGCCTGTTGCTTTTATGAGCAACAGGCTTTTATTTTGCGAGATAGCGAACTTCTCTCAGTCAATAGCGCCTTTTCCTTCCGCTTATATGCTTCTAAGACAACTGGCTGTTTTCACTCGTCAAACATTGTAAAAGTATAATAAATCGTCGCCTATTCAAGTTTTTACCGCCAAACGCTCATTATTAAAGCAAACAGTAAAATTAGGGGTTTACAACTTTTCTCAACCTCTATATGATTCGCTTCAACAACGGAGAGATGGCTGAGTGGTTGAAAGCACCGGTCTTGAAAACCGGCATACGTTAATAGCGTATCTAGGGTTCAAATCCCTATCTCTCCGCCACATTCAAAACCCTAGTCGAAAGACTGGGGTTTTCTCGTTTTAAAGCAGGAAAACTCGATAGGGATTTATTAAATCCCTAGTTGGGCGCAACCCTGGCACTCCGCCACATTCAGTAAAAAAGCCGCTAAGTAATTAGCGGCTTTTTTCGTTTCAACTCATTCTAAAGATAATCGATATCTTCATTTTCACCCTGGATATAACTGCCAAGGTGAGTAGAGAAGCGTTTGGTCTCAATCAATTCGATAAGCTTATCTTTGAGTTCTACTGGATACATTCTTTTATCTGCGAGTTCCGTTAGTGATAGCCACTCGACATCCTGAATATATTCCTCATCATTTAAGCCCGATAGATTATCGAGGTTCGGAACACCGCAATAAGATTCGATCAAATAGAAGAACTCAGCGTGGTAGCGCTGTTTATGCGTTTCGAGAAACTCCCTTACGCAGATAAGCTCTCCAACTTGAACATCTATGCCCGCCTCTTCTTTAAATTCACGAACCACACAGGCTTTCGAACTTTGATCGCTTGGCTCCATACCACCACCGGGTGGAATCCAATACTCACCGGTAAAGTCTTTCACTTTAACAAGTAGCATTGCACCGTCTTTAATCAGTATTCCTGCAGCTCGAATTCTGTGTTCCATGATAATCCTTTAACTTACGTATACGTTCAGTGCAGCGCGAATAAGCTGCATATGGATTGGGACAAGCGCTTGATGCTCTGTACGATACCCACCTCCAACCACACACGCTATCGGTAACTGTTTTTCCTGAGCCAGTTGAAACATAAACACATCTCGCGTGTAGATAGCGTCACTAGAGATATTCAAATACCCTAGCTCGTCATCTTCATGAATATCAACGCCTGCATCATATAGAATGAGATCGGGCTGATGTAGATTAACAGCCATTTCAACCACCGAGGTGAATGCCTCAAGAAACTCAGCATCCCCCGTTTCTCTGCCTAACGGTACATCAAGATCAGAATCTGGCTTGCGTGCAGGGAAGTTCTTATCACAGTGGAACGAGAGGGTAACTATCGCGTCCTCTTCTTCGCACAGTGTTGCCGTGCCGTCTCCATGATGCACATCGCTGTCAACAATCAATACCTTATCTATCCCTTCAAGAGTCAGTGCCCTTTGGGCTGCCAACACCAGATCGTTAACTAAACAGAAGCCACTACCAAAATCCCTGTGCGCATGGTGATATCCGCCGCTTAAATGGATAGCGACACCATGCTTAACGGCCTGATGAACCGTTTCGCACGTTCCACCTGCGGACGTCAGCGTCCGAGTAATCAGTGTTTCGCTCCATGGAAACCCAATTCGACGCATCTTTGGCGCAGGTAGTTCACCTGACGTAAGAAGTTGTATGTAGTCAGGACAATGAACTTGACTCACTTCCACACAATCAACTGGGGCTGGCTGCACATATTGAAAAGCCTGCTGCCATATTGGGTTTACAGCTCGTTGCTGTTCTATTGCTTCAAACAGGAGTCGATATTTATTGATTGGATAGCGATGCCCGTCAGGCAGCGGCAACTCAGAATAGAGAGAGTGGTAAATCAGAGGAATCATAACAACACAAAGTCCATAAGGTTGGATTCATGGTATCAGCTTGATTTGCGGTTGCAAAACAAGTTAAATGATAATAATTATCAATACAATGCAAGAGACTAATTTTGAATACTCGATACTACTTGTTACTAGGGGTTGCGGCTGGAACTTTATCTGCCCTGTTTTTGTTTCTAGCGATGTTATTAAGCAGTTGGTTTTTGATAAAAATGGTTCTTTCCTAGCCGTATAGAACTTCCTAGATTGTAAGAATTTTACGTTCTATGAAAACTTTCAGCATAGTGAAAGCATTCAAAGCAAGAGGCTTTTTTAAGCGCAAAGCATTTGAATGTAACGTGATATACCTTATAGAAAATCATGAAATGAAAGCGATTTCATTGAATTCATCACCGGTGAGAATTATAGATATCCAATTGTTTTTAATATTAATAAACGACTCATCATTCAAGAGTGTAGTTTCATGACAGTCTCCTCCTAGGCGTGGTGTGAAGCGCTCAAACCTTTTCATCCATTTCATTTTTTAAGATTCCCAATAGAACAAAAACACAATGTCATATAGGGAATTATCATGAAAAAACTTAAGCTATTGCCTATTTCAATTGCAGTGGCAGCTTCGCTTGCTTCCGTCACCTCTTTTGCTACTGAAACTGAACTACAGGCTCTCGAACAACGCATCCAGGAACTGGAAAGCCGGATGCAGACCGATTACGTCAACGACCAGCAACCTGCCGTGCTATCACCTGATATTGAGGTTCCTCTTGGAGTGGTCTTCTCTGGCTATGCTCGCTATGGCGCACATTACCAATCCGGTGACCAGAAATATGTTCAGGTCGATGGTTCATTTAATGGCTCGTCAGCGATTGGTCGTTTAGGCAACGAAGGCAATGGCGGGGAGTTTCAGTTGGCAAAGGTCTTTCAAAGTGACAACGGTGCTATCTGGGATGTTGTCGTGATGTTCGACCATTGGGGCGATGAGGTAAACATCAAAAAAGCCTACGCAGGTGCAACCAATGTATTTGAAAGCCAGCCCAACGCTTATGTATGGGCAGGGCGTGACTTCCACCAGCGTCCACAACAAGGCATTAATGATTACTTCTGGATGATGCACGATGGCCAAGGAGGGGGTATCAACAACCTAGAACTTGGCTCGGTCAAACTTGATTTTGGCGTAGTCGGTGCCGTTGACAGCTGTAGCCCAACGATAGAACCAGGTGCTAATCCTTCAATCAATTGTACTGGTGGTGCGGGTACTGGCGACAGTGGCGCTTACGCTTTCACTTCTAAACTGCATGGTATCAATCTTGGCTTCGCCGACCTTGAACTTTACGCTAACTACGGATTTGATTCAGAAGCGATTGATGATGCAAAGAGCATTAATGCGTACCAACTAGGAGCGGTTTTCTCTCGCCCACATAACAATGGCTCCAACCGACTGGTACTAAGATACTCTGATAACGCGGATAATGGTGTTTTCTGGAAAACCGATAATCTGACGACGCTCTATGCGAGCTTTGAAGGTAATTCTACTCTTGGTGAAAGTGCCGCTGTTGAGTACTTGCTTGCCTACCACGATTATTCAGTCGATGGCTCTTCAAAGGTCGAAGATGAGCGAACCAACTACAGTGCCATCGTTCGCCCTATGTACTTCTGGAATGATGTCCACTCGACTTGGTTGGAAGCAGGTTATCAAGTAGTAGACTACGCCAGAGCCTCTGATGACAACTCTGGTTGGAAAGTGACGCTTTCACAAAACATCGCCTTTGATTGGGGATCTGGTGCACGTCCAATGCTCCGCTTCTACGCAACTGCAGGTGAAGTCGACAATAAAGCAACCGCAACAACAACCGCTAAGCAAGATACCTTTAGCCTAGGCGCCATGTGGGAAGCCTGGTGGTAATCAGCACAATACTGTCCAACTATTTCGCTAGCAATCTAACAATATTCTGCTAGCCGCTTCAACTTAACTCCAAACCATTTGAGCCGCTTTTTAGCGGCTCTTTTTTTGTCGGTAACAAAACCTAGATTCAATCATCTCAGCAATACATTTGTGCATCAAATAACCATTTCATGAAACAGTTTCATGAGGTAGATAGAAACTGCATACCGCTTCATCCTTTGAACAATAAGGCTTTTCAGGGCTTATTTGAGTGTGATTTTTCTCACATAGGCTTTAACTAAGATCTTTAATACTAAGCCTCATGAAAGCGGTTTCGAAAACGTTCATGCGTTTAGGTGAAAAGCAGTTGTAGAGGTAAGTTGTGGCAACCATAAAAGATGTTTCTGAGTATGCAGGCGTTTCTCAAGCGACAGTATCTCGCGTCATCAATGGCACGAGTCGAGTAAGCCATGACAAAAAGCTCAAGGTTGAGAAAGCCATTCAAGTTCTGGGTTACCGCCCAAACTCGATTGCTCAGGCACTCGCATCTAGCCGCACTGGCAGCATTGGCATCATAGTCCCTGAGCTCGGTGGTCCGTTTTATTCTGGCATCCTGCATAGTATTGAAAAAAGGCTACGCCGTTTTGGCTATCACGTAATCGTCACTGCTGGCTCAAATACCGAACAGGGCCAACGTGAGTCGGTGGAATTTCTACTTGGGCGTCGAGTCGATGCAATGATTTTGCACACTCAGCACCTCTCAGATGACTACCTCACAGAGCTTGAAGCAAAAGGAGTGGCTTTGGTTTTGGTCAATCGTTTCGTACCAGAACTAGCACAGAACTGTATCGAAATTGATAACGAATTAGGGGGCCAACTGGCAACCGAATATTTGTTGCGAATGGGGCATCGCGACATTGCATGTATTACCGGCCCTCTGGACAAATCAGATGCACGGGGGCGTCTGCAGGGTTACCGCAAAGCGATTGAAGAAGCGGGACTCCTGTTCGACGAAGCACTGATTTCAGAGGCCGGTTTTACCGAAGAGTCTGGCATAAGCGCAATGCGCAAGCTGCTAAAGCGTGAACGACCTTTTACCGCCGTTTTTGCCAGTAATGATCATATGGCGTTCGGCGCTTTTGAGGTATTGAAAGAGCACAACATTCAGGTCCCAGATCAAGTGTCACTGATTGGCTTCGATGACATTTTGTTTGCTCGTTATATTTCGCCGCCGCTTACAACCGTGAATTTTCCCATTGAGCAAATGAGTGCCGAAGCGGTTCAACTGGTTATTCAAATACTCAACAAAAACAAGCGAGATGTGAGCTTCAAACTGTCACCTACCCTAGTGCCTAGAAGCTCAGTAAAACAACTCTAAATAAAGTCATTTAAGGACAAGAAGATGAAACTAAAAACTTTGACGCTTGCCACTGTCACCGCACTTGGACTTGCTACGACAGTCAACGCCGCCGACTCAATTATTCGCTTTGACGGCTTCCCAGATTTCGATAGCAGCCTCAAGGTTCTGCTGCCTGACTTCGAAAAGGAGACAGGAATCAAGGTCGATTATCTGATGAACAATCATGGCGACCACCACACCAAACTGACCACTAACCTTGCGACAGGCTCAGGTGCAGGCGATGTTATTGTCGTTGATGTCGAAAAAATTGGCCCTTTTGTCGCTTCTGGCGGTTTAGTTAACCTATCTGAAAACTATGGTGCCGATAAGTTTGCCGAGAGTTTTGCTCCTTATGCTTGGGCGCAAGGTAAAGGTGCCGACGGTGATGTTTATGGTATGCCTGTCGACCTAGGCCCTGGGGTAATGTACTACCGCAGTGATGTGTTTGCTAAAGCGGGCATTGATGTAAACCAAGCGATCAAAGACTGGGATTCTTACATCAAAGCGGGTGAAGAGCTGAAGAAAAAAGACGTTTACCTGATTGCTTCTGCGGCCGACGTTGCCCAAGCGATTATCTTCACCACAGTGCCTGAAGGAGAAGGACTCTACTTCGATGCAGACGGTAACCCTGTGGTCACCTCTGAGCGCTTTGTGCATGCTTTCGAAGTGGCAAAAGAGATCCGTGAAAAAGGCTTAGATGCGCGAATCTTAGCGTGGTCAAACGAATGGTATGAAGGTTTCCGCAATGGCACCTTTGCCACTCAATTATCTGGTGCATGGCTGCTTGGTCACCTCAATAACTGGATCGCACCTGAAACCGCAGGTAACTGGGGCGTTTCTCACCTGCCAGATGGTATCTATGGTAGCTGGGGTGGATCTTTCCTCTCAATTCCAACTCAGTCAAAACACCAAGATGAAGCGTGGAAACTGATTGAATACATGACAACGCGTCGTGATATTCAGCTTAAGCACTTTGAAACCATTGCGGCATTCCCAGCCAACACTCAAACCTACGATGATGCTTTGTTCCAAGAGGAAGTCGAATTCCTAGGCGGTCAAAAAGCTCGTTTGCTGTTTGCTGATGTGGCGAAAAACATCAAGCCTGTTGCTCCCGCTAAAGGTGACCATGTTGCTCGCTCGATAATCTTAGAAAATGCTCTGATGGAAGTACTTGATGAAGGTAAAGACATCAAAACTGCACTCAAAGAAGCAGAGCGCATGATTAAGCGTCGTACACGCAATCTTTAATTGGTTACATATTTGGTAAGAAAGGAAGGCGTACTGCGCCTTCCTGACTAGAGGTCGTTACTATGAATCATGCAGCGAGCAAGGTTATGGAAACATCACAACGCGAAAGCCTTTTTTCTCGCCTGAGTTTGAAAGCGCTTACACCGTATGGATTCCTACTGCCGTTTTTGATTATTTTCTCGGTATTTGGGATTTTCCCACTGCTTTTTTCTATCTATCTCTCTTTTCATGAGTGGAACCCGGTCGAAGGCCTTGGCGCTATGGACTATGTGGGGCTAGAGAACTACCACATTGCTCTAACCGACCCTTGGTTGTGGCGCTCATTAAAAAACACACTTTGGCTTGCGATTACGTCAGGAGTGGCACAACACTTAGTCGCTCTGCCCGTTGCCTACATTTTGGTCTCGATGAGTGATCGCCTTCGCCACTGGCTAACATCCGCGTATTTTCTGCCTTTCATTACCTCGACGGTTGCGGCATCGCTGATCTTTTTCAACATGTATTCGCCTAACTCAGGAATCATTAACCAAAGCTTGATGGTATTAGCGGATAGCTCTTTGTTTGGCTGGGCATTTACTTGGGTGAATGACTACCAACCAATTCGTTGGCTTGATGACGCCACCATGGTGAAACCGTCTATCGCAATTATGGTGTTCTGGAAATACACCGGGTTCAACATTGTGCTCTACACAACCGGTTTGATGACGATTCCAAAAGATATTCTTGAAGCCGCCCGTATGGATGGTGCTAACGCTTGGCGTCGCTTCTGGAGCATTTCACTACCTATGATTCGACCATTTATCTTCTTTGCAGTCACCATGACCATCATCGGCAACCTGCAACTGTTTGAAGAACCATTCGTGTTAACACGTGGTACGGGTGGTACCGGCCAATCTGGCTTAACCATCTCAATGTACTTGTACAAAGTGGGTTGGGAATGGCTTGAAATGGGCACCGCTTCAGCGATCTCTTGGCTGCTGTTTATGTTGATTGCTGGCTGTACCGCAATTCAATTCTTCTTCTTCGGTAAAAAAGGTCTGGGAGAGCAATAAGATGACCACAAACTCGATAACTTCTCCTCGCTGGCGACCAAGTGATCGTAGCCTAGAGATATTTACCAAACTGCTGATGGCATTACTTGCTGTAGTCCTGATTGTTTCTGCGATTATGACCGTGTTCCCTTTCCTGTGGTCTGCACTGCTATCCACGCGTGATAGAACGGAGATCTTTGGCTCTGGGATCAGCTTCGCTATCGGCGACAGCTTAGCGGTTAACTACGCCAAGCTATTGGAAATAATGCCATTCTGGCAAGCGATGTTTAACTCAATCTACATCGCGTTTTTGGGCACTACGATTTCATTGCTGTTTTGTAGCATGGGTGGCTATGCGTTTGCTGTCTACAAGTTCAAAGGCAAAACCTTGCTGTTTGGTATGTTGGTCGGCTCGATGATGATCCCACCAGTGCTCAGTTTGATCCCCTACTTCATGATCGTCAAATTCCTTGGCTTGCTCGATAACCATCTAGCTGTGTGGCTGCCGTTTACCACTACACCATTTGGTATTTTCCTGATGCGACAGCATGTGGTTGCGTCAGTACCTAAGGAGCTGTTAGAAGCGGCTAAGCTCGATGGCGCAGGCGAGTTTAGAACCTACTGGAGTGTTGTTCTGCCACTAATGAAACCCGCTCTAGCAACGCTTGCTATCGTTCAATTCGTTTTCTTCTGGAACATGTTTATGCAGCCTCTGGTTGTACTCACAACTCCAGAAAACTATGTCATTACCCAAGCGCTTCGCAGCGTCCAAGGTATCCCAAATACCCCTTGGGGAGCGGTCATGCTAGGTACAACCATTTCGATTCTTCCACTGGTTGTCACTTATCTATTCGCGTCGAAACAAATGATTAGCGGCCTGACGTCAGGCGCTGTTAAAGGTTAAAAAGGTTTAAATAACAATGAATAAATTCCAACTTCCTACTGATTCTAAATTACGCAGCCCAGAATTCTTGTTTGGCGTCGCCACGTCTTCTTATCAGATTGAAGGTGGCGCTCAACTTGGTGGACGAAGCCCATCTATCTGGGACACCTTCTGCAATAAGCAAGGTGCAGTAGATAACGCAGACAACGGCGATGTTGCCTGTGACCATTTCCATCTTTGGAAACAAGACATTGAGATGATTCAAGGGCTAGGTGTCGACGCATACCGACTGTCTATGGCATGGCCCCGCATCATTCCTCAAGACGGTGTAGTCAATCAAGAAGGGCTAAAGTTCTATGAACAGATCATCGATGAATGTCACGCGCGGGGTTTAAAAGTCTTTGTCACACTTTATCACTGGGACCTTCCTCAGTACCTTGAAGATAAAGGGGGCTGGCTGAACCGAGAAACCGCTTACAAATTTGAGCAGTACGCGAACGTAGTCAGTGAGTACTTCGGCGATAAAATCGATTCCTACGCCACGCTTAACGAACCGTTTTGCTCTTCGTATCTAGGTTATCGTTGGGGAATCCATGCGCCGGGTATAAAGGGCGAACGCGAGGGCTTTTTGTCGGCTCACCACCTAATGCTAGCTCATGGCTTAGCGATTCCTCACATGCGTAAGAATGCCCCTAATGCTATGCATGGTTGTGTGTTCAATGCCACACCAGCATACCCATTAAACGATAGCGATGTGGCTGCCGCTGAGTATTCAGATGCGGAAGGTTTCCACTGGTTTATGGACCCAGTCCTGAAAGGCGAATATCCGCAGTTAGTTCTTGAGCGTCAATCTCACAATATGCCGATGATCTTAGAGGGCGATCTCGACATTATCCGCACCGACTTGGACTTTATCGGTATTAACTTCTACACCCGCTGCGTGGTTCGCTTTGATGAAAATGGTGATATCAAAGACGTGCCTCAGCCAGAAAATGAACATACCTTTATCGGCTGGGAGATCTACCCACAAGCACTCACTGATCTACTACTCCGTCTTAACGACCGTTACGACAACCTGCCGCCACTTTACATCACTGAAAATGGGGCGGCTGGTGAAGACGATTGTATCAATGGTGAAGTGAATGACACCCAGCGTGTTAACTATTTCCAAGCACACTTAGAAGCAGTGGATAGCGCTATTAAATCTGGTGTCAACGTACAAGGCTACTTCGCATGGAGCCTAATGGATAACTTCGAGTGGGCATTTGGTTACAAGCAGCGTTTCGGTATCGTGCACGTTGAGTATGAAACCCAAAAACGTACGCTAAAACAGAGCGCCATTGCTTACCGTAACATGCTACTTGAGCGCCGAGAGGAGAATTTGTAATGGCTAAAGTTGAATTCAAAAACATCAAGAAGTCTTACGACGATGTCGAGGTAGTGAAACACTTTGATTTCACCGTCAACGATGGTGAGTTTGTGGTTTTCCTCGGTCCATCTGGTTGCGGCAAGTCAACCACGCTACGCATGCTGGCTGGCCTAGAAAGTATCACTGCTGGCGAGATACTTGTTGGCGATAAGCTGATGAATAAAATCGATGCTAAAGATAGAGACTTAGCGATGGTATTCCAGAGCTATGCACTTTACCCACATATGACGGTATACGAAAACATCGCATTTGCCCTCAAGCTCAAAGGTATGGCAAAAAGCCAGATTGATGTTGAAGTACGTAAAGCGGCAAAAATGTTGGAACTAGAGCCACTTCTCGATCGCAAACCTAAAGAGCTTTCTGGTGGACAGCGCCAGCGAGTTGCAATGGGGCGAGCTATGGTGCGTACACCTAAAGTGTTCTTGTTTGATGAGCCGCTTTCAAACTTAGATGCCAAGCTGCGTGGTACCATGCGCGAAGAGATCAAGCAGCTTCATCGAGAACTACAAACAACCACTATCTACGTCACCCATGACCAAATAGAAGCTATGACACTTGCTGATCGTATTGTCATTCTCAAAGATGGCTATGTCGCACAGGTAGGCACACCAACACAAGTGTTCCAGCAGCCTGCTAATAAGTTTGTTGCCCAGTTCATTGGTAACCCATCGATGAACATGCTTGACGCACAATTGGTTGGCGAAGAAGGCAATTGGCAGATAGAGCTTGGTGATGTTCGCATCCCACTTCCACAACGCTTCCACGCGCATGCCTCTAAAAATCTGGCACTTCACTTCGGTGTTAGACCAACGGATATCCACCTGCGTGCCGAACAGGTGGACCATGATCGGGTTCTGCCGTTACCGGTCAAGATCAAGGACAAAGAACTGCTGGGCGCAAGCATACTGCTAAAAACGGAAATAGCGGGGCAGCCACTGATGGTAGAAACACAAGCGGCGGAAGTTGATGTCAATGAACTGACTCTGTATCTCGATTTAGATGCGGTTCATCTATTTGATGCCTTGAGTGAAAATTCACTGGCCACCTTCTAATAGCATGAGTAAGCCGATGCTCACTTAGCATCGGCTTATTAATAGACCTCTCACTTCCCTATCAGCTGTATTGAGCTCTGACTGGGTGTTTTCTATATTCAATGTTTGGCTTGCTTTGTTGTTGGTTCGATGAAATCAAAAAAGAAGAATAAATCCCCCTCTATCTATGATGTCGCCAAACTTGCTGGCGTCTCACCCAGTACTGTTTCACGTTTTCTCAATCGGACAACTTACGTCTCTGATGAAAAAAGCTACAACATTGAGCAAGCAATAAAAACACTGGGCTATAAGCCTAACTACACCATGAATCAGGGCAGCAACACGCGTTCCATGACCATCGGCGTTCTAGTGCAAAACCCCGAAAGCCCGCATACAAGCCGTATTCTGAATGACATGGAGAAAGTCCTCAATGCACAAGGCTACTCTCTGGTTATCGCGACCGGACACTGGAAAAACAAACTTGAATCACATGCTCTAGACTACTTGTCTAAAAGTAATGTTGATGGCGTCATCATTGTCACCGGCAGCCTCACCGAGAAGCAAATCCTTGAATATGCAGAAAACATCCCTGTTGTCGCCGTTGGCTATGATGTGATTGGCGATCGAGTGCGCTGCGTTAACATCGATAACGTACTTGGTGGTTACATGGCTACCTTGCACCTACTTCAACAAGGTCACTTAAACATTGCCCATATTAAAGGTCTGCTCAACCAACCAGACGCGGTCGCACGCTTTGTCGGCTACAAGAAAGCGTTGCAAGAGGCAGGAATCAAGGTTCAGCCAAAACTGATTAAACAAGGCGACTTCAGCAGTGAATGTGGCTATCAACTGACTAAGGAACTGATTGAATCTAAGTGTCACTTCAGTGCCATTTTCGCTGCCAATGACCAAACGGCCTATGGGGTTATCAAAGCCCTGCATGACCACGGTTATCGAGTACCAGAAGATATCTCAGTGGTAGGCTTTGATGATCTTCCGACCTCATTTTACTTTACCCCTGCGCTCACCACGATGCGTCAACCCGTTGAAGAAGTCGGTGTTGTCTGTGCAGAATCAATTCTTAACTTGTTAAGTGGCAATAGACATGAAGTACGCCTGCCACCTATCGAGCTTATTATCAGGCAATCGACCAAGTCCCTTTACCGTTAGCTTTCTGATATTCTCCAATAAACACTCTAAGAATATCTAAAGGACTTGCGATGAAAACTGTTGTAATCACCGGAGCGAACCGCGGTATAGGGTTAAGCTTAGCGAAAAACTATCTTGCTCAAGGCTGGCAAGTTCACGCAACCTATCGATCAGAGAGTAGTTCGCCGGAGCTCCTAGAACTGGAAGGTACCAATCTGACCTGTCACCCATTAGATATAACGGATTATCAAGGACTGAGTGAATTTGCTAACGCACTATCTGCTATCGATTTGCTGATCAACAATGCAGGCTACTACGGGCCGAAAGGTTATGGCTTTGGTAACACCGATGTTGATGAGTGGCGAAAAGTGTTTGAAATCAACACCATTGCACCGTTGAAACTGGTGGAGACTTTATACCCTAACCTGCAAAAAGGACAGCTAAAGAAAATTGCTTGCCTCTCGTCTAAAGTCGGCAGCATGACTGAGAATACTTCAGGTGGTGGCTACATTTACCGCTCATCAAAAGCAGCCCTCAACTCTGTAGTTAAAAGCTTAAGCAACGATCTGACAGCTGAAGGGTTTACCGTGTTAGCACTTCACCCTGGCTGGGTACAAACTGAAATGGGCGGACCTAATGCGTTGATTGATACCGACACTTCCGCAAAGGGTTTAATCAAAGTGATTGAACAAACAGATCAAGCCTGTTCTGGTGAGTTTATTAACTACAACGGTAATCGTTTACCGTGGTAATCAACACGTGAACCACTTACTGGTTTAATAAAAATTCCCAAAAAACCCTAAGTATCAAATAAGCTACGCTTTAAGACAAATTTGATACTTTTTGTTGATTAAAATTGCTGTTCTTTCCTTAATCTGAATTGGCTTAACGCTATTAGATAAACAGATTAAAAATAAGGAAAGTCACAATGAAGACGATCAAACAACAACTTGGTTTCACACTACTATCTATTGCTGGCATCGCTTTTTCTGGCGTAGCTAGTGCACTTCAAATCTATAGTGATGACATTCAAGAAGGCCATCCAATAGCTAAGACCTTTGAATATTCAGGTTGGGGATGCACAGGAGATAACTTATCGCCTCAACTGAGTTGGAAGGATATCCCGGAAGGTACAAAAAGCTTTGCAATTACTGCCTACGATCCTGATGCGCCAACAGAAAGCGGCTTTTGGCATTGGATTGCATTAGATGTTCCAGCCAAAACAACTCAACTGCCAAGAGGCGTAAACATCACTGAGCTTGGTGGTCGCGAAGTTCGTATAGATTATGGTACTGCTGGATTTGGAGGTGCATGTCCTCCTGTTGCAGACGGTATGCACCGTTACCAATTTACAGTGTGGGCTCTGCCAAAAGCAAAACTTGGACTCGATAAAAACACACCAGCTGCTGTCGTTGGGTTTACCCTTAATAGTATTGCATTAGACAAAGCAACCTTGACCGCAACATACACCCGTTAAACAATCAGGAGAAGTGATGAATCACGTATATCAAATTGCAACATTTAGAGCTCAGCATTCACAAAAACTGCGCAATGTGACGATTCATTCTCCGAGCATCATCCAAATTATTTCTGGCAGTAAACGTTTGTTCCAGAGCGGTGGAAACATCGCACTTACTCACTCGAAACTGCTACTTTGCAGTCGTTCATCGCGCTTTAGTTTCGAGAACTCCCCAGAAAAAGGCGCGTTCCTTTCTCGGGTGTTCAGCTTTCACCAAGCGCCAGAAGAAAATCAAATATTGCTCAGTCAGGAAAATTCAGCAGGACAAAATAGGCAATGGACTAACAGCGACAAAGCTCTTGAGCAGACTTTGAACATCCTCTTTTCACTCAATCTATCGCCCATGAGCACAGAGACCCAACGTCTTTGGTTAGCCCCTTTGTATCAACAACTAGCTGAGCGCGGCGCTCTGCATCATCTTTTTGTCAGCCACTATACTTCCTTTAGCGAACAACTTACCCGATACCTCTCACTTTCACCTAGTAAAGCTCACCCTTTAGAAGAAGTAGCGGCTCATTTTGCAGTTAGTCGAGCTACTTTCATTCGTCGACTCAAGAAAGAAGATGTCCGATATAGAGAGGTTCTTAGTGATGTACGGCTTAGTCATGCACTCAGTTTGATGCAAGACCAATCATTAAGTGTGCTTCAATTAGCGTATATGTGTGGCTATAAATCTGAGCAACGCTTCAGCCAGCGTTTTAGGTCTAAGTTCGGTTTAACACCAATAGAGTATATGCGAACAATTCGAGGACATGCAGAACCATCAGAGGTAACTGACGGAGCATTGGTATGACAAAAGCGCGCTCAGTGTTGATATCAGTTATTTTGCTTACTCTCGTGGCTTGTCAAACAGACAGCCCAAGCCACCTTTTTGATGACTACTTAACTCGCGTTGCAAGAGTGCAAGACGCACCCAAAGTAAATAAAGATACAGTGAGCTACGCTCAGTTGCCCCGAAAGCGCGATTTATACGTTGACGTGCCTTCTGTCTCTATCGGCCTGCTCGACAGTTACCAATTAAGGCAGTGTGGTTTGTTTAATCTGATAGCGGAGAAGAACTCTGTTTTAGGAAAAGTTGCCGACGAGTTTCGTAATTATGACTACCAAACAGCGTTATTGGATGGCCTCTCTCAGTGCATAAACAGTAACGGCCTAGAACCAGATCTAGTAATGAAACTTGTCGAGATTCAACAACAAAAGCAGTCTCAGTTTGAGGTGCATCACTGGAACCTAATATTTGCGAGTGATGCGATGCAAAAGCAGCTCAGCGGAACTCAGTGGCTAGAACCCAACCTTGGCCAAACAGTGGTTGAAATCAATCAAGCGTTAGCAACTTTGAATCGCGCTTCTGACAGCGTAAGTAACCAAGTGATTGACGTTCAAGAGGTTCTTGAGAAAAAGGTTATTGTGGGCAATCTAAGTTACTCTCTCGCGATGGCAACGAGCAAACTAAACCACGTCACCCAGCAACTCACAGAATATGACCACAATATAATCTGCGCTCAAAATCGCGACACCACTAAGTTTAAATATCTAAACAATGTCTTTGAACAGCAATTTGTGGGTAAGGTGCAACCCTATATGGCTCAGCTCGACGGCTATTATCAGACCCTGTCATCAAACCTAAGTCTGTTTGATCCCAAGCCAAACATTCATAGGTATGTGTATCCGCTAAAGAAACACCATGTGGAGTTTCGTCAAGCTATACGCCGTCACGTCGATTATTGGCAACAACTATTTAAACGCTGTGGGCGCAAAGTAGGTTGATACCAAGCAGAATAAATATCTGATTATACTTGCTGGTTAAAATCGCTGATCGCTGTGTTATAGATTTTGTAGGTAGATCAACTAGCTAGCTGCAATCTATGCCTTGCTCTAAGCGATTTTCCCTGCGCAATTATCTGAACACCTATTTATCCCGATTGGTATTAGACTTCTTAGATGTGGACTTGGCAGAAGATTTCTTACGGTAGCCGCCTTTTTTGCGTTTGTATGCCGGGCGCTCTACTTTAGGTAGGTGACGCAAAGACTCAGGAACCTCTCCGCTACGAACTTGATGCATCAAACCATCAATTCGCTGCTGTAGAGCCTGCATGAAAGGTTGATAGGCTTGGTTACGCTCTGCCATACCCTGCAACTGGTGCTCCCAGTTTGCTGTCATATCTGGAAAGGTCGATTCAGATGGCAATGCATGTATCAAGCCTCTTCCAGCTGGTGTACTGAGAATAGACTTGCCTTGGCGCTGCAATAATTGGCGTTTAAACAGAGTATCAAGGATGCCTGCACGCGTCGCTTCAGTCCCTAAGCCATCGGTCTCTTTAAGTATTTTTTTCAGCTCTTTGTCTTCCACAAAACGGGCTATACCCGTCATTGCCTGAAGTAATGTCGCTTCAGTAAAATGTTTCGGCGGCTCTGTCTTACGATCTTTAATCTCACCTTCTCGGCAGGTTAGAACGCTCCCTTCAGGTAAAGGAGGAACCGCATCAACACTTGCGTCTTCATCATCAACTTTACCCATCAGCTCTTTCCAACCTGCCGATACAAGCTGACGCCCCTTGGCAATAAAGGTTCCACCTGCGATATCAAATACCAGCTTGGCTTCTGCATACACTGCCGCCGGATAGAACTGCATCAAATATTGGCGCGCAATCTGCTGATAAATCTTCATCTCATTGCCAGATAGCCCATTCACTGAAGTCTTTTTCGGCGTAGGGATGATCGCATGGTGAGCATCGACTTTTTTATCATTCCATGCTTTGGATTTAAGGCTCAGATTCGCCCCTGATACTGCACTGCCGAGTTCTTTGGTATTGTTGCTGATCGCATCACAAACACTACTCGCTTGGGAATAATGCTCCATCGGCAAATAACGACAATCAGAGCGCGGATAAGTAATCAACTTGTGCTTTTCATACAGAGACTGACAAGTATCAAGTACCTGCTGCGCGCTCATACCAAATCGCTTTGCGGCATCAATTTGCAGAGCAGATAACGAATAGGGCAGTGGCGCTGATTGCTTGGTTTGCTTTTGCTCTGATTCAACCACTTTTGCTGGTTGGTTAGCGATTCGATTAGCGACATTTTCCACCAGCTTACGATTGAGGACCCTACCCTCGTCGTCTTGCCAAGGTTTACACGCGTCACTCGGTTTCCAACGAGCGCGTATATCAAACGCGCTTGAGCCATCTTGATACGGGATAAGAGCGTGAAGAGTAAAATAATCGCGAGGGATAAAGTTCTCTATCTCTTCATCACGGCGAACCACTAAGCCAAGCACTGGAGTTTGCACTCGACCAACGGACAAAACACCTTGATAGCCCGCCTTTTGGCCTAGTAGCGTATAGGCACGAGACATGTTCATGCCATACAACCAGTCTGCTCTAGAGCGTGCTAAGGCAGAAACCGACAACGGCACGAAGTCGCGGTTGCTGCGCATTTGGCTTAAGGCGCGCTTGACCGCTGGCAAGTTCAAATCGCTAATCAGCAAACGCTGTGTCGCTTCTTTTTTCGTTTTGCTGACCTTGCAGTAATCGAGCACTTCATCCACCAGTAGTTGCCCTTCCCTATCAGGGTCTCCGGCGTGAACGATATGATTCGCTTCCTTCAAAAGCTTTCGTACTACTGTCAGCTGCTTACTCGCCGACTTTCTTGGTCGTAGCTGCCATTGCTCAGGGACAATCGGTAAATCAGCCAGATTCCACTTTTTATAGCGTTCATCGTAGGCATCAGGCTCGACTTGCTCAAGTAAGTGCCCAATACACCAAGTCACTACGTCGCCATTACCACAACGAATAAAACCCTGATCATTTTTCTTTGGTCCAGGGAGTGCAGCGGCAATTGCGCGGCCAAGGCTTGGTTTTTCAGCAATAAAGAGACGAGACATAAAGTAGGGTCTGTTGGCCTTTTGCGGTTAAATTTTGTTCGAGATAAAAGCGTTTTAATCGCGGCGAGAGGTTTGCCGCCTAGTCACTCTAAGCAAAACACCTCTCAACAAAGAGTAAAACGCTTTTAGCCGAACCCTTCGGGCAGCGTTTGTGGTTCCTTTCTACTGCGTTATCGGCTTTTCAGGTAGAGCAACTACAATTCACAGCCTCTGCCTTGCATAAAGAACCCACAAACTGCTGCAAAAATCAGCTCAAAAGGTCAACAGACCCTAGAGTCAGACAGATACAATAAGGGCCACATTATCGAATGTGGCCCTTAGAAATCAAGAAAAACTGTAAATTTAAACAGTATTCCTAATGAAGAAAGATTACTCTTCGCTTGTTCCTGCGCGCTCTGCTGCTTCTTTAACTAGAGGCTGCAGTTCACCTTTTTGGAACATTTCGATGATAATGTCACAACCACCGATCAGCTCACCTTCAACCCATAGTTGAGGGAAAGTTGGCCACTGTGCGTATGCCGGTAGCTCTGCACGGATATCAGGGTTTTGAAGAATATCTACGTAAGCGAATTTTTCACCACAAGCCATAAGAGCTTGAGCTGCTTGAGAAGAGAAACCGCAGCTAGGTAGTTTAGGCGAACCTTTCATGTAAAGAAGGATCGAGTTTTCTGCGATCTGCTGTTTGATTTTATCGATAGTTTCCATTGCTTCCTCTTAATGGAGTTACGGCAAATATTCTGCACATTCTAAACCATTAGCACAGAATAAAAAGCCTAATATGAGTAAGGTTATAGTGAACTTCGTGCTTTTTTGAGATTAACTGTCATTATCTAATAAAGAATTTTCATATAGAAATTTACAGCCTGAGCTTTTAATAAAGTAAAAACTTGCTAAACTAGAGCGCAAGTCAGCAAAATGACCATGGTTGGCACTGCGAGCCATGAATTATAAATAACACTGGAAGCAATCGAGAGGGGCAACCCTTTCATATAAATGGAGAATCGAGCAATGGCATTTGAACTACCAGCTCTTCCTTACGCGAAAGACGCACTAGAACCACATATCTCAGCTGAAACTCTAGATTTCCACCACGGTAAGCACCACAACACTTACGTTGTTAAGCTAAACGGTCTTATTCCTGGCACTGAGTTTGAAGGCAAATCTCTAGAAGAAATCATCAAGACTTCTACTGGTGGTGTATTCAACAACGCTGCACAAATCTGGAACCACACATTCTACTGGCACTGTCTAGCGCCAAACGCGGGTGGCGAGCCAACAGGTGCAGTAGCTGACGCTATCAACGCTGCATTCGGTTCTTTCGAAGAGTTCAAAGCGAAATTCACAGACTCTGCGATCAACAACTTCGGTTCTTCTTGGACTTGGCTTGTTAAGAAAGCAGACGGTTCTCTAGAGATCGTTAACACGTCTAACGCAGCAACACCTCTAACAGAAGAAGGTACAACTCCACTTCTTACTGTTGACCTATGGGAACACGCTTACTACATCGATTTCCGTAACGTTCGTCCAGACTACATGAATGCATTCTGGGCACTAGTTAACTGGGACTTCGTTGCAGAAAACCTAGCAAAATAATCCTCCTCCCTAGGATTTAAATTTAGTCATTTTAAAAGCCAGCACTTTGCTGGCTTTTTTTCGTTTCAAGCTATGATTTCCCTAAAGTTTCTCAGTACTAAGTCGCTATAAAAGCAACGAACGAGGAACATCATGCAAATTCACACTTTAGACAAAGCAGCCATCATCAGCGAGCTTCAGTTTGGCACGGGTATTAACCATGCCGTACATGAAGGACGCAGAGCTGACTTCGCGCTAATTTTGTCGATGTTTTCTGACGATGTTCGTGACAATACCCCGCTTGAAAAGGTCGATGAGATAGATACGAGCGAACAAGCACTGCGTAAAAAATTTGAGCTGCAAGCACCGCAACAGCTTCGCTCTGATCAAGACTCTTACCAAGTATCGGCGACGCAAGCTTCCCTATTTCACCGTTCCGGACTCCCTAGTACCAAGCTGAGCCACTACTTAAACCCTGACGCTTTAACTTACCTACCAGAAGACACACATAATCTTCCTGAAGAGGTGTATCACAATCTATCTGGACACCAACGTCGTGCAATGGGAGAGAAAGAGCCAAAAGAGCTAATGCCAATCGATCTTTATAATCAGCTAATAAAAGCTCAGCGTACTTTCCAGATCCAAATCCAAGCTTAAAGGATCGTTTTTGATCACACTTTTCGTGTCTCATTTTTCGGACTTGCTTAACAATAGGCCTGCATAATGTGAATAGCGCCAAATAATCGAACATTGTCATACTGAGCGAAGAGTTATTTGACGTTATTCACAACTAAAACACAGCTAATCTACCATGCTATGTGGACATCTTTTAGAGCATGCATTGCTTATGGGGGTAAGCCAATGGATATAAAAAATGCTGTAATTTTAGTGACATCTGCCGGTTCTCAGATCGGAAGCACTCTCGCTTATCACTTTGCTTCGCTTGGTGCGACGCTGGTTTTGTGTGATCGAAAAACACCTCAACTCGCGCAAACCTATCAGCTGTGCCAAGAGATATCAGACAGCGTCTATCAATGCCCTATAGATGATCACTCACTCAGTTCTATCCAATACTTATTCACATTCATGGATCAAACGGTCAAGCGGTCCCCCGACGTTTTGATCAATACGCTCACAGCAGAAGCGATGCCGAATATTTTTGATCATCAAGGCAGTGACCTGTTTACTCAAAGGCTCTCTTTGATGGCTGCGACACTGTTTAGCTTTGGTCAAGCAACCGCCGAAAGAATGCGTGAAGAACAGAAAAACGGTGTGATTGTTAATGTAATTTCTCATCCTGACTATCAGGATATGTCAGGCTTCGACAATGCAACATCGATGGTGGCGGGGTTTACCCAAAGTTGGGCTAAAGAACTCACCCCTTTCAACATTCGCGTTGGAGGCGTTGTCCCTGCTATTGAGCACGATAACTCACACTGGGCAGAAGTGCAGGATGAGTTGATTCGTAATACGGAATATATCGTCTCTAATGATTACTTTAGTGGCAGAGTGATGGCGGCGTAACAGACACCGCCATTCAACTCTCACATTCAAAGTGATTTCAACACATTCTCTGAAGCTTCTTCTATAAGATCCAATACCAGTTCAAATCCGGCATCCCCGCCATAGTATGGGTCGGGGATTTCTTCATATTCAGAATTGGAATAGTCGAGAAACAGTTTTACTTTGTGCTTCAAATGCTGAGGACATTGTTGAATTAAATCGGCAAAGTTGTCTCTATCTGCTGCCAAAATCAAATCAAAATCTTCGAAATCACCACTAACCACTTTACGCGAACGAATCCCTTTAAAAGAGTACCCCCTGTGCTCACCGGCTGCTTTTGCTCTTGAATCTGGTGGGTTTCCTTGGTGGTAACCAATTGTTCCTGCCGAATCCACCTCCACAGGAATACCGAGTTGCTGCGATTTTGCTCTAAGAATGGCTTCTCCGGTCGGAGAGCGGCAGATATTCCCCATACACACAACCAATAGCTTCTTCATTTCCTATTCACTCTCTTTTTACAGGTGCTTTCCCATGAAAATCATAGGTTTTTGCACTACTTTGATTGAGCTATCATAGACACAGATTTATTGAATAAAAAAGGATTTACCATGACCTCTGAAACCAACAAAGAAGTGCGTCACAAAGAGCGACAACAAAAAGTGAAAGAGCAAGTCGATGCTCGAATTGCCGCTGCGCAAGAAGAGAAGGGCCTATTCCTAGTAATCACTGGCAACGGTAAAGGCAAATCTACTTCTGGCTTTGGCACGGTTGCACGCGCTGTTGGACATGGTTTGAAGTGTTCGGTGGCTCAATTTATTAAAGGCACCTGGGACAACGGTGAACGTAATCTGCTGGAGAAACTTGGGGTTGAGTTCCAAGTCATGGGAACTGGCTTTACTTGGGAAACCCAAAGTAAAGCACAAGATACCGAAGCGGCGCAAAAAGTGTGGCAAGAGTGTAAACGTATGCTGCAAGACGAATCGATTGATGTCGTACTGTTTGATGAGATGACCTATATGGTCAACTATGGGTACATCGAATTAGATGAACTGGTCGAAGCGCTAAACAACCGTCCTAAGATGCAATCAGTCATCATCACGGGTCGCGGCGCTCATCGCACCTTGACCGAGATGGCTGACACTGTCTCCGAAGTACGTAACGTCAAGCACGCTTTTGAGTCGGGTGTGAAAGCTCTTAAAGGTGTTGATTGGTAATCCAGTTTTAGCCACTAGAGGCATACTGTTCTAGTGGCTACATCGATACTACTGACCTATGATCTTGATGTTTTGTTTGTGGGGGTAGTGTCCATCCGGCCACTTATGCGTCGGATAGTGATAATCTTTAGATTCCATTAGCGCCACCACCCCAGGTAGCTTATCTGTAAGCTCTGCTCTTGTCTTGAGGCTCAGTTCATCGGAATACAGATCGGCTTTAGAGCCCAAATAACTTGCCGTACTCAAGTAGAAAAACTCAACCGTTTTACATGCACTATCACACGTTGGATCATCATACTGATAGTAGTCGTGCTCATCGGCCATTTTCCACTGTTTGTAGAGCGCACTATTGGTTCGCTTTTGATCGCTAAACAGTTTGGGATACAAAGATTGCCAGCCCGCATTGACGATTAGATGATGGATTTCTTCTTGCGAGGCATCACGGCGATCGCTTGGATTGGTCTCATCGGCTGAAAGATCTTGACCAACGCGCCCTTCAATATCCATTGCATCGAAAGACTCTTCACTAAATCCGCTTTTACTCATGACCAAAACTGCTTGATTTCGGCGTAAGTGATCCAGTAGAGCGGGTTCATCGATAACCCCATCCTGATCATTATCTAACCATTGCGCAGTTACGCTTGCCGCATAAGCGAGCTTCTCTGAATTGACTTTCTGCGTTGCACATAGAGTTACTGCATCAAATACGATCGCTTTATGAGTAAAAAAGGCTGCTGGGCACCCATCGACGTGTGCAGATGTGGTATCAAACTCGCCTGCCGATGCAGTAGACGTCAACGCTGCTGTCATCAGTAGTGATGAATATATTAATGCTTTCATGCTCCCTCCTCTATTGAAAGTACACCTTATCAATGGCGAAAATCATTGACTGTATGAATGTGTCGTAACTTTGTCCAAGTGAGACTGACAGAGGAAAAACAGAGTTAAAAAAACGCGCCATAAATGGCGCGTTTAAAGTTGTCATTGGAAAGACGTTTAGTTAAACAGCCCTTTGATTAAGCTATTAACCGCTTCTTTGGTCTTCTCATCTTTGATTTTTTCACCAAGTTTCTCATCGAGCTTCTTCAATCCACGATCGATCTCTTTCTCAGCTTTCTGCTTAAGTACGTCGTCAAAGATAAGTTTGAACTTAGGCTGCGCCCAAGACCCCGAGATATTGATTGGAATTGTCACATCTTTCAGTTCATCAATGTCTTTGCCGCCTTGGCCTTTTAGCGAGCCAACGATAGAAGTACTGACTGTGAAATCAACCGTTTCGTTGAGGTAATTGGCACTGCCGTTACCACGGATGCGTAATAGTGGTGACTGCATATGAAGATCATTAGTAGACACATTGCCTTTGTTCAGCTTTAAGGTTGCTTTCATCGCGCTAAAGTCTGTTTTCTGGACTTCATTACCACCTTCTAGCTTCTCACCTTTGATCTTGGCGTAATTCTCACGAATTAACTGAGCAACGTTAATGCCGTTCACTGCGCCATCTTCAAAGTTAATGACGATTGTCCCGACTAGATTCTTCTTAATGCCTGTTGGCGTTAAGCTGCTACCTTTAACGTCGACATCAATATTGCCCGTACCTTCCAACATATCGTTGTTTGCTACGTCGGTCAGCAGAGGCTGTACTTTTACACCTTTGATGCGTTTTTTCGCGGTGTAGCTTGCAGGTGACTTACGCGCATCTAAACGAGCCGTAGCGCTGATAGAGCCTTGGTACAGGTTTGATGTAAATGACGTCAGTTCTGCCACACCTCGGTTAACTGAGAAACTCGCCTTTACGTTCTGCATTTTGGCGTTGTTAGCTTTGAACTTGTCGATGGTGATCTCGCCTTTCACATCCAACGTTTTCAGCGCAGAGAGATCAGGTTCCACTTCTTGAGCAGGTTTCTGTGGCGAAGTTTGTGCAGGCTTTTGCTGCGGTGCTTCTGAAGCTGGATCTGTGTCAGATGGCGCTTGCGCCGGAGCCGCTTTGCCCAATCCTAAAAACTCGTCCAAATCGATATTCGGGCTATGCAAAGCAAATCGAACTTTAGGAATATCACCTAGCGTCACATCAGCTTTACCATCAAACGCCAATGCATTTGCGGTCAGCTTTTCTAGCACAAAGCTTATGTGGTTCTTAGTCAGGTCAAACGTCAAGTCAGATGCCATATCTACCTTCATAGGTGACTGAGGTAGTGAGTCTCCTTTGAACGTGGCATCTAGTACCATTTGGTTCATCAGTACTTTGCTGATCGCTTGATCTACTTGCAATGAAGCCGATCCCTTCATATCGATATCCAGACCAGCCGCATTACCCACCACGGCATAACTGAGCGCATTGGCTTTATCGAACTCAAACGTTTCTAGCCCAATCTTAGCGCTATCGATTTTAGTTGCAGGATCGCTGAATGTCGCATCAAGGTTAATGTTGCGTAGCGCGTACTCTTTAAAGCCCTTTGCTAGCTTAAACTCAGCATCACCTTTGGCAGTAAATTTCTGCTGATTCGCTTCACCTTTGGCAGCGAAATCCGCTTTAGTCCAAGTATCAACTGCAAATTGAGACAGATTCAATGAAACGTCATACAGCTTAGTAAATGAACCCGCTTGCTTATCTTGTATTTCGACCGACGCATTAGAGACTGTAACTCCGGCCAAATTGATTGTCCAAGCCGAAGCGCCACCACTACTTTGAGACGCTTCTTCTGTTGCAGGCTGCGAGCTGCTTTCTGAAGTCGCAGGTGCCGCCGTCGTCTCAGCTTGAGCCGCTTGCGCTCGAGTTAGCGCATCAATGTTCTTGCTGCCATCAGGTAAGGTTTCTAACGAGAAAGCCGCGCCATCTAGCGTAATGTTGCCGATTTCAAGTTGTTGACTGAACAGTGGCATCACGGATACATCCACACCGACAGTATCCACCTTGAACATATTCAATTGTTCAAAGCCTTTCGGGTTACGAAGCTCGGTTTGACCTAGCTCGAAACCAATCGATGGGAAAAATTGCCAACTGATATCACCATCGATAACAAGGTCAAGACCAGTATGGGTTTTCGCTTGTTCAACAATAAGTGGTTTAAATTGGTTTGGGTTAACTAAAGTGACCAGTGCAATTAGAGCACCGAGAATAACAACCACTGGGATTGCTATGATTAGGAACAGTTTCTTCATCAGCATTATCCTTGCCTGGTGAGCACGCCTCTTCTGCTAAGGGTTAGCTCCAAGTATAAATGATCAGGTAAATATTTATGGTGACCATAAAAAGAAAGTGGCACTAAAAGTGCCACTTATCTCATAAAAAATAAAGTCTTAAGCGTCTTTTCAACGTTAAGCTTTCAAAAGTTTTGCAATATGAGCTTTTAACACATCGATCGCGATGCGGTTTTTACCACCACGTGGAACAATAATGTCTGCGTATTGCTTTGAAGGCTCGATAAACTGCATGAACATAGGACGAACCGTTTCTTGGTACTGCTTCAGCACAGAGTCCATAGTACGGCCGCGCTCTTCAACATCACGCTTAACACGACGAAGCAGGCAGATATCCAGTGGCGTGTCCATAAATACCGTCGCATGCATCAAGTCACGCAAACGAGGGTCAGTAAGCAGCAAAATACCTTCAAGAATAATGACTTTCTTTGGTGTCATTGTCGTCGTGTTGTCAGTACGGGTGTGTTCTGTGTAGCTGTACTCAGGTACTTCTACCGCTTGTCCCTTAACTAACTGCTCTAGATGCTCGCACAATAAATCATGATCTAGTGCGCTTGGGTGGTCGTAGTTGGTTTTTACACGCTCGTCCATACTAAGATGGCCTTGGTCGTTGTAGTAGCAATCTTCCGTAATCACACCAATTTGATGATCGCCCACTTTTTCACGTAGTTCATTGTAAATAGTGCTCGCGATTAAACTTTTTCCAGAAGCAGACGCGCCAGCAATACCTACGATGACGCATTGATTATTATCAGACATTATTCTTGCACCCGATGATTTAGATTGGTGTCATATGCTAATACTAGCAGTGCCCTTCGAAGTGAGACCTGCGTATTAGTATAAATTTAGATAAACCGCCTGATTATAGGGAGTTCAGCCATCGGTTGCCAGTCGCGATTGCCTTGATTTACTTAAATGGAATAAAAGATTTCAGCGCAATCGATTACACTGAATAAGAATAAAAAAGAGCGCTCGTCAGGCGCTCTCATTGCAGTGCATAAAGGTGTTTATTCGACCATGGTAAACATAATCGAGTCGGGTTTAGTTTTCCCTCGCCAATACAATCTGGAACTAACCGCTTCTGCCAAGGCAAGATACTGCTGAGCATGTTCAGATTCTGGTCTCGCAGCAACCGTTGGGATGCCTTTATCGATATCTTCACGCATCTGAATATGAAGTGGAACTTGAGCCAGAAGGTCAAGACCATACTCACTGGCCATTTTCTCTGCGCCACCCGCACCAAAGATATGCTCTTTTTCACCACAATGACTGCAGATGTGATAACTCATGTTTTCTACAAGACCAACGACAGGCACATCAACCTTGTTAAACATTGCCGCACCTTTACGTGCATCAGCTAAAGCTAAGTCTTGAGGAGTCGTCACGATGACCGCTCCGGTTACCGGAACTTGCTGAGCCAGCGTCAGTTGAATATCACCAGTGCCCGGAGGCATATCAATCACTAGGTAATCTAACTCAGGCCACTCAGTTTCATTCAATAGTTGAGCAAGCGCCTTAGCTGCCATCGGTCCGCGCCAAATCGCCGCTTCATCTTTCGATACAAGGTAGCCGATAGAGTGAGTAAAAATCCCATGGGCCGCTATAGGCTGCATCCATTTGTTATCGCGAACTTCAGGTTGTGCATTGGTTTGGCCAAGCATCAGTGGCACTGAAGGACCATAAATATCAGCGTCCAATAGCCCGACTTTGGCTCCGGACTTTGACAAGGCCAGCGCTAAGTTGACCGATGTTGTCGACTTGCCGACCCCACCTTTTGCTGACGTCACCGCAATAACGTTCTTAACCCCTTTAACTGCTGCAGTAACATGGGTTTCGAGAGGTTTCGGGGCAACAACAATGTTGTACGAGAATGAAGCAACCTCACCTTTGTTTTGGGAAGCCTCAATCCAATCAGACAAATCCTGAGTTAACGTATTGGCTGCAAAAGGAATTTCAATAGTAAACTGATTGGCATCAACTGAAACAAAGTTCGCCGTAGACGCCCATTCAGGGGCTAGGCTTGGGTGCTCAAATTGATTTAACCAATTACAGAAATCTTGCTTTGAAGTGAACTGACGCATAGGTCCTCCTTGTGCATCTAATCCTAACACTCCACCAGCCGATACTGAACCCTGAAAAAACTGGGGTTTCCCATATTGGAAGCCTTGGAGTCATTGGTGGGATAAGGTAGTATTACTCTCTATTTTTTTATACATCATTAGAAGCGAATATTAAGTATGGCGACTGATCCAAGAAAACTACTGGTCACTTGTGCCCTTCCGTACGCTAACGGTTCGATTCACCTAGGTCACATGCTTGAACACATTCAAGCTGATATCTGGGTTCGCTACCAACGCCTACGTGGCAACACTGTAAACTTCATCTGTGCTGACGATGCTCACGGCACGCCAATCATGCTAAAAGCACAACAGATGGGAATTACGCCAGAAGAGATGATCGCTGCAGTAAGTGAAGAACACCAAAAAGACTTCGCTGGCTTCGATATTAGCTTCGATAACTACCACAGCACACACTCTGAAGAGAACCGCGAACTGGCTTCGCACATCTACCTTGAGCTTAAGAAAAACGGCTTCATTTCTAGCCGTACGATTTCTCAGCTGTTTGACCCTGAAAAAGAGATGTTCCTACCGGATCGTTTCGTAAAAGGTACCTGTCCTAAGTGTAAATCAGAAGACCAGTACGGAGACAACTGTGACAACTGTGGTGAAACGTACAGCCCAACTGAACTGATTGAACCTAAATCAGCGGTATCTGGCGCAACTCCGGTAATGAAAGACTCTGAGCACTTCTTCTTCGACCTGCCTCAGTTTGAAAGCATGCTACAAGAGTGGACTCGCTCTGGCTCGCTTCAGTCTGAAACTGCAAACAAGATGCAAGAGTGGTTTGAGTCAGGTCTTCAACAGTGGGATATCTCACGCGATGCACCTTACTTCGGCTTCGAAATCCCAGGTGAAAAAGACAAGTTCTTCTACGTATGGCTAGACGCACCAGTTGGCTACATGGCTTCATTCAAGAACCTATGTAACAAGACTGAAGGCCTAGACTTCGATGAGTACTGGAAAAAAGACAGCACAACTGAGCTTTACCACTTCATCGGTAAAGACATTGTCTACTTCCACTCACTGTTCTGGCCTGCAATGCTAGAAGGTTCTGGTTTCCGTAAGCCAAACAACGTATTCGTACACGGTTACGTAACGGTAAATGGTGCGAAGATGTCTAAGTCGAAAGGCACATTCATCAAAGCAGCGACATACCTAGATCACCTAGATCCAGAATGTCTACGTTACTACTACGCAGCGAAACTAAACAGCCGTATTGATGACCTAGACCTTAACCTTGAAGACTTCACTCAGCGCGTTAACGCTGATGTAGTAAACAAGATCGTTAACCTAGCCTCTCGTAACGCTGGCTTCATCACTAAGCGCTTTGAAGGCAAGCTATCTGCTGACTTCGCAGAAACTGAGCTATACAACGAGTTCACTGCGGCTGCAGATCGTATCGCAGAGCTTTACGAAACTCGTGAGTTTGGTCGTGCAATCCGTGAGATCACTGCACTAGCTGACAAAGCAAACCAATACGTTGATGAAAAAGCACCGTGGGTTGTAGCGAAAGAAGAAGGTAAAGACCAAGAGCTACAAGACATCTGTTCTGTTGGTATCAACCTATTCCGCGTTCTAATGACTTACCTTAAACCGGTAATGCCAGAGCTTGCTGCACGTACAGAAGCATTCCTAAACGAGGAACTAACTTGGGAAGGTATCGCTGCACCGCTAACTGGTCACGAAATCACTAAGTTCAAAGCATTGTTCAACCGCATCGATCCTAAGAAGGTTGAAGCTATGGTTGAAGCTTCTAAAGAAGATGCAGCAGCAGAAGTTGCAGCAAAAGAGAAAGCAGAAGCTGAAAAGAACAAAGCGAGCCAAACAGAGCTAGACAAAGAACCAATCGCAGACGAGATTGAGTTTGACGCGTTCGCAGCAGTGGATATGCGTATCGCACGTATCATCTCTTGTGAAGAAGTGCCAAAAGCAAACAAACTGCTTAAGTTCCAACTAGATATCGGTGGTGAAACTCGTCAGGTATTCTCAGGCATCAAGTCAGCATACAAACCTGAAGAGCTAGAAGGCAAGCTAACCGTAATGGTAGCGAACCTAAAACCTCGTAAGATGAAGTTTGGTATGTCTGAAGGCATGATCCTAGCAGCAGGCCCGGGTGGCAGCGACCTATGGATTCTTGAACCGCACGAAGGTGCACAGCCAGGCATGCGTGTAATGTAAAAAGCATTACGATTATCGAAAGCCCCGCTGATTCAGCGGGGCTTTTTTGTGCCCTTCTTCACACTTTCAGTGCTATCTTGCACCAATTGAGTTCATCCCAGTGAACCAAAAAGCTATAAACAATTGAATTATATAGATATTATTTTTGGCACCAAACCTGCTCTACCACTTTATAGGTAAACTATAACAAGGAGTTGGTTATGTTTGTGCTCTTTTCAATCATCATTTCTTTTGTCGTGCTAGCGACTTTATTCTACTTTTCGAAAAAGCGACATTCAGGTTTAGAAAGAAAATTTGAGATTTTAATCCTGCTACGGCAGTTACTGTTACTGAGTCGTCAACATAGAGCAACCACCCATCAGGCGTTGACCAGCCACCACTTTGATATTCACCAAAGTCAGCTCGAAGAAAACTACGATGCCATGATGGAGCGCTCAAACGAACTCATCGCCAGCGCTCAGTTTGAAAACAAGCCTATGTACCGAATTCTTCAATTGAAGCTGAAAAAGCTCCACAAAGAATGGGATCAGAGAACTGTGGCCCGTAATCAGGTGATTCATGGTAAGACCATCAGACACTGTATGTTCTTAATGGATGAAATTGCTATCGCATGGTTAATCGAGTCGGGGCGAGAAGATATCAGTGATGAGTACCATATGAACTGGCAGCAGGTACTCGATAGTATGGAGGTCCTAACCCAACTAAGAATTTCGATTCAAGACCTCCACTATCCTGAAGGTATGCTGAGAGTGAAGTACTATTGCGATAAAACTAGGCGCAAGCTCAATCAACTATCGCTGATTAGCCCGCTTTCAATTGCTTCCCCAATAAGCTCTAAAGCAATGCATGCGCTTTCGGAAATCAATGCTAGTGATGAAATTTTAATGACAAACGAAGAGCTTTATCAGCTTACGACAGATATTTCGCTGATCATTTCTCAAGTCTACGATCAGATGTTGTCAGATATGACGGAAAGTTTGTATCAACCATTACCGAAACTAGCCTTCAGCTAACCCCTAAGGCTAAGGTGAGACGCTCCACAACACCTTGGCCTTATCTCCAAGCTCATTATAGATTCACCAATACCGCTTCTCTGCTACGCGCTTCTTTCACTAGCCATCTAAACTTGTTAGTAGGCGAATTCTGTATTTTAGGAATTGAGATGAAAAGGATAGCCGTAACGCTGTGTAGTTTGCTCTTAGTCTTTTCTGTTGAAGCAAACAACAAGATAGTTCGATTTGCGGTAGGAGACTGGGCTCCTTACACAAGCTCCTCTGAAAACCCAAGAGAGAAAATCTCCGAGCGCATAGTTATTAGAGCGTACGAAATCCAAGGTTATGAAGTGATTCTAAGTTACTACCCTTGGTCTCGTTCTTTGAGGTTAGCAAAACAAGGCACGTACGACGGAACTTTCCCTTGGATGTTCAATGATGAAAGAGAACAGTCTTTCCTATATTCAGACGCCATGTTTAGCCAAAAAGTCGTATTTTTCTCTCATAAAGAGGCAAATTTCTACTGGCAAACCCTGAGTGACTTAACGAACTTTCATATTGGTGCAACACAGGACTACCAAGCAACCCATATTTTAATAACAGCAGGTGTCGAGCCCACAATTGAAAATACCGAGGAAAGCAATTTCGATAAGCTCGCTAAGCATCGTATTGATGCCTATCCAACAGGCCTGATCCGCGGAAAATACCTAATAGAGAAGTTATTATCAAAAGAAGAAGCAAGGGCGATAAGCATTGGTGACAAGCCCTTAGTTGAAGACAATATGTACATAATTTTCTCTCGTCAAGACATACAACGCAGTAGAAAGTTAAGCGAAGTCTTTTCTAGAGGGTTAAAAGCGCTAATTGAAAGTGGGGAGTATGAATCGATTATTTTTGATAGTAATCGCATAAATGGAGCAGAAGATTAGACATCTATTCGATAAAAATAAAGCTCCGTAAAGTACGGAGCTTTAAAAGGAAAACTAGCGAGCTTTCTTTACATCATTTTACGTGCAGCTTCTACCACAACTTTGATAGAGCGCGCTTCTGTCTCTTTTAGTGTAGAGTGATCTGGAATCTCTTTCTGTGTACGGTTGATGATAACACCCGCTACACAGCCTGCTTTAAGGCCTGAGCTCGCACACATTGTCAGTAGCGTTGCAGACTCCATTTCGAAGTTAAGAACACCCATGTCTTGCCACTCTTTCATTGAGCCTTGGAAGCGCTTAACAACGCGACCAGAGAACGTATCGTAACGCTCCTGACCTGGGTAGAAGGTGTCACTTGATGCTGTAACACCCATGTGAACCGCAGCGCCAGACTCTTCTACAGCTGCTTTCATTGCTGTTGCAACTTCAAAATCAGCGACCGCTGGGAACTCCATAGGAGCAAAATGTAGGCTTGCGCCATCTAAACGAACCGAACCTGTTGATACGATCATATCACCCACGTTTACGTGTGGTTGAATCGCACCTGTTGTACCAACACGTAGGAAAGTACGCACACCAAGCTGCGCTAACTCTTCAACGGCAATTGACGTAGAAGGGCCGCCGATACCTGTTGAACAAACAACAACTGGTTTGCCGTCTAATTCAGCACGGTAAAGCGTGTATTCGCGGTGACTTGCTAGGAATACTGGGTTTTCCATTTCTTCTGCAATCTTTTGTACACGCGCAGGGTCACCTGGAATGATCGCTAGTGTTGCGCCAGCAAGATCAGATTCAGTAACACCAAGGTGGAATACAGCTTGAGACATAGGGGGCTCCTTATTGTGGCGTAGTTGGGTTGCACATAAAACAACCGATACGCTCTATAAAATTCATCGGGTACAAGACATACTCTAGCGAACTCCTTGAAGCATTAGAGTGATCATCTTCACAACAACAACCGCAACAAATACAACCTTTGCACATAAAAACGGTTTACATCACACTTTTACGCAATATCAAATCATTGGTTGCATAAAAAACAGCCCCTACATCAACAATGCAGGGGCTTTTTACCGGGTAGATTTATCTAGTCTTGTTTTGACTTAAATTTCAGCAGCCTTAATGCATTAAGAGTCACGATAGCAGTCGCGCCACTATCAGCCAGCACCGCAACCCAAAGTCCAGTGATCCCTAACAAACTCGTTACCAAGAACACGCCTTTCAAGCCAAGCGCGAGAGCAATATTCTGGCGAATGTTGTTCAAGGTAGCCCGCGAAAGCTCAATCATTCCTGCTAATTCAATCAGGCGGTTGTGGGTAATCGCTGCATCAGCGGTTTCTAACGCGACGTCAGTACCTCCTCCCATCGCAATACCAATACTTGAGGCTTTCATTGCAGGGGCATCATTGATGCCATCACCGACCATCGCAACATTACCGTTTGCAGAAAGTTGCTCGACATAGCTGACTTTATCTTGAGGAAGCAGACTTGCCTTATAATCGATGCCAATCATAGAACTGATGGCTAACGCGCTACGCGGATTATCTCCAGTGAGCATAATCGAGTGAATACCCAAATCATTCAGCGCTTTCACTGCTTTGGCAGAATCATCACGCAGCGTATCTTGCCACGCGACCAAACCAATAGCTTTGCGCTTCGCCTCGATAGCAACTACAACCGTCTTTCCTTGACCTTCGAGTTGCTCAATCGTCTCAACCAAAGTGCTAGGTAACGTGATATCCACTTTACTTGGTGCACTCACCTGATACTCAACACCTGATACCACACCGCGCACACCACTCCCGACCAGAGCTTGCTTGTCTTCTGCCTCAACTATCTCTAACTCGAGTTGTTTGGCTTTGTTTACTAGCGATACCGCCAGTGGATGGCTTGAACCCACTTCAATTGCTGCAACTTTTTCTAATAGCGACTGCTCGGTCCAACCCTCTAATACAACAATATCCGTTACTTCGGGTTTGCCTTTGGTCAGCGTTCCTGTTTTATCAAATGCAATGGTTTCAACGCGACCTAACTGTTCTAACGCTGCACCGCCTTTAATCAAAGCTCCTCGACGAGCGGAGGCGGCTAAGCCAGAAGTGATTGCGGCTGGCGTAGAGATCACTAATGCACAAGGACAAGCAATCAGAAGCAGTGCCAACCCACGATAAACCCAAGTTTCCCAAGGCTGAGCAAACAACAATGGTGGCGTAATGATCACTAATAGTGACACCAGCATCATCAACGGCGTATACCAGCGGCTAAACTTATCCAGAAAACGCTCTAATGGTGCTTTACGAGATTCTGCTTCTTCGATCAAATGGAGAATACGATCGATGGCATTCTCGCCCTGCTTGGAAGTAATGGTGAATCTCACCACTTTATCAACCGCCACCGCGCCTGCCATGACTGAGTCACCTTGATAGCGTTCTACAGGTATCGACTCACCAGTGAGTGCACTTTCATCAAAGCTCGCTACGTCACCGATAAGCTTACCGTCAGCAGGCAATCGTGCACCCGGTGAGACTTCAATTACATCACCAGGGTGTAATTCACTTGCCGAGACTTCAATGCGCTGACCATCAACGATTTTAATCGCATTTTCAGGAACCAACTCCATTAATGCTTGGACACCACTACGGGCACGTGAAGCAGCAAAGGCTTCTAGCCGTTCACCAATGAGGAACAATAGCAACACCATCGCCGCCTCTACGGTTTCTCCCAAATAGAGCGCCCCAAGTGCGGCAACACTCATCAAGGTTTCTATCGCAAAAGGGGTCCCTGAACGTGCAAGGCTGATGGCTTTTTTACCTATCGGGTATAGTCCCGCCAAGCAGGTAATAACAAACATCCATTCACTAATTTGTGGAAGTGCTGGTTTAATTGCCGCAGCGATCGCCATAGCAGAAGCAATAGCGATAATCTGCGCATTCTGCTCAAGCACAGACTTCCAACCTGTAGATACTTGTTTTGAAGACTTTGAATTCGGACTGGTAAAGGTAAATCCAGTATCAAGGATGGTTTGTTCGACTAACTGGGCAACACCGACGTTATCCGAAGTAATAATGAGTTTTTCGGTCGCAAAAAGGACTTTAGCCTCAACGATGCCATCGACTCGATTAACGGCTGTTTCTACTTTTCGAGCACAGGCTGGACAATCCATCCCCTCAATTTTCCAACTCTGGGTGTAACGCGCAGAGGAACTGGGCTCACCCTCTTCGTCAGCTGGGTCTGCACCACTGCTGCAGCTGTTTGAACTACAACAACTCGACTCGGCACTGGCAACCTCTGCCATTTTAATGGTTGAAATCTTAGGGCTAGCGCAAGAGCCCGATTGAGAGGGGTTAGCCGCAACTTTGTCTGAGCGGCATGCTTGATGTTTAGTGCACATATGTTTATCTCCATTCACTGTACACTATGAGTGTAAACCTTGGAGCCTACTCCAAGGTCAAACTTTTTCTGCTGTTTGTTGCGAAATTTCTGTTGTTGCAGCAACGTCATCAATTAAAACCGCATCATGACTACAGAAGGGCTGACTGTTTACACTGGTAATCGAAGGATCTGAAGCTTCATGTTCAAGGCAGGTTGAGCGCATCAAGTCCGAAATATGTTTACGCAGCACAACGATCGCTATCAAACCAAACACTACAGTGCCAATTGCCTGGCCGTAAAGCACCCCAAGAGCACCAAACCAGAACGCCCCCAAATGGACAAAGGGCAGAGTTCCCAGCGTCGCTTTGCCTAAGTTCAGAGCCGTTGAGTACAGCGGCTTGCCTAGATTGTTGAACGAGGTATTAGCAACGAACTGTGCGCCGTTGAAAATAAAGCTCACCGCAACATAGGTACAAAACACGGCAACAATAACTTGCGCATCTCCGTTTAGACTGAACATACGAATAATCAAATCTTGAGCGAAGTAGAGAATGATACAAACAACGATGGTGTAAAGAGTGGTGACAATTAAAGAGTTATTGAGTGTCTCTTTAACTCGATCCATACGCTCAGCGCCGTAGTTTTGACCGATAATCGGCCCAACCGCCCCTGAAAGCGCAAAAATTACCGCAAAACAGACTGGTGTCAGTCGACCTATCACGGCAAACCCAGCAACATAGTTCTCACCGAATTGAGCAATAGCTGAGGTAACAATCGCATTACCAATTGGCGTTGCAATATTGGTGATAATTGCGGGTATCGCAATGGCAATAATAATTTTCAGGTTGCTTAACCACACTTTGTAGTTAAATCTCGCTGCGAGTTTGTGTACACGGATAAGTGGGTAGATTGAGAAAAACAGCACAGTACAGCGAGCAAATACAGACGCAAGTGCCGCACCTTCTACATTCCAACCAAAACCGAAGATGAATATCGGGTCTAGAATCGCATTAACAATACCACCTGCCAGTGTTGCCCACATCGACCGTTTCGCATCGCCCGCGGCACGTAACCCCGCCCCCGCAGCCATAGCCACTGCGATAACAGGACCACTAGGTAATATGATTCTTAAGTAGGCTTCCGCTCTCTCCGCAGCGATCCCATGCGCACCTATGGCTTGAAGCAACTCTGGAATATAGGCAAACATCACCGCTGCGACTATCACACTGATCGTCACCGCAGTGAACATAATACTTGTGCTCAGTTCACGCGCATGTTGCCGCTGCTTGGCACCAATTGCTTTAGACACCAGCGCCCCCATCGCAATGGAAGTACCGATCGAGATGGAGGTTGAAAAGAAAACTAACGTTCCTGCAAAGCCTACCGCAGCGGCGAGTTCAACCTGACCCAACATACTGATAAACAACATGTCGATAAGGTCGACCACAAATAGTGCCATTAGACCAACCGACCCTGCCCCCGACATAACCAAAATATGTCGCATGGTTGATCCTTCAACAAATTTGGCACTTTGGTCAGACATTCAGCTCTCCTGTTAGGCTTTGCGCTTAGCAACAAAAAAGAAGAGGTGCAAATGAGCACCTCTTACCTATTTAGTGAATCAATATGTTACACCGGATGTTTAAAGCAATCTTCGATATTTTTACCAATAGCACGTAAAACATCTCTACGTGTGATGATTCCTACTAGTTTACCGGAGTCAATCACAGGATAAACTTTTGGTCGGCCTACTTTCATCATCTCTGCAAGTTCAATAATCGAGGTCTCTGAGGTAACCGACAGCACTTCTGGGTGCATACAGTCTGAGACGATATGGGTATCTTGGCAGTAATAGCTGACCTTGAGGAGCTTATCGAGTAAGTCCTGACCAGAGAGGAAACCAATCACTTCCTTTTTGTCGTTGAGAACCGGACCGCCCAAGTATTTTGAGTTCATAACCTTTTCTAGAGCGGCACTGAGCGACATCTCCGGCGTGAAGGTTACCGCTTGCAATGTCATATAGTCTTTTACTTTCAATGATTCCATCTGTGTCTCCTTAACGTGCAAGCTTCGCTGCATATATTGTAATTGTTGTCTAATTTCTTGATTTTACTAAATGGAAAACAACAATTTTTACAATAGGTGCTGACTATCACGTTTCACAAACCGCCACTATTCACATTGCGCCTTAGCATCACGATTAGCCAACCAGCTACTAAACAATGAAACACCAAAAGGCACACAGTAGGTCAGACAAGCCTTCAGCCAGTTAAAGCTCGATGTTCCAAAAATCGCGTCATATTGATTAATGATATTGAGCAAGGTTCCCACCACCAAGGCAATAATGATGGCTCTTTTAAACACAATCGAATTCATCTTTCATCCTTTAGTGACATGCGTTCCAAGATTAACTGTCTAAACTATAAGTAGTTGCATCACAAAATACATGGGGGATAAGACGTGCACTCTACATTTTCTGCTCAGATCGCCAATAACCCCGATATGATGCACGTTGTGTTTGAATCACTCCCAGAACCGACATTTCTTATCGACAAATCAGGTACCTACGTTGAAGCTTGGGGAGGGAGAGACAAAAAACGTCATCATGACCCTGCCGCGGTGGTTGGCCTCAATCAATATCAAGTGCTACCCGCTGACAAAGCTATTTGGTTTAGCCAAGTCATCGTTGACGTCATTGACAGCCAAACTGCATCCGAGCTTGAGTACAGTTTAGACCCAAAAGATCTGCGCTGCTTTGATGGCGTTGAAGGACCTCAACAGCTTCAACATTTTAGTGCGCTTGTGATCCCATTACCCAATACGTCGCTTGTACTGTGGACGGTGAGAAACATCACTGAATATAAAAGGGCTTTAGATAAGCTGGCTCTCCAGCAGCTAGAGCTCGAAAAGCTGACTTACATCGACCACCTCACCCAAATGTATAACCGCTACGCATTGGACGTGCTTCTGCCAGAAGCGATTGAACTGGCAAAGCTGAAATTGATTGGTTCAGCAGTACTGATGATCGATATCGACTGTTTTAAGCAGTACAACGACAGTTATGGTCACTTGAAAGGTGATAAAGCACTCGAAACATTGAGCAACGCAATTCGCGCTTGGGCAAAAAATGATGACCTTTGCTTCCGTTACGGTGGGGATGAGTTTTTGGTATTTATGCCTAATGTTACCGAATCAGGAAGCATCGAACGGGCAGAGTTACTGCAAGAGGTGGTAAAGCAGCTGGCAATCCCTCACCCTTCATCATCCGTCGGTAACAACTTTTCGATTACAATTGGCATTCAACACTGCCATATAGTGCCGCAAAATATGGACGCAGAAAGATTTATTTCGATAGCAGACAAAGCACTCTTCTACGCTAAAGGGCGTCAGCGTGGCTCAATTCATCAATTAACCGACAATAAAAAAAGCTCCTGTTGATAGGAGCTTTACATTTGAACTTGTTTAAGGTTCCTGTTGCCAGCGCTCTGCGGCTTTCGCATCTGAATCTCTCGAATCCACCCAACGGGTTGATTCTGTCGTTCGCTCTTTTTTCCAGAATGGTGCTTTGGTCTTAAGGTAATCCATCACGAATTCACACGCTTCAAACGCCGCACCTCGGTGAGCACTTGAAACACCAACGAAAACTATCTGATCGCCAATATCTAAATCACCGACACGGTGAATGACTCGAATATTGAGAAGCGGCCAACGCTGCTGAGCTTCGTCACAAATTTCACCAAGAGCCTTCTCTGTCATACCTGGGTAATGTTCAAGAGATAGACCAGTGACGTTATCACCTAGGTTCATATCACGTACTTTACCAGTAAAAGTGACAACAGCCCCTGCTGACGTGCCTTGCGCAAGAGCCTCATACTCACTGCCAACAGAAAAATCTTCAAATTGAACTGAAACGCGATTGTCCATGACTACCCCCCAGTTACCGGCGGGAAAAACGCCACTTCGTCACCTGACTGAATTGGGTGCTCAAGAGGAACAATCGATTGGTTCACCGCTGCCAGTAATTTGCCTGGCTCTAAAGCAAGATCCCACTTACCTTCTTGCTCTACCAAGTGACTACGCAATTCTTCTACCGTAGAGAAGTTACCTTCAAGCTGGAGTTCATCCATCCCTACTAATTCACGAGTTTGAGCGAAAAATAGAACCTTAATCATGACTCCACCTTAAAGTGTCCAGATTTACCACCCGTTTTTTCTAGTAAACGGACTTGTCCAATCACCATATCTTTCTGTACCGCTTTACACATATCATAAATGGTTAACGCAGCAACAGAAGCGGCAGTCAGGGCTTCCATTTCAACCCCTGTCTTACCCGCTAACTTACACACAGACTCAATACGAACCATATTTTCAGCTTCGATCGCTTCTAGCTGCACTTCAACTTTTGACAGCAGTAATGGGTGACACAGTGGAATTAAATCCCAAGTTTTCTTCGCTGCTTGAATACCGGCAATGCGCGCGGTCGCAAACACGTCACCTTTATGGTGAGAGCCAGACACGATCAATTGCAAAGTCTCAGGTGCCATATGCACAAAAGCTTCAGCGCGAGCTTCGCGCACCGTCTCTGCTTTGGCCGATACATCAACCATGTTTGCTTCACCAGAAGCGTTGATATGAGTGAATTCGCTCATTAACTGCTCCTAAGATTAAACCGCTAGGTGAGGCATAAAGTTACATGGGCGGTGGCTTGCATCGAGTTGCTGCTTGATGATCTTTGTCCAACCTGTACGACACGCGCCCGTAGAGCCTGGCATCGCAAAAATAACGGTATGGTTAGCAAAACCAGCGATTGCGCGAGATTGAATGGTAGAAGTACCAATCTCTTCATAAGAAACCATGCGGAAAAGCTCACCAAAACCTTCTACTTCTTTGTCAAACAGAGGTTTTAGCGCTTCAGGCGTACTGTCGCGAGAAGTAAAACCTGTACCGCCAGTGATCATTACAGCTTGTACATTTTCGTCCGCAATCCACTGAGAGACGATAGCGCGAATCTTGTACATATCATCAATAACAATCTTTTTATCGACAATGTTATGACCCGCTTCTTTTGCATTCTCAACTAGGTAGCCACCTGAAGTATCGTTTTCTTCAGTGCGCGTGTCAGAAACGGTTAGAACAGCGATATTTGCTGGTTGAAATTTGCTTTCTGCGTGACCCATTTGTTCACCTATTATTTTGTCAAAGTCAGTTTATGCCTACTCATATGCAGGCACAAAGTTTGATTAATGAAATGTATCAGCCGCCGATCGATGCCAAGTGTGGAGTCATGCCAGAATTTCCGTCATGGAGGAAGTGGCTGACTGACTTGGTCTGCAACTGCTGTTGAATTCGTTCAATTAGTTCTGGTTCTTGAGCATCTTGTTGGAGTAAATCGCGTAGCTCAACGCCATGGTCACCAAACAGACATAAGTGAAGCTTACCCGTTGCAGAAACACGCAGTCGGTTGCAGCTTTCACAAAAGTCTTTTTCATACGGCATGATCAAACCGATCTCACCTTGGTAATCAGGATGGACAAAAACCTGTGCCGGACCGTCGTTATGATCACGCACTTTTAAAAGCCAGCCATTGGCGATCAATTGATTGCGAATCGCGACACCGGAAACGTGATGACGTTGGAACAGTTCATCCATTTCTCCGGTTTGCATCAGTTCGATAAAGCGAAGTTGGATTGGACGGTCTTTAATCCAGTTTAAAAAGGCTGGTAACTCGTGAGCATTCAGGTCTTTCATCAAAACAACATTGACTTTGACCTGGTCGTAACCCACCTCGAAAGCACGGTCGATGCCCGCCATCACTTGAGTAAATTTGTTTTCACCTGTGATTTGATGGAACATGCGAGGATCTAAGCTATCAACGCTGACATTAATATGTGTCAGCCCCGCCTCTTTCCAATTAGCGACTTGCTTTTCCATGCGATAACCGTTGGTTGTCGTCGCCACTTTGCGAATGCCCTGCGTTGAAGCCACGGTATGAATAATATCGTTGAAGTCTTTACGTAGGCTCGGCTCCCCACCAGTAATTCGTACCTTTGAGGTACCGCAATCGGCAAACGCCCTAACGACACGCTTTATCTCAGGAAGAGCTAAAAAAGACGAGTTTTTTTGCCCGGAAGGCTTATAGCCATCAGGCAGACAATATGTGCATTTGAAGTTACAGACATCTGTAACGGAAAGTCGCAAGTAATAAAACTTACGATGGAATCTATCTTCGAATTGTTGCGCCACGGAACACCTTTCCAAACACGGGAGGCATAATCATTTCCAAGTATGCCCTTGTGACAACATGTCACTGGCTCAATAGGCTTATCACTTTGGACTTAGCTTATAGAGCTCGGAGTTATGGCAACTACCTATCATTTTCGGTAGTGCTGATAAATAAAATACTTAATAATTGTGTGTGATTCTACCCTCAAATTGAAAAAATCGTGCTTGGAGCCCAATTTACCCAATATTGAGTATTGGTTGTTAATGCAATAATCTAAATTGTAGTTGGTTATGAATAAAAAGAAGCTCAGCATGACAATTTACGCTAGCAATAAAGTGGTCGCTGTCGGTGGAGGCCACGGCCTTGGACGTATGCTCGCGGCACTCAAAGATTTTGGCTCAAACGCAACGGGGATTGTTGCCACCACAGATAACGGCGGCTCCACCGGTCGCATTCGCCATTGCCAAGGAGGCATTGCATGGGGTGATACGCGCAACTGTATCAACCAGCTTATCACTGACCCTTCCATCAGTTCGATGATGTTTGAGTACCGCTTCAAAGGTGCCGGTGAACTTGATGGACACAATCTAGGTAACTTGATGCTCACGGCTCTCGACAACCTTTCTGTCCGCCCTCTAGATGCCACAAACCTGATTCGAAATATGCTTAAGGTCGATGTCAATATCATCCCTATGTCTGAACACCCTTCTGATTTGAAAGCACTCGCACCAGATGGACGTTGGGTCACGGGCGAGACCAGTGTTGATGAAATGCCAGAAAAGCTGATTCGACTCGATCTTGAGCCCGAGGTCCCTGCGACCAAAGAAGGTGTACAGGCTATTGAAGAAGCTGACGCGATTATTCTTGGTCCGGGCAGTTTCCTAACCAGTATTATGCCGCCACTGCTGCTACCTGAAGTAGGACGAGCGATTGCAAATAACCGCAAAGCAAAACTGGTGTTTGTCGAAAACCTTTCCCCAGAGTACGGGCCTGCTGGACATATGACATTACAAGAAAAATTGGAATGGTGTGAACGTTCTTGTCAAGGACGCAAAATAGATGTGGTTTTAGGTGAAGAGCCTCACCCAGAGTTAGAAGGTTGGAATTGTGTGACAACACCGTTAGCTTCACCCAATCGCGACTGGCGTCACGATAGGGCTAAGCTGCAACAGGCCATCGAATGGTTACTGGTTGAATAACTGCTGATATCTCTGCTGGGTTTCACTCAGTAGAGATAACATTTGTTGCTTATTGCTTTCTGACTCAAGGGAAGTACCAGATTTAGCACTAGAGTCTACCTCTACCGAATACGCGCGAAGTGCTTCTGCGCCAAAACTCGCTGCACTGCTTTTTAACGCATGACTTATCTCTTTTAAGTATTGCTCTTGCTCTTGTCCTTCGATTTGCGACAGCTTATCGATATACATTTGCAACTCGTTCAAAAATATTTCAAGCAAAACAGGTACATTTTCCGCGCCAATTTCGCTAGCGAGTCGGTCGATTTTGCTTTGATCTAAGATGTCCACTATTGTACTTCCTTGGCATTCCACGCTTGTAGTTTTCTGTAAATCGTTGATGGGCTTACATCCAAATAGCCGGCAGCTTTAGGGATGTTACCATCACACGCTTTAATGGCTTGTTCTATGGCATTTTTTTCTGTCAGCCACAGAGGAAATATATCTTGTACCGATACTGTTTCGTTTTGCGGCCGAGTCACTCTAATTTCATTTTTTGATGGCTGATTGAGCGGAGGTGGCAGCATGGCTAAATCAATCTCACGGCCATTATTCAACACAACCACATTGCGTAATACGTTTTGCAATTGACGCACATTACCAGGCCATTCGTAGCGCGAGAATCGATCAACGACTTCTGGTGCTAAACGGACAAAATCTTTACCCTCTTCCTTGGACATGAAACCCAGTAGTGAGTAGGCAATCTCGATGATATCGTCGCCACGCTCACGTAGAGGTGGCAAATGCAGAGGAATAACATACAAGCGATAATACAAATCTTCTCGAAAACGCCCTTCTTCCACTTCTTTCCATGGATCTTTATTGGTCGCGCAAACAAATCGCACATCCACGTTCTTCATCTTAGAAGAACCCACTTTTTGGAAAGTACCCGTTTGGATGAAACGGAGTAACTTGGTTTGTAGATCCAAGTCCATCTCACACAGCTCATCAAGGAAAAGTGTTCCACCGTCGGCCAGTTCAGCAGCACCTTGTCGATCGGTCGCCGCTCCTGTGAAAGCACCTTTAACGTGACCAAATAGCTCACTTTCAATCAGATCTTTCGGGATTGCAGCACAGTTGATGGCAATAAACGGTTTATCACCACGTTTACTGGTAGCATGAATCGCTTCAGCACAAACTTCTTTACCCGTACCACTTTCTCCAGTGATAAAGATACTGGCTTTACTGGTCGCTGCAGAGTCAATAGTCCTGTAAACCGCTTGCATCGTTTGACTACTACCGATAAAACCTTGATAGCCCTGACTACCAGAATTGTCTCCGTCGTTTTTAAGCTTATTCGCTTTACGCAAAGCGTTGTTAACCGTTACACGGAGTCGGTCTGCTTCACAGGGTTTAATTAGGAAGTCTTGCGCGCCATGACGCATTGCTTCAACGGCGGTATCAATAGAACCATGCGCGGTCATAAAGATGACCGGCACATCCGGGTTCTTTTCTTTCACCGCGTGCAAGACATCCATACCTGTCATATCAGGTAACCGAAGGTCGAGCAGGATTAGATCGGGGGTTCTGAAATTGAGACTATCAATGGCATCACGACCGGTGCCAACGATGTTGATATCGATTTGTAGAGGAGTGAGATAAGAACGATACAGCGCCGCGACAGAGGCGGTATCTTCAACCATCAACAAATACTTTGAGTTTTTTGCTTGTGTATTATATTGCATAACCTAGCCAAGGCATTCTTCGCATTTATATAAATAATCGCATTGCGCTTTGCATTATGCAATTTAAAACACAAAATAGTCCTGAATAAGGTGATGAATGACGCATTTTGAGGCCAATTTAGTTTGGCATGCTATATGCTAAATCTACATTGACCCTCATGGGTCACCTAGCCAACTGACGTTGTTAGTGAACTTAGTATTCACAAATTACAGCCAGTAGAACTAAGTTTCTACTGGCTATTTTTTCGCCTTAAATTCGTGTTAGCTATTCACAATAAACTGTTTGCGAAGCTTATCTATCTCATCCCTTTTCTGTGCTGCAAGTTCAAATTCTAAGTCTTGAGCATGTTGATACATCTGCGCTTCTAGCTTACTAATCTCTTTATCAAGTTGTTGAGGTGTCATCACATCGTAGCTCTGCGAAGGCTCAGCCACTTTAGACAATGGCACTGTCTTGCTAACGCGTTGCTTCTTACTCTTAGTAATGTCACCTAGCTCCATAATGTCTTTAACATTGCGCTTTAGAGCCTGAGGCTCGATGCCCATCTTCTCGTTGTAAGCTTGTTGTTTTTCGCGACGTCGGTTGGTCTCACCCATCGCCTTGTCCATCGATTTGGTGATACTGTCCGCGTAAAGAATCGCTTTACCTGCCACATTACGTGCGGCGCGACCAATTGTCTGAATAAGCGAACGCTCTGAACGCAAGAAACCTTCTTTATCAGCATCCAAAATCGCCACTAAGGAGACTTCTGGCATATCTAAACCTTCACGGAGTAAGTTGATCCCCACCAGCACATCAAACTCTCCAAGACGCAAGTCGCGAATGATCTCAACCCTTTCCACCGTATCAATATCTGAGTGAAGATAGCGAACCTTTACGTCGTGCTCAGTGAGATATTCAGTTAGATCCTCCGCCATTCTCTTGGTCAGAGTGGTCACTAAAACCCTCTCATCTTTCGCGGCACGAATTCGAATTTCTGAGAGCAGGTCATCTACCTGTGTCGCAACCGGACGTACTTCAAGCTGAGGATCGAGTAAGCCTGTAGGACGAACAACCTGATCAGCGATCTCACCATCAGACTTCTCTAGCTCATAATTACCTGGCGTTGCAGAGACAAATATCGTCTGAGGCGAAATAGATTCGAACTCTTCAAACTTCATAGGTCGATTGTCGAGTGCCGACGGTAGGCGGAAACCAAACTCCACTAGCGTCTCTTTCCGAGATCGATCTCCTTTGTACATTGCGCCGATCTGAGGCACGGTGACATGGGATTCATCAATGATCAGCAAACCATCGTGAGGCAAGTAATCAAACAGGGTTGGTGGCGGCTCACCCTCACTACGACCACTTAGATAGCGTGAGTAGTTTTCGATACCTGAACAAAATCCCAGCTCGTTCATCATCTCAATATCAAACTGAGTACGCTGAGAGATACGCTGCTCTTCGAGCAGTTTGTTGTTATCAAGTAAGTGCTTCTTGCGCCCCTCAAGCTCCACTTTAATGTGCTCTATCGCATCAAGAATTCGCTCTCTCGGTGTGACATAGTGGGTTTTGGGATAAATCGTGTAACGTGCCAAGTCACGCTGTTTGACGGCCCCTGTCAGTGGGTCAAACACACTAATACAATCAATCTCATCATCAAACATCTCGATACGCACCGCATCTTGATCGGATTCAGCCGGAAAGATATCAATCACTTCACCACGTACACGGAACTGACCGCGCTCAAATGCGACATCATTGCGGCTATATTGAAGCTCAGCAAGACGACGCAATATATCACGCTGGTCCATCACATCACCGCGGCGGATATGTAACATCATTTGCAGATAGGATTCAGGGTCACCCAAACCATAAATCGCCGACACGGAAGCAACAATAATCGCATCTTTTCGTTCTAATAGGGCTTTGGTCGCAGAGAGACGCATCTGCTCAATATGCGCGTTAACGGAAGCATCTTTCTCGATAAAGGTATCGGTTGTTGGCACATAAGCTTCAGGTTGGTAGTAATCGTAATAAGAGACGAAGTATTCAACGGCATTGTTAGGAAAGAAAGATTTCATTTCACCGTAAAGCTGAGCCGCTAACGTTTTGTTTGGAGCAAGCAAAATGGCTGGGCGCTGAGCGCTGGCTATCACATTGGCAAGCGTAAAAGTTTTTCCTGAGCCAGTTACACCAAGTAATGTTTGGTGCGCTAAACCAGAATCAAGGCCTTCAAGCAATTGCTCAATAGCGGTGGGCTGATCGCCAGAAGGCTTATAATCAGACACTAAATCAAAAACTTTGCTCATACTTCATCTCTGTCTAGTCATAAGGTGTAGTCACTATTGTGGCTGTATATATATACAGACTCAAGCGATAAAGAAAAAATTAATCGCTGTTTTGCATAAAGTGGCATTTTGCCGCTAGATCATTACCTTTAATCCTGATATTATCTTTCGCCCTGCTAGAGATCCACCTCGAAATCAAACCCAAATCAGCTCACAGCTTATCCACATTTTTCCCTAAATTTCAATTTAGTCCACAAAACTCGAACGTGTTCCATTTGCTCGCTTTTCCGACAATCTAACGAACAAAGTGTTGCGCAACAAAGCTTTGCTGCTCTGAATTCCAAGCCCAACTAAAAACCAACAACTTCGATTTTGACACTTTTCTGACTTACTCAAATTTAACACACATAGTTATCCACAATTTTGGTGGATAACTAAATCTACCCCTTATTTGGTAAGGGCTTCAGGAAAGTAAAGTATTTTTTATGTGTTTTTTTTCGTTAGAATCGCATCGTTCGTGTTGACACTCCTCTGGCTGATAGCTAATATTCGCCTCGCTCAAAGCAATTCCCCCTTAGTTCAGTTGGTAGAACGGCGGACTGTTAATCCGTATGTCGCAGGTTCGAGTCCCGCAGGGGGAGCCAAATTCAGAAAAAAGCTCAATCGAAAGGTTGAGCTTTTTTCGTTTTCTACTGCGACATGCTTGTTCCAAGCAAATGTCTCAGAGCTGGCCGCCCGCGTTGAGTCCCAACAGCGGGATGCCAAATTTAGAAAAAGCCGTGTCGTAAGACGCGGCTTTTTCGTATCTAGTGCTCTTGGTTTGTAGCAAACAATGCTTCAGACCTGGCCGCCCGCTTTGAACAAACTGAATACACGAAAGCACCCAAAACAGATAAAGCCCGAACATATGTTCGGGCTTTATCTGTTTGCTGAGAATAATTTCCCAGTCTAACGCCTAGCCAGACGTGTTTTTATTATCTTGGTGCAACAGTCTTTCATTTTTGTGTTTGTATAAACATCACCAGTAAAAATACATTCTAAATATGACCTGTAAACCTGACTAATTACTAATCAGTCAGTCTCATTGCGTGCACTAATAATATTTCAGTCAGCAATAAGTTCAATTATAATCATCCTCGATATTAATTAAAAAAATAAAAAAACATCAAAACTAAAACAATTTCCTTTTAAAACAAAAACATAAGCTTAAAACCACATAAGTTTTAGTTTAACTAAATACAGGGACACTTGGATGAATTTTATTAAATTCTCCCCTAAACACATCAGGCTAATATGCAACGCTATGGGTTTGATGTGTTTCTTTCTGCTTGCTTTTCATACACACGCGAGTCAACACGACATATATAAAATTGGAGTCATGGTAGGACATACCTCAAAAAACAGCTCCAAGTCCAACACAGAGAAGATATGCATCCTTAAAAGTACAACAGATACGTTAACCAATACGTCTAGGGATGTTTCTGTAATATTTGTAGAAAACAACCGTTCGGCAAGTGGTAGTGCGCAAGCTGCCTTAGAGTTGATAGAAAAAGATGTGGATATAGCCGTTCTTCCACTGCTGTCAAAAGAAGCAGAAGCGGCTGCCGCCTTTCTGACTGAAGCCAAGATTCCATATATCACTTCCGCAACAGCAATGGAGGTCATTAAAGACACGAGTCTAGGTCTGTCTATAATGCCATCGAACTTATATCAGGCAGAAGTTCTGGCATCTTATTACTTGGCTCAGAACAACATGAATACTCTGCATATCGTCAATGCTCAGGCGAATCGATATTCAACAGAGGTATCAAAAGAGTTTTTACGCTTAGTGCTGACACAAAATCCCGAAATAGATGTACAAGTTCATCAGTTTACCTTTGAGTCTCAGAAAGAGATTGCTCAGAAAATAGACTCTGGAGATGTTATTTTCGCTCCACTCTTTAATCCACACATTGCCTCTTTCTATCATGAGCTGGCGGTGACCGACAAAGAAAGCCTAACTATTTTAGGGCCCGACTCCATTGGCGGAAGGAAAGAGTTTTACGACATCATTGAGCAAGTTTCGCCGAACATAAGCGTAAAGTTCCTAAAAAACTGGGATGGAGAAGTTAAAGGCCCCAACGAAAAACTGTTTAATTCCTATGCCAATACTTACTGCCCATTCGAATATACGTCATTTCTCAGTGCCTACTCTTTTGATCTAATCCAACTCATCGAGAGCCAAATTGACCAGCTCTCGACACTGCAAGATAAAAAACAGGCAATAAGTGTGCTTAAAAGTTCGAAATACAAAACCGCGATGGATGGTAAATCCATTGATATTAGCAACACAGGCCACAATAAAAAGCCAATGTACCTTTATCAGGTTACTAGCCAAGGCAATCAAAAAGTAACCACACTTTACGTCAATGAGAGCTCAGATGATAAATAGACGATTCACGGCTTCTCAATTGCTGGCAGTCGTTGGAACTCTGATTTTAGTCAGCCAACTATGGCTGATTTTAAGTAGTTTACAACTAGCAAAAAAGCAAGCGCCTAATCACGATTTAGCTGGCGCATTAATCGTTGCTTGGACAAAAACAGATTCATTTTTAGATGATGTTTATACATTCAATATTCCTGGTATTAAATCCAGCCTCGAAAACTTCCTAACCGCTTATGAGAAATCAAACATCAATGCAAAGATGTGTATACAGGTCGCTGTGAGTAGCTTTTCTGTTGATGACCGGGACGTATCTGAGCACTGTACCAAAGGCACCTCAATCGCTGAGCTTACTTCGAACGCCTCTCAGATAACCCTTCACTCAGGCTCTATTCCGATCACTGTCGCGAGCAAACAGCTTGCTGCCGTTAGCTACTACTTGAGTCAAGGTAAAGATTTGACGTACAGCGGAGTCAGCAGCTCGGTTATCACATCCATAGTATTTGCTGAAATGCTGCTAATTGGTTCATTGGTTTGGGTGGCAAAATGTTTGCTCAGTCAAGGTAACAACAACCGTCAAACAGAGACTGCTCCTCCCCTAGACACACCGAGTGACAAGCAGAATCTAAACAACATACTGAAGATAATTAACAGTAACAAACGGGCTTTCGCAATTAACGAAGACATTATGTTAGTTAACTACAAGCATCCTTACTCTGAAGTGATCTACAAATCGGGTCTATCAACCAAAATTAAATGTTCACTCACCGATCTTGAGCAGTCGTTTCCAATTCCTTTGGTTCGGCTAAACCGCTCTACTCTGGTCAAGAAAGAGCTTTTTGAGAGCGATGAAAATATCGATATCAAAACCAATAAAGATGGCCACACTGTGAGCATTTGGATCAAAGGTAATGAACATGAACTTAAAGTAAGTAGTCACTATCAAGACAACTTAATGCATTTAATTTCAAGAGGAACCTAAACTTGAAAACAACCTTAATTACTTGCGCGACGAGTGGAATGGGCAGCGCTATTGCTCAATCAATGTCTGGAAAGCTCATTCTTACTGGAAGAACTCATGAAAAGCTAGGCGCACTGTGTTCCGGTCTAAAGACCCCTTGTGAAGCGGTGCCTCTGGATTTCACTTGTGACGAGAGCATTGAGCAAGCGGCTTTCGCAATCTCAACTCATGAGAAGCTCGACCAGATCGTGTTTATCATCCCCAGAATCCCTCCCTCTTCAGAGCTATTTCCAGACAACGAGACTTGGCAAACCCTATACCAAAACTTCTTTATCCGCCCATTAAGTTTAATAAAATATCTGGTGGAAAATGATCGCCTTAATCAGGGCGCTAAGATCGTACTGATATCGGGGTTAAGTAGCAAAAACGCACTTACAAACTATAGTACCAATAACTGTCTTCGCTCCGCTTGGCTAGGGCAAGCTAAAACCATGGCGCTCGTCCTCGGAGAAAAAGGAATATCAGTCAATACGCTGTCACTAGGCGGAGTTATGACTGAAAGCTATACCAATAAGATGCACAACAAAGCGCAACAAAACGGTGTCAGCTTTGACCAACAAATAGCAGAAGAAGTCAGCAATATTCCGCTAAAAAAATACGCATCAGTTCAAGACGTCGTTGACGCTGTTAGCGCTTTACTTGGCCCACTAAGCAACCATATGACCGGACAGAATATTCTATTGGATGGCGGGTTCTTCAAAGGTTATTAGGGTCTGTCACATTTTCGACATTGTTTGCTGCTAGTGTCGCGAGAAATTGCCGTATCAGAATAAGAGAACCTAACCATGTCCAAACCTTTGTACGTATTCGATCTAGACGAGACCTTAATCAATGCCGATTGTGCGATGATTTGGAATGAGTTTATGGTTGACAAGGGTATCGCGACTGAGCCGAATTTTATCGAAGAAGATCTACGTTTAATGAGTTTGTATGCCGAAGGTAAGTTAGATATGCAAGACTACTTAACCTTCTCTATGGCACCGTTAGCTGACATGCCTGTTGAACAGGTTAATCTGTTGGTAGAAGAATGTGTAAAAACTCGTATTCTAGATAAACAGTTTCCTCAGTCTAAAACCTTAATCGAGCAACTATCTCGTGATGGTATTGATATGCTGATTATCTCTGCCAGTGTGACTTTCCTAGTTGAAGCGGTGGGGCGTCACTTAGGCATTCACACCGCACTTGGTATTGATCTCGTTTCGGAGGCCAATCATTACACCGCCAAGATACAAGGCGTACCAAGTTATCGTGAAGGCAAAGTCACTCGCTTAAAGCAGTGGTTAGAAGAGGGTTCAGAGTCGTATTCTGAATTGCATTTTTTCACTGACTCAATCAATGATTTGCCACTATGCCAATACGCTGATCACGCTTATCTGGTCAATCCATGCCCTCGTTTGAAAGCACACGCGAACCAACCAAATTGGACCATACTTAATTGGGGTTAACGCCAAGGTTTTGCTTGAACACATCACAATGGAATAACCCAAATTCAAAGAGCAGCCTAGTGTTGCTCTTTTCTCTCTCCTCAGCCAAACATTCACTAGGCAAAATCTAAATGCCAGTTTTCCTTTACTAAGTCGTATTTATTCAACTTTTTTAGCACAATCTCGTATAATTTTTATTCAACAATATAAAACCTTATCTTTCCTTGGTTGTTATTGAACAAGCAAAGCAGGATAATGTCGGGATCGGAATTTCTAAATTATATAACTATGACCGAATATCTTTTGTTGTTGGTCGGCACTGTGCTGGTCAACAACTTTGTACTGGTGAAGTTTCTGGGCTTATGTCCATTTATGGGTGTGTCTAAAAAACTAGAAACCGCTATCGGAATGGGGTTAGCGACAACGTTCGTTTTGACCTTAGCCTCCGTGTGCGCGTATCTCGTAGAGAACTACATTTTAGATCCGCTCAACCTGCAATATTTGCGCACCATGAGTTTTATTCTGGTGATCGCGGTAGTGGTTCAATTTACAGAGATGGTAGTACATAAAACTAGCCCGACTCTGTATCGCCTATTGGGTATTTTCCTTCCCCTGATCACCACTAACTGTGCGGTTCTGGGTGTAGCGCTACTTAACATTAACGAAAACCATAACTTTATCGAATCGATCATCTATGGTTTCGGTGCGGCTGTTGGCTTTTCATTGGTACTAGTGTTGTTTGCCTCTATGCGTGAACGCCTTGCCGCTGCTGACGTCCCTATGCCATTCAAAGGCGCATCAATTGCGATGATTACCGCTGGATTAATGTCTCTAGCATTCATGGGCTTTACTGGTTTGGTGAAACTGTAATGAGCTCAATACTAATCGCAATAATCGCCATCGCGGTTCTCGCCGCTATTTTCGGTGCGATCCTTGGTTTCGCTTCAATTCGCTTTAAAGTTGAAGCGGATCCTATTGTTGATCAAATAGACAGCATTCTGCCACAAACCCAATGTGGTCAGTGTGGTTATCCAGGATGCCGACCATACGCTGAGGCTATCGCCAATGGTGATGAAATCAACAAATGTCCTCCAGGTGGTCAGGCAACAATAGAAAAGCTTGCGGACCTAATGGGAGTCGAAGCAACCGACTCGGCGCACGACCTTGAAAACGCAGTAAAAACCGTTGCATTTATCCACGAAGATATGTGTATTGGCTGTACTAAGTGTATTCAAGCCTGTCCAGTAGACGCCATTGTGGGTGGGACAAAAGCACTTCATACCGTGATTAAGGACGAATGTACTGGGTGTGATTTATGTGTTGCTCCTTGCCCAACAGACTGTATTGAAATGATTCCTGTAGAAACCACTACAGCGAGCTGGAAGTGGCAGATGGACGCCATTCCTGTTGTTGATATTACCGATTCTGCGGCCAAGCAGAACAGCGGGAATTAAGGACTGGTATGCTGTCATTAATCGAACAAATCAAAACTGGCGCCTTGTGGACTTTCCCGGGTGGTGTTCACCCAGTTGAAAACAAATCTCAGTCGGTCAGTCATGCACTTTCGCGCGCGGCTATTGCCGAAGAAATTGTCCTGCCGGTCAAACAACACATTGGTAAACCTGGCACTATTACGGTTGAAGTTGGCGAGCAGGTACTTAAGGGTCAGTCACTGACTAAGTACGACACTAGCTTTATGCTGCCTGTGCATGCGCCAACTTCAGGCACTGTGGTTGCTATTGAACCAAGAACCACTGCTCACCCTTCTGGTTTAAGTGAAATCTGTATTGTTATTAAGCCTGATATGGCTGACAGCTGGATCGAACGTGATGGCTGGTCTAATTATGCTGAGCGCACTCCTGACGAACTGATTGAAAAAATTCGCCAAGCTGGTGTATCCGGTATGGGTGGCGCAGGTTTCCCAACGGCGAAGAAAATTCAATCCGGTCTGGCAAGAACAGAGATTCTGATCATCAACGCTGCAGAATGTGAACCCTACATTACTGCCGACGATATGTTGATGCGTGAACATGCCCAAGAGATCATCCAAGGAATTGAGATCGTTGAGCATATCCTCAAGCCGAAGCTAACGGTTATTGGCATTGAAGATAACAAACCTGAAGCGGTCAAAGCGCTTCAACAAGCCGCCGAGCACAAAGACATTGTCATCCGCGTTATCCCGACTAAGTACCCTTCAGGTGGTGAAAAGCAGCTGATCAAAATCCTGACCAACAAAGAAGTGCCAAATGGCGGTATTCCTGCAGATATCGGGATATTAGTGCAAAACGTTGGCTCACTGCATGCCATTAAACGAGCGGTTTGCGATGGCGAGCCACTGGTAGAACGTATCGTGACATTAACCGGTGCTACCTTTAAACAGCCAAGAAACGTTTGGGCGCTACTTGGCACGCCAGTGCAGGCTCTGTTGGATGAGTTTAGTTACAAAGCAGATAAGAAATTACCGCGCCTTATTATGGGCGGTCCTATGATGGGCTTCACTCTGCCTCATGCGCAGGTGCCAATCACCAAAACGTCCAACTGTATTCTGGCTCCCACTCGCAAAGAGATTTCACCGAATCAATATGAAATGGCGTGTATCCGATGCGGTCAGTGTGCCGAAGCCTGCCCTGCCTCTCTTCTCCCTCAGCAACTGGTTTGGCATGCCAAAGCAGAAGAGCTTGATAAATGTGAAGAGCTGAACATTAAAGATTGTATCGAGTGTGGTGCTTGTGCCTTCGTTTGTCCGAGTGAAATCCCACTGGTTCAATACTACCGCCAAGCAAAAGCTGAGATCCGTACTCGTAAAGAAGAAGCAGAAGCGGCAGAGCGCGCGAAGATTCGTTTTGAAGAGAAGAAAGCACGTCTTGAACGAGATAAAGCCGCTCGCGAAAATCGCTTCAAGAAAGCCGCAGATGATCGCCGTAAAGAGATGAAATCTTCTGGAGGCGATGATGCGATTGCAGCCGCCATTGCGCGAGTTAAGGCACAAAAAGCCCAACCAGCCACAGAAAAGAAGGCCGTTAAACCTGCTGTTGCTGCAGCGATTGCAAGAGCAAAAGCTAAACAAGCAGAAGCGATGCAAAGCGGTCAGGCTGAGCCTGATAACAGTGAAATGGCCAAGCTGCGTGAAGAACGTAAACGTCAAGCGAGAGAGCGCAAAGCTGAGAAAGCACAACAATCTGATCATACGTCAACAGACGACAAAAAAGATGCCGTCGCTGCTGCGATAGCGCGAGCTAAAGCGAAAAAAGCACAGCAAGATGGCTCTGACGGCGCTCAAGCACCAGCTACAGATAAAAAAGCTGCGGTCGCTGCAGCAATAGCCCGAGCTAAAGCGAAGAAAGCGCAAATAGAAGAAACTGACCAAGCGCCACCAGCTGAAGATAAGAAAGCTGCTGTTGCTGCCGCTATTGCACGAGCGAAAGCACGTAAAGCCGAGCAACAAACTCAATCTGAGCCTGTTGAGCCTGCGCCTGCTGCAGAAGCAACTGACGAAGATCCGAAGAAAGCCGCCGTTACTGCCGCTATTGCGCGAGCAAAAGCACGCAAAGCCAAACAGCAAACTCAATCTGAGCCTGTTGAGCAAGCGCCTGCATCAGAAGCAACTGAAGAAGATCCAAAGAAAGCCGCCGTTGCCGCTGCTATCGCAAGAGCAAAAGCACGTAAAGCCGAGCAACAAACTCAATCTGAGCCTGCTGAGCAAGCGCCTGCTGCAGAAATAGCTGAGGAAGATCCGAAGAAAGCTGCCGTTGCTGCCGCGATTGCACGAGCTAAAGCACGTAAAGCCGAGCAGCAAGAGCAATCTGAGCCTGTGGAGCAAGCGCCTACTACAGAGGCAACTGAGGAAGATCCAAAGAAAGCTGCCGTTGCAGCCGCAGTTGCACGAGCAAAAGCACGTAAAGCCAAGCAGCAAGAGCAATCTGAGCCTGCTGAGCAAGCGCCTACTGCAGAAGTAACTGAAGAAGATCCTAAGAAAGCTGCCGTTGCCGCCGCTATTGCACGAGCAAAAGCACGCAAAGCCGAGCAGCAAGCTCAATCTGAGCCTGTAGAGCAAGCGCCCGCTGCAGAAGCAACTGACGACGATCCGAAGAAAGCTGCTGTTGCCGCCGCTATTGCACGCGCGAAAGCACGTAAAGCCGAAAAAGAACAACAAAAACAATTTGAGGAGAAAGAGTAGTGGCCTTCTTTATCGCCAGCTCACCCCATGCGCACAGTCGCAGAAGCACTCCTGATCTAATGAAGTGGGTGGCGCTTTGCGCTTTGCCAGGATTGGCAGCACAAACCTATTTCTTTGGCTGGGGCACAATAATCCAGCTTATTCTTGCGATTGTGCTCGGTCTGGGTTTAGAAGCCTTGGTCATGCTTGCCAGAAAACGTCACCCAATGTCAGCACTACGTGATAACAGCGCCTTAGTCACTGCTTGGCTGCTTGCTATTGCGATTCCTCCGCTGTCACCTTGGTGGATCATTGCCATCGGGCTTATTTTCGCGATTGTGATTGCGAAGCATCTCTATGGTGGTATTGGTCAAAACCTATTCAACCCAGCGATGGTCGCTTATGTGGTACTGCTGATCTCTTTCCCAGTACAGATGACAAGCTGGATCTCTCCAAATGAACTGCAAGCAACGGCGATTTCGAGTGGAGATGCTTTTTCGCTGATCTTTACCGGATTTAACCTAGAAGGGCTTTCTCTCCAGCAAATCCGTACTGGCATTGATGGCATCACCATGGCAACACCTCTGGATGCCTTTAAAACAGCCTTGACGACGGGCAACACAGCTAGTGAAGCTTTAACCCAGCCACAATTTGGTAGCCTAGCCGGTATCGGCTGGGAGTGGGTCAACCTTGCTTATCTTGTTGGTGGTCTAATTTTGATCAAGGTACGAGTGATCAATTGGCATATTCCGGTGAGCTTTTTGCTAAGCCTGACGCTAATAAGCAGTCTATTCATGATTTTAACTCCGGGAACGACGGCGTCACCGCTTATTCACCTTCTGTCTGGTGCAACCATGCTTGGTGCCTTCTTTATTGCCACTGATCCTGTCTCTGCTTCAACGACCGTTAAAGGGCGATTGGTGTTTGGTGCATTTATCGGGGCGATGGTATTTATCATCCGAAGTTGGGGCGGCTTCCCTGATGGTGTGGCCTTTGCAGTATTGCTGGGTAATATGTGTGTACCTCTCATAGATTACTACACCAAACCAAGAACGTACGGTCACTAAGGTTTCATCATGTTAAATGCGATTAGAAAAAATGGTGTGGTTCTAGCGGTGTTTGCCTGTGCTTCGACCGGTGTAGTAGCGCTGACCAACTATTTAACTAAAGATCAGATTCAGCTGCAGGAACAAAAGCAGCTGCTTTCGGTGCTCAATCAAGTGATTCCTCACGAAATGCACGATAACGATCTTTATCAAGCTTGTACCTTAGTCAGTGACCCGGCACTTGGCGCAGACTCGCCGATGCCTGTCTATATGGCAACCATCAATAATGAACCATCGGCCTTAGCCATCGAAGCCATTGCACCGGACGGCTATAATGGTGCTATCAAAATTATTGTCGGTATCCAACAAGACGGAACCATTACCGGTACGCGGGTCTTAAGCCATAAAGAAACACCGGGGTTAGGTGATAAGATAGATTTACGTATCACCGACTGGATCCTCGGTTTTGCAGGTAAAACTGTCAGCGAAGACAATCTATCCGATTGGAAAGTGCGTAAAGATGGTGGTCAGTTTGATCAATTCACAGGGGCGACGATTACTCCTCGCGCTGTGGTGAAAGCGGTTAAAAATACCGTTGAGTACGTTAATACCCATCGTGAACAAATATTGGCACAACCACTAAATTGTGGAGGCAACAATGAGTGAGCATAAGACCTTAATTAAGAACGGCATGTGGGACAACAACCCTGCTCTAGTTCAATTACTAGGCTTGTGTCCATTACTTGCTGTTTCATCGACCGTGACCAATGCACTTGGGTTGGGAATTGCTACCCTACTCGTTCTGGTCGGTTCAAATGTGACCGTTTCATTGGTGCGTGACTATGTACCGAAAGAAGTACGTATCCCTGTATTCGTAATGATCATCGCAGCCCTAGTAACTTGCGTTCAATTGTTGATGAATGCCTACGCGTACGGCCTGTACCTTTCTCTGGGTATTTTTATTCCTTTGATCGTAACTAACTGTATCATCATTGGTCGCGCCGAAGCCTTTGCGTCAAAGAACGACCTACTTCCTGCTGCACAAGACGGCTTTTGGATGGGGCTCGGAATGACCAGCGTACTGGTCGTCTTAGGGGCAATGCGTGAAGTTATTGGTAACGGAACGTTATTTGACGGTGCAGACCTGCTACTCGGTGAATGGGCAACCTCATTACGAATCGAGGTGTTTCAGTTCGACAATAGCTTCCTGCTCGCCCTGCTTCCACCAGGTGCTTTCATCGGCGTCGGATTGCTCATTGCCGCGAAAAATGTCATAGATAAACAGTTAGAAGCTCGCCAACCGAAACAACAAAAACAAGCCATTGAGCGAGCTCGGGTGACCAATCAATAACAACAGTTTGAGCGTATCGCATCAAACGGAGCACTGGAAAGCAGCCTCAAATGAACAAAGATAAACGACGATTAATACTGGAGCGACTGAGGGAAAATAACCCTAACCCTCAAACCGAATTAAATTGGAGTACACCTTTCGAACTACTGATTGCAGTACTTCTCTCAGCTCAAGCTACTGACGTAAGCGTGAACAAAGCGACAGACAAGCTTTACCCTGTCGCTAACACCCCGCAAGGTCTTTTTGATTTAGGGGTTGATGGCGTAAAAGAGTATATTAAAACTATTGGCCTGTTTAACTCAAAAGCTGAAAACGTCATTAAGACCTGTAAGATCATACTCGAACAGCACAATGGCGAAGTCCCTGAAAACCGTGAAGCTCTCGAAGCGTTACCCGGCGTTGGGCGTAAAACAGCAAACGTAGTGCTAAATACTGCCTTTGGGTGGCCAACTATAGCTGTGGATACGCATATTTATCGCGTTTCAAATCGTACTAAGTTTGCAATGGGTAAGAATGTCGACCAAGTAGAAGAGAAACTACTTAAGGTCGTGCCTAAAGAATTTAAGTTAGATGTACACCACTGGCTAATCCTACATGGTCGCTATACGTGTGTTGCGCGTAAACCGCGCTGTGGTAGCTGCATCATTGAAGACCTTTGCGAATACAAAGAAAAAGTTTATCCAGAAAATTAGGAGAGCACGACAATGTCAAATGGACGTATCCTGCACACCATGCTTCGCGTCGGTGATCTAGACAAATCAATTCAATTTTATACTGACGTGATGGGCATGCAGCTACTTCGTACCAACGAAAATAAAGAGTATGAATATACTCTAGCTTTCCTTGGCTATGGCGATGAGTCTCAAGGTGCAGTCATTGAGCTAACGTATAACTGGGGTACAAAAGAGTATGACTTAGGCAGTGCCTTTGGTCATATCGCTATTGGTGTTGATGATATCTACACAACATGCGACGCAATCAAAGCGGTAGGTGGTAATGTGACTCGTGAGCCAGGCCCAGTTAAAGGCGGCACAACTCATATTGCGTTCGTCAAAGACCCTGATGGCTACATGCTAGAACTCATCCAAAACAAGCAAGCATCCGCGGGCTTAGAAGGTTAATTATTACTTCAGGCGATGTTTTAAATGGGACAGTATCACACTGTCCTATTTTTTTAGCTTTACTTGATAATAATTATCATTTAATCTCAAGCCTATTCGCGGTTAGGAGATTAGAACAATGGGCATCCAAGAGTGGGAGAAACATACCTTACTAGCAGACATGGCAATGAACGATGAAGATCACCTAAGAGGTATTCTTCATTATCAGCAAGCGCTTACGTTAAGTGAACGTATTGGAGACACCGAAGAGATCGATGTCGAAGATCGTCTGATGATTTCTGTAATTTCTTGCCACAATATGGCGATGTTTTGGCGTAACGTCGGTGATGTAAAGTATGAGCTAAAATATCTCCAACTCGCTTCTGAGAAAGTCTTAACTCTAGTACCACAATGTCCAAATACAGACTGCGACGCGTTAATCGACTCTATGGGCTGCTGTAAGAAGGCTCTGATTGAGTTTATGAAAAGACATCCCAATCCCAAGATTGCCCAGTTGGTACAAGATATCGATACCGCGACCAACTGTAACCTCATTGCTAAATTCCGTTTGAACTAATACCAATCGAAATAAAAAAGGCCAGATACTATCTGGCCTTTCTGATATACGATAGAAATTAAATTTGCGTTCTACCAAGCGAAATAACCACACGTCGGTTTTTATCTCTGCCAATTGGTGAAGCATTGTCATCGATAGGACGTCGACGACCATAGCCTTGGACCTGAATTCGGTCGTCAGGTAGACCAAGAGATTTAAAGTACTCTTCTAGGACGTCAGCGCGGCGCTCAGAAAGACTTTGACTGACACTTTTACCATCTTCCGCATCGGTATAGGTCGACACCAATACCAAATCGATGTCTTGATTATGCCTAATGTACTCGGCAATTTGTGCCAATCGTTTCTGTGACTGTTTATTGAGTTCGACACTAGTACGATCATAGTGAAGAATTGTAAAGGCAATGTCTTCAAAGCTGTATGGAAGCAGGTTGGCAACACAGTCGCTAAACACATTATACGATTGTTGGAACAGCACTGAAGAAAGTGCGACTTCTACACGTTGATCACGACTTCGCCACTCTTGATAGCTGAACGTTGGATAACGACCTTTCTCCAACTCACCCAAAATGTTCCAAGCGGTTTGACCACCGACATAGCCATCAAACTGTTGGAAGAAGCGGATGGTGGTCAATCTATCAGCACTGTCGCCAGGTCTCCAAGCGGGTGGCATGGAGATCAAGCTTACATCGCGAGTCTGTCCCATTGGGCGCTTCATCTTAAGCTCAAAATCGAGGTTGATTTTTTTGCTCGCATACGACGAAAAAACCGCATCGCCATAATTCGGAATAGGATGAACAAGACGACATTCTAGTGGCGTATTGGCAACCATTTGCCACATGGACTGCTGAGGTTTGGCCACATAGTGTTTCTCCAACGCTAACGCATTGGGAGTAAACGCTGTTATTGCCATTGCAATACTAGGAGCCAACCACTTCTTCATAGAATACTTCATCTCTTAACTCTATTTGGGCCGCTATTTTTGCCACCCGATTACCTTCACAAATATCAATGCAAAAATCCCGCCAACTGATTTGTATAGGACAAATTACCAATGATTCATTTTCAATCAGCATTAACGGTTTTTCTCGCTTAAAGAATCTGCAATAATGCCTGCCCTGTCACATAATTTTAAGCACACATGACTATTGAAAACGAAGCATTGACGCTAAAAAAACGATTTCGCGGCTACTTTCCTGTCGTTATTGACGTAGAAACTGCCGGGTTCAACGCTAAGACCGATGCGCTACTCGAAATCTGCGCCGTTACTTTAAAAATGGACGAAAACGGCGATCTTGTCCCTGCCTCAACCATTCACTTTCATGTCGAGCCATTTGAAGGCGCTAACTTAGAAAAAGAAGCTCTCGAATTTAACGGTATTCGAGACCCGTTTAGCCCACTTCGTGGCGCAGTGACAGAATCTGAAGCTCTCAAAGAGATTTATAAGTTGGTGCGCAAAGAGCAAAAAGCCGCAGATTGTAGCCGTGCAATTATGGTAGCTCACAATGCAAATTTCGATCACAGCTTCGTGATGGAAGCGAGCGAGCGTAGCAAGCTTAAACGCGTCCCTTTTCATCCCTTCGCAACGTTTGATACTGCAACGTTAAGTGGTTTGGCCTATGGTCAAACAGTACTGGCTAAAGCATGCAAGACCGCTGGGATGGAGTTTGACAATAAAGAAGCCCACTCTGCTCTATATGATACCCAAAAAACGGCAGAGCTCTTCTGCGGTATCGTCAACAAATGGAAAGCCCTAGGTGGTTGGCCGTTGATTGATGCTACTGAAGAAGAAATAAAAGAATAAATGTAAACACAACACACGAGTAAATTATGAACCCTGTTGTCATTTCTGTATGTGTCATGCTTGCCTTAGCACTGATGCGCGTTAATGTCGTCGTTGCACTGACATTTAGCGCCATTGTAGGTGGTTTGGTTTCTGGCATGGAACTTAATGAAGCGGTTGCTGCCTTCGAAAGCGGGCTTGGAGGCGGTGCGACTATCGCACTTAGCTACGCCATGCTTGGTACTTTCGCTGTTGCTATCTCCCGTTCTGGAATTACCGACCTTTTAGCAAATAGCGTTATCAAACGTATCCACGGCAAAGAGAATGCGTCAGCTTCAACTGGCCTAAAATACGCTGTGCTGATTGCTTTAGTGTTAGTCACTATGTCATCGCAAAACGTAATTCCTGTCCACATTGCCTTTATCCCGATCCTCATTCCGCCTCTGTTAGGCGTGTTTGCCAAGCTTAACCTAGACCGACGTATGATCGCCTGTGTGCTTACCTTCGGTTTGGTGACACCTTATATGGTTCTACCTATTGGTTTCGGTGGTATTTTCTTAAACAACATTCTGCTAAAAAACCTGCACGAGAACGGTCTGGAAAATGTTGTCGCTAGCCAAGTGCCAGTCGCAATGCTACTTCCTGCGGCTGGAATGATTTTTGGTCTGCTTACGGCGATTTTCTTTAGCTACCGTAAGCCTCGACAGTACCAAGAAACGGAATTGACTCATGTTGAAGAGAACCCTAAATCAATCAACAAGAAAAACATTCTTGTAGCTGCGGCAGGTATCGTCGCTGCATTGAGCGTACAGCTTTCTACTGGCTCTATGATCATCGGTGGTCTAGCTGGCTTTATGGTATTTACTTTTGGTGGTGTTATTGCATGGAAAGAAACGCACGACGTCTTCACTAAAGGTGTTCACATGATGGCGATGATTGGCTTCATTATGATCGCAGCAGCAGGTTTTGCCGCGGTAATGAAGCAGACGGGTGGCGTTGAGTCGCTAGTTGAAGCGCTATCAACAAGCATTGGTGATAACAAACCGTTAGCTGCCCTGTTAATGCTGGTAGTTGGCTTATTAGTGACTATGGGTATTGGATCATCATTTTCAACCATTCCAATCCTAGCAACCATCTATGTGCCTTTAGCGGCTGCATTTGGCTTCTCACCAATGGCAACTATCGCGTTAGTCGGCACAGCGGCGGCGCTTGGTGATGCTGGCTCTCCGGCTTCAGATTCAACGTTAGGTCCGACATCAGGTCTAAACGCTGATGGCCAACACGAACATATTTGGGAAACTGTAGTACCGACCTTTATCCACTACAATATCCCATTGATCGTATTTGGCTGGATTGCAGCTATGGTGCTGTAGCTAATCTTTGCCACCTTATGGCACATAAATATAAAAAAAGCTGACATCATGTCAGCTTTTTTTTGTAGGTTCTATCAGCTCGTTACTACTCTGCTTGTTCAGCAACTGCTGCAATAACAGGCACCATATCTTGTAGTAACGCCTCTTCTACCGGCTTACCCGCCGAGTCAGTGACGTTAATTGAAGTACGGTTACCAAGGTCACCAAGTAGGAAAGTATAAGTTCCCGATGCTAGTCCCATTGGTTTCACGCCAATTTCAGTCCAAAACTCGTCATCAGGCGTCGCATACTTCGCTTTCACAGTACCTTGAGACTGATTACGCTCTTCAATAGTAAAGCCCATCTCTGGAAGTAGCGTTGGCAGACGTAACCAAAGTACATTGTATGGTGTACGAGCAATAATAACTGGGAAGCCACTGCGGTCAGAGCCCATAGAGATAGGGATCTGCTTCACTAACTCTTGCGCTTTACGCGCCGCTTCTTCACGAAGATCTTGGTCATAGCGTGCAGTCACTAAGTTCGTCATCAACGCGTTATAACGCTCTTTGTTGGTCGCGGTAACAGGCACCTGTTTACCACCTTCACGCCAATCGATCAGGGAAATCTTGAAACCATGACGGCCACCAACCAAGATACGTTCGATTGCATAACGTGAACCTACTTCAACCTCTTCGTCTTCTTCAGTCCATGTCACCCAATCGGTTTCTAGCCGCGTGTCTGTCTGCTCACGAACTGCTATGCCCTGCTCTTGAAGCATCTTCAAGGCAGTTTGCCAAACTTTATTAAGCTCATCTTCACGAAGTAGCCAAAGCGTTGTTTCACCTTGTTTGCGTTCAGCACGCGCGCCTGGGATTAGCTCTAGAATTTGCTGAGGAGAACGAATATCAACCTCTTTACCAATTCCTCCCGTGAAGTTACCTTGAGGAATATCGTAGTTGGTGTAGAACTGAGGCGTAGCACCATCGGCTAGCTGCCACTCTTTTAAAGGTGGCGTGTTCAAATATTCGAAGTCATCCTTTGCCTGACGACGCTGCGCTGCGCTGCCTGAGCAAGCACTTAAAACAAAAACAGCTAGTGAACTGACGACTAGCTGGTGAGACAATTTCATTGAAACTCCTGATACATACATGCCGAAGTGGTTTCACTCCGGCAATCCATCTTTAAATTTAGTAAATGCAAGCTTCCGTCATTGCTTGTGCCACAATTGGGCGGGCATTTTCAGACAGCTCTGTCAGCGGTAAACGCAGACCACCGTGTTCAATTAGACCTAGTTTATGCGCGGCCCACTTCACTGGAATTGGGCTTGACTCTACGAATAGGTTTTTATGCAGCGGCATTAAACGTTGGTTGATGATTTCTGCTTCTTCATACTTGCCTTCACTCGCAAGTCTGAACATTTTCGCCATATCTTCAGCGGCAATATTGTTGGTAACAGAGATAACACCATTACCCCCTTGCTTAACAAATTCTAGGCCTGAAGAGTCATCGCCACTTAGTAAGATAAAATCTTCGCCACAAAGTTCACGATGAATTGCAATTCTGCTTAAATCACCTGTCGCGTCTTTAAGTGCAACAATGCTTTCAATCTCAGCAAGACGCGCAACCGTTTCTGGCAGTAAGTCTACCGCAGTTCGACCTGGTACGTTGTACAGAATTTGTGGTACATCGCTCTCTTCTGCGATCGCTTTGTAATGCTGGAACAAACCTTCTTGAGTCGGTTTGTTGTAGTAAGGAGTCACGCTTAAACAACCTGCGATGCCAGAGTTGTTTAATAGACGGCTGAAAGTCACCGACTCATGAGTCGCATTTGCTCCTGTTCCTGCAATAACAGGAATACGGCCTTCTGCAAACTCAACCGTCTTCATTACCACCTTGACATGCTCTTCAATCGTCAGCGTCGCCGATTCACCAGTGGTACCCACTGCAACGATGCCATCACTGCCCGCTGCTACATGGTACTCCACCAGTTTCTTCAGGCTCACGTAGTCTACTTCGCCATCATGATTAAACGGTGTAATTAACGCTACTATACTTCCTGAAAACATGTCTTTCTCCCTAATTTAGATACTAATCGCATGGTACTGTAAGGCGATTGATGAAGACAAGCACTTAAAGCCGCTTAAATCACCTAAATGAATGAATATTTATCAGATGTTAGAACTTTGGCAACTTACTCCTTTCATTTCAGCCCGTGTCAGTATCAAGTTAGGAATTAACCGAGTGCGACGAGTTAGACTAAAATACGTTCAAAGCTAGATAGAAAAGCGCACAGAGGCCATTTTTCTGCCAAACAACTGTGCTAAGCTATCTCATTAATAAACCTAACTTTGATAGAAGTGACCCTATGACTCAACATCTGGTGATTACTGCGGTAGGAACAGATCGCCCAGGCGTATGCAATCAAGTTGTACACCTGGTCACTCAGTCTGGATGCAATATTGTTGACAGTCGTATCGCCCTATTTGGCAATGAATTTACCCTTATCATGTTACTCACGGGCAACAACGCGGCAGTGACTCGCGTTGAAACCACTTTGCCACTGCTTGGTCAAGAGCATGATCTGATCACCATTATGAAGCGTACTTCTACTCACGCTCATCTTGATAATACCTACACCTTAGAGGTGTTTGTCGAGTCAGATGACAAGCCGGGGCTGACCGAAAAGTTCACCAATTTTTTCGCCGAGAAGAACATTGGGCTTTCGTCACTCAGTGCGCAAACCATTGATAAAGAAAAAATCAACTCTGAAAACGATCAGTTCCATATCGCGATTACTGCGACAGTAGACTCTGGTTGTAATCTTATGCAACTGCAAGAGGATTTCGATACTCTTTGTCAAAAGCTAAGCGTACAAGGCTCACTAAATTTCTTAAAAAACAGCCAATAAAAAGGAATCTCAATGAACACGCTCACAGCCGGTGCACCAGCGCCAGCCTTCTCTTTACTTGACCAAAATGGCGAAACCGTCTCTCTAGGTGATTTCAAAGGTAAAAAAGTACTGTTTTACTTTTACCCTAAAGCCATGACGCCTGGGTGTACCGTTCAAGCGCAGGGCCTACGCGATGTGAAAGCAGAGCTTGATGCTCACAATGTTGTCGTTTTAGGTGTTAGTATCGACCCAGTTAAACGCTTGGGTAAGTTTATTGAGCGCGATGAACTTAACTTCACTCTTTTGTCTGATGAAGACCATGCGGTTGCTGACCAGTTTGGCGTTTGGGGCGAAAAGAAGTTTATGGGTAAGGTTTACGATGGTCTGCACCGTATTAGCTTCCTGATCAACGAAGAAGGCGTGATTGAGCATGTCTTCAATAAGTTCAAGACAAAAACACACCATGAAGTAGTACTAGATTACTTGAACGACAATAAGTAACTAGCTTTCCCTAATAAAAACGCCAGCATTATCGCTGGCGTTTTTATTTATTGGGAGCAACAGGCTTACTAAACAATAAACTTGTTTAGGATGGCATCTTGCTCACGAACATTTTCAGTTTGAACCTGCATAGCCATGTTCGCTTCTTCTGCTGAATCCGCGACTTGAGTAGACAGATCTTTAATCTTCACTGTATTGCTGTTGATCTCTTCAGCTACCAAGCTCTGCTCTTCAGCTGCAGATGCGATCTGCATGTTCATATCACTGATGCGTTGAATCGCTTCGCGAATGCGCTGCAATGCACCATCGGCCGCTTGTGCTTTGTCTACCGCATCAACAGCAGTGTTTTTACTTTCATTCATCGCTGCTGATACCGAGCTAGCACCTGCTTGAAGCTGTTCGATCATGCTACGAATTTCTGTCGTTGATTCTTGAGTACGCTGCGCCAGAGTACGGACTTCATCTGCTACTACCGCAAATCCGCGTCCTGATTCGCCGGCACGCGCAGCCTCAATCGCCGCATTCAGTGCCAATAGGTTAGTCTGGTCAGCAATATCATTGATAACTTTTAAGATAGTCTCAATGTTGGCTGTTGCTGATTCAAGGCCTTGAACCTCTTCGACAGCTTGATCAATACGTGAAGAGAGCATATCAATCGAGTTAGTCGTATCACTCACTACCGATGAACCGTCTTGAGTCGCATCATCCGCCTCTTTCGCCGCTGCAGCTGCTCCTTGCGCATTATTTGCTACTTCGGTCGCCGTTACCGCCATCTCGTTCATCGCGGTCGCTAATTGCTCTAGCTCTTCAAGTTGACTACGCATTGCGCCAGCAGAATGCTGCGCGCCGACGACGGTCATCTCAGTGCCACGTAGGATTTCTGCACCAATCGCTTTCGATTGTTGAATCTGTTTCTGCAAGGTTTCAGTAAAGGTGTTAAATCCTTCCGCTAACTGGGCAAACTCTTGGTCAGTATTGGTATCCAGACGCTTAGTTAGATCGCCTTGACCTGATGCCACATCCTGGATCGCATCGTTTAGAGTCGCAAGGGGCTTCATCAGTGCTTTGATTAGGAAGCTTAGGACGACCACGCTGAGTATCACACCAATTACTACGTATAGGATTGAGCTGTTGCGCATATCAGCAACGGCAGCAAAAGCGATGTCTTCGTCAACAACAGCACCGATGTACCAGTTTTCTGAAGGAACTTTGGTAAAGTGAACAAGTAAGCGCTGACCATCTTGTTCAAACCTCTGGTTGCCTTCCTGAACTTTCGCTTGCGGCAAGTATTTGGTTAGGTTTTCACCATTGTTTTCCGCTTGTGGGTGAGCAATCGTCGTACCGTCTGCCGTTACAATGAATAGGTAGCCGGCATCAAGGAGATTCACGCTGTTGACAAGATCAGCCAAACCACCTAATTCCATATCGTAGAACATACCTGCCATAAACTGACCATTCTCTTTCACTGGCGTACCAATAGAAATGATCACTTTCTTGGAAGAGACATCTACATATGGGTCAGTAACAACTAACTTACCCTGTGCTTTCGCATCTTTAAACCAAGGGCGTACACGAGGGTCATAGTCAGGACCAGCTTCCCAACCATCATCATTTTCGACAACGAAGCCATCTGCCTCGTAGCCAAAGCCCACTGCGAGGAAACTTCCCTTTAGCTCTGGTTTTTCAAGAATCTGTTTCACAAGTTGTCGATTCTGAGGATCGAGCTCAAGAACTTCTGTCGTAGATTGAGCGAGAGATTTTTTACTCTCCATCTCTGATACGACTGTATTTTTCACCCCTTTAACCATCTCTGTGAGACTAGTATCGACGAGCGCTTCGACTTCCTGCTTTACCGTGCTTAGCTGTTGAATCGACAACAGGGTTACGGTTACCAGCAATAGCGCTGATGAAGCCGCAACGATTTTTTGGCTAAATTTCATATTTTCCCTCAATTAGTCAGCAAGCTTTTTGTTATTGTAATTAGTATAGTTATCGTCCCGGATAACGTTTACTTAAGAAATTTCTTACAATTCACTGCTTAAGTAAATTCTATTACTGTTCAAAATGCCAACTAGAGCACAAATAAAAAGCCCTAAAGCAGAAACTTTAGGGCTTTTTATGTAATCGTTTGCACTTGCCGAGACTATCTATGTCGGGACTTCATCATCATGACTTGGCAAAGCATTCCATACTGCTTTAACCAAAGTGGCGAGTGGAATCGCGAAGAACACCCCCCAGAAACCCCATAAACCACCGAATACAAGAACCGCCACAATAATCGCGACAGGGTGTAGGTTTACCGCTTCGGAGAATAAAACCGGAACCAAAACGTTACCATCAAGGGCCTGAATGATGCCGTAAGCAATCAGCAACCAATAAAACTGTGGCGTTAAGCCCCATTGGAACAGACCAACAATTGCGACAGGTACCGTTACCGCCGCTGCACCAATATAAGGGATCAGTACAGAGAAGCCGACCGCCACAGCCAGTAGCACTGAATAACGAAGGTCAAGGATGGCAAAGGTGACGTAACTGACACCACCGACGATGAGAATCTCCATTACCTTACCGCGAATATAGTTGGAGATTTGCTCGTTCATTTCATCCCAAACTTTAGTTGCCAAACGACGGTTGCGCGGTAAAACACCACTGGTCATATCCAACATTTCGTCTTTATCTTTGAGTAAGAAAAAGACTAAAAGTGGAACTAAAATCAAATAAACCGCCAAGGTGGCCAAGCTTACCAGTGACGCAAGTGAGCCCTTCACAACAGTCTCGCCCATCACAATCACTTGGTTTTTGGCGTTTGTGACAAGTGACTCTACGATTTGAAAGTTTTCTAGTTCTGGGTAACGGTGTGGCAACTCGGCGATAAAGGCTTGCAACCCGCCGTACATGGTTGGGATATCATTGATTAAGTTACCAACCTGCTCCCAGATCGTCGGCACCAAACCGAAAATGGCGACTAGCATTAGGCTACTAAAGCCGAGGATAACAAGAATAACCGCCAGTGTTCTTGGAATACCTAAGCGAGAAAGCTGCACCACAGGCCACTCAAGCAGATAAGCAAGCACGATTGCCACTAGCAACGGTGCAATCAAATTGCCGAAGAAGTAGATCGTAATAAAGCCGAAAAGAAGAATCGCAACAAGACTTACGGCGTGTGGATCAGAAAAACGTCGCTTATACCAGCGACTTACCATTTCAAACATTCAACATACTTCCTTTGGTTTTGTAGCTCGACTGACTTGCATTCGATAATAACCATCCTTCTCTTCACAGATTAGTTCAAATAAGTGTTTTTGAAGATACTGAGTAATATCTGCGAAAGAACTGGAATCAGAAACCAACAATAGAATTTGCTCTCCGGCAACCAAATCTTTTGTGTGACGCTTAGCAAGTAACAGTGCCATAGGGCAACGTTCTTGGCGTAAATCCAAAATATTCGGTTCCATTCTTTCGCTCGATGCTTATTATTACGGGTAGGTATTGTATAGTGTTTTTTTGCAGGCGTCAGTGCAAATAGTTGCGGCAAGCTCACGACTGTTAACTAATGGTGAATGAATGTTTTCACATTCACCGAATGAATCACTTATCGAATTGGAAACCATCTCTGCGATATGGTGTCCAAGCGTATACCCGTCTTGTTAAGATAAGCTTAGCAAGGATGAAAAAATCAACGGAGTATTACCTGTCCAATATGTTTAAACATACGCGCTCACTCGTTTGTCTTTGTCTCGCCACCGCATTAAGCACTCCGGCTCCAGCACTTGCAGACAACCTCAATCTTCCCGATATCGGCACGGCAGCTAGCGGCACTTTGACTATCGCTCAAGAGTTGCAGTACGGTGATGCTTATATGCGTATGCTTCGTAACAGTTCACCGATCATTAATGACCCGGTACTGAATGAATATATTGATAGTTTAGGTCATCGCCTTGTCGCCAATGCGTCTGATGTGAAAACTCCGTTTACCTTCTTTATGATTCGCGACCGAAATATCAACGCATTTGCATTTTTCGGTGGTTATGTCGCGCTTCATTCTGGCCTGTTTCTTTATGCCCAAAGTGAAAGTGAACTTGCTTCTGTTGTTGCGCACGAAATCGCTCACGTTACCCAGCGCCACTTAGCACGAAGCATGGAAGAACAAGCGAGACGTTCACCAGCGACATTGGCCGCTTTAGCTGGTTCTTTGTTACTCGCGATTGCTTCACCGCAAGCAGGTATGGCAGCAATAACCGCAACCACTGCGGGTAATATGCAAGGTCAAATCAACTATACTCGCAGCAACGAAAAAGAAGCAGACCGATTTGGTATTAGCACTATGGCGAAAGCAGGCTTTGATGTAAACGCAATGCCGAGATTTTTTGGCCGCCTAGCCGATGAGTTCCGCTACGCGAGTAAGCCACCGCCAATGCTGCTGACTCACCCGCTACCTGAAGATCGTATTACCGACAGCCGTGCCCGCGCGCAAAACTACCCCGCTCGTCGAGTTGACCCTTCGTTAAACTACCACCTTGCTCGCGCTCGCGTGGTTGCTCGCTATACGGGTATCGAAGGCAAAGCAGCCCTAGATTGGATGAATCGAAAAGAGAAAAGAGCACCAGAGAACATCAAACCTTCTCTTCAATATGGCAAAGCCTTGGTTTACTTAGACAGTAATCAACTTGAAGAAGCGCACACCATATTACAAAGCCTATTAAAGCTTGATGCTTACAACCGTTTTTATTTGGACGCGATGTCTGATCTCTATATCGCGATGAAACAACCCGAAAAAGCCGAGCAGATGCTGAAGCGCTCTTTAAAATCGGCACCTAACAATGCGGTACTGACGATCAATTACGCTAACGTTTTGATGGAGCAAGATAAAAACGAAGAAGCGATAAAAGTGCTGCAGCGTTATACCCATGATAATCCAAAAGATGTGAATGGCTGGCACTTACTGTCTGAAGCCAATATTCACCTAGGTGTCAGTGACGAAGACTTAGCCGCACGCGCTGAAATTCTCGCGCTAAAAGCAAATTGGAACAAGGCAATTCAGTATTACACCCAGGCTAGCCAAATCGCTGAGCTGGGAAGCTTGAAGCAAGCAAGATATGATGCCCGAATTGACCAACTGATGGTTCAAAGGGATCGTTTCTTAGCTTTACAATAATAAATGGAGAAAACTCTATGTCAGTCGTGATTTATCACAACCCTCGATGCTCTAAAAGCCGTCAAACACTGGCTCTGTTAGAAGAAAAAAACATTCAACCAGAAATCGTTAAATACCTAGATACACCACCGAGTATCGATGAACTGAAAACACTGATGGTTCAACTGGGTGTTTCAGAAGTCCGCGATATGATGCGCACCAAAGAAGATATCTACAAAGAACTTGAACTCAAGTCTGCGGATGACGAGACCTTGTTTAAAGCCATGGTTGAAAACCCAAAACTGATTGAGCGCCCTATTGTTGTTGCGAATGGTAAGGCGAAGCACGGTCGACCACCGGAGCAAGTACTAGACATTCTATGAGTTGCCAAATCGTCGTCTTGTATTACAGTCGGCATGGTTCGACACAAGCTATTGCCCGTCAGATAGCGCGAGGGGTGGAGTCCATCCCTCAGTGTGAAGCGATTTTGCGCACGGTTGATGAAATTGAGGGCGAAAGCTCCGCGGATGATCCGATCATCACGCTCAGCGAATTAAAGCAATGCCATGGCCTAGCAATGGGTAGCCCAGTTTGGTTCGGCAATATGGCGGCTCCGCTCAAGCATTTCTGGGATAAAACCACCTCTGCTTGGGTATCTGGAGACCTGATCGACAAGCCTGCGTGTGTGTTTAGCTCCTCATCAAGCCTGCATGGCGGTCAAGAGACTACGCTGCAAAGCATGATGCTTCCCTTGTTACACCACGGCATGATGATTATGGGTATCCCATACTCGCAGCCTAAGCTTCATACCACGCAAAGTGGCGGTACGCCTTACGGAGCGACATCAGTGAGTGCGAACGGTTCGACACTCAGTCAAGATGAGATTGAACTATCGCAGCAACTGGGTAAACGCTTAGCCCGAACTGCTTTAAAATTGAAGGACCAATAATCATGCAAGAGATGCAATCAACAACTAAGCTTTATCGCCTATTGGCTCTGTTTGGTAATCTTGCTCTACTCGCTTGGATCATGATTTGGCAGCTATCGCTTTCTCCGCATCCACATATCAGTAGTACCACGCTAGCGATTGCTTGGGCAGTTCCTCTATTGCTTCCATTACCAGGCATTTTAGCCGGAAAGCCTTACACTCACGCATGGGCAAACTTTGTTTTAATGCTCTACTTCCTGCATGGATTTACGATTTTGTACGTCGATGACGGTGAACGTTGGCTAGCGGTTGTTGAGCTTGTTCTTACTACGCTGGCTTTCTTTGGCAATATTCTTTACGCCAGAGAGAGAGGTAAAGAGCTAGGAATGAAATTGAAACGATTGTCTAAAGTCGAGAAAGAAGAAAAAGCACGCTTCGAGTCGGAATAAATGGATAGCCAGATTTTTATTCTGGTTGAGATAAAAAGGGTCTGGAATTCCAGACCCTTTCTCTATTTGTTACTGTTCGCTGATAACTTCTTGCTCAGTAATCTCGCTGTCCGTTGAGGCGTCTGTTTGAACCTCTTCAGCAGTCGGAGCAACATACGGCTTACCTTGCCACTCAAACAGTAAGATCATCTCAGTCGGAATCACTTCTGGGGCAGCTTCGATAGCCTGTACCGGCTCAAAAGGTTCTATCTCGTTGCCTTGAGCTAAGTTATCACCCTCGACAGGTAATGTCTCAATAGAAGGTTCAATCACTTCAGGAGCGATAACTTGCGGCTCATCCGTGACACTTTCAAGCTGAGTCACATCACGCATACGGCGCACTTCTTGTTCAAACTCTTGTTGAGTAGACAGTAGGTGCACGTTGAATGTCACTTGATTGCCTTGAATTTTAAGGATATCAATCGATGCCACTGAACTTAGCTTCTTCAGTTGGTTCTCTAAAGTAAAAAAGCTCACTGCATCATTAAGCTCAGTAAATCGAACTTTTACCGCTTCTGAAGACTCACTTGCAACCACAACCGCGCTCTTCTTGGCATAGTAATCACTGATCTGGTTAATCATTTTATCCGCAGCATCAATACCATTGTTAGAACCAGCTAATGGAGCCTGACGCGTAACACCAATTGAAGCAGGACGCTGATCATATAACGTCCATCTTAAGCTATTGCCTTGCGCTTTCACCACCAGCACACCATCAACTGGATAACGCTGACTCGCTTGGCCTACAGGTTGAATGAAACCACCCCACAAATCGGAGACGGCAACACCAGTGATATCATCAAAGTCACCGACAGGTACTGTGAGTGGCAGGCCGCGTTTTACCGCTTGCTGCTTCATTTGGTCTAACACCAATGATGGCGAGTGCTCCCAAATGATGTTGCGATCCGCTTGCCCTTCTTCGACTAACCAAACCAATAAATTCGCGCGAGCGGCAGGCCAAATCGGCAACTGAGCTTGACTCAGTAATGAACGAATATGAGGCGCACTAAACACCATGCGTAATGATTGCTGTTCATTGACTTGACCGTAGCTAAGTTGAGCTACGTATTGAGAACTCTGTTTTAGCGCCTTTTGCACCACTTCATTGGACACTGCATTACGGTCCCCTGAAGCACGCACTATCACTTCTTTCATGCCTTCAGCTCGCGCTTTGGCATCGGCATTGTCAGCCGCTTGGTCTAATACAACTTCCGTTTGGTACAGATCGACATTGGTTAAAGCCAATGCAGGTAGAGCGACCAGTCCCAAAATGAACAAAGCTAGATGACGCATACACTTCCTAAGATCAGTTTCTTACACGTTAAACGTTGATGATAAGCAACTATCGAGACTGGAGCAACTAAAGGTCAAGAAACTTGGCTTGATTCTAAATTTCCCCTCACAGTGTCATCACATTGACGAATAGATAAATAGTGAATTATTTGATCCAGTTCAGATTGCAAACGATTGGCATAATGATAAAATCCCGCGAATTTTATTTTTGTTGAGTAGTTTCATACTGCTTTTAGCTTTGCCACATAAAGGAATAACCCATGAAAAACGCCATTCAAGGTGCGCAGATGTTGTTTGTCGCATTTGGTGCTCTTGTATTAGTTCCATTGCTGACAGGATTAGATCCTAGTGTTGCTCTATTTGGTGCAGGTGTCGGAACCCTTCTATTTCAACTTGTTACCCGCCGATCTGTCCCTATCTTCCTTGCCTCTTCTTTCGCTTTTATCGCTCCTATCCTTTACGGCGTTCAAACTTGGGGCGTCCCTGCGACCATGGGTGGCCTAATGGCAGCAGGTTTTGTTTACGTTGCGATGGGTGCACTGATCAAAGTACGTGGCGTTGAAATCATTCACAAACTACTTCCACCGGTTGTGGTTGGCCCTGTAATCATGGTTATCGGTTTGGGTCTGGCTCCAGTCGCAGTCAACATGGCGCTGGGTAAGGTAGACGGATCTCAAGTCATCGACGCAGACGCCTCACTGGTTATTTCAGTGGCTTCGCTGCTTACCACGATTGTTTTAAGTGTGTTTGCCAAAGGTTTCCTAAAACTAACCCCTATTCTAGGCGGTATTGTTGTTGGCTACGCACTGAGTCTTGGCTACGGCATTGTCGATTTCACACCAGTACATGAAGCGGCTTGGTTCGCTCTACCAAACTTTACAACGCCTGAATTTAACATCAACGCGATCCTATTTATGATTCCGGTCGCGATTGCTCCGGCTGTAGAGCATGTTGGCGATATGCTGGCAATTTCGAACGTAACGGGCAAAAACTACATTAAGAAACCAGGTTTACACCGCACAATTACCGGTGACGGGGTTGCGACTATCGCAGCATCAATGGTTGGTGCTCCGCCAAATACCACCTACTCTGAGGTAACTGGCGCAGTCATGCTGACCAAAGCGTTTAACCCAGTCATCATGACATGGGCTGCAGTAAGTGCCATTGTTCTCGCATTAGTCGGTAAACTCGGTGCTGTGCTACAAACCATCCCTATGCCTGTTATGGGTGGCATCATGATCCTATTGTTCGGTTCGATTGCGACGGTAGGTTTAAACACGCTGATTAAGAACAATGTTGACCTTCACAAGTCTCGCAACCTAGTCATCGTTGCTATTACCCTAGTGTTTGGTATCGGTGGTATGGCTTTCGGTATCGGTGAGTTCAGCCTACAAGGTGTCAGCCTGTGTGGTATCGTGGCGATTCTACTTAACCTAGTTCTACCAAAAGATTTGGGTGAAAACCACGTCGTGGATAACGCTCAGATGGAAGAAGAAACGAAGTAGAATCGAGAATCGAGAATCGAGAATCGAGAATCGAGAATCGAGAATCGAGCAGTTTTGGAGGGTTGGCGTTTTGCGTCAACCCTTTTTTGGAAAACTGGAAAACTGGAAAACTGGAAAACTGGAAAACTGGAAAACTGGAAAACTGGAAAACTGTGTCTTCCAAAGGACAAGTCCTGTCAACATTCTGTAGAACTTCTAGCAGGGCAACGCTTTCCCGAAACGAAGTGTTCCATAGGGCGCAGCCCGTTCCAAAATCCCGAAGGACGAAGTCCGTTCCCTAATCCCCTACCCACACAGCTCGGCAAACTGACCGCGGGTTAGACTTGCTAAATCTTGCGGTGATAACTCAATTTCTAAACCTCGTTTACCCGCGCTAACACAGATCGTTTCTTGTCCAACGGCACTTTGATGGATAAACGTTGGTAGAGACTTTTTCTGTCCAAGTGGACTGATGCCGCCCACAACGTACCCTGTGGTTTTCTGCGCAATGTCCGGATTGGCCATCTCTGCCTTTTTGCCTTTTGCCGCTTTGGCTGCTTGCTTTAGGTTGAGCTTCTGGTCAACGGGGATCACCGCAACCGCGAGGTTTTTCGGCTCTCCATTTAAGCAAAATAGCAAGGTTTTGAAGACCTGTTCAGGGTTTTGCCCAAGAGCCTCTACCGCCTCTAAACCATAGCTTTCGGCTCTAGGGTCATGATGGTACTGGTGAATGGTGTGAGCAATTTTTTTCTTCTTAGCGAGATTTATTGCAGGAGTCATACTCCCTCCAACTTTAGACAAACAAAAAGCGCTGCTCATTTGAGCAGCGCTTTAGCTTAAAGACCGTTATAAGTTGGTGTCAACTTACTTGTAAACAATCTCACCTGATGGTGCGTATTTGTTCACGTCGATTGGGCTGTTTGACTCTAGGTACTCTTTTAGTACTTCTGCATCAACGAAACCTGTGTTAACAAAACCTGGGTGACCCATTAGTTTAGGGTAGCCGTCACCGCCTGATGCGTTGAAGCTAGGCACTGTAAAGCGGTACGTTTCATCTAGGCGAAGCTGTTTGCCACCGATGAACACGTTTGAAACTTTACCATCAGCAACTGTCATCGAGATACCTGCGAACTGAGCGTACGCACCAGAGTCTACTGGCTTAGTTGCAACAACGTTTAGGTAATCCATCACTTCTTGACCAGACATGTCTGTGTAAGTCAGGATATTGCCAAATGGTTGTACCGTCAGCACGTCTTTGTATGTCACTTCACCCGCAGCGATAGAATCACGCACACCACCAGAGTTCATTACAGCAAAGTCAGCTTTCGCGCGCTCCATATGAGCCGTTGCGATTAGACGACCTAGGTTAGTCTGTTGGAAACGAACTACGTTACGGTCACCTTCCAGCTTGCCGTTAGTTTCAGCAATCTTAACGTCTAGCTGCGCTTTACCTTTTTCTTGGTAAGGGCGTAGGAACTCTAGCAGTTCTGTATCTTCTGCGATCTCATCTTCGATAAGAACACGCTGTTTCTTACCGTCAATTTTAACCTTTTTCTTCAGGTTAACTGGGATTAGGTCGTAGCTCACCATTTGTAGCTCGCCGTTACGGAACTCGTAATCAGCACGGCCTACATATTTACCCCACTCGTGCGCCTGAACAATGTAAGTGCCGTTTTGTAGGTCTGGCTTACACTCATCGGAAGGCTTGAAGTTTTTCTTAACAACGTTTGGCGCTTCCATACATACAGGTTCTTGCGAGTGACCACCAACGATCATATCTAGAGAACCTTCATCTAGGTAACGAGCTAGTGCTACATCACCTGGCGCGTTTACGCCACGCTTACCATCTTCGTAGTGACCCATGTGAGTAACCGCGAAGATAAGATCTGGTTTTTCAGTTTTCTCAAGCTCAGCGATTAGCTGCTTCGCTTCTGCTTTAGGGTCACGGAAATCGATACCACCGATAAATTCTGGGTTACCGATTTTCTGCGTATCTTCTGTCGTTAGACCGATAACGGCAACTTTAATACCCTGTAGATCAAACATCTCGTAAGCCTGGAACATACGCTCGCCAGTCTCTTTATCATAGATGTTTGCAGAAAGCATTGGGAAGTTCGCCCACTCTTTCTGTTTCATTAGAACTTCAAGAGGGTTATCAAACTCGTGGTTACCAAGTGCCATTGCATCGTAACCAATTTTGCTCATACCTTTAAAATCTGGCTCAGCATCTTGTAGATCTGACTCTGGAACACCAGTGTTGATGTCACCACCAGATAGCAATAGCGAGCTACCACCTTCTGCAGCGATCTCTGCGCGAAGCTCATCAATCAGTGTTTTACGAGCAGCCATGCCGTACTCGCCGTATTTGTTCTGCCAGAAGCGACCGTGATGGTCGTTAGTGTGTAGAACAGTCAACTTATAAGTTTTGTCTGCTTCCCACTCGTGTTGTGGTGCCGTTGCACAACCAGCTAGAGTTGCCAGGATAGCTGCGCTAATAGCGCTTTTTACGATCAGGCCTTGCTTCATTGTCATACCTTTTGAACTTTTAGGGGTTTCCACTGCTTTTTTATACTGCTCTCTGTGAATAGACAGACTTGGAAAATAACAGGCTGAGAGAGCAGTAAAACTTGAACTAGTTTAAATTAAGGTGACGAAAGTGACACTTGAATTTCATATTTATGATGACTGGATCACTCTTAATAACCATTAATCATGTAATAAATGCCCAGAATTACACAGGCGCAAATATAAGATCACAAGCAAACGTTTGTCTGAGAGAAATAACGTTTTAAGCGCTATTGTGACTTAGGTTATTTAATCAACATAAAAGGCGAACTTCGTGAATGTTAACAACCAAACGCGACCAATTTTCGTTATGTTATAACAAAACAAATATCAAAAGATTAATTTAGCAAAGGCAACAGGATTAGAATTTCTATTGGATAATCAGGATCTAAATGAACGCACAAATGTTATATTATAACAATTTAAATTTATTTGATGGTAGACAGGTGAGTAAGGGCTATTAATTGATGAAGAACCAAGAATAAAAAAGCCAGCAAATTAGCTGGCTTGTTTAAATTCAATATTGAGCACTACTTAATATCGATATGGTCAAAACCTTTGATCAGATCATCAAGCGCTTTCATTTGCGCTAGGAACGGCTCTAGTTTATCCAGCGGTAAAGCAGATGGGCCATCGCAACGGGCTTGATCTGGGTTCGGGTGTGCTTCGATAAACAGACCTGCAATTCCCGTCGCTAAGCCTGCTTTTGCTAGCTCAACAGTTTGCTCACGGCGGCCACCAGAAGCAGCGCCAGAAGGATCACGCATCTGAAGTGAGTGTGTTACGTCAAAGATGATTGGATTACCGTTAGACGCTTTCTTCATGACGCCAAAGCCAAGCATATCAACGACTAGGTTGTCGTAACCATGGCAAGAGCCACGTTCACATAGAATGATGTTCTCATTACCACACTCGCTGAACTTGTCGACGATGTTACCAACCTGTCCTGGGCTCATAAACTGAGGCTTCTTAACATTGATCACTGCACCTGTTTTTGCCATTGCTTCAACAAGGTCAGTTTGACGAGCTAAGAACGCAGGAAGTTGAATAACATCAACCACATCAGCCACTGGCTGAGCTTGTTCTTCAGTGTGAACATCAGTGATGATCTTAACGCCAAAGGTGTCTTTCAGCTCTTGGAAGATTTTCATCCCTTCCTCTAAGCCAGGACCACGATAAGAGTGCACAGAACTACGGTTTGCTTTATCAAATGACGCTTTGAATACGTAAGGAATACCTAGCTTTTCTGTGACTTTTACGTAGTGCTCACAAATCTGCATTGCTAGATCGCGCGACTCTAGTACGTTCATGCCTGCAAACAGCGTGAATGGTTTGTCGTTCGCTACTGGAATATCACCAACGTGAACAATTTTCTGTTCCATGTTCTTCTCTCTATTTCGATGTCGTGCCAGCTCCGAAGAGGTGGGCTTAATGTAAGGTCACCTGAGTTTCACTCATGGCGTTGACTTGATTCTTGAGCAGCTCTGCCGCTGGGTCATCAGGGCACTGGTCAATAAAATACTGATAATCACTCAATGCAATTTGATGACAATCAAGCTGCTGATAAATAAATCCACGATCGCGAATTTCATACGGGTCATCAGGGACGAAGGTCAGCGCAAGATCGGTACACTTTAACGCCAAAGTATAGCGCTCTTCTCTAAGCAGAGCACTTTTCAGTAAGGCTAACCATCGACCAATGACCGTTGGGTTATCCGTCTCTAATAGGTGCTTCGATTCTAGCTTAGCAAGCGGACCTTTGTGACCGATTAACCAAGCACCAAGCGTATGCTCCGTCACATACTCCCCATTGAATGGATTAATGTACAGCGGCTTCTCACCATACCACTCAAGCTTAACAAGAAACTGAGTTGGGAAAGTTACCCCTACCAGAGGAAAGCCGAGTTTACGGGCAATATAGAGTAAAATTGCCCCTAAGCTGACAGGAATGCCTTTACGGGTTTCAAGTACTTTATCGACAAAACCATTTTCTGAATGGAAGTAGCTTTCTCTATCACCTTGGAATCCCCACTCGTAGTAGAAGAGACGCAATAGGGATTCAAAGCGCTGCTTGTCGTTCCCTTCATGAACCAGAGCAAGTTCAGCTTCTTGTACCAGCCGATTTAACTCTGCTTCTGCCCAATGGACTTGGGTTTGAGGATTGATCGCTTTATTTAACGCCAATGCACCTTCGGCAAGCTCCATGGCATCAAAGTCTTCATCAAATAACTCAAGCATATGGGTTGTCATAACCTCGTTAACCAAAAAACATTATCCAAAGAACATCGGCGTCTTAGTGACAGCAACTTTACCTGCCATCGCAAGCCATCCTAATGCACCAAAGAATGAGAAGGTTCTTAGCAGCTTATTCTTGCCAAGTTTTAGGGCGAAGAAACCAAGAGCGATGTAGGCCAAAACACAAGTGATCTTTTCCGTCAGCCAAGGTGCCGCTGGGGTAAATGGAATAAAGCCAGTAATGAAGATCAGGCCAATACCCGACAACAGTAAGCACGTATCATTAATGTGCGGGAATACTTTGAAGAACTTCTTTTCTAACAGTTGTGAATTCGCCATCATCATGGCAAATCGTACCGATAATAATGTAGCGCTGATGGCGATAGTGAGCAGGTGAAAATGTTTTAAACCTTCGTACATTGATAGTCTCTCTTACTTCAGTGGTGGTACTGGCCGATAGTTACTCGGTCGTTGTCACCATAGTCCTTGTAGGTTTCCACTTGATCGTAGCCAAGTGATAATAATAAGTTCCTTACCGCCTCACCCTGTTCAAATCCATGCTCGAACATCAGCCACCCCTCATTGATGAGATAGGATCTCGCTTGTGTTGCGATGTGTCTGATGTCTGCGAGACCTTTCTCTTCAGCCACCAAAGCACTTAACGGTTCAAAGCGCACATCTCCTTGAGTCAGATGTGGATCTTCTTTCTCAATATAAGGAGGGTTGGATACAATCAGAGCAAACTCTATGCCACTGGGTAAAGGCTCAAACCAACTACCGGCTAAGAATTGGGTATTGGTTAAGTTGAGGGCTGTTGCATTAGATAGAGCGAGTTGCTGGGCATCTGTTTTAAGGTCTACCCCCCAAACATTCCTGCTTGGAAGTTCAGAGGCTAACGCCAAAGCGATCGCACCTGTCCCCGTTCCTAAATCGAGGATATCCCCCTGATTTAATAACGCTTTATCCAAAGCAACCTCAACCAAGCGCTCCGTATCTGGTCTTGGAATCAGTGTCGTCGGCGAGACTTTCAGCGGCAATGACCAAAACTCACGTTCACCCGTGATGTAGGCAATCGGTTCGCCACTTAATCTGCGCTGCAATAGATTTTGGAAATCACTGAGCTGCTCAGCCTCGAGAATTTCGTCTGGCCAAGTCAACAGAAATGAACGGGGTTTATCTAAGGCGTGGCAAAGTAGCACCGCGGCATCAAGAGAGGGCGAATCACTGCCACTCTCCTGAAGTTGCTGTACGGCCTTTTTTAGTGTGCTTTCAACACTGTTGTCAGCCGACATTGGTTTAGTTGTTCTCTGCTAGTGCAGCTAACTGATCCGCTTGGTGCTCCTGAATAACCGGATCAATCAAGCTTGCTACCTCACCTTCCATCACTTCGTTTAGGCGATAGATGGTTAGGTTAATACGGTGGTCTGAAACACGGCCTTGAGGGTAGTTATAGGTACGAATACGGTCACTACGGTCACCAGAACCTAGAAGGTTACGACGTGTGTCAGACTCTTCAGCCGCGCGCTTCGCCTCTTCTGCTTGAATAATACGAGCCGCGAGAACAGCCATCGCCTTTGCTTTGTTCTTATGCTGTGAACGTTCGTCCTGACACTCAACAACCGTACCTGTTGGTAAGTGAGTAATACGAATCGCTGAGTCAGTGGTGTTAACGTGCTGACCACCCGCGCCTGATGCACGGAATGTATCGATCTTAAGGTCTGCCGCTTTGATTTCTGGGATTTCCGCTTCTGGAATCTCTGCCATAACCGCTACAGTACACGCAGAAGTATGAACACGACCTTGCGATTCTGTTGCTGGAACACGTTGTACACGGTGACCGCCCGACTCAAACTTCAATACGCCATATGCGCCATCACCAGAGACTTTTGCGATCATCTCTTTGTATCCGCCATGCTCTGCTTCATTTGAAGACATCACTTCTACGCGCCAGCCTTTCTTTTCAGCAAACTTGCTGTACATGCGGAACAAGTCGCCAGCGAAGATACCCGCTTCGTCACCACCCGCACCCGCGCGGATTTCTAGGAAACAGTTGCGGTCATCATTAGGATCTTTAGGTAGCAGTAAGATTTGTAGTTCGTCATTTAGACGTTCAATCGTCTCTTTCGCTTCTTTGATCTCTTCCTGAGCCATTTCGCGCATTTCTTCGTCATCTTCTTTTGCCATCTCTTCAGCAGCAACCAGATCTTCTTGCGCTTGCTGATAAGCTTGGAAACACTTAGTGACTTCCTCTAGCTGAGAATACTCTTTTGATAACGCACGGAATTTGTCTTGGTCACCGATCACATCAGGATCGCCAAGTAGATGTTGAACTTCTTCGTAACGCTCAACCAGGGTTTCTAGCTTAGTTAAAATAGAGGCTTTCATAGTTTTCTTTAACTCAGGGGTCTAATGAAGTCTGTCACTCTTATACCTAAGAATGATCAAGACCTAAACTTTGTCTAATAGTAGCAAGCCTTGCAGGCTCACCTTTCTCGGCGGCACTTTGCAGTGCACGGGTTGGCGCATGAATCAACTTGTTGGTTAATTTATTACTCAGCTCTAGCAGAACTTTTTCTGCATCCGCACCCGCTGCGAGAGACTGTAAACTTTTATTGAGAAGCTCTTCTCGAATGTCGTTCGCTGACTGACGGTACTCTCGAATACTGTCGACAGCTTGCAGAGAACGCATCCACGACATAAATGCCGCACTTTCTTCACTGACGATCGCTTCCGCTTGAATCGCTTCGATTTTTCTCTGCTCCATGTTGCTATCAACAATAGTTTGCAGGTCATCAACAGAGTAAAGGTATGCGTCATTTAGCTCACCCACTTGCGATTCAATATCACGAGGAACAGCAATGTCGACCAACAGCATAGGTTGGAAACGACGCGCTTTTAATGCTGTTTCGACCATCCCTTTACCAATAATTGGTAGTGGGCTGGCGGTTGAACTGATCACGATATCTGCACGAGGGAGATGATCGGGAATTTCAGGTAAACCAATAATTTCAGCGCCAAACTGCTCGGCCAAAGGAAGCGCGCGCTCCTTAGTACGGTTTGCAACGATCATCTTGCTACAACCATTGCCTGCTAAGTGCTTGGCCACCAATTCAATGGTTTCACCCGCGCCAACCAGTAACACCGTCGACTTCTCTAGCGATTCAAAAATATGCTTTGCGAGAGTACATGCCGCATAAGCAACAGATACGGCGTTGCCGCCAATGTCTGTCTCAGTACGCACTCGCTTAGCAACCGAGAAAGCTTTTTGAAACAGCTTCTCCATTGCCGCGTCCACTGCCTTACTCTCTCTTGAGTCAGAATAGGCTTGTTTCACCTGTCCTAAGATTTGAGGCTCACCCAGTACCAAAGAATCCAAGCCACACGAGACTCGCATTAAATGACGAATCGCAGCTTGCTCTTCATGGATATAAAGGCTGGGTTTAAGATCTTCAGGACTAACTTGATGAAACTGACTCAACCAATCGACGATTTTGCTCTTGCCGCCACTTTTCACATCACAATAGATTTCGGTGCGATTACATGTAGACACAATCACACTTCCATTTACGTTTTGGTTTTGGCCGAGCTGGTCTAACGCTTCAGGTAACTTTTCCGGACCAAACGCGACTTTTTCACGAAGTTCGACTGAGGCCGTATTATGGTTGATACCTATAGCAAGCAAAGACATGTATCGTTGGTTCTCTGAATCAGACAATGGACAAATAAGGTCGGAATTTTACTTGATGCCCCCGTTTATTGAAAGGGGAATCAGGATATGTTTTCTTGAGTTCGTGATTTCAATGATATAGTGAGCAGATACTTTGGCTAAAACTGGATAAATAATCAGCAATGGTGAAACATTTTCGATCTATTTTTCTCTTGCTCGTCGGCACACTATTTTTGCATGGCTGTGCGACTATTGACAGCACCACCAATGTCGAGTGGCAAACTCATCAACAACGTTTAGCCACCATTCAAGATTACCGAGCCAATGGCAAACTCGGCTACATTGCACCCGAGCAAAGACAGTCACTTAACTTCCAATGGGCTCACTCGCCGACATTAACCCATTTAAGAATGACCACCTTTCTCGGTCAAACTGCGCTTAACCTAAAATCCACTCTGGATGGTGCTAGCGTCGAAACTTATGATGATCAAACCTTTTACGCTTCAAGCCCAGAAGCCTTGATTAAGCAGCTGACGGGGCTAAACATTCCAGTAGAGCAACTCAATGATTGGATGTTAGGTCGACCGACTCAAGCCGATGACTACCAATTAAACCAAACCAATACCCTTGCATCTTTAACCAAGAAAGTGGGCGCCCAAGTATGGCAGCTTAGTTACGCCAGTTATCAAGATGTGCTAATCGACGGTATTGCTCTCCCATTACCGAAAAAGATGAAGCTCATACAAGGCGATATCTCTATAAACATCATTATTTCGAAGTGGAATACAAACCAATGATCTCGGAAACCACTCACTGGCCTTCTCCAGCAAAACTTAATCTGTTTCTTTACATCACCGGACGCCGTGACAACGGCTATCACGAGCTGCAAACCTTATTTCAGTTCCTTGATCATGGTGACGATCTCACCATCACCGCCAACAATACCGGCAAAATTACCCTATCACCACAGATCCCAGGTGTTGCCCTTGAAGATAATTTGATCTGGAAAGCCGCAACCGCTCTGAAGCAAAAGTCTGGTTGTCCTTTCGGCGCTCATATTGAACTTAATAAGGTTCTTCCTATGGGAGGTGGTATCGGAGGAGGGTCATCAAACGCCGCAACGACACTTGTCGCCCTTAATCACCTTTGGCAAGCAGACCTCTCGGAAGATGAACTGGCAGAGATCGGATTAAAGCTTGGGGCGGATGTTCCAGTCTTTACACGCGGATTTGCGGCCTTTGCGGAAGGCGTCGGTGAAGAGCTGACTCCTGCACAGCCCGATGAAAAATGGTACTTAGTCGTCAGGCCTAATGTCTCGATTGCCACTGTCGATATTTTCACTCACCCCGATTTAACGCGAAACACGCCAAAACGAACACTGGCAACCCTTCTTGACAGAGATTACGGAAACGATTGCGAAAAAATTGTTAGAATGCTGTACCAAGAGGTTGATAAGCAACTTTCTTGGCTGCTACAATACGCGCCGTCGCGGTTGACCGGGACGGGATCATGCGTTTTTGCCGAGTTTTCGAGCAAAAATGAAGCTGAAACTACCCTCGGGAAACTGCCAGACACTGTCTCCGCATTTGTCGCTAAAGGCAAGAATATTTCGCCTTTATACGAGACACTGGCTAAGTATCGCTTAGCCCACTCACAATCTATTTAAAAACTGGACGCAACCCTGAGGTTTCCACCGTGCCTGATATGAAGCTATTTGCTGGTAACGCTACACCTGAACTAGCCCAACGTATTGCTGATCGTCTATACATCTCTCTTGGTGATGCTACTGTTTCTCGTTTTTCTGATGGCGAAGTCGCTGTTCAAATCAACGAAAACGTACGTGGTAGTGATGTTTTCATCATCCAATCTACTTGTGCACCAACTAACGACAACCTAATGGAACTTGTAGTGATGATTGACGCAATGCGCCGCGCTTCAGCGGGCCGTATTACAGCAGTTATCCCTTACTTTGGTTACGCTCGCCAAGACCGTCGTGTACGTTCTGCTCGTGTGCCAATCACTGCTAAAGTTGTTGCAGATTTCCTTTCTAACGTTGGCGTTGACCGCGTTCTAACCATCGACCTTCACGCAGAACAAATCCAAGGCTTCTTCGATGTTCCAGTTGATAACATCTTCGGTACACCTGTACTGCTAGAAGACATGGAAGCTCGCGGCCTAGAGAACCCAGTAGTGGTATCTCCAGACCTAGGTGGCGTTGTTCGTGCTCGCGCAACTGCAAAAGCACTAGGTGACATCGATATTGCTATCGTTGATAAGCGCCGTCCACGTGCTAACGTTTCTGAAGTGATGAACCTAATCGGTGATGTTGAAGGTCGCGACTGTGTGATCGTTGATGACATGATCGACACAGGCGGTACGCTATGTAAAGCAGCTGAAGCGCTAAAAGAGCGCGGTGCTAAGCGTGTATTCGCTTACGCAACTCACGCTGTATTCTCAGGCAACGCAGCCCAAAACATCGGTAACTCAGTGCTAGACCAAGTTATCGTGACTGACTCAATCACGCTACCTAAAGAGATGGAAGCAACAGGTAAAGTGACTTGTCTAAGCCTATCTCGCATGCTTGCTGAAGCAATCCGTCGCATCAGCAATGAAGAGTCAATCTCAGCGATGTTCAACTAATCGCCTCTGCGGTTAAATCGAATTGAAAACACCCCTTCTTGGGGTGTTTTTTTATTTGTGCTTATTGCTCGTCTCGCCCGAGACAAGAATTGTATGCTATCATACCGCGCTTTTTGAGATTCCAAGAGAGATCCTAACCTTGAGTCAACAAATTAAACTTCTTGTCGGTCTTGCTAATCCTGGGCCTGAATATGCCAGAACCCGTCACAATGCGGGGGCATGGGTAGTAGAAGAACTCGCACGTATTCACAACGTCACTCTAAAGAACGAAGCCAAGTACTTTGGAATGACAGGACGAATTATGGTTAACGGTCAGGATCTCCGTTTGCTTATCCCAACCACTTTTATGAACCTCTCAGGTAAATCTATTGCTGCTTTGGCAAAGTTTTATCAAATTAAACCAGAAGAGATCATGGTTGCGCACGATGAGCTAGATTTACCACCAGGTGTCGCTAAGTTTAAGAAAGGCGGTGGCCACGGTGGGCATAACGGCTTACGCGATACCATTAGTAAGCTTGGTAATTGCAAAGATTTCTATCGCCTTAGGATCGGCATTGGCCATCCTGGGCACAAAGACAAAGTTGCTGGATTTGTATTAGGCAAAGCTCCAGCAAAAGAACAAGAGCTTCTTGATGCAGCGGCAGATGAATCTGTCCGTTGTTTAGACATCCTGATTAAAGATGGTCTATCAAAAGCGCAAAATCGTTTACACACGTTCAAAGCTGAATAAGGTTACTATCATGGGTTTTAAATGTGGCATCGTTGGTCTACCAAACGTAGGTAAGTCAACTCTGTTTAATGCACTCACTAAAGCAGGTATTGAAGCGGCAAACTTCCCGTTTTGTACTATCGAGCCAAACACAGGCGTAGTACCTGTGCCAGATCTGCGCTTAGACGCACTAGCAAAGATTGTTAACCCACAAAAAGTACTGCCAACCACAATGGAATTCGTTGATATCGCGGGCCTCGTTGCTGGTGCTTCACGTGGCGAAGGTTTAGGTAACAAATTCCTAGCAAACATCCGTGAAACTGACGCGATCGGTCACGTTGTACGCTGTTTTGAAAATGAAAACATCGTTCACGTTGCAGGTAAAGTATCACCAATCGAAGACATCGAGGTGATCAACCTAGAGCTTGCAATGGCTGACCTAGATTCTTGTGAGCGCGCGATTCAGCGCAATGCTAAGAAAGCTAAAGGTGGCGACAAAGACGCGAAGTTTGAACTGACCGTTCTTGAAAAGCTACTTCCAGTTCTAACTGAAGGTGGCATGGCGCGTACCGTTGAGCTATCTAAAGAAGAACTAGCAGCAGTGGGTTACCTAAACTTCCTAACGCTTAAGCCGACTATGTACATCGCTAACGTTAACGAAGATGGTTTCGAGAACAACCCGTACCTAGACGCTGTACGTGAATACGCAGAGAAAGAGAACAACGTCGTTGTTGCAGTGTGTGCAGCAATCGAATCTGAACTTTCTGAGCTTGACGATGAAGATCGTGAAGAGTTCCTTGCAGATATGGGCATCGAAGAACCGGGCCTTAACCGCGTGATCCGTTCAGGCTACGAGCTATTAACTCTGCACACTTACTTTACTGCTGGCGTTAAAGAAGTTCGTGCATGGACTATCCCTGTAGGTGCAACAGCTCCGCAAGCTGCAGGTAAGATCCATACTGACTTCGAGAAAGGCTTCATTCGAGCTGAAGTTGTTGGTTACGATGACTTTATCCAGTTTAATGGCGAAAGCGGTGCGAAAGATGCAGGTAAATGGCGTTTAGAAGGTAAAGATTACATCGTAAAAGATGGCGATGTTGTTCACTTCCGTTTCAACGTTTAATTTACGCCCAAGTCATTGACTTTAAAAGCCAGCACTTACGCTGGCTTTTTTATTGCCCTTTAACAAAGAAACAAATTAACTCTTCGAAGTGATGTCAATTTGTTATCAGTTTTCGATCATTAACACGCCTCTTTGTTTAAAAAGAAACCGAACGGTTGATTTCTGAGGATTTATTCAAAAAAACTATTGACGGCCTTGCCTCAACTTCGCATAATGCGCGCCGTTCCCAACGATAAGGCAACGAATCGGAGAGAACAAAAATATGGTATGGCTACGTAGCTCAGCTGGTTAGAGCACATCACTCATAATGATGGGGTCACAGGTTCGAATCCCGTCGTAGCCACCATTCCTAAACACTTTTCTTTTAAAGTCGTTAGGAATTGATGCGGAAGTGGCGGAATTGGTAGACGCACCAGATTTAGGTTCTGGCGCCGCAAGGTGTGAGAGTTCAAGTCTCTCCTTCCGCACCATATTTTATAGCTTTTTTAGCTATGCCTGCAGGTCTATCGCCAAGCGGTAAGGCAGCGGCTTTTGATGCCGCCATTCCCTGGTTCGAATCCAGGTAGACCTGCCACTATTTAAAGTGCTGAGCCTAATTAAAAAAGGGCTTGTCACTAAGAGCTAGAGAGTTTATATTGTCTCGCTCACGAGTGGCTACGTAGCTCAGCTGGTTAGAGCACATCACTCATAATGATGGGGTCACAGGTTCGAATCCCGTCGTAGCCACCATTTACAATTTCATATGGCTTTTACCAATTAGCGGTATGAATACAAAATTGATGCGGAAGTGGCGGAATTGGTAGACGCACCAGATTTAGGTTCTGGCGCCGCAAGGTGTGAGAGTTCAAGTCTCTCCTTCCGCACCATTATTTGAAGCCTCTTTAATTAGAGCACTGCAGGTCTATCGCCAAGCGGTAAGGCAGCGGCTTTTGATGCCGCCATTCCCTGGTTCGAATCCAGGTAGACCTGCCATACAATTTCATTACGCTTTTACCAATTAGCGGGATGAACACAAAATTGATGCGGAAGTGGCGGAATTGGTAGACGCACCAGATTTAGGTTCTGGCGCCGCAAGGTGTGAGAGTTCAAGTCTCTCCTTCCGCACCATTATTTGAAGTCTCTTTAATTAGAGCACTGCAGGTCTATCGCCAAGCGGTAAGGCAGCGGCTTTTGATGCCGCCATTCCCTGGTTCGAATCCAGGTAGACCTGCCATACAATTTCATTACGCTTTTACCAATTAGCGGGATGAACACAAAATTGTTGCGGAAGTGGCGGAATTGGTAGACGCACCAGATTTAGGTTCTGGCGCCGCAAGGTGTGAGAGTTCAAGTCTCTCCTTCCGCACCATTATTTGAAGTCTCTTTAATTAGAGCACTGCAGGTCTATCGCCAAGCGGTAAGGCAGCGGCTTTTGATGCCGCCATTCCCTGGTTCGAATCCAGGTAGACCTGCCATACAATTTCATTACGCTTTTACCAATTAGCGGGATGAACACAAAATTGTTGCGGAAGTGGCGGAATTGGTAGACGCACCAGATTTAGGTTCTGGCGCCGCAAGGTGTGAGAGTTCAAGTCTCTCCTTCCGCACCATTATTTGAAGTCTCTTTAATTAGAGCACTGCAGGTCTATCGCCAAGCGGTAAGGCAGCGGCTTTTGATGCCGCCATTCCCTGGTTCGAATCCAGGTAGACCTGCCATACAACTTCATTACGCTTTTACCAATTAGCGGGATGAACACAAAATTGATGCGGAAGTGGCGGAATTGGTAGACGCACCAGATTTAGGTTCTGGCGCCGCAAGGTGTGAGAGTTCAAGTCTCTCCTTCCGCACCATTACTTGAAGTCTCTTTAATTAGAGCACTGCAGGTCTATCGCCAAGCGGTAAGGCAGCGGCTTTTGATGCCGCCATTCCCTGGTTCGAATCCAGGTAGACCTGCCATACAACTTCATTACGCTTTTGCCAATTAGCGGGATGAACACAAAATTGATGCGGAAGTGGCGGAATTGGTAGACGCACCAGATTTAGGTTCTGGCGCCGCAAGGTGTGAGAGTTCAAGTCTCTCCTTCCGCACCATTTGGCTACGTAGCTCAGCTGGTTAGAGCACATCACTCATAATGATGGGGTCACAGGTTCGAATCCCGTCGTAGCCACCATTTATTTCGATCATTTGTAGTTATACACATGATCACGTAGTTTCAAGATGCGGAAGTGGCGGAATTGGTAGACGCACCAGATTTAGGTTCTGGCGCCGCAAGGTGTGAGAGTTCAAGTCTCTCCTTCCGCACCATCTTGAAGACTACAGCCATATTTATGCGGAAGTGGCGGAATTGGTAGACGCACCAGATTTAGGTTCTGGCGCCGCAAGGTGTGAGAGTTCAAGTCTCTCCTTCCGCACCATTGGCTACGTAGCTCAGCTGGTTAGAGCACATCACTCATAATGATGGGGTCACAGGTTCGAATCCCGTCGTAGCCACCATTTACAACTTCGTATTGCTTTTACCAATTAGCGATATGAATACAGATTTGTTGCGGAAGTGGCGGAATTGGTAGACGCACCAGATTTAGGTTCTGGCGCCGCAAGGTGTGAGAGTTCAAGTCTCTCCTTCCGCACCATTATTTAAAGAAACCCGGCTATTTAGCTGGGTTTTCTTTTATCTGCAATATGCTCTCCTCTACATTTCACTAGTATTTCGCGAATAGCGGGTTACCTCAAATTGCATTTTGAAGCGCTACAAACATAAAAAATCCAGCCGAAGCTGGATTTTAATTAAGTCATGACTTTAATTGTGCTAAGAGACTAACTCTTTAGCCTAAAAGCCCCAACGCTGAGTTGGGCGCTTGCTTTGCTTGAGCAAGAACAGAACTTGATGCTTGCGATAGGATCTGAGACTTAGTAAGTGCCGTTGTCTCTTTCGCAAAGTCTGTATCCTTGATACGGCTCTTAGACGCATTCACGTTTTCGTTGATGTTATCTAAGTTGTTAATCGCATGGTTGAAACGGTTTTGGAATGCACCAAGCTCAGCACGATGGCTATCAACAAACTTAAGTGCAGAGTCTACAATCGCTACGGCTTGTTGCGAACCACCAACAGTAGTCACGTCCATCGTGTCGACTGTCACTGCCTGCGCGGCACCAATACTTAGCTCACCAGCAAGTGCACCACCAAATGTTGCAGCACCTTCGACTTGGTTGTTATCGGTAAATAACTGAAGCTTACCATCTTCGTCAACAGACGCTGTTACTAAGTCTGTTTGACCGTTGATATAAGTGGCTAGCTCTTCGATATCATCACCTTCTTTGGCATTAATGGTAACGTTTTGAGCCTGGCCAAACTTGTCAGTCAGTGCAATGGTCAGATCATTCGCGCCCGCTTGTACGCTCCAGTCTTTGTCTTGACCGTTTGCGGCAATATAACTATTACCACCCATCATTGAGTTGTCACTACGCATGTTGTTCATGGTTAGCATTACTGCCTCACCATTATCAGCACCAATCTGGAATGATTTGGTAGCAAATGTGCCGTTTAGTAGCTTGTTACCACCAAATGAAGTGGTTTCAGCAATACGATTTAGCTCATCGTTTAGAGCCGTTACTTCCTCTTGGATAGCAACGCGCTCAGACTTAGAGTTTGAACCGTTAGCAGATTGAAGTGACAAGTCACGCATACGTTGCAGAATGTTAGTCGTTTCGTTCATAGCACCTTCAGCGGTTTGTGCCATCGAAATACCATCATTCGCGTTACGTACAGCGACATCTAAGCCACGGCTTTGCACATTCAAACGGTTAGAGATCTGAAGACCTGCCGCATCGTCTTTTGCGCTGTTAATCTTAAAGCCAGATGAAAGTCTTTCCATCGACGTCTGTTGGGCAGTAGTCGCACTGTTTAAATAACGTTGTGCTGTCATTGCCGAAACGTTTGTATTTACATTAACCGCCATAGTGGTTTCTCCTATTGATTTCCGTACACCGGAGGTAAAGGGTTTCCGACGTCTCGGTAAACCAATTAGTTCTCTCAAAGTAACCTTATTAACGACGTAAAATTGATTAACTTTAGAGCTAAATAGGCAAATATTTTAAAAACCTAACGATTAGAAAGAGATATTGACACAACCGACAGATATGAAATCAATTGCTAAAGATTTTTTGCTTTCAGCCGATAAGGCGCGATTTTGAAATAGATGGGAGTACGAAAAAAGGAGCTAGAATTTTCTTTGGGCAAAAGAAAAGCCCCTTTCCTTTGAGAGAACCGGGGCTATTTGGTAGCCAATGCCAATATGGAGATCGAGAGAAATGATCACAGCCTGGCTGCCGTGCTACATAAGTGACTCCAGTTATGGAGCAGGTGTGAGAGAGAGCTCCATTACCTAATCACCTATGTTTGCCGTCAAAATCACACTGACCCTACGTCTAGGTTAATGTCGGTGCAAAGTTTGACTATTACTGCAATAGTGACATTGCAGAGTTAGGCAACTGTTTTGCTTGAGCAAGTATTGATGTACCCGCTTGTTGCAGAATTTGTGCTTTCGTCATCGCCGTGGTCTCTTTCGCGAAGTCTGTATCGCGGATTCGACTGTTCGATGCTTCAACGTTTTCTTGAATATTCGCTAAGTTGTTGATGCTGTGGCTTAGACGGTTTTGTTTCGCACCTAAATCCGCACGTTGTGAGTCAACATACTTAAGAGCCGCATCAATAATACCGACCGCATTTTGCGCACCACCTACAGAGCGAACATCAATGTTTTGCACCGTGGTTTGAACACCCGGCCCACCATTAAGTCCAAGCTCTCCAGCTAATCCACCCGAAATGTTCAAATTACCTTGAAGGTTTGGTTCGGCGGCAAAGATTTGCAGTCTACCATCTTGGTCTACAGACGCTTTAAACTTGTCTGTCTGACCATTGATGTAAGTTGCTAATTCCTCAATATCATCACCCTCTTTAGCTATGACATCTAAGGTAATTGCTTCACCATCTTTAGTGGTAAATTCAAACTTAAGATCTTTCGCCGCAGCAGGCACTCCCCAGTCTTTATCTTTAGCTTTTTCCAAGTCTGAGATAAATGACTGACCACCCATTCGAAAATCATCCGCACGGACACTTGTTAAGCCCATGATGATTGCTTCACCAGAACTCGCACCGATTTGGAATGACGCTTCACCAAATGAACCGTTCAACAGTTTTCGACCACCAAATGAAGTGGTTTCAGCGATTCGGTTAAGCTCATCTTGCAGAGCAGAAACTTCTTCATGCAAAGCTTGGCGCTCAGATGCTGAGTTTGTGCCGTTTGCCGATTGCAGTGACAAGTCACGAATACGTTGAAGAATCGAAGTTGACTCATTCATCGCACCTTCTGCTGTTTGAGCGATAGAGATACCATCGTTCGCGTTACGCATTGCCACATCTAAACCACGGGACTGGGCCGTTAGTCGGTTCGAGATCTGTAGGCCAGCCGCATCATCTTTAGCGCTATTAATTTTTTGACCTGATGACAGACGTTCCATGGAAGTGTTTAGCTCCCCTGTCGCCTTATTCAAGTAACGTTGGGCGGTCATCGCCGACACGTTAGTATTAACTGTAATGGTCATACTTTGCTCTCCTATTGAGTTCGCAAGTGCTTGCGAAGCGGCCAGCTTTGTCTCATTTGGAAGCACTGACCGTAAATGACTTGCTAAGTAGATCTATTGCCTACTTAAAACTAATTTGTTTAACTCTGCACTAAACAATTCAAGTTATGTGCCAATTTTAAAATAGTTACCAAACAAATATTTTTCCCTTTATTTATTAGCAACTTAAGAAGTAAGCTTGTTATTTGCTCGCATCGAACAAATATTGCCCACTTAAACCGGCAAAATGATTGCCGCCCTTTTTGCCACTAGATTGCCACTATGTATCCTGGCCACTTTATCCAATAGCAGTATCTATCTCGCACTTACGGCATAGCACATAAGGCAATGAGCTTAGATATAGTTAAATAGAGTGAGGTCTTTGGTCTTGCCAAATGCCTGTTGAGACGCCTGAAGCGCGCGTGAGTTTTCATTGAACTCAATGATTGCTTCTGCGTAATCAAGATCTTCAAAATTACTTTTAGATTTGGCTAAAGTCATATTGAAATCGTCATGCTGCTCTTCTTGAATATCTAGCGTACTTAATCGAGCGCCGACATCCGTACGCGCTTTAGTCAAGTGAATGAAGGCAGAATGAAATTCTTCCACAACTCGGTGTAGTTGAGCTGTATTAGATACATCCGACACTGAGCCTTGTGACAGCGCCATCGCATCTTTAAAGGTTTCAAAAATGCTATAGGTACGTTTGGGCTCTAAAGTAATTTGGTCACCTTTAGTAATTTGCCCTTTAACCTGAATAGACACATCTTCAAACTTAATACCCACGGCAGGATCAAAAGTATCGGCCTTCACCACAGAACCATCGCGCTCAAGTTGATAGCCGTACTTCCCATCTGGCATATCAACAAATGTCACTCTATAGCTCGAGTTGTCATCTGGATTGATATTGTTCGCTCGTTCAAGTAAAAGATCTGAAGTCTCGTTTAGATTGTATTTAGGCTCAAAATCACCAAATGGGTTATCGATCTCCATAAACAATTTGCTGCCAGGGTCATTGATTGGCATTTCTAAACTGTTAGAGATTTTCATCTTCCGCTGATAGTCGTCGCCTGCATACACCACATCGCCATCTTTATCACGAAAGAAAGGCTGATTCTTCGGCTTAGTTCCGGCAAATATATAGTTACCAGACTCATCCTGGACATTGACTAAGTTCAGAAAGTTGTTGGCGATTTCCTGCATTTCACGACGTTTAGCCAAACGGTCTTCCGGTGATAATGAACCATTGATCATTTCCATTACCGTTCGTTTTGCTTCATCAGCAAAGTCTTCCGCATTGGAGATAATGACTTCATGGTGTTCAAGGCGATTACGAGAAAGAGTAATTGCATCGGTAAACTGACGCAGTTGCTCTTTCTGTTGACCGATGTTCTGTATGTAATGCGTTGCGAGTGGATCGTCACTCGCTTTCATTAATTTTTTACCTGACGCTAATTGTGCTTGGTTGTGATGCACTTTGGCTTCCGAGCGACGTAAATCGTTCTGTACCGACTGATAATTATGGAAGCTAGAAATACGATTCATCATTTATGCCTACTTATCTCAGCGCAAGGATGGTGTTAAAAGTGTCGTTAGCCGCCTGCATAATACGAGACGACGCCATATAAGCTTGCTGAAACTTCATCATGTTGGCAGCTTCTTCATCCAAGTTAACACCTGCAATCGATGCAACTCTTTCTTGTGCGGCTTCTTTCTCCAAACGCGAAACATCGGTTAAGCGCGAAGCCGTAGACATTTGAAGACCGACATCGGTATTGAGGTTGTGGTAAATGTCGAGAATGGTCGACTCACCATCATTAAGTTTTTTATCCGTTTGGATGTTTTGCATTTTTAGTAGGTTGCCGTTATCACCTTCAGAAGGGACAAGGTTTGCCGTAAACTTGTCATTCGGCAGAGCACCACCTGTTAGCTCAAATGAGGTACCCTGCACAGTTACAGCGCCACTAGGCGGATAAGCTTGTGGTTGAAGTAGAATGTTCCCTTTAGTATCAGTTACAGCAAACTGCTGACCGTCAGGTGAAATGATCACTTCAAACTCTCGCAAATTACCTGCTTGAGCAATGCTAAATTCCGCACTGCCTTGAGCAAAAGTTGTCGAAGCTTCGTAGCTCTGTGCTGCAATATCACTAGGATCATTAGTCGCCATTTGCATCTGAGCGGCTCCGCTTCGGGTCGGGCGAATCAGTACTCTTTCACCAGCTTCTAAGTCATTACGAATATCAATTCGTAAGCCATCTAGGGCAATAGCATTGTCTACAACCGGAACTATGAACTGCTCTCCTGATGGACGTGTGACGTAATAATCACCACCTACATATTGCAAAGAATATTGCCCACCAACGAGCTGGCTAGTGTCCTCGATGTAAACCGCCAAGTCCGCTTTTGAGTTAGAAGAAGTGACAACACGAGATTCTGCAATAAAATCAGAGTTCACATCAGTAAACATCAACCCACCAATGTTTCCGCGTAAATCTAGACCTTGGGACTGTAAGCTGTTCACTTCATAAGAGAAGGAAGTGGCGAGCTTACCCAGCTCATCCATTAACTGAGGAATTTTCTCGTCACGCATTGTTAGCATGGCACCGATCTTTCCATCAATATCTTTGGTGGTAATCGCTTTGATACCCTTACCTTCAATCATGGCTAAGCGACGTTGATGAACATCTGGGTATCCATCAATCATTTTTAGTTCACTGGCTTCGGTACCTGACACCAAGGTATGCCCGTTACCAATATGAACATTAAAACCTTCTGCATTTTTGCGCGGTGTGACGGTAACTTTTGTGTACTCAGAGAGTTCAGCGATAAGCTTCTCATGCGTATCCATCAAATCATTATGTGGACCAGGCGTACGCATCATAAGACGATGTAAGTCTCTAATCTCTAAGGCAAGCTGGTTTACACGCTCGATACCTAAATCAAGCTTCTTGTTAGTCACATCCGACTGACGACGAATCGTTTCATGGAAGTCGTTTAGGTTCTGAGTAATCAAGTTTGCTTTTTCAAGCACCACTTTACGTGCACCCACGTCATTTGGACTATCAGCGAGTGATTTCACGGCATCAAACCACTCGTTAAGGTTTTCTGGAATTTTTTTCGAGGCGACCGATGACAGCATATTTGAAAGCATTTCCAAATTGGCTTCGTCATCGACTTTATGCGCGTAATTGGTTGTTGAGACATTCAGTTCATTAACGGCAAACTGATCCCAAGAGCGGCGAACTTTTTCCACATGAACGCCCATACCATAGGTTTCCCCGCCATATTGGCGTGGCATATTTGTGCCTTGTATCACCGACTGACGGCTATAACCCTCTGTATTCACATTAGAGATGTTATGACCGGTGGTGTTTAGTTGTCTCTGAGCTGTGAGAACGCTTTGCGAACCAAGATTCAGAAGATCAGACGACATATTGCCCCCAAGAAACCTTTTAAAATCAGCGTTAACTGAACATCTGACTTAGATTTTGCAATATGTGTGCCAAGTGCGGGATGCGGGATGCGGGATGCGGGATGCGGGATGCGGGATGCGGGATGCGGGATGCGGGATGCGGGATGCGGGATGATTTTATCTAGTTAGAGAGAAGCTCTGTCAATAGCTCCTCTCGCCTCTCGAAACGGAGTGTTCTGTAGGACGAAGTCCGTTCTAGTACCTGTGGGACGAAGTCCGTCCTTCACTTTACATCTGATCAATGCGCGCTTTTACGCTAAGAACTTTATCTGCGTATCTAGGATCAGTCGCATAGCCTGCTTGATGGATACCACGAATAAATTCTTCGTTGTTACCACCGTGGCGTAGCGCGGTTGTATAACGAGGGTTTTCATTAAGAAAACGTACGTAGTCGTTAAAGCTCTCTTCATAGTTAGCGTAAGAGCGAAAAGCGGCATTCTCTTTAACCGGCACACCTTGATGATACTCTAAAGTTTGAGTAGAGACTTTATCACCTGACCAGCTTCGATCAGCCTTGATATTAAACAGGTTATTACTGCTACCACGAGAGTTATTAACTACTTTCTGCCCCCAACCCGTTTCTAACGCGGCCTGCGCTAATAGAAGCGATGAGTCGATACCAAGCGCTCTTGCCGCCTTTTCAGCATAAGGCTTCATTGAAGTCACAAAGGTTTCCGGCGACTCAAAGCGAGATGGGTGAGGCTGTGAAGGTAATTCAACGCTGGTTGCATCAGCACGTTCATGGCGAATACGGTCAATTTTCTCCATCATAGCTTCAAAATCTTCATTGCGCGCTTTAGCACTCTGGTTTTCGACGCTACCTGTAGAAAGTTGAGCGACAATCATATCAGCCAGGCCGAGCGAGCCAGAAGCGCTTAGCTCACTGGACATTTGCTCGTCCATCATTTGTCGATAAAACTGCTGATTTTGACTGTCCATCAAACCCGACTCAAAAGTCGAGTTGGCATCACGCATGGATTTGAACAGCATCGAGGTAAAAATCGCTTCAAATTGCTTCGCTGCCGCGGTTAGCGCTGCTTTTTCACTACCTTCGTCACCTTCCACTGCTTGCTTACGTAATTTATCTAAGCCTGCAATATCGTGAATAAAGCCGATGTCATTGCCATTGTTAATCATGCTCTACTCCTTAGATAACGATCAGTTGACCTTCAATCGCCCCTGCTTGCTTAAGCGCTTGCAGAATCGCCATTAAATCAGAAGGCGCTGCGCCAACCTCATTTACCGCTCGAACCAGATCATCCAAAGTCAGACCCGGCTCAAACTTAAACATTTTACCTTGCTCTTCCGTTACCTCGATATCCGTATCTGGCACGACAACAGTCTCTCCACCACCAAACGCGTTAGGCTGACTAACATTGAGGTTTTCTTTGATCGCCACCGTCATACCACCATGAGTTACTGCAGCGGGCTTCAAACGAACATGCTTGCCCACCACTATCGTACCAGTACGTGAGTTAACAATGATTTTTGCCGAACCTTCAGCAGGATTAAATTCGATGTTTTCAATTGCAGATAAGAAAGCCACGCGTTGAGTAATGTCGCGCGGTGCACGTACTTTCACAGATGTCGCATCAACCGCAGAGGCCATTTGCGGACCAAGGAAATTGTTTACCGCATCAGCCATGCGCTGCGCAGTAGTAAAATCAGATTCTAGAAGGTTAAAGGTAATGTAGTCACCACGACTAAACGGAGTGGGTATCTCACGTTCAACCATAGCGCCATTAGAAATCATACCCGCTGTCGGGTTATTACCGACGATTTTTGAACCATCCGCACCTGTTGCGCTAAAGCCACTGACGACAAGATTACCCTGTGCAACGGCATAGATTTGCCCGTCGAGGCCTTTGAGCATTGTCTGCATTAGCGTACCGCCTCGTAGGCTTTTAGCCGAACCAATCGAAGAGACGGTCACATCAATGGTTTGACCTTGCTTTGAAAACGCAGGCAGCTCAGCAGTTACAATAACAGCAGCAACGTTCTTACTTTTTGGCTTTGTGCCTGGCGGCATTTGAATACCAAAATTCTGCAACATTGCATTAAAGCTTTGATCAGTAAAGGGGGTTGATTCTCCGGTTCCAGGCAAGCCTGTAACCAAACCATAGCCAACCAATTGGTTGCTACGAACACCAGCGACTTGCGAGACATCTTTGATACGCGCCGCCTGAGCCGACGTCGCGATAAACATCATACTGGTTAAAAGGAGAAACAACTTTTTCATGATCATACCCTTGTTCTAATCTCTATGCCCACTTAACACGCTGCCAAAAAAGCGGCATCAGATGGATTTATAGGGAGACATTAAAGAATCGTGCCAAGAATCCCGGTTCTTGCATATCTTGCTGCGTTCCAGTGCCTGAGTACTGAATACGAGCATTAGAAATTCGATTCGACGCTATTGTATTATCGTATTTAATGTCATCTGGACGGATAGTGCCACTTAAGCGAATATACTCATCACCAGTATTCAGGGTTAGCCACTTTTCACCACGGATAATCAAGTTGCCGTTGGCCAGTACCTCGATCACCTCAACCGTAATTGAGCCAGAAATACTGTTGCTCTGATTAGCCGCCGCACTGCCCTTGAACTTGTTATCGTTGCTTAAGTTATACGAGAAATTATAGTCACCAATATTCAGTTGCTGACCGCCGACCTCTAGCGGATCCATTGACGCGTCATTGTTTTTCGATAAATCTGCGTCAGAGCTTTTAGCCGCTTTGGTGCTCTCATCAAGTGTTACGGTAATGATGTCTCCGATGCCACGTGGTTTTGAGTCATCATATAAGCTATTAGTGCTTGCCGTGTTGAACAGTGAACCTGTTTCCGCAGCGTAATGCTCTGGCTTGTGTTTAGGGTGAATTGGTGCCCAAGCTGGGTCGCCTGAAACTGGGTCTGCTCGGCCACGAAGAGTATCTATAATTCCCGAGCTCTCTTGTGCAGACTTATCCCCTTCGACCGCATCAACGGTTGTTGTGCCTTGGGTTACATCCGGAGTTTCAATTGGCGGCTCTAACATCGAGCATCCAGACATCACTGCCACTGTAAAAACTGCGATTATTCGTTTCATTTGTTATCCCAACCCTAAACCGTGATTACAGCTGCTGATTAACGAAGCTCATCATCTTATCGACTGCAGAGATGACCTTAGAATTCATTTCATACACACGCTGAGCTTCGATCATGTTAACAAGCTCTTCGGTCACGTTGACGTTTGAGGTTTCTAGCATCGATTGTCTGACCTCACCAAAACCGTCAAAACCCGGTACGCCCTCTTGTGGATCACCACTCGCACCTGTTGGCAAGTAAAGGTTTTGACCTATTGGTTCCAAGCCACCTGGGTTAATAAAGTCGACCGTCGCAATCTGTCCAACCACTTGGTTATCTTGCTGACCACGAACGCGAACAGAAACTTCACCATCCGTACCGACCGTAATACTGATGGCGTCTTCTGGGATAGCAATTTCAGGCTCAAGGGCATAACCTGCACCTGAAGTAACAATGACCCCTTCATCGTTAACAGTAAACTGCCCGTTACGCGAATAACCAATATTGCCGTCTGGCATCAGAATCTGGAAGAAACCGTCACCTTCGATCATCATATCCAGGCTATTGTTGGTTGTTTGAGTGTTGCCTTGAGTATGGACTTTTTGTGTCGCGACAACTTTAGAACCAGCGCCTAGCATCAAGCCGCTTGGCAATTCAGTATTCTGAGAAGACTGACCACCTGGCTGATTGATATTCTGATAGAACAAATCTTCAAAAACCGCACGGCTCTTTTTATAACCAACGGTTGAAGCGTTCGCCAAGTTGTTTGAAATGGTTGAAATGTTAGTTTGTTGAGCGTCTAAGCCCGTTTTACTTACCCATAGTGCCGGATGCATAACTCTCTCCTAGAATCTGTTAGCTCATACGAAGCAGAGAATCAGACGCTTTGTCCATGTCTTCTGCTGTGCTCATCATTTTTACTTGCATTTCAAACTGACGTTGCAAGTCAATTAAATTGGTCATTTCGCCAATAGCATTGACGTTACTACCTTCAATTGCGCCTGTGAGCAGTTTTACACTGGCATCCGCTTCGTATGCCGCATTAGGATCTTTTGCACGGAACAAGCCGTTAATATCTTTGAATAGTGATTGATTGTTAGTGCGAGTGAGTTTAATACGGTCAACCACTTCAATTGCATCGGCTGGAGCGCCTTGAGGAACAACAGAAATCGTACCGTCGTTACCAATCTCAACTTTACTAATTGGGATTGGTAATGTAATTGGTGCACCCGTTTCACCCAGAACAAGATTACCGTTGCCACTGACTAACAAGCCATTGACATCAATCTTTAGGTTACCGTTGCGCGTAAGACCTTCTTTACCCGTTTTATCCAGTACAGAGATCCAGCCATCACCTTGGATGGTGACATCTAAGTCACGCCCAGTAGTAATCACGCTGCCTTGTTGGAAATTATGTCCCGGACGTTCTGTCATGCTAAACACACGGCTTGGTAGACCATCGCCATACGCTTGCATTGAGCGAGCTTGCGCCAAATCAGCACGGAAGCCCGTGGTACTGACGTTCGCCAAGTTGTTTGCTCTAAGCTGCAAAGCCTGCATATTTTGCTTGGCGCCGCTCATAGCGAGAAACAGTGCACGATCCATAATTTGCTCCAAAAATCACAATTCAGATCAATAAAAGCAATTGTCGTGCCAAATTTATTTTGTTTTTAATATCAGGGTTTTAATTGAAAAACGGCAAGGGTTTTCGGAGGGAATTGCCGTAGTGGCAACAATAGCAAGCTGATCATTGCCACCAGCTTGCTATTCAGATGATTGCGACATCCCGCTAGGAATACCTTACAAAGATTAACGAATCTGTAGGATGTTCTGTTGCGTTTGGTTGTGCACTTCTAGCGAACGAGAGTTAGCTTGGAAGTTACGTTGCGCAGAAATCAAGTCAACTAGCTCTTGCGTCATGTCGATATTCGACTGCTCTAAAGTACCACTAGTAATCGTACCGAAAGAGCCTTTGTTAGATTCACCCCAGATCTTATCACCAGAGAATTGAGTCGAATCCCATTGAGTACCGCCCTTCTTATCTAGACCTTGCTCATTCGCTACTCGAACCAATGAAACACGCCCTAGAATGATGTTTTCACCGTTAGAGTATGTACCCAAAACGCTACCATTCTCATCGAAGTCAACCTTAGTCAAGAAACCCGTTGTTGCGCCATCTTCATCAAATTTAGTCAATTCAAATGGAGCGGCAAATTGAGTCGCATCTTGTAATCCAAATGACAGAACCTGGTTAATATCAGCACCATTGAGTTCAACAGGATTCGCACCTGCGCCCAGAGCTTCAGAGACTATGTTCTGACCATTGTTCAGACTCGCTAAGGTACCATCATTGTTAAACTTCATGGTATGACCAACTTGGCCTGTTGGTGATGTAGCATCACCACCCACAATATTGATCGGCTTCTCACCCGCACTGTCAGTGACCGTGTAATAAGTCTGCCAAGTGTTTGGTTGAGTTTGATCTTTTAGGTAGTAAGTCGTTAACTTGTACGACTGCCCCATAGAGTCATAAATGGTCGATGAAGTCGAACGGTTGTACGTTTCTGGGTCTGAGAAATCAAACAACGCCGGATCCTTCAGGTCACCACCAGCAGGGAGGTTGACACCCACATCAATGTTTGATGTCTGCTTTGGCTTACCGAACTCTTTTGGAATGTTGATTGGCGAAGGCTCGTAAGAGAGAACGTCACCAGTATCTTTGTTCACTTGATAGCCCAACAAAAACTCATCGTTAGCCGTCACCATGTAATTATCTTTGTTCAGGTGGAAGGCACCATTACGCGTTAATTCATTGGTGGTTGGCGTTAGACGATCTTTTGCTACAGAGAAAAAGCCTGTGCCACTAATACGCAGATCCATTGGGTTGTTAGTATAAATACTAGAGCCTTCGTGGAACTGCTGAGCAACCTTAGCCGCTTGAACACCTTGTCCGGGTGTTGTTTTCGCATGAGTAAAAAGTGAATTTGAGTAAACATCGCCGAACTCCGCACGAGACTCCTTAAAACCGTACGTGTTCGCATTCGCAATGTTGTTACTGGTTGTGTTCAGATCTAACTGAGCTGCGGATAGACCGCTTAGTGCAACATATGACATTCCAAAATCTCCTATCTAGCTAGCATATCTACTTAAGAGTTACGCTTTGCCAACTTCTAGTACTTCAGCAAGTCGAACTGGCGACTCAAAGCCAGCCAGATTGAGTAGTACGTTACCATCGCCTTTACCTAAGAGAACACTGTTTACATTAGCGTAGGTCGAAACCTCAAACTCTTTGGCTTTGCCATCTAGTAAACCCGATGCTTTCACATTGTATTTACCTGCCGGCAATGGATTACCGTTTTGATCTTTACCGTCCCATTCAACTCGGCTGTCACCCGGAGGTTTCGAACCAACATCAAAGGTACGGATTAGCTGACCCATTTGATCTTCCACTCGCACCATCAAGTTATCGACAGATTGAGGGAGTTTCACCATAGCAGCCATTGAGCCGTCATCCGCTTTCACTCCCGCTGCGCCTGGGACGAGAACGTCTCGACCAACAAGAGAAGAAGCTTGAAGCGCTTGGTTAGAAGTCATCGACGCATTCAGTGTTTCAAACTGATTGTTCATCTTGCCGATTCCGTCCACCGTCGCAAATGACGCCATCTGTGCAATCATCTGGTCATTGCTAACCGGCTTAAATGGGTCTTGCTGGGCAAGTTGCTTAGTGAGCAGAGATAAGAAGTCTTCTTGTTTAAGATCCTGCTTACCTGTTGTCTCGTTGGGCTTGTTCTTGTCCTGAAGCTGTTTAAGCTGGTCTACATAGGACAAGCCGCTTTGACCAACATTATTAATGCCATCGGCCATAGTTACCTCCTATCCTTATTGACCCATCTGCAGCGTACGCAGCAGCATTTGTTTGCTTGCATCTGCTACTTGAACGTTCGTTTGGTAAGAACGTGAAGCAGAAATCATGTTAGCCATCTCTTCCATCACATTAACGTTAGGCTTGTAGATATACCCTTCGTCATTAGCGAGTGGATGGTCAGGGTTGTACTCCGCATCAAGCGGCTTATCGCTTTCGACAATACCCATCACTTTCACTGGCACCGTATGGTCGCGGCCATACTTTGCCTTACTTAACTCCGCACCGAACACAGCGTGGCGGGCTTTATAGGTATCTTTCGCAGAGCTAGAGATACTGTCCGCATTGGCTAAGTTACTTGAGGTCGTATTTAGACGAACAGATTCAGCGCTCATGGCAGAACCAGTTACATTGAAAACGTTAAATAAGCTCATCTAGTTACTCCCCTTTAATGCTTTAGTTAAGTTCTTGAATTTACTTCCTAAGAAGTCAAGTGAGGCTTGGTGTCTGATTTGATTTTGCATAAACAAGTTACGCTCTAAATCCACATCAACCGTATTGCCATCACCTGTGTCAGGTTGTGTAGGAAGACGATACATTACTTCCCCTGTCACCCTAGTAGAGGCAGGAATATGCCGACTATCAGTTCGACTAAGCCCGATGCTTGCCTCTGATGTTGCCGCCTGCAGTGCCTTTTGGAAGTCCATTCCTTTCGATTTGTAGCCAGGAGTGTTCGCTTGTGCAATGTTGGTGGAAATCACCTCTGCATTGCGCTCACGTACGCCCACCGTGTATTGGTGGATACCTAATGCGTTGTCGAAAGAAATAGCCATGTTAACCTCTACTCAAGAACTGACCGTTACTATTAAATGTAAAAGCAATTAGCGTACCAACTTTAATAAAATTTGTTCCACTATTACTTTCAATTGGATAATTTGCAATAAGTACGCCAACTCAGATGGCGACATCATGCTAAAGAGTTTGGAATGACTCGTAGAAAGTATACAAGTTAACTAGGGAATAGATACAAAAATGCCCAGCATTAAGGCTGGGCATTTGAAGGATTAAGACTCGATTATTTGAGTTTGTAGATAATACCCGGGTTACATCTAACCATCTCAAATCGGTCAGTAAGGCCAGTTAAAGATTCGGAAGCCCCCAACAGCAGATACCCGCCAGGGTTTAAGCTATTTGCCATTTGGTTCAATACTTGAGACTTCATATCCGGCGAGAAGTAGATAAGCACATTACGACAGAAGATGATGTCAAACTTACCGAGCAGCGCATAGCTATCCATTAAGTTCTGTGGGCGGAAGTTAACCAAACGCTTCACGTTATCTTTGACCTTCATGCGGCCATCACCAGCATCTTCGAAGAAATTGCGTCGTCGTTCAGGTGAGAGACCTCGACCTAACGCCAAATTGTCATAAACACCAGCACGACACATATCAAGCATGCTCGCTGAGATATCAGTAGCGGTAATAGACACGCTAGGCAGCATGCCAGGTTTGCGTTGCTGGGTCTCAAGTATCGTCATCGCCATAGAATAAGGCTCTTGACCTGAAGAGCTTGCCGCAGACCAAATCTTAATTGGACGCTTATTGGCTGCCGCTTCTGGCAACAACTTGTTAGCAAGCACTTCAAATGGATAGGTATCACGAAACCACAGTGTCTCGTTGGTGGTCATGGCATCAACAGCGGCAACACGCAGTTCACGATTACGCCCAGTCACCACATCTCTAAGCAAGTCAGACAGAGTCGCTAACTTAAACTTAGTGACGAGCGGGCTTAGTCGGCTTCTGACTAGGTACTGCTTACTATCACCAAGCACAATACCACATTGTGACTCTAAGAATCGGCTGAAATCACGATACTCTTGATCGCTTATAGTTATCGCTGTCATTAACTTCTCTTTTTATTCTGTAAGTGCAGCTTTTACTGCATTACCAAGCTCATCAGGGTTGAATTTCGCAATAAAGGAGTTAGCTCCTACCCGCTCAACCATAGCTTGGTTAAATACACCACTAAGTGATGAGTGAAGAATAACATAAAGATCTTTAAGATCAGGGTTACGCCTTATTTCGGCTGTTAATGTATAGCCATCCATTTCCGGCATCTCAATATCTGAGATAACCAAAGAAATCTGATCATAGATACTGCCCTCAGCTGCCATTTCTACTAGCTTCTCATAAGCTTGCTTACCATCAATAACAGCAACGGCTTCAAATCCTAATGATGTAATTGCGCGCTCAACCTGCTTACGTGCAACCGTCGAGTCATCCGCAATGAGAATACGACGTACAATCTCTTTTTCTGCCTCAACCTGAGCAATCTCTTCGCCTATTGATGCATCCATTGTCTCGTCAACTGGCGCGATTTCTGCAAGAATTTTCTCTACATCGAGAATTTCAACTAGCTCGTTATCAATGTTGGTGACAGCCGTTAAGTAATTGGATTTACCAGCCCCTTCAGGTGGTGGCAAAATTGCTTCCCAGTGCATATTAATAATACGCTCGACAGAAGTAACCAAAAAGGCCTGAATAGTGCGGTTAAATTCAGCAATAACTACAAAAGCTTTTTCGACGTCAGTAGTAGGTCTGCCCCCCACCGCCAGACTTAAATCAATAACAGAAACGGTATGGCCACGAATATGAGCCACACCTTTGACGAGTCGGTGTAAGTTTGGCATTGAAGTAAGCTTAGGGCACTGAAGTACCTCTTTTACTTTAAATACGTTAATTCCATAACGTTGACGCCCCATCAGGCGAAAAGTTAGGAGTTCTAATCGGTTTTGTCCGACGAGTTGCGTACGCTGATTCACAGAATCAAGAATACCCGACATAAGCTCATCTCCATCTCAAACTTTAATGCTAAAAAAAATGGTAGTCTACTAACGGCCATGTAAAACTTCAGAGAAACAGAATGACATACTTTAAATCACACTTATGCTCATTTTCCATAACTAATTGTAGAGCTTTCTATAAAAAGTTTTATAAGTCTATCGGCTTTTTGTTGTTTTTCTTTAGTTTTTCAGCGACATCTGCAACAGAAAACCAAATTCAACTTATTCAACAAGCTGCAGAAGAGTACATTCTTGCAACTATTGAGTGGCCTTCAGGTGGCACACTTGAGGCCAAAGCGGCTAATTTAGATAGCCGAATTTTCGCGACAGACTGCCCTACTAGGCTCAATAGTTCTTCTTCATCGACCAACCCCAACGCCAGTAACATCACCGTATTGGTAGAATGCCCTGATGATGATTGGCGAGTCTACGTCCCAGTGCGTTTAACTCGCACCGGACCACAAGTTGTATTGACTACCCCTCTATCACGTGGACAAATCATTGCTGCTCAAGATATCACTATTAATATGGTAGACTTACAACGCTTTAGGCGGCAAGGCTTTTCCACAATTGATGCTGTAATAGGCGCAAAAGCAAAGAAAAACCTTCGCTCTGGTGACATTATAGAAGCTAGAGATATTTGCGTCGTATGTCGCAATGAAACCGTCACAATTAAAGCCGTCAAGTCTGGTATGACGATTACCACAAAAGGTGTTGCGCTCACAGATGGTTCACATGGTGAACAGATAAGGGTGAAAAATAGTAAATCCAACCGTATAATTGAAGGACGTGTAACTGGAATTTCAGAAGTGACGGTGATCTTTTAGAACTTTTAAAAAAAGCTAAAGTTTTAACCGTACGCGTCGATATTGACAGTACATATAGATAAATCTTCAAAAGGCTCAACAATTATGGCAGGTATCGACAACATACGTTCAGGGCAAACGCTATCAACTTCGACGCGCAGTTCTGTTCGTAACGAAAGCAGTCCAACAAGCAACTCAGACTCGGCAAAAAAGTCTGATGTCGCTCAGGATGCAGTTTCACTCAGCTCACAAGGCAAGGCGGTGGGAGAAATGCATAATCAAATGGTCAGCCAACCTAGCTTTGACAAAGCTAAAGTAGCCGCAATCAAAGAAGCGATTGCTAACGGCTCATACAATGTCGATCCTCAAAAACTTGCCGACAATATGATTAAGTTCGAAAAAGAGCTTGGCGGACTATAATCTGCGAGATTGTTGACCATGGCTGCGATACTAAGTTTGATCGAGTTCCAATTGAAAAATGCCCAAGAGCTTACCGATGTTCTTGAGCAAGAAAGGGTTGCGATTGCGAATCGAGTATCAAAAGATATCGAAGCTATCGCCAAAAACAAGATTATCTTAATTGAACAGTTACAGACTACTGACGAACGTCTTCGTCGCCACCCTGAAGTAGAAAGCTTATCGCACGATCCAGAGTTGAGCCCTCTGGTTGAGCAGATTCGCTCTCTAATCAGTGATTGCCAGCAAGCCAACGAAGTTAATGGTCAGGCGCTGCAACGTGCGCAACTTAGCTTTAACAAACTCAATAACCTAATGCAGCAATCTCAAGGCAAGTTAGGTATGACCTATACTGCTGAAGGTCAAACCAAAAATGTCACGACGTTAGGCACTAATATCAAAGCTTAGGAATAGAAATCAAAAAAAGCGGCAACCATTGGTTGCCGCTTTTTGTTTGTTCGGAGATTAAAGTTTTAAAATAGTGTCTGTTGACGTTTTTCAGGAACCGTTTGTACCTCGCCATAATCACGTAGCTTATTCATTTTCTGAATATCCAATCTTAGCTCTGTGACGTAGCTGTCGCCTACTTTGTAACTGCGTACCACTTCAGCACCACGTATTACACCATCAACAGCACCAGACGTCAGTTCAGTGCCCAGACGTTGATCTTGCAGGTCAGCACGGCCACTGACACGCATTCCGTAGACTTGCTCCGCTAGCTCGCGATACGCATCGATTTTAGAAGCGCGCATAGCGCGAACTTGCTTTTCTTCTTCATTGCGGCCTTTTTGCTCGCTGATGCTTGCGTAACCGACGGCTGTTAACCAGTCATCTTTACGCATATCGGTTAGAGGCTGGCAACCGACCATAACTAAAGCAACAATCAGGAGTAGTAGCTTTTTCATCTTGTCTCCTATGGACGCAATATAACCGTGTAAGGCTGAGTCATCGTGGGGTCAGAACGGATTAATACACCATCTTGGGTACGAATACTATTAAGGGTATCAAGATCTCGACCAATGCGATCCGCTGGTAAGAATCCTTGAGCCGTAGCAACCACGACTCGCGACTGCATACCGACGACTCGAGCGTTCACCAATACCCCGCCTTCTTGACGCAACATAGTACCCGTTAGGACGTATTGAATATCTTGCTCTTGCGCCAAGTCTTTCCAATCACGACTAAAGGCAAAATCACCTTGATGCGTCACCTGAATAGAACCCGTTGTTTTGAAGTCTACTACTTTAAATCCACGACGTTGGAACTGGTGGATAAAGCCTTCAGACACCGAGTTACCCAACCAGTTGGTTGCATCCATATTTTGTAGGTCAACAAACGAGGTCACCGCTATCGGTGTACGTGCAGACACACTGGTGTTCGAAATCATTAAGTCTTCCGTCATACTCTCTACAAAGAAGTCAAGAGTATGACGCGGGCTCTCCATTAGCATAAACTGCGAGCCTGGGTACGGTTCTTTACCGTTATATATTGGAGCATAGGCACAAGCGGTGAGAAACACCACAGGGACTAGCGATAGCCATTTTTTCATTCTCAAATCTCCGATACATTAAGGCTTAAAATGTCAGATCTTTTAGCTCTCTTCTAAAAGTGGAACATTCCTTGCTTTTCTATGTTTGCAACGACTTAGAAAGGCAACACCTAAATCAGCTACGATTTAACAAGCAAGAAATGAACCAACTTGGTAACTATATATGAAAAAATCGCTTCTTCTCTTCTTCTCCACACTTTACCTAAGCGTACTTGCCAACACGGCAACTGCGGCGTGGTTTGAAGTGACTGGGACGGCTACTGTCGTCTCTTCGGAAGAAGTCGCCCGTATACATGCCTTAGAGGACGCTCTATTCAAAGCAGTGAGCTTCTCTGGCGCAGATATTGGCAGTATCTCTAATCTACGCCCACTGTTAGAAAGCGATAGAAAGGAATATCAATTTACCAACAGCGAAGTACGCTATATCTTGGTTGATGAGCAGAAAACTCGCAGTGGCGTGATGTTTGTTAAAGCTCGCATTGATATTTACCCATCGGCAACGGGTTGCCACGTTAGCCAGTATAAAAAGACTTTTCTGGTCGGCAATATAGATATTGCCTCCCCTCAACAAGCGGTAATGGGGCAAATCTACAGCGTTGGGGATGACTTCGCCAATGTTATCAATCGTCAGCTAGATCAACAGTCTGCCAACTTCGTTTCTGTTGGTACCACTGATTTTGAAATTAACAAACGTTACCCAGAGCGGCTAAAAATGATCGCTGAAGATACCGGTGCTCAATACATCATCGGGGGCGTGATTACTGACTTAACAGCGACCATCGAAGCCGGAGGCTTGCTCAGCGACGACGTAATAAACCGCCAGTTTGCTTTAGAGATGCAAGTCTTTGACGGAAAGACGGGGAACGAAGTCTATAACCGTAACTATCGAGAAGTAGCAAGTTGGCCGTTTGCTAAGACCAGCCAAGTCGATACACGTAGTGCGCGCTTTTGGGCTTCGACCTATGGCGACATGATGCTGCGCGTTAGCCGTAACATTATGTTGGATCTAGAGTCAGAGGTCTCTTGTAAAATCACCTTGCCAGAAGTGGTTGCCAAATGGGATAACACCATCACAATCGATCTTGGGCGCATTCACGGTGTAATGGAAGGTGATAAGTTGCAACTATGGCATACAGGCTCATTTATTGATCAACGTGGGCTACCACGAAACAAAGTCACTGAAACCGATATTACTCTAACTGTATCACGCGTGTATGAGAATGAAGCGGAGCTTACTGTTGACCAAGCCGAACTTGCAGGGAGCATTCAAATCGGCGATGTCATGCACAAGATTCTTTAAAAACACCACTTCGTACTTAACTTATGATTTGAAATCAGTATCATAAGATTAATGCTCCCGTGGCACAGCTGGATAGCGCGATCCCCTCCTAAGGGATAGGTCACAGGTTCGAATCCTGTCGGGAGCGCCAGATAAATAAAGGCCTGAGAGCAGATTTTGCTGTCAGGCCTTTTTGGTATTTTGATTTTTGTGTAGCAAATATGTAGCAAATAATTGTACTAAAGGAAATCACCTAGCATAAATTTTGACAGAACCTTTTTAGACCAATCATTTATATTAGATAAATGCAGATAACTTTATGTATCGGAAAAATCGCTTAGTAAACCTGCTAGGGTAGATTGCATACCATCCGGTTATTATCCTAAACACCAAGTAGTACCTATGCGAGCACTAGGATTTGTAGCCTCACCGGAACCGCGAAAGCTAATGGTCTTATTCTTTACGATTATATGGTCAAATGCATAAGGGAGATAGTAAGTAAGGTGCATATTCCAATTGCCTCTTATCTTGAAGCTTCAGGCTCTAACAATGTCAGCCTGAGGGTTCATGGATGGGGATGATAAATGTCAAAAAGTAAGTGAAAACAACCTTATAAGCATTAACTTTTTAAAGCATTCCATCCCATGGATGGTGTAAAATATTTCAAGTTGGCTCAAAAACATTCGATCGTTTAGGTACATATAATGCAGGAAAAGAAGGTTCTTAATAAGCTAGTTGTTATAAAGTCTACGCAATTAAATGAAAATCAGGGCTTTGTCACACCAATACTAAGCATTTCAGACAATGAAGAGTTCGCACCAGTATTTCGACACGATTACCCACAAGATATATTGGTATCAAGAGGATACCCATACATTGACACTAATTATGAATCAAATGAGCTTTTCATTCTTAAATCCCATAACTTAGATGAAGGGAAAACTCAACAAAGTGGTTCACCTCGTTATTGGGCTCGAGATGAGTCAGTATTCTCGGATTTAACACCAAGTACTCTTCTACCAATCCTATCCGTACCACTTCCAAGCAAAGAAAATGGCATTTTACCCGCTGGAGTAACTCCTCCATCACGCCCATTTTTCATATTAGATGATGGCCACCTTTTCGGTCCCTTGACCAGTAGTCAAACAGAAGACGATAGATACATTGTCGAGCCCTATGTGCACCCAAGCTTATCATTTGGCAGAGGTTATATTGGTAAGTTTCCAATTATCGACATTACAAATTGCCTAGTTGAGACAAGAATTAACGATGAGTCAGTTTTATATGTATCTTCATTTAAACAACTCTCATCTCATCGTAACGACAAAACTAGCATTGATTATGTTTCTGATGATCAATTGATAAAAGTTGTAAATCAACTTGGCTTCGGTAAGCAGACTAAAGGGCTGGGAAAAAAAGAAGCAGAACGGCTTCAGCAAATTATTGCAGATAGTGAAAAAGCAAACAAATTTGGCAAGTACGATGAAAGACTAGAACGTCTTAAAGGTTTGTTGGACCGATACTTGAGTGAAGCAGACATTGGTTTTGAATTAGTGAAAAACTATCTTGATAGTAATTCCGGTCAATCGTTTCTCAATAATTATGTGGAAGTTAACAAGTCGACTCTATTGAGCGATTTTATAGACAAGGTTAAAGCCGATGCCAAAGCTGAAGAGAAAAAAATTCAGCAAAAGCTACAAGAACAAAAAGCTCAGATCACAGCTAAAGAGCAAGAAATCACACAAATCATAGAAAATGTAGCTCTGAAACGCAGAGAAGCTCAAGACGAAATTAAGCGGATTGCAGCAGAGACTGAAGATGAGGTAAGGCAAACCCTCAAATTAAAGCAGCAAGAACTGAGCGAGAATATCGCGGCTCTAGAAGATGAGCAAAACTCTTTAGAGAGGCAAATTAAAGACAAGGTTCAGCATTTAGAGCTAGTCAATGAAATAGAAACACTCAAAGAGGAGTGTAATTACTACGAGAAACACTCAAAAAGGCTTGAGTCTACAGTAAAAGGATTTGAGGCAACGCTTAAGAATAATGACACTGAAGAACTAGCAAAGAAAATAGGGGAAATGGAGGCTATTAACCGAGTATTAAGCGGTAAATCAGCTTCAGTATCTAAACCAGCCCAAAGGTATAGCCCTATTACATTTTGTGAGTCTGAACCAGACTCTGCGGAGCAAGTAGTAGATGCTATAGGTGCACACTTTGCTCAGGACAACGGTCGAATGTTCAGTAAAGAAGAGATGACAAACCTGATTGTTTCTGTAAATCAGTCATTTCTTACGATTCTATCGGGACCTCCGGGAACAGGTAAAACGTCCACAGCAACACGTTTAGCTAAAGCTCTACACTTGGGAAGTAGTAGAGGAGACCAAAATTTCCTTTACGTACCCGTAGGTCGTGGTTGGGTATCGAGTAGAGATACTCTCGGTTTCTACAACTCCTTAAAAGACGTATATCAAGAGTCTAGAACAGGGTTATATAGCTTCCTTTCAAGGCAAGAATCAAAAGATAGTGACGCGCTAAAGTTGATTCTTTTAGACGAGGCAAACTTGTCTAGTATGGAACACTATTGGTCAGACTTTCTTGCGTTATGTGATTTAGAAAACTTAAACCGCCCAATCGATACTGGTATCCCCCACGAAAGCCACCGCTTTCTAAAAGTTGGTGACAGCACAAGGTTTATTGCAACCATCAATAATGATGCAACGACAGAAAAGCTATCCCCTCGCTTGATCGACCGAGTACCAGTGATAACACTAGACTCACCGACAGACAAGATTGTGGAAACAACAAGCTTAGTTCTGGATGGATCAGTAAGAGCCTCAAAGCTTAGGGAGTTATTTGTTCCAGAATATGCAGAATTATCCAAGGCTGATGAATCTATTCTGGCAAAAATAGTCGATACGTTAACTACAAGAGATCCTGCTTTTGGAAAATCAATTCCAATTAGTAGAAGAAAAGTGAATGCGATTACAAACTACTGTGATGTCGCAGGTCAGATGATTGGCTCTGAAGCAGCAATGGACTTTGCTATCCAGCAACATATCCTACCTCACATTGAGGGCTACGGTGCTTCCTTCAGAAAACGGCTAGAACAACTACTGACCATCGTAAATAAAACCTACCCTCGCTCAGCCGCTCAGATTGAGAGAATACTTGCCACCGGTAACGAGTTTACAGGTTCATACTCATACTTCTAGGACTAGGCGAATATGCATTTAGAGCTACACATTAAATCAGGTAGTAGATCTGGAGAGGTTATTCGTCTAAACGAGGTTGGCTCCCAAATGGAGCCTTCCTCATGGGTGAAAGAAAACGAAGTTATTGAGTTACTTTTAAGAGCACCCGTAAAATTCCAGGGTGCGACGTTAAATCTCTACGATCATCGGGTTGCTGCTACTTACGTTGATTTTGATGAAAACCACACGAATTTTATTTGGAAACCCCAACGGCAGAAAAACCGCTCACTAGAGTGTCTGTTTATTAACTATTTTGGTTTAGCAGAACTTTCTGTTGAACTGGAAGACGAAGAAGAAAGCAAAGTAATCAAAAACTTTGCTCCACTTGAGATTTTTGCATCAAAGCTCAACGCTCAGAATGTTGAGGATATGCTTTCTTATCTGGCTACACTAGGGGACGAACAACTTCACTCTCTATTTCAAACAACAAAGCATGGAGCTGGCTTTAAGGAAGGCTCAACCTCCCCGAATGGGAGCTTAGAAAGGCTTGAGCACACAATAGACAAGTTATCATTTCTGTTTCAGAGCTTGTTTTCAAAACCTATAACTAAGCTTTTGCCGGAGCATCGTGTTCTGCAAGCTTCTGGAGAAGAGGACTTGGATGACAGTGCATTGGGGTGGTTATTAGACAACTTGTCGGTGGTAGAAGAAGTTGACGATATTGATCGTGCTCACTTCGAGTTCAATGAAAGAATGTATAAAGCTCATTCTGTACAAGTTCCTGTTCTCAAAGAAAGCTCTAACTTGTATGAGAATCAAGTAGTACACGGCTTTATCGTTACTCTTCTGAATGAAGCAGATAAACAGCTCACAAACTACAACAGAACCGGCAGTCTAAAATCAGCATTTAGTGAAGAGATGCCCGAGGGCTACTCATCTTTTTTTACCCAAGTAAACCGATTTAAAAAAGAGCTGCTTGGCAACCAAATAGAGAGATGTGTACGTGCGATTGACCGCCTAAAATTCCTTAAACATAGCTTGGACAAGTCGATTCCCGTGACCAATTACATACTTGATCGACCTATACTCACTCAAAAAGCAGAGGCTCATCAGAGTTATAGAGGCATTTTTATTGAGTATATAAATTGGTTTGAAAGAAGCTGTCCAGACTGGTCTGTATATCAAAATCTTTTAGCGATAAAGAGCATCCCGACACTATTTGAGTCTTACACTTACTATAGAATTGGTGAATCGCTGAACAATATCATAAACCCTACTAAAAAAGGTCAGAAACCAATTGGCTCTCTGATGCATGATCTAAATGGAAACGAGATCAGTTTGGTTAGGGAGCCGACTTATTGGATGCCGAAAAACTCTCGCTCGAATGAAAGCTCATATATCAACTCTGAAGGTAAAGTGCTAAAGAGAGGAAAAGTGAAGCTTCGCTCTAGCCAACACAAGTATTCACATAGACGCCCTGACGTTGTAATTGAAGTTCGGAAAGAAAATAAACCATCAAAACTAATAGTGCTAGATGCTAAGTATACATACCCGGCACTAGCTTTTTCGAAGTACCTACCAGAATGCACGATGAAATATGTTCACGGGATACACAATAGATCTAACAACAAAAGCCTAGTTTGTTCTATGACGATTGTACATCCTCTTGGAGATGCCGATGAGTCATTACAGAGCTTCCATACTTTAGACTACAGCATAGAAGGTAGTATGCCGGTGTCCCCATCATTACAAGCGTTGGGGCTTCAACTTGATTTGTCACAAGATTCTGATCGCTTAAGGGACACTTTAAAGCTTCTCTTAAAACAAGCTGGAGTAGCCATCCCTGAAAACCTACAACTCCCCCTGTTCATAAGCTAGATAGCAACAATTGCTCTCCCCCAACCTGAATACAAGGGAGAGCTAGAGCAAGTAAATAGTTAGCAAGGTGTATGCAGAATATCTCTAAATAGTGGTGGTCAAAGGTGAGCCAGCATAAATCCTACTGACTCGAAGTTGGATAGGAATGGTTTAGTGCTTAATTGAGCATATTTACCTTTCCTTTAGCTAAGCTTTTTTGTTGCTCAATGAATTTGAAAAAATTGCTTTCACTAATGAATGGATTTCCGTTGTTGCCAAGTTTATCTCTGTTCTCAAACAAATAGTTTTTGTGTGGATGGTTGGAAAGGTTAACACTGACAATTGGTGGCTGAAGCGCAATGTTTCTTACTTTATCCATACTGTTCAAAAACATGCTAATCATCTCTGGGTCTTTGCCACTGTAGCTATGACCACCAACAATGAAGGCTCTATATTCTTTGTCACTATCCTCGACAGTGAAATCCAATGAGTAGTCGCCAAGAGTATGACCAGGAGTAAGGTAAAACTTGAACTCTTTACCGCCAAGTTCCATTGATACATCGTCTTTGATCTCAATATCTAACTTTGGGGGTATGAACTTGTTTAGTTCCTTTGCTTCCTTCGATTGCTGTATAGATAGTTCGTAGGCACTCTTTGTCATCACTACCTTCGCATCATACATTTCTTGTAAGTACTGAGCTCCACCAGCGTGATCTGAGTGACCATGAGTCACTAGAACATGCGTAACTTCCTTGTCTTCAAGTCCTAGCTTTCTTAGGTTTATAGGAATCCACTTAGAATAAGGGAAATCAAGAGAATCAATTATCACTAACCCATCATTGGTTTCTACCGCGTAAGAGGAAACCCACTTGTCACCAACATAATACACATTATCGAACATCTTGAATGGTTCTATATAACCATTTTTATCAGTCATTTCTGGCGCTTGTCCGCTTGCCATTGAAAGCCCAGAACAAGACATAAGAAGACCTAATATAAACCTTTTCATTGAGTTACCATTTATCGTTCGTCTGATATTTGATTTGTATTTCGAGATGCTACTAATACGATTAGGATAACCATTACGTACATGGTGCCAGCTTATAGTGAGATAGCTAAAGCTATACAAGCAAAAAAGCTCCAACACCACAAAGAGTTAAGGAACATGATTACTTTAAATTTCGTCGAGTCAGTCTTGACTCTATGCTTTATAAAAGGGTAAGCGATGCAATAACGATGATATCGCCCACCGACAGATACAAGTGACTTACTTAACCAGCAGGCTTCTAGTTTACTGGGTTCTAATGCAAGCTGTTTATCCACGAACTTCATTCTCTCTGAATCACCAAGTATTGTTCTAGCTGAAATAAACACAAAAGGTAAAGTCCAGATGATCACATACCCCCAGAGAACCACTCCAATTATTTTTAACGCCAAATCTAATGAACCCAAATCAGATACTCATGTGAAGGCAAAGTAGATACTTGCTTACAGAAACTATGTGGCACTATCCAAACCCGTTAATCAGTTTAAAGGTGAAACCAATCAAAATTAACGCGATAGATGTGTAAGAAAACAAAGAGTTCATAAGCATGACACTATGCTCAATAGGATTTGCTAGCCTGTGTTCCGTCTTTCTAAATAAATACTTCCGCGAATATGAGATAAACCGTGAACCTCGGCCAAACGACAACGAATCTTGCATCTTAGTCTCTTCAAACCCAAACACCTCATCTAACTTAAAAATATGATGAGATCCCCCAAGACTAACTCTGAGAATCTGAAACGTATAGGGGAATACCCAAACTAGCCACAGAGCTACGATTAGGGAAAAAGGAACTCCTAATAAAACAACGACTAACTGAAACATTAATAACTACCTCAGTTCAGGAGTCTGTATGACCAAAGCTAGACATATACAGGCAAAGAAGCTCCAAAGCCAAATGGTCTTAAACCAAATTATCACTCTGAACCTTTGAGAGCGAGTTCTCACTCTATGCTGGATAAACGGATAGATAAAACAACACTGACTATCATGTCCTATCAGTTAACCTATCATTATCCAAAAGATTTTGAGATTCCGAGAGACTCAGAAATAAAGACTAGAACTAAAAAACCAACGACGCCCCACAACCAAAGAGAGTTAAGCCACATTAAAACCCAAAAGCTTTTTCTTTTAGTCGTAGCTCTATTCTTAATAAATGGAAACACAAAACAGTAACGATGAAACCTAGAGCCAATTGCTGGAAAGGTATAATCTAAACCTGCAATCAACTCAGAACTGTTTCGATTTTCAAATTCTTTGGAAGCAAGTTGTTCATCCAAAAACAGAATGTGTTTATAGGCTCCTAACGTTGTCCGTATAGACTGATACATGAACGGTATTAGCCAAATACCAACCCAAAATCCTAAAACAATTCTCAGATAAACCATGGCTTCAATCATGACCGATAATCACAGTATAGTATCCGCTCATGAACCGGGATAGACAGTAGACTATTCAGTCCCATGGTTCTCATCTACAGGCTCGGTTCGATAACCTTCTCCCGCTGAAATATCATAGTGAATAACTGTATCGTCATTAAACTTTGAGAAGTCGTAGTACACTGTAAAAGCATTAAACTCTTCATCTTTGGTTCTTTGCTTATTATCTATGTAAAAATAGCAACCAATTGCACCTACCCAAACTTTCCTAACACTTTTAAATACATTCGCATTGCAATCTTTAGCTGAAACCAAAGTATCTAGATTACTGGCTCGATTGTAGTAATCACTTCCCGCAGGAGAAACTCTTAACTGGGCAAAACCTGCTGTATCAAAAGCATTGAAAGCCTCAATGGTGAAGTTTCTTAATTCGATTTCACACTTTTCTGAATTCGTGGTGGTTTGATAAGGTATTCTGAATTCATAACGAGAGCTACTTTTGGAAAAGTCAAAGGTGATCTTCTGGCTTATCTTTCCACCTTTCTGAGCTTTTTGCCCAAACATGTCATAGGAATAAGCTTCACATGTATCCCCTGTAACCCAAAAATTTGCCCATACAACTAGATTGGCATCTTTAGGCTTATTTCCGGAAATAGTGATGAATGGCTCATCTGATTCATCTCCCCAAACGTTAGATTTAGAGCCAGAGAAAAAACTATACCCCACTAGAACCAACATAATAAGCAACACGATAATCCACATTTGCTTTTTCTTAGAAAGCATGTCCAATAACATCATTGCAATTGTTCCTTAATTTCATCAGGTAATGCTTGTTGAGCTACCAATAACTTGGCAAGAGGTAAACGTTCTGGGCTTGTAACAATAGCATTTAGTTCTTGCTTAATTCGATTCTTGTTTTCCACTAGTTCTTCAAGAGCACTTAACTCAATTTTCAAACGCGAGATATTAATATGAACCACTGGAGAATAGGGTTTACCTACCTCCTCCGCCCAAGCATTTTTAACCGTGATATAACTACTCTGCAGCCTAGCGAGATCTTGAGTTAGTGATGAGATAGCTTGACGGTATTTATCCATTAAACTCTCATCACTGAGTGCATGTAATTGCCACAACAGGTTTGGAACATAGAACTCCATACCATGATCGGCCACCGATGCCTCTGATAGGTTATCAACTAAGGCCACAGAGTCATTTTCTGCTAGCTTCGCGACATCCAGCATTGTTACTTGCGTTTGTCTTGGAGTAAGTAGAATCTGCTTTGATTCTTCATAGGTAAGTAACTGAGATAATCGGCCATGATGCATATAATTATCATCATCGTCATCAGTGAGCATTTTTTTTGCTAGCGTAACTCCACTACTGAATACATCCCAACCATCTAAACCTTCAGATAAGTCCGTGTTCGCCCAAACCATTGGAATTTGAGGTATTAAATCATGATTATTAACGTGGCGGTAATGCAGTATATCTCTGTAACGAGTAACAAAACTTCGCGTACCTGCTCGGGGCATCCCATATGTAAACAACTTTAAAACTGAAGGAGCATAACTATCTTTTATCAAGGCACTTAGTAGCAATGCACCTGCGCCACCTAAACTATGACCACAAACATAAAACTTCTTGCTTTTGTGGAGATCCAAGTCTTTTTCCATCTGCCCTAGCAGCGCCATCGTATATAGATAAAAACCACGATGTACATATGCTCCACCAAATTCCGAAGGAGCAATCTGAGCAGCGTCTAAATCTGTCAGTAGCAAGTCTTTTACTACTGGAGCATTGGCAATGTCTTTTATTTTCTTTTCCAATTGATCAACCATAGCGACTTGCATACCTGAAGCCGCTTTGATGATTTGCCATTTTGCATCTGTCGGTATCGGTGTTTTACTTTGTAGATAGGTTTCTGTTCCCCTGATCCCAATGATAGCAATCTCGTCATTAGCTATTATGTAACCTTCACTACCAATATTGGGCTCAGCATAGTATTTAGAACTCAATGCTTTACTGTATGGGATCTCCCTCAGCAACCACTTAACCTGTAAGTCCCCTGAATAAGTCGGTTTTTTTCTATGTTTTAACTGGAATATAACACTATCTATAGCTCCTTTGCTGTCATCAGTTTTGCCATCATCTTTGTTAAATTCATTCGTTGCGTAAGCCAATTTAGACAATAGGGCAAAGGTATAACTGTTTACCAAATTGAACTCATCAGTATCAATTATTACTGGCATATAACTGCGAAGTGCTTTCACTTCAAAAACATAGCTTTGGTTGTGACTCAGTCTGAAACCTTCTTTTTCCTCAGATGCATTAATATCTAGAGCGGCGTGATATTCCGTTAAGAACTCATCTTCAGGAGCTTCATCCCAAAAATCGCCTATGGTAGTGTTCTTATACTGCTTTGGTGGTTGTTCAGTAGAAGTTGGATCAGCGTTCTCCTTATTAACTCGTTCCTTAACCGGTGACTCTATCTCTTCATCTCGGCTGTCGTATTTTTCAACTTCAGTGAGTAAAGACGTTTGAGTTACCGATGCTCGCCACTCACCAGCTGGAATGTTGGTAAAGTGTACTTTTCCTGCACTAGTAGTTTGAGTTCGTGTATCAGAAAAGTCATTCAGCGTAATCGTTACGACAAGACCATCTATAGGCTCATCATTCTCGCTCATAAACTCTAGCTCTAACCAGTTTTTATCTGGGTTGCACTGTACACAACTGTTAAATGAATCCATTGTTAGACCTCACTTCCAAATTGTTGAGTTAGCACGTAAAGAGCGTACTGAGCCTCATCATTTTCATGCTCCTTGAGCAGCTCAGTCGCCGATGGTAAAACTAACTGCTCTTTGCCTGCAATTATCGCGAGCGCAGCGCTCATCACTCGGTACGTCAAGGTTTTATCTGGCTCGGAGAGGGTAGAAATAATAACTGAATCAATATCACGACCTTGATTAATAAGTTGGTTCATTTTTTTCGAGAAATGCTGCCACAGCCATGACTCTAGGTTAGATTGCACGAGCTTTAAGTTTTCTTGAGGGTCAAAGTGATGGGGCTTCATTATCCACCAACATCCTTGATGGGAGTGAACTTCTGATTGCAATTGATTGGTATAGGTAGTGAGAGAGTCTTTACGGCTTTCTAGCCCGACTAGTTGATGTATCTTGCCTAAAAACTGATTTACCTCCGAGTCATCCATATTACTTAGCATCGGTAAAATCACTGCTCTATCGTAGAAACGAAAAAGTACTTCCTCCCCATCCATAGCCGCTACCAATAGACTTCTAAGGTGACTAAGTACTTCTTCTACGCTAGCTGAACTCGAAAAAGCTAAACCTTGATTGAGCAAGGCTTCTGGTAGTGATATGACTGAATCGGAAACAGGAATTAACCATGGTGTCAACGACATCACATCTTTAAACATTGCCCCTTGAAACAAAGGCACAGACTCATCAAAACCAAAGCCATCATTCTGATTTACTGCTGACTTGTGTAGCTTATGATCAACAAGCCAATAACTATGCTTTTCATTGTCTTGAAGCCATGACTGGAGAGTCAGGTAGTCTGACTCCTTTGACTGATTATTTTTTGGCTCTACATATTCTAACGACATGATTTTAATACCAGTTCAACTAACGTTTTGGCGTAGCATACACTACGAATATTCAGGGTAAAAACTTGCTCAGACAGGCAGTTTTTCTCACCTAAACTCCCTTTGAACCTCCCCCACTTACCCCACTCCACAGCTGACAAGTGGGGTAAGTGGATTGAAGTTCTAACCTTCATAAAGACTCCAACGGCGTCACGGTGGGAAAGCAATATCTATTCGTTCCATTGAGCAATTTCCTTTCTATTTTTCCTTCCTTACTTAACAGGGATAGTGCTTTACCCACTGCATTACCTCTAGAGACATTTATGCCTATAAATTCACAGATCTGCTTGGTCGTCATCCACTCTCGCGCTTTGTCTTCACAAACATTGATATGTTCGGAAAGCATGTTGTACCAAACCCCTTTATCAACATACTTTTCGGAGTCTTCTGCAATAAGCCTTTGCTCATCTCTAGTCAACGTCCAAGCATAGCCTTCGTTTAAAAGTAGATGCTTTACCTCAAGCCAAAACTGCTTCAACCGTTCAGGATTGATTAACACCAACTCTCCAGAGCGAGAAAAGCGCCACCCTAAAACTTCATTGAGTAATGACATGTCTGTCTCTTTCACTAACTCAATCACCGCATATCTTGAGTTTCCCGTTTCATCTTTAAGGAAGTCGGTACCATTTACGGTGGCTATTAAGTTCGTCTGTCTGGGCTTTTTAATGTCCGTTCTCGCATACGGTGGTCTTATCGTGTCGCATGAGCGCGTAATAAATGCCTTCAACGCTCCCTGACAGTTTCGCGTCGAACGCTCTAACTCTCCGAGTTCAACAATCCATGAACGAATTACCGAAAGAACGTTATCTTTATTGTCAGGGTTAAGCTCCGAACCTTCTAAAAAGGCACCATGCATCACAGTGGCAATACGCTCCACAAACGCTGTTTTTCGAAACGACTGTTCCCCTTGCAGAACTGGCACTAACTTCGACTTAAAGTTAGGGACGTATAGAGATGCAACGCACCCCACTAACCATCGTTTCATAACAACGGAAGCAAGTCCGTTGTTTTTGGCTCTCAAACAACTGATAACTTTATCTACTCGCTTTTTTCCATCCCATGAGTCATTCAACCATTCCTCTATAGGGTGGTAACTATTTTCCAGTGCCACTGCTGCAAAGTGGTCATCAATTGAGGCTCTCGGTAGAGAGTGAATCGAGGCTAGGGATATCAATTCACTTCTGATGACTTCAGGAGTGCCTATGCACTCCTGACCACTATAGATATCCTGCTCCAATGTCATTTTGTTGTGTTTTGCTTCGTATCCCGCATATTCGAGTAACGCCTTCAGGTTGCTGGCTGTATTGAGTACGATTAGCTTTCCTGAATCCGTATACTTCACATGGGGAAATTGAAGTGTTTCCCCATCATTAGACATTGCTCAGCTCCCCCTGAAGAACATGCTCCAGTTTAGAATGGTTATCTAACCAGCTGTCTAGATCCTCTTTTAGATAGCGGACAGAACGGCCAATCTTGATAAATGGTGGTGCTGCAGTTCGATTGCCTCTCAGTCCTTCCATTCTCGCCTGTCTCAGAAAAGAACGACTCATTCCAATGTACTCGGCGGTTTCCTGCTCTGTATATGCTCGTTTGTTTAAGTAGACTGACATAACACTCATCTCCTTCGTTGTTCGTGACGGAACAATAAGAAAATGGATTATCTTCACGTGCATAAAACCGTGCATTTAGCCGTGCATGTTTTTCCTAACCTCACTCAAAATGTTTTGAAAACGTCGGTAAGACAGCCCTTCTTCTCCAGTACTTTTGTATATCAACCTTTCATCACTGATCTCATCTACGACCATATCAATATCGAATTCATAGGCTTCAGTCCGGATATCCTGACGTATGCGATTCCAGACTTCTCTAGACTGAGCATCTGGATACTTCTCTAAAACTCGTTTCTGAATTTCTTTTATAGGATGTGTCTCTACCGATTGGTTAAAGTCGGTTAGGTTTGGGTTGTCGTTTCGGTTAGCTAACCGCATAGAGTCTGGAGATTGATAACTTCCTACAGCGCCAGTATTCACTTGGTTTGCTTCGGTTACTGTAACCGAATCTAAATGGTTACCTAAACCGAAATGCTGATAGAGAGCTTGACGGCTTAACCTAATAGACTCTGTTTTTAAACTAATAGGTTGCAGTATTAAATTACGAGTACTCTTAGAAAAAGCACTGACCCCTGAGTCAAAGATCTTCAGCGCTGCCGCAAAGCCCACTTCATTTGGCTTTTCATCCAATCTACACCCCATTTCTTTCTCAAAGGAATGCTTGAGGCTCGATTGTTCAGGAATCCCGAGCACCACACGTGAAACAATGTATTCAAGGCCTTCAAGCTCATCTAAGGAAGTAGCAATACGATTAAAACAACCCTCAGCACATTTGGGAAAAACATCGCTAACTAATCTGTGTTTTGAACAACTCAAAGATTTAACGACTTCCAACTTTGTCAGCTTCAAGCTGCCGTCATTGATTAAAGAGAGAGACTGCTTATTGGTAAGTTTTACAATTCCTCTAAAATCAAAAATCGCTAGTAACGTGTTGTCGCTAGACACTCCACCTGCACCCTGTAAATTTACTAGTGCGTTCAAGCAGAATCTGTCGTACTCAATCGCATCCATCACTTGCTCACGGCTGACCGGAGTTATTTTTTCTAGCTCAGATAACCTTATAAACTCGCGCTTATCTTCCATGATTGATTCCAACATAATCGATTAGCCTATAAGACTAACGGCTGCGGCTTTGTGCTCCGGTGCTAAGTGGGCATACCTCAAGGTCATTTTCAGATCAGAGTGTCCCAATAGCTCACGTACCGTGTTTAAATCCACTCCAACCATGACTAATTTGCTAGCGAAGTGGTGACGGAGATCATGAAATCGAAAGTCGGTTATTTTTGCTTCCCGAAGAACCCTTAACCATGGCTTTTTAATATCTTTGATAGGAACATCAGACCTAGATGCAAACACATATTCGCGCTTCTTATTTTGAAGCTGCCAAGACTCCAAAACTTCTAAGACGGTATCATTGAGAGGGATATTGCGACTTTTTTTAGCTTTTGCGTTCTGGGCTCTCACGGAAAGATATTGCTGCTCAAAATCAACATCGTCCCACTTCAAAGCCAGTAATTCTCCTCTGCGTAAACCGGTGTTTATTGCCGTGATTACAAGGGGCTCTAGGTAATCGACAAATCTAACGTTATCAAAAGTTGGGTAAAGGTGTTGATTTCTCTCTTGTCGGTGTCGATTTCCAGAACGTCTCTGAGCTCTAATTTGCTCGTCTCTATTTCTAAGAGCTCGCATTAGTGTTCCTTCCTCCATCTCTGACAAATACCGAACACGTGTGTTTTCTTCTCTTACTAACTTAACTTTGTTCAAGTTATGAGATTCAATCCATTCCCATTCAACAGCACGGTTGAATGCGGCTTTTAATCGATTAACGGCGTAACTGATAGTAGCGGGAGAGCGACCAAGTTTACGCCGCTCGGTTACCCATTTCTGTATATCCCAAGCATTAACCTCAGCCAGCGGTTTCTTGAGGATTGATTTGAAACTAGACGTGATAACTCGATAAGCATGGCGAGATGTTTTGGGGTTTAAAGATTCAAGATAGGGTAAATACGTTTCTTCAAGGTAAGTACCAAGTGTTAGTTTGATTGTCTTTGCGGTTTTCAGCTCTCGCTTGTCGATATGAACATCAACACCACTAGCCACAAGCCCAGCGACTTCTTTTGCCCTGTCTCTTGCTTGATTCGGCGAGAGTACAGAACCAGAGCCAATAAGGTAGTTTCGTTGTTTGCCATCGACACGGTAGTAGAAGTAATACTTCACTTTCCCCTGCAATGAAATGCGAGCATGGAAGCCGTGAATTTCTGTATCATTAATTCTCCTATCCTCGATACGAAGACCCTTAATCGTCGAAACTGTTATCTTCTTTGTGACTGGCATTACGCGATTCCATGTAGCAAATATGTAGCAGATGAAGCGTAGTTCCATCGACAAAGATGAACAATGAAGAACAAGATTATTAAAGTTAATTTATACATTTCAAGGTGTTACAGCTCACCCTTGTACATCACTGTATATACATAAACAATTGAAAAATATACTCCTAAGGGATAGGTCACAGGTTCGAATCCTGTCGGGAGCGCCAGACTTTTTAAGGGGCTAAGTAATCATTATTTAGCCCCTTTTGCTTTATGTCAGAGTGTGCAACGACAACTTAATAAACAAGTTTGTCGTTTCGCCCGTACAAAACAGCTTCTATTAAAAATCAAACCTTCTACATTTGTGGACATTCAACTAAAATAGCTATTAACAAAACTATTTATAAAAATGAATGACCAAAAGTAACTTGACCACTAACACTGGTCACCGCTTTATTTCAAAAGCCAAGACAGCATTTAAGATTCATATCCACACACCTGACGACAAAGTTCTTCATCGTTCGGTGGGGTATGTGCGTATTGGCGAGAAAAAGGGACTGAAGAAAGCGATAAAACTTCGCAATGAGCTTGGTTCAGAAATGTGGGGCAAGTTTTGGCGTAAATTACTCAAAGATCCTTATTTGATGACTCGCTTACCGCATTCACTGGAGCCTAAAATTATCTTCAAGCCTAGGCCAACTAAAGATAACCCAACTGCAAAAGATGAGTGCTACATAGCGGCTTGGCGCAACTACGACGAAAACGGTAAGTTAATATACAAAAGTGTCGTCTGCTCAATCAAAAAACATGGTCGATTGGCAGCTTACTCAAAAACTAAGAAAGCCTTATTGGAAGCCAACAAAGAGAACCTAGAAATCCTCGAGTTTATGGGGCGTTTAAATAGTATTGATTTGAAGTGATATCCGACTTGATTGAAACAAAAAGCCTTGGCACAACGCCAAGGCTTTTTCGATTTTGTAGAGTTTACTCTGCTTCGTATTCAAATGCTGGAACGACGATTTCCACACGTCGGTTTTGAGCGCGCCCCTCTACCGTTTCGTTCGAAGCGATAGGGTTATTCTCACCTTCACCGGTCGCTGTAATACGAGAGCTGTCGATTCCTTCTTCTAGCAAGGCATTTTCAATCGATTTAGCTCGTTTTTCAGAGAGTTTTTGGTTGTAAGCAGCCGCACCACTTGAGTCTGTGTACCCAGTAATTTCAACATTGGACTGAGGATACTGCTTCATAAACTGAACCAATTCCTCTAGCATTGGTAAGCTTTCGGGCTTTAGTTCAGAACTATTTAAAGCAAATGCACCAGAATCAACGACCTTAGTTTCAAAAGTCTTAATCACAGGTGTAACAACCACAACCTCTTCTACGACTTCCTCAACCACTTTCTCTTCTGCCACATACGGTTCAGAAACTGGCTGCTCACTAGCACCAAACTTATAAATAAACCCAAGAGTGGCTGAATTCACTGCCGCTCTCACATAATCATTATTCACATCTGTCAGACGTTGGTATTCAAGACGAACTGTCACGTTTTTGTGCGAATCCAGTTCAAGACCAACGGCCCCAAGGAAAGAGTTATCATTCTTGCTACCATAATCTACACGGGCGCCACCAAACTTACCGTAAAGCGAAAAATCTTCCGTCAGAGACAAGTTGAGCTTAGGTGCAATAGTAAAGGCTTTTACTTTCTCATCTGCTAGACCATCCGCAGTGAACTCGCCCAGATAGTCATAACCCGCCTCAAGTGATAGATAATCCATGAACTGATAACCGGCTAAAACACCTGCCGTAATTGAGTCATCATCACAATTGGCGGTAATCGAAGTGCAAGCATCATCCAACCATGACTTACCGACTTTACCACCTAAATAAAAATCAGCATTTGCATTCATTGATGCAAGTGCAAGCGTACTAGAAATTACCACTGCTAACTTTTTCATGAGTCCTTCCCCATTTTTCATTATGTTTATGTTGTCTATGCCAATAGCCGACTAACTACCTTAGCCTAGCTTAGTATTTAGACACCTTTATTACTGTTGCATATAGCACACAAAATCAATCTATTGAATATAGCGATATCAATTATAAGTGGCCTGACCGTCTTACAAATAAGACAAAGCCCCAACCATGGGTTGAGGCTTAACTGACGCTGTTATTTCTCGTTAGAGTTATTGTTCAATTTGATATTCGAAAGCAGGGACTACAATTTCTACACGACGGTTCTGCGCACGACCTTCACGTGTTTCATTTGATGCAATAGGATTACTTTCCCCTTTCCCTTCTACAGTGATACGAGTGTCATCAATACCCTTATCAACTAAAGCGCTTTCCACTGCGGCCGCACGTTTTTCTGACACCTTCTGGTTGTATTCGGCTCGGCCTGACGTATCTGTATACCCCGTAACCTCAACGCGAGCTTGGGGGTAATCGTTTAAAAAATCCACCAGCTCATCTAATTTAGCAACGCTCTCTTGGCTAAGCTCTGTACTATTAAGCGTAAAGCTCTCTGTACCTATCACTTGTGATTCATAAATCTTCGTAACGATGACTGGTTGAGCTGGCTGTTCCTCTACCACCGCTTCAATCATTTCTTCTTGTACGACGGTAACTGGCTCCGCCGTTTGTTCGCTGCCGCCAAATTTGTATACAAAACCGAGCGTTGCAGTGTTACCCATAGCGCGTACTTGATTATTGTTAATATCTGTCAACGTTTGGTATTCGACTCTCACAGCTACGTTTTCATGTGAGTCAAATTCGATACCTGCTGCACCTAAGTACGAGTAATCATCTTGGTTACCATATTTTACATACGCACCACCTAGTTTACCGTACAAAGAAATTCCGTCGGTGATTGGAAGGTTTACTTTGGGAGCAAGTGTAAAGGCTTCCACTTTATCGTCGTTAAGTCCATCCGCGGTAAACTCACCCAAATAATCGTATCCTCCCTCAATCGACAAGAAGTCCCACATTTGATAACCCGCGAAGACACCTACCGCTGAAGCTTCATCATCACAATTGGCAGTCGCAGATGTACAGGCGTCATCTAACCATGACTTACCAACTTTACCACCTAGGTAAACTTCTGCCATCGTCGGGGCAGATGCTATAAGAAGTGATGCTGAAATGACCGCTGCTAGTTTATTCATAATTAAATCCTTAGTTTTTAAGCTTTTCTAGTTAACTCCAGTGCGTTTAGAACGACTTTCTAGATAGGACAAGTCTCCAATCAAAACGCTAAACCACTTCCTAATGTGCAATTGTTCCTACTGTTACAAAACGTAACTCGCTTGTAACCAGCGAAAGCACTATAGGGATTTTTTACCGCGAGAAAAGAGGCGAATTGTCAGCATTGAGTGAGCTAAAAATCAGAGAAAAATAAACTAGTTCGCTCCGCCTTTGTGGCACAAGGGCTGACAAGCAATGAAAATTAACTGTTAATAATCAGTCAATTAACCAAGTAACGTTATAAGTCTCGTTATTGAGACGGTCACGTATAGGCTATTTCTGAGCACGCTCTGTTTAGGAAATAAAAAAGCCGCAGCGATTGCTGCGGCTTTTATGATAATAACGTTGAGCCTGTTATGCGTTAGCTTCGCGCTCTGCAATAAACTCTAACGCCATCTTGATACGAGCGATGACGCGTTCTTTGCCTACTAGCTCCATTACCGCATCAACTGATGGAGATTGACCACCGCCAGTTACCGCAACACGAAGTGGCATACCAATTTTGCCCATGCCAATCTCTAATTCTTCACAAACCGCTGCGATCACGCCTTGCTTGATGTTGTCCGTTGTCCACTCTTCTAGTGCTTCAACTTTCGCTAGTGCCAATGCAAGTGGCTCTTTCGCCACACCACGAAGATGCTTCTTCGCTGCACCCGCTTCGAACTCAGAGAAATCTTCGTAGAAGTAGCGAATCTGCTCAGCTAGCTCCACAAGCGTATTGCAGCGCTCACCTACTAAGGTGATCACTTCCGTGATTGCTGGGCCGTTTTCAACATTTAGGTTTTGGTTATCTAGGTGCCATTGCAGATGCTCAGCTACGTATTCAGGAGCTGAAGTCTTGATGTAATGGTTGTTCAACCAAAGTAGCTTTTCAGTATTGAAGGCAGATGCTGACTTCGAAATCGCGTTCAAGCTAAATAGATCGATCATCTCTTGCTCTGAGAAGATCTCTTGGTCACCGTGAGACCAACCTAGACGTACTAGGTAGTTGTTCAGTGCATTCGGTAGGTAACCTTCATCGCGGTATTGCATCACAGAGACCGCACCATGGCGCTTAGATAGCTTGGCACCATCATCACCAAGAATCATCGCACAGTGTGCAAATGTTGGTACAGGTGCACCTAGCGCTTCGTAAATGTTGATTTGACGAGGCGTGTTGTTGATGTGATCTTCACCGCGAACAACGTGAGTAATGCCCATATCCCAGTCATCCACCACAACAACAAAGTTGTATGTTGGAGCACCGTCTGTACGACGAATAATCAGATCATCTAACTGGCTGTTTGCGATTTCAATGCGGCCACGGATTTGATCTTCAAATACGACACTGCCTTCTTTTGGGTTACGGAAACGGATTACAAACGCATCACCCTCTTTCGCTTCTGCGTTTGCAGCTACGATTTTTGGATGGTTTGCATCGTAGCGAGGCATCTCTTTCGCCGCTTCTTGCTCAGCACGGATCTCATCTAATAGTTCTTTAGATGCGTAACATTTGTATGCTTTGTCTTCAGCTAGCAGCTTATCAACCATTTCGTTGTAACGGTCAAAACGCTTAGATTGGAAGTAAGGACCTTCATTCCACTCTAAACCCATCCATTGCATACCTTCTAGGATCGCATCTACCGCTTCCTGAGAGTTACGTTCTAGGTCTGTATCTTCGATACGTAGAACAAATTCGCCACCTTGGTTTTTAGCGTAAAGCCAAGAGTAAAGTGCAGTACGAGCACCACCAACGTGTAGGTAGCCTGTTGGGCTAGGAGCAAAACGAGTTTTAACCGTCATGTAAAATACCTTGATTGTCTAAATGACTGCACCATTTAGCTCTTATTGAGCATGGTGCCAAAATTGCGCGTTATTTTAGCACCGATATGCAAATCTACAATCCATCTACACCATGTTTTGTTTATTCATTGATATGTTTGACTGCCCAAGAGATAAACTCTTGGCGCTGAGTTGGTGTCATAGACAAAAAGTCGCTTTTAATGGAACCGCTTGAACTAGCAATAGCCGCCTTCATCTCTTCTTGAGCACTTGTACCCTTGATTTCCTCGTTACTGCCTATCTGAGATGTTACAGCATCTGTGTGGGAGATAGAGGCAACCCCTCCAACTTGGTTGTACTCCATCACTGCTGCTTCATAATCGTTGAACTGTGAAAAACCATTTATATTCAGAAGATCAACTTGGTACTCCACAGCCTTACCCTGAGCATCGAGTAGTGAGAAATCCAATGCAGTGCGAAACGTTTTCGCTTGATCAACATGACGGAAAACCGGATAGCTAAGCGTGGCCGGAGCAGAGACTGAATCAAACTTAATCACGACTGTCGGAAATACCAGTTTGTTGCGACGGCCATCTTCTACCACCAGTTGGTCAAGGGCGAACAAGAGCTGGTTTTGCCCCTCTTTTAGGTTAATTACTTGAGCGCTTTTATAATCGTTGCGAGTCAGATTTTTTCCGTTTAGGACTAAAGGTTCAATTTCATCAATAATGGTAAGTTCGGTAGCTCCTAAAGGCAGTGCCATCGCACCAAATAAAAATGCGGTTGTAAGTTTTTTCATAGATTCCTCGACGTCAAAGCGAATAGTAAACAACGAAGGGCGGCACATAGCCGCCCATATAATTTTCATTAATATTAGAACCAGTATTCGATACCGACAGAAGCTTCATCAAAGCTGTCTGATTTACCACGTCCATCGTAGCCTTTACCCGTGGTGCCTGTGTTTTCTAGGTCATTCATTGCGTAGCGAGCATACACAACTGCATTAGTATCAACCGAGTACATTAGCTGCATCGAAGTCACATTGTCTTTGGTGCCTTCTATGTCTTTACCGTCAACTTCTAGGCCGAGGTTCTCAGCACGAGCGATCTTCGCCTGCCACTTGTTCCCCTCACCAAAGTTGTAGGTTAGACCGACAGAGTATGAGTGTTCAGTTTCATCGCTGCCTTTGGTATCTTGCGCTTCAGCAATACGGTAGTAAGCGAAGTAACCTAAACCGTTCGAGAAACCACCTTGAGAGCCCAATAGGTAAGTTTGGTTATCCCAGTACTTTTCGTTGTCACCTTCCATTGTGTCGTAGTTCATTTCATACGCTAAATCGAACTGAACCCAGCCCCAGTCACCGTTGAACTGCTGGTGAGCCGCCATACCGTGCCAGTAGTTGCTACCCGCTTTTGTACTGTCTGTACCGCCCGCACGATCTTGACCTGCACCTGCTGCGATATCCATGGTGAAGCCTTTCCACAGTTCATTTGTGTCCCAGCGAATGGTATCGGATTGACGGTCATTAAACTTGTTACCACCAATATTGCCCCCCCAATCCCAAACGTTACCCATACCTGGGTTGGTTGCAGGCCAGTCAACAAGCTCATAGATCGGAGTTAACACACGCCCCAAGCGAACTTTACCAATCGTGTCATGCTCAAAACCAACAAACGTATCTCGCTTACCTAGGTAGCCGCTGCCACCATTTTCACCAGCAAAAGATTCATCCACATAGCCAGACTCGATTTGCCATAAGAAAGTCCAGTTGTCCCAGCTATCAAACTTCGCTGTACCACGCCAACCAAGGCGAGACTCGTTGTTGAACTGAACACCATCGTTTTGTGGTGAGTTGTCGTAATCGCGGTTTGCTACCTGCATAGCAATCAAACCATAGATACCTTGCTCATATTTAGCTTCTGCTGGGTTTAGGCTTGTATCTGCGGCGGCCATGCCAGAGAAACCTAATACAACGGTCGAAACCGCTGCGCCAAGAAGTGTCTTTTTGAACATAGACATAGTATTAACCCCTAGTAATTATTCATTTTGGTCGTTTTTCTTAGTTCCCCTTCCTACACGCTTAATGGACGTTAAGAAGGGGGACCATTTATGGACAGGGGCATGGTTGCAAACTTTTTTCGCTTCAAAAAATGAAGCAAAAAATAATCTGACTACGTTCAAATCAAAAAAAACACAAACCGCATAAAGCAATTGAAAACAACAAGTTAAAAACACAAATCAATAAACAAAAACGTCAAAACACTCAGTTACAATCAAATCAGATAGTTAATTCAAGGAAATTTTCGGCGCAGATCACCGTAAATTTTTATTCCTTTACAGGTATTAACAAGTTTCCCAGTAAAAGTTTGAAATCTCTCGCAATCATCCGACCTAACTATTTTCAAATAATTCTAATTTTGACGTTTTGGTTTAAAGGCTTGACCTTACCCTTGAGGTAAGGTTTAGGCTAAGTAACAGTTCCATTTTTCGAGGTGTTGATATGTCTAAGTTTGATATTCCATTGTCAGGGTTAAACTGCATGGGATGCGCACGTAATGTAGAGCGAGCCCTTACCGCAGAACACCAAGTACAGATTCACCAACTGTCGCCAACCTTCATCTCGTTGGAAACTGACAGCTCATTCTCATCGATTGCAAATGTAGTGGAGAAACTCGGCTACTCAGCGGGCAATCAGCATCATTTTTTCTTAACTGGGCTAAATTGTGGTAAATGCGTTGACAAGCTTGAGCAAACATTGGCACAGGATCCACTCAATGGCACATTCACAGCATCGAAAACAGAATTAACCATTACTACCCTGCGAACAGTGGATGAAATTACACAGTTAGTGGCATCGCTTGGTTATCAAGCTAACCAAGAGACAGTTGAATTTGATGAAATTGAGACTTCTAACTCTGAGGCAGCTCCCCCTGCCAGCCCTATAGAAGAAGGGGCGGCTCACTCCTTCCACTTACTTATATCCGGTATGACCTGTGCCAGCTGTGTCTCGTCTGTGGAGAAGGCTCTCGCTTCTGTTAAAGGCGTTCAAAAAGCTCAGGTCAATCTAGCGGAACAAAGCGCGCTAGTATTCAGTGCACAACCAAAAGAGCAAATTGAAGCTGAGCTTATTAACACGGTAAAAGATGCAGGTTATCAAGCTCAATTTATTGATGACCCAGCAACGCAGCAACAAAAACAGATTGAGCAACAAGAGCAGGCTCAAACACAGCATAGAAAAAGTGCGTTAGCAGGTATTATAGTCGGCGCTCCATTGATGCTGTGGGGTGTGTTTGGCGGCAATATGATGATTCGCAACAGCCAAGACCAGCTGGTTTGGGGGGTCATTGGAGTCATCTGCTTTTGGCTATTAGCTACAGCTGGGCGAAACTTTTTTACCAATGCATGGCAAGCACTTACTCACAAACGAGCGACGATGGATACGTTAGTCGCGCTAGGCACTGGTGCTGCTTGGCTGTTTTCCATGTTAGTGGTTACTATCCCCGAATGGTTTCCGCTTGCTTCAAGACATGTGTACTTTGAAGCCAGCGCGATGATCGTCGGATTAATCTCGCTCGGTCACTATATAGAAGCCAAAGCCAAAGCCAAAACGACCCGCTCACTACAAGCCTTAGTAAATCTTCAACCGCAAAATGCCACCCTAGTCACTGGGGATGGTGAGCGTGAGATTCCGCTTGAGCAAGTCACGTTAGGTATGAAACTAAGGGTCAAACCCGGCGATAAGGTGCCCGTCGATGGTGTAGTCGAGAGTGGCGAGTCTTATCTGGATGAATCTATGCTCACCGGTGAACCGATTCCTGTCTACAAGGCATTAAGTGAAAGTGTATCAGCAGGCACAATCAATCAAGATGGCAGCTTAGTGATAACCGCTTCTGGCATCGGTAGCGATACCATGCTGTCGAGAATCATCACTATGGTCCGAGAAGCTCAGAGCAGTAAACCCGCTATTGCCAAGCTCGCTGATCAAATTTCATCGATATTCGTACCGGTTGTGGTTGCCATCGCGATTGTCTCTGCACTTGTGTGGTTTATGTTTGGTCCAGAGCCCAAGGCCAGTTATATGTTAGTGGTCACTACCACTGTACTGATCATCGCTTGCCCTTGCGCACTCGGGCTCGCCACGCCATTGTCAGTTACAGTTGGAATAGGTAAAGCCGCCGAGATGGGCATTTTAATCAAAGATGCCGACGTGCTTCAGTCCGCAAGCAAAATAGATACGGTGGTATTTGATAAGACCGGAACCTTGACCAAAGGGAAACCGCAAGTTCAATCCGTTTATTCAGTCTCCAATGACGTTGACCGCCTACTTGCCTTGGCCGCTTCTGTTGAAAAACACTCAGAACATCCATTGGCTAAAGCCATCGTTAATCAAGCCAAAGAGAAACAGCTCACTCTCGTTGATGTAGAGAACTTTGAGAACCGCCGTGGGCAAGGCGTGTTTGCCCAGTCTCAACAGGGAGAGATTGCGATTGTCTCGCTTAACTATGCTCAGGCGCAGTCGTGGGAGATGTCCTCAATAGATTTGGAAATCCATCAATACTTAGCCAATGCTTGGACCCCGGTTGTTATCGCGGTTAACTCTGAAGTCATCGGCACGATCGCTATTGCCGATCCGATTAAAGAAGACGCTAAGCAAGCGGTTTCGATGTTAAAAGCGATGGGAATTACTCCCGTCATGCTCACTGGAGACAACCAATTAGTCGCACAAGCAATCGCGACGCAACTAGGTATTGAACGCGTCATCGCTCAAGTGTTGCCAGATCAGAAAGCGAGCCATATTGAACAGCTTCAAAGTGAAGGCTGTAACGTTGCCATGATTGGTGATGGCGTCAACGATGCTCCCGCTCTTGCGTTAGCTAATATCGGTATAGCCATGGGCAGTGGCAGCGACGTCGCAATTGAAAGCGCGCAAATTACCTTGCTCAATTCATCGCCAGTCTCTGTTATCAAGGCTATTGAGTTGTCGAAAGCAACACTGCGTAACATGAAACAAAACCTGTTTGGTGCGTTCATCTATAACTCACTAGGCATCCCAGTCGCTGCTGGAGTGCTTTACCCAACGTTTGGCTTTTTGCTTAGCCCTGTTATCGCTGGCGCTGCAATGGCTCTTTCATCTATAACGGTGGTAAGTAACGCCAACCGTCTAAGACTATTTAACACTTCCGAGAGGTCACTATGAATAGAAAAACTCTAACTTTGGCTGCCCTTGCGCTCTTGTCTGGTCAAGCGTTAGCTGCTGATGTTATCAACCATAAATCCCCTTACTGTGGTTGCTGTACTGAGTGGACCAAACACATGCAAGATGCTGGGTTCAATGTCGATGAAAAGCTACATGAAAACATGAACCCAATTAAACAGAAACTCGGAATCACACCAGGGCTTGCTTCTTGCCATACTGCTGAGATCAACGGCTATGTATTTGAAGGACATATTCCTGCCGAAGACATCAAAGCCTTCTTAGAAAACCCGCCACGTAATGCAAAAGGGCTTGCGGTTCCAGGTATGCCGATGGGTTCTCCAGGTATGGAATATGGCAATGAAAAAGACGAGTATTCCGTGTACGCATTCAATGAAAAGGGTCAAGTGTTCACTTACCGACACTACGAAGGTAATAAATAACGGATTCTGTTGACTCAGTTTGTGTTGCACTTTGGCTCTCCACGGAGAGTTAAGGTGCAATAGACTTCCCTAAAAATCATAGATATAGATCTAAATTAACATCAAGTGTAACTACGTTTACTTTTGTTTTTCGCATTATTCCTCTCTCTCAGATAACTTTCTCGCCAACTTAGCGACGCCCAGTAAATGGCGTTCAATCAACTCTAGTTGCCACCCGTCTACTTTAATCGGAAGGCTGCAATGAGTACTCGTTACCCAACAAAATATTGAGAAACACTATGCGTAAACATCTACTGATTGCAGCAACGGCTGCTGTGGTTTCACTTCCAACTTTCGCTAACTCACCTTACGTTGCAGTTGAGCTTGCAGGCGGTAAATACAACACTTCAGAGGCAGATGCCGAAAGCAAAACCATCGTTGACAAACTTGATAACGCGGGCTCTTTTGCAGTTAAAGGCGGCTCTTACCTAACTGAGAATGTACGTGTTTATGGTTACCTGCAATACAACGGAGAGTCCGAACTAACCATCACAGACCCAGAAGATGGTGATCAGCTTAAGTTTCAGTTAGATGGATACCAATTTGGCGCAGGTTCTGACTACGTATATCACATTGACAAAAGTTTCTATGTATTAGCTGGTGGCTCATTAGGTTACTACCACAGTGAGTTGGAAACTAAAGTAACACCTGTTGGTGGTATGAGTGCTTCAGTAACAAGCAAAAATTCGGGTTTAACTTACGGTCTGAATGCAGGTTTGGGTTACATGTTTACAGAGCACTTTGGTATGGAAGCAGGCTACCGATTCAACTACTTTGCTGGCAACGAGCATAAGGTTGGTGACGAAGCTCTTGGTAAATTTAAGTCTTCAAACCAAGGCTATATCAACGCAACTTACAAGTTCTAATTAATGAGATTAACTCGGCGTGTGTTCCCCTAACACGCCGAGTTTCTCAAAAGTGATACAACCAAGCTTACTTATGAAGGGATCTATAAGTCGGAAGAATATTTTTGTAAAATGCGCGGCGTCTTTTCGCTCTCCTGTGACTCGTATGAATATACTCGCTCAAGCCAAGCAAAGCGGCCAACTCATCGCTATTGCTCACTTACTCTATGATCCTGAACATAAAACGCTGACTAATGGCAACAGCGAAATTGCGCTAGAGCCACGTAATGTCGCCTTGTTAGAAGTCTTGCTGTCCAATGTAGGTGAACCAACTTCCATCGAGCAATTCATTGAACAAGTTTGGGAGAACCAGTACATCTCAAAAAATGTGGTCACAAACCGCATTAGTTTGCTGCGCAACCTCTTAAGAGAAAACGTCCCAGATATTGATTCTACCAAGCTGATCGTGACCTACCCTAAACGAGGCTACTACATACCGAACAGTCATGTTCAATTAGTCAGTTCATCTCACTTAAAAGTAGACTCTGGTAAACAAGCCTCTGCAAGTCATAAACAGAAGCTCAAACCATCAAAGTTGGCATTTTGGAGTTCGGCTTTTGCTATTGCAGCTCTTTTAGCGACAGTGACCATAGTCAATACATTCTTTGAGGTAAAAGTTGAATCAAAAGATCAGGCCCTGTATGTACCTCAGGTTCGCTTGCTGCTCGATCAAATTTCCTCATCACGACAATCAATGCAGGAAGATGCTTTAAAGCTCAAGGTACTGTTGCTCCACGCATACAGCCACTCTCCTTATATCCACTTAGCCAATATGCGCTCACCGAGTTACTACTTGATGAGCTTAAGCGAGCACCATCACTTCCCAGGTTCAGATGCGATCAATGATTCGGATTACAAACTGACATTCAACCTGTTAAAGGATAAAGGTGAAGCAGATACGCTAGAGGTCATTCTGTACCATTCGGCGTCCGATCGTGTGGCTTGGAGAAACTTATATTCACTTCAAAAAAGCAAGTTGGTTGCCACCGTCAACGAGTTAAACTCTGATTTGACAGAGTACTTCAAACTGCCAACGCCTATTTTGCGCATTAATCAAGAGCTGAAAACCAGTCTAACCCAACTGTCTGAAACCGAGTTTGATAAGTTAATTGAACAAAATATGAGTGGTGCAGAGATCAGCTTCTATACCCGAGAGCTACTATTTAGTGATCAGCCTTCTGATGTGCTTCGCCATTGGATTGATAAGGTTAAGCAAAGTACGCCAACACCATCTCCAGAGCTGCATATGTTGTTAGCCCTACTCACCTATCGCTCAGGAGAGGTAGAGAAAAGCTTACAGATGTTGCAGCGCGAGTATGTGGCAGAAATCCCCAATAACGCGCTTATATTAATGCTGCAAGCCAATATTAGCCGCAAAAAACGCAATATAGAGCAGTATCTAAGTAACTACCTAAAAGCAACAGCAGCGCTCACGAGTAGCATTTCGGCTAAGCAAGTATTAGCGCACTACACGAGTGATAACAAGCAAGCAGCCTGCTTAGGTTTATGGAAAGACGCGCTATCAAACATCGAATACATGCAAATGCCGGATAGTATACTTTGGCAAGGTGTAGAACGCTTCTGCGCTCCAATCAAAACAGCATGATACGAAAAAGGCCCAGTAGAAACTGGGCCTTATTATTAGGACAGTAGATTTAGGCTGGCTTAGAAGCCGTAAGAAGCACCGAATACAAATGCAGTGTTCTCTTTCTTATCTGAACCATCATCGTTTTTCGCACCGTGGCCTTGGCTACGTAGCTCGAAGTACGGCTGAACGCCTTCACGAGTCCAAGTTGCACGGAACTCGTGGTCCATAGTGTTTGCTGTTTCATCGTTACGAACATAAACGTTGTTGTATGCGAGAGTTAGAGGCATATCTGCTACTGCATAACCGATACGGTTGTCAAAACGCAGTTGGTCATTGTCGCCTTCTTTCATATCGTGGTAACGAGTTCGGTTGCTGATCGCAATACCGTTATCGAAGTTGTAACCAATTTTAACTAGCGGACGATGTTGAACAGTTTTGCCATCATTTAAAAGGTGGTGGTAACCCGCAGCAACCCATAAGTTGTCATTGATTGAGTAGCTCTGCTCGATACCTAGTGTAATGTATGGTGTTGCCTTAGCACCTGTATAGTTATCTTCGTAGCTACCGAGAGAAATACCATCAAACTCAGTCAGTAGTGTTGTACCAGTATCAAATGTGTGGCCCGCTTCTAGTGTAGAAGTCGCATTAGGGTTTTTGTTTTCACTGTGGAACTGAACGTTACCTGTTACGTAAGAAGAACCCGCATATGCAGTTGATGCGAAAGCAAGTGTGATTGCGCTAAGAGTTAGTAGTTTTTTCATTGTATTCTGCCTTTAAATACTAAAATTTGCTGCGGTTTTCACTCGGGTAATTCTTCACCACTTACCGCTAAATAGGTTTGCCTCCCTGGCTTGGCAGTCATAATGTCGGATTTAATTCACGATAAAAAATTAATCCATTTTTTGTGCGACGAACTTCAACGTAAAAAAGAGAAAAGTAATTTAATTCTTATCATTCATACAGTTATAAAAACAAAAAAAATAGTAAAACAGCTATTGGTGATCCCTATCACCTAGAGAATCCCTATTAATCACATTAACAGTATCGAGATCACACTGGTTTTATCTTTTCATTAATTTTCGATAATAATAATCTGATCTTGATCACCAAAATATCGATCAGACAAATAACTCAATCAGAGAGTTTTAACGGGAAGCTATGTGTGTTTGACGTCGACTATAAAGCTACAAGCAATAAAAAAGGCCGCTTTTGCGACCTTTAGAGATGACCAGTCATGCCTTTAACTGCTCGATATCAAGTCAACCATCATTTGAATATGCAGCTCATCATCGTTGAGACACGGGATATAAGTAAACTGCTCACCACCATGCTCCATAAACAACTCACAACACTGCTCTGAAATCTCTTCTAATGTTTCAAGGCAGTCTGCTGAGAAGGCTGGCGCCATAATATCGAGTTTTTTGATCCCTTTAGCTGGTAAGGTTTCTAACGTTTTATCTGTGTAGGGCTGCAACCATTCCTCGCGACCGAAGCGCGATTGATAGGTCATACCAATTTTATCAGGTGACAAACCGAGTTCCTCGCCAAGAAGCGCAGTCGTTCGCTCACAATGTTGCGGGTAAATATCGCCATTATCGGCAAAGCGCTTAGGAATGCCGTGGTATGAACAAAGTAGATAATCACCTTGGCCATTCTCTTGCCAAGAACGCTTAACACTATCAGCCAATGCTTTGATATACAGAGGGTGCTCGTGGTAATCACGAATAAACTGAAAACTAGGCATAACTGGAATTTGCTTGAATGCTTTAGTTAATCCATCAGATACCGCAGCCGACGTGGTTCCTGAATACTGAGGGTATAGCGGCAAGACAATAATGTCTTCGACACCTTGGTCTAACAAGGCCTCTACACCAACTTTCAGGCTAGGGTTACCGTAAGTCATGCCTAACTCAACCGGGATACTAACCTGCTTACGAAGTTTTTCAGCTTGCTTCTTGGAGTAAACAAGAAGTGGAGAGCCCTCTTCCATCCAAACGGTTTGATACAGCTTCGCCACTTTTGGCGCGCGAATTGGCAAAATCACACCATGCAAGATTGGACACCATAACCAACGCGTCATATCGACAACACGCTTGTCATGCAGAAACTGACTTAAAAAGCGCTTAACCGCAGGAGCGGTGGCCTCATCGGGCGTACCTAAGTTAACCAGGAGTACACCTTGTTTTTTGTTATTTTGCATAGCTTCCTATCGACACTAAAAAGGCTCTCTACGTACCTATCTCAGAAATGGATCAAACTAAGAGCATAAAAAAAGCGACCCTAAAAAGGATCGCTTCACTATAGCAAATTTTCAAAATTCGCGGTTAGCTATTTATGCTAGTGCTTTCTCGATATCTGCACTAACTTCAGCAACTTGCTTAGTACCGTCGAACTTAAGGTACTTAGTATTACCTGCTTCCGCTTCTTTACCGTAGTAAGAGATCAGCGGTGCAGTTTGCTCATGGTATACACCTAGACGAGCGCGTACTGTCTCTTCTTTGTCATCATCACGAACAACAAGATCTTCGCCAGTTACGTCGTCTTTGCCTTCAACTTTAGGTGGGTTGTAAACAACGTGGTAAGTACGACCAGAAGGTAGGTGAGCACGACGGCCAGCCATACGCTCAACGATTACATCGTCAGCAACATCAAATTCGATTACGTAGTCTACGTCTACACCCATTTCTTTCAGACCATCTGCCTGAGGAATAGTGCGAGGGAAACCATCTAGTAGGAAACCTTTTTCGCAGTCATCTTGAGCGATACGCTCTTTGATTAGACCAAGGATGATTTCATCAGAAACTAGCTGACCAGCGTCAATAACAGCTTTAGCTTGTTTACCAAGCTCTGTACCTGCTTTGATAGCAGCACGTAGCATGTCACCAGTAGAGATTTGCGGAACACCGTATTTTTCCATGATGAAATTAGCTTGTGTGCCTTTACCTGCACCTGGAGCACCTAGAAGAATGATGCGCATGTTGAATCCTCTTAAGATAATAATGATTTATACCGAAGCTCACTATGACGTTACCAAATGAACACATCTAGCGCTCACGGTAAGTTTCGGTATAACTGTTCTACAGTTAACAATAAAGCAGGCGTGCACATTACACGCCTGCTCATTGGGTTTCAAGATTGCATTCTATCATACAAATTCAAACCAAGGTGCGGATTACGACTAAAGAATGCTTAAACACTCACACAAGTCTGCAACTTCACGCGGTTTTATTCATGATTAACGCAAATAAATCAAAAAGCCCGCAAGATGCGAGCTTTTTGGTGTTTTTTAACTATTAGCCCTTAGTCAAAAGCGTGTTGATTGCACCTAAGAACTGCGATGGGTCTTCCATCGAACCGCGTTCAGCCAACATCGCTTGACCTAACAGTAGTTCTACCCAGCGACCAAACGCTTCTTGATCTGCTTCGTCGGCCATGCGCTTGACTAGAGCATGCTCAGGGTTAATTTCAAAGATGTATTTCACTTCTGGTGCTGCCTGACCTGCTGCTTCAAGTAGCTTAGCCATTTGTGTGCCCATCTCGAAGTCATCCGTTACCACAACCGCTGGAGTATTGGCTAGCTTAAAGGTCGTGCGAACCTCTTTCACGCGCTCACCTAAGTACTCTTTGGTACGCTCAACGACAGACTTAAACTCTTCTTCCGTCTCTTTCTGCTTTTCTTTCTCTGCTTCGTCTTCAAACTTGCTCAGATCAAGACCCGCTTTAGTGATTGATTGGAACTGCTTGCCATCAAACTCAGTCAGGTAGTTCATCAGCCACTCATCAATGCGGTCAAACATCAGAATGACTTCGATGCCTTTGGCTTTGAACTGCTCTAGGTGCGGGCTGTTCTTAGCCGCTGCGTAGCTGTCTGCAGTCAAGTAGTAAATCTTGTCTTGATCTTCTTTCATGCGTTCTACATAAGACGCTAGACCAACAGTTTGCTCAGCAGAGTCAACTTCTGTAGACGCAAAACGAAGTAATGATGCGACTTTCTCTTTGTTGCTCATGTCTTCTGCTGGGCCTTCTTTTAGCACCAGACCAAACTCTTTCCAAAACGATTGGTATTTCTCTTCATCGTTTTTCGCCATACGCTCAAGCATAGTAAGAACACGCTTAGTACAAGCATTACGTAGCGATTGGGTGACTTTGTTGTCTTGCAGAATTTCGCGCGATACGTTGAGTGGCAGATCGTTTGAATCTATTAGACCGCGAACAAAGCGTAAATATGAAGGCATAAACTGCTCAGCATCATCCATAATGAATACACGCTGCACATACAGTTTAAGACCAGATTTGTGGTCACGGTTCATCATGTCCCAAGGTGCTTTCGCTGGGATGTACAGCAAGCTTGTGTAGTCGTTTTTACCTTCTACGCGATTGTGGCTCCATACCAATGGATCAGCGAAGTCATGAGAAACATGCTTGTAAAACTCTTGGTATTCTTCTTCAGAGATATCCGATTTATTACGCGTCCAAAGTGCCTGAGCTTTGTTAATCTGCTCCCACTTTTTCTCACCGGTTTCTTTACCTTCTTCATCACGCTCAGCGGTCTGAATCGCCACAGGAATACCGATGTGATCAGAATACTTGCTGATCACTTCACGCAGACGCCACTCGTTTAAGAACTCTTTGCCCTCTTCACGCATGTGAAGAATGATGTCTGTACCACGGGTCTCTTTAGAGATACTTTCAATCGTGTACTCACCTTCACCCGCAGAATGCCATTGAACGCCCTCTTGAGCATCTAAACCTGCTGCACGGGTTCGAACGGTGACTGCATCTGCCACAATGAATGCAGAGTAGAAACCAACACCAAATTGACCAATTAGCTGCGAGTCTTTCGATTGGTCTTCAGATAGCTTTGAGAAGAATTCAGCCGTACCTGATTTGGCGATAGTGCCTAAATGCTCAATCACATCATCACGGCTCATGCCAATACCGTTGTCAGAGAGAGTCAGTGTATTCGCAGCTTCATCGAAAGAAAGCTTCACACCAAGATCAGCATCGCCTTGGTAAAGTTCTGGATTTGAAAGTGCCTGAAAGCGTAGCTTGTCAGAAGCGTCAGACGCATTAGAAATTAGCTCACGAAGGAAAATCTCTTTGTTTGAGTAAAGAGAATGAATCATAAGGTGAAGTAATTGTTTTACTTCAGACTGAAAGCCACGAGTTTCTTTGTTTTGAGTTGCTGTATCGCTCATGATAACTCCATAAGTTCTATACTTATCAAGCCAATACATTCATAATGATGATGTCTATTTGGCCTAAATCTGCCAATTAACATGAGGGTGACAAATGTAAATTCAAGGTCAAGAATCATAAAAACAGTGTTTTTTTTGTTTTATTTTGACTATCCTTTGCCACGCCAAAAAAATCAAAAAATATAAACTGATTTCACTAGAATCGGTTGTATTGAGCGCTTTAACAACTTAACTGTCTGAAACCTCTAATATAGTGGCCGCAATTAATGAGTAACATAGGTACTAAGTTTAATCTTGATAATAGATTTACCTTTGACCCAAACACCAACTCTCTCGTCGACAAAGAGAATAACAACGAGCTAATTCGCTTAGGTAGTAACGAAAGCCGTATCCTGCTGCTGTTGTGTGAGAAGCCAAGCGAGATTGTATCTCGTAACGATCTGCACGACTTTGTTTGGCGTAAACAAGGCTTCGAAGTTGATGATTCGAGCTTGACTCAAGCAATCTCTACGCTGCGAAAACTACTAAAAGACTCAACAAAGTCGCCGATGTTCGTTAAAACGGTGCCAAAACGTGGTTATCAGTTAATTTGTTCTGTAGAGCGCGCAACCACACTAATGAGTGGTGAGTCCCTTGACGAAGATAGCTCAGAGCTGGAAGCTGTTGAAGTGACCGAGCAAATCAAAGTTGAAGAATCAGTTGAAACACCTGTACCGCCAAAGACAGTTAGTGCTATCAATGACACCGCTGAAGTGCAAGCTCCGGTACGTAAACCAAGCTCATTACTTTCTAAACTTCTGATTGTGGTCGCGATACTGATTCCTTTGTGTGTCATCTTATTCACCAACCCTGCTGAATCTAAGTTTAGACAGTTAGGTGTCTTCGATAACACCGTCGTGAAAGCGCCCATGAATCACCCTGATCTAAGCAAGTGGTACCCTTCTATCGAACAGTGTGTGAAGAAGTACAATGAAACACATATTGAAGCTCTTGCTCCTGTAGAGGTGATCGCAACAGGTGGTCAGAACAATCAACTTATCCTGAACTACATCCACTCTTTGGATAATTCAGGTGAAAATATTACTTTGCGAATATTCGCAGAGCAGCAAGATCTCAGTAAAGTTTGCCAGTAGGAAAAACACCGATGAATCAAAAAATTGCAGCTAGCCTACTTGTTATCTCCGCTGTATTTAGCGCTTGGTTATACTGGGGCAGCGATCTTAAAGTTGAACAGGTTCTTACTTCAAAAGAATGGCAATCTAAAATGGTGACTGTCATTACCGAACCACTTCAAGAAGAGTCTGTTGGCTCACTTCGTAAAGTCGACGTGGTGTCAAACGTTAAGTACTTGCCAAACAACACTTACATTCGTGTTGCGACAGTACGTTTGTATCCTTTCAATGCTAAGACAGAGAGCGTGATAAATATCTCTGAAACTGGCGAGTGGGACATCAGTGATAACTACCTGCTAGTCTCTCCGACAGAGTTTAAAGATGTTTCTTCTGCGCAAAGTAAAGACTTTACCGCAGAGCAGTTAGACTTGATTACTCAGATCTTTAAGATGGACGCTCAGCAAAGCCGTCGTATCGATATTGTTAACGAGAAGACACTGCTCCTGACGAGCCTAAGTCACGGCTCTACCGTTCTATTTTCTAACTAAATTCAATAAAGGGGCATGATGCCCCTTTTCTTTTTTCATATGGATTGGATTAACACCCTCGGCCTGTTGTTGGGCTCACTTATTGCGAATACGCTCGCCTCGCTCTCTGGTGGTGGTGCCGGGTTACTGCAATTCCCACTACTGATTTTCTTTGGACTACCTTTCTCGATCGCTTTGGCCACCCATAAGATCGCCAGTGTCGCCCTTGGTCTCGGGGCTGCCTACACCCACATCAAACAGAAAAGCTTCAGCTACCAAGTAGCTTTGTATCTTATTGGTGTGGGAAGCTTCGGCGTCATCATTGGTGCTAACATTGTCTTGCTTATTCCCGGTGATATTGCAGAGAAATTGCTTGGTGGAATGATATTGTGCCTTGGTATCTATTCACGTTTTAAAAAGCAGCTTGGACAACAAGAGCTACCGTTAAATCGCGACACTAAAGGCTGGGTGATTGGCGGACTTGGCCTAATGCTAATCGGGGTGATTAATGGCTCACTGACGGCGGGCTCTGGCTTATTGGTTACACTATTTCTAGTCCGCTGGTTCGGTTACAGCTATAAGCAGGCTGTTGCGCTCACCATGCTGTGTGTCGGCCTGTTTTGGAATGGTATTGGCGGTATTGCAATAGTTCAGGCAGGCGCTCCCGTATATTGGCCTTGGTTACCTGCTCTTCTACTAGGCTCATTCATTGGCGGTAGTTTAGGGGCTTACCTAACCACTCGTTACAGCAACCAATTCATCAAGGTATGCTTTGAAATACTGACCTTCGCCGTTGGTATCAAGCTTTTGTTTTAAAGGAATTTTCATGGATAAAGCCATCATTGATATTTACTACTGCCGCCAATGTAATTGGATGCTGCGTTCAACGTGGCTATCTCAAGAGCTACTGCACACTTTTAGTGAAGAGATAGAGACAATTTCACTCCACCCAGACACGGGGGGTCGTTTTGAGATTCATTGTAATGGTCAGCTTATTTGGGAGCGCAAACGCAATGGCGGCTTCCCTGAAGCGAAAGTACTAAAGCAAAAAGTACGTGATATCATCGACCCAGAAAGAGACTTAGGTCATTCAGATTCGAAATAGCGCGAAGTTAAATACAAAGGCAGCTCACTGAGCTGCCTTTGTTTCATTTAGGCTGATTTAGTTGATATGTGCCGAGGCTAGTACTTCACCAGAGAAGGTCACGACTTTGAGTTCATTACCTTCTAACAAGCCGTAACTTGCGGAAAATCCATTGCGCGGAAAGGTGATTGAGCCCGGGTTAAATATAAACTGCTCCCCCTCTCGCTGAGCAACAGGAATATGGGTATGCCCATGAGCCAACACATCTCCCTGCTTTAACGCTGGGCGCTTACTCGAATTGTATAGATGACCGTGAGTTAGAAATAATCTCTGACCTGATTCCAATAGTACCCAAGCGTAATCCATCATCATTGGGAACGAGAGCAGCATCTGATCAACTTCGCTGTCACAGTTACCACGCACCGCAATGATTTGATCATCATATTGGTTGAGCAGCTCACTCACCGCTGGAGGATTGTAACCTTCAGGGACAGGATTACGTGGGCCATGGTTTAATATGTCACCAAGTAGTACTAACGTCTCAGCACCAGATTTTTCATATTCAGCAAGAACTTGCTGGGTTGCAGGCAAGCTGCCATGCAAGTCAGAGGCAAAAAAGAGTTTCACGACATCATCTCCTCAAAATTAATGAGGAGATTCTACGCACTCTCCTGCCATTAGTCATCATGTACCATGCCGTTTATGACAATGTTATTGTAACTGACCATTCCGATGATTTTACCCGCTTCAATCACTGGCGCTCGGCTAATACCAAAGCGTTCGAATAAACGGGCGCAGTATTTTACATTCATATCAGGGTCGACCGATAACGCAGGCTTAGTCATGATCTCATAGATATTCGTACGGTCTGGCGAGCGGTTTTGCGCAAGCACTTTTTTAGCGATGTCATTCATCAACACCACACCATACTCATCATCTTCATTACGCTTATTAACCACCAGCGCTTTAACTTCATGACTACGGGCTAACTGAATGCCTTCTTTTACCGTTGTTAAGCCGTCGATGACTACATAATTATTGGTCATCACGTCACGAACTCGAACCTTTTTGTGTGTGCTCATAACTCATCCTCTACCACTTTGGTTAACTTCTCGACTTGATGCGCGACCCCAACGGCATCTTCAATATCAATCTGAACTGCAATACCTTGACCTGACTCTTGATCAAATTCACCCACTTCGCCAATCGTCTCTAAGATATGTCGGGATAAATGTTCTTCAACCACAAACAGTAAAACGTCTTTTTGCACATCTAAGGTAAGGCCAAAAAAGGTTTTCTTTTGATTCAGCCCCTCCCCTCTTGCGTTATTGATCACTGTTGCCCCTGTTGCTCCAGCCTTGCGAGCAGCATCAAGCACCACGTCTGTTTTACTGTCTTCAACGAAAGCCAATAACAATTTAAAGCGCATTTTCTTCATCCTCCCGCTCAGCACCTTTGTTTAGCCGCTGAGTGATTTGTGCATACCCCATAACGGAAATCATGGGAAATAAACTAGCGAATGCTATCAGTCCAAAACCATCTATCATTGGATTACGTCCCGGAACCGTTGAGGCCAAACCTAAACCTAACGCCGCGACTAACGGAACTGTAACCGTAGACGTTGTCACCCCCCCAGAATCGTAAGCAAGGGGTATAATGAGCTTTGGCGCATAAAAGGTTTGGATTACTACTACGATATAGCCAATAATAATGTAGTAATGAATGGGGTCACCAACGACAATTCGGTAACTGCCTAAAGAAATACCTACCGCAACACCAATCGCCACCGCAATCCTTAATCCGTTGACACTGATACTCCCACCAGAAACCTGATTGGCTTTAATCGCAACAGCTATCAGAGAGGGTTCTGCAATCGTGGTGCTAAAGCCAATGAAGAAGGCAAACAGATAAACCCAGTAGTAATCCATCCATTCAAACACAGTTCCAGCAGAGAGCTTGAACTGCTGAATAAAGCTTGGAGCGGTAAGCTGCTCAGCCATCGTCTCGCCAAGAGGAAACAACGCCAAATCGAGGCCGATTAAAAAAAGCGATAAGCCAAGAATGACATAGAAAAAACCGAGAATCACTTTCGGCAGGTTGGTTACAGGGCGTCTAAGAACGGCAAACTGAAAACCAAAAATGATGGTAGCTATCGGCAAAACATCGGTAATCGTACCAACAAAGGTATCTAAGAAATGAGTCCACTCGATCATGCCACCACCATTCCATAGACCATTACAAACATCATGGGTAACAGTGAGGCAAAAGCAATCAGACCGAATCCATCTATCATTGGATTACGCCCCTTAATCGCTGAAGCAAGGCCGACACCGAGTGCTGTCACCAATGGTACAGTAATGGTTGAGGTCGTCACTCCACCAGAATCATAAGCCACACCAATAATGCTCTGTGGCGCAAACATAGTAAGAACCACCACACCGATATAGCCGCCAATGATCATATATTGAATGGGCCACCCTTTAAGAATACGCAACACACCCAGCAATATCGCTATCCCAACGGATAAAGCGACGGTGTAGCGCAGTCCATTAGCGTAGTCCTCCATTGACTCCTCGTTGTGGAGAATCATCCCTCCTTCTGCAGCCACTTCTGCCGCTTCATCGGCAACAGCAGTTAATGCGGGCTCTGCAACGGTGGTACCAAAGCCTAAACAAAATGCAAATATGAGCAGCCAAAACACGCTTCCCTTACGGGCAAAAGCTTGAGCCATAGTTTCACCGATGGGGAATAAGCCCATCTCTAGGCCAAAGATAAAAAACGTTAAGCCAAAAACAACTAATACAAGACCAAACAAAATAGACAATAAATTGGGGAGAGGCTCTTGCAATACAACAAGCTGAAAAAAAGCGATGACAACAATAATGGGTAATAGATCCCGTAAACTTCCTAATAGCGCTTTAAACAACGCCGTCGCTGCTTCCACTGAACCTCCTTGCAAGTCAGTTAATCGCTAATCTTTTCTCTAGCATGGCAAACAATTTCGCTTTCTTATGTGATACCCGCAACGTCGATAAGGATAAACGTAACAAAATGTGAATTTTGTGATATTGCCACGAGTGATCACATTTGCTGCTAAGTAACTATAATTAGTAACAATAGTTCACTATGGTTAAAATTGGACTTGTCTGCTCTGCACAAAAAAGAGGATTAGGAATGAAGGTATTGCTCACTGGGGGAACCGGCTTCATTGGTCGAGAATTGCTAAAGCATTTAACTACTCATGAAGTAGTCTTGCTTACTCGTGAGCCAAGACATGCCAAAATGGTCCTTAGCCATACAGATATGGGCAATGTCACTTACATTTCTTCACTGGATGATTTTCATCACCTCAACGATTTTGATGCCGTCATCAACCTCGCAGGAGAACCGATCGCTAATAAGCGTTGGACTAAAAAGCAGAAAAAAAACATCTGCGACAGTCGCTGGAAACTGACCGAAACCTTGGTCGAACTTATTCATGCCAGTACTACCCCACCTGAAGTCTTTATCAGTGGTTCTGCGGTAGGCTACTACGGAGATCAACAAGAACATCCTTTCGACGAAAGCCTTCATGTGAATTGCCAAGGCTTTCCACACCATGTGTGCAGCAAATGGGAGCAAATTGCTAACCGTGCCCGCTCTGAGATGACGCGTGTCTGTATTTTGCGTACTGGTGTGGTACTCGCTCCTCAAGGAGGAGCTCTGCTGAAAATGCTTCCTCCTTACCGTTTGGGTTTAGGTGGACCATTGGGCCATGGTCGCCAATACATGCCGTGGATCCATATGTTAGATATGGTCCGTGGCATTATCTATTTGCTCGAAACACCCCATGCACACGGAGAGTTTAACCTCTGTGCGCCGCACCCTGTCTCGAATAAGCAGTTCAGCCAAACATTGGCTAAAACACTCAAGCGTCCACACCTTCTTTTTACACCTAAATGGGTAATGTCAGTAGCAATGGGGGAAAGCTCGGTACTACTATTTGATAGTATTAGAGCCAAACCCAAGAAGTTAACTGAACTCGGGTTTCGCTTCAGCTACTCACGCCTTGAGCCTGCACTGAAAAACTTGTTACAACACCACGAATAATCCAGTAACCTAACTACAACTAAAAGAATCAACGGGTTAGCTTGCTATGGATAAATCGATATTAATTACTGGCTGTTCAACCGGAATTGGCTATGTCTGTGCCCACGCTCTTCATCAGCGAGGCTATCAAGTCATTGCATCTTGTCGCCAACAACAAGACGTTGAAAGACTGCAAGCAGAAGGGCTTACCTGCATCCAGATTGATCTCACTGACAGCCAGAGCATTTCCAAAGGAGTAGAGCAAACATTAGCACTCACCAATGGCAAGCTTGATGCTTTGTTTAATAATGGAGCTTATGGCCAACCTGGAGCGTTAGAAGACCTGCCTACTGATGGTTTAAGAGAACAGTTCGAAACCAACTTTTTTGGCTGGCATCAATTGGTATGCGAACTCCTTCCAACCATGCGTAAACAGGGTTATGGTCGAATTGTCCAAAACAGTTCCGTGCTCGGCTTTGCGGCGATGAAATATCGCGGTGCCTACAATGCTTCTAAGTTTGCGATAGAAGGTTGGAGTGACACGTTAAGACTCGAATTGATGGATACCAATATCCACATAAGCCTGATAGAGCCTGGGCCAATTGAAACCGAGTTTCGTTCTAATGCCCTTATCGCCTTTAAGAAATGGATCACTGTTGAAGGCAGCGCTCACGAAAAGCAGTACCGTCAGCAAATGGAAAGGCTGAACAACGACACCTCAAGCAACGCGTTTGTTTTACCGGCAGAATCATGTATAGCTCCCCTTGTTCATGCGCTAGAAGCGAAGAAGCCTAAGATTCGTTACCGTATTACTACGCCAACTAAGGTGTTTGCTATCTTAAAGCGCCTACTGCCAACCCGAACACTAGACAAAATATTGCGACAAGCTGCATGATATTTTCTGCAACTTTGTAATTATTCCGTAACAATAAGACGTTAGATTAATACTTAGGGCAAGCCCTAGTTATTAAATTCAAGCGCTACATTCGGTATAATAATATGACTTTAAACCAGTTAAACTGGCTGAGTGTGGGTGTTGCGCTAACGTTGTTTATCGTTTTATAGACACCTTCGCTTACCCTTTCGGGAGAACATTAACACCTCCGTCGCAGGCGGTGTTTTTGTTTCCGCCAACAATATGATCTCAATTTCAATCTCTTACCTTGAACTCTCCCGCCCTAGCCCATATCTTTGATTCATAGAATATGTTGCAAGGAACTCATAGATGCAATCTCCATTTATTGTTGAGCTAAACGAACAAAACTTCCGCCAAGTTTTAGAAGGGTCAATGCAGACCCCTGTATTAATCCACTTTTGGGCGCCAATGAGCGAAGAAAGTGCGCAAGTGATTCCTGATCTGCAAATGCTAGCGCAGCAATATAACGGAGCCTTCACATTAGCTCTTTTGAACTGCGAGCAGGAACAAGCGATTGCAAGCCAGTTTGGTGTTCAAGCCTTGCCTACCATAGCCCTATTCGTAAATGGCCAGCCTGTCGATGGTCTTGGTGGTCCGCAGACAATTGCCGCTATTCAACAAATGCTAGCGAAACATCTCCCTAGCCAAGACGAACTAAACTTAAAGCAAGCACTTGAGCTCATCCAAGCAGGTCAACATGCCCAAGCTCTCTCGCTTCTAGAAGCTATCGCCGAGGAATTGAAACAAAAAGGCGATGTAAAACTTGCTCTGGCAGATTGCTATTTAGAAACACAGAATTTTGACCAAGCTAAATTGCTGCTAGAAAATATTCCTCTTGAGTACCAAGATAATTACTACAAAGGCTTAGTCGCTAAATTAGAGCTTCATGCACAAGCAGCAAACAGCCCTGAGATTCAATCTTTAGAAGAAGCCTTGGCACAAAACCCAAGTGACCTAAAACTGGCTAACGAACTGGCGCTTAACTACCACCAAGTGAATCGCGACGAAGAAGCACTTGAGATACTTTGGAACGTCTTACGTACTGACTTGAACGCGCTAGATGGCGAAATGAAAAAGTCATTTATGGATATACTTGCCGCGCTTGGGCAAGGTAATCCAATCGCAGGTAAATACCGCCGTCAACTTTACTCCATTCTTTATTAGTTCATTCTAAATCATAGACTTAAAGCCGGTAGTAACCGGCTTTTATTTTGTCCGATTTTCGCTAAAGTTCTCATTTCTGCCATTGTCACAAGCGACTCTATAGGCAACAATCAATAGACTATTCTCATAAGGAACTCAGATATGGCTATTGACTCATTGATTACTATCGGCGTATTTCTCGTTGTTGTGATTGCACTGATTATCGCTGGTGTAAAAACCGTCCCTCAAGGCAACAACTGGACCGTTGAACGATTTGGTCGCTATACCCACACCCTAAAGCCAGGCTTAAATATCATCATTCCATTTATTGACGGTATTGGTCACAAGATCAATATGATGGAGCGAGTACTTGATATCCCCGCTCAGGAAGTTATTTCTAAGGATAACGCCAATGTCACTATCGACGCGGTCTGCTTTGTTCAAGTGATTGATGCAGCCCAAGCGGCTTACGAGGTTAACGATTTAGAGCATGCAATTCGTAACTTAACACTGACCAACATTCGTACTGTTCTGGGTTCCATGGAACTCGATGAAATGCTCAGTCAGCGTGACATGATCAACACTAAACTGCTATCTATTGTTGATGAAGCGACCAATCCTTGGGGCGTAAAAGTTACGCGTATCGAAATCAAAGATGTTCAGCCGCCGTCAGATCTCACCGCGGCAATGAACGCTCAAATGAAAGCGGAACGAAACAAGCGTGCAGAAGTACTCGAAGCGGAAGGCATTCGTCAGGCTGAAATTTTAAGAGCAGAAGGCCACAAGCAATCAGAGATCCTTAAAGCGGAAGGCGACAAGCAAGCAGCAATTCTTCAAGCAGAAGCTCGGGAACGTGCGGCTGAAGCCGAAGCTCGTGCAACCACTATGGTGTCAGAAGCGATCGCTAAGGGTGACATGCAAGCCGTTAATTACTTTATTGCGCAAGGCTATACCGACGCACTTAAGTCAATCGGCCAAGCTGAGAATGGCAAGATCATCATGCTTCCACTTGAAGCTTCTGGCCTAATGGGCTCTGTCGCGGGTATCGCTGAAATGTTTAAGCACTCGAAAGAGTCAACTAAGTAGAGGCTAATGTGTTTGAATTACTAGACAGTATCAACCATTGGCATTGGCTAGCCTTCGGGCTAGCTTTACTTGCCATCGAACTGCTTGGCACCGCAGGCTATTTTTTATGGCTTGGGCTGTCAGCCTTAATCGTGGGTATTTTGCTCACATTTATTCCAATCAGTTGGCAACTACAGTGGGTCGCTTTCGCAACATTTGCTTTAGTAACCACTTGGCTGTGGTGGCGTAGACAATTTAAATCGGACAAAAAGTCCGATGCTAACCGTGAACTTAATCAGAAAAGTAAGCAGTTAGTCGGTCAAATCATTCGTCTCGATGAGGATTTTCCAGCAGGGAAAGGACGCTTAAAGGTGGGGGACACCACATGGAGTGCTCAGTCAGAAAGCGCGATTAGAGCAGGTCAACAGGTTGAAATTACCAAAGTAAGCGGAATTATTTTAACCATAAAGCCATGTGATAATTAGACTAATAACTTCAATTGACGTGTTTTATTCGCTTTTAATTAAAATTAAGTAGGTAACTAGTTAAATAAGCTCTATTTTTTAGGTTTAATTCGAGAAATTAAGTATTTAACTAGTTGCCCAAATACATAAATACACTTATCAGAACCTTTAAGCCTTAAAAGTAATAACCAAAACTTTCATATATTTAAAAACAGCCTTATCTTTCGTCCTCTAACTTAATAAACTTTAAAAAATTTGATTTCTTGCAATTATTTTTGATCCTTCGTGGTCTATTGCCATACTAGTCAATATCTCTGACTAGGAGATTGTTAGACACATGGAGAAAACGTTATGAGAAAACTAGCTTCAATATTTGTCGGTTTATTGTTTAGCGCTGCTGTTTTGGCAGGAAATGGAAGTGGTCAAACAGGGCCAAATGTAGAGTGTGAATTAAAAGATGGAAAGGTTCGTTATATTCCTATCATGATTTGCAAAGCCGAGGGTGGGAAGGTTTTATAGACTAATCCTCATCCCATTTAAATAGAATACTCACGCTTCACCTAAATATAAAAAGGAACCATATTGGTTCCTTTTTATATCAGTTAATCTATTTATTGATCAGTTCAACCAGTATCGTTTTCTTTTCAGATTCATTGGCCTTGTTAAACCAATAAGAGAACATTTGCTCAGCCTGATCGGTGGTGTCTAGTTTAGCCGCTGCGTTTTTACGATTGGAAACCGCCCAGTTAGTTACGCTTTCTTTCTGCTTATCGTCAAGCTGTTCGAACCAATACATTGCCATCTCTTGTGACTTAGACTTCTCTGTTAAGTCTTGGGCAATTGCTGTTGTTGCAACAACTGGCGCTACGATAGTCGCTGCACTAGGCACTGGCTTATTATCTACACTATTTCTAATTGCTTTGATGTAACCAGCGGCTACGTCAAAGAAGACTTTATTTTGTTCAGATGAAGCTAAAGCAAATCTCAGCCCTTGCTGCTCGCCCTTAGCTAAAGACTCTTCTGAGACATCAAACCTAAATAACTGTCTTTGTGTACAAATATCACTGCATGTTTCAGCTGTAGGAGCTAAAGACTTCAGAGGGGTTTTCTTACCGTCAATTTCAACATATTTGTATTCACTGTAATTCTTAAAATACTTTACTTCCATGACGATAAACGAGCTAGGAACGGCTGCCTGACCATGAGGTGCGACATAGTTTAATGCTAAGTTAGATTGCGTAAGCTGTGCACCTTTACTAACTTCCACATCTGGCAAAAAGCTCTTGCCCTCTACCAAATAATAGTTTTGCTTAGTTTCAACTTGGGCTACAACATCAGTGAAGCTACTGTCTGAATCCAGTGTGGTGCAACCAACCATCAATGCGACTAAAGACGCGATTACGCATTTTTTCATATTAATTCCCTATTTGAAAACTTCTTTTTATATTACAAACATTTAACTAATTTCGACAGAGAATAACTCCACATATTAGAGACTAAAACGCTGGCCTCTGGGGCCAGCGTGAAGACAGTAGGTATCTGATACTCTATTAGAAGCCGTACTCTAGACCTACACGAACAACGAAGATTTCACTGTTTTTGCCGTCAGACTTAAGGTCACGCTGAGCAACTCGAACATATGGTACAAAGCCATTGTGTACATACATTAGCTGACCGGAAACAATGCTATCTGCATCATCTTGTTTCACTCCGGCTTTCTTCGACTCTTCGTTAGCCGCATAACCTAGCTTGAAGCCCCAAGGACCGCTCCAATATTGACCGATAATAGAGTAAGAAGCTTGCTCAGATTTAACGCCACTTGTATCTTTAGACTCACCAGCTTTGTATGCTGCTGCCAAGCCGAAACCAGCTGGAAGTGAAGCTTCGAAGCCTAGAATATAACCAAATGTATCAGCATTAACTTGAGCAGCTTCATTTGCAGATTTGTAATTGCTACCTTGAGCAATGCTGTTACCATCTGCATCTTTACAACCCGTTGGTGTAGCACAGTAAGAGTACGCCTCAGCAACACTGTCTGAAATCTTACGATCCTGCTCAGACTCTAATGCTGCATGGATAGTAAAGCTATCTGCTAGTTTGTAGTGAGCATTAGCACCATAGAAGTAGTTATCTTTAACAGAAGATTCGCCACGACCTGTCGCCAGTGCAAAACTAAACCCGTTGTAATCTTTAGAGTCAAAACGAGCCATATCGCCATGACGGTCGCGGTTGTATTTAACATCAGCGCCCCAGTCAAAGGCAGCACCTAGACCTGGGTTAGAGTATGGCCAGTCAATGATTTCGTACATTGGCGTAAGCATACGACCAAAACGTACTTTACCCCAGTCACCTTGTAAACCAAGGAAAGTATCACGATTACCAAGTGTCGCACCGTCACCGTTTTCGCCAACATAGCCCGACTCGATTTGCACGAATACGTTTACGTCATCGAACATATCTTTACTTGCACGGAAACCGATACGAGATTCGTTTTCGTAGTCGTAACCAGTACTCTTGTCAGTTACCACACCAGTACTCATTACTGTTTCATCTGTGTCATAGTTAACAACAGAGATTGCCGCAACACCGTAAGCTTCAACTTGGAAGTCACTGTTCACACCAACTTGCTTAGCCATTACACCAGTTGACGCTACTGCCACTGCTGCACCTAAAAGTGTACGTTTAAACATTTTGTCCATGGAAAAACTCCTAAAAATGGATATAGCTGTCTTATTCTTTTTCTCACCTTAAGTTGGCCGCCGAAGGGAGAAATCATTTCCTATGTGAAAACTTTGGATTAATCATTAATTCTTAGTTTTCTATTTCCTGCATACACACCGTGTATCCATGTCTCTCAGACTAACTTCGCAGCGAAAAACATCAACCAGAACTTAATTTCCATATAAAAAAATATGACCCGCTACAAATTTTTATAATTCCAGTGATCCAGATCGACAATCAGTCCCATCACAAGTTCAGAAAATATTTAAATCAATAAAAACAAAAACTTAAGTTAAAAAAACTTCTAAATCATATTGAAGTGCGTCGCATAATTTTATTTAAAATTCACATAATTACATCTAACAAGATCCTCATCACAGAAGATCTGAGCATATTATGAGGTCCAAAAGGGCGCTTTATTTATGACAAAAAAAAGCCACCAAAGTGGTGGCTTTAAGATAGGGTTTAATCGGTTACATTAATGAAATAAGGTCTTCTTCGGTACGAATTTCAATGCCCAAGTCTTGCGCTTTAGCGAGCTTAGAGCCCGCATTTTCACCAGCAAAGAGAATGTCCGTTTTCTTAGAAACACTTCCGGTTACTTTTGCCCCAAGCGCTTGCAGAGCAGCTTTTGCATCAGAACGAGAGAGCTGAGATAATGAGCCAGTTAAGACCACCGTTTTACCTTCAAGCGGCTGAGGTGCGTCATCATCTTTCTCTTCTATATCAGGCCAACTTACCCCTTGCTCAATCAGTTCATCAATCACACTTTGGTTTTTATCTTGAGCGAAAAATGCCGTGATATGACTCGCAACTATATCGCCAATATCTTGAACTTCGACAAGCTTTTCATGGCTTGCAGCTTTAACTAAGTCTAGAGTTTTAAAATGTTGAGCAAGGTTTGCCGCCGTGGCTTCACCTACTTCACGAATGCCTAATGAATATAAGAACCGAGCTAAGGTAGTTTGCTTAGCTTTGTTGAGAGCATCAACCACATTTTGTGCAGATTTTGGCCCCATGCGATCAAGCACAGTGATCACACCGGCAGATAGTTTAAACAGGTCGGCTGGTGTCTCTACCATTTCGCGATCAACAAGCTGCTCAATTACTTTCTCACCTAGCCCATCAACATCTAGTGCCTTACGTGATACAAAGTGCTTCAATGCTTCTTTACGTTGCGCCTGACAAACGAGACCACCACTACAACGTGCAACCGCTTCACCTTCGACTCGTTCCACTTGCGAATTACACACAGGGCAATTTTGCGGAAAAGCTATCTCGCGGGCACTCTCCGGACGACGATCAGTCACCACGGAAACAATCTGTGGGATAACATCACCCGCTCTGCGTATCACAACCGTATCGCCAACCATAACGCCCAAGCGCTCAATTTCATCAGCATTATGAAGAGTTGCATTACTGACGGTAACACCGCCTACAAATACAGGCTCCAGCTTAGCAACAGGCGTGATCGCACCTGTACGTCCTACTTGGAACTCGACATCATTTAGCGTGGTGATTTCTTCTTGAGCAGGGAACTTGTAAGCAATCGCCCAACGTGGTGCTCTAGCGACAAAACCGAGTTGTTCTTGTAGAGCGACCTCATCAACTTTAATCACCACCCCATCGATTTCATACGCTAAGGACTCACGGCGCTCGAGGATATCTTGATAGTAAGCTTTCACTTCACCGAGATTGTTTACACGCTTCGTCTCAGGGCACATTGGCAATCCCCAGCCTTTCAGCTGGATGAATCGTTGATAGTGGCTCGAAGAGAGCTCAACACCTTCAACCACACCGACACTGTAGGCATAGAAGCTCAATGGGCGAGTAGCTGTTATACGTGAATCCAATTGACGTAAGCTACCTGCCGCTGCGTTACGCGGGTTAACGAAAACTTTCTCGCCTTTCTTTAGTGCTTGCTCGTTCAGTTTGTCAAAACCCGCTTTAGGCATGAACACCTCACCGCGCACTTCAATACGCTCTGGCCAACCTTCACCTTGAAGCTTTAATGGAATGGCTTTGATGGTGCGAACGTTCTCGGTGATATTTTCACCTGTAGCACCATCGCCGCGTGTTGCAGCTTGGACCAGAACACCGTTTTCATACAGCAGACTTACCGCGAGACCATCTAACTTAGGTTCACAACAGAAAACATCAAACATGGCAGTTGGAATACGATCGCCCATCCGCTTATGGAAGCTTTCTAGCTCACCATCATCAAAAGCATTATCTAATGACAGCATTGGAATCTCGTGCGTGACTGAGTCAAAACCGCCTAATGGCGCGCCGCCGACTCGTTGGCTTGGTGAGTCTATGGTGACAAGTTCTGGATTTTGAGACTCAAGCTCCATAAGCTCACGCATAAGCCTGTCATATTCAGCATCCGGTATTTCTGGATTATCCTCGACGTAGTACTTCACTCCATGATAGTGGAGCGTTTGACGCAATTGATTAAGCTTCTCTTGAATCTCTGTAGACATAGCTAACTCTATAATTATTACTTCTAACGGTGCTAAGAACGGCTCGTTCTTAGCGGCCAATGCAGGCAGTATGAACACGCCTTGCAACGTTCGCAACTGAGAATGAAAGAAAAAAGGCTCCATACGGAGCCTTTCTAACGAATAGGAATGTTTAGGCTTGTTGCGCCGCTTTAAACTCTTGAATCTGAGCTCGGTAGCTGTCTAGTCGATTGGGCGTCATCAAGTTACGCGCATCATCTAAAACATTGGCACCTAAGTCATCAGCTATTTGCTGAGCAGTCTTGAGCATCAGCTTGAAGTTTTGTTCTGCATCGCCGAAACAAGGCATGGTCATAAAGAAAGAGATACCCTTAGTAGAGAACTCAGCAGGGTCATCATGCTTTAACGTGCCCGGCTGCATCATGTTGGCAACACTAAACAGGACTTTGCCTGTACCTGATAGATCAGCGTGGCGATGGAAGATATCCATTTCACCGTAAATCAGGCCGTTTTGCTGCATACTGTCAAACAGTTTAGTGCCAACAAAAGGCTCTTCACCGGAGCAATGTACATTGAGGACAATGACTTCTAACGGCGCTTCTTCTTCCGCTTGTTGCGTTTCAGGCTCTTGAATTGGTGATGGTTCGACAATAGGTTCAAGCACTTCTTCGTGTGCGGCTTCGACGACCTCTTCAACTTCATCCAATGACTTACTTGAAAAAGAAGGTACATCCAAATCTACGTCATCTTTATCAGTCGTAGATGGATTAACTTCTGGTGATGTATCTTGGTAAGTATCGATGAGCGGATCTGCGATGACTTCATCTCTGTCTATAAAACCGGGCTCTTTACGCTCTTTCTTGATGATTTCGAAATCATCTTCTGGAGCAAAAGCGCGCTCAGGGACTAGGTCCGAGTCTTCATTGTCGACATCCAGCTTGCCAATCGGTTTGCTACCAAACTTGGCTTTCCCTTCTTTTTTACTCGTCCATAAACCGTGGAACAGCAAAGCGGCAATCGCCAAAGCTCCAACAATTATGAGTACAAATCGCAGTTCCTGCATTTTTAGCTCTCATTTGTTCGATAGTAAGCGAGTTACATCGAATCTGTTTAAACCTAACTTTGAGTTACTCTACCAAAACTCGCCCCTGTTTTAGAACAACTTAATGTGAGAAGTTCCTGAAATGTTGTGATTTTGAACACGCTTTTTTCTTGTTAAGATAGAAAACGTTCGTTTTTACACCACAAAAGCAAAATATGAATACACAGATTAGACAGCGTTCTGGCTTTGGCTACTTCTTCCACGGTTTAGAACTGGCACGCACTCCGGGCATTCGCCAATTTGTTATATTGCCTCTACTGGCCAATATCATCTTAGTTGGCGGAGCTCTCTACTACCTGTTCTCCAACCTAGATGCTTGGATCGGACAGCTGATGGGACAGTTACCCGAGTTTTTGTCTTGGCTTAGTTACCTACTCTGGCCACTCTTGGTCCTGACGATACTCGCAACGTTTTCATACTTCTTTAGTACCTTGGCCAACTTTATTGCTGCTCCATTCAATGGATTACTGGCTGAAAAAGTGGAAGAACATCTAACCCAGCAGAAAGTCAATGAAGATGGCATGATGGCCGTCATTAAAGACACGCCAAGAATCATGGCTCGTGAATGGCGCAAACTGGTGTACGTTCTACCTAAAGCCATTGGTCTCTTTCTGCTACTTCTAATCCCAGCGTTAGGTCAAACCATCGGTCCGTTTTTATGGTTTATCTTCACAGCGTGGATTTTGGCGATTCAATATTGTGACTACCCATTTGATAATCACAAAGTGCCATTTAATGACATGCGAAACAATTTGAAACAAAAACAGGGCAAAGCCTATAGCTTTGGCGCTTTGGTCTCTGTTTTCACCACAATTCCAATTTTGAACTTGTTTGTGATGCCAATTGCCGTCTGCGGTGCCACCTCAATGTGGGTTGCGGAGTTTAAGGAGTAAGAGAGAAGCGAGAAGCGAGAAGCGAGAAGCGAGAAGCGAGAAGCGAGAAGCGAGAAGCTTTGAGGGGTTGGCATTTTGCGTCAACCCTTTTATTTCAATAAATTAAGCAGTCACCCTCAAAAGTGAGGTACGAACGAATTGGGGATCTCTTATGACAAATCGAAAAGTAATGAGATTCCCTACTCCTTCCTGCGTCAGTCTAGGGAATGGCGGTATATAGCGACACTCTCCTCTCGAAGGGCGCAGCCCGATCTCGACTCTCGAGCGCAGCGTTCCCGTATCCCGGAGGACGAAGTCCGTTCCCAGCCACTACCCTTTCATATCATATAACTATTTAATCCTTTTCTCGTTTTTTAACCTAGCCTAATCTCTACCCTACAAATCAATTCACTAGAACTGCATCTATTTGAAGCGTTTGCTTTAAAATAGATTTGAAACAGAACAGAGATGAAGGATCACACCATGAGTAAAATCTACGAAGACAATTCTCAAACTATTGGTAATACACCTCTTGTACGCCTAAACAAAGTAAGTAACGGCAAAGTGCTCGCAAAAGTCGAAGCACGTAACCCAAGCTTCAGCGTTAAATGTCGTATCGGTGCTAACATGATTTGGGAAGCGGAAAAGGCTGGCACACTTAAGCCTGGTGTAGAGCTTGTTGAACCTACAAGCGGTAACACTGGTGTGGCACTGGCTTTCGTTGCTGCTGCTCGTGGTTACAAGCTAACGCTAACTATGCCTGAATCAATGAGCCTAGAGCGTCGTAAGCTACTTAAAGCACTAGGTGCAAACCTTGAGCTAACAGAAGCTGCAAAAGGTATGAAAGGTGCGATTGCTAAAGCAGAAGAGATTGTCGCTAGCAACCCTGAAAAATACCTACTACTACAACAGTTCAACAACCCTGCAAACCCACAAATTCACGAGAAGACGACTGGTCCTGAAATTTGGGATGCAACGGACGGTGAAGTTGACGTATTTGTAGCGGGTGTGGGTACAGGTGGTACTATCACTGGTACAAGCCGATACATTAAAGGCGAAAAAGGCAAGAACATTGTTTCTGTTGCAGTAGAACCTGCAGAGTCTCCAGTGATTGCTCAAGCGCTTGCAGGCGACGAAATTCAACCTGCTCCGCACAAAATCCAAGGTATTGGTGCTGGATTTATCCCTGGCAACCTAGATTTAGAGCTTGTAGACCGTGTTGAGGCTGTTACATCAGAAGAAGCGATTGCGATGGCTCGTCGCCTAATGGAAGAAGAAGGTATCCTAGCCGGTATCTCATCAGGTGCAGCTGTTGTTGCAGCAAACCGCTTAGCAGAACTCCCTGAATTTGCAGGGAAAACAATTGTTACAGTTCTTCCAAGTTCAGGTGAACGTTACCTAAGCACAGCCCTGTTTGCGGGCATCTTTACCGAGAAAGAGAACGAACAGTAATATGTGTTCAAATCAATTTTTCGTCTAAAAAAGCCCCATTCAGGGGCTTTTTTGTTGATCCCTGCCTCACCTTTGGTAATATCAGGACTGTTTTATTTCTAGCATCAAAATAAAGAGCTAGATGAGAATTTCTCTCAATGGCGAACAACAGCATAGACTGGCGACGCGATTGTTAAATTTACAACCAGTATCAGTTCTGACACGAAATGAACGTTATGCGCCTAGCAGAATAGTACATTTACCGTTAAGCTAAATCTGGTTAAGAAACTATCAAAATATAAATCAATTGGGGTATATAACATGTACGAGAAGCAAGTAGAAATCACTGCAGAAAACGGTCTTCACACTCGTCCAGCTGCACAGTTCGTTAAAGAAGCTAAAGCATTCGACGCGGACATCACTGTGACTTCTAACGGTAAAAGCGCTAGCGCGAAGAGCCTTTTCAAGCTACAAACTCTTGGCCTAGTAAAAGGTACAGTAGTTTCTATCTCAGCTGAGGGCCCACAAGCTCAACAAGCTGTTGACCACCTAGTTGCTCTAATGGATCAACTACACTAATCCGGTCTCCTATTTTCAAAGCCATTTTGTGAAAGCAAAATGGCTTTGTTGGAAATAGGGCCAAATATAAGCTACAAATATTCGTTAGCGCACTCATTATTCTCCCGTTTTAAAGTTGACCAATTTAAGGTAAGGCTATGATTTCAGGCATCCTAGCATCTCCTGGTATTGCTATCGGTAAAGCACTACTACTTCAAGAAGATGAAATTGTCCTAAACACAAACACTATTTCTGATGATCAAGTAGAAGCAGAAGTTGCCCGTTTCTTCGAGGCGCGTAACAAATCATCTGCTCAGCTTGAAACTATCAAGCAGAAAGCACTTGAAACCTTCGGTGAAGAAAAAGAAGCGATCTTTGAAGGTCACATCATGCTTCTTGAAGACGAAGAGCTAGAGGAAGAAATCCTAGCGCTAATCAAAAATGACAAGATGCACGCAGATAACGCTATCCACACGGTTATCGAAGAGCAAGCATCTGCTCTAGAATCTCTAGACGACGAATACCTAAAAGAACGTGCAACAGATATCCGTGATATCGGCACGCGCTTTGTTAAAAACGCACTAGGTATCAATATCGTTTCTCTAAGCGATATTAACGAAGAAGTTATCCTAGTTGCTTACGACCTAACGCCATCTGAAACAGCACAAATCAACCTAGACTACGTTCTTGGTTTCGCTTGTGATATCGGCGGTCGTACTTCTCACACTTCTATCATGGCACGCTCTCTTGAGCTTCCAGCGATTGTGGGTACTAACGACATCACTAAACAAGTTAAGAACGGCGACATGCTGATTCTTGATGCGATGAACAACAAGATCGTTATCAACCCTTCTGAAGGCGAACTAGCAGAAGCGAAAGCGGTAAAAGCTGCCTTCATCGCTGAAAAAGAAGAGCTAGCGAAGCTGAAAGACCTACACGCTGAAACAACTGACGGTCACCGCGTAGAAGTTTGCGGTAACATCGGTACTGTTAAAGACTGTGACGGTATCATCCGTAACGGTGGTGAAGGTGTTGGTCTGTACCGTACTGAGTTCCTATTTATGGACCGTGATGCTCTGCCAACTGAAGAAGAGCAGTACCAAGCGTACAAAGAAGTTGCGGAAGCAATGAACGGTGAATCCGTAATCATCCGTACAATGGACATCGGTGGTGATAAAGATCTTCCATACATGGATCTTCCACAAGAGATGAACCCATTCCTAGGCTGGCGTGCAGTACGTATCAGCTTAGACCGTCGTGAAATCCTTCGCGACCAGCTACGCGGCATCCTACGTGCTTCTGCACACGGTAAACTGCGTATCATGTTCCCAATGATTATCTCTGTAGAAGAAATCCGTGAGCTTAAGAAAGCAATCGAAGAGTACAAAGCAGAGCTTCGCGCTGAAGGCCACGCATTCGATGAAGAAATCGAAATCGGTGTAATGGTTGAAACTCCTGCAGCAGCGGCTATCGCGCACCATCTAGCAAAAGAAGTGGCATTCTTCTCTATCGGTACTAACGACCTAACTCAGTACACGCTAGCGGTAGACCGTGGTAACGAGATGATCTCTCACCTTTACAACCCACTATCACCTGCTGTTCTAACCGTGATCAAGCAAGTTATCGACGCGTCTCACGCCGAAGGTAAATGGACTGGTATGTGTGGTGAGCTTGCAGGTGATGAGCGTGCAACACTTCTTCTACTAGGTATGGGTCTAGACGAGTTCTCAATGAGCGGCATCTCTATTCCTAAAGTGAAGAAAGTCATCCGTAACTCTAACTTTGCTGAAGTGAAAGCAATGGCTGAAGAAGCACTTTCATTACCAACAGCAGCAGAGATTGAAGCGGTTGTAGAAAAATTCATCGCAGAGAAAACTCAATAATCAGCTAATTCCAATAAGATAGGCGGCAAAAATTGTCGTCTATCTTCTGAGATTGGTATACTATAATTCGACAGAATTAAATAAAACGTTAGGAGCATGACACAATGGGTCTGTTTGACAAACTTAAGAAGCTAGTATCTGACGACAGCGCAGAAGCAGGTGCAATCGAAATTATCGCACCTCTATCTGGTGAAATCGTAAATATCGAAGATGTGCCAGATGTTGTTTTCGCTGAGAAAATTGTTGGTGACGGTATCGCGATCAAGCCTGCTGGCAACAAGATGGTAGCTCCTGTAAACGGTACTATCGGTAAGATCTTCGAAACTAACCACGCATTCTCTATCGAGTCTGACGATGGCGTTGAACTATTCGTTCACTTCGGTATCGACACTGTTGAGCTAAAAGGCGAAGGCTTCAAGCGTATCGCTGAAGAAGGTCAATCAGTTAAAGCTGGCGACACTATCATCGAGTTTGATCTAGCGCTACTAGAAGAGAAGGCAAAGTCTACTCTAACTCCTGTTGTTATCTCTAACATGGACGAAATCAAAGAGCTGAACAAGCTTTCTGGTTCTGTAACTGTTGGTGAAACTCCAGTACTACGTGTAACTAAGTAATTCCTACTTAGCAACGCACAAAAAAACGCAGCCAATCGGCTGCGTTTTTGTTTTCTATCTCTCTCACTTCAAACCCAAAGCATATTTCAGCACTTGTGTTTTAAGAGGCCCGGTATTCTCAGCGATTTTAAGTGCCGCATTCCGAACCAGTTTGAACGGGCCAATATCGTTACTGAACCCTTTGTAGAACAGATCCATTCCTGATTGCATTAACAGATTATCTGGTCGGCGTTTGCGCTCATACTGTTTCAGTACAGAGCCATCAATAGAGGTTTTACCCTCACACTCCGCCAGTAAGATTGCGACATCTTTAAATCCAAGATTGACGCCCTGCCCTGCCAATGGATTAATGGTATGTGCAGAGTCACCCACCAGCACACAGTTCTTATTGAAATAGGCTTGCGCATGACGACGAGTTAAAGGAAAAGAGCCAAACTGCAGCACTTTAATATCGCCAAGTTCAGCAGGAAAATGGGTTAAGACTTCTTCCCTCAATTGTTCTGGCGTCAGCGAACAGAGCTGCTTTATGCGCTTCGGGCTGTCATACCAGACTAATGAACCTTGTCCTGTTCCCTGTGATTGAGAAGCTAATGTTGCTAAAGGCAAAAAGGAGCGAGGCCCATGGGGGGTAAACTGCTGCCAAGTAATGTCCTGCTGAGCAAGCTCCGTTTCGACATTAATCAACATACAATGCTGCCTGTAATCCCAAGCGGTAACACCGATTCCTGCCAATTGACGTACTTTAGAATTAGCTCCATCAGCGCCAACGATCAATTCGGCGTCAAAGCACTCTCCAGACGTGAGTTCAACTCGATTGACCTCATCAAACTTGATGCTTTCTAACGTGTCGGGGCAAAACAGCGTAATATTTTCGAACTGCTCTAGTTGTTGCCACAAACCAAGCTGGATCAGTCGATTTTCAACGATATAGCCAAGTTGCTGCATGTTTAGAGCATCAGAGTGAAAACGAGTGCGGCACTCAGGGTGTTCCCACGTTTCTAAGCGGCGATATGGGCAGACTCGCATTTGCTCAATCTTTTGCCAAGCGCCAAGTTCATCGAGTATGGAAACAGAGTGCTCAGAGATAGCAGAAACACGAATATCCATTGGCTGCTCTGGAGAAAAAGCTTTTGGCGCGTAACCTTCTACAAGCGCGACTTTTCTACCCTGCTTGGCAAACCCGATAGCGGTAGCCGCTCCAACCATGCCACCACCAATCACTGCAACATCAAACTTGGTCATAATTTATACTTCATCATATTGATTATTTGGCTGTTTTTTATTGTACGTTTTCATTACTAAAATGTAACGAAAAACCTCAAGCGCACTATGGGCAAATCCCTTGATTGATAACGCTTTGAATAGATTTTACAGCAACACTAGTCAGTAGGTTTTTAAACCAGTACAATACGCCGCTTGCCAATCTATAGGCACAAAATTTAGTCATACATTAAACTCAAATGGATGACTTACTGGAAACATTGGGCGATTTGCTCCCTTAATTTAAACTAACGATCGAGCGAACAAAATGAGTAAGAAACTGCTAATTAAAACCTGGGGCTGCCAGATGAACGAATACGATTCATCAAAAATGGCGGATCTACTGAACGCGGCTAACGGCTATGAGCTGACGGAAGAACCAGAAGAGGCAGATGTACTACTTCTTAATACCTGTTCAATTCGCGAAAAAGCGCAAGAAAAAGTATTCCACCAGCTTGGTCGTTGGAAAACGCTAAAAGATAAAAAAGAAGGTGTGGTTATTGGTGTTGGTGGCTGTGTTGCTACTCAAGAAGGTGACCACATCCGCGAGCGTGCACCATTTGTTGACGTTATCTTTGGCCCACAAACACTGCACCGTCTACCTGAGATGATCAAACAGTCACAGTCAAATGAAGCACCTGTTATGGATATCTCTTTCCCTGAGATCGAGAAGTTTGACCGTCTACCAGAGCCTCGTGCTGAAGGTGCAACAGCGTTCGTTTCAATCATGGAAGGCTGTTCTAAGTACTGTACTTACTGTGTAGTACCTTACACTCGTGGCGAAGAAGTTAGCCGCCCAATGGATGACGTACTATTCGAAATCGCGCAACTTGCTGATCAAGGTGTACGTGAAGTAAACCTATTAGGCCAGAACGTAAACGCGTACCGTGGCCCAACCCATGAAGGTGATATTTGCTCTTTCGCAGAATTGCTTCGTCTTGTTGCCTCTATTGATGGTATCGACCGTATTCGCTTTACGACTAGCCACCCACTAGAATTCACTGACGACATCATCGCCGTTTACGAAGATACGCCAGAGCTTGTTAGCTTCCTGCACCTACCTGTACAAAGTGGTAGTGACCGTATTCTGACGATGATGAAGCGTCCACACACAGCGATTGAATACAAGTCGATCATTCGTAAGCTGCGTAAAGCGCGTCCTGATATTCAGATCAGTTCTGACTTCATTGTTGGCTTCCCTGGTGAAACGGCGAAAGACCACCAAGATACTATGAAGCTAATCAAAGACGTTGATTTTGATATGAGCTTTAGCTTTATCTTCTCTCCTCGTCCAGGCACGCCAGCGGCGGACTACCCATGTGACGTACCAGAGCAAGAAAAGAAAGAACGTCTATACGAACTGCAGCAAACCGTAAACGCGCAAGCTATGCGTTACTCACGCTTGATGCTCGATACTGAACAACGCGTTCTTGTTGAAGGCCCATCGAAAAAGAATCTAATGGAACTTCGCGCACGTACAGAGAACAACCGCGTGGTTAACTTCGAAGGCAGCGCAGACTTAATCGGTCAGTTTGTTGACGTGAAGATCACTGACGTTTTCGCTAACTCACTACGTGGCGAATTGGTTCGTACTGAAAAAGATATGGACCTACGATCTATCATTTCACCAACGCAAATGATGGCTCGCACCAAACGTGAAGATGAGCTAGGTGTAGCGACTTTTACGCCTTAAGCTTGAAAATAGCTGTATAAGTTACCATCTTAGAGATAGGTAACGATCGCCATTAGAAGCCCGGTCTAAATCGGGCTTCTTTCGAATGGCATATTTTGAGAGGCAACTTTGAGCAATAAAATTGTAACTCTAGAAATCAATCTAGAACCTTCTGATAACCGCCGCTTAGCCAGTTTGTGCGGTCCTTTCGATGACAATATCAAGCACTTAGAGCGTCGTTTAGGCGTCGAAATCAGCTACCGTGGTAACTTCTTTACTATCGTTGGTAAACCACATACTAGCGCTGCAGCACTTGAAATCATCAAAACACTTTACGTCAATACCGCTCCTGTTCGTGGCAATATTCCAGATGTAGAACCCGATGAAATTCATCTTGCGATCAAAGAGACAGGTGTTTTAGAGCAAGACCTTGAGTCAAGCTTCGAGCATGGTAAAGAAGTGTTCATCAAAACCAAAAAGGGTGTCATCAAACCACGTACACCAAACCAAGGTCAGTACCTGATGAACATGGTGACTCATGACATCTCTTTCGGCATTGGTCCTGCGGGTACAGGTAAAACCTATCTAGCGGTTGCGGCAGCGGTAGATGCTTTAGAGCGTCAAGAAATTCGTCGCATCTTGCTGACTCGCCCTGCGGTTGAAGCGGGTGAGAAACTCGGTTTCTTGCCGGGTGATTTGAGCCAGAAAGTCGACCCGTACCTTCGTCCGCTCTATGACGCCCTGTTCGAAATGCTCGGCTTCGAGAAGGTTGAAAAACTGATTGAACGCAATGTGATTGAAGTTGCCCCACTGGCTTATATGCGTGGTCGTACACTCAATGATGCTTTCATCATTTTGGATGAAAGCCAAAACACCACAGTGGAGCAGATGAAAATGTTCCTAACGCGTATTGGTTTTAACTCGCGCGCCGTGATCACAGGTGATATCACCCAGATCGACTTACCGCGTGGTGCGAAATCTGGGCTACGCCATGCCATTGAGGTGTTGAGCGAAGTTGATGACATCAGCTTTAACTTCTTCCTGTCTGACGACGTTGTTCGCCACCCAGTTGTTGCACGTATCGTCAATGCGTATGAGAAATGGGAAGCGAAAGATCAAAAAGAACGCAAAGAGTTCGAAAAGAAACGTCGTGAAGAGCGCGAAGCACAATTGATCGAAACGGCTAAAGCTGAGCTTTCAAAAAAAGTACAAGCAGAAACCGCTGAAGGTAAATCATGAGTATCGAACTAGATCTACAATTAGCGGTCGAAGATGAAAAAGGCTTACCAAGTTTTGATGATATTCATCTCTGGTTAAGCTCAGCGGTGACAAAATTCCAACCTCAAGCTGAAGTGACTGTGCGTTTGGTTGATGAACAAGAAAGCCATCAACTTAACCATGACTACCGTGGCAAAGATAAGCCGACCAATGTGCTCTCTTTTCCATTTGAAGCGCCTCCAGGTATTGAGATGGATTTGCTCGGCGATCTGATCATCTGCCGACAAGTTGTAGAACGTGAAGCGGTAGAGCAAAACAAACCTCTAATGGCTCACTGGGCGCATATGGTTGTACATGGTAGCCTGCATCTGCTAGGTTATGATCATATCGATGATGACGAAGCTGAAGAGATGGAGTCACTCGAAACAGAAATCATGCAAGGTATGGGTTTTGAAGACCCCTACATTGATGAGAAAGCGTAAAGTCGAGACTGTTTTCAACTCGGTTTTACCAACGTGAGCTATCACACATCTGATAGCGTTACTTAAATGAGAAACAATGAACGAAGACAATTCGCCCTCTTCTCTAGAAGGTAAGAAAGAAAAATCTGAAGGTCCGAGTAGAAAGTCCTTCTTCGGACGCCTAGGTCAACTTTTTCAAGGTGAACCAAAAGATCGCCAAGAGCTTGTGGATGTTATCCGTGACTCTGAAGAAAATGACCTGATCGACCACGACACCCGAGACATGCTTGAAGGTGTTATGGAGATCTCTGAAATGCGTGTGCGTGACATCATGTTACCGCGTTCGCAAATGGTTACGGTTGACCGCAGTGACGATTTAGACGCACTAATCAACCTTATCACTGATGCTCAGCACTCTCGCTACCCAGTAATTAGTGAAGATAAAGACCATGTTGAAGGTATTCTGTTAGCGAAGGACTTACTTAAATACTTAGGTTCTGGCAGCGAGCCATTTGATATCGAGCAAGTTATCCGCCCAGCGGTCGTTGTTCCTGAGAGTAAGCGTGTCGATCGCTTACTCAAAGAGTTCCGCGAGGAACGTTATCATATGTCTATCGTTGTTGATGAATTTGGCGGCGTATCTGGCCTTGTCACCATCGAGGACATCCTTGAAGAAATCGTTGGTGAAATCGAAGATGAATTCGACGATGAAGAAGAACTGGATATTCGCAAGCTAAGCAAACACACTTTTGCAGTGAAGGCTCTAACCACTATCGAAGAATTTAACGATACGTTTGGGACCTCTTTCAGCGACGAAGAAGTCGACACTGTAGGTGGTATGGTTATGACAGCATTTGGTCATCTACCTTCTCGTGGCGAGGTGGTAGAAATTGAAGGATATAACTTCAAAGTGACTTCAGCAGATAACCGTCGTGTTGTGCAACTACAAGTTACCATTCCTGACGAAGAGCTCATTGCAGACTCTACTGAAGAGTAACGCTAATCTCCCTTAGGGGAAGAGATAATATATACGATGATAAATTCCCTTTTTCATCGCCTAAAACGGCCGCTTGCGGCCGTTTTTGTTGGCGCTTTAACCACACTTGCATTTGCACCTTATCAATTATGGCCACTAGCGATTGTTAGCCCTGCCATTCTTTTGTTACTCATCCACCAGCAATCAGCGAAACGTGCACTATGGATCGGTTACGCATGGGGGCTTGGTCAATTCGCAACCGGCATCAGCTGGGTTCACGTCAGCATCGATAATTTTGGCGGTATGCCGAAAATTGCCAGTGTCTTTCTCATGGCGCTGCTAGTCGGTTATTTAGCCATCTACTCAGCCCTGTTCACTTGGAGTCTTAATCGCTTTTTCCCTGCGTCAACACGTACTCGATACATGTTAGTCGCACCTGCTCTCTGGCTTATCTGTGACTGGCTCCGTGGTTGGGTCATGACGGGTTTCCCGTGGTTATGGCTAGGTTACAGCCAAATAGACAGCCCATTGGGTAATTTCGCTCCACTTGGCGGTGTAGAGTTTATAACCTTACTAATAGTTTTAAGCGCAGGAGCGATCGCTTATGCCAGCTTACATCGCCAATGGTTACTGCTGCTCATCCCATCAGTGATCTTTATGACAGGTTTTGGTTTGCAGTCTGCTGCGTGGGTAACGCCAAACCCAGAGCAAACCACCAAAGTTGCACTCATTCAAGGTAACATCGCGCAAGAGTTAAAGTGGCAACCAAGCCAACGCTGGCCAACCATTATGAAGTACACCGACCTTACTCGTGAGAACTGGGATGCGGACATCATCATTTGGCCAGAAGCCGCGATACCAGCGCTTGAGTATGAGATTTCCTCTTTCCTAAGTAATCTCGATTCCGCAGCGCGTATGAATAACAGTGCGGTGATAACCGGAATCGTCAATCAAGGCGAAGATAAGAAGTTCTACAACAGTATTCTCACACTCGGTAAAAACCCGAATGGGGATTACAGCTACGACATGAACCTTCGTTACCATAAACATCACCTACTGCCGTTTGGTGAGTTTGTCCCATTCGAAGAAGTGCTGCGACCGATCGCGCCGTTTTTTAATCTGCCGATGTCTTCATTTAGCCGTGGTGATTTTGTCCAACCCAACATTGACGCCAATGGCAAACAAATGGCTCCAGCTCTTTGTTATGAAATCATCTTCAATGAGCAGGTAAGACAAAACGTCAATCAAGACACGGATTTTATCCTCACCTTGTCTAACGACGCTTGGTTCGGGCACTCAATTGGCCCGCTGCAACATATGGAAATCGCCCGTATGCGAGCGCTTGAGCTTGGTAAACCTGTTATTCGCGCCACCAATAACGGTGTCACAGCCGTGACTGACTATAAAGGTCATATCACAGCCCAAGTTCCGCAATTCGAAACCGCAGTGTTACGCGCCGAGATCCCATCAACATCCGGTGAGACCCCTTACCGTCAGTTTGGCACCTGGCCGATGTATATTTGGGTTGTGTTGAGTTTGGTTGTTGGGTGGAGAGCTAGAGAGCTAGAGAGCTAGAGAGCTACAGAGCTACAGAGCTACAGAGCTACAGAGCTACAGAGCTACAGAGCTACAGAGCTACAGAATTTTGTGGGTTGGCGCGTGCGTCAACCCTTTTTTGTTTTCAATAAATTACTCTGTCATCCTCAAGAGCGAGGGACGAGCGAGTTGGGGATCTCTAGAAGCGAGTCGAATACATTAAGGGATTCCCCACTCCTTCCTTCGTCAGTCTAGGGAATGACGGTATATAGCGTCGCTGTCCTCTCGAAGGGCGCAGCCCGGTCTCGACTCTCGAGCGCAGCGTTCCTGCATCCCGTAGGACGAAGTCCGTTCCCTGTTCCGCCTAAGGCTTAAGCGCCTGACGACTAAACCCTTTATGTCCGCAATTGGTACAAGGGATGATCACCGTTGGGTGATTGTATTGGGTCTTGTGTCCACATTCATCACAGACCAATACTCCTAATCCAATCACTTCCCCTGCCTGATAAAGCCCCTGATGTTCGAGATCTTGGAACAGCTCTACCCACTCCACTTTCGTCCGGTCAGTAATATCTAACAGACCTTGCCAAATCGAGTCAGCGACCATCAAATAGAATGGTCCACCTTTGGATTCTTCGTAGTTATCAGCGAACTCTTTTAAATCCGACTTCACGTACGCCGAAACCAAAGCCAACTCATCTTTAGTCAGATCATTGGCGGCTTGCGCTACTTTCCCTGAAGTTTCAATAACATTATTAACTTCATCTGGGCTGTGCTTGAGCGTTTCCACAACGTCTTCAAGCATCTCTTCATAACCTGCTTTTCTTTTTGGCATCGCTGACCTCCGTAATGAATCTCACAAACAAACTCGATATGTCGACTCAAGGTCGCTCCCTAACCATTTAAAGCTAAGGAGAGTATGGATTGGCTATTGTTGTGCACCTTTCCTTTAGGTATTCTATGACGATCTATTTAAGTCTGTTCTAACCGAACTCACAAATTCCAAGATAACCGGACATCATCGATGCAAGAACAATACAACCCGCAAGATATTGAACAAAAAGTTCAACAGCACTGGGACAACAACAAGACCTTTGTTGTAAGTGAAGACCCAAATAAAGAAAAATTCTACTGTCTATCCATGTTCCCTTACCCAAGTGGCCGACTGCACATGGGTCACGTGCGTAACTACACTATCGGTGATGTAGTCTCTCGTTTCCAACGCCTGCAAGGTAAAAACGTAATGCAACCAATCGGTTGGGATGCATTTGGTCTACCTGCAGAAAACGCAGCTGTAAAGAACAACACAGCACCTGCGCCATGGACTTACGAAAACATCGAGTACATGAAAAACCAGCTTAAACTTCTAGGTTTTGGTTACGACTGGAACCGTGAGTTCGCGACTTGTACGCCTGAGTACTACCGTTGGGAGCAAGAGTTCTTCACTAAGCTTTACAACAAAGGCTTAGTTTACAAGAAGACCTCTTCAGTTAACTGGTGTCCAAACGACCAAACTGTTCTTGCAAACGAGCAGGTTGAAGATGGTTGCTGCTGGCGCTGTGATACTCCAGTAGAGCAAAAAGAGATTCCACAGTGGTTCATCAAGATCACTGAATACGCTCAAGAGCTTCTAGACGATCTAGACAACCTTGATGGCTGGCCTGAAATGGTTAAGACCATGCAGCGCAACTGGATCGGTCGCTCTGAAGGTGTTGAGCTTAAGTTTGAAGTTAAGGGTCAACAAGACCTAGAAGTTTACACAACACGTCCAGACACACTAATGGGTGTGACTTACGTTGGTATCGCAGCAGGTCACCCTCTAGCGGCAATCGCAGCTGAGAACAACCCTGAGCTTGCAGCCTTTATCGAAGAGTGTAAGAACAACAAAGTAGCAGAGGCTGAGCTTGCGACAATGGAGAAGAAAGGTATGGCGACTGGCCTTACTGCTATTCATCCATTGAACGGCCGTGAAGTCCCAGTTTACGTGGCTAACTTCGTATTGATGGACTACGGTACAGGCGCTGTAATGGCAGTACCTGCACACGACCAACGTGATTACGAATTCGCAACTAAGTACGGCCTAGATATCGTACCTGTGATCAAGCCAGCTGACGGCGGCGAGCTGAACATCTCTGAAGAAGCCTACACAGAAAAAGGCGTACTCTTCGATTCAGGTGAGTTCGACGGCCTTGAATTCCAAGCAGCATTCGATGCAATCGCAGCCAAGCTAGAAGCTGAAGGCAAAGGCACTAAGACAGTTAACTTCCGTCTACGTGACTGGGGCGTATCTCGTCAACGTTACTGGGGAGCACCAATCCCAATGGTAACCACTGAAGATGGTGAAGTTCACCCAGTACCAGCTGACCAACTACCAGTGATTCTTCCAGAAGACGTGGTAATGGATGGCGTAACAAGCCCAATCAAAGCTGATAAAGAGTGGGCAAAGACTACCTTTAACGGCGAACCTGCTCTACGTGAGACAGATACGTTCGATACCTTCATGGAGTCTTCTTGGTACTACGCACGTTACTGTTCACCACAAGCTGACGATATTCTAGATCCAGAAAAAGCGAACTACTGGCTACCAGTAGACCAGTACATCGGTGGTATCGAGCACGCTTGTATGCACCTACTGTACTCTCGTTTCTTCCACAAACTACTACGTGACGCAGGTTACGTAACGTCTGACGAGCCGTTCAAGCAACTACTATGTCAAGGCATGGTACTAGCAGATGCGTTCTACCACGAGAACGACAAAGGCGGTAAAGAATGGGTTGCTCCAACTGACGTTGCTGTAGAGCGAGACGGTAAAGGCCGCATCACTTCTGCTAAAGACAACGAAGGTCGTGACGTAACACACTCAGGCATGATCAAGATGTCTAAGTCGAAGAACAACGGTATCGACCCACAAGAGATGGTAGACAAGTACGGTGCTGACACAGTACGTCTATTTATGATGTTTGCATCACCTGCAGACATGACGCTTGAGTGGCAAGAGTCTGGCGTAGAAGGAGCTAACCGCTTCCTAAAACGTGTTTGGAAACTTGTTAACGAACACGCATCGAAAGGCGCAGCAGAAACTGTTGATGCATCCGCACTGTCTGGCGACCAAAAAGCACTTCGTCGTGACGTTCACAAGACAATCGCCAAAGTGACTGACGATATCGCTCGTCGTCAAACGTTCAACACAGCAATCGCTGCTATCATGGAACTGATGAACAAGCTAGCGAAGGCACCTCAAGAATCTGTACAAGATCGTGCAATCCTTGATGAAGCACTGAAAGCGGTTGTTGCAATGCTTTACCCAATCACCCCACACATCTCATTCGAAATGTGGGCAGCGTTGGGTCAAGAAGATATCGACAATGCAGCATGGCCAACTCACGATGAGAAAGCACTGGTTGAAGACGAGAAGCTCATCATCGTTCAAGTAAACGGCAAACTACGTGCGAAACTGACTGTACCGGCGGATATCTCTAAAGAAGATATTGAAGCTCTTGGTCTAAACGATGAAAACGTTACTAAGTTCACAGAAGATAAAACGATTCGTAAAGTGATTTACGTACCGGGTAAACTTCTAAACATTGTTGCAAATTAAAGAATGGTTGCGAACTAATCGTCGCTTCTTAAGTCATAAGCAGGGTATATTGTTACCCTGCTTTACTTATCTTAGTGTTTTATCAGCTATTCTAGGTATTAGAACCCTAAGATAAGTATTCCAATAATCGAGAGCCCTAAATCCATGTTTCGTAGTGCGTCGCGCCTTATTTCATTTTCTTCTGTAAAACTCACCAGTGTTGTTCTAATGGCAAGTTTATTGTCAGCTTGTGGTTTCCATCTACGTGGTGATTACTCGGTTCCTGAAGAGTTAAAAACGATCTCTTTAACCAGCTACGACCAGTACAGCAGCTTTACACGTATGATGAAAGGGCAACTACGTTTGAGCGAAATTGACATAGTTCCACCATCAGCTAGTATCCCTAACCTGCACCTACTTAGCGAAGGTGTGGGTGAGCGCACATTATCGCTCTACCAAAACACTCGTGCAGCAGAAAAAGAGCTTACCTTCCGTGCCTCTTACCGCGTAACGGTTCCAGAGCTAGGCTCAAAGACCTTCTCTACCAGCGTAACGCGTAGCTACCTAGATAACCCGTTAACCGCACTTGCTAAGTCAGTAGAACGAGACATGATTGAAGATGAAATGCGTAAGCTAGCCGCCTCACAGATCATTCGTCAAATGGCTCGCTTGAAAGCAGACATCGAAGCAAACGAGCTGTTGGAAGAAGAACAAGAAGCTTTACTCAAAGTGGAAGAAGAGCAATACCGCGTGAAAACATTTTACGCTGAAGATGCTCAGGGTAACGTCACTTCTGAAGTCCCAGCTAACTAATTACCATTATGCGAATCTTCGCCGACCGTTTAGTGGAGCAGCTTAACAAGCAGCTCCACCCTACTTACCTTATCTTTGGCAACGAACCACTCCTTATCCAAGAGTCTCGCCAGTCGATTCAAAAAGCCGCCTTTGCACAAGGATTCGAAGAAAGACACCGCTTTGCTATCGATAGTTCATTTGACTGGAATCTTGTTTATGACAGCTGTCAGGCCATGAGCTTGTTTTCAGCCAGACAAGTCATTGAACTGGAACTGCCTGAGTCAGGAGTCAATGCCGTGATCGCTAAAGAGCTAGTTGCTGTTGCTGAAATGCTTCACAGTGATGTGTTGTTAGTTGTCATTGGTAGCAAACTGACCAAAGCTCAAGAAAACGCAAAATGGTTTAAAGCGCTATCTGCTCAAGGATGCTGGGTGAATTGCTTAACACCTGATATCCAGAGATTACCGCAATTCGTGCAAGCGCGTTGCCGAGCACTCACCCTTAAGCCAGATCAAGAAGCGGTACAGATGCTCGCCCAATGGCATGAAGGCAACCTGTTTGCTTTGACTCAGAGCCTCGAAAAGCTTGCATTACTCTACCCTGATGGCGTGTTGAATTTGGTGCGTTTGGAGGAATCTCTAAGTCGCCACAACCACTTTACCGCTTTTCATTGGGTTGATGCCTTATTAGCGGGTAAGGCCAAGCGTTCACAACGTATTTTACGCCAACTTGAGGCGGAAGGAATTGAGAGCGTGATACTCGCGCGTACGATACAAAAAGAGCTCACTCAGCTTCTTAACATGGCGACCCAAGTTAAAACTAAGCCAATAGGCCAAGTTTTTGAAAGCTACCGTATTTGGCAATCAAAACGCCCACTGTACTCGTCAGCTTTAAACCGCTTGCAGCCCGAAAAAATCATGCAGCTTCTCCAGTTGCTCGCAAAGATCGAGCTATTGGTAAAAACACAATACGACCAGTCTAGCTGGCCACTATTACACCAGTTGAGTACTGAGATTTGCTTGCCACAAGTGAAGCTTTAAAAAGCGTGATATACTTCGCCGCCGCAAACAATCAACCCTGTGTAAATGCACAACACCAACGAGGACAACACCTTGCAATTTGAAGAGTTAAACAACTTCCTTGCTGACAAAGCTGACGACATGAAAGCTCAAGACATCAAAACTATCGATGTTCAGGGTAAATCAAGTATTACAGACTTCATGATCGTTTGTACTGGTACATCAAAGCGCCACGTTGTTTCTATCGCCGAGCATGTTGCTAAAGAATCTAAACTAGCAGGTCTGGAGCCACTGGGTATTGACGGTGAAGCCGAAGGCGAATGGGTCGTAGTGGATATGGGCAGCACTATTGTTCATGTGATGCAAGAAGAACATCGTGAGCTTTACCAACTGGAAAAGCTTTGGGGCTAAGCGATGAAAATACAGCTCGTTGCCGTTGGAACTAAGATGCCCAAGTGGGTCGAAGAAGGCTTCCAAGAGTATCGCCGCCGCTTTCCTCATGATATGCCACTTGAACTTGTCGAAATAAGCGCCGGAAAACGCGGAAAAAATGCCGATATTGCAAGAATTCTGCAAAAAGAAGGCGAAGCCATGCTGGCAGCCGTGCCAAAAGGCAATCGAATTGTTACTCTCGACATCCCTGGCAAAAAGTGGGATACCCCACAATTAGCGCAGCAACTAGAGAGCTGGAAGCTAGACGGAAGAGATGTGTCGATTCTAATCGGTGGTCCTGAAGGTCTCGCCCCGGCATGTAAAGCAGCAGCCGATCAAAGCTGGTCTTTATCAGCATTAACTTTGCCTCACCCATTAGTACGCATTGTCATGGCTGAGAGTTTATATAGAGCGTGGAGCATCACTGCTAACCACCCTTACCATCGAGAATAACGATTAATGTTAAGGAAGCGTACCCGGATAAGGGATTACCATGAAGAAGCACGACTTTTTACAAGTCGTGCTATCGTCGCTTTCATTGGTATTGTGGCATTAGTTGGCGTGTTGATTACTAACCTATACAACATCCAGATCAATCAATACCAAGACTATAAAACTCGCTCTAATGACAACCGCATTAAGGTTGTGCCTATCGCCCCTAACCGCGGGCTGATCTATGATCGCAACGGAAAGCTACTGGCAGAAAACCGCCCAGTGTTTAGTCTTGAGATCACCCCAGAGAAAGTTAAGGATATGGACGACACAATCCGTCGTCTACAAGAGATCCTAACCATTACCCCCGAGCAGATAGAACGTTTTAAGCGTGAACGTCGTCAAACACGTCGCTTTAAATCCGTCCCAATCCTAACTCAGTTGACTCAAGAACAAGCAGCGAAGTTCTCGGTCAATCAGCACAACTTCCCTGGGGTATCGATAAATGCCGCTCTTAAGCGTCACTACCCTTATGGTGAAGTACTTACTCATGTGATCGGCTATGTCTCTCGAATCAATGACCGCGACATTCAACGCCTGATACGTGAAGAAAAAGAAGCAAACTATCAAGCGACACGTGATATCGGTAAACTAGGTATTGAACGCTTCTACGAAGACTTACTGCATGGAACAGCCGGCTACCAAGAAGTTGAAGTTAATAGCCGTGGCCGAGTGATTCGCACCCTTAAATATGTACCCCCTGTTCCTGGCAAAGATATCGTTCTCAACCTCGATATTGATTTACAGCTTTATATTCATGAACTGCTTGCCGATCGTCGTGGCAGCGCAATTGTTTTAGATCCTAAAGACAATGGCGTTTTAGCAATGGTATCGAGCCCAAGCTACGATCCTAATGCGTTTGTACATGGTATTTCAGGTAAGGCCTATAGTGCACTCTTGAATGATAAAAACCGACCGCTGGTTAACCGTGCGACGCTTGGTATTTATCCTCCAGCCTCAACTATCAAACCATTTATGGCGGTCGCGGCACTAGAAGAGGGTGTTATCACCCCTTACACAACACGTAATGACCCCGGTTATTGGAGAATTCCAAACTCAAAAACAAGGCCTTTCCGAGACTGGTTACGTTGGGGACATGGCAAAGTTGATATCGTTAAATCGATCGAGGAATCTGTCGATACCTTCTACTATCAAATCGCTTATGACATGGGCATTGACCGTATATCTCGTTGGATGATGATGTTTGGTTTTGGTGACTATACTGGCATTGATATCCACGAAGAGAGCAAAGCCAATATGCCAACCCGTGAATGGAAAATGGCTCGCCACAGAGTACCATGGTATCAAGGTGACACGATTCCTGTCGGTATCGGGCAAGGCTATTGGACGGCGACTCCGATGCAGATAGCCAAAGCGACGTCTGTTTTGGTTAACCGAGGAACGCGCGTTGCACCGCACCTTCTAAGAGCGACAATCGTTAATGGTGATAAGTTCGATAAGCACGAACTGTCTACATTAGAAACATACACCTATCCTCCGATTGAAGGCGTGAAAGATCGCTTTTGGAACCTATCCATTGAAGGAATGCGCTTAGCAAACCATGGCAAAAAAGGAACGGCACGTCGGGCGTTTTATAAAACACCTTATATGAGTGGAGGAAAGTCAGGTACCGCTCAGGTCTTTGGTCTCGGCGAAGACGAGGAATACAACGCCGATGAAATTGCTGAACACCTACGCGATCACGCTCTATTTACCGGCTTTGCTCCTATTGAAGATCCAGAGCTAATCGTCACAATCGTTTTAGAAAATGCCGGCGGTGGTTCTTCTCAGGCGGCTCCTGTAGTAAGAAGAATATTTGATCATGTTCTCGTAGATAATGAAGAGGCGAAATAACCATGGATTTGAACCCAGCAACTGGTCAAAACCGCGCTCTGTTTGAACGTTTCCACCTCGATCTCCCTCTGTTACTGGGAATATTGGTACTAATGGGCTTTGGCCTTGTCGTTATGTACAGTGCGAGCGGACAGAGCTTAGCCATGATGGACAGACAAGCGATGCGTATGGCACTTTCACTTGGTGTCATGCTAATCCTTGCTCAGATCCCGCCGAGAACCTATGAGGCTCTTGCGCCTCTGATGTTTGTCGGTGGCGTTATTTTGCTACTTGGGGTGCTGTTCTTCGGTGAAGCCTCCAAAGGAGCACAGCGTTGGCTGAACTTAGGTTTTGTTCGCTTTCAGCCTTCCGAACTATTAAAGCTCGCGGTGCCACTGATGATCGCTCGCTACATTGGTAAACGCCCTCTGCCCCCGACTTTCCAAACTCTGGTCATGTCGTTGGTGATGGTGTTTGTACCAACTATCTTGATCGCGAAACAACCAGACTTAGGCACTTCAATCCTTATTGCTGCATCGGGCATATTCGTTATTTTCTTAGCGGGTATTAGCTGGAAAATCATCTTTGCTGCGGCGTGTGGATTAGGCGCTTTCCTCCCTATTCTGTGGTTCTTCTTGATGCGCGAGTATCAGAAAGTTCGCGTGAGGACTCTGTTTAACCCAGAATCCGATCCTCTCGGTGCGGGTTACCATATTATCCAGAGTAAAATCGCCATAGGTTCAGGCGGTATCTCAGGAAAGGGTTGGCTGCAAGGGACGCAATCCCAGTTGGAGTTTCTTCCAGAACGCCACACCGACTTTATTTTCGCGGTGATAGCAGAAGAGTGGGGGCTAATTGGTATCCTTATTCTCCTTAGCCTCTACCTATTTATCATTGGACGTGGGCTTGTGCTCGCAAGTAAAGCCCAAACGGCATTTGGTCGTATGATGGCGGGCAGTATTGTTCTCAGCTTCTTCGTCTATGTTTTTGTCAACATCGGCATGGTAAGTGGCATATTACCCGTGGTAGGTGTCCCACTGCCTCTTATTAGCTATGGTGGTACCTCAATGGTAACCCTCATGGCAGGCTTTGGCATCTTGATGTCGATTCATACCCATAGAAAAGCATTCTCTAAGGCAATCTAAATGATAAACAAGCAATTATTGCTCATAACAGCAGCCACTAGCCTGATCTTGGCTGGCTGCTCTTCAGCACCGTCAAAGCGCTACACCATTGACGACGACATTGCCCCTGATGCACCAATCAGTGTTGAGCATATTGAAGATGCCACACCTATGTATGAATCGTACAGCCTTGGGGGGAACAGTAATTACACCCTAAGAGGTAAAGATTACACCATCATAAAAGAGCCAAAAGGCTTCCAACAACAAGGTATCGCTTCTTGGTATGGCAAGAAATTCCACGGCCATTTAACCTCTAACGGTGAAATCTATGACATGTACTCAATGTCGGCTGCGCATAAAGAGCTGCCGATTCCGAGCTATGTCAAAGTCACCAACAAGGATAACGGCAAAACGGCCATTGTCCGAGTCAATGACCGAGGTCCTTTTCATGAAGGGCGAATCATTGATCTCAGCTACGCGGCGGCGCTAAAACTCGACGTGATTCGCACCGGCACCGCCAACGTTGCCATTGAAGTGATTACTGTCGACAGACCAACCCAAGCACACAAACAAGAGGCCTTGCCAAAGTTTGTTGTACAGGTAGCTTCATCACAACATCAAGACCGAGTTGAAACTTTAGCGCAAGATTTGAGTCAAAAACTTTCGGTTGAGAGTTATGTCAGTTCTGGCGACAAGCTTCACCGAGTGTTTTTAGGTCCATTTAGCGACTATATGCATAGCCAAAAAGCACTTGAGCAAGTGAAAGACTTGGGTTACACCAGTGCTTTCATAAAATCCCACTAGTCCTCAATCCAGTGTATCCAAACACCTACACTGGCTTGAGAGATTGATTCTGTTAAGATATGGACAGTAAACGATAATTCTGTAGTCAATATGAAAAAAACAACGCTAATTAAATCAGCTTTTGCGTCTTCTATTGCGCTTTCTGCAACTTTCGCATCTTCTGCATTCGCATCACCAATTGTGGTTCCTGACGCACCTCAAATCGCAGCTAAAGGCTACGTATTGATGGATTACCATTCAGGTAAAGTACTTGCTGAAAAAGAGATGAACACTAAGTTATCTCCAGCAAGTTTGACTAAGATGATGACCAGTTATGTCATCGGCCAAGAATTAGAGCGTGGCAACATCTCACTTCAAGATGATGTCACTATCAGTAAAAACGCTTGGGCGAAGAACTTCCCTGATTCTTCAAAAATGTTTATCGAAGTAGGCACTACGGTAAAAGTAGAAGACCTAAACCGCGGTATCATTGTTCAGTCTGGTAACGATGCTTGTGTTGCCATGGCAGAGCACATTGCAGGTTCAGAAGACGCATTTGTCGACCTGATGAACGCTTGGGCAGACACTATCGGCATGAAAGACACGCACTTTGCTAACGTGCATGGTCTAGATAACCCGAACCTATACTCAACGCCTTACGATATGGCTTTATTGGGTAGCGCGCTGATCCGTGACGTACCAGACGAGTACCGAATCTACTCAGACAAAAAGTTCACTTACAACGGCATCACCCAATACAACCGCAACGGTCTGCTTTGGGATAAGAGCATGAACGTTGACGGCATCAAAACTGGACACACGAGCAACGCAGGTTACAGCCTAGTTAGCTCAGCGACAGAAGGCAAAATGCGCCTAGTTGCGGTAGTTATGGGAACTAAAAATGCAAATGCGCGTAAATCTGAAAGCAAAAAGCTTCTGAGCTACGGTTTCCGTTTCTTCGAAACAGTTGCTCCTCACAAAGCCGGTGAAACCTTCGTTGAAGAAAAGATCTGGATGGGTAACAAAGATACAGTTGCGTTAGGTCTGGACCAAGATACCTATGTAACCCTACCTCGCGGCCAAGCGAAAAACCTTAAGGCAAGCTTCATCCTTGAAAAAGAGCTAGAAGCCCCAATTATGAAAGGTGACGTAGTTGGTAAGCTATACTATCAACTAGAAGGTGAAGATATTGCAGAGTACCCACTTCTTGCTCTAGAAGATGTGGAAGAAGGTAGCCTATTCAGCCGCCTATGGGATTACATTGTAATGCTTTTCAAAAGCTTCTTGTAATTCGAGTACTTAGCTTTGAAAAGCCGCCTAGTGCGGCTTTTTTGTTTTTCACGCTTTCGACATAGCGCAGAGGGTATCTTGAGTTCATCCTCGATAGACAGTACTATTCCGCGCTGCTAACAACGACTTCCCAACTTGGAGTTTCAAAATGCTGAACATTAATTCAGATGCAAAACTGAAAGACCTGCTTGAGTTCCCTTGTTCGTTTACCTACAAGGTAATGGGCTATGCTAAGCCTGAGCTTCCTGAAAAGGTTCTTGAAGTCATCCAACGCCATGCTCCAGGTGATTACAGCCCAACCGTAAAGCCAAGTGCTAAGGGCAATTACCACTCAGTGTCTGTCAATATCACCGCAACTTCTATCGAGCAAGTTGAAACGCTTTACAAAGAGCTCGGTGAGATCGACATTGTACGCATGGTGCTATAAAAAATTTGAGTTAATTCAATTTTTTTTGAAGGCAGCGAAAGCTGCTTTCTTTTTAGATATCAAACAGATAATTATCCTGCAAAAAGTCTAGGGTTAAAAATGTGTTACTGGTATATAGTCCCTTGACCAGAAGCAGTTTATAATCCGTTAACTTTATTAACCGACGATGGAAAGCGGAATGCAAAACCAGCTTGTTGTGAAACATCTAGGAAGACAAGATTACGAGCCAATTTGGCAAGCAATGCATGACTTCACAGATAACCGGACAGAAGACACCGCTGACGAGGTATGGCTTGTTGAACACAATCCAGTCTTCACACAAGGGCAAGCAGGTAAGGCGGAACACCTACTTAATACGGGTGATATCCCCGTTGTTCAGAGCGATCGTGGTGGCCAAGTCACCTACCACGGACCTGGTCAGCTTGTTGCGTACTTTCTGATTAACCTTCGTCGTAAAAAAATGGGAGTACGAGATCTTGTTACTCATATTGAGGATCTCGTAATTAATACCCTAAAAGCATACAATATCGACTCAGCTGCACGCCCTGATGCACCAGGTGTCTATGTAGATGGGAAGAAAATCTGTTCCTTAGGATTACGAATCCGTAAAGGTTGTTCGTTCCACGGCTTAGCACTAAATGTGAATATGGATCTTACGCCATTTCTACGTATAAACCCTTGTGGTTACGCTGGAATGGAAATGGTTCAAGTCAGCCAACTTGGCGGACCTGACGACATGACTCAAGTAGAGACAAAACTAGTCGAAGAACTGGTTGATTTACTTAACTATGAACAGGTTAATGTCGACACACAAGCAGGCCACAAGACCAACAATAACGAGAAGTAAGAGAAGCATGAGTAAACCAATCCAAATGGAAAAAGGCGTTAAGTACCGCGACGCTGATAAAATGGCACTGATTCCAGTAAAGAACATGCCTACAGAGCAAAAAGAAGTTCTTCGTAAACCAGACTGGATGAAGATCAAGCTACCTGCGGACAGCCAGCGCATTCAAGATATTAAATCGGCAATGCGTAAAAACAACTTACACTCCGTTTGTGAAGAAGCTTCATGCCCTAACCTTGCAGAATGTTTTAACCACGGTACTGCAACCTTTATGATTTTGGGTGCAATTTGTACCCGTCGTTGCCCATTCTGCGACGTTGCTCATGGACGTCCACTGACTCCAGAAGCAGACGAACCTAAGAAACTGGCTAAAACAATTCAAGACATGAAACTGAAGTATGTCGTGATTACTTCCGTTGACCGTGACGATCTCCGTGATGGTGGTGCACAACATTTTGCCGACTGTAACCGAGAGATCCGCGAACTAAATCCAAACATTAGGATTGAAACGCTTGTACCAGACTTCCGTGGTCGTATGGACGTGGCTCTTGAGTTGCTAAAAGACAATCCGCCGGATGTTTTCAACCACAACTTAGAGACCGCACCTCGCCTGTATCGTAAAGCGCGTCCAGGTGCGAACTACAAGTGGTCATTACAACTGCTACAGAAGTTCAAAGAGCAACACCCAAACATTCCAACTAAATCAGGCATTATGATGGGATTGGGCGAAACAAAAGAAGAGATCGTCGAAGTATTGAAAGATCTTCGCGCTCACGGTGTCACCATGCTGACGTTAGGCCAGTACCTAGCACCGAGCCGCCATCACCTACCTGTTGAACGCTATGTTCCGCCGTCAGAGTTTGATGAGCTAAAAGAAATCGCACTTGAGCTCGGTTTTACTCACGCAGCATGTGGTCCATTTGTACGCTCTTCGTACCATGCTGACCTACAAGCTCAAGGCGTAGAAGTAAGCTAAATTACAGTAAGACAATCACTTATCTATGCCTCTCGTTTTTGAACGTGAGGCATATTTTATTTGTAGCGATTTTACTCACCCGCCACAATCCACTACCATATCAAGTATTGAAACAACTTTGATACTAGAACGAAACTCTAGGTTTGATATAATACCTAAATCAAACTTTATTCACGCCAGTAACGTTATGTTCAGATAAATAATGGGATTGGCTTTAAATACTCGAAATATTGGATAGACGCATGAAAAACATTTTTGCAGCCACTGTTGTGGCTATTACTCTTGCAGGTTGTGCATCTGAACCCACTCAGCAAGACAACTACATGGACGCTTCTTTCGAACTTTGTAACACTGAAGTGAAAACTTATTCAGTCAGTGATGATGGTCGAGTACGCATTGTATGTGCTGATGGCTCTAAGTTTGCTCTTCGCACTGAAGCAACCCTAGACACCATGCGTGATATCAACGCTGACTACTGTAGTGGTGAAGGTCTATCTAAGTTCAACGAAAGCACTAAGTACTACCAGTTCCGTTGTAAATCTGGTGAGACAATCAGCGTAAACAAATAAGCTGAACTAAGATTTGAAACGGCAGCCCAAAAGGCTGCCGTTTTTGTTTTATCTCAGTCAGGATAAATAGGTGCTCAGAGATTTATTCTGGTTGTTATTATAGACATAAAAAAACACCTCCAAGCTGGAGGTGTTTTTTATCAAGCAGAAACCTGATTAAGCGTAAACTGGGAGACGCTTACAAATTTCAAGAACCTTAGCTTTAGTCGCTTCGATAACTTCTTCATTACCGATGTTATCTAGAACGTCACACATCCAGTTCGCTAGATCTTTTGCATCTTCTTCAGTGAAACCACGGCGAGTGATTGCTGGAGAACCTACGCGGATACCAGAAGTAACGAATGGGCTACGTGGGTCGTTTGGTACTGAGTTTTTGTTTACTGTGATGTTTGCTGCACCTAGTGCTGCATCTGCATCTTTACCAGTGATGTCCTTGTCGATCAGATCAACTAAGAACAGGTGGTTCTCTGTACCGTTAGAAACGATTTTGTAACCGCGCTCTTGGAACTGAGCAACCATAGCTTTTGCATTCTTAACAACGCGTGCTTGGTACTCTTTGAACTCTGGCTCCATTGCTTCTTTAAATGCAACCGCTTTGCCCGCGATAACGTGCATTAGAGGACCACCTTGACCACCTGGGAATACAGCTGAATTCAGTTTTTTGTACATCTCTTCGCCAGCGTTAGACAGGATTAGACCACCACGTGGACCTGCTAGCGTTTTGTGTGTCGTTGTTGTCACAACGTGAGCGTGTGGCACTGGCGTTGGGTATACACCTGCAGCAATTAGACCTGCTACGTGAGCCATATCGACAAACAACCAAGCACCGGCTTTGTCTGCAATTTCACGCATACGAGCCCAATCTACGATTTGAGAGTAAGCTGAGAAACCACCGATAATCATCTTAGGTTTGTGCTCAAGAGCTAGTTGCTCCATTTCGTCGTAGTTGATTTGGCCCGCTTCGTCGATACCGTAAGGAATAACGTTGTAGTGCTTACCAGAGAAGTTGACTGGAGAACCATGAGTCAGGTGACCACCGTGCGCTAGGCTCATACCTAGAACAGTATCACCAGGGTTTAGAAGTGCCATGTAAACAGCACTGTTTGCTTGAGAGCCAGAGTGTGGCTGTACGTTCGCATACTCACAACCGAAAAGCTCACTTGCACGGTCGATAGCTAGAGCTTCTGCTTTATCTACGTACTCACAACCACCGTAGTAACGCTTGCCTGGGTAACCTTCAGCGTATTTGTTAGTTAGCTGAGAACCTTGAGCTTCCATTACACGTGGACTTGTGTAGTTTTCAGAAGCGATTAGTTCGATGTGTTCTTCCTGGCGAAGAGTTTCTTCTTGGATTGCTGCGAACAGTTCCGCATCGTAATCTGCGATGTTCATATCACGCTTTAGCATCTGTATCTCCTGACTCAGATTAAGACTTAAAGTTTTAAAAAACTGATTTATGACCTCAATACCGACGTTTTTACCTGACGCAAACGTTTGCATTAAGCTAATGACGCGCATTCTACATAATTTGATCTAGGTCATAAAGAGAAAATTTAAATTTTTCTCATGCAGTTTTTTCATAATGCTTTACAAGGAATGTCATATTGAACATTTCTCGAAATGAAGATTGAGAAAAGTGTCAATTTTATCCTTTACACTCCGTAAAACGATAATTACATAGGTTTACCCTAATTTTCCCTCTCAAGCTACCGAAATCCTCAATTTTTAAATAGTATGCACGCCAATATTCAGCGGTTAAATTTAAAATTGATGGAAAAACACTCAAGAAGAGAAGACTGGATCGCAATTTTGACTGGGACTTTTCTGGTTGCCCAAGGGGTTTTCTTTTTACAATCAGCATCATTGCTCACAGGCGGCACAACCGGCCTGGCACTGTTAGCCAGCCAATTTGTTTCGTTCTCTTTTGGTACACTCTACTTTATTGCAAATTGCCCTTTTTACCTTTTGGCATGGAAGCGGTTCGGTTCTCGTTTTGCTTTTAATAGTGCAATTTCTGGCGCCTTGGTCTCTATATTTGCCGATCACCTCTATTTAGTGATTAGCTTAGATACCATTAACGAAGTCTACTGTGCAGTCGCAGGTGGTTTATTGATGGGACTAGGTATGTTGATTCTCTTCCGCCATCGCTCTAGTTTGGGCGGCTTCAATGTTCTATGTCTATTTATCCAAGATAAATTCGGCATTTCGGTTGGAAAATCTCAGCTAGCTATCGATTTTACTATTTTAGTCGCATCGTTTTTCTTCGTGTCACCGCAAGTTATCGTGCTTTCTATCATTGGTGCAATCGCGTTAAACCTAGTGTTGGCAATGAACCATAAACCAACGCGTTATAGTGTGAATTACGGTTAGCGAGAAGCGAGAAGCGAGAAGCGAGAAGCGAGAAGCGAGAAGCGAGAAGCGAGAAGCGAGAAAAGTTTGAAGGGTTGACACTATGTGTCTACCCTTTGCTTTTTTTAATCTCGTCATCCTCAAGAGTGAGGTACGAACGAGTTGGGGATCTCTTAAAGTAGATGGGCAACCTTGTTAGAGATTCCTTACTCGCTCCTTCGTCACTCTAAGGAATGACAATTTTCTAGAAGGACGAAGTCCATCTCAACTCTCGAAACGCAGTGTTCTCGAAGGGCGAAGCCCGTTCCGGGCCCTTTACTCCAACTCTCCGTGCGAAACACGTGCTTTCACATCGTGGCTTAGTTCTTTGTTTAGCTCAGCTTCCACATGACCAGGCGACTGAGTCGTTGCCGAAATCAAGCGGTACATTGCAGGGATAACGAACAAGGTTACTAAAGTCGCAAAACCCATACCAAAGAAAATCACCGTACCCACAGCCACACGGCTTTCATAGCCTGCCCCCGTTGACATAATCAGTGGTATAGCGCCTGCGAGAGTAGTAAATGCTGTCATCATGATAGGGCGTAGACGACGCGCAGACGCATCAACAATAGCTTTCTCAAACTCAATGCCGCGATCGCGAAGTTGGTTAGCAAACTCAACAATCAAGATACCGTTCTTAGTTACCATACCGATCAGCATAATCATACCAATCTGACTATAGATATTGAGACCTTGTCCCATCACAAACAGTCCGAGGAAGCCACCAAATACCCCCATAGGGACGGTAAACATAACCACTAATGGGTTGATAAAGCTTTCAAACTGCGCAGCCAGAACGAGATAAGCCACCAGCAGCGCTAAACCAAACACCACTAAGATACTCGACTGGTTCTCTTTGTAATCTTTTGACTCACCAGAGTAGCTCACGGAAATATCACTAGGTAACTGCTCTATTGCTTGTTGGTCTAAGAAATCGAGCGCATCCCCTAAGGTGTAGCCGTCAGAAAGGTTAGCAGTAATCGTCACTGCCTTCTGCTTGTTGTAGTGCGATAGACGAATCGAGGAGGCAACCTCTTCAATCTTAGTGACCGCATCAAGAGTGACCAATTCACCAGAAGCCGTACGCATATAAATTTGGCTCAGATCCGCGGCATTGTTAAAACTATTCTCATCACCACGCAAATAAACATCATACTCTTCACCGCGCTCAACGAAGGTCGTTTCACTCTTACCACCCAACATGATTTCAAGTGTTTCAGAGATCGCTTCCACGCTAATCCCAAGCTCGGCTGCACGCTGTTTATCTACTGACACAACTAGCTCTGGCGTTCTTTCTGAGTAGTTGATGGCTGCGCCTTCCATAAACGGCGAATCTTCAGCAAGTTGTTCTAGTTTTTCCGCCCACGTCTTTAGTTCAGCATAATCAGAGCCACCGAGAACAAACTGAACGGGTTCGCTAGAGCCACCACGGAAACCAGGCATAAATGGGAATACTCTAACATCCGCAATACCCTCTAGCGCTTTGCGCACTTCACCTAACGCTTGTTGCGCGGTGACATCACGATCATTCCAATCTTCAAGGATCATGATAACAAAGCCCGTTTGGTCACCTGCATTACCACCAAAAGCTGGTGATTGAATACTGAAAGATTTCAGGAAACCTTGCCCAAGCAGAGGCATCAAGCGGTCTTCAATGATATCCATGTTCGCAGCCATACGGTTGTAACTGGTAGCATCAGCACCGCGAGCGAAAGCAAAGATAACGCCGCGGTCCTCTGAAGGTGCTAATTGAGCTGGAACTTGCTGCATTAAGCCCCAACTACCACCGACACACGCCATGATGACAAGTGGTGCGGCCCATTTCCAACTCAGAGCCCCTTTCAAAACCTTACGGTAGCCTGATTCAAGGTGGCTAAACATATTGTCGATAAACAGATTAAAGCGGTTTGGTTTGACATTGGCTTTTAGCAGCTTGCTGCCTAGAACTGGCGTCAAAGTCAACGCAATCAACGAGGAGAAGATCACCGACATCGCCAACAGTACCGAGAACTCCGTGAACAGTAAGCCGACCATGCCATCCATAAAGGAAATTGGCAGGAAGACCATGACTAGCACCAAGGTCGTCGCTACAACCGCGAAACCCACTTCTCGTGTCCCTTTGTAAGCAGCGAGCAGGGGTTTCTCTCCACGCTCAATATGGTGGAAGATGTTCTCAACGACCACAATCGCATCATCCACAACCAGACCAATCGATAGGATCAAGGCCATTAAGGTAATTAGGTTGATCGAGAAACCAAAATAGTAAGCGGCGATAAATGATGAAATCAAAGAAACAGGAACAGTTACCGCTGGGATTAATGTCGCTCTTGCTTGGCCGATAAAGATATACAGCACCAAGATAACTAAACCACCGGTAATAAACAGCGTGCTGTAGACTTCCGCAATTGAACGCTCGATAAACACCGTTGAATCATAATCTATGGCTAAGCGCGTTCCTTCAGGCAAGAACTGTTGAATATTCTCGACCTCTTTGTGTACTCTTGTCGCAACTTCAAGCGGGTTGGCATCCGATTGGGGTACGATACCCATACTTACGTTAACGACACCATCACTTTTAAAGGTCGAGTTTTCGTTCTCTGCGCCAATGAAAACATCCGCCACATCTTTCAGATAGATTGGCGAGTTATCTGAAGCACGCTTGACGACCAGATACTCAAAGTCTTCAGCTTGGTTATAGCTGCGAGCAGTACGTACAGACATAACGATTTGATCGTTACGCACTTCACCGCCCGGGTTTTCGACGTTTTCACTGCGTAAGGCGGTTGTAATATCGGATGCCGTCACGCCACGCCCTGCCATTTGATCAGGTTTAAGCTTGACGTACATCACCTTGTACAAGCCACCAGAAACATCAACCGAGCTCACCCCTGAGATAAGGCTAAAACGGTCAAGTAGCACTCGGTCAACGTAATCGGTTAGCTGAGTCCGATCCATCTCAGATGAACTTAGGTTGATGTAAAGAGAGGCTTCACCTGAGCCGTTGTTCTTAAAAACAACCGGATCATCGGCTTCATCAGGCAACGCTCGCTGAGCCCTTGCTACCGCATCTCGAACGTCGCTGACGCCCGTATTCAGATCGTAGCCAAGCTCAAACGTAATAGTGATTCTCGAACTACTATTACGTGTTGTCGAAGAAATTTCATCGATACCACTGATGCCCGAAAGCTGATCTTCAAGTACCGACGTTATTTGGCTTTCAATGATGGTTGCCGAGGCTCCATCGTAACGTGTGTTGATCGAGACCACAGGGCTTTCAATATCTGGCATCTCGCGCACTGCTAGCTTGCTAAATGAGACAATACCAAACACACACAGTAGAAGGCTGAGTACAACCGCAGCAACAGGTCTCTTTACTGAAACATCAGATAACAGCATTAGTTAGACCCTTCTTGGCTCTTTTGCGCGTTTTTAGGACGTCCATCGCTGCCTAACTCAGAAACGGCCACACCATCACGCATATTGACGATACCTTGCACAACGATCTTATCGCCGATAGAAAGCCCTTCTTCAATTACTACTTGGTTATCGACGCGCGCACCCAAAATAACTTCTGTACGTGTCGCCGTCCCCTCTTCAGTTACGACATAGACGAAACGCTTGGTTCCTGAATACTCAAGAGCTTGGACAGGAATAATAGGAGCTTCAATGGCAGGAAAGTCCATTGCAGCCGAAACTAGCATACCCGGTTTTAATTGCTGCTCTGGGTTAGAGAAGTGAATGCGAACCCGAAGGTTCAAGGTTTCTTGGTTAATGCGAGAGTCTATACCGACCACTTCACCACTGAAGGATTGACCTTGCCACGCTGCCGTCGTTGCAGTGACTTGCATACCATTAGAAAGTTGCGACAAATGACGCTCTGGCACTTGAAGATCTAAGCGCATGATCGATAAATCGTCTAAACTCAGTAGCTCTGTGCCGGCGCTCACCATCTTACCGCGGCTAAAATCAATAAAACCCACGGTTCCTGAAAACGGCGCGCTAATATGTAAATCGTTAAGATCAGCATTAGCAGCATCTAAACGCGCTTTGGCGATGTCGACACTTGCCTCTTGCGCATCGATCTCTGTTTGAGTAATCGCATTACGCTTAACCAAACGCTCAAATTCTTTAAGTTTACGTTGCTCATCTTTGAGATATGCTTTCGCTTCAGCCACTGAAGCCTTAGCTCTGTCATCGTCAAGTTGAATCAACAGTTGCCCTTCTCGAACAACTTGATTGGCTTTAACGGCAATCACGTCAACTTTACCAGCCACTTCAGGAGAAATGATAACGGACTGCTCTGCATCCAATTTACCGACGAGTACAAGAGACTGGGATACTTGATGGGTTTGTACTTGCTCAGTGACAACAGTTACCTTCGATGGACCTTGTCTCTTGGCATACGATGCAGGAGCAGCAGCCAAAATAGACAGAGACAATAAACTCAGAACAATTTTATTTTTCATGGTTAGATTCTGCATAGATAAACTAGACATATTGTATCCGGTAATTCGCATTCTGAACGTCAACTAATGTAAAGAGCGAGAAATATTATGTAAGTAAAGCCGTTGATTGTTTGTGCTTTATGGTTAATTCCTGCCATCTTTGCCCAAAAAGGCATCATTCAATTCAAAATTATAAGAAAACGCTTTACAGCTTTTACGAGTTTGCTATGATGCGCTCCGCACTTGAGAGATGTGTTGGGAAAACATCACTTAAGCCTATTCCTTGATTGAGAATAGGAAAACACCCTGGAGGGGTTCCCGAGTGGCCAAAGGGATCAGACTGTAAATCTGCTGGCACTGCCTTCGATGGTTCGAATCCGTCCCCCTCCACCATATTTCTTCTTATGACTACTCTGAGTGGATAACCCATTCAATAAGTTGTGAGAAACACTTGAATAATGTGTTGGGAAAACGTTACCAAGTATAAAATACCCTGGAGGGGTTCCCGAGTGGCCAAAGGGATCAGACTGTAAATCTGCTGGCACTGCCTTCGATGGTTCGAATCCGTCCCCCTCCACCATATTTTCTTATAATAGTCTGCTCGGTGGATAAACCGTTAGATATGTTGTGAGAAACACTTGAATAGTGTGTTGGGAAAACACTACCAAGTATAAAATACCCTGGAGGGGTTCCCGAGTGGCCAAAGGGATCAGACTGTAAATCTGCTGGCACTGCCTTCGATGGTTCGAATCCGTCCCCCTCCACCATATTTCTTCTTATGACTGTTCTGAGTGGATAACCCATTCAATAAGTTGTGAGAAACACTTGAATAGTGTGTTGGGAAAACGCTACCAAGTATAAAAGTACCCTGGAGGGGTTCCCGAGTGGCCAAAGGGATCAGACTGTAAATCTGCTGGCACTGCCTTCGATGGTTCGAATCCGTCCCCCTCCACCATATACAGAAAACCAGCTCATTGAGCTGGTTTTTTTATACCTATCGAAAATCTAAGCGCACTCCTATTCTCGCAAGCATAAAAAAAGCCCCGTCCTGCGAGGCTAAACAAACTAACAACTATAGGGGGGTTAGTTTTCTAAAAGAATAATGCGTGTTTCATAAGGGCGAAGAACTTGATGCTGAGATACATTTTCTCCAGAAAGCTCGTAGTTACCCAAAACGTATTGTGCTCTATCGCAATCAAACCCTTCAGGTAAGACACATTCTGTTTCGTCTGCGTAATAGTTATTCAAACAAATTAGGGTCTGACTTGGCGACTTACGCTGATAACCGAACACCGCCTTATGCTCAGGATAGAGATCGACATAGCTACCTGTAGTGATCACTTCAATCTCTTTACGTAGCTGAATCAACTGCTGATAAAAATAGAATACCGAGTTTTTATCTGCTACTGCTTTATCTGCGTTAATTTCTGCATAGTTACTTGCCACTTCAAGCCAAGGCTGCGCTTTTGAGAAGCCAGCATACTGATCCCCATTCCACTGCATCGGCGTACGAGAATTATCACGAGATTTTTGTGCCAGAATCGCCATCATTTCTTGATGTTCAACGCCTTGCTCATTGACCATGATGTCATACATATTGGTGCTTTCTACGTCACGATATTGCTCGATAGAGGTGTAACCTGGGTTGGTCATACCGATCTCTTCACCTTGGTAGATATATGGCGTCCCTTGCATCATGTGCACTGAAGCTGCGAGCATTTTGGCGGATTCTAAACGATAGTGTTTGTCGTCACCCAATCGGCTTACCACTCGTGGTTGGTCATGGTTACACCAGAATAGTGCTCCCCACCCTTTGCCATTTAAACCTGTCTGCCAATGATTAAAGATCTGCTTCAACTGAGAGAAATCGAACGGCGCCTTGGTCCACTTTTCACCATTTGGATAATCGACCTTTAAGTGGTGGAAATTAAACACCATCGACAACTCTTTGTTGTCAAGCGATGAATATTGCTGACAATGCTCTAGGGTCGTCGAAGACATTTCACCCACCGTCACACTGCCGTACTTCTGGAATACCGCTTCGCTGATCTCTTGCAGATATTCGTGTACGCGAGGTCCATCGGTATAAAAGCGTCGACCATCGCCGAGGTGATCATTGGGGAAGTCCTGCTGTTTAGAAATTAGGTTGATTACATCCAGACGGAAGCCATCTACACCTTTTTCAGCCCAGAAGCTGATCACTTCTTTGACTTCGCCGCGAACTTTCGGGTTTTCCCAGTTTAGGTCGGCCTGCTCTTTGGCGAATAGATGCAAAAAGTACTGACCCGTTTTTTCATCAAGCTCCCAAGCACTACCACCAAATTTTGATTGCCAGTTGTTAGGGATTCCTCCTTCAACCGGATCTTTCCAGATGTAGTAATCACGGTAAGGGCTGTTTTTATCACCGAGCGCAGACTGGAACCACTCATGCTCAGTCGAAGTGTGGTTGACTACGATATCCATAATAATACGAATACCACGCTGATGAGCTTCAGCGAGAAGCTGGTCAAAATCATCCATGGTGCCAAAATCTGGATTGATCGCGTAGTAGTCCGAAATATCGTAACCATTATCAATCATTGGAGACTGATAAACAGGTGTTAGCCAAATCGCATCAACACCCAATAGTTTCAAGTAATCAAGCTTAGAAATAATGCCTTGAATATCCCCTGTTCCTTTACTGCCACTGTCGCAAAAGCTCTTAGGGTAAATCTGATAGATCGAGGCGGTTTTCCACCAATTTGCATCATTAGCGATAGTTGTCATTGCTAAACTCACTTACCAAAAAATAATAAACTTTGAAAAAGGAGCGACGGAATGCCGCTCCAAAAAATGATGGGTTACGCGTTCGCTGGCTCTAACTCGCCTTTCATTTGCGCACGCTTGTAGAAGAACAGGGTCAATGCGGCAGGTACGGCAATTGCCACTAGCATTGCGATTGCAAAAATGCCCCAGAACTGTGGTTGGATAGATAAGATACCCGGTAGACCGCCCACACCAATACCGTTCGCCATAACGCCCGCACTACCACAGATCGCTGCTGCAATTGCACTACCAATCATTGCGCTTAGCATTGGGAACTTGTACTTCAAGTTAATACCGTACATCGCAGGCTCAGTTACACCTAAGTAAGCAGAAATCGCCGCTGGAACTGAAATATCGCGCTCACCATGTTTTTTACTGATGATGATAATGCCGACAACCGCTGAAGCTTGAGCAATGTTTGATAGAGCGATCAATGGCCAAATTGGCGTACCACCTAGGTCTTGCATTAGTTGCAGATCGACGGCATTAGTCGTGTGGTGAATGCCAGTGATAACAAGTGGTGCGTATAGGAAACCAAATACCATCGAACCTATTACCGCGAAGTCTCCAGTCATCGCCGCTTTCGCTGCAAATGCCACACCATCGCCTAATACACGGCCAAACGGACCAATTAGAGAGTGAGCCAATACCACAGAAACAATGATAGAAACGAAAGGAACAACAACTAAGTAAAGGTAAGAAGGAACAAGACGTTTCAGGTTAGTCTCAATAAACGCCAGCGCCATACCCGCTAACATCGCAGGAATCACCTGAGCTTGATAACCGACTTTTTCAATCACGAACAGGCCAAAGTCCCACACTTCTGGGGCTTGCTTACCGATAAGATAGGCATTCATCAACTGCGGAGAGACCAGAGTCACACCTAAAGTGATACCTAGAATTGGTGTGCCTCCTAGCTTCTTCACTGTTGACCAACATACCCCAACAGGCAGGAAGAAGAAGATCGCTTCACCAATTAACCATAAGAAGCTATGAACCGTTGCCCAGAACTGACTAATTTCAGTTAGCGACTGGCCATCAAACATCTTGATGTCACCAATCACATTACGGAAACCTAAGATCAAACCACCAGTGATGATTGCAGGAAGTAGTGGTACAAAGATTTCAGCAAGATGGGAAATACCACGTTCCAATACGTTCATGTTTTGGCGAGCAGCAAGTTTCGCTTCGTCTTTTGACGCTTCGCTCTTACCTGATAGCTCAATCAGCACTTTATACACTTCATCAACTTCAGTTCCGATCACTACCTGGAACTGACCCGCATTGGTAAAGCAACCTTTTACGATTGGCAACGCCTCTAGCGCTTTCTCGTCTGCTTTATCGGTATCATTCAGTACAAAGCGAAGGCGAGTTAGACAGTGGCTTACACTCGCGATGTTTTCGCGACCACCAACTAATTCAATCAGACGCTCAACTTCTTGTTTCGCAATCTTACTCATATCCATGTCCACCCTAATTGGATTCTCATTCATCTGTTGTCAACAATGTTGACGATTCAAACTGACTAAGCTTGTTGTTTTTCTATTTATGGGAACATTCCCAAATGTACTTATTATACTGTCAGATCTATTTACAGATAAAAATGGGAACAGTCCCATTAATTGAAAGAGATCACAGTATAATTTTAAATCACTTTGAAAATAATGGCTTAGATTGAGATAGGTTCTTGAGTGATATGAACTTGCTCAAGCTCACCATTAATTTGAGAAATCAGCAACTTAGCAGCCCTTTCGCCGGCTAAAGAGTAACCTGGGTCAATACTAAATACTTTGGGAAATAGGAAGGAAAGCAGTTCATTTCCACCCACGCCAGTGACAACCACATCCTCACGATTAAGCTCTTGTAAACGCTTAATGACCCCTAAAGCTAAGGTGTCACTGGCACAAACAATCGCTTGAACGTCTTGGTTCAAGACATCGTCCACCAGCAAATAAGCGCTCTCGTGGTTTAGTTGCCCTGTCTGATAGTTCGGTGAAATAGAGTGAGATTGGCACCAATCGAGGTAAGCGCCTAAACGTAACTTGCCCGTAGTTTTATCACTCGGATCGACACCAATAAATGCGACGTTCTTGAGGCTCTTTTGCTCTAAGAACTGCAACGCCTTAACAATGACCTGTCTATTGTCGTAGTTGATTGACGAAACTTTATCTGTGTCCATCGCGATAACCACAGTGCGATTATGCCAGCTAGCGAGTTTAGCAATATCAAAGTCACTAAAACCGAACACAATGACACCATCAACATTGCGCTTTTTCAGCACATCCAAATGGTCGTTGGTCTTTGCTCGGTCGAATTGGCTCTCCATAATGACAACGTCATAGCCCGCGCTATATAAGGTATTGAGCATACTCCCTACGGCTTTGTTTTCTGATGGAGAATCGAGACGAGAGATAATGACCCCCACCACTTTTTGACTTCCTCCACGCATCGCTTGCGCTGATTTTGAAGGAACATAACCAGATTCCTGAATCACCTGTTCGACCTTAGCACGTGTTTCTGGCTTAACTTTAGGATCGTTAGTCAGAACACGAGAGACGGTCGATTTGCCTACGCCGGATAACCGGGCAATATCAAGAATGGTTAGTTTTTTGCTCATAAACTCGTGGGTCTAGTAGTTGAACGTTGCAAGGAGGCGATACGCCTCCAGACACGCTATCGTAAAAGATCTATTGGGTAATGCAATTTTTATACACCAAGTGGCTAAGTTCTAAGCGGGCTTCTTTGCCTTTGGTATAGAGGGTCACTGGGTTTTGTATTTCTGCGGAGCCATCGTCGAGAATGTATTTAGTGCCAGAGCCAGAGGGAACCTGGATCATGCGATAATCTTTCTTTGGTAACCTTAGCAGTGCCGTATAATCATTGGGCATTAAGGCTAGCTTGAAGGTTTCGCCACCACTACATTGATACAATAGAAAATCACCTTGGTAGTGGTTTTCACGTTCCATCGAAGTAAAAGAGCACGCTGACACGCTCAGCCCTACTGCGAGTGCAATTAACAACCGATATCTCATGATTCCCTCCAAACAAAACAAAGGCCGCCCTAGGCAGCCTTTTTCAGTTTATTTTGCTAAATACGCTGGGACTTCTTTAATACTGTCGAGTACCACAGACGCGATAGCTTCGCCTTTCTCTGTGACAGGTTTGCCTGTACGGACAAGGATTTTGGTGCCAACACCGGCTGCTTCGGCTGCCATCATGTCTTCGGCTTTATCGCCCACCATAACAGAGTTCGCCATATCAATTTTCAAGAAGTCACGCGCTGAGATAAACATACCAGGCTTTGGCTTGCGGCAGTCACAGTCTTGCTTATATTTGCCTTGACCGTGTTCAGCATGGTGCGGACAGTAGTAAATACCATCAAACTCAACGCCGTTATCGACAAAGTTCCAGTCCATCCATTGGGTCAAAGATAGGAAACGATCTTCACTGAACTTACCACGAGCAATCCCCGACTGGTTTGTCACCAATACCAGTTGGTAGCCCATATCTTTCAGTTTTTTGGTCGCTTCAAATACGCCATCAACAAACTCAAAATCGTGCTCATCATGAACATAGCCGTGATCGATGTTAATCACGCCATCTCGGTCTAAAAAGACTGCTGGTTTTGCCAAAATATACTTCTCTATGTACTTTGCTTTACAAGAATTATTGCACGCTTTATTTCTTTCATCACTATCTAATTACTAATCGATTGAGCAAAAGATACGTTTAGACGTCTAGACGTAAAAATATCTATTGACAGAAAACATGTAAGACCATAGCATCATCTACCAAATGAGATGTAGCTCAACATTATCTGCTGCTCTTCATCTAATCTGATAGCGGGTCTCTCGATGATTGAAATTAATCAAGTAAATAAGGTGTTCTACCAAGGCAGTAAGGAAATACATGCCTTAAAGGAGATCAACCTTCATATTCCACAAGGAACAATCTTTGGTGTTATTGGCTCATCGGGAGCAGGGAAAAGTACGCTTATTCGTTGTGTAAACATGTTAGAAGCACCGACAACAGGCTCGATTGTTGTTGATGGTGTCGATCTCACAACACTCAGTAAATCGCAACTTAGCGAAGCTCGCCGTAACATCGGTATGATCTTCCAGCATTTCAACCTACTGTCATCGCGTACGGTTTTTGACAACGTTGCTCTACCACTTGAGTTAGCAGGCAAAGATAAAGCGCACATCAGCACTAAAGTGACTGAGCTGTTGAAACTGGTCGGCCTTGAAGATAAGCATGAAAGCTACCCTTCAAACCTAAGTGGTGGTCAAAAGCAGCGTGTCGCGATCGCACGTGCTCTTGCGTCTGATCCAAAGGTTCTTCTGTGTGATGAAGCGACTAGCGCATTGGATCCGGCAACCACTCAGTCGATTCTAGAGCTGCTAAAAGAGATCAACCGCAAGCTGAACATCACTATGCTTTTGATTACTCACGAAATGGACGTTGTAAAAAGCATCTGTCACGAAGTAGCGATCATTGGCGATGGCGAGCTAGTCGAAAAAGGGACTGTCGGTGAAATTTTCGCTCATCCAAAAACAGAACTGGCGCATCAATTCATTCGTTCTACGCTCGACTTGTCGATTCCAGAAGATTACCAAATTCGCTTGCAAGCAACGCGTGTGGAAAGCAGTTACCCATTGGTGCGTCTAGAGTTCACAGGCGCAACGGTTGATGCTCCTTTGATGACGCAAATTGCCCGTAAATTCAACATTGATGTCAGCATTCTCAGCTCTGACCTCGATTACGCCGGTGGTGTGAAATTCGGCATGATGGTCGCAGAACTATTTGGTAATGAACAAGATGACAATGCAGCGATTGAGTTCCTGCGTGAGCACAAGGTAAAAGTAGAGGTGCTAGGCTATGTCCTTTAATGAAATTTCACAGTGGCTGAGCTTAAACAGCAATCTACTTATCGGCGCGACTTGGGATACTATCTACATGGTTGCTGTGGCGGGCATTGTTGGCTTTGCCGTTGGTATTCCACTCGGTGTGATTCTGCATATCACCAAGAAAGGTGGCTTACTTGAGAACACGAAACTAAACAGTGTACTCGGCGCTATTGTTAACGTGGGCCGTTCCGTACCTTTCCTAGTGCTGATGGTCGCCATTATTCCAGTTACCAAGCTATTAGTTGGCACATTCATTGGTACAACAGCAGCCATCGTGCCTCTTACAATCGGCGCGATCCCATTTGTTGCTCGTCTTATCGAAGGTGCTCTACTTGAAGTCCCTACGGGATTAGTTGAAGCAGCACAATCGATGGGCGCAACTCCCATTCAAATTATTTCTAAGGTACTGCTTCCTGAAGCAATGCCTACCATCGTTAACTCGGTAACCATTACTCTCGTCACGCTTGTCAGTTACTCAGCAATGGCAGGAACGGTTGGCGGTGGCGGTCTAGGTGACGTCGCCATTCGATACGGTTTCCACCGCTATGACGTGGTCATTATGGCCGTGACTGTGGTAATGCTTATCGTGCTAGTTCAAATCATTCAGTCCATTGGTGATGCGATTGTCCGTCGCGTCGATCACCGCTAAGAATACAATAAAGAATACTCACAGATTTAATTTATAAGGAGATAGTGATGAAATTCAGTCTTAAAGGTCTATTAACTATCGCAGCTGCTGCATCAGCATTGGTACTAGCAGGTTGTGGTGAAAAAGAAGCAGATACAAGCAAGATCAAAGTTGGTGTTATGGCTGGTGCAGAAGCACAAGTTGCTGAAGTTGCGGCTAAAGTCGCTAAAGAAAAATACGGCCTAGATGTAGAGCTGGTTACTTTTACTGATTACGTAACACCAAACGCAGCACTAGATGATGGCTCTATCGACATCAACGCGTTCCAACACAAGCCATACCTAGATCAGCAAGTTGCCGATCGTGGTTACAAACTGACTATCGCGGGTAACACTTTTGTTTACCCAATCGCAGGTTACTCTAAGCAAGTGAAAGCGGTCGACGAAATTGAAGAAGGTGCTCGTATCGCTGTACCTAACGATCCAACAAACCTAGGTCGTTCACTGATTCTACTTGAGCAACAAGGACTGCTGAAACTTCGTGAGAACGTTGGCCTGCTAGCAACTGTACGTGACATCGTTGAAAACCCGAAAAACATCACTATCGTAGAGCTAGATGCAGCACAGCTACCACGCTCTCTAGATGACGTTGCGCTTTCTGTTATCAACACAACTTACGCAAGCTCTATCAACCTAACACCACAAAAAGACGGTGTATTTGTTGAAGACAAAGAGTCTCCATACGTAAACCTAATCGTGTCGCGTGAAGACAACGCACAAGCTGAAAACGTCCAAAACTTTGTTAAGTCTTACCAGACTGAAGAAGTTTACACAGCGGCTTCTGATATCTTCCAAGGTGGCGTAGTTAAAGGTTGGTAATCACTTACTTTTGCTAACATAAGCTCTCAAGGGTTGACGTAATGTCAGCCCTTTTCTTTTGGTGGCACTGTTTTTAGACTATCGAAGTAGTCATCAATGATGGCTTCATAGCGTCCATCATCCTTCATTTCTCTTAGCACTTGGTCGAATCTGTCTCTAAGCCACTGATGCTCTTTCAGCTTAGAAAACGCGATATAGCTGGGCGTGGCCTCGATTGGCGGCGAAAGTATTTCCAGAGCTTGTTCCATTTGTTCACTAGCCAGAATGCTTCGCGCACCAAAATCATTATTTACCCACACATCAGCACGCCCCGCCCTGACCAAGCGAGCGCAATCCTCAGTTCGGTTGCGCCAAAAGACTAGCCTAAAGCGTCCATCCGCCAATAAAGCATCCATCTGCTTACCATAACTGACTCGATTGACAGCGCAGATAGCGACCGCCGAAACATCACGGGATAAAAAATCATAGCTACTCATTTTACTGCTTCTTTTTACTACTAAGCTGATATTCTGCGTAAACAGAATTTCATTAGAGTAATCGGCAAACTTTTCACGCGTTGGATTTTTAAATGCGGTAAAGATAGCGTCGGCACGACCAAACTGAACATTACTCAAGGCTCTTGCCCAAGGTAAAACTTCTATTGATATCGGGACATCGAGTTCATCAAATACGGCCTCAACAAGCTCGACAGCCACACCAGATAACTCCCCTTCGCGATGGACGATATAGGGTGGATAGTCAAGCGTGACTAACTGCACTGAGGTTGAACTGACTGCGGGAAGAGAGCACAACCATATCAATAACGACAAAGCCCAAAGCTTACCCATGCTCGTTGGCTTGAATTACGGAGTGATATGAGCCTGAAGAAAACTCAGGATTGAAAATAGCTGGGTTTGTTGATTCATTTTACCTCCAAGGCATAGCGCTCTACCGATAAGTAAAGTTCACCCCTATCACTTGTCAACTCATCAGGCTGTTTGAAAAATCTATAGGCACAAAAAAGCCGGAGCAATGAGCTCCGGCTAAATCGTTCAATAAAGTACGTGTGATTAAGGCATGTAGTACGTCGCCGCTCCAGGACCTACAGGTAGACCCAAGATAAACACCCAAACGTAGAACAGTAAACTCCAACCCACGATGAACACGATTGAGTAAGGTAGCATGGTCGCAATCAGCGTACCTATACCTAGGTTCTTCATGTATCGCGTTGCTACAGCAAGGATAAGACCGAAGTAGCTCATCATAGGCGTGATGATGTTAGTAGTAGAATCACCGATACGGTAAGCCGCCTGAATAGTTTCTGGCGCGTAGCCAACTAGCATCAACATAGGAACAAAGATTGGTGCTGTTACTGCCCATTGTGCAGATGCTGAACCGATCATTAGGTTGATGAAGCCACACATAAGAATGAAGGCGAAGAACAGCATTGGGCCAGTTAGACCAATCTCTTGTAGGAAGCTCGCGCCTGCAACAGCGAAGACTTGACCAAAGTTAGTCCACTTGAAGAATGCTACAAACTGAGCAGCGAAGAATACCAGTACAATGTACATGCCCATTGAAGACATAGACTTAGACATTGCATCGATAACATCGCGATCTGTCTTCATCGTGCCAACAACTTTACCGTAAACAAAGCCAGGTACAGCAAAGAATACAAAGATAAAGGCTACGATACTCTTCAGGAATGGTGAGCCAGCAATAGTACCTGCGTCAGAGCGAAGGATGCCGTCTGCTGGAACGACTGTCCATGCAAGAAGCGCTGAAACCGCTAGTACCGCAAGACCAGCAAGCTTAAGACCTTTTTTCTCTACAGCAGTTAGACCCCCCATCTTGTCTTGAGACAGGTCTTCTGACGCTTCTTCATCATTGTATTTGCCTAGCTTAGGCTCAACGATTTTCTCAGTAACAAAAGCACCAGTGATCGCAATGAAGAAAGTCGACACAAACATGAAGTACCAGTTAACTTCAGGTCCAACCGTGTAAGTTGGGTCAATCATTTGCGCAGCAGTTTCTGTAATACCCGACAGAAGTGGATCAACAGTACCGATTAGCAGGTTTGCAGAGTAGCCACCTGAAACACCAGCGAATGCCGCAGCAAGACCAGCTAGAGGGTGACGACCTAAAGAGTGGAATAACATTGCCGCTAGCGGGATAAGTACCACGTAACCTAGCTCAGATGCCGTATTAGAAATGATACCTGCGAATACAACCGTTACTGTAACCATGCGCTTAGATGCGCCCATTACCATGCCGCGCATTGCCGCTGACAATAGACCAGAATGTTCAGCAATCGCAACACCTAGCATAGCAACTAACACTGTACCTAGCGGTGCAAAACCAACGAAGTTTTTCACTAGGTTAGTAACGATTAGCTCCAAACCATCAGCATTTAAAAGGCTGACAACGTGGATCATGCCGTCTGCTGCACGACCTTTCGCACCTTCAGGGCGTGGGTCCATAACAGATACTTCAAAGTAACCTGCAATACCAGATAGCACTAAGATAGCTAAACAGAAGATGGCGAATAGAGTGATAGGATGGGGTAATAGGTTCCCCAAATATTCAACAGCGTCTAAGAAACGCGTAAATAGCGGCTTCTTAGGTGAATTTTGTTTAATTGAAGCAGATGAACTCATCTGTTCCCTCCTTGTAGTTATTCCTGCGCAAATGTGACAAAAATGTTCCAAATGCCAGCGCAGGGTACTCGACAAAATACTCAATTAGAAATGCAAAATGTTACAAAGTGTGTAACAAATCATATTATTTAACGCATTTTGCACAAATAATTAGCAAATATCACCAAAACAAAACCAAATAACAGAATTATAATTTATATAAATACATTCATTCTGTTTATTTAATGGCCTTTAAGTCGTTGATTGGTATAAGGAGGAAACTCAACCACCAAAGAGAGGCATAAATTACGCTTATCTATAACCAAGCACTCTGGTGGTTTAAGAGCAGGGGAAAAGCCTCAAACTGTGATAGTCAAAAATGAGAGCTTTATCCGATTGAGACTGGAGGTTACTTTTGCACCGCTTTAAATCTTGGATTGGTTTTGCAGATAACGTACAAACGCCCTCTTCTTTTGACGATTTGACAATCAGGATGGCGATTTTTAGCACTCTTAAGAGATTTTACGACCTTCATTTACTTGTCCCCTTTAGAAAATTGACCAAATCGACGCTTAAAGTTAGCGACACGACCTTCCTGATGGATGACACGCTGCTTACCTGTGTAGAAAGGGTGTGATTTAGAAGAAACTTCAATCGTAAAGTACGGATAGGTTTTGCCATCTTTCCACTCAATAGTGCGGTCAGTTTGCAATGTTGAACCGATAAGGAAGTACTCATCAATGCTTGTATCATGGAAAACCACGGTTCGGTATTCAGGGTGAATGTTGGGTTGCATAATTACCTCATTAGAAACCGTTATGTTATAACATTTTAAATAATAATCATTATCAACAAGTTTTACTACTCTTTTTTGTGATACTTTTTCCTCATCACCAAATTGAGAGAAAAGAGATGTATTCCATAGAGCCGATCGGTTTTATTGAAAGCCCATACAAAGAGAAGTTCGCCGTTCCTCGACAGCCGAGCTTAGTGCCAGCTGCTCGCTCGCGAGTAAAACTAGTTGGAGAGGCGAATAGTCCCGAAGCAGTGCGCGGGTTGGAGCAATTCTCCCATGCTTGGTTATTGTTTCTGTTTGACCAGAATTTAGCGGCAGGATGGAAGCCAACAGTGCGCCCACCTCGTTTGGGCGGCAATGAGCGTATAGGTGTGTTTGCTTCACGTTCGACTTTTCGCCCGAATGGCATTGGTATGTCAGCAGTAGAAGTTAAAGGTATCAGCAAGGAAGGCGATCAGATCTATTTGGATCTGGGTAACGTGGACTTGGTCGATGGCACGCCAATTGTTGATATCAAGCCATACATCCCCTATTCAGATTCTATTGCAGAGGCACAAGGTGGCTATGCAGCAGACGAACCTGAAAAATCACAGGTCGACTTCTCTCCAGTCGCTCTGGCAGCACTCGAAAAGCGTGGCGATACTGAGTATGTCAAAACGGTGATCGAGCAGGTTCTGGCGCAAGACCCTCGCCCGGCGTACAAAAAGAACAAACCTGATAGTAAAGAATATGCGGTAAATTTGTTCGATCTGAATGTGAAGTTTACCGTTAACGATAACTTAATAACGGTTACTGCGATTGAAAGCTTTTGACAATGGCATTTGGCTGATATTATAAGCGGCTAACAATTTTCCCCTCGTGGGACTTCCATACTCCTGTCCATTCTGGCTTGAGTATCTAACTTTAATAAACGGATAAGTTAAATGCGTACCAGTAATTATCTTCTTTCTACTCTGAAGGAGACTCCAAACGACGCAGAAGTAGTGAGCCACCAGCTCATGCTACGTGCAGGTATGATCCGTAAGCTGGCTTCAGGTCTCTACACCTGGCTACCTACTGGTCTACGTGTACTGCGTAAAGTCGAAAACATCGTTCGTCAAGAGATCGACAATGCAGGCGCAGTCGAAACATTGATGCCCGTTGTTCAGCCGTTTGAACTATGGGAAGAGACAGGCCGCAGCGAGAAGATGGGTCCTGAGCTACTTCGCTTTACTGACCGACACACTCGTCCGTTTGTTCTTAGCCCAACAGCTGAAGAAGTAATCACTAGCCTAGTGCGCAATGAAGTGAGCTCTTACAAACAGCTACCGCTAAACCTGTACCAAATCCAAACTAAGTTCCGTGATGAGCGTCGCCCACGTTTTGGCGTAATGCGTGCACGCGAATTCTGCATGATGGATGCGTACAGCTTTGATATTGATAAAGAAGGTCTACAGAAGTCTTACGATGCAATGCACGATGCTTACTGTAAAGCCTTCGACCGCATGGGACTTGAGTACCGCCCAGTACTGGCTGACTCAGGTGCTATCGGTGGTAGCGGTTCTCAAGAGTTCCACGTACTTGCGGAAAGTGGTGAAGACCTAATTGCCTTCTCTACTGAGTCTGACTACGCAGCGAACATCGAAAAAGCCGAAGCACTCGCTCTGGCTGACGAAGCTGCGGCTCCAACTCAAGAGATGACATTAGTTGACACACCAAATGCAAAGACAATTGCTGAGCTTGTTGAACAGTTTGAGTTGCCAATCGAGAAGACGGTTAAGACTCTATTTGTTAAAGCATCTGATGAAGTTGACGCTGACCTAATCGCGCTTATCATCCGTGGCGACCACGAACTGAACGAAGTGAAAGCAGAAAACCTTCCTCAAGTTGCAGCTCCTCTAGAGATGGCAACAGAAGAAGAGATCCGTGCCATAATCGGCGCTGGCCCTGGCTCACTAGGCCCTGTAGGTCTTAAACTGCCATTCATTGTTGACCGCACTGTTGCTGTAATGAGTGACTTTGGCGCAGGCGCTAACGTAGACGACAAGCACTACTTCGGTATCAACTGGGGTCGTGATGTTGAGCTTGGCCAAGTTGAAGACTTACGTAATGTAGTTGAAGGTGATCCAAGCCCTTGTGGTAAAGGTACCATCGCACTGAAACGTGGTATCGAAGTAGGCCACATCTTCCAACTAGGTAATGTTTACTCTCAAGCAATGAACTGTGGTGTTCTTGGTCCAGACGGTAAAAACGTTATCCTAGAGATGGGTTGTTACGGTATCGGTGTTTCTCGTGTTGTTGCATCTGCAATTGAGCAGAACCACGACAAGTACGGCATCATCTGGCCAGACGCACTTGCACCTTTCCAAGTCGCGATCGTACCAATGAACATGCACAAGTCAGAAGAAGTGAAAGAAGCTGCTGAGAAGCTGTACGCTGAACTGACGGCAATGGGCATCGAAGTGCTATTCGACGACCGTAAAGAGCGCCCTGGCGTAATGTTCTCTGATATGGAGCTAATCGGCGTTCCTCACACTATCGTCATTGGCGACCGTTCAATGAAAGAAGGTAACTTCGAGTACAAGAACCGCCGCTCTGGTGAGAAAACCGCTGTCGCAATGGCTGATATCGTTGAGCATGTTAAAGCTCAGCTAGCGTAAGTTAGCCCTAGAAATACAGAAGGCCGATGGAGACATCGGCCTTTTTTCTATTTTACTTTTTTGGCAAAGCCATTATAAAACGGCGCCTCTTGGGTTAGCCCTGTCAGTTTGCCTGTTTTGCTGAACTTAAAGTAAAACGTCGATTCAAACTCCAAAGGCTTGAAATGGTTTTCTGCTACTTTGTGTAACGCATAGGCGTCTTGCTGGTAACCTTGAATATAGAGCACCCCATTACGAATAAAGACATCAGCATAAAAATCTTCACTGTATTGATATCTTCCAATCAATGGCTTTAACTCCTCAAGGTCCACTTTCAACACTTCGGTTTGATATAGTGGGAAGTCAATCCAACCTTCCGTAAGCGAAACCGCACGTAAGATCTCTTGCGCAAGCTGATCGCCTCTTTGACCATTGGTCAAAACTACTGCCCCGGTACCAAGCTTCGGATAGAGGACAAAGTGCCCTTCAAAGCCGTGGTTGATTCCGCCGTGGAACACATAGCCTTCTTTGCTACTATGATTACGGAAAAAACCAAGTCCCATAAAGCTTGTCCCAGGGTAATCAATTTGCTGGATACTCTCTTGGCTTAGCCAGGACTCATCTTCTCCAATGTAGGCTTGGTGAACGGCCAGAAGCATACGTGTCAGATCAGTAGGTGTTGTCCACAAACCAGCCGCACTTTTAGCCGCGTATTTGTGCCACCCTTTTGCAACCCATTCGCCATATCGGTGAGCGTGGGCAAACTTTGTGTTCTCTTGATTTTCTGTAGGCTGAACAAAACTAGAGTTGACCATTTTTAATGGCTCAAACACCTCCTGATCCGCTATCACTTCGAACGGCTTATCGTAAACCTGTTCAAGAATGTGCTGGACGAGAATGTAACCGCCATTGGAGTAATGATAGTCCCCCACTACAAACTCTTGCTTTAAAACACCAAGCTTGGAATCGCTACGAGTAAAGATATTCAGCTTAGGGAGCGCTTGATCGCTCTCGACCCCCATATAACCAGTATGGTTAAGACCCGCTTTATGTGACAATAACTGACGCAGCGTAACAGGAGACGTTACTACTTTTGCAAACTCCGGTGCAAGCAGGGGCTGGATATACTCATCTAACGTTAGTAAACCTTTCTCCATGGCTCTCAAAGTGATTAAAGTGGTGACGGGTTTACTCATTGAGGCTACTTGATAGCGGGTCTCAGTGTTAGCTAGTTGACCTGATTTATGGCTCAAACCATGGCTGAATTGCCACTCTTTTTGACCCTCTTTGAATGTACTAACACTCACACTGGGGATCTGCCAAAACGCCATTCGTTCATCTAATGAGTAACGTAACTCGGGATTAGACGCATACTTATAACTGGCGACTAAGCTAGAAAATGCCTCTGGCTGCTGTGCCAGTACCGACGAACTGAACAGCACAATAGACAGTAAAAAGCCTCTCATAAACACCTACCTTAAATAATAAAAAACCCATTGATATTATTTTTATATCAATGGGTTAAATATAAACTTTCGACTTGTTCTCAATGATTTTAGAAGCACATCTCGAAATTTGGTTTATTACTCTAACGGTTCGGTAGGTGCCTGACTGGCCACTTTTTTGGGCGCATAAGCGACGTCAGCCAGTTCATCGGCATTACCATCGATCAGTTCACCAAAATGGAAAATGCCAAACTCGCCCGGCTTCATGCGATGCCAAGTTTCATTACCTGTCAGCGGTTGAGTCGCAATGACAGACACGATGTCATTAGGCGTTGTTTCTTCTTGGAAGTTGATTTCCACATCTTCATCAAGTAACGCGGCTTTACCAAATGGTGCACGACGGGTGATCCAATAAAGGTGGTTAGTACAGTAGGTCATGACATACTCACCGTCTGAAAGCAGCATGTTAAACACGCCCTTCTCTCTCAGCCTGTCACAGCACTCGGCAACAAAACGAAACACCCCCACCATATCTTGCGGTGGTTCTGGATACTCATCTTCCATCTGCTTAAGCAACCAACAAAATGAGAGTTCACTATCTGTCTGCCCAACGGGGCGATGTCTACCCGTTACTAGATCTTGGTAATCGCTCAATTGACCATTGTGAGCAAAGGTCCAATAACGTCCCCACAGCTCACGGGTAAAGGGGTGGGTATTTTCAAGATTCACTGCACCGCGATTCGCCTGACGAATATGGCTTATCACCGCACAGCTTTTAATCGGATAATTCTGTACCAACTCAGCGATCTTTGAATCGCAACTTGGGTTCGGATCTTTGAAATTACGAAAGCCTTTGCCCTCGTAGAAAGTGATTCCCCAACCATCACGGTGCGGACCGGTATTACCGCCGCGCTGCATCAGCCCGGTAAAACTAAAACAGATATCGGTTGGCACATTGGCGCTCATTCCGAGCAGTTCACACATGTTTTACTAAACTCCCTTAATCCTTGCGTGCGGTTTCTTCTTTAATAGCATAAGCGCCAGCAAGTTTGCTAGCGCTTATAGTTATATAAAAGATGCTTTCGACAATTAAGCGTTTTCCATCTCTTTTTCGATCAGTTGAATCACAATGTGGATGATCTTAATGTGAATCTCTTGAATTCGGTCAGCGTAACCAAAATGAGGAACACGGATTTCGATGTCCGCTAGGCCTGCCATTTTACCGCCATCTTTACCCGTTAGGGCGATGGTTTTCATGCCTTTAGCTTTGGCTGCATCAATCGCTTTTAAGATGTTACCTGAGTTACCCGAAGTTGACAGACCAAATAGCACATCACCTTTGGCACCCACGGCTTCAACATAACGAGAAAATACGTGGTCGTAACCAAAGTCATTACTTACACATGATAAGTGGCTTGGATCAGATATAGCGATACCTGGTAAACCCGGACGATTTTCGCGATAGCGACCCGTTAGCTCTTCCGCAAAATGCATGGCATCACAGTGTGAACCGCCGTTACCACAAGAAAGCACTTTACCACCTTGCTTAAATGAATCAGCCAGCATCTTCGCTGCCGCTTCAATTTGCGCAATGTTGTTTTCATCGCTTAAAAACTTATTCAGAACGTCAGCAGCTTCGGTCAATTCGTTTTTAATTAGGTCCTGGTACATAGGTTAATCTCTAATTTTTGTAATAAATAGTTCTGTGTGAAATACAGAAAACGTTACCTACAGAGTTTACTCAAACAATTCTCACTGTCGATAGCTTGCTGATAACAATTCCCGCTTTGTTGCAAATCTTGGTTCACAAAAACCGCATAGCCCATCATTTTTAGACTTTTCACTCTACTTAGATCACTTTTTAAGCAAATACCGGTTTTACATTTTATTAATATTTTGATTACACTTAACTGGTTAGACCTCTTACATGTTATCGGCATAAAACAGATTAAATTCCGCCGTAATAAGGAACATAAATATGGACATCTTGCTCTCTCTACTTGGCTTTACCGCAGTTCTCGCGATCTGCTTGTACCACCGCAGTTCACTGCTGCTCTCCATCGCTGCATTAACTGCCACAATGGTTGTGCTCTCTATCTTTGGTAGTGCTGGCTCTCTTAGCTGGATCTTATTCATCGCTGCCATTGCGACCCTAGCAGTACCATCCATCAGACAGTCACTAATCAGTAAAAAAGCCCTCGCTCTATTTAAGAAAGTGCTTCCTGCTATGTCGCAAACAGAAAAAGAAGCGCTTGATGCCGGTACCGTTTGGTGGGAAGCAGAGCTGTTCAAAGGTAAGCCTGACTGGAAAAAGCTGCACGACATTCAAAAGCCTCAGCTAAGCGCCGAAGAGCAAGCCTTCTTAGATGGCCCAGTGAACGAAGTCTGCGCTATGGTCAATGACTACAAAGTGACTCACGAGCTAGCCGACCTCCCACCTGAAGTTTGGCAATACCTAAAAGACAATAAGTTCTTTGCGATGATCATTAAGAAGAAATACGGCGGCCTTGAGTTTTCTGCTTACGCTCAGTCTCTGGTACTGCAAAAGCTAACTGGTGTCTCTAGCGTGCTTTCTTCGACGGTTGGTGTACCTAACTCATTAGGCCCTGGCGAACTGCTGCAACACTACGGTACAACAGAGCAAAAAGATTACTACCTACCTCGTCTTGCAGAAGGTAAAGAGATTCCATGTTTTGCTTTAACTAGCCCTGAAGCTGGCTCAGACGCAGGCTCTATTCCTGACTTCGGTGTGGTGTGTAAAGGACAATGGGAAGGCAAAGAAGTGTTAGGTATGCGCCTGACTTGGAACAAGCGTTACATTACTTTAGCGCCTGTTGCGACTGTTCTAGGTCTAGCCTTTAAACTGCGCGATCCTGAAGGATTACTCGGCGAGCAACAAGATCTAGGCATCACCTGTGCTTTGATCCCAACTCATCTAAAAGGTGTTGAAATCGGCAATCGTCATTTCCCACTTAACGTTCCATTCCAAAACGGTCCAACACGTGGTGAAGACCTGTTTGTGCCACTCGACTTTATCATTGGCGGCCCGAAAATGGCCGGACAAGGCTGGCGTATGCTAGTGGAGTGTCTGTCAGTAGGTCGTGGGATCACTCTACCATCAAACTCTACCGGTGGGATTAAAACCGCCGCATTGGCAACAGGGGCTTATGCAAGAATTCGTCGTCAGTTCAAGCAACCTATTGGTCACATGGAAGGGGTTGAAGAGCCATTGGCACGTTTAGGTGGCAATGCCTACGTGATGGATGCGGCAAGTACCTTGACCGTTGCAGGTATCGACCTTGGCGAAAAACCATCCGTTATCTCAGCGATCGTCAAATATCACTGTACTCACAGAATGCAGCGTAGCGTTATTGATGCGATGGACATTGTTGGCGGTAAAGGTATCTGTATGGGGCCAGCAAACTTCCTTGCGCGTGGCTATCAAGGTGCACCAATTGCCGTTACTGTTGAAGGCGCAAACATCTTAACCCGCTCTATGATTATCTATGGTCAAGGCGCGATTCGCTGCCATCCATATGTACTCGAAGAAATGAATGCCGCCTACTCAGATGCATCCGATGCCCTAGATAAGTTTGATAGTGCGTTAGCAGGCCACGTGAGCTTCACCATGAGTAACCTTATTCGCAGCCTATGGTTAGGTCTGACCGATGGTCGTTTCTCTGATGCGCCAGTGAAAGATTCAACCACTCGTTACTACCAGCGTTTGAACCGCTACAGCGCTAACATCGCTTTCCTATCTGATATTTCAATGGCTGTTCTAGGTGGCTCACTGAAACGTAAAGAGCGCCTGTCTGCACGCTTAGGCGACATTCTAAGCCAACTGTACTTAAGCTCAGCAACGCTAAAACGCTATGAAAGTGATGGTCGTATTGTAGAAGATCTTCCGCTGGTACACTGGGGCCTACAAGATAGTCTTAAACAGACCGAAATCGCTGTCGATGAGTTCTTAGCCAACTTCCCGAATAAATGGTTGGGCAAAGCACTGCGCGTTTTGATTATGCCATTTGGTCGAGTACGCAAAGCGCCAAGCGACAAGCTAGATAGCCAAGTAGCTCAAATCCTGCAAACGCCAAGTGAAACTCGCTCTCGCATTGGTCGTTACCAATACTTTGAAGCCAGTGAATTTAATGCCGTTGGTCGTATCGAGCAAGCGCTTGAAATCATCCTTAAAGCAGAGCCTGTTTTCGATAAGATTTGTAAAGAGACAGGTAAACGCCGCCCATTCCTGCGCCTAGACGAGGTTGCAGCGATGGGACTAGAGAAAGGTATTATTGACACCAACGAAGCGAAGCTGTTGCGTGAAGCTGAAGAGCAGCGACTCTACGTGATAAACGTTGATGATTTCAGTCCTGAGGAATTAGCAGCAAAGCCTCAACCGCAGCTTTCTTCAGCAATGGATGAAGTCGCGTAAACCTTATCTAGAATAGAACTTACCAAAACCAACAAGGGCTGCGTTTGCAGCCCTTTTTATTATCAACCCTAATGTTAGTTTCTACTACGAGTATTAGTTGCAACTAACATCATCAGCGTTTTTATTCGTTGAATACGACGATTCGTACGCGAAAAATATTACTTCTTCGGCATTTCCAATTGCATCTCAGGTATCGCTTGCTTGCTCGCCTTAAGCTTACGCCTAACAAACCAGACCACCAAGCCGAGAATAACCACCACAACGTTACCAACTCCGATAACAATCATGGTGCGAGTACGCTTTTCTTCGCGCATTTGCATCAGCTCCATCTCCTCTAACAGCTTCTGCTGTTTTAGGCGCTCCTCTTCCTGCAATCGACGAGTCTCCGCCATGTCGACTTCCGCGACAACACTGTAAGTATGATCTGTCATTGAGAAGATTAGTGGCCTCTGAGAGCCCATTTCAGTAGCAAATGCCTCTCCGGTCCACGAGTAAAGGCCAATCGCCTCACTATACGGAATCTCCAGTTCAAGCTTATTGCTTTCGGCATCAGCCGAACCTTGAACTGACGTCAGCTCACCGCTTGGAGAGGTATGTTCTATATGCCCTGCAATTGACCCAGGTAAGATCATTCCCTGCTCACCCGCAATCACAACCTTATTTGGACTCATTGCATCACGTGACTGGATAAAGGTCGTTTGCAGAGGCGTTGGGTAAACCAGCACTTCTTGCTCTTGAGCACGCAAGAACACACCATTACCCGAAGTGATTCTTACCCGATACTTACCCGGTGCGCTAGTAATGGGTAGAGAGACGGTGAATATGCCATCCCCTGCCACTTCATCAAGCCCTTGCCCATCATCGGAAAACTCACCTATCACTTCTGGAACTGGCTTGGCCTCTTTGATCAACTCATCTTCATTTTCAATATATTTGGTAAAGGTCACTTTGAGTTTGACCCGGTCAAGAAAATCTCGTAGTACCAAAGGTTGGTCATCCGACGTCAATCTGGCGTTAAACTTAATCGACTCCCCTTGAAAAAGGCGATTCGGGAGTTGGTCGGTTGTCAGTTCAAGGTGAGAGATAAGCTTAATTTTATTCTTCGGTGTGACTCGACCGATAGCTTGCCACGGCCCTGGCATTGGATTATCAATCGACACGATGTCCATTGAGGACTCTTGATACCAACGAACATTGTCTGGGCTACGCCACGCGTAATACTTTTTACCATCAGGTCTAACAAGAACCACTGGCTGAGAACGTTTTGCACGATAGATTACAAAGGTGATCTGTTTGATGGAGGGGTCAACTCTAAAACGGTTGTCCAATAAAGATATTGAGGACTCTTCAGCGCTATAACTGAAAGCGCTAAACAACATAGCAACTATGGCAATCCAAATCCTCAACATCCTTTCTCCTATTGACGCCAGAGGCAGCTTCCGCTTTTCTCGACGATATCTAATCTACTTTGATGGGCTTCTATTTCATCGGCGCTTGCACGCAAAACCTTTAGCGCTTTTCGTCCACTTGCTGCACGTTTTATCGCTTCGCCGCCCTCTTCGTTGCCATTTCCGGCATTAAACTGCAAAGAAGTCTGCCCACCTGTCATTAACAGGTATACGTCGGCCAGAATCTCCGCATCGAGCAAAGCCCCGTGGAGCGTACGGTGCGAGTTATCGATTCCGTATCGATCACATAACACATCAAGGTTGTTTCGCTTGCCCGGGAAGATCTTCTTCGCCATCGCAAGCGTATCGGTCACCTTACAGAAATCGCTCGTCTTACCAATCTGCGGATCGAGCATAGAAAACTCGTAATCCATAAAGCCGGTATCGAAGGGGGCATTGTGAGCCACCAGCTCAGCATCTTTGATGAAATCGAGAAACTCTGCGTGAACATCTTGGTACTCTGGCTTATCAACCAAGAATTCATCGGTAATACCGTGGACTTCGACTGCATCAGGCTGTATTTCTCGATCTGGCTTGATGTAACAGTGGAAGTGACGCCCTGTTAGTTTACGATTGATGATCTCGACCGCACCGATCTCGATAATGCGATGGCCTTGATAGTGAGGCCCGCCTTCGCGGTTCATACCGGTTGTTTCGGTATCGAGTACCACGATACGGTGTTGCTTAGAATTGTTGCTGGTATTCATAACAAAATGTGTGTCAGACTATGCCAATAATGTGCTTAACCCAATAGTATCAAATCATGACAAAACAGGTGGAAATTTTCACTGATGGTTCCTGCTTAGGCAATCCTGGCCCTGGTGGCTACGGTGTGGTTCTTCGCTACAAACAAACCGAAAAGACATTAGCCAAAGGTTATACACTCACAACCAATAATCGTATGGAGATGCTGGCGACCATTGTTGCACTGCAAGCCCTTAAAGAGCCATGTGATGTAATTCTCACCACAGATAGCCAGTATGTACGCCAAGGCATTACCCAGTGGATTCACAACTGGAAAAAACGCGGTTGGAAAACCGCAGATAAAAAACCAGTTAAGAACGCCGATCTTTGGCAAGCACTCGACAAAGAAACTGAACGTCACAGCGTTGACTGGCGTTGGGTTAAAGGTCACGCAGGCCATCGCGAAAACGAAATGTGTGACGAACTAGCCCGAGCGGCTGCAGAGAACCCGACCGAAGAAGACAGCGGCTACAAGCCTAGCTAATGACTTTGCTTATTCGACACTTTGTAATTGACGCCAACTGGCGTCAATTTTCTTTTTAACTTCCAGTGTGGCTTAATCGGCTTAAGTGGGTAGGTTCGTTTACGTGCGACAATAAAATACAAACTGCCCAGCGGCGAAGCCCATTCACCTAAACTGTTCTCAAGCCATGTCCACATAGTACGATATTTCTGCATCGGGAACAGCGCGTAGCTATCACATTCAATCACTTGATAATTGAGTAACCCTAGCCAATCTCTAATGCGATTTGGTGTAAACATCCTACCACTCCACGGAAGGTTGTTCTTTCTCCACGGCATCAAGCTCGCCAATCCGGTAAAGCTGATAGGGTTGAATCCAGTGATAATCAAATAGCCATCATCAATCATCACCCTATCCACTTCACGTAACATACGATGCGGATCATTACAGTAATCTAACTGGTGCGCCATCAATACCGCATCGAAGCTTTTCTCTAAAAAGGGCAAATCGTAGCCATCTGCAATGACATTATGCAACGGGTTCTGGATATCTAGATGAACTTGATGTTGAATATTACAATTGAAACTGGTTAACTCGCAGCTCAGGCCTCCCAGCTTTAGTAAATGATAACCGAACAGCTTAGGGCACCATTCGTCAACGCGGGTTTGAATGGATTCATTCACCCACTGACCATTTTTTAGCTGAGACCATGAATGAGGCTTTTCAAGCTTTTTACTACTACGTGCTGGCTTCATAGTTACCTGCTTCACCCAAGCGTCTGTTGACCGATATACTGGAGACACAACCATGTTGAATATCAAAAGCATACCTGCATTTAATGATAATTACATCTGGCTGATCGAAAATAGCGATCGCCGTTGTGCCGTTGTCGACCCAGGTGACTCTGCGCCAGTTTTGGCGTATCTCAAAGAGCATGACTTGAGTTTAGAAGCGATTCTCATTACCCACCATCACAATGACCATATCGGCGGCGTCCCGGAACTAGTGAGACAGTTTCCAGACGTCGATGTTGTCGGCCCAACCAATGAGCCAGTGCCTACCTTGACGCATGCTGTTGATGCTGGTGATCAGATAGAACTGTTTGATGAAATCTTCTTTGTGCTCGGCTTAGAAGGCCATACTCGCGGTCATATTGGTTATGTGGGTGATGGTAAACTTTTCTGTGGTGACGTGCTGTTTTCGGCGGGTTGCGGACGCGTCTTTGAAGGTACGATGAAGCAGATGCACACTTCTCTCACCAAAATTGCCGCGCTACCAGAAGAAACCGAGGTCTACTGCGCGCACGAATATACCGCAAGTAATATCGCTTTCGCTCTTGCAGTAGAGCCAGATAACCAGCAGCTTCAGCAATATCGTGACGAGGTTAACCGACTAAGAGCACAGAACAAGCCAACCTTACCGACCACGATTCGGCGTGAGAAATGGATCAACCCTTTTCTGCGTACCGATCAACAAACTGTCATCCGTTCTGTCGCAAATCGTACTACTCAAAGCGACTCACTCGCAATTTTTAGCGCATTACGTGAGTGGAAGAACGAATTTTAACGTTTTGCCGCTTGTCACCTACTAATTGGGACAAGTATTATCAGCAGCCAAGTAAAAAAAGGGCTGTGCAATGCGAGTTAAACACAGCTGGGTATTAGCGCTATTATTATCAGGTTGTCAGCTTACCCAGCCGACTGATTCTGGAGAAGCCGTCTCTCCAGAAACAAACAATCCAACAGTTAAGCAAACTGAGCCAAGCGCTCAACCAGCAAAACCTATCGTAAAATCCGAGCCAGTGGTGACTCCACAGACACAACAAGATGTCTGGAAGCGCATCGCTATGCAGTTAGAGATGCCAATCCCTGACCACAAGCTCGTTGACTACTACCGTACATGGTATCTAAAACACCCTAACCACCTAAAAACTGTCTCACAACGTGCAGAGCCGTTCTTGTATCTAATTACAGAGAAGATAGAGCAACGCAATATGCCGTTAGAGTTAGCGCTATTACCAGTGGTAGAGAGCTCTTTTGATGCTTTTGCCTACTCTCATGGTAGTGCTGCGGGTTTATGGCAATTCGTTCCGGGAACGGGTAAGCAACAAGGCCTTAAGCAAAACTTTTGGTACGACGGACGTCGTGATGTCGCCGCTTCAACCGATGCCGCCCTAGATTACCTTACCTATCTCAACAAACGTTTTGATGGCGAATGGACTCACGCCATTGCTGCCTACAACAGTGGCGGCGGACGAGTATCTAGTGCAATTCGCAAAAACACCAAACTCGGCAAGCCTACAGATTTCTTCTCGCTTGATTTGCCTAAAGAAACTAGTGGTTACGTACCAAAGCTGCTTGCTCTAGCAGACGTTGTCGCTAACCAAGAAAAGTATGGTATCAGTATTCCAACGATTGCTAACAAGCCTGTCGTTGAACTCGTTGACCCTAAAGAGCAACTTGACCTCGCCATAGCCGCTAACTACGCGGGTATCAGTGTTAAAGAGCTACAAGGCCTCAACCCTGCATACAACCAATGGGCGACAGCACCGGACGGGCCTCACCAATTGCTTCTTCCAAAAGATAGCGTCGCTAAGTTCAATAAAGCGGTAGCAGAAAACCGTGGTAAAGGAATGAAAGTCGTTCGCTATAAGGTGAAGTCCGGGGATAGCCTGAGTGTCTTAGCGCAAAAGTATAATACCACTGCCAACGTGATTCGCACGGCGAATAACCTCAGTGGCAACAACATTCGAGTCGGCCAACACTTGATGATCCCAACTTCGACACGAGACGACAAAGCCTATGCTCTTAGCGCGTCGAACCGATTAGCGAAAACACAGGCTAAGTCTCGTGGTCAATTTAAGCTCACTCACACAGTTCGCTCTGGCGATAGCTTATGGTCGATTGCTCGCGCCAACAAAGTGTCACACCAATCATTAGCGAAGTGGAATGGCATGGGACCAAGAGACACCTTGCGCGTTGGTCAAAAACTGGTGATTTGGAAAAACAGCTCTGATGGCGCGATCATCCGCACTGTGTTCTACAACGTCCGCACAGGTGACACTATCAGTGGTATTGCGAGCAAATTTAAAGTCAAATCGAACGACATCGTTAAATGGAACGATCTCAGCAGACAGAAGTACCTTAAGCCAGGTCAGAAACTTAAGCTGTATGTAGACGTAACTAAGGTAAGTGTATGAACCCGTCAAGTAACCCGTTGATCATGCTAGTCGACATTTTCCGTTCGCCTAGCGCCTGTTTCTTAGCCCTCTACCAACGTGGTGCTTGGGGCTGGCAGCCGTACATTTTCTTGGTACTTTCCCCGTTTCTTTTCTGGGGCGCTTACTTCGACATGGTTGATTTCGAGTGGCTAAGGCAAGGGCTTGCAGCGCAACTGGCAGAAACCAACCCAAAACAGCTAGAACTACTTGACGCCAATACCTTGATGGCGAGTGAAATCATTAGTGATATTGCTGGTAGAACGCTGACCATTCTGATGCTTGCTTTCTGGTTCAATCTCGCGACAAAACCAAGCCAGCATCAGCATGGTTTCTGGAAATGGTTCGCAGCCAGCGCGGTGATCACTTTCCCTGCGATTATCGGTGACTTGGCAAGCTACGTGAGTGCGCTACTAAAACATGGCCAAGTTATGGTGTATGCCGCCGATTTGAATAGCCTCAACGGGCTGTTAAAGCTACCACTAACTAACGAGTGGTCACAGTTTGCTAGCTCATTCCCACTATTACTGCCTTGGTACATTGCCTTAGGCTACGCCGCGGTAGGAACTTGGACTGAATTTGAACGCGGTCAAGCACTGGTTATTTCCGCGCTGCCTTGGCTTGCTTACTACCTAATTTGGGCACTGTACATCCTGATATTCTAAAGTGCTAAGCGAAAGCTAACTAAAATTGGATTATGATCAGAGGCGTCAGAAATTGGCGCCTCTGCTGCTTCCACGTTTAAACCACGATAAAAGACATGATCGAGTGGCAAGCCAGTCACAAACTGAGTGCGATTATCTGGTTGATAATCGACTTCTTCTAATCCTAGTGACGTTAGCGCTTTTGACATCACAGCGAAACGCTCTTCACTCCAACTATTGAAGTCTCCAGCGACAATAATTGGGCCTTGATGCTGACCCAACTCTTTGGTCAACGCCGTTAACTGAGAATGGTATTCCTTAGTACCATAGGTAAAGTTTACCGCATGAATATTTACCACAGCTAACTGTTCCCCTGAAGAAAGCGGATAGAGTGCGTATAGTGCCGATTTAGGCAAACGTAGCCATGGCTCTAGTTCAGTGTAAGCACAAGCTTTGCTTGGCGTATTCAAAGACAAATTCAATACCCCTGCGGATGTATCAAACGCTTTAAACGCATCTACCTGACTACCAAACCAGCCCTGTTTCGCCACCCAATCGATGAGTTCAGGTGTCATGCTCGCTTCTTGCAACAAGACCAACTGCTTTCCATCCGACAGTTCAGTTAAGCTTTGCTGCCAGTTTTCTCTATTTTGCTTGTAGATGTTCCAGACCAGTAGCTTAATTTGCCCGCGGTTATCTAAAACCGGTGCTTGTTCATTGCGATAGCATTGCAAAGATAATGCGACATTGTTGCCTGAAATAGACGCGACCTGAGCTTGTTGAGTGAAGCTAAAAATCGATTGGTAGCCGGCAACGACCACTAAGGATAAGACCAGAGACAAGATGATGAAGTAAGCGCTTTTCTTCATTGCATTACCTAAACAAAAAAGAGCCTTACGGCTCTTTTTTAACAATATTCATGGGTTAGATAGCGTCTTCGTCTTCTTCGCCAGTACGAATACGGACAATACGCTCCACATCAGTGATAAAAATCTTACCGTCACCGATTTTTCCGGTTTGTGCCGTTTCGATGATGGTATCAACACATTGATCGGCCACGTCATCCGTAACTACGATTTCAAGCTTAACCTTAGGTAGAAAATCAACCATGTACTCTGCACCACGGTATAGCTCAGTATGACCTTTCTGACGACCAAAGCCTTTAACCTCAGACACTGTCATACCTGTAATGCCCACTTCAGCGAGTGCTTCACGTACGTCGTCTAACTTAAACGGCTTAATGATGGCTTCAATCTTTTTCATGTTCTTCCCTTAAACTATTGTACCTAGCGTCATTATCCCATGTTCATTGGCTAATAAAAAGCCCGAGCTTTGTAGCTCGGGCTCGCAATCTATCTTATCGACTATTTCAAACTAGCGTAATAAGCCGCTAGGTTAGCGACATCAGCATCGCTTAGCATCGCTGCTTGCGCTTGCATGACTGCTGCGAGTCCACCATTTCGCTCTTTGTTTTTGTAAGCGTTTATAGACGTCACAAGATACTGCTCATTTTGGCCTTTAAGGTTTGGGTAGCCAGGGATCACTGCAATACCATCGGCACCATGACAAGCAGCGCAGATGGCCGCTTTTGCTTGACCTGCCGCAACATCACCTGCAGCCAGCGCATTACCACTAAGTAGGCCCATTCCAAGTACCAATCCTATAGCGAATTTCTTCATTGCTCTTCCTTATAATTCCATGATAGTTGTACGTTTTTATGTATACAATTTTACATAAAGCGTGATCCCTTGTCCCAGACAAGTTCACAATCCTGACCTATAAAGTGGCGATCAATAAACAAATCCCCCACGGCAACGACCCTATCACCACACATCAAGATAGGGGTTCTGCGTCGTAACCAACTTGGCACACCATACTCTTGGAACAGCTTTTTCAGTTTGCGGCTATGCCCACGCTCTGCTGGGTGTGCACTTAATCCCTCTGGGTTAAAAGTGACACGCAACGGACTTAGGGCTAATGCCTGTCGAGACAATCTCCCCTCACTCGAAGGGACGAGCGCTAAGCTTCCTAATTCATCAGGCAAAGGACAAGGCTTATCAATATCGAGCGGTTGCTGCCACTCGGCAAGTGATTGCCAATCTCTAACGATGTAGAGCTTGTTTAAATAGCGGCGTACTTGCACCTCAGGAAGCTGCAGCTGCGGATTGGCATCCGCTTTCGCCTTTGCAACTTCCAACCAAACCTTACTCAATTGCTCACGAGTAGGCATACGCAGGTGATTTTGCTCAAGCCACATACGAATTAATCGACTGCGGATCAGAGTTGAGGCACTTTCCAGCATCGCAATAGATAGGCTTCCATCGTCACATATACATTGCTGGTACTTCTCAGCCAAGAGTTCATCTAACAACTGTTCCTGTTCAGAGCAGAGTTCGGCTGTACGTTGAACTGCTTGCCTAATATGAGGCCAACGCTCCACTAAAGATGGCGTTAGTGAGTGACGAACAAAATTACGCTCAAATCTCTGGTCTTGATTACTCTCGTCTTCTACCCAAGCCAATTGCTTAGCGTGAGCAAACTCTTCAATTTCGTGACGTGAGATAGTCAACAGCGGACGCAGCAAATTCGCCTGACCAAATGGCATGCTCTGCGCCATTGAGGACAAACCTTTCGGGCCGCTGCCGCGCTTGAGAGCAAGGAAAAAAGTTTCGAGCTGATCATCAGCATGCTGACCGGTGAGTAGTAAATCATTATCCTGCAGATGTTTTTTAAGTGCTGTATATCTGGCTTCACGAGCACTCTCTTCAATACTTCTGCCTTGAGTCGCCAGTTGAACCTTTTCTAACACGAATGCGACACCAAGCTCCTGACACCAATGTTCACATTGCTCAGCCCAACTGTCTGCATTCTCGCTTAGACCATGGTGAACATGGACAGCCAGACATTCGAGCTTGCGCGATTTACAGTAGCTTGCCATCAGTTCAAGCATAACCCGAGAATCAAGCCCACCACTTAGGGCAAGGACAATTCGGCTACCGGCTTGATAGTGTTGGTCTAGAGAGTGTTGAAAAATAGATTCGAGCTTCATAGCGAGTAACATTTGGAGTTGTTAGCGCTAGTTTATCACTGGCAATAAAAAAGGCTGAACCTAAGTTCAGCCTTTTTCTAACATTTGTGCCGATTAACAGTAACCGTAGCTCATTAGACGCTGGTAACGACGCTCTAGCAAGGTGTCGTTATCAAACGCTTCTAGCTCTTCAAGCTGACGAACTAGGGTCGCTTTCATGTTCTGCGCCATCTGCAGGTGATCACGGTGTGCACCACCTAGAGGCTCGTCGATGATCTCATCGATCAGCTCTAGCTCTTTAAGACGTGGAGCAATCAGACCCATTGCTTCTGCGGCCTGTGGCGCTTTATCTGAATCACGCCATAGGATTGAAGCACAGCCTTCTGGAGAGATAACAGAATAGGTTGAGTATTGCAGCATGTTGACGTAGTCGCCTACACCGATAGCAAGTGCACCACCAGAACCGCCTTCACCGACAACGTTACAGATAACTGGTACTTTAAGACCCGCCATCACTTTTAGGTTAGTCGCGATAGCTTCTGATTGACCACGCTCTTCTGCACCAACACCTGGGTATGCACCCGCCGTATCGATGAAAGTAATGATTGGCATGTTAAAGCGCTCTGCCGTTTGCATCAAACGCAGCGCTTTACGGTAACCTTCTGGCTTAGGCATGCCGAAGTTACGTTTTACTTTCTCTTTAGTCTCACGACCTTTTTGATGACCAATGATCATTACTGGACGGCCATTAAGACGTGCCATACCACCTACGATCGCTTTGTCATCTGCGTAGTGACGGTCACCCGCCATCTCATCAAACTCTGTAAATACGTGCTCGATGTAATCAAGCGTGTAAGGACGCTGTGGGTGACGAGCAAGCTGGGCAGTTTCCCAAGCACCAAGATCGCTGAATGTTTTCTTTTTAAGCTCTAGGCTTTTCTTCTCTAGCTGTTCAATCTCTTTTTCAAGATCAACACCAGACTCACCGCCATGACGAGATACGTCACGAAGTGCTTCAATTTTTGCTTCTAGCTCTGCGATTGGCTTTTCAAATTCTAAAAAATTCAGGCTCATCTATAGATCCTTTATGATTCGGTGGCGTTTTACCGAACTTAGTTAAATTCGAGTTCTACCTGGCCTTTCCCAAGTAGTTGTTTTAAATCATCTAATAATGCGTCACTTGGCGTCACTCGCCATTCTGTACCCAACGTCAAACGCGCTCGTGCATCAGAGCGTTGGTAGTATACATGGACAGGAACGCTCCCCGCCCGATGAGGCTCTAGTATTTGACTAAAACGCTCAAAAAATCGGTCATTGATTTGAGATTGATCGATGGAAACTGATAATCCCCGTGCATATTTTTCACGAGCAGTCCCGAGATCCATAACCTCGCGCGCGGACATTTTAAGACCACCATTGAAATCATCAAAGCTGACCTGTCCAGAAACAACCAAAATTTTATCTTTTTCTAACAATTCTGCATATCGATCTAACGCATCGGAGAATAACATCACCTCCATACGCCCGCTTCGATCATCCAGTGTCATAATACCAATACGTGTTCCGCGCTTAGTGGTCATCACACGAGCCGCAATTACCAGACCCGCGACAGTGACACTTTGATCCCGTCTGGTTGGTGTTGCGTCTTTTAGTCGACAACTGGTGTACTTACCAAGTTCCTTTATGTAGGCATTTATTGGGTGCCCGGTCAAATAAAGGCCTAAAGTATCGCGCTCACCTTCAAGCCACACTTTTTCCGGCCAAGGTTCAACTTTGGTGTATTTGTGCTCAACTTCTTCAGGTGCTTCGGTCAACACGCCGAACAAATCGGTTTGACCAAAGGCTTCTGCTTGGTGATGTTGGCTCGCCGCTTTAACAGCATCGTTCAGTGAAGCCATCATTGCTGCGCGGTGCGGACCAAGGCGATCCAATGCGCCGGCGTAAATGAGTTTCTCAATGACTCGCTTATTAACCTTTTTCAGGTCGATACGAGCACAGAAATCGAATAGGTCTTTAAAGTGGCCGTCTTTGTTACGCGCTTCGAGAATGGCATCAATTGGACCTTCACCCACCCCTTTGATAGCACCGATGCCGTAAACAATCGCCCCATCGTCATCGACATTAAAGCGATACAAACCTGCGTTGATATCTGGCGGCAGCACTTTGAGTTTCATGCGGAAACACTCATCGACCAGACCGACGACTTTCTCAGTGTTATCCATATCGGCGGTCATTACCGCAGCCATAAATTCCGCTGGGAAATGAGTTTTGAGCCACAGCGTTTGGTAAGAAACCAGAGCATATGCAGCCGAGTGCGATTTGTTGAAGCCGTAACCTGCGAACTTTTCTACCAAGTCGAAGATCTTCATCGCCAATTCGCCGTCTACGCCGTTGGCGACCGCGCCTTCTTCGAACGTCGCACGCTGCTTGGCCATCTCTTCTGGCTTTTTCTTACCCATCGCACGACGAAGCATATCTGCACCACCAAGCGTATAGCCAGAAAGAACCTGAGCGATCTGCATTACCTGCTCCTGATAGAGGATAATGCCGTAGGTTGGCTCTAGAATCTCTTTTAGCGACTCGTGCTGCCACTGCTCATCTGGGTAAGAAACCGCCTCGCGTCCATGTTTACGGTCGATGAAGTTATCTACCATGCCCGACTGAAGCGGTCCCGGACGGAACAGAGCAACCAGTGCGATAATATCTTCAAAACAGTCTGGCTGAAGGCGTTTTATTAGCTCTTTCATACCACGCGATTCAAGCTGGAATACCGCAGTGGTTTCTGAGTTTTGCAGTAAATTGAAAGAAGCTTGGTCTTCCAATGGGATAGACTCAATGGCGACTGGGGCTTTGCCTTCCTTCTCTAAGCGTGGGTTAATCAAGCCCAACGCCCAGTCAATAATGGTCAGCGTACGTAAGCCCAAGAAGTCAAACTTCACCAGACCCGCGGTTTCAACGTCGTTTTTATCGAACTGAGTCACCGGGAAGTGACCTTCCGCATCAGCATAAATCGGCGCAAAGTCAGTGATGGTGGTTGGCGATATTACAACACCACCAGCGTGCTTACCTGCGTTACGTGTACACCCTTCAAGGATGCGACACATATCGATCAGCTCTTTAATTTCTTCGTCGTTTTCGTACAGCTCAGGCAGTGCAGGTTCTGCTTTGAATGCTTTTTCTAGCGTCATGCCCGGGTCTGGCGGAACCAGTTTCGAGATGCGATCAACAAAACCGAAACCATGACCAAGTACACGGCCTACGTCACGAATTACCGCCTTCGCTGCCATCGTACCGAAAGTGATGATCTGCGATACCGCATCACGACCATACATTTCTGCAACGTGATCAATTACTTGGTCACGTTTATCCATACAAAAATCGACATCGAAATCGGGCATGGAAACACGTTCTGGGTTGAGGAATCGCTCAAACAGAAGATCGTATTCTAGCGGGTCGAGATCGGTGATTTTTAACGCATATGCCACCAAAGAACCGGCACCTGAACCACGGCCAGGACCTACAGGGATGGCGTTATCTTTTGACCACTGGATGAACTCCATTACGATCAAGAAGTAACCTGGGAATCCCATGTTATTGATTACTTCCAGTTCAATTTTAAGACGATCATCGTATTCAGGTCGCCTTTCTGCACGCACCGCCGGATCGGGGAATAAGAATTCCAGTCGCTCTTCCAAACCTTCTTCAGATTTTTTAACCAAGAACTCGGTTTCTTCCATCCCTTCGGTTGGGAACGCGGGCAGGAAGTATTCACCCAAGCGGACTGTCACGTTACAACGCTTAGCAATCTCTACACTATTTTCTAATGCTTCAGGGATGTCAGAGAATAGCTCACACATCTCCTCTTCAGTACGAAGATATTGCTGAGCGCTGTAGTTTTTTGGTCGACGTGGATCTTCTAGCGTGTAACCATCATGAATCGCAACACGAATCTCGTGCGCATCAAACAGTGTCTCATCAAGAATCACTACATCATTAGTAGCAACAACTGGTAAGTCATGTTGTTCTGCCAGCTCTAACGCAAAGTGAAGATAGGTTTCTTCATCGGCTCTGCCAGTACGAACCAGTTCTAGATAGAAACGGTCTGGAAAATGGGTTTGGTAGAACTCGACGCACTGCTCGACAACATTCTGGTTGCCTTTCAACAGCGCTTTGCCTATTTCACCACTCTTAGCTCCGGAAAGTATAATTACCCCTTCTGAGAGCTCAGCCAGCCACGCTTTATCAATCACAGGTTGATGCTGAACGTGGCCTCGTAGGTAGGCTTTTGAGATCAGTAAAGTCAGGTTCTTATAACCGACGTTATCCGCAGCAATCACGGTCAGCTTAGTCAGCTCATCACCAAACTCAGGTGACTGCATCACGAAGTCAGCACCAATGATCGGTTTGATACCACAACCGTGGGCCGTGCCATAAAACTTCACTAGACCACATAAGTTAGTAAAGTCAGTCAGCGCCATCGCAGGCATGCCCAACTCAGCCACTTTCTTAACCAAGGGTGGCACTTTTGAAAGGCCATCGACCATGGAAAAGTCACTATGAACTCGAAGGTGGATAAACTTAGGGTCTGACATGGATAGAGTCCGGAACGGTTATAATTGATGGAGATATTTGGGGTATTTTAAGTGAAAAACTTCGACTTATATACCCCTGAAACAGTATTGCTACTCAATGCCAAGCGCACGCTTAACGGGTTTGAAACTCTTACGATGCTGCTCAATGACACCGTGTTGCTCAATCGCTTCAAAGTGCGCCTTAGTTGGGTACCCTTTGTGCTTAGCGAAACCAAACTCAGGGTGAAGCTTATCCAGCTCCTCCATCTCTTGATCGCGAACCACTTTAGCAATAATCGAAGCAGCACTGATCTCCGCAACACGCAAGTCTCCCTTAACCACGGCTTGCGATTGCATAGGTAATTGGGGACAGCGGTTGCCATCTATCAATACGAAATCAGGTTGAACTTCTAAACCTGCGACAGCTCTTTGCATTGCGACCATAGTGGCTTGAAGAATGTTCAGTTCGTCAATTTCCTCTGGAGAACAACGACCTACCGACCAAGCTAAGGCTTTTTGCTTAATTTCAGGCAGTAACGCCAGACGTTTCTTCTCAGACAGTTTTTTCGAGTCGTTTAATCCTTCAATCGGATTACTTGGATCTAGAATGACCGCAGCGGTCACAACATCACCGACCAAGGGACCGCGCCCTACTTCATCAACACCAGCGATACGAAGGTATCCCTGAGGATATTCAAAAGGCGGTAATTCTTTGCTTTGTTTAGTCATCTTGTTTATCTCGGCCGATGAGCTTAAGTACGGCTTTAGCGGCTTGCACATCGGCATCTTTGCGAATCAGTTTGTGCATCTCAGTAAAGCGGTCGATAAGTTCTTGGTTATCACTAGTTAGCATCTTATCGACGGCAGGAACTAAGTATTCAGGATCACATTCATCAAGAATAAATTCCTTCACCAACTCTTCTCCTGCCAAGATGTTAGGCAAAGAAACGTATTTGGTAATAGCCAGTTTCTGTACTAACCAACCGGTTAAGCGATTGACTTTGTAACCCACCACCATCGGCCGCTTGAGCAGCATACATTCCAGCGCCACGGTACCTGAAGCGAGTAACACAGCATCTGAGGCAGTGATAACGTTACGTGCCGTATCTTGAACGATGACGAAATCGAGTTCTGGCGCCACAGATCGCCATATCTCTTCAAACTGCTGGCGACGTTTATCATTCACCGCAGCCACGACAAAGCCAATGTCCGGATGCTTTTGCTTAATTTCACGACAGGTTTGAATGAAGGGTTCCGCAATCAGGCCGACTTCACCACCACGACTGCCAGGCAGCACCGCTAACCACTGCTTGTTTTTCTCTAGGCCAAGCAAGGCTCTCGCTTGTTGTTGATCCGGTACAAGCGGGATAGCGTCTGCTAAGGTATGACCAACAAACTCACAAGCCACTTGATACTTATCGTAGAAGGCTTTTTCAAACGGTAAAAAGGCCAGCACAAGGTCGGTCGCCGCATCAATTTTGAAGATACGCTTTGGACGCCACGCCCAGACAGAAGGACTGACATAATGTACTGTTTTAATGCCTTTTTTCTTCAGATCAAGCTCAAGGCGTAAGTTAAAATCTGGCGCATCAATACCGACAAAGACATCCGGTGGATTATCGCTAAAATACTTTACCAACTGAGCTTTCACTTTTAACAACCTTGGTAGTCGTCCCAACACTTCAACCAAGCCCATAACCGCGAGCTCTTCCATATCGAACAGAGACTCACAGCCTTGAGCGATCATCTTCGGACCACCAATGCCAACAAACTCTGCATCCGGATATTGGGCTTTGATCGCTTTGATAAAGCCTTCACCCAAAGTATCCCCTGACAGTTCGCCGGCGATAATGCCAATACGTAGTGGTTTTTCCATTGCTGAATGACCTACCTAATTTGTTGCTTTAAAAAGTAAAAAAGACCGCAACCGTAAGATTGCGATCTTTTATGCAGCTTCACAAGTGTTATTAACGAATAATACCGCGCTCAGAAATCTCTAGCATCTCTAGCATAGGTTTGATTGATTCAAACTCTTTTGCCATTTCAACTAGGCTTGCTTTTGCGTCTTCAAGCGTTTTACCCGAACGGTAAATTTCTTTGTACGCTTTCTGCAATGCACGGATTTCTGGCTTCTCAAAACCGTTACGCTTAAGGCCTACTAGGTTTAGGCCAAACGGTGTTGCGTGGTTACCTTGCGCAAGTACGTAAGGAAGTACGTCTTGAACAACAGCAGAGCAGCCGCCTGTGTATGAGTAAGCACCAATATTACAGAATGGATGAATCGCTGAAAGAGCCATAACACCGGCATAGTCACCAAGGGTAACGTGACCACCAAGGATAGCATTGTTGCCAACGTGAGTATGGTTACCAACAATAACGTCATGGGCGATGTGCGCGTTAACACACAGCAAGTTATCATTACCAATCACAGTTGTTGCTTTATCTTGAGTAGTACCACGGTGGATTTGTACCGCTTCGCGGATTACGTTGCGATCACCGATCACTACCGTTGTCTCTTCTCCACCATACTTCTTGTCCTGGTTCTCTTCACCAATCACAGCATGGGGGAAAATACGGTTCTCTTTACCGATGGTTGTATGACCTTTGATCACAACATGTGACATCACTTCAGTACCTTCACCAATCTCGATCGTTCCCGAGATATAGGTGAATGGACCTACAGTCACATTCGCTGCGATTTTTACATCACCTTCAATGACAGCAGAAGGGTGAATTTGAGCCGTTTCATGAATCATATTAAAACTCTCGACGAGCACATTTTAGTTCAGCAGAACATACTACTTCGCCGTCAACTTTTGCTGTGCCTTTGAATGCAGCAATGCCACGGCGCTCTTTTAAGAACTCTACTTCAATTACCAACTGGTCACCAGGAACCACTGGCTTGCGGAATTTAGCACCGTCTACACTTGCGAAATAGTATAGCTCATTGTCTGAAGGGGCACCGAATGATTTGAATGCCAATAGACCAGTTGCCTGTGCCATTGCTTCAAGGATCAGTACACCTGGGAATACAGGTAGTTGAGGGAAATGACCTGTAAACTGAGGCTCATTCACTGAAACATTCTTAATCGCCGTTAGGTATTTCTCTTCTTGGAAATCAATCACGCGATCAATTAGTAAGAATGGGTAGCGATGCGGCAACAATTCCTGAATTTCAGTGATGTTCATCGTTTTGTTTTCAGTAGTCAAAGTCATATTCCTATATTGAATGCTAATTTTGTATCTGGCGGGCATTATAGATGAAAAAGACCCGCAATACGCGAGCCTTTTTGATCCAACCTAGAGCTAAGCGTCTTTATTACTCTCAAGCTGCTTTTCAACTGCCTTAAGACGTTTATTCATGTCATCAATACGATGAACACGTGCAGCTGTTTTGCGCCACTCTTTGTTTGGCTGTAGTGGGATACCGGAAGAGTACATACCTTTCTCTTCAATGCCACGCATGACCATGCCCATGCCAGTAATGGTCACGCCATCGGCAATCTCAATGTGACCATTGATCACGGTACCACCACCAATAATACAGTACTTGCCAATCTTAGTACTGCCCGCAACAATCGTACCACCCGCCATAGCTGTACCATATCCGATGTGTACGTTGTGAGCGATTTGCAGTTGGTTATCAAGAATAACGTTATCTTCAATTACGGTATCGTCTAACGCACCGCGATCAATCGTCGTACATGAACCAATTTCTACGCGATTACCGATGCGCACGGAACCAAGCTGAGGGATCTTAACCCACTCGCCTTTTTCATTGGCGTAACCAAAACCGTCCGCACCAATGACTGTATTCGCTTGAACCAGACAGTCTGAACCAAGTGACACTTCATGGTAAACCGAAACGTTTGACCACAGTTTGGTGTTACTTCCAACCTTAGCATTCTTGCCAACAAAGCAGCCCGCACCAATAACAACGTTATCACCTAGCTCGACACCTGATTCAATCACAGCATTGGCACCGATTGAAACATTGTCTCCCAGTTTAGCATCAGCAGCGATGACCGCTGAAGGAGCAATCTCATGGGCTGGCGATGGTGTGGTGTCAAGAGCTTGCGCTACTTTAGCAAAAGCAACGTAAGGGTCATCAACCACAAGCACATTACCTGAACAAAGTTCACGTTGTGCTTCTTTAACCATCACAAGTGTCGCTTTACATTCAGCAAGATGTTTGGCGTATTTTGGATTGGACAGGAAAGTTACATGACCTTCCTGCGCAGCGTCCATAGGCGCTACCATAGTGACAACGGCTGTCGCGTCACCATGTAGCTCGCCCCCAGTAATCGTAGCCAATTCGGCCAAAGAAAGAGTCGTCATAAATCGTTTATTTTAGTGAGTCAATTACAGCTTTAGAAATATCGTTTTCTGGCTTAGAGAAGCGCACTGCTTGTTGCTCTAGAACCATATCAAAGCCTTTTTTGTCAGCAACCTTGTTAATTGCATCTTGAATTGTTTTAAACAGTTTTTGCTCTTCTTCTGCTTGGCGACGCTGTCTTAGCTTTTCGAAAGACTGTGCTTTTAGCTTAAGTTCATTCTCTAGTTGGCCAATTTCTAGACGTAGCTTGTCGATATCATCTTGGCTCATTAGTTCGCCATCACGCTTTAGCTTTTCAACTTTGCTTTTACCTTTAGCTTGAATCGCCTGAAGCTCTGCTGACTTGTCTTTAAACTCATCTTGAAGCTTTTGTGCTACCACTTCACGTTGTGGAAGCGATTGGAATACTTGAGCAGTGTTTACATAACCAATTTTCTGCGCAGCTTCAGCAGCATTAGCAAAGAAAGAAGACGTCATTACTAGAAGGCCAAGACCAGCCGCTTTAATTGTTTTATTCACTGTATTTTCCTTTAAATTTAGAAGGTTCTACCGATGGTGAAAGTGAAGAACTCTTCATCATCACCTTCGTAAGATTTAATTGGTTTCGCAATCGAGAAGACTAGCGGCCCCATTGGAGACATCCACTGCAACGCCGCACCATATGATGCGCGGTAGTTCATTGGATCTGAGTAATCGTTGTAGTAGCGATCGCCAGCGTATTTAGCATTATAAACAAACTCAGTATCCCAAACACTTGCTGCATCAACGAACATACTGGTACGAATCTGACTTCTAAAGTCATCCGAAACAAATGGCGTTGGGACAATCAGTTCCATACTCGCTAATGCAATAGCGTTACCACCGACTGAATCATCAGTCGCGGTCAAGCAAGAGTCTGTATTACAAGTACTTGGGTTACCGTTAACCGTGTACACCGCTTTAGGGCCTGCACTATTGGATCGGAAACCGCGTAGCGTAGTAAAGCCACCTGCGTAGTAGTTTTCGTAGAATGGGAACAAGTTATCGTTGCCATCCGTCTTACCATAACCGTTTCCGTAACCTAAACGACCACGCATCAATAAGGTAAACTCATGCTTCTTAGTTAGTGGCACGTATTGTCTAACATCATATTGCAGTTTGAAGTACTGCGCATCTGAGCTAGGTACGGTCGCTTTAGCGAAAGCACGCTGGTAGTTACCTGCTGTCGGGAAGTAGCCACGGTTTAGATTGTTACGTGTCCAGGAGACGTTCACATCGAAGTCATTGGTAATAATATCGCCATTCGGTTGGCCGATGCTTTGTGCAAACAGCTGCGCTTGGTCATAAGTTGGCACGTTGCCGATCTTGTTATGGGTCAATCCCACACCAAATTCAAAGCGGTTCAGCTCATCAAATGGGAAACCCCACGTTAAGCTAGCACCATAACTTTCGTTGGTATAGTCAACAATGTTTGCCTCTGACGCTTCAAACTGGTTGTAGAAAATCTTACCACCAAGACTGACACCATCGAGGTTCCAGTATGGGTCACGGTAGTCTAAGCTGATGTTTTTCTGGTAGTCGTTCATCATCGCGTTAATACCTACGCGGTTACCACTACCTGCAAAGTTATCTTGCTGTAGGCCAACTTGGAAGCTGATACCTGATTCAGTACCATAACCAACACCAAAGTTGATACTACCCGAGTTGGCTTCTTTAACGTTGTAAACCAAATCAACCTGGTCTTCACTACCAGGAACACGTACGGTTTGTACGTCTACGGTTTCGAAGTAACCTAAACGGTTAAGGCGGTTTTTACCGGTTTCGATCGATTTCGAGTTTAACCAGCTGCCTTCCATCTGACGCATTTCACGGCGCAGAACTTCATCTTTGGTTGCATTATTACCCACAAAACGAATATCACGCACATAAATACGTTTACCCGCCTCAACGTTAACGACCAGAGATACTGATTGATTTTCATCATCAAACTCAGGAATAGTACGAACTTGAGGGTATGCGTAACCTGCTTCACCCAGTAGGCGTTTAACGTTCTCTTCTAGGCTAGTCACCGCTGAGCCGTTATAGGTCTCACCGGGTTCAAAGGTCACTAATTGTTCAAACTCAGCTTCTTTACCCAGTAACTCACCACGGAATTTTACGTCCTTAACGGTGTAAGGCAGCCCTTCATTCAAGCCAAGTGTGATATAAACACCTTTCTTGTCAGGCGAGATTGCAACCTGAGTTGAGTCAATTTGAAACTTCAGATAGCCTCGATCTAGGTAATAAGATTTCAGCGCTTCAATATCACCCGCAAGGACTTGCTTCTGGTATTTATCGTCTGCAAGGAAGTTCCACCACGCCACATCGACGTTCAGCTCAAACCGACTTAACAGCTCTTCGTCGGCAAATTTTTCATTGCCGATAAAGTTTATTTGCTTAATTTTGGCTGATACGCCTTCGGTAAAGACAAACTTAAGGTCACTACGGTTACGAGGCAGTGGCGTTACAACCGCTTTAACGGTCGCGTTGTACTTACCTACGCTGTAGTAGAAATCTTCAAGGCCTTTTTCAATCGTCGACAGCGTTGTACGGTCGAGGGCTTCACCAACGCGAATACCGGAAGCGTCGAGGTTCTGTTGTAACTGCTCTTCTTTGATCGCTTTATTGCCCGAAAAAGAAATACTTGCAATGGTAGGACGCTCTTTGACTTGTATAACAAGCACGTCATTATCACGCAGTACTTTTATATCTTCAAAGTTACCTGTTGCATATAAGGCTCTAATCACCTCTGAGACATCTTGGCTATCAACAGAATCACCAATACGTACCGGCATTTTCAACAACGCAGCACCAAGTGCTACACGCTGTAAGCCTTCAATTTTAATATCTTGAATTACAAAGTTTTCGGCACCGTTTGCGCTCACGCTTGTCGCTAACAGGGTCGCAAACAGAATATTTTTCATCGCCATTTTGTTCTAGTTATTCCTTTCTTCAACCTTTACCCGATTACAGACGGGCAAAATCATTGAAAATTGCCACTGCCATAAGAGAGAAGATAATTGCACCGCCTACACGGTAACCCATTTCCTGAATTTTTTCTGGAACTGGACGTCTTATTACAGCCTCAATAGCAAAAAACAATAGATGTCCGCCGTCCAACATTGGCAACGGTACAAGGTTAATAATCCCTAAGTTCACACTGATTAATGCCAGGAACCCTAGGAAGTAAACTAAGCCATAATCGGCTGTTGTTCCGGCTCCTTTCGCGATCGAAATAGGCCCACTTAAATTATTCAGCCCAACATCACCAACAATAAGCTTTTTCAGCATACTTATGGTTAAGTCGATGACCTGACCCGTTTTTTCAACTGCCTTTCCGATTGATTCAATTACACCAAATTGAAGATCGAAGCGATAGTTTTCTGGCCATTCTGCGACCTCGGGGGTGATTCCAGCAAACCCAATCACGCGCTCATTTGATAACTCACGGCGATCTGGTGTAATGACTAAAGATAGAAGCTTCCCATCACGCTCTACTTCCAGCTGCAAAGGCTGGTTTGGGCTGTTGTGAATACTTTCTACTACTTGCTGCCATTGGGTAATGTTTAAATCCCCAATTTTGGTCAGCAGGTCGCCAGTTTGTAAACCTGCCCGCTCACCAGCACCGCCAGGCGAAACATTCGTGAGTTTAGCCTTTACAGGTGGTGTAAATGGCACAAAACCCAGCGCTGCCATAGCAGACTCTTTCTCTGGGTCAAAGTTCCAATTGGTTAAATCAAAAACCTTAGCCTGCTCGACTCCAATACCATCCGCTGGAGCAACCGTCATAGTTAGCCGCTGATCACCAATATGAGAAATCAGCCCCATATTGACTGATTCCCAATCCGCAGTTTTGACGCCAGAAACCGCTTTTAGTTCCATCCCTGGCTCTAAACCCGCTTCAGCTGCTATCGAGTAAGGCGTCACTTGGCCCACAACCGGCTTAACCGCAGGCACACCAATCAAGAAAACTAACCAGTATGCAAAGATCGCAAACAAGAAGTTAAATACGGGACCTGCTGCGACAATGGCCGTACGTTTCCAAAGTGGCTTGCGGTCGAACGCAAACTCATGCTCACCTTCAGCCAATTCATCCACACGACCATCGAGCATTTTTACATAGCCGCCAAGCGGAATAACTGAAACGCTATACTCGGTACCATCTTTACCGACCTTGCTCCAGATAGATTTGCCAAAACCAATCGAGAACTTTTCGACTTTGACTCCGCAGCGGCGTGCTACCCAAAAGTGACCAAACTCATGCACGGCAACTAAAATGCCAAGCGCAATGATAAAAGAAACAAAATTCCAGATGATACCCGTCATTGCTTACGCTCGCTTATGGTATTGATCGCTAACTCTCTTGCCATTCTATCTAGCTCCACAATGCTTTCCAAGTCACGACAATGTGACGAGCTAACAGATGCGGTCAGCTTGGTTAACACTTGTTCGTTAACCACTGCAATATCAGTAAATCTAAGTCGACGCTTTAAAAAGGCATCAACAGAAACCTCATTCGCCGCATTGAGCAGTGTGGTCGCATGTTGCCCTTCGTAACAAGCATCAATCGCAAGTTTAAGGCAAGGATAACGAGCAAAATCAGGTTCAAGGAAGGTCAGTTCACCGACTTTAGTGAAATCGAGCGGCGCTACTCCCGCATTGACACGCTCAGGATATGAGAGTGTTAATGCAATAGGTGTTGCCATATCTGGCTCACCCATTTGAGCGAGTACCGAGCCATCTCGATACTGCACCATAGAGTGAATCACTGATTGAGGGTGAATTAAGACTTTAAGTTGCTCGCGAGCAGTATTGAATAGCCACTTGGCTTCAATATACTCGAGACCTTTGTTCATCATGGTCGCTGAATCCACTGAGATCTTTGGCCCCATAGACCAGTTAGGGTGAGCAATCGCCTGCTCAGGAGTCACTCTGGCTAGCGAATCAATATCGCTATAACGAAATGGCCCACCAGAGCCAGTCAGCAAAATATGAGAGATACCATGTACATTTAGATCACAGCGGCCAAGATTGTTTTGAATATCACTAGGTAAGCACTGAAAAATAGCATTGTGTTCACTATCTACAGGGAGAAGCTCAGCGCCATGCTTTTCAACCGCATCGATAAACAGTTGACCAGACATGACTAGTGCTTCTTTGTTGGCAAGCATTACGCGTTTACCCGCTTTGACTGCCGCCATGGTTGGTAATAAACCAGCCGCGCCAACGATCGCTGCCATAACAGTATCAACCTCATCACAAGATGAAATCTCGCACATGGCATCGATACCCGATCTCACTTCAGTACTAATTTTCAGTTCGATTAGGTGAGTTTTCAGTTTCAATGCAGCTTGTTCATCAGCCATGACTGCATACTTAGGTTGCCACTTCTGACACAACTGACGCATTTTATCGACATTCTGCCCAGCAGCAAGCGCTACAACAGAGAACTTTTCAGGATTTTGCTCGATGACTTTGAATGTGCTTGCTCCAATTGAGCCTGTCGCACCTAAAATCGTTAACTTACGCATAGCAAGAAACCGTTAATGAATAGGGCAAGCCGAAGCTTGCCTTAAAATGTGAAGTAGAGGAATGCAAACACAGGGAAAGCGGCGGTTAAACTGTCTATACGATCAAGGACGCCACCATGTCCTGGGATAATGTTGCTGCTATCTTTAATACCAGCCACTCGCTTGAACATGCTCTCAACCAAGTCTCCAAGCACTGAAATCACGACAGTAACAAGAGTAATACCGACCATGACCCACGCATTGGCGAATTGAATATCAAACCAATAAGCCGTTCCCCAACCAACGAGAATTGCAGTAATAATCCCGCCGATTAACCCTTCAATGGTTTTATTTGGACTAACATGTGGTGCCATCTTATTCTTGCCCAAGCTTTTACCAGCAAAGTAAGCACCGCTGTCCGCTGCCCAAACAATAAAGCAGACATATAAAACCAGTCTAGCACCGTGATAAGGATCAGCCTCTATTGCTTCTGCGCGTAACATGAGTACGCTCCAGAAGAAAGGGAGTAAAGTCAAAATGCCAAAGCTATAGCGAAACAAGTTGGAGTTTTGCCAGAGGCTCGACGATTTGGGATAAGTGATGGCAAGCGCACTGGCAGCCAACCACCAGATACATCCGATGGCCAAGATGATGTAATGAGGTTGGGTAACGAGGTTGAGGCTTAATGCATCAGATGGCACTAACCAAACCGTCGCAGCACTCACTAATACGGTAGGTATCAGTGCAGCCATTCGAGAAGGCGCTTCAACAAACTGAGTCCATTCCCAAAATCCAATTAAAGTCACTGCCGCTATGGCAATCATAAATAGAGGTAGAGAAAGTTTGAATATCCCTAATATTACCAATGGCGCCAGAATAAGTGCCGTTATAATTCGTTGTTTCAAACTTTGATCCTTTATTCGCTTTCCATTAGAGCTTTAACTTGCTCACCGGTGCAGCCAAAACGGCGTTCACGGTTAACAAACCAAGTTACAGCTTCTATCAAGCTATTTTCATCAAACTCTGGCCAGTAAATCGGTGTAAAATACATTTCCGCGTAAGCCATCTGCCACAGCATAAAATTACTGATGCGGCATTCACCACTGGTTCGAATCATTAAATCAACTTCAGGTAAATCTGCCATTGTGAGGTGCTGCGTGATGAGTTCTTCACTAATCTCATCTTGACTGAGCTCACCAGCGGCAACCTTAGCTGAAATTGCTTTCGTCGCCTGCATAATATCCCACTTACCACCATAGTTGGCCGCAATATTGATCACCATGCCTGTATTGCCTTCGGTCAAAGCCTCGGCTTGAGCAATCTTCTTTTGCAGGCGCTCGTTAAAGCGCGAAGTGTCACCAATAATGCGTAAGCGTAAGTTGTTCTTGTGCAGTTTTTTAACTTCTGTAGAGAGAACTGTAATAAACAGCTCCATCAAGACACCCACTTCCTCTTCTGGTCGTCTCCAGTTTTCACTACTAAATGCAAACAGTGTGATCGCTTTGATACCAAGTTTTGCAGAAGTCGAAATCGCTTTACGTACCGCAGCAACACCATTCTTGTGACCAAAGACTCGTGGCTTACCTTGAGCTTTAGCCCAACGGCCGTTGCCATCCATGATGATTGCGATATGTTTCGGGAGTAAATCAGGAGAGAGTTGTGAGTTTTGCATAAAACGTTGATTATTAATCAGCAGGGGACAGAGAGTAGCATAAAAAAGCGCTGTGCAGCGAGCACAGCGCTCTATATAGATAAAGATTATGGAGAATTAGACTTCCATCAACTCTTTTTCTTTTGCTGCTAACACTTCATCAACTTGTTTTACAGCTGCGTCAGTGATTTTCTGGATTTCGTCTTGACCTTTACGATCTTCGTCTTCAGAAATTTCTTTGTCTTTTAGTAGCGCTTTCAGTTCACCGTTAGCATCACGGCGGATGTTACGGATAGCAACACGACCACCTTCAGCTTCGCCACGAACAATCTTAACTAGGTCTTTACGACGCTCTTCCGTTAGCGGTGGAAGTGGAACACGAATGATAGTACCTGCAGACATAGGGTTTAGACCTAGGTCAGACATCATGATCGCTTTTTCAACTTTTGGCGTTAGCTCTTTATCAAATACTGTGATTGCTAGCGTACGAGCATCTTCAGCAACGACGTTTGCTACCTGATTTAGAGGCGTTGGTGCACCGTAGTACTCTACTGAAATGCCAGAAAGTAGGCTTGGATGTGCACGGCCTGTGCGAACTTTAGAAAGGTTGTTTTTTAGAGCTTCAACACTCTTATCCATGCGCTCTTGAGCGTCTTGTTTGATTTCGTTAATCACAATATCACCTTAATGTGTAAATCTTTCTTCAAGAAAGCTTAATAGGGAGTCTTCAAAAGGCAATACCGCAGCACAATTGATTTATGCTGCGGCGATTAGAATTACTCAGCGTCGCTGATTAGCGTGCCTTCTGCTTCACCCATAACCACGCGACGTAGTGCGCCTGGCTTATTCATATTGAATACACGGATTGGCATTTTGTGGTCACGTGCTAGTGTAAATGCTGCCAAATCCATTACTTTCAGTTCTTTTTCAAGAACAGCATTGAACGAAAGCTTATCATACAGCTCTGCGTCTGGGTTTGCTACTGGGTCAGCAGTAAATACGCCATCGACTTTTGTCGCTTTTAGAACTACGTCCGCTTCGATCTCGATTCCGCGCAAACATGCAGCAGAATCTGTGGTAAAGAATGGGTTACCTGTACCTGCTGAGAAGATAACAACGCGGCCTTGACGTAGCTCACGAATCGCATCTGCCCAGTTGTAGTCGTCACAGACACCTTTTAGAGGGATTGCTGACATTACACGAGCGTTCACGTATGCACGGTGCAGCGCATCACGCATCGCAAGACCGTTCATTACCGTCGCTAGCATACCCATGTGGTCACCAACAACACGGTTCATACCCGCTTCAGCTAGACCAGCACCACGGAACAAGTTACCACCACCGATAACTACACCTACTTGAACACCAAGCTCAACCAACTCTTTTACTTCTTGGGCCATACGATCAAGAATTGCTGGATCGATGCCAAAACCTTCTTCGCCTTGAAGTGCTTCACCACTTAGTTTTAACAGAATACGTTGATATGCTGGTTTAGGGTTCGTAGTCATGGAGTTTACCTTCCAAAAGAGAGTTGTTGATTAACAGTCATGGATAAAGACTTATCAAAAGTCCGCATCCATCACAGCTAAAGGTTATGCCTTTAGTCGTAAAAAGACCGCAGCCTTGGCTACGGTCTAAACTTTGTGCGTATCTCTAAGGATTAACCTTTTTGAGCAGCAGCTACTTCTTCAGCGAAGCTCATTTCTTCTGCTTTCTCGATACCTTCACCTACTTCTAGGCGAACGAATGTAGCAACAGAAGCGCCTTTTTCTTTCAGCATTTCGCCAACAGATTTCTTAGGCTCCATGATGAACGCTTGACCAGTTAGAGAGATTTCGCCAGTGAATTTCTTCATGCGGCCAACAACCATCTTCTCTGCGATCTCAGCAGGCTTGCCTTCGTTCATAGCGATTTCAACTTGAACTTCTTTCTCTTTAGCAACTACGTCAGCTGGTACGTCTTCTGGGTTAACGTACTCTGGCTTAGAAGCTGCAACGTGCATTGCAACGTGCTTAAGAGTTTCAGCGTCGCCTTCACCAGCAACAACTACACCGATCTTCTCGCCGTGACGGTAAGAAGCGATAGCAGAACCTTCAACGTATTGAACGCGACGGATGTTGATGTTTTCACCGATCTTAGCAACTAGAGCAACACGCTCTTCTTCGAATTTAGCTACTAGTTCTTCAACAGAAGCTTTAGATGTTAGAGCGTCAGCCGCAACTTTCTCTGCAAATGCAGTGAAGTTACCATCTTTAGCAACGAAGTCAGTTTGGCAGTTAACTTCAAGAAGAACAGCAACACCGTTTTCTTCTTTGATGATGATTGCGCCTTCAGCAGCAACGTTACCTGCTTTCTTAGCAGCTTTAGCAGCACCTGATTTACGCATGTTTTCGATTGCTAGTTCGATGTCAGCGTTTGCTTCAACAAGCGCTTTCTTACATTCCATCATGCCTGCGCCAGTACGTTCGCGCAGTTCTTTAACTAGAGCAGCAGTAACAGCCATTCTCTATTCCTCAGTTGATTCTGTATTTGGTAAAAAACAGGGGCCTACATTTTCGGCCCCTGCTGATAACTATAACTCAGTTTATGCTACAACTGGGTTGCACATAATCTAAGTGTGACTCGGAGCCGCTATTATTCAGCTTCTACGAAACCATCTTTTTCAGCAGCAACAGCTACGTCTTTGTTACGACCTTCAGTTACTGAAGTTGCAGCAGCGTTTAGGTAAAGCTGAACTGCACGGATCGCATCGTCGTTACCTGGGATGATGTAGTCAACGCCGTCTGGGTTAGAGTTAGTATCTACTACAGCGTAAACTGGAATACCTAGGTTGTTCGCTTCTTTAATCGCAATGTGCTCGTGATCAGCGTCGATTACGAATAGAGCGTCTGGTAGGCCGCCCATGTCTTTGATACCACCAAGAGACTTCTCTAGCTTCTCCATTTCACGAGTACGCATTAGAGCTTCTTTCTTAGTTAGCTTATCAAAAGTACCGTCTTGAGCTTGAGCTTCAAGATCTTTTAGACGCTTGATTGACTGACGAACAGTTTTGTAGTTTGTAAGCATACCGCCTAACCAGCGGTTGTTTACGTAGAACTGGTTGCTTGCGATTGCAGCTTCTTTAACAGCTTCAGATGCAGCGCGCTTAGTACCAACGAATAGAACTTTACCTTTCTTCTCGCCAACTTTAGCTAGTTCAGCTAGAGCGTCGTTGAACATTGGTACAGTTTTTTCTAGGTTGATGATATGAACCTTGTTACGAGCACCAAAGATGAATGGCTTCATTTTTGGGTTCCAGTAACGAGTCTGGTGACCAAAGTGAACACCAGCTTTTAGCATATCGCGCATTGATACAGTTGCCATTTTAAAATCCTCTATGGGGTTAGGCCTCCACATCCCCCATAACTCCGACTAGGCTTCTGCCCAGCACCCCGGAATATGTGACGGAATGTGTGTGATTTAAAGATATAAGTTAGTTGGAAGTAACCAGCTTCGCCACTAAGATGAACTTAACAGAGAGAACTGACCACATTTCCGGCGCGCTTTATACCATATTTTCACCCGTGCTGGCTAGTAAAAAAACTTTTCCACATCCAACGACTGCACTATTCCTAATATGGCACGTATTAGAAGAATCATTCTCATTATGAAGTGTTCCTGCTAGAATGCGCCCATTCGCGCCACCAGTGTGCAACAAAATTAAGTAGAGAAAGCCAATGTCAATCAAGATTAAAACAGCTGAAGAAATCGAACGTATGCGAGTAGCGGGCGCTTTGGCCGCTGAGATCCTAGAGATGATCGAACCTCATATCAAAGAGGGTGTGACTACAGATGAATTGAACCAAATTTGTCACGATTACGGGATTGAAAAAGGTGCCTACTCTGCCCCACTTGATTACCACGGATTTCCAAAATCAATCTGTACTTCAATCAATCATATCGTCTGCCATGGCATTCCTGCCTCTGCGGACGAAGTAGGGAGCAACGGTCAACTAAAGCCTGCGGTACTTAAAAATGGCGACATCATCAACGTCGACATTACGGTTATCATTCCAAATGAAGAAGGCGCAGATCTCAGCGTTCGCCCACAAGGTTACCACGGCGACACGTCAAAGATGTTCTTTGTTGGTGATGTCTCTCCAGCAGACAAACGCCTATGTATGGTGACTCAAGAAGCACTGTATGTGGGTATGCGTAGAGTAAAACCTGGCGCAACAGTGGGTGATATCGGCACTGCGATTGAAAAGTACATCAAAGAAAACAACAAAAAGAACCCACGTAATAAGTTCTCTATTGTTAAAGACTTCTGTGGTCATGGCATTGGCAATGAATTCCATGAAGAGCCACAAATCGTTCACTACAAGAACAACGACCGCCGTGTTCTAAAAGAGGGCATGTGTTTTACCATTGAACCAATGATTAACGCAGGTAAGTTCGGTGTTAGCGTAGATGCTGAAGATGACTGGACAGTCTACACTGGCGACGGAAAGAAATCGGCTCAGTATGAGCACACGATTCTCGTCACTAAGACAGGTTGTGAAGTGCTAACACTGCGCAGCGATGACACAATCCCACGAATGATGAACAACGCCTAATCTCCTTTCAATATCCCCGCATCGTCGGGGATATTTTTTTATTGATGCCATTTTGTTAGATTAGTTCTCACTAGGACTATTTTGCATGGATTCGCTGTATGCCCTTTCAATCACCGCTCACACTCGAAGAACAACAAATTTCAATTAGTGAGCTAAAAAACCAACTCGAAAACTTTGCCAACTATCAGAAGCAAGAGTTTCTCGCTCACCACCCAGTGACCAATTTAGTACTCGGTCGGGCCGAATATATTGATTTACTACTCAACCGCCTCTGGGATCACTTTGGGTTTTCTAACCTGCCGAATATCAGTCTTGTCGCTGTAGGTGGCTATGGTCGAGGTGAGTTACACCCTCTTTCTGACATCGACATTCTTGTCGTCTCTCGTAAAGCACTTCCTGAGTCACTAAAAGGCAAGGTCAGTGAGTTCATCACCTTACTGTGGGATTTACGACTAGAAGTTGGTCACGCCGTTCGTAGCGTTGAAGAGTGTGCCGAGATTGGTAAAGACGACTTAACCGTAGCGACTAACTTACAGGAAGCGCGCCTACTCTGTGGCTGCGAGGATACCTTCCATCAGCTAAGGATGGTTATTCACTCAGAATCGTTTTGGCCAAGTGAGGTGTTTTACAAAGCAAAGGTCAAAGAGCAGCGTGACCGTCACGCGCGATACCATGACACCACCTATAACCTTGAACCTGACATCAAATCCACGCCAGGCGGCTTGAGAGATATCCATACACTAAGCTGGGTAGCACGTCGCCATTTCGGGGCTACTTCATTACTTGAGATGAGCCAATACGGCTTTCTAACAGATGCAGAATATCGTGAGCTCGTAGAGTGTCAGGACTTCCTGTGGCGAGTCCGCTTTGCACTGCATATTGAGCTTAAACGTTACGATAATCGCCTCACCTTCGCTCACCAAGCACAAGTCGCCGAAAGCTTAGGCTTTGCTGGCGAAGGCAACCGTGGCGTTGAGATGATGATGAAAGAGTTCTATCGCACGTTGCGCCGCGTGGCAGAGCTCAACAAAATGCTGCTCAAACTATTTGACCAAGCGATCTTAGAAAATGGCGTCGAGGCTGAACCAGTAGTTCTCAGCGAAGATTTTCAGCGCCGCGGCCATTTGATTGAAGCGCGCAAACCTGCCTTGTTCCAAGCTCGCCCGGAAACAATTTTGGATATGTTTCTACATATTGCCAACGATTCCACCATAGAAGGGGTCGCACCTCCTACTATGCGCCAGCTCCGTACTGCAAGGCGAAGACTCAATAAGTTCCTACATACCATTCCTGAAGCGAGAGAGAAATTTCTCGACTTATGTCGTCACCCTAATGCTCTGCATAAAGCCTTTAGCTTGATGCACAAACTAGGCGTGCTAGCTGCTTATCTGCCTCAGTGGAGCCAAATCGTCGGTCAAATGCAGTTCGATCTATTCCACGTGTACACCGTTGATGAACACAGTGTTCGCCTACTCAAACACATCAATACTTTTAGCGATCCGAACAATCATGGTAAGCACCCTATCTGTTGCGAAGTCTACCCGCGCATTCAGAAAAAAGAATTGCTGATCATCGCGGCGATTTTCCATGATATCGGCAAAGGGCGCGGCGGAGACCACTCTGTGATTGGTGAAGGTGAAGCCTATGATTTCTGTATCGAGCATGGGTTATCTAAACCGGAAGCCAAGCTAGTCGCTTGGTTGGTTAGGCATCACCTGTTGATGTCTGTGACCGCTCAACGCCGTGATATCTACGATCCTGAGGTAATTACTGAGTTCGCTAAGAAAGTTCGCGATGAGGAATACTTAGAGTATTTGGTCTGTCTAACTGTTGCCGATATCTGCGCAACTAACCCTGAACTGTGGAACAGTTGGAAGCGAACCTTGCTCGCTGAGCTCTTCTATTCAACCCAACGCGCACTTCGCCGCGGCTTAGAAAACCCTGTTGATGTTAGAGAGCGTATTCGCCACAACCAGCACTTAGCCTCAGCGCTATTGCGCAAAGAAGGCTTTAACGCGCGCGAAATTGAAGTGTTGTGGCAAAGGTTTAAGGCTGACTACTTCTTACGCCATACCCATAAGCAAATCGCTTGGCACTGTTCTCATCTGCTGCGTCACGACGATCACTCACAACCTCTAATCTTAATTTCAAAGAAAGCGACGCGCGGCGGTACGGAAGTGTTTGTCTATAGCAAAGATCAGCACGCGCTGTTTGCCTCTGTGGTCGCCGAGCTTGACCGGAGAAACTTTAACGTTCATGACGCGCAAGTTATGACCAGTAAAGATGGTTATGTCCTCGATACTTTCATGGTACTCGACCAAAATGGTGATGTGGTGGAGGAAAGCCGACATAAAGCGGTTATCAAACATCTTGCTCATGTGCTTGAAGATGGTCGGCCAACCAAAATTAAGACGCGTCGTGTCCCTCGAAACCTACAGCACTTTAAGGTCAAAACTAAGGTCGATTTCTTACCGACTAAAAGTAAGAAACGCACTTTACTTGAGTTTGTTGCCCTAGATACACCGGGCTTACTGGCCACTGTGGGTGCGACATTTGCCGACTCGGGCGTTCACCTGCATGCCGCGAAAATCACCACCATAGGTGAACGCGCAGAAGACTTATTCATCATCACCAGTGAAAGTGGCGGTAAGTTGAGTGAAGAACAACAGCAAGAGCTTAGAGATAAGCTCATAAAAAACGTCGCAGAACTAGCACCTTAAGCGATCTCGACCACAAGTTGCTAACTTGTTTCAAAAAGCGCTGTCTACCACGATCATAGGCTGCTACATTAATAGTGAATTGTTCATTCCCTGCTCATTTTTGGGGTAGGGATAATTACTGCAACACAATAGAGGTAGCCTATGTATCCACACCTCACTGGTTTAGGTATTCACGATCCTAAACAAATTGAGCGCTATTCCCTTCGTCAAGAAGCGCACAAGGATGTGTTAAAAATCTATTTTCGTAAGCAAAAAGGTGAGCTGTTTGCGAAAAGCGTCAAGTTCAAGTACCCGCGACAGGTGAAGAATGTCCTCGTCGACAGCGGCAGTCACAAGTACAAAGAAGTCACGGAAATTAACCGTAACCTCACTCTCGTGATCGATGAGTTAAACAAACTGACGAAACCTGAAAAAGCGGTCGAAGTTGATGTTAAAGAGAAGATACTGTCTGACCTACGTCATCTAGAGAAAGTCGTTTCAAGTAAGATTGCAGAGATTGAAGCGGATTTAGATAAGCTGAAGTAAAGGAACGCTGCGCTCCGAGATTCGAGATCGCTTCGCTTCGAGAAATCTAGTTATTTCAGAGGGTTGATGTGAGAGCATCAACCTTTTTTGTTTGCGAACGCTTCGCTATGGATAACTGGATAACTGGATAACTGGATAACTGGATAACTGGATAACTGGATAACTAACGTTGCTCCGATGTTGTTAAGGAATCAACTCTAGTTTCCAGCAGGGCGAAGCCCGATCCCGCTTTCCAGAAACGAAGTGTTCCATAGAACGCAGTCCGTTCCCGACGTTCCGTCGGCCTAAACCAACCACCCCGCGTATTTACCGACCAGATAAAGGGCCACACCTGCCATCACGCCTGCGACGATATCATCAAGCATAATACCTAAACCGCCGTGGACTCGCTTGTCTAACCAGCCAATAGGCCACGGTTTTACCATATCGAAGAAACGAAATAGAACAAAACCTGTCAGTAACCACTTCCAATCTGTCGCAGAAAGGTTAAACAGTGGCACCACCAGCATAGTAATCCAAAAACCTGCGAATTCATCCCAGACAATCGAGCCATGGTCATGCACGCCCATATCATCAGAGGTAATTTGACAAATCTTGATACCAATAAAGCACGAGGCGATGACGGCAATCACATACAGTGGCAGTGGTAGCTGAACAAGTAATAAATAAAAAGGGATAGCTGCTAAGGTACCCATCGTGCCGGGAACAACAGGCGATAATCCGCTACCAAATCCGGTTGCCAATAAGTGCCACGGATTCTTTAGAGAAATAAGAGTTAAAGGGTTAGTCATAGTTAATACTGTTTACTTGAAGTGATCATAGCCACTCAGATCCCAATCAATCGGTTGGCCACTGTTATGGAGTTCAAATGTTCCTTGTGGGCGAATTTGCCCAATACAGGTAACCTTAGCGCCACAGTGGGCCAAAGCACTCTCAATTGAACCCTTGTTCTGCTCTGGTACGGTAAAACACAGCTCATACTCTTCACCACTCGACAGCGCATATTGCTGAGCTTGAGAGTCCGAACCTAAGAATTGAACAAGTTCATTAGAAATAGGCAAGCTTGAAACGTCAAGACTAACGCCAACCTGAGAGCGTTGCAAAATGTGTTTTATGTCTGAGATAACACCGTCCGAAATGTCGATCGCCGAACTGGCTAGATCAAGCAGAGCCTGACCGACGAGCACTCTTGGCTCAGACAGGTAATGACGCTGTTCTAGCTCTTGCGCAAAGGGCTTGCTGCGCAGGTTGGAATCAAGAATAACATCTAGCCCAGCTTGGCTATCACCTAAATTTCCTGTTACATAAACCCAGTCGCCAACTCGCGCCCCATCCCGGCGCAGTGCTTTATCCGCATCAACCAAGCCTTGTACCGTTAAGGTTAAGCTCAGTGGGCCTTTGGTCGTATCACCGCCTATCAGCTGAATACCGAAATAATCAGCCAGCGCAAAGAAGGCGTCACAAAATGGCGCTAGCCAAGCTTCATCGGGTTCAGGCATTGTCAGGGCAAATGAAACCCAAGCTGGTGTCGCTCCCATCGCAGCTAAATCACTAATATTTGAAGCAAGTGCTTTGTGTGCTATCCATGCAGGGTTTGCGTTGGCAAGAAAATGAGTTCCTGCCACCAAAGTATCGGTACTAATAGCGACAGAAAGATCGTGTGGCACTTTAACCAAAGCGCAATCATCACCTGCGGCCAGCAAGACATCTTTACGCTGACTCTGGCGGCCGACAAAGTATTTGTCGATTAAATTAAACTCACCTGACATATCTTTCTTTTTCTGAATTAGTTTTGCATATAAAAAAGGTCAGCAAATGCTGACCTTTTCATAATCTGAATCGACTATTTCTTACGTACGTGTGGCGCTGCTTTATCTAGCACACCATTGACGAATTTGTGGCTCTCTTCTGCAGCGAATACTTTTGCAAGTTCAATCGCTTCGTTGATTACCACTTTGTAAGGTACGTCTTCACGACGAGTCATTTCGTACATAGCAAGACGAAGCAGTGCTAGCTCCATCATGTCCAAATCTTGCATTGGACGCGCTGTGTATGGACGAATCTTACAATCTAGCTCTGTGTGACTTAGCACAACACCTGTTAGCAGGTCACGGAAGTATGCAACGTCTGTGTCTGGAGTAGAAAGTGCCGGCTCTGAAGCATGATGTTCTTCTTCATCATACTTACCACCTGACAAAAATTGCTCCTCGATAGTAGCAACATTTTCTTTAGTAATTTGCCAAGAGTAGATCGCTTGTAGAGCGAATCGACGTGCATTACGACGTGCGGCTGGTTTCACACTGGCCCCCATTAGGAATCGATTTCTGAAAGAACGTTAATCATCTCAAGTGCGCTTAGTGCAGCCTCTGCACCTTTATTACCAGCCTTGGTTCCTGCGCGCTCAATTGCTTGGTCAATTGTATCAACAGTCAGTACGCCGAAAGCAACTGGAAGAGAGTATTCCAGTGAAACTTGCGCAAGACCTTTGTTACATTCACTACAAACATAGTCGAAATGTGGAGTGCCGCCACGAATAACAGTGCCAAGAGATACGATTGCATCAAATTTGCCTGTTTTAGCTACGCGTTGAGCAACAAGTGGAAGTTCTACTGCACCTGGGCAGCGAACAACAGTGATGTTGTCTTCGCTAACTTGGCCATGACGTTTTAAAGTATCGATTGCACCAGACAATAGACTTTCGTTAATAAAACTGTTGAAACGAGAAATAACGATAGCAATTTTTGCGTTTGGCGCTGGGAAGCCACCCTCGATCACTTTCATAAGCCTTCCTTTAACTATGTTCATCAAGTGAGAATCGCCGGATTCTAGCACAAATCTGTGAGCAATATCTAATAGAAATTAGCACAAATGGGTTTGCTGAATAATTCCAAGCGAGAGATTAAATTTCGCTTCATTGCCTGACAATGAAGCAACAAAATAAGAGCTTCGGCTAAAGTTTTGATTCCGCGAAGCTCTCTTAAGTAAATTGTTATTCGCAAACGTACTCAACAACGTTGAGACCAAAGCCACCCAATGCGTGATACTTCTTATTGGTTGACGAAAGTAAGCGCATATCGTGTACACCAAGGTCTTGCAAAATCTGCGAACCGACACCGACACGACGTGACGTGCCTTGTTTCTTAGCCAGTGTTGGCGCTTCGCCTTTATCTTGAGCTTCAAACATCTTAACGCGATGAATCAGTAGATCGGTTGACTCTTCATTACCAAGAATGACCAGTACCCCACCCTCTTTGCCAATACGAGTCATCGCTTTATCTAGCGTCCAGCTACGCTCAGCATTACGGTCGCTACGCAGTAAGTCTGTAAAGGTGTCTTGCAGGTGCACACGGACTAGTGGTGTTTCATTTTCCACATCACCTTTGCGCAGTGCATAGTGAACTTGGTTATCAATAGTGTCACGGTAAGTCACAAGATCAAACTCACCATATTCCGTTGGCAGTTTACACTCTGCTACGCGTTCAATGGTTGTCTCAGTATTGTTGCGGTACTCGATAAGGTCAGCAATTGTGCCGAGCTTAATGTCATGCTTTTCAGCAAAGATTTCTAAGTCAGGGCGACGCGCCATAGTGCCGTCATCATTTAGGATTTCAACAATCACCCCTGATGGCTCCAAACCAGCAAGCTTGGCTAGATCACAGCCTGCTTCTGTGTGACCTGCGCGAGTTAGCACGCCACCTTCTTGCGCTGCTAGCGGGAAGATATGGCCCGGCTGTACAAGATTGGAAGCCTTCGCATCTTTTGCGACAGCCGCTTGCACAGTACGCGCGCGATCGGCAGCAGAAATACCCGTGGTAACACCTTCAGCCGCTTCAATAGATACCGTAAAGTTGGTTGTGTACTGAGCATTGTTGTCTTGCACCATTGGCGGCAAACCCAAACGCTCACAACGCTCTTTAGTCATGGTTAAACAAATCAAACCACGACCATAGGTCGCCATGAAGTTAATCGCTTCTGGGGTAACATGCTCAGCAGCCATAATCAGATCGCCTTCGTTTTCACGATCTTCATCATCCATTAGGATGACCATTTTCCCTAAGCGGATATCTTCGATAATTTCTTGCGGCGTACTAATTGGCATTTTGGTATTCCTATTGTTATAGCTTGAGCGAATATGTTTTATTGTCGGCGACGCTTACATGACTTTTTACGCAAAACCGTTCTGTTGTAAGAAGTCCATGGTAATACGGGACTCAGGTTGTTCTTGTTGGCTTGTTAGCAGGCGCTCCATATAGCGTGCAAGTACATCTACTTCTAGATTAACTTTACGCCCAACATGGAAGTCCGCAATAGTTGTCTCTTCGCCAGTGTGTGGAACAATGGTCAGCTTAAATGCGTTTTTACGTAAATCGTTGACCGTCAGGCTGATACCATCAACAGTGATTGAGCCCTTCTCGGCAACGTATTTAGCAATGTCCGTTGGCATCGCAACCCAAAACTCAATCGCGCGGCCAACCATATTACGTTCAACAATTTCACCAACACCATCAACGTGACCAGAGACAATGTGTCCACCAAATCGTGAGGTTGGCAACATGGCTTTTTCAAGATTCACTTTGTCGCCGGCTTGATAGTCAGTAAAACCTGTTTTTTGCAAGGTTTCGAGTGACAAATCAGCGCTATAACTTGTTGCGTTATAGTCGACCACGGTTAAGCAAACGCCATTCGTTGCGATACTGTCACCCAATTTTACATCTGACATATCTAGTTTGCCGACTTCAACCGTCACACTGATGTCTTCGCCTTTTGGCGTTATCGCAGTAAGAGTACCTACTGCTTCTACAATACCTGTAAACATGATTACGATTCTTTGTTGTTTAACGTGGCAATGATGCGGATATCTTTCCCCACCTGCCTTACATCTTGAATATTTAGGTCAAGGACATGCGCCATAGATTCTAAGCCTAGAGCACCAAATAGACCACGACCATCACTGCCCATTATTTTAGGCGCGAGATAAATGACTAGCTCATCAACAAGGTTCTGTTTAATCAAGCTGCTTGCCAGTGTTGCCCCAGCTTCAACCCATAAGTGGTTGATATTATGCTGCTGAGAAAGTGCTTTAAACGTCGCGCTCAAATCCAACTGCTGATTCGCGTCAAGCTCAGGTGTGAGCACTCCATTTGGTGCGACAGTGATGATCTCTCCATCGACCTTAAATAGTTTAAGATCGGGAGTCAGGGTTTGCTGTCGATCCAAGATAACACGAACAGGTTGACGTAGGTTTGCTAGGTCGTAATGAGACTGGAGAGAAGGTGGTAAATCGTCCCAACGAACATTGAGTGAAGCATTATCTTCAATCACTGTTTTACTCGTCGATAAGATAGCGCCACTTTGAGCACGAAATTTCTGCACATCTTGACGCGCTTGAGGTGATGTTATCCACTGACTTTGGCCATTTTGTAAAGCAGTTTGACCATCTAAGCTGGCAGCCATTTTTAGCTGCACAAATGGCATACCTGTTTTCATCCTCTTAATGAAAGCAGGGTTAAGCGCCAGTGCATCTTGCTCTAATAGCCCAACCTCAACCTCGATACCGGCATCGCGCAACATTTTGATCCCACGCCCCGCCACAACAGGGTTAGGGTCTTGCATTGCACAAATAACTTTTGCTACTTGCGCCTTAATCAAACCTTCAGCGCATGGAGGAGTGCGCCCATAGTGAGAACAAGGCTCTAAAGTCACGTAGGCAGTCGCACCGACCGTTTTGTCACCAGCCATTCGCATTGCATGGACTTCAGCGTGAGGTTCACCCGCTCGGAAGTGGAAGCCCTCACCGACAATCTGATCATTATTGACGATCACACAGCCCACATTAGGGTTAGGTGCAGTGGTATAAATGCCGCCTTTCGCAAGGTCAATCGCTCGCGACATCATTTGAATATCTTGGGGAGTAAACTGTGCCATAAGAGTCCGTTTCTAATCTTCGAGTCGGGCGATTTCTTCACCAAATTCGCGGATATCTTCAAAGCTACGATATACCGATGCAAAACGAATATAGGCAACTTTATCGAGCTCTTTAAGCTGATCCATCACTAGATTGCCAATCATTTCACTCGGCACTTCACGCTCACCTGTTGCACGTAGCTGAGATTTAATCAGGCTAATAGCAACATCTACGGCATCAGCACTCACTGGGCGTTTTTCCAAAGCACGCTGCAAACCACCGACCATTTTATCTTCGTTAAATGGCTCGCGATTGCCATTAGACTTGATCACTCTTGGCATCACTAATTCAGCCGTTTCAAAAGTCGTAAAGCGTTCACTACACGCTAAGCACTGACGACGACGACGAACCTGATGGCCATCAGCCACCAAACGAGAATCGATCACCTTGGTGTCATTCTCGGAACAAAAAGGACAATGCATATCACCTCCATATAAGTGATAGACAGTTTACCGGATTAAACAAAGCTAGCAAAAGCAAAAGGGGCTAGATAGCCCCTTTTTCAACCAATGTGTAGCAAGATTTGTTAACTGCGCGGCAAGTAGTTCGCTTTACCTACCCACTTGTAGCTGGTTAACTCTTCTAAACCCATAGGACCACGAGCATGAAGCTTCTGAGTAGAGACCGCCACTTCGGCACCTAAACCGAACTGAGCACCATCAGTAAAACGCGTTGATGCATTGACATAAACGGCAGCAGAGCCAACCGAGTTAATAAACAGCTCTGAGTTTTCTAAGCTGTTAGTCATGATCGCATCAGAGTGGCTAGCATTGTGTAAACGCATATGGTCAATCGCTTCCTCAACGCCAGAAACAACCTTCACGCCCAAAGTGAAACTTAACCATTCTGTATCGAAATCACCTTCAGCCACATCACGCAACTCTTTCGCATCACCAAGTAGGGCCTTAGCTTTCGGCTCTGCGACCAATGCCACCTTGTCATTTAAGCGTGCCGCTAACATAGGTAAAAACTCTGCCGCAACTTGCTCGTGAACAAGTAAGGTATCGAGTGCATTACATGCTGAAGGACGCTGTACTTTCGCGTTCTCGACCACTTCTAAAGATTTAGCCAGATCAGCACTTTCATCAACGAAGATATGACTAATACCAAAACCACCAATAATCACTGGAATCGTGCTGTTTTCCTTACACATCTTGTGCAGGCCAGCTCCGCCACGCGGAATAATCATATCCACATAGTCATCCAGTTTTAGTAGCTGAGACACCAATTCACGGTCTGGTTTTTCGATGTACTGAACCGAAGCCGCTGGCAATTCCGCTTTCGCCAATGCCGATTGAATAACCTTAACCAACTCCATGTTGGAGAAGAACGTCTCTTTGCCGCCACGAAGAATACTGGCATTACCGGTTTTCAAACACAGAGCCGCGATATCAATTGTGACATTTGGGCGCGCTTCGTAGATAACACCTACCACGCCAAGTGGCACGCGGCGGCGAGACAAGGACATGCCATTTTCAAGCACTTTACTGTCTAGTTCACTGCCTACAGGGTCATTTAAGCTGATTACATTGCGCACATCATTCGCGATGCCTGTTAAACGCTCTGTATTTAACAATAAGCGATCAAGTAGCGCTTCCGTCAGCCCTGCGTCGCGGCCTTTCTCAATATCTTTTGCGTTAGCGGCTAAGATAGTCTCGGCATTCGCTTCTAGTTCATCGGCAATAATTGCCAGAGCTTGGTTCTTTTGCGCTGTTGACGCTGTAGCTAGTTGGAAAGCCGCTTCTTTAGCCGCTTTACCCATTGAAATCAGTTCCACTTTCTCTTTCCTTACTCTTGGATTACGACCATATCATCACGGTGAAGCACTTCATTGCCGTAGTCGTAGCCTAAAATTCCAATAATATCTTTACTATGCTTACCCACTATCTTCGCCATATCTTGGCTTGAGTAGCTTGCAATACCGCGAGCGATCAAGGTGCCTTTGTTATCGGTCACGCGTACAACATCACCGCGAGCAAACTGTCCACTGACTTTAGTTAGGCCTTTAGCAAGTAAGCTACTTCCTTTGCCCACCACAGCATTAACCGCACCATCGTCAATCACGATGTCGCCTGAAGCCGCAGGGCCTGCAAGAATCCAGCGTTTACGGTTTTCTAATGCTTCAGCACAAGGTAAGAAGCGTGTGCCTTGTGGATTGTCACCCAGTGAGTCAAACACCACATTTGGTGCACTACCGGCAGCGATAATCACTTCAATCCCAGCACGACGCGCAATGTCTGCCGCCTGCAGTTTCGTCGCCATACCGCCTGTACCTAGCGTAGTACCACTGCCACCAGCAATTTTGCGTAAGGTATCGTCGATGGTTTTGACTTCCTTGATCAACTCTGCATTTGGGTCTTTGCGTGGATCTGCGGTGAATAACCCTTTCTGGTCAGTTAACAGCAAAAGCTTGTCTGCGCCGCATAAGATACCAACCAATGCTGAAAGGTTGTCGTTGTCACCTACTTTGATTTCACTGGTGGCGACCGCATCATTTTCATTAACCACTGGAATAATGTCATTTTCTACCAGTGCATTGATCGTATCGCGCGCATTCAAAAAGCGCTCACGATCTTCAAGATCGGCACGAGTTAGCAACATTTGGCCGATTTTTAGGCCATAAATAGCAAACAGTGATTCCCAAGTTTGAATCAACTGGCTCTGACCAACCGCCGCCAACAACTGTTTGCTTGCCATAGAGTTGGGCAGTGCGGGGTATCCTAGGTGCTCACGTCCGGCTGCAATTGCACCAGACGAAACCATAACCACTGAGTGGCCTTGTTTTTTCAGTTCAGCACATTGACGAACCAACTCAACCATATGAGCGCGATCCAACTCCAATGTGCCACCAGTTAAAACACTAGTACCTAGTTTCACCACCACAGTCTGAGACTGAGAGGCTTTTCCGCTTTGTTTAGTCATTGCCTTTCTACTATGAAAAAAATAAAAACCGTCACAATCAAGAATCGCATTCATTGGCGAGAAAGATTGATTAGACCTGATGTTTTAGCAATCTACTGATAAATTCACAAGCAGAAAAGGCGCTAAAAAGCGCCTTTTTGGTCAAGAAGAATGATAAGCAAAGAAATTTAGACGAATTCGACAGATTCTTCGTGCATATTGACGGCGATTCCAAACTCGCTGTTTAGTGTATCAACCAGTTTCTGATGAAACACCTCTTGAGTTCGAGTCACATCTTCAATGGCTTTCTTAGGCAGCGACTTCTCTTGCCAGTCACCGGTTGTATCATAAAGGCCAGAGCGATAACGCGCTTCAAACGCTTCACCATTGCGCTCCAGCTCTAACCACCAGCCCCAAAATTCACGCTGCTCTGGTGATTTCTTGTCATTGACGCATACAGATAAGCAGTCAAATAAATACGCATCTTCCTTACTCTGTGACTCTCGTAAGTAAGGACCAATAGCTCTCAGTGTCGACAATAAGCGGTAATGGGTCGGACTTTTCGTCTGTTCAGACATAATGAATCTCCATATTCATTTCCTTATTTTTATACAGAGCGACTCAGGACTAGAAAGTCTGGGTAGCTCGTATACTTAAGTGTTGTCTAAATTAGTCGAAATGTCATCTAATTAGCTCCTCCTCCAACCACTTGATCGCTAAATCGAGGGATTGCTCATATCCTTGTGTAATTGTCTTGGCACTAATTTTCTTTGCTTTACCGTAGTCACTAAACAGCGCCACCATTTGGTTATCGCTGTGTGGCGAAACAGGGTCGTGCTCTAGGCTCATCGCTAAAATAGGTACCCGTGTCTTACGGCTGCCGAGAATACCTTGCACCTTAAGTGACCAAGCCATTAGCTGACCGGCTAAGCTATGAATATCGACCGCATTCTTACCAATGCGTGATGCCAACATGTCCAAATACATCTTGGGCATTTTTTTGAGTTTTTCTGGTGAAGAGAGTACGTCATGAATAGGCGCGCCAAGCGAGACACACGCTTTAATTTTGTCTTGCTCGATAAACGATAGGCGCACCATGGCATTACCACCAAAGCGAAAGCCAATCAAACCTACACGATGGTGATCAACCCATGGAATATTGTACAACTCGTTTAATACCACTTGATGAAGACATGAGGTATCTTCAGTCATATTCCAATGAGTGTTATGGCCTATCGACGGCATATCAACCGTCAACATCGCGATATTCTTTTCAGAAAGATAGTTTTTAAACAGGTTCCAAAGATCCGTTTGCAGGCTATCTAAGCCGGCACTGACCATAACGACAGGCTGAGGCTTATCTGTACTGGTTAAGTGCAACTGAGCGACGATGGTTTTACGCTGATATGGGATTTCAATGCGTTTAACGATGTACTTGGTTTTATTTGTCGCTTCGGTGTAAGCACTGCTCGCCAACACTTGAGCCTGAATCGCCAAGTTATCATTCTTTAAGTGTGGGTAACCCGCAATGCTAAAGCATAAAGAAGCATTAAACATTTCATCAGCGGCATCTTCGCCTTTTAGCTGAGCAGAGCGCTTCTGGTGTAGCATGCCCAGTTTTATCCACTCATAAGTCCAATTACCGCTGTGGTAGCCCATGACGGTATCGAGCCACTCATCATGGGTACGCGAATGCTTGGAAGCGGCAATTTTGGCTAACACAGCTTCAATTTCGATCGGATCAAGGCCCTGCCAAGCCCATTGCATACGACGCAAATTGCGATACCACTTGAAGCCATCCTCTTCTCGTTTTTGATCTAAGAAGGTTTCACTGGTTGGCATATATTGCGTGAGCGCCGAAGTCTCTTTGGCTTGTTTATGGTTAGCAAACAGAGACTCCGAGAGGTTCTTACTGACTTCCTCAGACATGGGCGATGACCTAAATAATTACGTTTATTAAATAGTAATAAAAAAAATGACCCAAGAAAGGGTCATTTATCAAGAAAGTGTCGCTATGTTGCTCAATCAGTTACTTTTGCTTGCGATTGATTGGCTCAATGTACTGAATTGACATATCCCATGGCTGCTCGATCCATGTGTCTTGAGCAATATCAACCACGTAGTCGTCAAGTAGCTCAACACCGGCTGGCTTAGCACATACTGCGATCAATTTTGCTTTCGGGTACATTTCACGCAGTTTACGCGCCGTATCACCGCTATCTACTAGGTCTTCAACGATTAGGAAACCTTCACCGTCACCCTCTGGTGCTTTTACAACAGTCATATCACGTTGGTGGTCATGGTCGTAGCTTGAGATACAGATAGTATCTACGTGACGAATACCTAGCTCACGAGCCAAGATTGCACCCGGCACTAGACCACCACGGCTTACTGCCCAAATTCCTTTCCATTGCTCTGCTGGCATTTGTTTTTCCGCCAACTCACGACAAAGTGTGTGCATTTGGTCCCAAGTGATAATGAATTTTTTACTCATTGTAATAACCTAATAGTTTTAAAATCTGCATCCCCTCAACACGTCAATGAAGTTTGGACGATTGCAACAGGCAAGTCTGGGGAAAAGCTACGCAAACGTTTATTTTAACGCAGGCGCTATACAATACCAATGGGGAATTTGTCCCTACGGCAAAAATAATCGCCATAACAGAGACTCCATTATGGCGAAAAATAGTGTACTGCCGACATTTAGCGAACGAAATCGCTAAAGCGAAAACTAAGCCACTAAATACTTAATGATGAATACTGCTGATAGTACCCATACACTGATTGATACTTCGCGACCACGGCCACTCAGTAGTTTGATTGCAGCGTAAGAGATAAAGCCAAGCGCAATACCTTCTGCAATTGAGTAAGTCAGCGGCATAAGTAAACAGGTCACGACAACAGGTGCCGCTTCTGTTAAGTCGCGCCAATCAACACTAACCAGCCCAGACATCATCAGAATAGCAACATAGAAAAGCGCACCTGCCGTTGCGTACGCTGGAATCATTCCAGCAAGTGGCGAGAAAAACAGAGCCAGAAGGAATAGTACACCAACGACAACAGCAGTCAGGCCTGTACGCCCACCAGCGGCAACACCAGCCGTGGACTCAACATAAGAAGTGGTGCTTGACGTACCAATCATTGCGCCAACAGATGTCGCAGTCGAGTCAGCAAGTAGCGCTTTGCTTAGACGAGGCAGTTTGCCATCTTCTTTAATCAGGTTCGCTTTTGTCGCAACACCCACCAAAGTACCTGCAGTATCAAACAGATCGACAAATAGGAAAGCGAACACAACCGAGATCATGCCAACTTCGAAAACGTCAGCAATGTTCATTTGCATAAAGGTCGGAGCAACACTTGGTGGCGCTGACATAATACCGCCCCATTGAACGTCACCAACGATCAAACCCAATGCGGTGATCGCTAGAATCGCAATCATTACCGCGCCACGAACACCACGGTAAACCAAGCCAATCGTTAGGAAGAAGCCTAATGCCGCTAAGGCAGGTTGCAGGCCAGTGATATGACCAAGACCAACTAACGTTGCTGGATTATCAACCACAATGCCTGAGTTTTGTAGGCCAATAAACGCAAGGAACAAACCGATACCAGCCGAGATACCCGTACGTAATGACATAGGAATCGAGTTAATGATCCACTCACGAACCTTGAAAATACTCAAAGCCATGAAGATGATACCGGAAACAAAAACGGCACCTAAAGCGACTTGCCATGAATGACCCATACCAAGAACAACGCCATAGGTAAAGAAGGCGTTCAGTCCCATGCCAGGTGCTAGTGCAATTGGGTAGTTAGCAACGAAGCCCATGATGAAACAGCCAATCGCCGCAGCAAGACAGGTTGCAACAAATACAGCGCCTTTATCCATACCAGCGTCTGCAAGCATTGCAGGGTTGACAAAGATGATGTAAGCCATCGTCAAGAAGGTGGTCACACCTGCAATGATCTCAGTTTTGACGTTTGTGCCGTTTTCACTGAGTTTGAACAGTTTTTCGAACATAATCGAATCCTAAAAGGGTAAAAAGTAAACGGTTGCGTAATCGATTGGCTGGAATTATAAAGTCATCAAATAGTAAATTCCAGATAGAATTAAGACTCTAATCAATATTTCTGCTGTTCATTGCCGCTTTCAAACAAGGGCCAGATGATGACATAAAGAAAAATACTTTATATTTCATATAGTAAAATCATTGATGATTTGAATTTCAAAAAGGTGTTTTTTTATACCATGTCATAAACTTTCAATGGCATTTGGGATATTTATGCGTAAGGCAATATGAGTTTATGCGAATAAAATAGAGAGATAGGAGTTAGCGACAGGAAACCACAGAGTTTGTGGGCAAATTGTGAGCGCACTTTTGCTTAGATAAAAAAACGCCACTCAATTTGAGTGGCGGTTGAATCATGTCAGCGATAAAAGCTGTAAAAAAATTCCAATAATAGGGGTGAACAAACTGTTCGAGAGTCACAAGCTAGGGTTTAGTAACCGAAGCTTGTTGGGTAAGTAAAGCTGCCTGTGTAAACAGAGTTGTTTAGCCAGAATGCTGCACTTGGTAAACCTTTCATAACTATCACCTTCTAAATCAATTAAAACAGATTACAAATATTGATTTCTCGGTTCCTTGGAGGCGACAAATCGGACTCATCCTTTGAGCATTTTCTCTTCGCTTTCGAAGTTGGTTATAAATATACCCCAAAGAAATTTAATTACAAGCATAAAAGTGACAAAAGTCACAAAAAGTTCAAAAAATGACTTAGATCAAATGGATTTTGTAATTTAATTACAAATGTATCAATTTATTGTTTGGGTTTAGTACAAACGTCACCTCATCATTAACACATCCCGTGTCAATTAGAATCTACAATTTGTGATTACATCGAAACATTTGCTTGCCGCTTTTACTACACCCTTTAGTCAGGGAGTGCTATTCTGTGCTCCTCTACCCAATAGGTCAGATTTAGGTTTTTGTTCCAGATGAATAGCAAAAATCAAACACATAATCTGGCATTATTCTTTTTAAGGAGTCATCCGTGTCTGAATTCCATTCTGAAATCAGCAGCTTATCACCTGCTCCACTTTGGCAATTTTTCGATAAGATCTGTTCTATCCCTCACCCTTCAAAACACGAAGAAGCCCTAGCACAATACATCGTTGATTGGGCTAAAGAGCAAGGCTTAGATGTTCGCCGTGATCCTACAGGCAACGTTTTCATCAAAAAGCCAGCTACGCCGGGTATGGAAAATAAGAAAGGCGTCGTTCTGCAAGCACACATCGATATGGTGCCACAGAAGAATGAAGACACAGATCATGACTTCACAAAAGATCCGATTCAACCGTACATTGACGGTGAATGGGTAACAGCGAAAGGAACCACACTAGGCGCTGACAATGGTATGGGTATGGCATCTTGTCTTGCGGTACTGGCTTCAACAGAAATCAAGCACGGTCCAATTGAAGTGCTGCTAACGGTAGACGAAGAAGCAGGTATGACAGGCGCATTCGGTCTTGAAGCGGGTTGGTTAGAAGGTGATATTCTTCTTAACACCGATTCAGAGCAAGAAGGCGAAGTCTACATGGGCTGTGCTGGCGGTATTGATGGTGAAATGTCTTTCGATATCAAACGCGAAGCGCTTCCAGCAGGCTTTACAACTCGCCAGCTGATTCTAAAAGGTTTAAAAGGTGGTCACTCAGGCTGTGACATTCATACTGGTCGTGGCAATGCCAATAAACTACTTGCTCGCTTCCTAGCAGGTCACGCGCAAGAACTTGACCTTCGTCTTGTCGAGTTCCGTGGTGGTAGCCTGCGCAACGCTATTCCTCGTGAAGCGTTCGTAACGGTAGCAGTACCAGCGGAAAATGAAGCGAAGCTTGCTGAGTTGTTCGAGTTCTACACTAACCTACTTCGTACAGAGCTAGGTAAAGTGGAAACAGACATCGTTTCATTCAACCAAGCGATCGACGCAGAGACACAAGTACTAGCGGTTGCCGACCAGCAGCGTTTCATCGCCGCATTAAATGCATGCCCTAACGGCGTGATTCGCATGAGCGATGAAATTGAAGGCGTAGTTGAAACGTCTTTAAACGTCGGTGTAGTGACCACTGAAGCAAACCAAATCCAAGTGTTGTGCTTAGTTCGTTCTTTGATTGACTCTGGCCGTCAACAAGTAGAAGGTATGCTGACTTCTGTTGCTGAACTTGCAGGCGCTCAAATTGAGTTCTCTGGTGCTTACCCAGGTTGGAAACCAGACGCAGACTCAGAGATCATGGCTATCTTCCGTGACATGTACGAAGGCATCTATGGCCATAAGCCAAACATCATGGTTATTCACGCTGGTCTTGAGTGTGGTCTGTTCAAAGAACCTTACCCGAACATGGACATGGTATCATTTGGCCCAACCATCAAGTTCCCACACTCACCAGATGAGAAAGTGAAAATTGATACTGTTGCCCTATTCTGGGATCAAATGGTTGCCCTATTGGAAGCGATTCCTGAAAAAGCGTAATTTCCATTACTAAATCTAATCCTAAAAGCCAGCTTGCATTAGCTGGCTTTTTTATTTTTAACCATAAATATTTTTTGTCGTCACGGTGATTTCTTTTCGTTAGTCAGCGCGAATCATGGTTGCTACAGTCGCCCTCCTTGAAGCACCTAAGGGTAAATTCTCTGCCCTCTTCAGGCACTACACTCGGCATAAAACGACCGTGTTAAGTTGGGGATGCTCACTTCAATCGAGCATCTTAAATACTCTCTAAATTATTATTACTGCAATGAAAGAAAAACTACTTGTTGGTTGGCGAGAGACCCTCAGCTTACCGAGCCTTGGTATTGACAAAATTAATGCAAAAATCGATACCGGAGCCAAGACCTCGTGTTTACACGCATTCAAAGTAGAGAGCTTTAAGAAGGACGAAGCTCAATGGGTTCGCTTCTGGATCCACCCAATTCAGCATAATACGGACGTAGAAATTATGTGTGAGTCTGAAGTCATTGATGAGCGTATTGTTCGCGACTCAGGTGGCCATGAAGAATCGCGTTATGTGATCAGCTCTAGTTTGAGCATTGGTGGCGAAACTTGGCCAATTGAAATCACCTTAACTAATCGCGAAAACATGGCTTTTCGTATGTTGTTAGGCCGTACAGCCATGCACAACCGCATCGTTGTTGACCCTGTTGAATCGTTTTTAGTCCCTTTCGAGGAAAGCAAATAATGAAAATTGGTATTTTATCTCGTAACGCTAGCTTGTACTCAACCAAGCGTTTGATTGAAGCGGCAAAAAACCGTGGCCATGAGGTAAAAGTCATCGATGCACTTCGTTGCTACATGAACATCAATTCAGACAAACCTGAAATTCATTTTAAGGGTGAAGAGCTATCTGGTTTCGATGCCATCATTCCTCGCATTGGCGCTTCTGTCACTTTCTATGGCACAGCGGTACTGCGTCAATTTGAAATGATGGGCGTTTACCCAGTCAACGAGTCGGTAGCCATCACTCGCTCACGCGACAAGCTTCGCTCTATGCAGTTGCTATCTCGCAAGGGTATCGGCATGCCAATCACTGGCTTTGCGAGTAAACCTGATGACGTGAAAGACCTGCTTGAGATGGTTGGCGGTGCGCCTGTTGTAATTAAGCTACTAGAAGGGACTCAAGGCATCGGCGTTGTACTGGCTGAGACTCGTAAGGCGGCAGAAAGTGTTGTTGAAGCCTTTATGGGCCTGAAAGCCAATATCATGGTTCAGGAATACATTAAAGAAGCGGGCGGTGCTGACATTCGTTGCTTTGTGATTGGTGACAAAGTGATCGCTGCGATGAAACGTCAAGGTGCAGAGGGCGAGTTTCGCTCTAACCTCCACCGTGGTGGCAGCGCATCGTTAATTAAGATTACTCCAGAAGAGCGACGCACTGCGGTCGCGGCTGCGAAAATAATGGGTCTAAATGTGGCTGGGGTTGATCTACTAAGATCAGAACGCGGTCCATTAGTCATGGAAGTAAACTCATCTCCAGGTCTTGAAGGTATTGAGGCCGCAACTGGTAAAGACATTGCTGGAATGATTGTCGAATTTATTGAGAAAAATGCGGCAAGCAAAAGGACTAAAACTCGTGGCAAAGGCTAAAAAGAATAGCGCATTCGAATTTCTCGGCGAGTCTATCTCGCCGGGAGAGCGTAAGGTGATTGAGTTAGAAGCGGCAAAGCTTTACACCCATTCACCCTTATCGATCCCGGTCGAGATCATAAACGGTAAACAAGCTGGGCCCGTTCTTATGGTCAACGCAGCAATTCATGGTGATGAGCTTAACGGCGTTGAGATTGTTAGACAGTTAATCAACACCCTTGATGCTAACAAGCTCAAAGGCACCATCATTGCTGTACCCATTGTTAACGTGTTCGGCTTTATTCATAAGTCTCGTTATCTGCCAGACAGACGAGATTTAAACCGCTGCTTCCCGGGTAGCGAAAAGGGTTCGCTTGCTTCACGCATGGCGAACACCTTTTTCTCTCAGGTCGCTAAGCGCTGTGACTACATTTTGGACTTACACACAGGTGCCATTCACCGCACCAACCTGCCACAGATTCGGGCAGATTTAAGTAATCCAGAAACACTTCGTATTGCTCAGGCGTTCGCTACGCCAGTGATCGTTGATGCTCCACTACGAGACGGCTCTCTGCGTAGCGAGGCTGAACGCCTGGGCATTCCGGTTTTAACCTATGAAGCGGGAGAAGCGCTAAGGTTTGAGCCTATTTGTATCAGTGCTGGCTTTATCGGGGTTCAGCGTGTCATGCAGGCAATTGGTATGCTGCGTTCAAGTCGCAAAAAGTTGCCAACACCGATGATCGCTAAGTCCACCAGCTGGTTGCGCGCAGAAAATGACGGCATTTTGCGAACTGTGGTGACGTTAGGCGAAAAAGTAGAAAAAGGTCAGGTGCTGGCTTACATCAGTGCGCCGTTAGGCCACAGTGAGATAGAACTCACCGCACGCAAAGGCGGGATTGTTATCGGTCAGCAAACTTTACCTTTGGTTAACGAAGGTGACGCCATCTTCCATTTAGCTTACTTTGAACAAGACGATCAAGAAGTTGAGCAGGTAGTTGAAGAGTTTATCGAAGAAGTGATCGATGCTGATTTGGAGCCCTTAACCACAGGCCAGATTAACTCACCGTCTTAATCTGTGTAATGAGTAAAAAAATAGCCCGCATTTTTGCGGGCTATCTAGGGTATGTTGACCTTAATTTCGATTCATTTAGCCAAAAGAGGCCCAAATCACTGTGGCGACTAAGATAGGACAAACGAACTTCACATAGGCAGGCCACAGTTTGCCAAACCAGCCTTGAGTGAATTCAGGACAGCCTTGCTCTAGCTCTTTAATCTTAGAGTGACGATTCCATACCCAACCGCCAAATAGGCAGAACAAGAGCGCCGCTGCAGGCTGAAGATATTGGGTTGCGACCATCGCTACCAAGCCAAACATAGCCGCAAAGTTGTAGACAATTACGATACTGAACAGTGCAATCAAACCACCCAATACCCAGCTTGTTGGTGTTCTCTTGGTGTTAAAGCGCTCACTCACTAAAGCAACCGGACACTCCAGCATAGAGATAGATGATGTTAGTGCTGCGATGGTCAGTAGTAAGAAAAATACAATCGCAAACAATTGGCCAAGCAAGCCTAAGCTATCGAACATAAGTGGTAATACGGTAAACACTAGGGTATCGGAACTAAGCAGTGAGCCATCCTCAGCGTATATCTGTACCCCTTTTTGCATCGCGACAAACATGGCAGGCATAACCACAAGGCCAGCAATAAAGGCGACTGCGGTATCGACCAAGGTGACATTCATTGCCATCTTAGGCAGGTTCTCTTTTTTGCTTAGATATGAACCATAGATCAGCATCGAACAACCACCGATAGTTAGCGAGAAGAAGCCCTGCCCCATCGCCGCTAAGATCAGTTTACGATCCATCACTTTTTCAAAATCTGGAATCAAGTAGTGCTTCAAGCCTTCCATCGCACCGTTTTGCGTCATGATGTAGATGAATAGCAGAGCAAACAAAACAAATAGCGCGGGCATCAGTCGAGTTGACCACTTTTCGATCCCCTGCTTAACACCACCTTGAACAATGAGCACAGTGAGAACGTAAAAAGTAATCGTACCGAAAAGGTTGCGCTCAACACTAAAGCCTTTAAACCAAGCGGTCGCTGCTTCCATACCTAAAACATCTGTAATGGCACCAAGTAAGAAACAAATCAACCAGCCGCCGACGATGCTGTAGAAAGCAAGCACGGCACTTGGCACACTTAAGCCAATCCAACCTACAGCGGCACCGACGCGTTTTCCTACTGGATTCGCCGTTAAAGAACGCATACTGTCAACAGGGTTAGCCTGACCATGACGACCTATCGCCATTTCAACAACCAACATAGGAAAAGCGACCACTAAGATCATCACTAGATAAACCAGTAAGAAGGCGCCGCCACCGTTACTTGCCGCTTGAGTAGGGAAACCCCATATATTGCCTAAACCAACCGCGGCGCCTGCTGCGGCAAGAATAAATCCGAGACGAGAACCAAAATGTTCGCGAGATTGAGAATTGTCTACTTGTGCCATACCACTTAAATCGCACCAATGAACTAGTTGACTAGTACATTAATACAAAACGCCAATATTCACAATTAAAATAGCAAATCGTTAGGTAGATAAGGTTAAGTTATAGCCGATTTAACTCGTAACGTTCAGTTTACGCGTTGACTCTACTAAGTAAGGCTTAATCTTCGCTCTATTTCTTCCACTGTGTTTAGCTTCATAGAGCGCACTGTCGGCCACAAGGAAAATATCGTGCTGATTATCGAGAGGTTGACTCGCACAATCAGCAACCCCCACAGACACAGTGACATATTGCGCAGTAGGTGAATGTTCATGGGTAATGGCGAGGGTATTTATCGCCGAGAGCAACGCATCCGCTTCCTGCTTATTGTTGATTGGTTGCTCGGAGGAAAGGAGGATACAAAATTCTTCTCCGCCGTATCTAGCAATAAACTTGTCACAACTCGATTTGGCGTTAAATAAATGGGTCGCCACTTCACTTAAGATAAAATCCCCTTCAAGGTGACCATAGTTATCGTTGAAAGATTTAAAGTGGTCGATGTCAATTAAGACGACACTAACATACTGATTTTGAGAGCACGACTTGAGTTGCTGCCAATAGGCTTGGAGTCTGCGACGATTGCCAACTTTGGTCAAAGCATCATGGGTCGAAAGCCATTCCAGTTCGCTGCGATTTCGTTCTAACTCACCAAAAACCTCATTGATTCGGCTAGCAAAATCACGCATTTCATGGGAAATAAACTGATCTTCTTCAGTGATAGTTTGGCTATCTTTATTGAGATTACACAGCGCAAATCTCGCCTGCTTGATTGGTTTAATCATCACATGCACAACACACAAATTAAAACCAAACATAAATACAGCAAAAGCGAGCACAGCTGACAACTCACCCCATGTGATAAACGAAGGCATGGTGACACTATGATTTATCACAATACACACGGTTGAATTGTTCTGATAATCCAACCGTTCGAGAATGGTTATATTCTCTCGATTAGCAACCTCCGCAGCTTCTGCTTGTTGCTTGGTGTAAATTTCGACATTGATGCCCGTTGCTTGCTTTAGCATTCGTACAAAGCTACCGCCAATCGGCTTTATAAACATCATATAACCACGGTCACAGTCCGCACCATCACTATCACAGATCCTTGACGTTGCGAGGAGAGCGGGCTGATCATCAAAAACAAGAAACTTAACAAACGGAGTGATCTTGTCGGTTCTGGATTTCAAACTATCGGCTAACAATGCGCCAAATTTATAACGGATTTCATCGTAAGAACGATCCTGCAGGGCCTTTACATCGTAATGGCGACCCCAGATTAAACTAACATTTGGATCAAAAATGAATACACCGCTCAATTGTTGAGAGGTAAAGGTATGAGGGCTGATACTGCGATCGGTAAACTCTGGATCAGGCGAATGAATAAAGTCAGTGATACTTTCCCATGCCGCGTAGTTAATCAATGAGCGAGCGAGTTCAGATTTTTGTAGATCAATGACTGTTTTAACTCGATTCACTTCCTCAGCCTGGAGGAATTCAAAACGCTCAACCGCCTCATCATAGGTCCAGATATAGCGGAAAGAGAGATAACAAAAAACAAAAACACTCGCCATCATCAGCGAAGCAATGATCGTTAACTGTTTGAGAGATAGATGGGATATCTGCATCTAAACGTCATACCCTAAAAGCAAGAGCCAGAATTAAACACATTATTCACCAAGTTGTCTATAACAAGAGTGCCATAGGCACCCTGTTATGTGATCGCATACCTCGAGCAATCGTTACCTTAGATTGTGAAAATCTGATAGTCCTTAAGCTCAGGTATCTTCTTATGCAGTTGTTGTTCTTGTTCCGCCATCTGATCTAGCGAGTCACAAAACTCTTCGCCTTGCTGCTCAACCTCAACCGCATGTTGCTTTAAGCGTTCAGCGATACGCTCTTTTAGCTCACTCATAGAGTTCGCCATTTCGGTTAAGTTTAAACCACCCTCAGCTTTCATCTTTTCAGACATCGCATTGAATGCGCTAGAAATAAACTCTTCGTTAAACAGTGCTTTCGCTTTTTCAAAATCTTCAGCCCATGTTTCACTTAATGAGCCAAAACTGTCTGCTGGCAGAACAAGATCACCATTGTTGTAGTAGCGCGCTTCAATATCAGCGTAAAACTGCTTCATGGATTGCTTAACACCTTCGAACGCTTCTGGTGCATCAAAGCTCACCGCCACGTCATCAACAATATCATTGGCTAGCGCTAATCCATCCTGGGCAATCTTTTTCGCTCGAGGTAAGTAATCATTGAGATTTTCACGATACTGAGCAATCGCTTGCTGCTGCTCATTGTCTAGCTCTATCTTTTCACCGTGAATAAGTAGGTTATTGTTAGCATCAACTACCGCTTTGTCACCACCTGTCTGCACGATTTCAATCCGCTCACCATTGAGGTGAATTTCATTTTTTAAATCTACTTTACACTGCGCAGCGTAAACTTGGCTTGAAAGCAGTATCGGTAAGGCTAGTATTACTTTCTTCATTGTCATTCCACTTAATTCATTGATTTCGAGCTTATCAAACATGGCTAAAAGTATGTCAGCTGATGGTTTCTATCTCATAGCAATGCTCAATTTCACCAATCTTATAACTGATCTCATCTTCCACTTGTTTCGCTTTTAAAGCCTGACCAAGCGGAGATTCAAACGTAACTAGTACTATCATATGTTGTTGAAATTGGACTTTCATGCCACCAGCACATGGAGCGAGAAAGAACCAGTGACGATAGTCATCCACATCAATCAATGAAACCAAACAGCCTAATCCAACGGTATTCGGCTCGTGAGGTAGCAGCAAGTTAGTCATAGCCTGAATTTCCTGCTCACACTCCTGCACCCGCATCGCTTGACCATGAGCCAAATAAGAAGCTTCAAGAGCTAACGTATCATATTTGTGCTCTGGAACCGTCTCTTCATCAGTGGCTGACTCGATCGCTCTTTGTGCAGAGCTCACTGCAACTTCCAATTTACGTTGCAGTTGCGAGAGAATTACTTGCCGCAGCTCTAATTTATTCATACTAAAATCGTGTTCCATTGCTCTGATAGCCTTTAGAATACCTGTGACCAAAGCAGAAGAGAATAGTAGGAATCGCCTGATGGATAGTTCACCTCACCAGACAGCCATAGCACATACGCTTAAACACACATTTGGCTTCGATAGCCTAAGGGGTGGACAGCAACAAGCGATTGAGACCATTTTAGACGGACGCTCGTGCGCAGCGATTTTTCCTACCGGTTCAGGGAAGTCTTTGTGCTATCAATTACCTGCTACCCTGCTGCCAAACCTGACTTTGGTCGTCTCCCCTCTTCTCGCGTTAATGAAAGACCAACTTGCTTTTTTACACAACAAGCAAATACCCGCGGCTTCGATCGATTCGAGCCAAAGCCGCGAAGAGACGCTGCAAGTGATGGAGCAAGTTAGGCGTGGTGAGATTAAAATCCTCATGATCTCTGTTGAGAGACTGAAGAATGAACGTTTTCGTCAGTTTATCTCTCAAGTGGCGATATCACTGTTGGTTGTCGATGAAGCACACTGTATTTCAGAGTGGGGACATAACTTTCGTCCAGACTACCTAAAGCTACCTCAGTACCTAAAAGAATTTCAAATTCCTCAAGCATTGCTGTTAACGGCAACAGCGACTCAGTCGGTTATTGAGGATATGCGCGATAAGTTTTCGATCGCTGAGCAAGATCTGGTTGTGACTGGCTTCTACCGAGCAAACTTAGATATTAGCGTGGTTCCTTGTGAAGAAGACGACAAAGCAGAGCAGTTGCTCAACCTTATTGGCCCTGAACCCACCGCACCAACGGTGGTTTATGTGACTTTGCAACAGACCGCAGAAACGGTTGCTAAACAGCTGCTCAAAGGCGGCGTCAATGCTCACGCGTATCACGCAGGGATGAAACCCGATATCCGTGAATCGATCCAAGACCAATTTATGCGCGGTGAGATTGATTGCATTGTTGCCACTATTGCATTTGGCATGGGCGTTGATAAATCGGATATTCGCCGTGTGATCCACTTTGACCTGCCAAAATCCATCGAGAACTATGCTCAAGAAATTGGTCGAGCTGGTCGAGATGGCAAGCAGTCTCAGTGTATTTTACTCGCCAATCAAAACGGACTCAGCACGTTAGAAAACTTTGTCTATGGCGATACTCCTGAATTAGGCGATATTCACTCTGTACTCGAACAAGCATTAAGCAACAGTCCACAGTGGGAAGTGGTCCTTTCAAGATTGTCTGCGGAAACCAATATTCGTCAACTGCCATTAAAAACGCTGTTGGTTTATATGGAGATGGCTGGTGTTATACAAGCCAAGTTCAGTTACTTTGCCGATTATCGATTCAAATTTATCAAAGACAAGCAATTTATCATCAATCAGTTTGATCCAGCTCGTCAGCAATTTGTATCCGCTCTGTTTGATTGCTCAAGCCAAGCAAAGATCTGGTGCCAGGTCGACTTTGATGCTTTATGGAATCACTTTCAAGGTGAACGACACCGCGCAGTTGCCGCCCTCGATTACTTTAACGAAAAAGGTTGGATAGAGCTCGAAAGCAAGCTGATGACCGAGGTCTATACAGTAAACAAACCCGAGCAAAGTCTAGAAACGCTGTGCCAAAGCTTGTGGTCACTGTTTAAAGATAAAGAACGTAGCGATGTAGAACGAATCCACAATCTGCTTAGCTACTTTCAATCTGAGCAATGTTTAAGTGCAGGGCTCGCGCACTATTTCGCAGACTACAACTCCCCTACTGAATGCGGTCATTGTAGTGTTTGTCGTGGCGCCATCGCGACTCTGCCTCAGCCTATCGTAGAAGAGTACAACCCTGAGCAGGTATCAACGTGGTTAAAGGCGCTCGAAGATAAAACCAAAGGAAAACTCTCACCTCACCTTCAAACTAAGTTTCTTTGCGGTATCACCACGCCATTGTTCACTAAGATCAAAGCTCGCTCTTTGCCTGGATTTGCCAAACTGGAATCGACGCCATTCGCTGATGTTCTAGCGCAAATCATGCACATAGAAAGCTAGAGACAGTTAAGACTAAAAGAAGCTAAGTTGTTTCGCCTGTTCTTCCGGTTTAAGCATTACATTTAACCCCAACAGGCGGATCTCTCTGCCCTGTTGACGCTTCAAAATATCACTCAATAACTGTTTAAAATATTCCAGTTCAAGCTGCGGGTGAATATGTTCAATAGTGGTTAATTGGAAATCAGCGAACTTCAGCTTGATTCCTTGCTTAATGATGGCTTTTTCAGGCGACGCTTTTTCTAAACGTTTTTCGAGTTCAGGGAATAGCTTTTCTTCAATGACCTGCCAACACTCCTGATAGGTAGAAATGTTTTGGCTAAAGGTTCGCTCAACGCCAACCGATTTGCGCTCTCGCTCTACCACGACTTCACGATTGTCGATACCGTGGCTCTTATTCCATAGTGAAGCGCCCAAGCGACCAAACTTAAGCAGCAAATCACGATAGTTACTCTTTTTTATGTCTTCGCCGGTATAGAAACCCGCTTGGTGCAATTTTTCCAAACTTACTTTGCCAACGCCTGGTATTTTCTCTAGAGGGAGTTTATCAACCACCTCTTGAACCCTCTCAGGCGGAATCACAAATTGTCCATTGGGTTTGTTCATATCAGAAGCAACTTTAGCTAAAAACTTAACTGGAGCAATTCCAGCCGACGCGGTTAGCGAAAGCTCATGCCAGATGTCACGACGTATTGCTTCGGCTATCAAAGTGGCAGAGCCTTGGCACTGTGTACAGTCTGTGACATCTAGGTAAGCTTCATCCAGAGATAAAGGTTCAATCAATGAAGTGTAGCGAGAAAAGATGTCTCGGATCTGTTTTGATATCTCTTTGTAGACTTTCATCCTACCAGGAACGACAAGTAACTGTGGGCACAATTGCAATGCACGAGCAGTTGGCATGGCGCTACGAATACCATATTTCCTTGCCTCATAGTTGCAGGTACTAAGAACACCACGCTGTTTTTCATGGCCACCTACGGCAAGTGGTCGTCCACGGTAAGAGGGGTTGTCCCTCATTTCTACCGCAGCATAAAAACAGTCCATATCGACATGGATGATTTTTCTCACTTTTTCGCTCATCGTCACCGACAAATAAACCCACAAATAACTGTATATAAATACAGTTTAATTTATATTCTTGAGTTCTCATAGGGAAAATTGTCGATCAATTACCCGTGCAAGATCGATAGATGGGTTTATTATTAAAACTATAGCGACAAATAAGAGGCACGACTTTGAACAATAAAGTACTGGTTGTGGAAGATAGCCGTGCGTACCAAAACTACCTGACACAGCAGTTAACCGCTATTGGTTGTCAGGTTTATAGCGCCGAAACCCTAGCTGAAGCCAAGCATATCCTGCAGCAACACCGAGAGTTCCGCTTTGCCGTTTTAGACTATTGCTTACCTGATGCTCAGGATGGAGAAGTCATCGACCTCGTACTGGAGCACAAGCATAAAGCCATCGTCCTTACGGCTACGTTCAATGAAGATGCCAGAGAGCGTTTTCTCGCAAAAGGCGTTGTCGACTACCTGCTGAAAAATAGTATGGCTTCAGTTGCTTACCTAATTCCTCTCGCTAAACGACTACTCAACAACGATAAGCATCACGCTTTGATCGTTGATGATTCTTCGACCGTTCGTGCACATGTTATCCAGCTATTGGAGCACCAGTACATTAAAACGACTCAAGCGGAAAATGGCCAAATTGCACTAGAAAGGCTAAAGCAAGATCCTACCATTACCTTTGTGATTACTGATCATGATATGCCTGAAAAAGATGGCATCAAGATGATCCAAGAAATACGTCAATCTTATGACAACAATAGTTTGGGCATCATAGGCTTATCGGGCAGCAACTCTAAAACCCTTACAGCTCAGTTTCTAAAAGCAGGTGCCAATGACTTTTTAACTAAACCTTTTAATCAAGAAGAGTTTTATTGCCGGGTACATCAACTGCTAAACATGAAAGAAGCGACTGAAGAGCTGTATCAGCTTGCTAACCAAGACGCGCTTACGGGGTTATGGAACCGACGCTTTCTGTTTGCACAAGCTTGCTCCACGTGTACGGCTCGTAGTATTGCTATGCTCGATATTGACCACTTCAAAGCAGTTAATGATACCTACGGCCATGACGGGGGAGATGCTGCACTAAAGGTCATTGCCAATATCTTAAAGATCTATTTCCCTGATGACGTAGTGGCAAGGTTTGGTGGCGAGGAGTTTTGTATTCAGTCTCACATCCCTTTTGATGACTTTATTACCCGGATTGAAAACGTACGGTTACGGATAGAAAAAACTTTAATTAAGCATAACTCTAATACCATACAAGTCTCTGTCAGTATTGGCGTTTGTAGTAACCGCGAAAGTTTAAATGACCAGATAAAGCTGGCAGATGACAGACTATACGAAGCAAAAGCAGCGGGAAGGAATTGTACTGTTTACAGCTAACCATAAGATCATTCTTGTAGAAACAAAAACACCGACGTTATGTCGGTGTTTAACTTGAAATATTGCGCTAACATTAGGCGATACGATCTTTTTCCCATGCTGCTAGTTTTTCAGCTCTAGCCGCTTCACGCGCTTCACGCTTTTTACGTGCATCACATGGTTCAGGGCAATTACATACCTTGTCGATACCAACTGCACCAAGACCGCCACAGCTGCCTTTTACGACTTTCTTTTGGATGATATAGCCGATTGACATAGCAGCAATCACAGCCATAAACACACCAAAGGTAATTAGAAATGTACTCATAATGACATGCTCGTAGTTTTATTATTGATTCATAAATGGCTTGTAAGCTTCAGAAGCTAACTCTTTGAAGCCATCTTGGGTTTTAACAATCATAAACGCAGGAATGTTGTTTTCGTTGGCCACCTGCATACCTAGCTCTTCACCAAGAACCATAAGGCCCGTCGCCAAGCCATCTGCCGTCATGGATGACTTATCCAATACAGTCACTGAGACCACTTTATGGCGAATAGGCTTACCCGTTTGTGGGTTGATGATATGTGAGTATCGTACGCCATCTCGCTCGAAATAAATACGGTAATCACCCGATGTCGCCACCGCCATATCACCTGGCTCAATAATCTCCTGAATAGCACGTTCGTCAGTTGATGGTTTTTCAATTGCGATACGCCATTTCACGCCTTCACGATTTAATCCTTTCAGGCGCATTTCACCGCCGACTTCAACCATGAAATTCTCAACACCTTGAGATTGAATGTAGTCCGCAACCACATCCACACCCCACCCCTTTGCAATTGTCGATAGGTCGACATAAAGGTTAGGAATATCTTTTTTAAGTGTATTACCTTCAACAGAAAGGTGTTCAATACCCGTCATCGCTTTGCGCGCTGCCAGCTCATCATCGGTAGGGACGACTTCAGGTCGAGCTTCTGGACCAAAGCCCCAAAGGTTAACCAATGGACCTACCGTCACATCTAATGCACCTTGAGTAAGACCGTTTAAACGGATTGCTTCTTTCACCACAGTGACTGTTTGTGGAGACACTTCGAACGACTCCGAAGTTTGCAATTGGTTAAAACGACTCAACTCTGAATCTTTGCGGTAGGTCGACATCTGGTCATTGACCTCTTCAAGCAGTCGATCGACTTCTTGCTGAAGCACCTCTGGTGAAGGGATACCCTCCGCTGAGATGTATTTAATGTTGTAAGTTGTCCCCATTGTTGGGCCACTTAGATGAACCTGCTCCGCGGGCTTTTCACAGCCAGCTAAAACGAGTAGAGAAGCAAATGCAACAAGCCATTTTTTCACTTGTTAGACTCCTTAAATTCGAAACGGGAATAGCACATACGTTTTATATAGAACGCATCGACTATTACCACTCTTTAAAAAATAATGGCTGACTTAAAGCAGTCAGCCATCTTAGAGACGTAATTTCAAGTAGTTGGAGTTGTAGCTCGGAAGATTAACTCATCAAACTACAGCCCCAACTTACCGAAATTTAACCACCGAAGTCATCCAGTAGGATATTTTCGTCTTCAACACCGAGATCTTTCAGCATTCCGATAACAGCTGCGTTCATCATCGGTGGACCACACATGTAGTACTCACAATCTTCAGGCGCTTCATGATCCTTCAGGTAGTTTTCGTACAGTACGTTGTGGATGAAGCCTGTGTAACCATCCCAGTTATCTTCTGGCATAGGGTCAGACAGTGCACAGTGCCACACGAAGTTCTCGTTTTCAGCTTGTAGGCCGTCGAAATCTTCTACGTAGAACATCTCACGCTTAGAACGCGCACCGTACCAGAAAGACATCTTACGAGTAGAGTTTAGACGCTTAAGCTGATCGAAGATGTGCGAACGCATTGGAGCCATACCAGCACCACCACCAACGAAGACCATCTCGTTGTCTGTGTCTTTCGCGAAGAACTCACCAAATGGACCAGAAATAGTACACTTGTCGCCTTCTTTAAGAGACCAGATGAACGAAGACATGATACCTGGCGGTACTTCAGGATTATTAGGCGGCGGCGTAGCGATACGCACGTTCAGCATAATAATACCTTCTTCTTCTGGGTAGTTAGCCATAGAGTAAGCGCGGATTGTTTCTTCGTTTACCTTAGACTCGTAGCGGAACAGGTTAAACTTGTCCCAATCTTCGCGGTACTCTTCTGGTACATCGAAGTCAGCGTATTTAACGTGGTGAGCAGGAGCTTCAATCTGGATGTAACCACCAGCACGGAAAGGTACTGATTCGCCATCTGGAATTTGTAGCTTAAGCTCTTTGATGAATGTTGCTTTGTTATCGTTAGAGATAACTGAACATTCCCACTTCTTAACGCCGAAGATCTCTTCAGGAAGTTCGATGTCCATGTCAGTTTTCATTGCAACCTGACACGCTAGACGCTCACCTTCACGCGCTTCACCTTTAGTAATGTGGTCAAGCTCGGTTGGTAGAATGTCACCACCACCTGATTTAACTTTTACGCGACACTGGCCACATGAGCCACCGCCACCACAAGCAGAAGATACGAATACACCAGCACCAGCTAGAGCACCCAGAAGCTTACTGCCTGGTTGTGTAACGATCGCCAGATTTGGGTCGTTATTCACAGAGATTGTAATGTCACCTGATGGTACTAGTTTAGATTTAGCGAATAGAATCACTAAAACTAGCGCCAAGATAATCAGGGTAAACATCACTACACCAAAAATAATAGTATTCATGACTATTCCTTTAATTGCTGCCGTTTACCCGACTTACAGTTGAACACCAGAGAAAGACATAAAGCCTAACGCCATTAGACCAACTGTGATGAACGTGATACCAAGACCACGTAGACCTGGAGGTACATCAGAGTACTTCATCTTCTCACGAATACCTGCAAGAGCAACGATAGCTAGCATCCAACCCACACCTGAGCCGAAGCCGTATACTACTGACTCTGCGAAGTTGTAGTCACGTTGTACCATGAAAGATACACCACCGAAGATCGCACAGTTTACTGTGATCAGCGGTAGGAAGATGCCTAGCGCGTTGTACAGAGGTGGGAAGAAACGGTCTAAGATCATTTCTAGAATCTGTACTAGAGCCGCGATTACACCGATAAAGGTAATGAAGTTTAGGAAGCTAAGATCCACACCTTCAAGTAACGCATTCTCTTTAAGAACTAGGTTGTAAAGTAGGTTGTTCACAGGTACTGCAACAGTCAGTACGAAAACAACGGCAACGCCAAGACCGAAAGAGGTCTTAACTTTCTTAGATACAGCAAGGAATGTACACATACCTAAGAAGAACGATAGTGCTAAGTTTTCGATGAAAATCGATTTAACTAGCAAGCTAATGTAGTGTTCCATGACGTCCTTACTCCTTCGCTTCTACTTGCTCTGGTTTCAGAATACGGATTGCCCAGATAAGGAAACCGATTAGGAAGAATGCAGATGGTGCTAATAGCATCAGACCGTTTGGCTGGTACCAACCACCATTGCTCACTAGAGGTAGAACTTCCATGCCAAATAATTTGCCTGAGCCAAATAGCTCACGGAAGAAACCAACAGTGATAAGAACGAAACCGTAACCAAGACCGTTACCAATACCATCAATAAGTGATGGAAGAGGCTCAGACTTCATTGCAAATGCTTCAGCACGACCCATAACGATACAGTTCGTGATGATTAGACCTACGAATACCGATAGCTGTTTAGAGATATCGTATAGGTAAGCTTTAAGCACTTGGTCTACCACGATTACTAGAGATGCGATGATCGCCATTTGAACGATGATACGCACACTGTTAGGAATGTGGTTACGGATGACTGAAACGAAGAAGTTAGACAGTGCAGTTACAAAGATAACCGCTAGTGTCATTACAAAAGCCGTTTCTAGTTTAGTTGTTACTGCCAATGCAGAACAAACACCAAGAACCTGCAGCGCGATTGGGTTGTTATCCAATACAGGCGCTAATAGGCTCTTCTTAACGTTTTGTGCGCTAGACATTAGTTCAGACCTCCGTCACGAACTTTTGCTAGGAATGGACCAAAGCCCATGTCGCCTAACCAGAAATCAAATGTACCTTGAACACCGTTACCTGTTAGTGTCGCACCTGATAGGCCATCAACACCGTGTTCAGAACCTGCTGGAGCACCACCTTTAACAATCTTGATTGCTGGTTTGTGGTTCTCATCAAACAGTTTCTTGCCTTCAAACTGAGCGCGCCAAGAAGGGTTCTCAATTTCACCACCAAGTCCAGGAGTTTCACCCTGTTCGTAGTATGTGATTGCAGAGACAGTGTTACCGTCAGTTTCTACTGCAACAAAAGCGTACATCATTGACCATAGACCTGTACCGTGAACAGGTAGGATGATCTTAGATACTGCGTCGCCATCTTTCACTAGGTAAATAACACCCGTGTTTGCGCGACGTAGGATCTTCGCTTTGTCTTGGTCAGCGGTTAGCTTGATAGACTCAGCAGGATCTTTTGCAGCTTTACGTTGGTCGTATGACGCAGCGTCACCTTCAACGAAAGCACCGGTATCGAAATCAACTAGACGAGGCTCGATGTACTCAGCGAATAGCTCTGGTACTTTCTTGCCTGTAGCGTCGATACCTGCAACTTCAACGATCTTAGTTTGCTTATCTAGTACAGCGTTAGCTTTTTGCTTGTCACGTAGACCTACAGCTGCTGTTGATACGATGATTGAACAAACAAGGCTCAACCCGATAACAACACCCAGCGTCTTTTTAATGCTGTCGTTATTACTTGCCATAGCGTGCTAGTCTCCGCTTGATGTTCTTCTCGATAACTACATGGTCGAACAGAGGTGCAAACAGGTTCGCGAATAGAATCGCCAGCATCATACCTTCTGGGTAAGCTGGGTTTACTACACGGATTAGTACACACATCACGCCGATTAGCGCGCCGTACCACCATTTACCTTTGTTAGTAAATGAAGCGGATACTGGGTCCGTTGCCATAAAGAACATACCGAATGCAAAACCACCTAGAACTAGGTGCCAGTGCCATGGCATGTTGAACATTGGGTTAGTGTCAGAACCGATCACATTGAACAGAGTTGCTGTTGCAATCATACCGATCATTACACCCGCAATAATGCGCCATGAAGCAATTCGCATGTATACGATCATTGCTGCACCGATCATTAGAGCCAGTGTAGAAACTTCACCAATAGAACCAGGAATGTTACCGATGAAAGCGTCCATCCAAGTGATTGGAGCGCCTGTCACTGTATTCACTAGTGCACCGTTGCCACCTTGTGCCCATTGGCTAAGCGCCGTTGCACCAGAGAAGCCATCAGCTGCAGTCCACACTACGTCACCAGAGATTTGCGCAGGGTAAGCGAAGAATAGGAATGCACGGCCAGCAAGTGCTGGGTTAAGGAAGTTACGACCCGTACCACCAAAGATCTCTTTAGCAACAACAACACCGAAGGTAATACCTAACGCTGCTTGCCATAGAGGTAGAGTTGGTGGAACGATAAGTGCAAATAGAATAGAAGTAACAAAGAAACCTTCGTTAACTTCGTGCTTACGCACCATACAGAACAGTACTTCCCAGAAACCACCAACGATAAAGACCGTTGCGTAGATAGGTAGGAAGTAAGTTGCACCTAGGATCATCTTACTGCCAACGCCTGCATCGGCGGCTAAAGTGCCCCCAAGCATTTCCGTTAGCCAGTAGTGCCAGTTGCCAGCAACTACAGCTGCTAGCTGATCACCAGCATACATGTGATTAAGTGCTGCGATAGCTTGGCCACCCGCGTTGTACATACCCCAGAACATTGCTGGGAATACCGCGAACCAAACCATGATCATGATACGTTTTAGGTCAACGCTATCACGAACGTGCGAGCTTTTTTTCGTTACTAAGCCTGGCGTGTAGAAAAGTGTTGCTGCTGCTTCATATAAAGCAAACCACTTCTCATGTTTACCACCTGGCTCAAAATGATGCTCGATGTCTTCAATAAACTTTTTAAGAGCCATGAAAATTACCCTTCCTTCTCGATGGTATCTAGGCATTCACGAAGGAGTTCACCGTACTCGTACTTACCAGGACACACAAAGGTACACAGTGCTACGTCTTCTTCGTCTAGCTCTAGCGCACCGAGTGCTGCTGCACTGTCAGTATCGCCTGCACATAGATCACGAAGTAGCAGAGTCGGTTCCATATCTAATGGCATAACACGTTCGTAGTTGCCGATTGGAACCATTGAACGATCACTACCGTTAGTGGTAGTTGTCATGTTGAACAACTGACCTTTAAAGATATGACCAAGGAATGAGCGAGTCACAGAGAACTTGTTCTTACCAGGCATCGCCCAGCCAAACAGTTCTTTTTCACGGCCTTCACGTAATACAGAAACCTGTACGTGGTAACGACCTAGGTATGCGTGAGGACCAATTGCATGAGTACCAGTTAGTACTGAACCAGAAATCACACGAACTTCACCAGGCATTAGCTCGCTGTCCGTTACGTCATCAAGGCATGCACCTAGAGATGTACGCACTAGACGAGGGTTATTCACTACTGGGCCAGCCAGAGAAATAACACGGTCAGTGTAAAGTTCACCAGTTAGGAACAACTTACCGAACGCGATAACGTCTTGGTAGTTGATACTCCACGCCACATTTTCTGCATTCACTGGGTATAGGAAATGCATGTGGGTGCCAGCAAGACCTGCTGGGTGAGGGCCATCAAATACATGCTCTTCAACATTTGATTGAGAAGAACGAGGAAGACTTGTGCCAGATTTACATACGTAAACCTTGCCATCAGTCAGAGTTGAAAGCAGATCTAAACCTGCAACGAACGCTTCTTGTTGCTCATTGATGATCAACTCAGGCTGAGCCGCCAATGGATTGGTATCCATAGCAGTAACGAAAATAGCCTTAGTAGAAGATTCGATTGCTGGAACCTTGCTGAACGGACGAGTACGTAAAGCGGTCCAAAGGCCTGATTCAACTAGTTGAGTTTTCACCGCTTCACGGTCAAGACCTGCTAGTTTATCAGCTTCAAACTTATCGAATGTCACCTGCTCTTCACCTGCCACTTCAATCACTACAGATTGAAGTACACGTTTAGCACCACGGTTAATCTCGATCACTTTACCAGCTGCTGGTGAAGTAAATTTCACACCTGGGTTCTTCTTATCTTCAAAAAGAACTTGAGCTTTCTTTACTTCATCGCCTACGCGGACATGCATAGTAGGACGCATGCCGACGTACTCTTCGCCAAGCAAGGCGACTTTTTTGATGGTCTTACCATCATTAATCACCTGGGTAGGAGTTCCTGCAACAGGAAGGTCCAAACCCTTCTTTATTGTAATCATACGCACTTGCACTACTTTTATCGGGAAAAAGATTCTTTGTTTGCGTAACTTTTAGACACGACACTAGTGTCCGGTTTTGGTGAAGTTTTAAACACCAAAATCGCAACATCCTATTAAAAATCTCGCTACAAGAATTAAGCGGGATTTATCAGGTGCGGTAGTCTATCATCTTTTTAGAAGGTGATGCCATGATGAATGCTATGATTAACAGAGATATTTCGAGTGAATAGGGTTTAAAAGGCGATAGAATAGTCATAACTTTGAGCCACCGCACAAACATAAATCCGCACCCTATTTCCTATTTTTCTAATTCATTCACATCGTGAAACATTCTGTTTTAAAACTAACCATTGCATTTATTTGTTTCTACCTTGTTAACATCTAGACTATCGCTACCAATAAAAAGGGTAGCAAACGCTACCCCTTTTTGTGACTTATTTTGAACCGCCTAAACACATCGGGCTATCTGGCGCGAGCTGATTCTGCTCTTTCCATTCATCAGCCGTATAGGTGTGCATAGACAAAGCATGAATTTGGTTGGCTAACTCTTCAGCAAGCACTTGATTTACTTGGCGGTGGCGTGCAATCAAACGCGCCCCTTCAAATACTTCACTGACAATAACCACCTTAAAATGGCTTTCTGAGCCTGGCGGTACATTGTGCATGTAACTCTCATTGACGACGTTAAGGTAGTCAGGGCTAAAGGCTTCAGTCAGTTTGTTTTCAATAACTTCTTGTATCATCGGTTTTTACCATCAGATATGAACAACTTTATAAGGTTAGATAATAATCGCCTCTATCATAAAGCTAAAGGTTTTAGTTTCCTCTCCTCTCCGGTTTTGCGACAATTTAGCGATTAACGACTAGCTAGCATTCCAAATATGAAAACTGAGCTTACTTTGCACGAGCGTACTCTTTCTTTGTACCGATACCCAAAAAGAAATAATGAAACCCTGCAAGCATGGGATGCTGGAGACGAATATCTCATCAATCATGTTGAAGAGTTAGAGCTACCAAGTAATCAGAACATTCTGATTATTAACGATCACTTTGGCGCTCTGAGTTGTTGGTTTAGTCAACGCCATCAAGTCACTTTGATGAGTGACTCGTTTATCTCTCATCAAGGTGCAAACGCTAACCTTAAAGCAAATGGCTGCCCGACGATCAATTACTTGACCACGATGAGTCAGATTCCAAGTAAGGTCGATTTGGTGCTGTTTCAGTTACCTAAGAGTAATCGCCACTTAGTCTGGCTACTCAGTCAGCTGCACAATACGCTAGATAGCTCAGTCCCTGTGATTGCTGTCAACAAGGCCAAAGAGATTCACTCTTCAACACTGAAATTGTTCGAAAAACACCTTGGCGAAACCAAGACATCGCTAGCTTGGAAAAAACATCGCCTTGTCTTTAGCTATGCCAACAGTCAAACACCAATTAAGGTCTCCCCTGACACTCGTTGGTCTGTTGATAACGAACAGATTGAGCTAAACAATCTGCCAAATGTTTATTCTGGAGAGAGTCTAGATCTTGGCGCTCGCTTTATGCTTGAACACTTACCACAAAATCCTCAACTAAAACACGTACTCGATTTAGGCTGTGGTAATGGCGTGTTATCCGTAAAAATGGGCCAACTGAATCCTCAGATAAAACTGACCTGTGTCGACGAGAGCTTTATGGCGGTAGAATCCGCGCAACAAAACCTTATTTCAAACCTAGGAAAAGAGAGAGAAATCGACTGCATCGCCAACAACTGCCTCGATGGAATGCGGGCGCAAGATGTCGATCTAGTGATGTGTAACCCCCCTTTTCATCAACAACAAGCAATTACGGATCACATTGCATGGCAGATGTTCTGTGATGCAAAGCAAATTCTTAGTGTCGGTGGACAATTATTAGTTATCGGTAACCGTCACCTCGGCTACGATGGAAAACTATCTAGACTGTTTGGCAAGTCGAACGTAAAAGTTGTCGCTTCCAATAAGAAATTTGTTATTTTACAAGCGACTAAATAGTCCACTATTATCTGTCTATACGTTTCAGTAGGCTCGCAGAGTTAACAAGAAAGGAAATTACAATGAGAAAACTGGTTCTAGCCGCGTCAATGGCATTACTCACTGCGTGTTCGGCGCCGCAGCAAGAGCAAATCAACTTCATGCCTAAAGCGGTATTGAGCAACAGCGATATTGTTCAAGATGCAAGTTTTACTCTAACCAGTAAAGACATGCGTTCCGCTCAGTATGTTGCTTTAGTAGACAGTGGACGTTCAAACATTGAACCGATTCACTCTAAGCAAAATGTTCGCATCTCAATCGAAAACGCACTATTGGATCAGTTCAAATCACAAGGTTTCCGTAGCACTGTTAACAGCGAAAACTCCGTGGAAGTAGAAGTACAAGAAGCGCTAGTTTCGGTTAAGCACACCGTAATGGAAAACCAGATGGATGGAAAAGTCGTTCTGGAGATTACTGCGGAAACACCTCAGGGCAAGCTTGTTAAGACATACACGGGCACAGCAAAACGTACAGGTGCACTGAGCGCTTCAAACGAAGAGATCGAAGAAGTACTTAATGATGTCATCAACCTTGTACTTCAAGAAGTTTCTAACGACCGCGAACTTCAAAATTACATGCAGGAGCGATTCTAATGTGGAAAACAGCAATTGCCTCACTTGCGTTAGTTAGCAGTCTAGCATTTGCAGGTCCCAAGGTAGAATTCGAAACCAACCTAGGCTCTTTCACTGTTGAGCTAAACCAAGAGAAAGCCCCTATCACAGTGGCGAACTTTTTAAAGTATGTCGACGATGGCAGTTATGTCGGTTCTCAATTTCATCGCGTGATTCCCAACTTTATGGCTCAGGGCGGTGGTTTTGATAAAGAAATGAAGCCGCTAGCGACTTACTCGCCGATCAAAAATGAAGCGTCGAATGGGTTGAAGAACAATACGGCGACGATTGCAATGGCGCGTACCAACAACCCGAACTCTGCAACTCGTCAGTTTTTTATTAACTTCGTCGACAATAACTTCCTTGATTATGACCAACGTCCACCGGGTTACACCGTGTTTGGTAAAGTAACTCAAGGTTTTGACGTAATTAAAAAGATGGGTAAAAAGCCGACCCACTCAGTAGGACGTTACCGTGATGTTCCTGTTGAGCCAATCATAATTACAAAAGCGACTCTTCTAAAATAATCCTCTTAGGCTCTAACCTCCACGGTTAGAGCCTTTCTTCTTGCATACCGGAAACTCAAACAAGGAATAGTGTATGTCTTCTGACTCCCCTTCACTGTCTTGGCGAGAAACAATTCAAAGCTACATGGATAAACGCCTGATGTGGGTGTTCATGCTTGGCTGTTCTAGTGGATTTCCCTGGGTATTGATTGGTTCAAACATGTCTGGCTGGCTCAAAGATGCTGGCTTGACTCGCGCAGCAATCGGCTACTTTGGTAGCGTTTTCGCTGTCTACGCGATTAACTTTCTATGGGCGCCACTGGTTGACAGGGTTCGTCTGCCATTACTGCACGCAATACTAGGGCAACGCCGAAGTTGGATATTCTTATGCCAATCCGTGGTGCTGGTTTGTACCTTGTTTATTGCGGGTGTTGACCCATCGCAAAACCTGATGCTCACTTCAATGTTAGCACTGGGTATTGCCATCTCGTCTGCGACTCAAGATATCGCAATCGATGCGTTTCGTATCGATACTTTCCCTAAATCAGAGCCATCAAAATTGCCACAGGCTTCCGCGATGGCAGTGATTGGTTGGTGGACGGGCTACTCTGTGCCTGGTTACCTTGCCTTTATAAATGCCGATTCCATTGGTTGGAATGGCGTTTACTACGGCATGGCCGCCATTGTCGCCATTCTAATGGTATTCACCTTGCTCGTCGGTGAGCCAAAAACGCAACGTGATTCATTGCAAGCCCAAGCGGAACAGCGCCATAGCAAAGTAGTTGGCAATCGTGCCGTGGCATGGCTAACTGTAACCGTGGTGGAACCGTTCTTAGATTTCTTCAAACGTAATGGCTTCCGTGTCGCACTGACACTACTCCTGTTTGTCTTCCTGTTTAAGATTGGGGAGGCTTTCCTTGGCCGAATGTCGATTACCTTCTACAAAGAAATTGGGTTTAGCAATGAACAGATCGGCTACTACTCTAAGCTGATTGGTTGGGGACTAACAATTCTGTTCACCCTAGTTGGCAGTATGGTCAATGTGAAATTTGGTATTGTGCGCGGCCTGATGATCGGCGGAATTGCCATGGCCTCCAGTAACCTGATGTTTGCATGGATCGCTAAAGTGGGGCCAAATGAGCAACTGTTCTTAGCCACACTCGTGGTCGATAACTTTACCTCAGCCTTCTCGACGGTCGCCTTTGTCTCCTTCTTGACCGTGGTAACAGGACAAGCCTTCTCGGCAACGCAATACGCCCTGCTTGCTTCGTTGGGTAACTTCGGTCGTACCACGCTGGCTTCTTTCTCAGGTGAGCTGGTCGATTACCTCAATGACTGGTCCACCTTCTTTATCTTGACCGCATTGATGGTGATTCCAAGCCTGATTATGCTCTATTCTCTAAGGCACTATTTTTCAGACATGTTGGATAAGGCAAGAGAACGAGATAAACAGGAATTGCAGCAGCAAAGTACAGAAAGTAATTGATCAAAAAAGGCTTGGTTCAAATAACCAAGCCTTTGTTCTTTTCATGTTGCCCGCACTAAGGATACATGCCTTTGCCAAATAGGTTGAATACTCTTGCTACTCCTTGGGTGAATAACATCGGCTCAGTGAGCACGGTCAAGCACAGGCAATCTTCGCCGGCACGTGTGAACGGGCTATGTTTCACCGAACCATCTTTAAGTAAGTAATCACCCACTTCATAATGACCATCCTCGTCACTAAACCCACCATGCAAAACTAATGTTGACTCTAAGCCTTTATGGGTATGCTGTGGAATGGTGACATCTTCTGCTATGTACATCAGATTAATTCTCGCTTGCTCGGAGATATCTATAGAAGCGCTATAGACCTTACCTCCGTAGCTTTTCCATTCACCTATTTTGTCTCTAAAGCGTGTTAGCGATAAAGGGAGTCGAAATGTTTTATCATTAACTTCGATAAAAGTTGGTAAGCGCGGAGGCCTCAACGGTTCACTGTTTTGCTCCAAGCATACAATCTGCTCGAACATTGACTCCAAATCTAAGTTGGAATCAACGCTTTCACTGGCCAGATCTTCCCCGCACTGCATTTCAAATTGCTGAACTTGCTGCCTACACTTTGGGCAACTCTCAATATGAGTGGCAATTGTAAAAGCACTCACATCATCGAGAATGCCTTGAGCATAAGCCTGCAACATTGATGTTTGTGGATGGTAACTCATACTACTCTGCCTCAATTGAATTGCGTAATTTCTCTACTGCTAATCGCAATCGCGACTTAACGGTACCTAGGGGTATATCAAACATATCTGCGACTTGCTGATGGGGAAGCTCTTCAAGGTAAACGGCTTTGACCACCTTCTTCTGCGCTTCGGGCAAAATATCTAGATACTTGATAATCTGCTGTTTTAACCGCTCTGTTTCAGGGGAGTAGTGCTCGACCATATCTGGCGGACAATAGTCGTTAGGCCAAATATCTTCTGAGTGAATATGAGCTTCTCTACCCTTTTGTTTGCGTAAGGTGTCAAAACAGAGATTACGAGCGATAGTGTAAATCCAAGTCGATAACGAGCTTTTACTCCCATCGAACAAAGCACCTTTTTGCCACACGGTTGCCATCGCTTCTTGAACAATCTCCAAAGCAACCTGTTCATTGCCCATGTGCCTGAAGGCAAACTGTTTTAAACGTGGGGAGAAGTGAGAAAACACCAAAGCAAAAGCTTGCTTATCTTGCTGTTTCACTTTCTCCATACAGGACGCCCAGTCATTTTTGTTAAAAGCTTGGGTATCTATGTTGGCCATTTCGATATCCTTAATAAAGCCCTTGAACCCACTAATACGTTTGGCAAACCTTTTGGATCACTGTGGAAGTTCATCGCCTAAGGTTTTAGTTAGAAAGTTGACAGCATCTGTACAATCTTTTTTCCCAACCAAACTGTCAAATTGCTGATTAGTGAGTGGTAGTATTTCTAACCAACGTTGGCTAACCCAACTGGCGTCATCAAAAAACTTCTGTTCGTAGAGGTCGCCAATATCGGGGAATTGCTGATAAACCCGGCTCAAATAATGGCAGATGGGCTCAACATCTTTATCAACAGTAGAATATTCCCAGCTTGGAAGCCACTTTACTCTGGCATATCGCAAACCATCAAATTCAACTCTAACGTGCTTAATCTCAAACTTGGTTAAACCAGTAACAGAAATCCCTAGCAAACCATCATCGAGCTGCTCAAAATCGATCACTTTAACAAGCGTTCCAACTTTAGATAACTCACTACCAGTTGGCTCCTCACTCTTTTCGAACAAGCACACACCGAATGTTCCATCGGATTTCATAGCTTGTGAAACCAATCTTTTATATCGCGGCTCAAAAATCCTTAAACGCATTTTTCCTTCCGGCAACACAAAAGAACTCAAAGGAAAAAGCATAATCTCAGGCATAAATGTAACTCCCTATCTTTTTATTAACAGTTACGTTACAACACACCAACCCGATCATTCACCGAATATGTTGAATACATGATAAGCATAAAAATTTAGGCCAACGTTTGCGTAATCGATACCTATATCATTTTCTGTGCAATGCAATGAAAGTTCCGTTACATTTAAAATTTTAGTCTGTTAATGAGATCTTGATCACCGGTTTTATGTTTTTTTACATTGGTTGCACATGGCTTTTGAGATTTTTATCGATATTATTCCCTCCCATAAAGCACAGCTAAGATTGTGCAACCAAGTAAATATCTACTGAATATTTAAATTAACAAACATAGAGAGTTCCCATTATGCGTAAATCACTTTTAGCTCTAGGTGTTGTTGCAGCGGTATCAGCTGTACCAGCACAAGCAGAATACTTATTCGGTTTCGGTGGCATGTATGTTGACTACCAAGCATGGAACCACGGTATCGGTAACGATAAAGACAACTTTGGCGGCGAAATCGAAGATCGCAACCAAGCGGTAATCGGTATTGAAGGTGGTGCGGTATTCGATTGGGGCCAAATCTACGGCTTCTACGATTACGAAGGTGTAGATCGTGCTGGTGATGACCGTGGTGCATCTACGAAAGGTACAATCCACTACAACCTAACTGACTCAGGTATCTCTCTATACGCTCAAGTATACAATACAGATACAGACAAAGGTTTCCACGAGCAAAACCGCGTGTTAGGTCTAGGTTACACAGGCCTTAAAGGCGATGGTTGGGGCTTCACTCCATTCATTGGTGTACACCAAATCAACTCTGGTGATATCAAAGGCAGCAACGGCGGTATGTTTGGCTACGTTGGTTACTACAACACAGATATTGCAGGTCAAAACTTCACCTTCTCTACTTGGAATGAGCTAGAATTTGCGCGCAACGATGCTTACTCTACGCTTCAAAGCACAACTGCAGGCTCTAATGAAAGCTCAGAAAGCTGGGGTCTAAACGGCAGCCTAAATGCAATGTGGAATGTGACGCAAAACTGGTCAACAGGTATCCTATACCGTTACACAGTTAACAAGCTTGCACGTAAAGATTACCAAGATCTTGTAATCTACCGCGTACAATACAACTTCTAATTGTTGATGTATTGACTAAAAATGGCACCTTCGGGTGCCATTTTTATTGCTTTCCCCTTCGCTGACATTATCCTTGGTGCAAAGTTCTCTATTTGCGAGCGTTCAGTGAATATTCTTATCCTAGGCCCAGGGGCGATCGGCTCTTTATGGGCAACCAAGTTTCAAGCAGCAGGGCACAATGTTTATCTCTGGTCGACTTCTGTCGAACCAAGACTCACCCTTCAACTTGATCAGCAATCGCCGCAAACCTTTTCTAACCACAACATAGCCGACGTTGAACGAGCAGACCTGATTCTTATTACGGTAAAAGCGTGGCAAGTTGACTCTGCACTGACCCCGCTTATGCCAAGCATCAGCCCAGATGCCATCATAGTGCTAATGCATAATGGTATGGGAACGGCTGAAGCCGTAGCGCAGAAAATGCCTAAAAACCCGTTGGTACTGGCCACAACCACCCACGGGGCGTATAAGCCAAGTAAACAACAAGTTTTGCATACTGGCATAGGGCAAACACAGCTCGGTGGTTTTAATTCACTTGGTACTCACTGTTCCTTTCTTGAAGAAGTCTTTACTCATGCACTTCCACTTACAGATTGGAATGACAATATTCACCACGCGCTTTGGACTAAGCTCGCGATAAATTGTGCGATCAACCCCCTTACGGCCATTCATCAAGTCACTAATGGTCAACTTGCCGAACAAGACCACCAACTTGCAATTAATGAGCTACTGGATGAAATCTATCAAGTGTTAGCCGCTGAACAAATACCGCTATCACGTGAGCAACTGTCGCAAACAGTCAATCAGGTAATAACAGCAACTGCTGCCAATCACTCTTCTATGCAGCAAGATATTTTCCATCGCCGCCCAAGCGAGATAGACTTTATTACTGGATACTTACTTGAGCGTGCGCAGCATCATGGCATCTCGACGCCCAAGAATCGCAAACTCTATCAAGCAATCAAAAACATAGAACAAAGTTGGAATTCATAATGACTAAAAAAGTACTCGTCCCAATCGCTCCCGGTAGTGAAGAAATGGAAGCTATTACCATCATAGATATGATGATTCGTGCGGGCTATCAAGTTGTTGTGGCTAGCGCAGACTTTGATGGCAACCTCACTATGAAAGCATCACGAGGGGTCACTCTTAGTGCTGATTGTAAGTTAGTCGACATTGCTGATGATGAATTTGATGCCGTTATTTTACCAGGTGGCGTTGGCGGCGCTGAGGTATTCCGTGATAGCACTGTTTTGGTCGAGATTGTACGTCAGCAGATGTACGAAGGTAAGTTGGTCGCGGCAATCTGCGCTGCACCTGCCTTAGTGTTAGCTCACCATGGCCTTTACTCAGAAGCTTTAATGACTTGTCACCCTAGCTTCGAAAGTCATATTGAAAAGAAAAACTGGCGTGTTAAGCGTGTGACCTATGATGTAAACCATAATTTGCTCACTAGCCAAGGGCCGGGCACCGCGCTCGAATTTGCGATGGAGATTATCATTAATTTATCTGGCAAAGCACACGCGTGGACGGTCGCAGAGCCAATGGTCACCATCCCTACCCTGCAATACCATAAACTGGGTGATGAATAATGTTCGACGCCACGCTTATTGCTGATCAGTTCCCCGCTTTAAAGCAACAAATTAATGACCAGAGACTTGTTTATCTTGATAGCGCTGCGACAAGTCAAAAACCTCAGAGTGTCATCAAGGCGATTTCTGATTACTACAGCCAGCAAAATGCCAATGTCCATCGTGGCAGTCATAGCTTGACTGCCAAAGCGACCAGTGAATTTGAGAGCGCACGCGAAACGGTCGCTAACTTTGTTGGCGCAGCATCGGCTAGCGAGATTATTTGGGCTCGCGGTGCAACAGAAGCCCTTAACCTGATTGCTCAAACTTATGCACGGGCAATGCTTAGCTCTGGTGACGAGATACTGGTTAGTGAAATGGAACATCACGCCAACATAGTACCATGGCAAATTGTTGCTGAGCAGACCGGAGCAAAAGTAGTCAAAGTACCGATGACTCGGGAATGTCAGTTTGACTTTGCCGCGTATCAAAAACTGATCACGGATAAAACCAAAATCGTTGCACTCGCCCATATCACCAATGTAACTGGAACAAGACAGCCTATCGAGCAAGTCATTGAACTTGCCCACCAACACCATGCCATTGTGGTTGTTGATGGTGCACAGGGAGTCGTGCACGAGAAAGTAGACGTGCAAAAACTTGGTGCGGATTTCTATGTATTCTCAGGGCACAAACTCTTTGCTCCTGCGGGGATTGGCGTGCTCTACGGCAAACTTAGCTTACTAGAGTCCATGCCGCCTTGGCATGGTGGTGGGAAGATGGTTGAAAAAGTCTCTTTCAGCGGAACGACTTTCACTGGTGTTCCGGGAAAATTTGAAGCTGGAACACCCAATGTGGCCGGAGCAATCGCTTTAGCTACCGCGATCAATTGGTATACATCATTAGATCAGGCCCTAGTTGAACAACATATCCACCAGCTTGTCGAACGTGCGCACCAAAAACTAAGCCAAGTCGAAGATGTGCAAATCTTAGGCTTTCAGAAAGGCGCATCAGTCATCTCTTTCATCATTGATGGCGTACATCATCAAGATGTCGCCACCTTGTTAGATCAGCAAGGTATCGCAGTGAGAGCAGGCAACCACTGCGCCCACCCGCTAATGGATGCGTTAGGTGTGAAAGGCACTATCCGCGCCTCTTTTGCGGTATACAACACCATGGAAGACGTTGATAGATTAGTGGCTGCGGTTGAGAAAGCAGTGGATATGCTTTAGCGAGAAGCGAGAAGCGAGAAGCGAGAAGCGAGAAGCGAGAAGCGAGAAGCGAGAAGCGAGAAGCGAGAAGCGAGAAAGTTTGAAGGGTTGCCACATAGTATCAACCCTTTCAATTACAATTCAGAAAACTAACTCCAAAAAACACCTCATAGTGTCTGTGTTTTTAGATTCAATCATCGTAACTACTTCTCGAAGGACAAAGTCCGATCTAGATTCTCGAAGCAAAGCGTTCTCGCGAGCGCAGCTCGATCTTATAGCTCATCAAACGCTTCAATCGCTTCAGAGAGCTTTTTCACGCCATGGATCTGCATGCCTGGGATGCCGCCTTTTGGCATGTTAGCGGCAGGAACAATTGCCTTTTTAAAACCATGCTTGAAGGCTTCGTTTAAGCGCTCTTGTCCACTTGGAACAGGGCGAATCTCTCCCGCTAGGCCGACCTCCCCAAACACAACCACATCCTTAGGCAGCGGTCTATCTCTAAAGCTTGATAGCAACGCCATCACTAACGCTAAGTCAGCACTGGTTTCTGTTACTTTTACCCCACCGACGACATTAACAAATACGTCTTGATCGGCCATTTGCAGACCGCCATGTTTGTGTAGCACAGCAAGCAGTAACGACAATCGGTTTTGCTCTAGGCCAACTGCGACTCGGCGCGGGTTAGCCAATTGCGAATAATCGACTAAGGCTTGGATTTCTACCAGTAGTGGACGCGTGCCTTCCCATACCACCATAACCGAGCTGCCGGAGGTTTCTTCCTCGCCACGTGATAAAAAAATTGCTGAAGGGTTGCTGACCTCTTTGAGTCCTTGGCCCGTCATGGCGAATACACCCAGCTCATTCACTGCGCCAAAACGGTTTTTATGACTGCGAAGAGTTCGAAAACGGCTGTCTGTGCCACCATCGAGTAACACCGAACAGTCAATGATGTGTTCAAGTACTTTGGGGCCAGCCAAGGTGCCATCTTTAGTTACATGGCCAACGATAAACACTGACACATTGTTTTGTTTAGCATAACGAGTCAGTGCCGTTGCCGCTTCTCGTACTTGAGCCACACTACCCGGCGAGGATTGAACATCCGAGACATGCATAACCTGAATCGAGTCAATCACCATAATTTTAGGCTGTTCTTTTTCAGCAATTTGACAGATGCGATCAACATTGGTTTCTGACAACATTTTTAAGTTGTCTTTGGGTAACCCAAGTCGAGAGGCGCGCATCGCGACCTGTTGAAGAGATTCCTCACCGGTAACATAAAGAGTCGGCATTTGCGATGCCAAGTAGCACATGGTTTGTAACAAGAGCGTTGATTTACCAGCACCAGGGTTACCACCAATTAGAATCGCAGCCCCCGGGACCACCCCTCCGCCAAGCACTCGGTCAAGTTCTTTGAATCCACTCGTAAAACGCGGAACCTCTTGCAGATCGATCTCAGATAACGTTTGAACTTTCGCTTCTGTACTCGCCCCGGCATAGCCTGCAAGACGCTCGTTACGTGCTACCGTTGGAGATGCAGCTAAACGAACTTCACTGATAGTATTCCACGCTCCACACGCATTGCACTGCCCTTGCCAACGGGGAAAATCTGCTCCGCAGTCATTACAAACGTATGCTCTCTTCGCTTTTGCCATGTAACCTCAGGCCTCTTAAAAATATTGTATTTGTGACGCAAACATCGTCTACGCTTGCGTATCTCACCATCTCTACTTGATTCGCAGTAACATATCACTAAAGATCTTTATATCAAGGTCGATATTTTGAGTAAGGGATACTCTAACAAAAAAATATGCAGCAGCCAGAAATACTCTCTCTTGCGGAACGTTTGATTCCTGCTTACAACTCGGAAGATTTCGAATTTCTTCTTGGTCAAATGACTGAGGGAGACCCACCGTCTGTCAAAATCTTAGTTAAGATGGAACTTAACCGAGTCATGGCGCCATGCACTAAGCCTATCGACCTTCGCGGACGAGTGAAGGGAGAATGTAGAGAATACGAGCTCGATGGCCTTAAACATTGGCTCGATGACGTTGCATTTAATGCCTACCACAAGAACACGCGCAAATTCGGTGGCTATACCGAAGGGGTGTGGGAAGCGCTTTGTAATACTCACAACAATTTTAGAGTGATGCAAAAGCGTGGCAAACCACTCGGAACAGAAATCACTACCGATCTCAATGGTATTGATGTTGAAGCCGTCGTGATGGGTTATGACCTAAAAAGGAAAGAGAATCGTCTTAAAGTCTCTTCCCAGATCGAGATTGAATTACTGAGCGGACAGATTGTCCATGCGGTGACTGTCGATCTCTCACCTTCCGGCGCTAAGTTTAAAGTGCCCTCGGCATTCAATTACAAACTTGGTGAGGTGATTGATGTTCGTCTGGTTGAGCTAAGCAAAACCATTGAAGTGGAAGGGATAGACTCCGTCATTCCTTATCGCATCGTTGGTATCGATGAATCTTACGAGAACGACGCCGTTAAGTACCTTCGTCTACTGAAGTTGGATACCACGAATATAATTGACGAGGTGATTGAGCAACTGCTTAAAAGTGAAGGACAGAAGACTCGCCACGATAACCAAGACAAAATTATTCGCGCTCGTTCACGAGGCTTTGAGCATACCTACCTGAAACACACCTGTAACCTACCTGTATTCTTTAGTGGCAACGAGTTAAAGCTTGCTCTTATGACAGAAAACAACCAAAAGATTTGGCAGTATTGGCATGATGAGCGCAATCAACAAAGTTTAACTAACTTATTCAACAACCAACGAATGTCGTTGCTCACGACGGAAGGCATGAGAGGCAGTAGTAATGTGATCTACTCTTTCACTCATGACCATCAAGACAAAACCTTGTTCTTTTCCATGATGATGCCAGAAGCAACCCGTGAACTACGTCAGCTGTTTTGGCACATTGGTGCAAAAAAAGAGAGTTGGAAAGTATTCCGATTATCGGTGTTTGAACTGTCAGCTGAAGAGAGACTAGAACTTTCAGAGCATACCAACGAACTCGGGCTTGAAACCTCTTCACTGACTCATTGTGGCATCTTGCAAGAAATCGCGGATGACACCAGCCGCCAAGACTATCTACTGGCAGAAAAACCTCGTTTAGCGAGCAGCGAGCTCAACCAATTCAGGCATGCTAGAAATCCTGAGCACAACCCTGTGTGCATTTATTTCGACGCCCAGTCTCGTCGTAAAGAGCCACGATACCAATTTAAATCACCGATAACGCTCTCTGAGCCAGACACAACGACGTATGAAGGCATCAGCGTAGATATTTCTAAACATGGCGTTAGCGTCGCTCTGACGGCGCCATGTAAATTGAAAGCGGGCGAAACTTGCTCGGTCAATTTCAAAGAGCTTCAGCTCTATGATAAGAAATTACCTCTTGGCGAAGTGCCTTACCGCGTAATTAGAGTTAGCCCCGGAGGTAAGCAGTTACAACTGGCTATCATTGAAGATAGTCAGATTATGCGCACTATCGCTTTCTTTGGCACTCTGATCGATCATAACCAAGATAAATTGATCGCCAAAAAAGAGCTGCTACCAAGCAATGAGCTACTCGAAGGTCTGCATGATATCTTGCTCGATAAAATGGTCAGCTCGCCACTGTTTATCGAGAAGAAAGGCAAAAGCCTCAGACCTAAAGCGATTGGTATTAACTATCCGCTAAAACCTTACTTAACCATTTTGGCAAAACTGGGCGATGAGAAAAACTTCTCTCTCGGCCCCATTTATAAAGGCCGAACTAATACTTTACTCGCTCAACCAATGAAGAGAATTGAAGGGGCCCAACCTCAGTATCACGAGCTTTACCTCACTGCAGTCAAGTTCGGAACACGTATCCAATCGGTTGAATCAAAATTAAGCAGCGACTTCGATAGCCTGAAAGAGCGTATGAACTTCGTCAAAAATGCTCAAGCTATGGGAGAGTTTTATGCGATTAGAATCTGTGGAGCGCCAGTCTTTGACCCTATTACTGCCTTGGTGCGCAAAGATCTCGATGAGCTAACGCATATCAGTCTGCATCATGCACGCAGCCTCGAAAAAGACATCCATAACATCGTTGGTTATGGAGAGCTCACCGACATTACCGAAGAAGTGTTAATTCGCCTTGGATTAACCCAATAAAAAAAGCGAGGCCTAGTTTGCCTCGCTTTGAGTGCTTATACCAATCAGGATAAATAGGTGCTCAGATAATTGCGCAGGAAAAATCGCTTAGAGCAAGGCATAGATTGCAGCTAGCTAGTTCACCTACCTACACCATTCTTTGAAAACATAGCTATAACGCAGCTATCAGCGATTTTAACCAGCAAGAATGATCAGGTATTTATTCTGCTTGGTATCATGGTTGAGGATTAAAGCTGACCCGCTTTTGCTTCACCAGCAGTGCCGATAGAATACACACTATTCCACCTAAGCCTGCGTATCGAATGGCACTCTTAGCTTGCTGTTCAACTTTCGGTTTCGCATGATAAGCAATGCCTAAACCCGCCGCTTCCATCATCACCAAATCATTGGCGCCATCACCGACAGCAATCGTGTTGTGAGACTCAATATCGTACTTTTCTGCAAGTTCGATAAGAATATCAGCTTTAGTTTGGGCTGAAACGACATCACCAAGTACCTTACCTGTCAGTTTGCCTTTAACAATTTCCAACTGGTTAGACTGAGCATGGTCAAGCGCTAACAACTGTTTGAGGTGGTCTGAAAAATAGGTGAAACCGCCCGAGGCAATCGCCGTTTTCCAGCCATAATGTTTTAGCGTACCTATCAACTCAGGTAAATCAGGCATAAGTGGTAACTCGGCGCGTACTTCACTCAATATTGACTCATCGGCGCCTGCAAGCTTGCCCACACGTTGGCGTAAGCTCTGCTCAAAATCGAGCTCTCCTTGCATCGCACGTTCAGTAACTTCCGCCACTTCTTCACCCACACCCGCGAGTTTAGCGATCTCATCAATACACTCTATTTGAATCGCTGTTGAGTCCATATCCAACACGATCAAACCGGGTTTAGATAAGTCAGGCATATCAACCAATGTAGAGTAATCCAACTCTAAGCCTTGTAAGATTTCTTCATGCTCAGCTGTTAATTCGCCAGCCATCAAGGCCACTTCATAGTGCCCTACCTTCCAAACGTCGACCACAGCATTGTAGTAGCCAACGAAAAAGTCGATATCTTCAAACTGGCTTGGGCAGAGGTACTCGCCAAAAACAACCCAACCTGCATTGGCTTTATCAAACTGGGTAGCCAGTCGAGATTCTGGTAGGCGGTTAATGAGCGGGATGTGTTTACGTATAGAGAGAGTCTTTAACGTGTCCATGTCTACTATTCCTAAAAAGTCTCTCAACACGTTAACCTATTGCAATTTGGGTGCGCAAGTCTCAATATGCTCTAAAATATAATTAAGCTCTATTTAGGTGACAAATGGACTCATCTCTGTTTTCTTTTCGTACTGCGATGAAAGTATTCGCGATTATCTCTTTGATTGCTATGGTGGCGACCATTGGAATTAACAGCGTCAAAATTACGAAGGGTAACGAAGAGATTCAGGCCAACCAACTAGAGACACTGACCAATATTCTGATCTCACAGGCATCGCTTTCTGCCAGTGATATGATCATCAATCAAGATCAAGAGCGACTGCTCAAACTTTCCAATCAATTAGCTAAAGATGAGCTTGTAGTCGATGCAACCATCTATGACTCTGAAGGAGTAAAACTGGCAGCCAGTCAGGAGGCTAAATCAGTACGAGAGATGCTTGGTCTAGATACCCCGCTACAGACGGCGCGGATAGGCAAACAACAATTGGTAGAACCTGTTCTACACGATGGGTCAGTAATAGGCTTTGTCCGAGTTACCTTTGAAACCGGTAAACTTACCGCCTTCTCCGATCACTATTACCGAAAGAGTGACCGATACATGTACACCATGGTTGGCCTAAGTTTTATCGCAGGTCTACTGCTCACTCTGATTGTTCGCCGTAAGCCGAACAAGCGTAAAGGTGAGAATTTGTTGCTCAAGGATATGTAGCAGAAGCGAGAAGCGAGAAGCGAGAAGCGAGAAGCGAGAAGCGAGAAGCGAGAAGCGAGAAGCGAGAAGCGAGAAGTATTGAAGGGTTGGCACATTGTGTCAACCCTTTGCTTTTATATCCAAACAATTAGATCCTAAGAAAAGTATCACTGTCTGCAATTTTCGACTCACCTACCACGAACACATCTCGGAGGGCAAAGCCCGTTCTAGATTCCCGCGGGCGCAGCCCGATCTCGCAGCGAAGCGATCCTAAACTCTACTCTGCGTCACCTAGTAGAACAGAGTCTAGAGCGACGATCATCATATCGTTGAACGTTGTTTGGCGCTCATCAGATGTAGTTTGCTCGCCTGTCTTAATATGGTCAGACACAGTACAGATGGTTAGCGCTTTTGCACCGTATTCCGCACAAACGCCGTAGATGCCTGCGGCTTCCATTTCTACACCAACAATGCCGTATTTATCCATCACATCGAACATCTCTGGATCAGGCGTGTAGAACAGCTCCGCTGAGAACAAGTTACCGACTTTCACTTCAATACCGCGTGCTTTTGCTGCATCTTCTGCTGCGCGAACCATTTTGTAGTCAGCAATAGCAGCGAAGTCATGGCCTTTGAAACGGATGCGGTTCACTTTTGAATCCGTACATGCACCCATGCCGATGACTACGTCACGCACTTTAATGTCTTCACTTACCGCACCACAGCTACCGACACGAATGATCTTTTTCACGCCGAAGTCTTTGATTAGCTCTGTTGCGTAAATAGAACATGATGGGATACCCATACCATGACCCATTACCGATACCTTGCGACCTTTGTAAGTGCCCGTGAAGCCGTACATATTGCGTACATCACATACCTGTACAACATCTTCCAAGAAGGTTTCTGCAATGTATTTTGCGCGTAGCGGGTCACCCGGCATGAGTACGACGTCTGCAAATGCACCCATTTCTGCGTTGATATGTGGAGTTGCCATGATTCAATTTCCTTTTATTAATCGGATATTAGTGAGAATGGACAAAATAATAGAGGGCTAGGCCCTCTATCTAATTTAGTCGATTTTGATTACAAGAAGTTTTTACCGTAATCCATTGGTGATGTACCAAAATAGCTAGCCAAAGTTTGGCCGATATCAGCAAAGGATTCACGAAGACCTAACGAGCCTGCTGGCACTTTCTGACCGTAAACAATCACTGGGATGTGCTCACGAGTGTGGTCAGTACCTGGCCAAGTAGGATCACAGCCATGATCAGCAGTTAGAATCAGCACATCGTCCTCTTCCATCATCTCCATCACTTCGTGGATACGGCCATCAAAGTACTCTAGCGCCGCGGCATAGCCCGCAACGTCACGGCGGTGACCATAAGCAGAATCGAAGTCAACAAAGTTGGTGAATACGATCGTGTTGTCACCCGCTTCTTTGATTGCCTCTTTTGTTGCTTCAAATAGAGCAGGAATACCTGTTGCTTTGGTCTTCTTAGTGATACCGCAACCAGCGTAAATATCAGAGATCTTACCGATCGAGTGAACTTCACCACCCTTTTCATCCACTAACTTTTGCAAAATAGTCGCTGAAGGTGGCTCTACCGATAGGTCACGACGGTTACCCGTGCGCTCAAATTGACCTTTACCTGGGCCAACAAACGGACGAGCGATAACGCGACCGATGTTGTAGTCTTCAAGTTCTTCACGCGCGATCTGGCAAAGTTCAAGTAGACGATCAAGACCAAACGTCTCTTCATGACAAGCAATTTGGAATACAGAGTCAGCAGAAGTGTAGAAGATTGGCTGACCAGTCTTCATATGCTCTTCACCCAAGTCATCAAGAACTTGAGTACCCGATGCGTGACAGTTACCTAGGAAACCGTCAAGACCTGCACGCTCAAGAATGCGGTCAGTTAGCTCTTTAGGGAAACTATTCTCTTTGTCGGTGAAGTAGCCCCAATCAAACAGTACAGGTACACCTGCAATCTCCCAGTGACCTGATGGAGTATCTTTACCAGAAGAAAGCTCAGCTGCATGGCCATAAGCACCGATGATTTCCGCGTCTGCATCAAGACCTGGTGCAAAGCTACCTGTCGACTCTTTGTGTGCCATTGCTAGGCCCAGCTTGGATAAATTAGGTAGTTTTAGTGCGCCGCTACGATCAGCGTTATCCGCTAAACCTTTATCACATTGCTCAGCAATATGACCTAGGGTATCTGAACCAACGTCGCCAAAGTCTTTCGCATCAGCTGTCGCACCGATACCAAATGAGTCTAAGACTAAAATAAATGCTCTTTTCATTGCTCTCTTCCTTTAATTGGTCGAGAACAACAGCTCAATCGACCAATCTAATAATAATAGTAATTCAACTCAAAATAGTTGGACTTGCAGCAAAGCAACAAGCAAGCGAATCCCCTGAGCATAGCTCGTCTATGTGACTGGGGTGAGCGAGCGCAGTTAACGCCGCTGCAAGTTCAAATATGAAGAGTTTAAAGATCTTCAGCGCGAATCTGACGATACACCTCTGGCGTTGGTGTGTACTCACCACCAATCGTGATCGCGGCTTTCAGTGCTTGCGCTGCTTCCTGCCACTGCTCTTCATTGCGAGCGTGGATAACCGCTAGAGGCTTATCACTTGACGCCTCTTCACCTAAGCGGATAAAGCTGTCAAAACCCACGGCATAGTCAATAACGTCTGTTGCAACACGGCGACCACCGCCCATAGACACAACGGCCATACCAATCGCACGAGTATCCATCGCTGATACAGTACCGTTTTGATCAGCGTATACAGGCTTGATGATGTCCGCTTTTTCTAGGTAGTTATCGTAGTTTTCAACAAAATCAGCAGGGCCACCAAGGCCTGCAACCATCTTGCCGAAACACTCTGCCGCTTTACCGTTGTCAAGCACTTCCATCAACTTGGCACGCGCATCTTCCGTGTTATCAGCAAGCTTGCCTAGAACCAACATCTCCGCACATGACGCCATAGTCACTTCAAGTAGACGAGGGTTACGGTATTCACCCGTTAAGAACTGAACGGCTTCACGTACTTCAACCGCGTTACCCGCCGAAGAAGCCAATACTTGGTTCATATCGGTAAGGATGGCCGTTGTCTTAGTGCCTGCACCGTTTGCTACGGCAACAATAGATTTTGCTAGCTCTTCGGACGCTTCGTAAGTTGGCATAAATGCACCAGAGCCGACTTTTACATCCATCACTAGTGACTCAAGACCTGCTGCCAGTTTTTTGGAAAGAATTGAAGCGGTGATCAACGAGATGTTATCAACCGTCGCGGTAATATCACGCGTCGCGTATACGCGCTTATCGGCCGGTGCTAAATCGCCGGTTTGGCCGATGATAGCTACACCGGCTTCTTTGGTTACATCACCAAACACTTCGTTAGTAGGGGTAATGTTGTAGCCAGGAATTGACTCAAGCTTATCTAGCGTACCGCCAGTATGACCTAAGCCACGACCTGAGATCATAGGAACAAAACCACCACATGCTGCGACCATAGGGCCAAGCATTAGAGATGTTACATCACCGACACCACCCGTTGAGTGTTTATCAACGATAGGACCGCCAAACTCTTTGTGGCTCCAATCGATAACCATACCAGAGTCACGCATGGCACAAGTGAGTGCAATACGCTCAGGCATCGTCATTTCATTAAAGAAGATAGTCATAGCAAACGCCGCTATCTGACCTTCAGATACGGTGTTTTTCGCTACGCCTTGGATAAAGAAGTTAATTTCTTCCGCGGTAAGCACTTCGCCATCGCGTTTTTTACGAATGATTTCTTGAGGTAAGTACATTAGATCCTCCCATGCTTTAGCAAGCGATGGTTATAAGGTAAAGAGGTAATGTGGAGCAGCAGCTCGCTACTCCACCAAACAGACTTTGTTGTTATCATTTCTCTAAATATTTGGCGTTACAGCTAGGCGACAAGTAAGTTCATTCCTATGAGCATAGAAGTTCTATGTGATTAGGATGAACTTACGCAGTCAACAACGCTGCGGCGTCAAATATGACGAGAAAATTAGTAAGCTGCTGGATCAGCAGTTTCGTCTGTTACTTCTAATGTATTAAGTAGGTTTGTAAGCAGGCTTGACGCACCGAAACGGTAGTGACGAGCATCAACCCAGTTATCGCCCAGGATTTCATCAGCCATTGCTAGGTAGTCCGCTGCATCTTCAGCAGTACGAACGCCACCTGCTGGTTTGAAACCAACTGTTTGTGCAACACCCATATCACGAATCACTTCTAGCATCATGCGAGCGTATTCAGGTGTCGCGTTTACTGGCACTTTACCAGTAGAAGTTTTAATGAAGTCTGCGCCAGCTTTGATACAGATTTCAGATGCTTTCTTGATTAGTGCTTCTTCTTTTAGCTCACCCGTTTCGATGATCACTTTTAGAAGAATATCACCACAAGCTTCTTTACATTGCTTAACTAGCTCGAAGCCCACTTCTTCGTTACCTGCCATTAGAGCACGGTAAGGAAATACTACGTCGACTTCATCTGCACCGTAAGCTACTGCCGCTTTAGTTTCAGCAACAGCGATCTCAATGTCGTCGTTACCGTGTGGGAAGTTAGTTACAGTTGCGATGCGAACTTCTGGCGTACCTTGCTCACGAAGTGTCTTCTTAGCAATAGGAATAAAGCGAGGGTAAATACAAATTGCAGCTGTGTTACCTACTGCTGATTTGGCGTCATGACATAGTGAAATAACTTTCGCATCAGTGTCATCATCATTCAGCGTAGTTAGGTCCATTAGTTTAAGTGCACGTAGTGCTGCTGCTTTTAAATCGCTCATTTCTATCTCCGATCAATATTCAAAAAAGTTACTGTTCTAAAAACGTTTTTTAGAACTGCAGTCATTTATGAACGGACTTGGTTCCCTGAAGACTCGGCATATACAGCGAGTTTTAATATGCCAATTGCTATCCTTGTCACCGCACAGTACCAGTTTGGTCTATGGCACAACAATCTGCGATTGCGGTGTCTAACGTATATGGGCAAACGCCCAAGCAACGGTGTCGTTGCTGCCAGCGCCAATCATACTCCTTGTATCAATTATCGCTAGCTAAAAAACTTCTCAATAATCCATTGATAAGTTACGCCACCAAGATAAACACCAACGATGCCCATAACACCTGCTAAAACAGGCGGGGCTGGTATCGGCAACTTGATAGCGGAAAACAGGACTCCAACAACAAAACCGGCTAAGGTTGCGAGGAAAACTTCATTCATGAGTTTTACCCTACTTTCTATAGATACCTACATTATAGATATTTGTCGCAGAACTGTAGTCGCTCATAGAGCGCAAACGGTTTGTATCTCAAAAAAGATTCTGCTTAACGATTGCTCAATCTAATCAACTTCACAAACATTATGAATCTTGTTGTCCGAACTCATTCCAGACCTATCAAACAGAGCTCTACTTTGCGCAGGCTAAGTTTGACTCTTTCTAAGTCATTTGTTCGCTAACAAGGCAACAAGAATATGAGTCCCCATGAGTTTAGTGTTACTAAATGATTGGGGCGAATATTCGCAGTTAACGCAGTTAGCGGGCAAAAGACGACGAAAGAAAAAACGAAAAAGCCCCGTAGTACATAGCAAGCTATGCAACTACGGGGCTTTATAAAACGGCGTCTATATAATCTTTCGCTTAATCAATTAGAAAGATAGGAAGAAGCCAGCGATTGTCGCCGCCATTAGGTTAGACAGTGTACCTGCACAAACCGCTTTCACACCCATACGAGCGATGTCGTGACGACGGTTTGGAGCTAGACCACCTAGACCACCTAGTAGAATCGCAATAGAAGAAAGGTTTGCGAAACCACATAGAGCGAATGCGATGATTGCTTGAGTCTTCTCAGACATTACTTGACCTGTTGCTGCAACAACTTGAGCGCCGTCACCAACGTAAGGTACAAAGTTTAGGTAAGCTACGAATTCGTTAACAACCAGTTTCTGACCGATGAACGAACCAGCGACTGTTGCTTCAGCCCATGGCACACCGATTAGGAATGCTAGAGGTGAGAATAGGTAACCTAGTAGAATTTCTAGAGTTAGCTCTGGCATACCGAACCAACCGCCAACGCCACCTAGGATACCGTTGATTAGCGCGATTAGACCGATGAATGCTAGTAGCATTGCACCAACGTTTAGAGCTAGTTGTAGACCAACTGAAGCACCACCAGCTGCTGCGTCAATAACGTTAGCAGGCTTGTCGTCACCACCGTCGATGTCATCACCTAGATTTTCATCTGGTGTTTCTGTTTCTGGCTTAATGATTTTAGCGAACAGTAGACCACCTGGTGCTGCCATGAATGATGCCGCTACAAGGTACTCTAGAGGTACACCCATAGATGCGTAACCTGCTAGTACACCACCAGCAACAGACGCTAGACCACCACACATTACTGCAAATAGCTCAGATTGAGTCATTTTAGGAACAAATGGACGAACCACTAGAGGTGCTTCTGTTTGACCTACGAAGATGTTAGCTGCTGCAGACATAGACTCGGCACGTGAAGTACCTAGTGCCTTTTGTAGACCACCACCAAGAATCTTGATAACCCACTGCATTACACCAATGTAGTAAAGTACAGAGATAAGTGCAGAGAAGAAGATTAGCGTTGGAAGTACTTGGAACGCGAAGATGAAGCCGATACCGTCAACAGAGAAGTTAACTAGGCTGCCGAATAGGAAACCAGTACCGTCTTTACCGTAGTCGATAACGTTCTGTACACCAGCTGAGAAACCAGCTAGTAGGTCGCGACCCCATGGTACGTATAAAACGAAACCACCGATGAGGAATTGGATAGCAAATGCGCCACCCACAGTTCTTAGATTGATAGCTTTGCGGTTATCAGACAGTAGTAATGCAATTCCTAGCAATACTGCCATACCGACTAGGCTCATAAACAGGCTCATAGTTTATGACTTCCTTATATGTTATTTGTTGGCGTGTTACAAAATGGAGCTCAAAAGCGGAGGCAATTATACTCATCCGGCCAATGATAAAGTAATGCCGCCCTCACAGTTTCTAATAAGATTCACCATTCATTCACTCATTTACGTGAAGCCGATCACCATTCACCCTCTTTGTAATCATTAAAAGAACAATTTATTTAGAAATTATTCACAAATACCGAATGCTGAATTGCTATTTTTCCAAACGTTTTCAGCAATCGTTTGCTCCGGCATTCCTTTCAGAGATGCGAGACAGGACAAGGTTTGAGCTAACATCTTAGGCTGATTAAACTTGCCTTGATACCCATTTAGTGGCATGTCCGGCGAATCAGTTTCCAAGACGATATATTCAAGCGGTAACTGAATGATGGCTTGACGTGTCTTATTCGCTCTTGGATAGGTGATCATTCCTCCTACTCCGATGTAAAAACCCAAGTCTGTAAACTGCTTCGCTTGCTGAAAACTGCCGGAAAAAGCGTGTAACACACCTCCATACGAGAAACGATTCTGTTTAAGCAATTGTAGTAGGCGATTGTGAGTTTTCCGAGAATGAAGGATAAGTGGTAATTGGTAAGTTTGCGCCAGCTCAAGCTGCTGAATAAAAACACGCTCTTGAATCTGACTATTAACATCAACCATAGCATCAAGCCCGCACTCTCCTATGGCAACACATTTTCCAGAACGCTGACTGAGCAGTGCGTCTAACTGATCACGATGAGTATGGCTATCGGGACTAAGAAAATAAGGGTGTATTCCCAATGCGTAATAAATAGAGGGAAACTGCTTCGCAAGGTTCTCGACCCTGTTCCAGTTTGATGGGCCAATAGAGGGAATCAAAAAGCGCTCGACTCCAACTTGATTCGCTGACTTGATATGATTTTCTAAGCCGTTTGCGAATACTTCAAAATCGAGATGACAGTGGGTATCAAAAAGGCGCATTAACGCTGCGCCTTGTTGTTATTGCTTGTTGATGAAGTAGAGTCGCTACGATAGGGAACACAACTGCGTTTATTGTCTGGTGTTAGCCCCATTGACTGGCACCAAGCATCATACTTCGCTAGCCATTGCTTAAACCATTTGAGCATCATCTACTCCTATCAATTATTGCTCTTCGCGCTTAAAGACTAATTCGGTCGGTGTCGACTCACCTTCAACAAAGTAATATCCCGCAGTATCAAACTTAGTCAGTTCAGCGACGCTTGAAATTCGATTTTCAATAATGTAACGCGCCATCATACCGCGGGCTTTCTTGGCATAAAAGCTGATCACCTTATATTGACCATTTTTGCAGTCTTTAAATACAGGCGTAATCACTTGGGCATCGAGATTTTTGGGTTTTACCGCTTTGAAGTACTCATTCGACGCTAGGTTAACCAATACATTATCACCTTGATCAGCAATCGCCTCGTTAAGCTTATCGGTGATCACATTGCCCCAAAAATGATAAAGGTTACTGCCTTTATCGTTAGCAAGCTTAGTGCCCATCTCAAGGCGGTAAGGCTGCATTAAATCGAGTGGCTTAAGTAAACCATACAAACCCGATAGCATGCGTAGATGGCTTTGCGCGTAATCAAAATCTTGCTCAGATAATGACTGCGCATCTAACCCTGTGTAGACATCGCCTTTAAAAGCTAAGATAGCTTGGCGCGAGTTATCTGAGGTAAATGTCTCGCTCCACTCTTGAAAACGGCCAACGTTCAGATCGGCGATTTTATCGCTAACCTTCATTAAGCTCGCTACATCAGCCGGTGTCAGTTTACGGCAAACATCAATAAGCTGCTTAGAGTACTCAATTAAATCGGGTTGAGTATATTTCTCTGTTGCCAGTGGCGATTCATAATCTAAGGTTTTCGCAGGTGAAACGACGATTAGCATGACTTAACTCTATCTGTTTAATTATGTTGTTAGATATAGGTTACAAAAAAAGCCATGCAATGTCTGCATGGCTTTTTGAATCGTTTTAATAGGCAAAAGTTATAACCTAAATAATTGGAGCTGTTGCTAGGCGGCAAATCAATTCAGCCCTATGAGCATAGTGTTCCCATGTGATTAGGGGAATTTATGCGGCCAACGACGCTACAGCTTCAAGTATGACGGTTATATTAATCTTTTTTGCTCTGATCCCAGATACCATCCTCAAGCTGAGACTTCAGCTCTGGGAAGTCGTTTGAATCAAACGTCGGCACTTTACCTTCGTCTAGCTGACGGTTGTAGTCTTTCGCTAGCTTAATAACGATGCCTGATAGCAGAATAATCGCCACCAAGTTAACTATCGCCATTAGACCCATGGAAACATCTGCCAGAGCCCATACGACTGGTAGAGAAGCCACAGCACCAAACATCACCATACCCAAAACGATGATACGGAAAATACCAAGGCCCGCTTTGTGGTTGTGCTCTAAGAAGATTAGGTTGGTTTCTGCATAAGAGTAGTTGGCAATGATTGAGGTAAAGGCAAAGAAGAAAATCGCCACAGCAACAAAGATGCCGCCCCACTCACCAACTTGAGAACTCAAAGCCGTTTGCGTTAACTCGATACCTGTTACTTCACCGTGTGGTACATATTCACCCGACATCAGGATGATAGCTACGGTTGCCGAACAGATAACGATAGTATCCATAAAGACACCTAACATCTGCACGTAACCTTGTGATGCTGGGTGTGGAGGATATGGCGTTGCAGAAGCCGCTGCGTTCGGAGCTGAACCCATACCCGCTTCGTTTGAGAACAGACCGCGCTTAATACCGTTGATCATCGCCTGTGCGATTGCGTAGCCAAGACCACCGGCGGCCGCTTCTTGCAAGCCAAATGCACTCTTGAAGATCAGTGTAAGAACGGCAGGAAGTTTCTCTAAGTTAGTCAACATGACGAACATCGCCAGCAGTAAGTAAGCCAGTGCCATAAGCGGAACAATCAGCTCAGCCACTTTAGCAATACGCTTGATGCCACCAAAAATAACAATCGATGAAAGTAATACTACAGCGATACCTACGTAGGTATCTTCCCAACCGAAGGCATTGTTCATCGCATTAGCGATTGAATTTGCTTGTACTGCATTGAAAACTAGGCCAAAAGCGATAATCAGGAATACAGAGAACAGTACCCCCATCCAACGCATACCTAGACCTTTCTCCATGTAGTACGCTGGACCACCGCGATAGTTGCCATCATCATCTTTGGTTTTGTAAAGCTGCGCTAAGGTACTTTCGGCGAATGATGTTGCCATACCTAACATAGCAATTAGCCACATCCAAAAAATAGCGCCAGGGCCACCCGCAGTTAAAGCGACAGCAACACCAGCCATGTTACCTGTACCAACACGTGCAGCTAAACTTGTACAAAGTGCTTGGAAAGAAGAGATACCTGCTTTATCTGCTTTACGGCTGTTTTTTAGAACAGAGAACATATGGCCAAAGTGGCGGAACTGAATAAAGCCCAAACGGACTGTAAAGTAAATTCCCACACCGACCAGAAGGTAAACAAGAATAGAACCCCATAAAAGGTCATTCATTAAATTGATTAAGTCTGTCATAACATCCTCATAGTGAGTTTTCGCTGACCTCTGCGTCCAAGCCATCCATCTAACTGCTCGACTAAGTGTCAAGATTGCTTAGCATTGATTTTGTTGTTTTATGCAGTTTAGACCTGTAAAACTCGCTTCGTGCTTCCATTTTACGTGTCAGCGTATTTTTTGACGGGCGGATAATGCAGTGAAGATGTGGAAAAATCAATATGAAAATAACTGCGTATAATTGTTATTTTTCACCATATCATCACCACCAATTAACACGCAACAACACAAAAAACCAACAAACCACAAACAAACAACAAAAGAAATCACAACATCACACATATTAAGAAACATAATTTCATATGTGTCGTTAATCCATCGAATCCCCTTGCTAGATAAGGCGTCAAACCTCAATTACAAAATAATAGCCTGTAAAATGAGCTAACTTGATGACCAAAGATGCTCGCCTGATTGAATATCCACAATAGTGATAGTGATGTGCACACTGAATTAACATTCTCAAATGTTCAATTTAATCGTTTTCGTCAGTTTAAGTGTTCAAAAAAGCGCCAGTCCGATAGCAAAAATTTGTGACTTGCTCGGACAATATGCGTAAAAACTTCATTGAAACGTAACAAATGAGAAACGAATCAAAGTTACTGTTGTTTTGAATATGGTATTAAAAACCTACCCCATTTAGAGGGATAAAAATCATAAAGAGGTAGCTTATGGAAGGCTTAAACTTTGAAGAACTATTGGAACAGGACTTTCCCAAAGGACGCACGGCTCGTTCAAAACCCGTGAAGCGCAAATGGCGCGAAATTGAGGCGATAAAAGACCGTCAGCGCCTTCAAAAAGAGCTGATGGACATGGATATCGGCTTTGATGATCTAGATAAACTCGAATACTAAAAAAAGAGGCGATTGTTCGCCTCTTTTTTGTTTTCGCTAGATACACTCATGCTCAGTTTGGTGGATTCGTTCCGCTAGCTGAGCATATTCCTCTGCGATTGTTTCACCGAACACTGGGTCGTCTTCACAAACGCTCCATTGCTCTTCTACTGCCTGCCAATCTTTGACCGTGAACTTCTCTATTAAATAAGGAAAGACACGTTGTTCCTCGGTCTCAAGGTGGCGCTTCTGTGCTTCTAAAAACTGCTCAAGTTGTTCGATAAACATATCTTGGGGAACAACCGCATCTTGCAACACCATATCAACCACGTTTAAGAAGCCATGAGTCTTTTCCGATAGAGTCTGATGCTCAAGCTCTAGATTATCAATCTCATGGTGGTGGCCATAGTGCTCAAGATAATAGCGGTAAAGGATGTCCTCTTTAGGGTGGTGCACTTTTTCGGAATGATTGGCGAGATAGTCGACCAGCTCTCTAAGCACACCATAATTTACCTGACGCTCACTCTTGAGCATCGTAAGTTTATGGCGTAACACGGCTAATAAACGCACCATATAACCGTGCTCACGCCTAATCCTTTCAATCATCATAGCGTTTCTCCTTAACACCTACTTTTACTAAGTGTATAAGAGATACTACTGATGTGCTTTGAGCTTGTTCGAAATTTAGGCAAACGTCATAGAATCCGAGTTACTCTTCTATTTGTAACGGCAATCGCCACTCAATCATTTGTTTACCTTGTTGTTGCAATATTTGGTTGGTCTGCGAAAAGTGACGGCAACCAAAAAAGCCCCGATGAGCAGAGAGTGGCGAAGGGTGAGGTCCAGACAGCACAAAATGTTTGTCGCGATCGATAAAGCGCCCTTTTTTCTGAGCATGCGCTCCCCAAAGCAAAAACACCACGCCCGATTGGTGCTGATTGAGCGCTTCTATGACTTTATCCGTAAAGGTCTCCCAACCCGTTTTAGAATGTGAGTGCGCTTTGCCCTGCTCAACCGTCAAAACAGTATTCAGTAGCAACACCCCTTGCTCAGCCCAACTTTGCAAGTAGCCGTGCTGCGGAATTTGAAAGCCTTCTATATCTTGGGCAAGTTCTTTGTACATATTGACTAAAGACGGCGGCGTCTTGACCCCAGGTAGCACAGAGAAGCAAAGCCCATGCGCTTGGTTTGGTCCGTGGTAAGGATCTTGGCCGATGATCACGACCTTTACATCTCCAAACTCAGTGGCACGAAAGGCGTTAAAAACATCTTTCGCTGGCGGGTAAACGACCTTACCAGCCGCTCTTTCTTGCTCAACAAATGCCAGTGTTTGCTGAAAGTATTCTTGCTGTTTTTCTGCTCCAATAACATCTTGCCAAGTCAAAGACGCACCCATGCTCTGTTCCTCTTACTAAATATCTGCCTCGATTTTGGCAGAATATGTAAAAGGAACAAGGTATTTAGAGCTAAATTAACTAGTTTCTCTGCGGGGTACGATAATGACCTTGACCGGTAATGTGGCGATTCGGTGCAGGTAAGCGCGCTGGGCGTATACTAATGTGTCGGTATGAATATGGCATAGTGGCATCCTCATAATATTGTTTCATTGAAAACTATGAAAAATTGATGCCATCTTTTACTTAGTTAGCGATTTCTATTTGCGCTTGTGCGTGAAAAGCACGTAACTGATCGATCTCATCAGGCCAAATCTCAGGCTCAATCGTTTCTAAGATCAGCGGGATAGAATCAAAACGAGGATCTTTTGCGATGTACTCAAAACAGTCCCAACCAATCTCTCCTTTACCCAGTGCATGATGCCTATCGACCTTGCCGCCTAAGGCAATCTTTGAGTCGTTAATGTGCATTGCCCTTAAATAATGCATACCAACAATACGGTCGAGCTCAGCAAACGTTGCCTCGCAGGCATCAAAGCTGCTCAAGTCATAGCCTGCGGCAAAGGTATGGCAAGTATCAATGCAAACACCGACCCGAGACTTATCCTCTACCTGCTCGATAATCTCCGCCAGATGTTCAAATCGCCAGCCCAAATTTGTACCTTGCCCTGCAGTGTTCTCAATCACAGCAATAACATTGGGCACAGTTTGATGAGCAAGATTGATTGACTCCGCTATTCGCGCTAAACACTCTTTCTCAGATATCTTCTTTAAATGACTCCCAGGATGAAAATTGAGCAGTGTTAACCCCAACTGATTGCACCTTTCCATCTCATCTATAAAAGCCGCGCGAGATTTAGCTAGTTTCTCTTCTTCTGGAGCGCCAAGGTTTATTAAATAGGAATCGTGAGGAAGTATCTGCTCACTACTGAAGCCTAACATTTGGCAATTTGCCCGAAACGCTCGGATGGTTTTCTCTTCTAACGGTTTTGCCACCCATTGGCGTTGATTCTTAGTAAATAGTGCAAAGGCATTCGCGCCAATTTCTCTCGCTCTTAGCGGCGCTTGATCAACACCACCAGCAGCAGAAACATGGGCTCCAATATACTTATTACCAAACTGATTTTTACGCATTGTCATTTAATCACTTTATACTTTCAGACTATGAACCTATTTACAGTCACTTAGGTGACTCAGTTCAATTTTTAAACTTACTTTGTAGTAAACTTACTACAAAACTAGTTATTAAATATTTTTTATATTATCAAATATATTGTAAATATATTGTTTTTAAAGGTTTTATTGATTTAGGACAATAAATAACCTTTAGAAAAATGATGTTTTTGGTTGTTTTTTGACTTAAATCAATATTATCATAAGGGATATTCGCTATATAATACGTAGCTCAATAAAATTCGAAAATTAACACCAATAAACCACTAAAGTGGACTAGGAGATAGTGATGATCCAAGGTATTCAAATTACAAAAGCAGCTAACGACGATCTACTGAACTCAATCTGGCTTTTAGACAGCGAAAAGAACGAAGCGCGTTGTGTAGCTGCGAACTCTGGCTTCGAAGCAGATCAAGTTGTTGCAATCAACGAACTAGGCGAATACGAAAGCCGTGAAGTTGCTATCGAAACAGCACCACGCATCGAAGGCGGTCAGCACCTAAACGTAAACGTACTTAAGCGTGAAACTCTAGAAGACGCAGTGGCTAATCCAGAAAAATACCCTCAGCTAACTATCCGCGTTTCTGGCTACGCGGTACGTTTCAACTCTCTAACTCAAGAGCAGCAACGCGATGTAATCGCACGTACTTTTACCGAAAGCCTGTAATCTATCCAAGAGTTAAATATAAAGGCGCTGTACATCAAGCGCCTTTTTGCTATCTATTGAACTAAGAAAATCTACAGAACTTGTTTTTCTCAACTCCCCACTCATAAAAGTCGCTACACAGTTAAAACTCAAACGGAGCCTCACCCAGTTTTCTCCTAAGTAAGAAGCCAGTTTAGGGAGCGTAATGTCTTGATTCGTGATCTCAATAACTTCGCACTCATGAGTATGCCAGAGCGTGTTCATCGACTTCAGGACTGTATAGCGGTTCATTTGAAGCTAGCCTGATTGATACAGATAGCCGAAATCTTATGATAAAATCTTGTTACGAAAAACAATATTGCCCGCTAGAAGCACGAATTGTTCGCCTAAAAAACTGAGCAACCGACAAAGTTAACGATCAAAAATGGAAGTTTAGTAACGGAAAGTTTGTGCTAACAGAAACTCCACCCACAATACACATAAGCAAGCCTAAGCAATATGCATGTTGAAATTTTTCGGTATTCAATGAGGCTGATAGTTGGCACTTATAGTTAAGTGACGACATTTGCGCTGTGACGTGAGATGCAGAAACAATTTTAATTGAGGTATTGAATGATTTCATTTGCAAATAAGCAATTTCCACCTGCAACCATTATCATGGCTCTTCGATGGCACGTGTATAATAAATTGAGCTATCGAGAAATAGAAGAATTGCTAAATCGACGCGGTATCAATGTAGATCACGCCACAGTACAACGCTGGATTTCGGAATTCTGTCCTAAATTTGAAGGTAGTTTTTTTGAGGCTTCCCCACTTAAAACTTCTCCTTGGCGAATGGAACACAAAGAAATAAAGGTTAAGGGAAAAAACGTATTCCTTTATGAAGCCATTGATAAAAATGGTGTTTTAATTGATTTTCTAATAACAAATCGTATTGATGAGTCGATGACGAGACAGTTCTTTCAAGATAGCATGCATCTCGCCGATAAAGAGCCTCCTATTGCTCCGAAAGAAGTCAATCGCAGAGAAAGAAAGAAGCAAATGGTAAGGAATTCTCTTTTGGAAGCTTCCTACCAACTTTTTGTAAGTAAAGGCTTTGATGAAACTCGAATTGAAGACATTACAGACATTGTAGATATTTCGAGTCGAACATTTTTTAGGTATTTCTCTTGTAAGGAAGATCTCGTACTTGACTACTACGAAGTAGAGCAAAAAGAGATTTTAGTTGCTTTGGCTTCAAGACCTATGAGTGAATCAATCTATACTGCAATTCGCAAAGCTGCAGTAGAAGTGACCAAAGGTTGTGAAGAGGGTAGCTATGGTATTGATCCAAAGCGATTCACGACAATTAGAAGTCTGATACGTAAGCACCCTATGGTATGTGCGAGAAAACTTTCTCGTTCAGATAGCTATAACCAAGCACTTAGCGATCTCATTGCCGCTAGAATGGAAGTGTCGATGCTCAAGGATATTAGACCCAGGGTTCTAGCTGCGAGTATCGAGTTTGCATACAGCACTTCCTATGATCTATGGAAATCCGAGAGTCAAAATAATAAATCTTATTACGAAGTGCTCAATGATGTTTTTTTATTTTTGGAAAACAACGAATCATGAATGCGTAATTATCAAGTATTGATTAAGGAGAAACAAACTCTCCTTAATCGATTTAAATTATTGACTAAGCAACTGAAAGTAGATTATAGCGTTTATTTTTTATCGCATTAGCTAAAACGTCGATTATCTGCAACGTATCATCCAAACATAAACAATCATCTGTCACTGACTTCCCTTTTATCAGCTCATTTGAATTTATACACTGGTTGCCAGAAACCAAAAAGCTCTCAATCATCACACCTGAAACATTATCCTCTCCGTTGGAAATTTGCCAAGCAACATTATTGGCAACTATAGTTTGATTCTTTGCAACTTTCCCACTATTACCATGACTGCAATCAATAATAACCCTAGAGTTCAAGTTGTTATCCTTTAATTTTTTAGTCACATTTTTCACGTGCTTCTCTGTATAGTTTGGCTCTTTGCCACCTCGAAGAATTATATGTCCAAACTTGTTTCCTGATGTCGTTATTGCAATGGGACTCCCCTTTCCACAAGAGGTATATAATACGTGAGGCTCTAAAGATGAAACAATTGCATCTATAGCAATATCAATATTTCCATCGGTACCATTTTTAAATCCTATTGGACAAGGAAGCCCTGAGGCCATCTGCCTGTGAGGTTGTGATTCTGTAGTTCTAGCGCCAATAGCCCCCCAACAAATCAAATCAGAAATATACGGAAATAAGCCACTATCAAGAAATTCCGTGGCGGTCGGAAGCCCAAGGTTTAGAACTTTCTCTAAGAAACTTCTCGCTTCATATATACCCTTGCGAACATTAATCCCATCGGTTAAATCAGGCTCAATAAGCAACCCTTTCCAACCAACTCTGGTTCTAGGCTTCTCAAAATATGTCCGCATTACTATTAGCAAGTCTTCACTATACTTATCTGATATTGACGCTAGTTTCTTTGCATACTCAAAGGCATCAGATGTATTATGAATAGAACAAGGACCTACAATAACCAATAACCTTTCGTCTTCACCGGATATTATACTTTCTATTTCCTGTCTCTTTTTTGAAATAAATTCCTGTATTTTTTCTGAGATGGGTAGTTCATCTATTACCTCTTCCAAAATAGGTAAATTTTGATAGTTTTCATAATTAATCCGTTCAGCCAAACCACGCATTAAATAACTCCTCCTTTATTTTAGAAATAATTAATTTCACAAATCAGTTCCCTGGAATATGAGAGGCCAAATAATGATTGCTGTTTTTTTTCCTGTCAATAGTGAAGTGTCGCATAATCCTATACATTTTCTATTTCATCAAAAGTATTAATAAGAGATGCGAGACTTGTATTTAGTGGGTTTAGTGTGTTTTTTATCTCCAAGGTACTAATAAATATGTATAAAGTTAAATTTATTGATATGTGACAAGTTTCACATATCAGCAATAAGCTAGGCAAATACTTCTTGAAAAAAAGTGTCAGCAACATAAGTATGACAGCCAAAGAAAAGTGTCACGGACTGACACTTTATACATTCTTAATGTTTATAAGGGAAAGTAATGACTGGTATTCCAAAAATTTCACCGTATCCAATACCCAATAAAAATGAACTTCCAAGCAATCGCGTAGATTGGCAGTTTGATCCAAAGCGCGCTGTGTTATTGGTCCACGACATGCAGAACTACTTTGTCGAACCGTTTTCTGAAGAAATGCGCTCTCTCTTGACAGCTAGAGTCTTTAAACTCGTGAGCTACTGTCATGATAAATCAGTTCCTGTGTGTTATTCGGCACAACCAGGCTCGATGACTGGTAAAGAAAGAGGATTACTTAAGGATTACTGGGGAGAAGGAATGTCTCGTGACGCCTCTCATACATCGATCGTCGAACCGCTTTCTATTCGAGAGAATGATTGGCAAGTTGTGAAATGGAGATACAGTGCGTTTCAAAAAACGAACCTTTCCCACATGATGCAAGAAGCCGGGCGTGACCAGCTAGTTATTTGTGGCGTTTACGCTCATGTTGGTGTGTTAATGACCGCTGTTGATTCGTTTTCCAATGATTTTGAAACCTTTGTCGTCGCAGACGCTATTGCTGATTTTTCCCGTGAAAATCACCTGCTCGCTCTCGACTACGCTGCACGCAATTGTGCAGTGCTCACAACAACAGAGGAGTTCGTGTAATGGAGGTATGCGCTTCAACTCATGCTTTTAATCGAATATTAAAGGAAAGCTCTCAACCATTTGCAATCATACAACGCTCTGAAAATGGTAAAGATGGTCATATTGACATCATAAATGGAAAAATATCAGAACTTGAAGTTCTTTCTGATATCGATCGAACCAATAATAGCCCTACTCCTTATTCCCAGCTGGTGCTCGTTCCTTATCGTCAAATAAGAGAAAAAGGGTTTGAGTATGTTGATGATAAGACGCCGTTACTCTCTCTCTCTATTCAAGATCATCATACGATGACGTCTAGCACTTTTTTGTCATTGGCACCAGAGCTCGACATTGCTCTGGTAAATGAGCATTTCGATATAGATGATCATGAATATCAAAGCATCGTCACTCGGATCATTGAAGACGAAATTGGCATGGGCGCAGGTGCAAACTTTGTGTTGAAGAGGAATTTTCAGTGCCAAATTAACAACTTCGACCGCAGCTTGGCACTGTCTTTGTATCGTAAGCTCATCGAAAATGAATCGGGGTCTTACTGGACATATATTGTTTTTACTGGTGAGCGCTACCTTATTGGGGCTACGCCAGAAAGACACGTCACTTTGAACAACCAATCTGCTGCAATGAATCCGATTAGCGGAACCTATCGCTACCCAAATTTGGGCCCTGATAGGCATAGCTTTGAGCAGTTCTTAGATAACGGCAAAGAGAAAGACGAACTCTTCATGGTTGTCGATGAAGAACTGAAAATGATGTCTAGTATCTGTGAGCACGGAGGTGCTGTTCTTGGCCCCTTTATAAAGTCAATGTCTAAGGTCGCCCATACAGAGTATTTAATACATGGGCAATGCCATTTCTCACCATCAGAGGTTCTCAAACAAACCTTATTTGCCCCCACAATCACAGGAAGTCCATTAGAAAACGCATGTAGAGTGATTCGCAAATATGAGCCGGAAGGGCGCGGATACTATAGCGGCATCATTGCATTGGTAGGAAACGACGCATCCGGCCTTGCTACCATGGATTCTGCCATCCTTATTCGTAGTGCAGACATTACCCTTCAAGGCGAGTTAAAAATTGCTGTTGGTAGTACACTGGTTCGCCACTCTAACCCCAAAGAAGAGTCAGAAGAAAGTCGAGCTAAAGCTCAAGGTTTCCTCTCTGCAATTAAGAAGCAAACCAAAGGTAGACACACAGAGGACTTTCACTCATTTTTTGAACACACCACGCTTCAAGAGAAGTTAACGGCTAGAAATGCTCTAATTTCACCATTTTGGCTCACTCATGCCGAGAGAAGACAGAGTTCACATCCAAACACGTCCCAGTACCGAGTGCTTATCTTAGATGCTGAAGACACATTTACTTATATGATCGCTCATCAGTTTCGCGCGTTGAACTGCCAAGTTACCGTCAAGAGTTGTGAAGATAAATACGATACTGATGATTATGATTTGACTGTTCTCGGTCCCGGCCCAGGAAATCCTGCGGATTTTACCGACTTGAGAGTCACCGCGCTCAATAGAACATTAAACTATCTTCTTGAGCATCAAAAGCCTTTCATTGCCGTATGCCTAAGTCATCAAATCCTATCGATGAATTTGGGCTTTCAAGTTAAAAGAAAAGAGCAGCCGAATCAGGGCGTCCAGAAACAAATTGATCTATTTGGTTCTGCTGAAAACGTCGGTTTCTACAACTCTTTTTCTGCCTACGTGCCAGAAGATCACAGCAATAGATATTTTTGCAAAGGCATTCGCTTTAGCTACGACTTTGACTCCCTAGAGGTTCATGCGCTTCGTGGCGAGCACTTCGCATCATTTCAATTCCACCCTGAATCTCTTCTGACTCAACGAGGTATGGAGATTTGGCAAGGTAGCCTAAAACGTCTTTTAGGCGATAACAACACAATAATCACTCACAACGCAGTAGCTTAGTTTAATTAAAACCGGAGATTAATATCAAATGGATGATATAGCAGTAAAGCACTCTAGTGCTTCCGATAGTGCAACCCAAAAAGCTTGGTTAGGCTTGCTTATGGTTTTAGGCCCTGTCGGTCTCGTCGCCATGGACGGCTCAGTCCTTTATTTGGCCATGCCCAAGATTACTACGGCACTGATGCCGACAGCAGACCAAGCCCTTTGGATACTCGATATTTACGGATTCATAGTTGGTTCCTTACTTGTGGCATTCGGTAACATTGGTGATCGCTTTGGTCGTTTAAAACTGATGATGATTGGGGCACTTATTTTCGGCTTAGGTTCAGTCGGTGCTTCCTACTCCACCTCACCAGAAATGCTAATTGGATTTAGAGCGCTAATGGGGCTTGGTGGAGCGACTTTACTCCCTTCCGGTTTAGCTATCGTGAGTGAACTCTTTCCTAACCCAAAACAAAGAGCTCAAGCCATAGGTATATTCGCAGCAACATTTGCAGGCGGTTTTGCAGTCGGACCTTTAATTGGAGGGCTTTTACTTGGTAAGTTTGCTTGGGGAGTGGTTTTTCTTATCAATATACCCATAGTTGTACTATTTCTGATTTTTGCTCCAATTCTACTAAAAGAAGTTAGAGATGAAGGTGTTGGTAAAATTGATCTACTAAGCCTCGTGCTCTCTTTTGTCGGCATGCTGTTATTTACTTATTCAATTAAAACCGCAGCGGCTGAAGGTTTTTCAACGGAGCAGATGTTAACAGGTGCCATTGGCGTGTTCGCGATGCTTTGGTTTATTCGCCGTCAACGAGTACTTGATGACCCATTACTTGACCTTTCGCTATTCAAAGATCGTGTTTTCACCGTAGCAATCCTAACAGGGCTTCTTTCTCTCGTTGTTTGGTCTGCAACTGGCTACCTTGCGGGAATTTACCTTCAGTCAGTTCTAGGGTTGCCTGTTCTAACTGCCGCTTTGGTCACCATTCCAGGGGCTGTTGTCTTAACTGTCACATGTGTTATCACCAGCAAAATTGTTGAGCGAACCGGAAGGAAGTATGGCTTAGTTCTCACCCATTTTTTGATCAGTATCGGCTCATTTATTCTGTTGTTTACAACAACCGATAATGGGGTATTGCTATTTATCGCTTCAACCATAATTGCTGGAGTTGGCTATGGCCTATCTTTTAGTTTGGTTGCTGATATTGCAGTTTCTGCTGCGCCACCAGAGCGAGCGGGTGCAGCCGCAGCGATTGCAGAAACAAGTAATGAAATTGGGAATGCGCTTGGAATTACACTGTTGGGCTCATTGGCAGCACTAACGTTTCGTATTTCAGGACCGGGTGAAGCAGGGACTTTAAACGAAACTTTAGATGTAGAAGGGATCTCGATTGACACCATTGCACATGCTCAAAATGCCTATCTGGAAGGGATGCACCTAGCATTAGGTGCTGCCGGGATCATGACGCTAATCGTGGGTATTCTTGCCATTATTTGGGTTCCTAGAACACTCCCAGAATAATCTTTTCAATTATCTACCGCTATGCCTGAACGAACTTACCTTCGTTCAGGCTCTATACACTATTCGGAGAAACACCACGATGCAATTGCTCCAAATTGTACGCTCTGTAATGGAAAAATATGCTCACCGCCCAGCTATTTCAGAACGTAGAAGACTAAAGCCTTTACTAAACCAACAAACGGCTCCTCAACCATCGCTAGATAACGAGTACACTCATATGAGTTATCAGCAAGTATGGCAAAATGCTGAAAACGCGGCCAAAGCACTTTTCTTTTGCTCAAAAGCTTCAGTTTCTAATCAAACTAAAGTGGCATTCTTATCCTTTACAAGCGGTCAGTATGCGGTCTTTGATTTAGCATGTATTCGTTTAGGTGCGGTTTCAGTTCACTTACAAACTAGCTCTAACGAGGAACAGTTATCTCATATCATTACAGAGACGCACTCCAATACTCTAGCTGTTAGCCACAACTACCTTAGCACCACTCTCAGTCTTCTCGCAAACTGTTCAAGTATAAGAAGAGTCGTTATTCTAGATCATGACCACAGAGACAAAACACACCAAAATAACTACCAAGATGCACTTGAATCGCTGTCAAAACAACAGTCAGACATCGAGTTAACAAGCTTAGAGCAGTTAATTGCCGACGGTCGCTCCCTTAGAGAATCAATACCAGATTTTGAAGAGCAAGATGATGAACTATCTATGCTTATTTATACTTCTGGCAGTACAGGAACTCCGAAGGGAGCAATGTACACCAAGAAGCTAGCAGCAGGAATGTGGGGAGGTGCTTGGGCAAGCCTTTTTTCCGACCAACCAACTTCCACTTTTCACTATATGCCAATGAGCCACGTTGCCGGACACTCCTCCTTAAAAAACACATTTGTTCGTGGCGGAAACTGCTTTTTCGCCTCTGAAAGTAATTTATCAAGTTTCTTCGAGGACATCGTACTTGCACGACCAACTGAGCTGTCGCTAGTGCCACGTGTTTGCGAAATGATCTACCAAAAGTTCGTTTCAGAGTTGAATAGACGACGCCAAACTGAAAACCTAGTATCGAAAGAAATAGAACAAGCACTCAAACACGAATTTCGGACAGAAGTTTTTGGTGGGCAAGTCAACTGGATCAGTTGTGGTTCGGCTCCATTATCAGAGCAAATGCAATCTTTTATGGAATCATTGTTTGATCTGGAGCTCAACATAATATACGGCTCTACGGAAGCTGGAGCTATTGCAGTCTCTGGCCAATTATTGTCTCCTCCGGTAGAAAACTATAAGTTAGTCGATGTACCGGAATTGGGGTACTCAACGCAAGATTATCCCTATCCCAGAGGTGAGCTATTAATTAAAACTCAGTCGATCATTCCTGGATATTTTAATCATCCAGAGCTCGATAAAGAGCTGTTTACACCTGATGGATACTATAAAACTGGTGATATATTTGCGGATTATCAGAACGGAAAAATACATTATATTGATCGTCGCAGTAACGTTATAAAATTATCACAAGGTGAGTTTGTCACAACTGCAAGTCTAGAAGCTATCTACACCTCAAGCCCACTAGTACGCCAAATTTTTGTTTATGGTAATAGCCGGAGATCCAGCTTGCTCGCAGTGGTTGTGCCTAAAGAAGAGCTTCTTAACAAATACGAAAATGAACCAAATACGCTAAAGCGACTTATTTCAGAGTCTTTCCGCTCTCTGGCCAAAGCTTATTCACTGAATGGTTATGAGATTCCTAGGGACTTCATCATTGAACCTCAAGCCTTTACGCACGGTAATGGACTACTTTCGGATCACGGCAAGGCACTGTTCCCTAAACTCAGATTAAAATATGAAGATAAGCTAGAAAAACTATACGAAGGCTTGGAGCGGCAAGAATCAAGCTTAGTTAGTGAGTTACATCAAAACAGTGCACATTTAACAGTAGAAGAAATCGTCTTAAAAGCAGCCACCAGCCTCATTGGTAACGATAGCCATGAGGTTCTGACAAGTGATAATTTTCGTGACCTCGGTGGCGACTCTTTATCTGCAGTTTCATTTGCGACCATGCTAGAGGAGCTGTTCCAAGTTCGCGTACCTGTCGATATTATTATAAGTCCAGCCTATGACCTGAAATACATAATTGAACTTATCGCCAACAACAATCAAAACGGCAACGCACCCAGCTTTGAAGATATTCACGAAATAGGGGCAACTGATGTCTATGCCGAACAATTAAAAATAGATAAATTTATTGATGAAAGTATCCTAAAAAAAGCCCACAACCTACCTAGTTCAGACAAGCCAAAAGTGGCTCTATTGACTGGTTCAAGCGGTTATTTAGGGCGATTCCTACTATTAGATTTGCTTGAGCAAGCTGAGCAAACTGATGGGAAAGTCATATGCTTAGTTCGAGCCCGAGACAAAGAGCAAGCCATTAGCCGTATTCGTGATGCCTTTTCTTACCTCGACGAGAAAATAAGCATAAGACTAGATAAACTCATTTCACAGCGACTCGAGGTTGTCAATGGAGACTTATCACAGCCTAAATTTGGTTTAGATTCCACGCAATGGCAGTACCTTACAACCGAAGTGGATACCATTATCCATGCTGGTGCCTTGGTAAATCACGTACTGCCATACCGAGATTGCTTTGACGCAAATGTAGTTGGAACAGCTCAACTCATAGCTCTAGCCCTTGAAAATAAGATCAAACACTTCTCTTTTTTATCTAGTATTGCTGTCGCAGATAGAGGGGAGCGAGAACCAATTGATGAGTATCAAGACATTCGAATCGTCGAGCCAGTACGAGTCATAAGTGATAGCTATGCGAGTGGCTACGCAACGAGTAAGTGGGCATGCGAGGTGTTACTGCGTGAAGCACACCAGCATTGCGGTTTACCAGTGACAATATTTCGGTCAAGTATGATTCTCGCTCACAGCAAATACGACAACCAGCTAAACTTACCGGACATGTTTACTCGACTGCTAATTAGTTTAATTGAAACGGGAATAGCACCTAAGAGCTTCTATACCAATCAAGGAGTGCTTCCTCACTATGATGGTTTACCAGTCGACTATACTGCTAGTGCGATCATTAGACTGGGCTCAGAAAACGAATCTGAATTCCACACCTACAATCTAGTCAACCCTCACCATGATGGTATCTCGTTAGATACATTTGTCGATTGGCTAGAAGAGATAGGAGTAAGATTCCACAGAATTGAGCAATATTCCGCTTGGTATCAATTGTTTAAAGAGGCTCACCAACAACTAGGAGAAGAGCGTAAGGCTGAATCTTTGTGGCCACTTATTCATAGCTACCACTCACCGTTAGCTGCCGTTTCTGGCTCGCCTATTCCTTCAAAACACTTTGAATCAAAGGTAGCTAAAACCAAAATTGCTGATTTTGGAAATGGTATTCCAAGAATAGATAAAAATCTGATTAATAAGTACTTTAATGATCTCACTAGATTGAAAAAAGTAAGTATCTAATCACAAGTAGTATTTAGCTTCAGTCGGCGCTCATTGAGCGCCGCTTTTTTATTGGGTACAGTATCACACCTGTTCGACTCTTATGGATATGATGGCATGCTGTTAGAAGGTATAGAAACACTGTTAGCGCTCAGTAAGGCCAAAACCATGAGCCGTACTGGCAGCCAGCTCTATATTAGCCAATCAGCGGTCAGCAAACGCATTGCTAACCTTGAGAAGAAACTGGGCAAAAAGTTGATTGTTCCAGATGGAAGAAATGTTCAGCTAACACAAGATGCACTCAATCTTATCGAGAGTATTGGCCCAACCTTCAATGAATTGAGGGGCCGTATCTATGAGCAACAATCAATGGAGGAGCAGAGCACCATAAGCGTTGATTGCTCCGAAACTTTAGTCGCCAGCTACCTTGCAGATATCCTTGGTGAGCACTTTAAATCCGATCCTTATATTCGCATCACCACCAATCATACACCGCGAATCGTTGAGCATGTTCAGTCTGGCAAAGCGCACCTAGGTATTTGCGCGGGTTTACTTCCTCCGCAGCATGGACTCAAAACTTTTCACCTTATCGACGAGCCGTTTTTTATTGTATCTGATAGCCCTCTTAAGCAACTGCCAAGCAAGATCATTACCAATGATCTTACCAATACCGCCAATACCTACCAGCTAAAGATCCTCAAAAGTCTTGCCATGACACCAGTGATGGAGATGGACTCTTATGCTGCGGCAGCCCAGCTTGCCCTTTCTGGGATTGCTCCTGCTTTGGTGCCCTTATCCGTCATCCAAACGCTAAAGATCGAGCAACAGCATTGCCATCACTTTGAGCAGTTGCAGCCACTCTATCGCCCGCTGCATGTGTGCCTGCGCGCTTCTTCGTATAAGAATCAACGAATCAAAGCCCTAGTTGATAAAGTGGTTGCTTCGATAGCTAAGTCAGCAAATACATCACTTAATACTCACTAACTAAAACACTAAGCAATAAAAGAGAGTAACCACGGTGAATGCTCTTGCCACAATAACTTTGCTGCCATCAGTATCGACATCGTAATCACCAATGGGCGAATCCACTGTTGTCCTTTGCTAACGACCACTTTAGCGCCGAGCCGTGCCCCAATGAATCCTCCGACGGCCATCACAAGCCCCAACTCCCAAATCGGCAATCCGGCAAAAATAAAGAACAGCAGCGCTGCAATATTAGAGGTGAAGTTAAGCACCTTAGTACGCGCTGTCGCATCCACCAGCGAGAAGTGACCTAGTGCAACAAAACAGACAGTGAATATTGACCCAGTGCCGGGGCCAAAGAAGCCGTCATAAAAGCCGACACCTCCGCCAACCGAGAAAGCAAACATGGCTTCAGATAGCTTTGCCTCACCTTTATGTTGTTTCGCTTTAGGCATCATTAGGAAATAGAGCGAGATCGCAACCAATAAAATCGGAATTAGACTCGTCAGTACCCCTGCGTCTATGTACTGGACGGCTTCCGCACCCACCGCCGAGCCAATAAAAGTACAAACGATTGCAAGGCGCATCTCTTTAATGCTGACAATACCATTGCGCACGAAATACCAACTGGCAGAAAAGCTGCCAAATGAACTCTGAAGCTTGTTTGTCGCGAGCGCCTGAGTCGGAGGGACACCAGCCGCGAGTAGCGCGGGCAGAGTAAGTAGTCCCCCTCCCCCAGCCATGGCATCAATGAATCCCGCTGCGGTCGCCACGAAGAAAAGTATCGTCAGTATTTCGAGTGTCAGTTCCATTCTCAATCAATCGGTTATCAGTTTCTATCAGCCAAAATATCACTAAGTTAACAATTCTCTTAGAGAAAGATTAGACTTTAATTCATTCCAAAAATTCATCAATAAGAGTAAAAAAAAGCCCACTCAAATGAGTGGGCAATAAGGTTGTCATATAAGCTCTCAGTTGAGCTTACTGATTTTTATTACGCTTCGTTCGCTTTCACTTTTGCGTGTAGCTCTTGAACCGATGCTACAGATGCACAAGCGTCAGCAGTATGAGCCATAGAAGCTGCAAATGCTGCGTTTAGCGTTGTGGTGTAGTTCACTTTCTCTGCTAGTGCGCCACGGCGAAGTACTTTTGAGTCTTCAATCGCTTGACGACCTGCCGCCGTGTTAACGATGTAGGTGTACTCATTGTTCTTGATACGGTCAAGAATGTGCGGACGACCTTCGTGCACCTTGTTAACTAGACGTGGGTTGATACCCGCTTCACCGAGAATAACCGCTGTACCGTGAGTAGCATCTAGCTGGTAGCCAAGCTTAGACAGCTTAGACGCTAGGTCTACAACACGTTCTTTATCGCCTTCACGAACAGACAGTAGTGCACGGCCACCTTCTGGGTATACCTTGCCACAACCTAGTTCTGCTTTTGCGTAAGCTTCTGCGAATGTTGCACCGACACCCATTACTTCACCTGTTGAGCGCATTTCTGGGCCTAACAGTGGGTCAACACCTGGGAACTTGTTGAACGGTAACACCACTTCTTTTACAGAGTAGTATGGTGGGATGATTTCTTTAGTGAAGCCTTGAGCTTCTAGAGATTGACCCGCCATAACACGTGCCGCAATCTTAGCGATTGGTGCGCCTGTTGCTTTCGATACGAACGGTACAGTACGTGCTGCACGAGGGTTAACCTCGATTAGGTATACTTTGTTGTTCTTAACGGCAAACTGCGTGTTCATCAGACCACGAACACCCAACTCGAACGCTAGCTTTTCAACTTGCTCACGCATTACGTCTTGGATTTCTTGGCTTAGCGTGTATGCAGGAAGAGAACATGCTGAGTCACCTGAGTGAACACCCGCTTGCTCGATGTGCTCCATGATACCGCCGATAACTACGCGCTCACCGTCACAGATAGCATCGATATCCACTTCAACTGCATCGTCTAGGAAACTATCAAGAAGAACTGGAGATTCGTTCGATACGCTTACCGCTTCGTTGAAGTAGCGACGTAAATCTTGCTCGTCGTATACGATTTCCATCGCACGACCACCAAGAACGTATGAAGGACGTACAACTAATGGGTAACCAATTTCACGCGCTTTCTCTACCGCTTGTTCCATTGTCGTTACCGTCGCGTTCTCTGGCTGTAGAAGACCTAGACGGTCGACAGCAACTTGGAAGCGCTCACGGTCTTCTGCACGGTCGATAGCATCTGGGCTAGTACCGATGATTGGCACGCCTGCGGCTTCAAGTGCGCGAGCCAGTTTCAGTGGCGTTTGACCACCGTACTGAACGATAACGCCTTTTGGTTTCTCAACGCGAGCGATTGCTAGTACGTCTTCCAGTGTTACTGGTTCGAAGTACAGACGGTCAGAAGTATCGTAGTCTGTTGAAACTGTCTCAGGGTTACAGTTAACCATGATAGTTTCGTAGCCATCTTCACGTAGCGCTAGTGATGCGTGTACACAACAGTAGTCGAATTCAATACCTTGGCCGATACGGTTAGGACCACCGCCAAGAATCATGATCTTCTCTTTGTCAGTTGGGTTCGCTTCACACTCATCATCGTAAGATGAGTACATATAAGCGGTATCAGACGAGAATTCAGCCGCACAGGTATCTACGCGCTTGTAAACTGGGTGGATATCGTACTGGTCACGTAGACGACGGATTTCGCTTTCAGATACACCTAGAATCTTAGATAGGCGAGCATCTGCGAAACCTTTACGCTTCAGCTTTTTCAGTTCTTCTTTGTTCAAGCCTGCGAAACCTTTCACTTTAAGCTCTTGCTCAAGCTTCACTAGGTCTTCGATTTGAACTAGGAACCAACGGTCGATTTGCGTTAGGTTAAATACACCATCGACAGACATACCTGCACGGAATGCATCAGCGATGTACCAAATACGCTCAGCGCCCGCTTCTTTTAACTCGTGACGAATAGTTGTTAGTGCGTCTGGCGCATCTAGGTCAACCATTTCATCAAAGCCAGTCGCGCCAACTTCTAGACCGCGAAGTGCTTTTTGTAGCGATTCTTGTTGGTTACGACCAATCGCCATAACCTCACCTACTGACTTCATCTGAGTCGTTAGACGGTCGTTAGCACCAGCAAATTTCTCGAAGTTAAAGCGAGGAATCTTAGTCACTACGTAGTCGATAGTAGGTTCGAATGATGCAGGAGTTGCACCACCAGTGATGTCATTCTGTAGCTCATCAAGAGTAAAGCCTACAGCCAGTTTCGCTGCAATCTTAGCGATTGGGAAACCTGTCGCTTTAGACGCTAGTGCAGAAGAGCGAGATACACGTGGGTTCATCTCGATGATAACCATACGGCCATCTTTCGGGTTGATACCAAACTGTACGTTTGAACCGCCTGTTTCTACACCAATCTCACGCAGTACTGCTAGAGATGCATTACGCATCAACTGGTACTCTTTATCCGTTAGCGTCTGAGCTGGCGCTACTGTGATTGAGTCACCTGTGTGGATACCCATTGGGTCGAAGTTTTCAATCGCACATACGATGATACAGTTGTCGGCTTTGTCGCGAACCACTTCCATCTCGTACTCTTTCCAACCGATTAGGGATTCATCGATGAGAAGCTCGTTAGTTGGCGAAAGGTCTAGACCGCGACGACAAATCTCTTCGAACTCTTCTTTGTTATAAGCGATACCACCACCGGTACCACCCATAGTGAATGAAGGACGAATAATACAAGGGAAGCCAACCATCTCTAGGACGCCGTAGGCTTCTTCCATGGTTTTCGCCGTATCGGCACGTGGACACTCAAGGCCGATAGATTTCATCGCTTTATCGAAGCGAGAACGGTCTTCTGCTTTATCGATAGCGTCAGCCGTTGCACCAATCATCTCTACGCCGAACTCTTCAAGTACGCCGTGCTTTTCTAGATCTAGAGCACAGTTAAGCGCAGTCTGACCACCCATAGTTGGTAGTACCGCATCTGGGCGCTCTTTCTCGATGATCTTGCGAACCACTTCCCACTGGATTGGTTCGATGTAAGTTGCATCCGCCATGTCTGGGTCAGTCATGATGGTTGCAGGGTTAGAGTTTACAAGGATAACTCGGTAACCCTCTTCACGCAGTGCTTTACATGCTTGAGCACCAGAGTAGTCAAACTCACATGCCTGACCGATAACAATCGGGCCTGCACCTAGAATTAGAATACTTTTTAAGTCAGTACGTTTTGGCATTCTCTACTACTCCGAATTAAGCGCTGTGTTGTTTAATGAGTTCGATAAAGTGGTCAAATAGCGGTGCCGCATCTTCTGGACCTGGGCTCGCCTCTGGGTGACCTTGGAAGCTAAACGCTGGCTTGTCTGTACGGTGGATACCTTGCAGTGAGCCATCAAATAGCGACACGTGAGTGGCACGTAGATTCTCAGGTAGTGTTGCTTCATCCGCAGCAAAACCGTGGTTCTGAGAAGTAATCATTACAACGTTACGGTCTAGGTCTTTAACTGGGTGGTTTGCACCGTGGTGACCAAACTTCATCTTCACCGTTTGAGCACCAGAAGCTAGCGCTAGGATTTGATGACCAAGACAGATACCGAAAATCGGTAGGCCTTTATCTAGGAAGACTTTTGTCGCTTCAATCGCGTAAGTACATGGTTCTGGGTCACCCGGGCCGTTTGATAAGAACACACCATCTGGGTTAAGAGCCAATACTTCTTCTGCTGATGTTTCTGCAGGTACTACCGTTAGGCGGCAGCCGCGGTCAACAAGCATGCGCAGGATATTGCGTTTTGCACCGAAGTCGTAGGCAACAACGTGATATGGCAGTTCGCTGTCGTCTTTCGCCTCAGGAAGTCCACCCTCAAGCGTCCACGAACCTTGTTTCCATTGATACGCTTCTTTTGTTGTAACTTCTTTCGCAAGGTCCATACCTTTTAGGCCAGGGAATTCTTTCGCTTTAGCTAGCGCTAGAGCCTCGTCTAGGTTGTTACCTGCTACGATACAACCGTTCTGCGCACCTTTCTCACGCAGAATGCGTGTGAGCTTACGCGTATCGATATCAGCAATACCGACGATATTTTGCGATTTAAGGTAGTCAGAAAGGGATTGTTCGTTACGGAAGTTAGAAGCGATAAGAGGAAGGTCGCGAATCACAAGGCCTTGTGCGTGGATTGAAGAGGATTCTTCATCTTCGGAATTGGTTCCGGTATTGCCAATGTGAGGGTAAGTAAGAGTAACAATTTGTTGAGAATAGGAAGGATCAGTGAGGATTTCTTGGTACCCCGTCATCGAGGTGTTAAAAACGACTTCACCGACAGCAGAACCATCTGCGCCAATGGATTCACCGTGAAATACTGTCCCATCTTCTAGGACTAGCAGTGCTGACTTGCTCAAGACAACCTCCGGAATAAAAATGCATTAAAATTGATTTAATTTGCAAATCTACCTTCCTGCAACACTCAAAAGTGCGTGTTTATGGAAATTAGACAAATTGGCGGTATTCTAATGATGGTTGTGATTTGTGTCAACAGAGTCGTGAAAATAAGTTGGACATTTAGAGCAGTTAAATCAAAAAAGGGTTTTAGATGGCTAAAAAACAAAGTTTAGTCAGAGCAATGGAAGGGTGAGATGAAAAATTTATGAATTGTGTCATTTTTCACTCATTACAGATCACAGTTTTGTTTTCACTTTTTGCGCAAACGTTGAACAAACAAAGTTAACCAACACTTTTGAACACTTAAAGCAAAAAACACATCATAAAAGGCAAAATAAGCACTAAAAACTCATGTAACCAGCGTACTCCAGCAGGTTTATTAAACGAGCATTACTGGCTAGATAAAAAAAGCGCCGGGCAAGCCCAGCGCATAATTATTGATTTACAGCTCATTGAGCCCTAACACATCGGTCATGGTATAGAAGCCTGCTGGCTTCTCATTTAGCCAAACGGCGGCTTTAACAGCACCGTTAGCAAAAGTCATACGGTCGGTTGCTTTATGAGTCACCTCAACGCGCTCACCGATATCAGCAAACATGGCCGTGTGCTCACCAATAATGTCACCCGCTCGAATCGTCGCGAAACCTATCTCATCTTTAGTACGCTCACCAGTAATACCTTCGCGAGCATAGACAGCGACATCATTGAGCTTGTTACCCATCGCATCAGCAATCGCTTCACCCATGCCAATAGCCGTACCAGAAGGCGCATCCACTTTGTGACGGTGGTGTGCTTCGACAATTTCAATATCGCAGTAATCACCCATAACCTTGGCCGCTTTCTCAAGAAGCTTAAAGACCAAGTTAACGCCAACTGAGTAGTTCGGTGCCATCACTACAGGCACTTCTTTGGCAATCGTATCAATGAGTTCTCGCTCTTGATCGGTGAATCCCGTCGTGCCAATAACAATGCTCTTACCGTGTTGACGACACAGCTCCAAGTTAACAAGCGTGCTTGCTGGCGCCGTGAAGTCGATGATGACATCAAAGTTTTCAATCTCTTTTGCTAGGTCGTCAGTCAGAACAACATCAAACTTACCTTCGCCGCACAGTTCACCGACATCCACACCCACGAGTGAAGATTCTGGTCGCTCTGAACCAGCGCCAACATGCGCCTGCTGATTTAGGTAAGTTGCTTTAACTAGGTTACGGCCCATTCGGCCTGCTGCTCCTGCAACTGCAATACGTACCATTGCATATCTCCGTTTCGAATAATCGTTTTTTTTAGCCAATCCATTAAAACTAACAGTATTCACTACCGCTGGCTAGGGGGCTTTGATCGTTTAAGGAAATTTGATCGTTTAGGAAAACTCTTTAATCACACGCTCTAGGATCGGGACATTGGCTTCAGGAAACGCATAGTTAGAGAGATCAGCGATCGCCGCCCACTCTCCTTGTTGCCCTTCTTTGCCATAAGGCTGACCTTCAAACTGTGTCACCGTCATAAAATCAAACTTCAACGACTTGTCAGGGTAGTCAAACTCAAGGTGTTCAAACAGCGCTTGCTCAGTCGTGGTAATGCCAATCTCTTCTTCAAGTTCGCGAACCATGGCTTGCTCGATCGTTTCGCCCTGCTCGACCTTACCACCAGGAAACTCCCAAAAGCCGCCTTTATGTTTGTCATCAGGGCGCTTAGTAATAAACACCTGAGATTTATCTTGATTGAAGATAATTCCGGCGACGATATGAATTCGTTTCATCAGACTTCCTATTTACTTTCCATTGTCATGCCCTGCATTGTGGCTGACTATTTTTGAGATAACCATTAGATATAAAAAGAGCCGCCTAAGCGACTCTTCAACCTCTATACAGTGATGATCTAATTAGTTAATCTGACCATGACACTGCTTATACTTCTTACCACTACCGCATGGGCAAGGCTCGTTGCGGCCAACTTTACGCTCTTCACGAACCATAGGTTGGTGCGCGCCTTCGGCCTCTTCTTCACCATCTGCAAGCTGGCTTTGCGCTGACGCATGTTGCGCTTGAGCACGGCGAGCTGCTTCTTCCGCTTGAGCGCGACGCTGCTCTTCCATGCGCTCTACTTCTTCTTGTTGCTGAACGCGAACTTTAGACAGAATGGTAATCACGTCTGACTTCAACGCATCTAACAAACCTTCAAACAGCTCAAACGACTCACGCTTGTACTCTTGTTTCGGGTTCTTCTGTGCGTAACCGCGTAAGTGAATACCTTGACGAAGGTGATCCATTGCAGCTAGGTGCTCTTTCCAAAGCGTATCTAGCGTTTGTAGCATCACAGATTTCTCGAAGTTGCGCAGCACTTGCTCGCCAACCACTTCTTCTTTCTGTTTGTATACAGTGATCGCTGTTTCGATGATCTTCTCACGCAGTGCTTCTTCGTAAAGTTTGTCATCTTCTTCTAGCCACTGCTTCACTGGCGCATCAAGATCGAAGTCGTTCTTCAAGCGCTCTTGTAGACCTTCCACATCCCACATGTCTTCTAGAGATTGTGGCGGAATGTACTCATCGATAACCGCAGTTAGAACGTCTTGACGGTTCTGTTCGATCATCTCACTGATGTCTTCTACAACCATCAACTCATCACGTAGCTCGTACACCACTTTACGTTGGTCGTTGGCAACATCATCGTATTCAAGTAGCTGTTTACGAATATCGAAGTTACGGCCTTCAACTTTACGTTGTGCCTTTTCGATTGAGCGAGACAGCATCTTAGATTCGATTGCCTCACCTTCATCCATACCGCTTTGAATCAAGCTTGCCATACGATCAGAGGTGAAGATACGCAGTAGTGAGTCTTCCATTGATAGATAGAAACGAGATGAACCCGCATCACCTTGACGACCAGAACGACCACGTAGCTGGTTATCGATACGACGAGACTCATGACGTTCTGTACCAATAATATGCAGACCACCTGCTTCTAGTACTTGATCATGAACCACTTTCCAGTCAGCTTTAATCTTATCGATTTGCTCTTGAGTTGGGTTATCTAGCTTCTCAACTTGAGCCTGCCAGCTACCACCTAACACGATATCGGTACCACGACCGGCCATGTTAGTTGCAATTGTTACTGCACCAGGTGTACCTGCTTCTGCAACGATTTCAGCTTCTTTCTCGTGGAACTTAGCGTTAAGTACGTTGTGTTTAATCTTGGCTTTCTTAAGTGCATTAGAGAGAAGCTCAGATTTCTCGATAGACACTGTACCCACTAGAGATGGCTGGCCTTTGGCAACGCGATCTTTGATATCTTCAATAATCGCGTTGAACTTGTCTGCTTCGGTACGATAAACCACATCTGGCATATCATTACGAACCATTGGTTTGTTGGTTGGGATAACAACCGTTTCCAAGCCGTAGATAGACTGGAATTCGAACGCTTCAGTATCTGCCGTACCTGTCATACCTGACAGTTTTTCGTATAGACGGAAGAAGTTCTGGAAGGTAATCGATGCCAACGTTTGGTTTTCGTTTTGGATCTTAACGCCTTCTTTCGCTTCTACCGCTTGGTGAAGACCTTCAGACCAACGACGACCAGGCATAGTACGGCCCGTGTGTTCATCAACGATAACGACTTCGCCATCTTCATTTACGATATAATCGACGTTCTTTTCAAACAGTACGTGGGCACGAAGCGCTGCATTCACGTGATGCAACAGGCTGATATTTGTTGGGGAGTAAAGCGTATCGCCCTCTTCCATCAGACCGTTTTTGATCATCAGCTCTTCAACAAACTCTTGGCCTGTTTCTGTCAGGTGAACTTGCTTTGATTTTTCATCAACCGTGTAGTGACCATCACCGCGGTACTCTTCTGAGTCTTCCTGATCTTGCTTTTGCAGATGAGGAATCAAAGTATTGATACGAATGTATAGCTCAGAGCTGTCTTCTGCAGGGCCAGAGATAATTAGCGGAGTACGCGCTTCATCGATAAGAATCGAGTCCACTTCATCGACTACAGCGAAGAAACGTTCACGTTGTACACGGTCTTCAGCGCGGAATGCCATGTTGTCACGTAGGTAGTCGAAACCAAATTCGTTGTTTGTACCGTAAAGAATATCCGCTAGGTAAGCTTCTTTTTTCTCTTGAGGAGGCATGTTAGGTACGTTAACACCAACGGACATACCTAAGAATTCAAATAGAGGGCGGTTGGTTTCCGCGTCACGCTTCGCTAGGTAGTCGTTGACGGTAACAACGTGTACGCCTTTACCAGGCAGCGCATTAAGATAAGCAGGAAGTGTTGCAGTTAGCGTTTTACCTTCACCTGTACGCATCTCTGCAATTTGACCAGCGTTCAGTACCATACCACCGATAAGCTGAACGTCGAAATGACGCATGCCGTAAACACGCTTAGACGCTTCACGCACTGTCGCGAACGCTTCTGGTAGTAGTTTATCTAGAGTTTCACCCTGTTCTAAACGCTGACGGAACTCAACAGTTTTCGCTTTTAGCTCTTCATCAGAAAGCGCTTCAAATGTTGGTTCGTAGTTATTAATCTCTTTTACAATCTTTCTCAGACGGCGCAGTGTTCGGTCATTGCGACTACCAATCACTTTTGTCAGTAGCTTAGTTATCATTTGCTATGAATCTCTCTTTATCCAGATCGGGCCCGATCTACTTTTAATGCCTTCAGTCTCTAACAGTTTTGAACATAGGGCGAACTTACCTTTCGAGGTAAAATTTTGTTCGAGCTAAAAACGTTTTAGTCGCGGCGCAAGAAACGCAGTTTAGTACTCTAAATTAGTTTTTTGCAACAAAGAATAAAACGCTTTTAGCCGAACCCTTTGGGCAGTGTTTGTAACTTCATTCTGCCGCGTTATCGCTTGCTTATGTAGGCTAGCTACTATGCGCAAGCTCTGCCTTGCATAATAAAGTTACAAACTACTGCAAAAATCATCTCGAAAGGTAAGTTCGCCCTGCAATACTGAGATAAATCACTTTCCTCAGATATTGTGATGACAACTATAGATTTCAAGGCTTATATCACTATAAGTGGCGCATAGTTTATGAAATTTTGCCTCTTACAACCAATAACAAGGTGATTTGTTTGAAGCATTCTTTATTTTTTCTCGTTATATGATGGAAGTTTATTCGCATTAAGCTCTATCTTCGCTCTAGAGCATTGACTAAAATAGAGTTGTCGATTTGATTAGAGGCTCAACATGAGAGATCACCGCCCGACGTTAGGGGATGAGATAATCGGGGATTCACGACTATCTCAATTGCAACAACATGCCAAAGAGATCATGTTGATCAACAAAGAATTAAAATCGATCCTACCAAGAGGGACGGAAGATCATTGCCGGGTGGCAAACATTCGCGATAACCAATTGATCCTCGAGGTGGCAAGTGCCGGGATCAAGATGAAAATTGATTACGAACGGTTAAGTATTTTGAATCAGCTACGATCAAAAGGTTTTGCTCGCTTGATTGCGGTGAGCGTTCAAATCAACCCTGAACTGTATCGAAGTAAGAATCGCAGTGAAGATAAACCAAAACCTCGTGACCCAATATCAGGTACAGCGGCGCAGTATTTAGAAATGATCGCAACAGGCGCCTCGCCTAAAGTCAAAGCGAGATTAGAGAGCTTGGCAAAATTGGCTAAAAAAGATCAAGAGTAGCCGAGGCAGGCTACCAAAACCTAAAGCTATTTAGGAAAGACCAGAAAACAAAAAAGCCAGACTTTCGCCTGGCTTTTTTAATCAATTTTGTTATGCCATAACCATGTTTGGTTCTGCAAATGCAACTGGAGAGGTTGCTTCTTCTTCGAAGGTTACCCATTCCCATGCTTCTTGGTCTGCAAGCACTGAGCGAAGTAATTGGTTGTTCAAGCCGTGACCTGATTTAAATGCACGGAATTCACCAATGATTGGGTGGCCACACATGTAAAGGTCACCGATTGCATCCAACACTTTGTGAGTAACAAACTCATTGTCAAAGCGCAGGCCTTCTTCGTTAAGAATACGGTATTCATCTAGTACGATTGCACAATCGAAGCTACCACCTAAACATAGGTTTTGTGACTGTAAGTACTCAATATCGCGCATGAAGCCGAAAGTACGTGCACGAGAGATGTCTTTAACAAAACCTTGCGATGAGAAATCAAACAGTAGATGCTGTTCATCAGATTCAATCGCTGGGTGGTTGAATTCAATTTCGAAATCCATACGGAAGCCGTCGAATGGCACAAATTCTGCCCATTTATCGTCATCTTCAAAGCGCACTGGCTTTTTGATTCGAATAAAGCGTTTTGGTGCATTTTGCTCTTCGATGCCTGCTTGCTGAAGCAAGAATACGAATGGGCTAGCGCTGCCATCCATGATTGGAATTTCTGGTGCGTCAACTTCTACGACGATGTTATCGATCCCCATTCCCGCTAGAGCTGCGTTTAAGTGCTCAACAGTAGAGATACGTACACCTTCGTCATTAACCAGTGCTGTACATAGCATAGTATCGCGAACAGAAGCAGGATCCGCAGGAAAATCAACTGGAGGATTCACATCGGTACGGCGATAAACGATGCCAGTATTTGCAGCAGCAGGGCGCAGAGTAAGCGTGACTTTACGACCAGAGTGGAGCCCCACACCAGTTGTTTTCACTATTTCTTTCAGAGTACGTTGTCTGATCATCTACTTTGCCTCAGTAAAAGTGCTACAAATCACGGTCAATTGTGACATTGACCGTGCATGCTACCACAAAATTGAACAGTGTCAAATTGTAGTTATTTTAGTCAGCTTGACGACGTAAGAACGCAGGGATATCAAGATAGCCGCTTTCTTTATCTGCCTTAGGCGCTGCTGCACTTTGACCCGCACCCGAACCAGACGGTGTTGATGTCGTTGGCTGAGGAGTTACCTGAGGTTTTTCCTGCAAAGTTGGTGCCGCTTTTTCTTCCACTTTATTGACAGTCTGCTGAGCAGGCGCTGTTTGTGGTTGAGTCTGCGGTTGAGCAACAGGAGCGACTTTCGCTTTGCCACCCGCAACTAAAGTAATATCAGGTTTCTTCTCGTTGCCAATACCAGTAGCAACAACTGTCACACGGATTTCATCAGCCATATCAGGATCTAACGAAGTACCGATTACAACGGTTGCATTATCTGAAGCAAACGCTTTAACTGTGTTACCTACGGTCTCGAACTCATCTAGACGCATGTCTAGACCTGCCGTGATGTTGACCAACACACCGCGTGCTCCAGCAAGATCGATGTCTTCTAGAAGTGGGCTAGAAATTGCCATTTCTGCCGCTTCTTCAGCGCGATCTTCGCCTTTAGCAACACCGCTACCCATCATGGCATGACCCATTTCTGACATCACTGTTCTTACGTCAGCAAAGTCGACGTTAATCATGCCTGGACGAGTAATCAGTTCCGCAATACCTTGTACTGCATTCTTTAATACATCGTTCGCGCTAGCAAAGGCTTCAAGTAGTGTAATACCACGGCCAAGTACCTTAAGAAGCTTCTCGTTAGGAATCGTAATTAACGAGTCCACGTGCTTAGAAAGCTCTTCGATACCTTGCTCAGCAAAAGCTAAACGCTTTTTGCCTTCGAAGCTAAATGGCTTAGTTACTACTGCAACCGTTAGGATACCTAACTCTTTTGCCACTTCTGCAATAACAGGAGCTGCGCCTGTACCAGTACCACCGCCCATACCAGCTGCGATAAATACCATATCGGCACCGTTTAGCTCTTCTTTAATGCGATCGCGATCTTCGAGAGCTGCGTCACGTCCTACTTGAGGATTCGCACCAGCACCAAGACCTTTGGTCATATCACCACCAATCTGAATAACACTATTCACACTGGTTTTACGAAGCGCCTGAGCATCAGTATTAATACTAATGAACTCAACACCTTCGATGGATTCACGTACCATGTGTTCAACGGCGTTACCGCCACCGCCACCAACCCCAACGACCTTAATAACTGCGTCGTCAGACATTTCCATCATCGGTTCAAACATGTGTTATCTCCGTTTTTCCTGCCGCTCAGGTTAAAACTCTTTTTGTATCCAATTACGCAAACGACCAAACAACCCCGTTACTGACGAACGCGCTGGCTCGTTGTACTCAGTATCGTCGTTAATTTGACTGTCTCTTGCATAATGAAGTAAACCAACTGCCGTAGAATGATACGGCTCTTTTACATAATCCGTTAAGCCGCTTACCTCTAGAGGTTTGCCGACTCTGACTTGGTTGCGGAATACACGTTCCGCACACTCGACCAGTCCTTCTATCTGTGCCGCTCCACCAGTGAGCACCACACCTGCTGCTAGGTGATGTTTAATCCCTTCTTCGCGCAGCTTTTCTTGAACTGTATCGATGGTTTGATTAACCAGCCCCATAAGCTCAGTATAACGAGGCTCAATCACTTCAGACAGTGTCTGTCTTTGCAAACTGCGTGATGGGCGCCCGCCAACGCTTGGAACGTTAACCGTGTCATCTTTACTGACTAGCTCACTAAGAGCACAGCCATATTTTACTTTTATCTCTTCCGCATCACTCACTGGTGTACCGAAAGCAAAAGCGATATCGCTTGTCACTGCGTTACCGGCATAAGAGAACACTTCAGTATGACGTAGTGCGCCGCCAGTCCAAATGGAAACATCCATAGTACCGGCACCAATATCTACCACACATACACCGAGCTCACGCTCATCTTCGGTAATCACAGCATTACTTGCTGCTAAACCGGAATAAACAAGGTGTTCAACTTTAAGCCCGCAGCGCTCAACCGCCTTAATAATGTTTCTTGCCATATCATTGTGACAAGAAATTAGGTGTACGCTGACTTCCATGCGCACTCCTGATAAACCTAGCGGATTTTTAATCCCTTCTTGGTAATCAATCGTAAATTCTTGAGGAATTACATGCAGAATGCGCTGTTCGTCACCAATTTTGATCGATTTTGCCGTATGAATTGCACGATCCATATCTTCCTGAGAAACCTCTTCATCAGAGATAGTTCCCATGCCTTTTTCAATACGGCTCGCAATGTGGCGCCCTGAAAGCGAAATAAAAACATTGCTAATTTGGCACTCGGCCATCAATTCAGCTTGGTCAACGGCACGCTGAACCGATTTTACCACCGATTCAAGGTCGTTAACGCCGCCCTTATCCATCCCGCGAGACGGACTACTGCCTGCGCCAATAATGTTAATTTGACCATCAGGCAATACTTCGCCTACGAGAGCCGATACGGTAGCAGTGCCTATATCAAGACCAACAATAATGTTGTCATCAGCGGTCTTAGTCATCTGTAGTCTCTTGTGCTAACTCTTGTTCTGGGAACCATCCTATTGATGCTCCCGTATCATACCTGAGGTCTATGTAGCTCACTCGCTGAGTATCACTACCCAAATTCTTATAAAGCGAGATAAAGCGCTCTATTCGCTCTTCTAACGACTCTTTACCTAGCTCTAAACGAATTCCATTATCGAGGATGATTTGCCAAGCTCGACGATCATTTAAAACTAATGATGTGATCATTAGGTTAAGTGCTTCAAATCTCGGGCTTATGTCTCGCCATACCTGAAGAACTTCTTCACTGGTGCCTTGTGGCCCGTATAGCTTGACCCGCTCTTCTTCCAATTTGCCAATATCACCATCAAAAATCTGACCGTAATCATTGAGCAAAGCATTACCATTCCAGATCGCCTCTGCATGGTGCTCTGTCAGAAAAACTTTAACCGTGTCTGGCCACTGCTTACGAATAGAGGCATGAGAAACCCAAGGTATCGACTCCGCCATGTTCTGCAACACATCCACATCCTGAGACATGAATGTACCGACATGCTCAAGCCGAGCAAAAGCTCGTTGAACATCTAAAGCAGATACATAGTGTAATTCGCCCTGAAGCACGATTTTTGAAAGGGGTAGACGCTGGTCGTCCCACATCCAAGTAATCGTTGAGTAGAGGAGAGAGCCAATTAACAACAAGACCACCAGCAAAAAACTGCCACCGAAGGCATGTTCTTTTACCAGTGGCATAGCGGTTAAACGACGGCCTTCATTAAAAGCACTTTTAATCAAAGTCCATAGTCCTTGCCATTAGCTCGCTTATTCTTTCCCTATCCCAATTCGTATAATAGAGGCAAAAGCACTTACTTTAACCTTCGGATTATACTGGGGTCCTAGAAAGTATCAAACACTGAAAGTGATAAATCGCTACTTAAAATGCAATAAGTGACGCAAATACCCAAAATTCGATGTTTTAAACTAGGCCTGTGTCATCTTATCGATATTTAACTCAAAAGCAGCAAGCTGTTTAGCCACTTTACCGACATCACCCGCGCCCTGAGTTAGTACTAAGTCACCATCTTGTAAAACATTGGCGAGAACTGAAGGTAACGCCTTGCTTTCTGGGACAAAAATTGGGTCAAGCTTACCGCGACTGCGAATTGTGCGACATAGCGCTCGACCATCCGCGCCTGCAATTGGTTTTTCACCCGCAGAGTAAACATCCAGCATGATCAAAACATCAACTTGTTCTAGGACATTAGCGAAATCATCATAGAGATCACGTGTTCGGCTATAGCGGTGAGGTTGGAAGATCATCACTAGACGCTTCTCTTTCCAACCATTGCGTGCAGCTTGAATAGTCACATCGACTTCTGTTGGGTGGTGCCCATAGTCATCAACCAACATCGCCTGACCATTACCAGTGTCAAACTCGCCCAGATGATCGAATCGACGGCCTGTGCCTTGTGTGCCAGCCATCGCATTCAAGATCGCTTCGTCGGCAATGTCGTCTTCCGTTGCAACCGCAATAGCAGCTGAAGCATTCAAGGCATTATGGCGACCTGGAATATTGAGCGTAATATCGAGGTCAGCTTTGCCTTGACGGATTACCGTGAACTTACCTTGCTGACCTTCTTGACGGTAATTATCAATGCGAACATCCGCGTCTTCCGAGAAACCATAGGTAATCACTTGGCGACTGATCTTCGGCACTAATTCTCGTACAACAGGATCGTCAATACAAACAATCGCTTGACCGTAAAATGGCAGATTATGTAAGAAATCGATGAAAGTTTGCTTTAAGGTCTCGAAATCCCCACCATAGGTGTCCATATGATCCGCTTCGATATTAGTTACGATGCTCACCATAGGTTGAAGGTGTAAGAAGGATGCATCGCTCTCGTCTGCTTCCGCAATCAATATACGGCTAGAACCTAAGCGCGCATTAGTACCCGCACTCTTAACCAAACCACCGTTAACAAAAGTTGGATCAAGGCCTGCTTCAGAGTAGATCTGCGTGACTAGCGCTGTAGTAGTTGTTTTACCATGTGTACCCGCCACTGCAATACCGTGGCGGAATCGCATCAGCTCTGCCAACATCTCCGCACGGCGAACCACCGGAATACGCGCTGCTCGCGCGGCAATAATCTCTGGGTTCTCTTCGTTTATCGCTGTTGAGACGACAACAACGCTTGCTTTAGCAACGTTCTCTTCTGCATGGCCGATATAGACGGTGGCACCTTTTTGCGTTAAACGCTCTGTCACCGGGTTTTCAGCAATATCTGAACCTGAGATTTGGTAGCCTTCGTTAAGCAGCACTTCTGCAATGCCACTCATCCCTGCACCACCAATGCCGATAAAGTGAATACATTTCACGCGGCGCATCTCTGGCACCATAGCGCGAATTTGAGCTAAATCTTGAGTATGTTGAATTGTCATGAATCTTCTCGTTGTTTCGTCAGTGCAACAATGGCTTCAGCCACCACTTTATCTGCATCTAACTTAGCAGCCCTACGAGCCTCGCTCGCCATAGCCATTAGTTTGCTTCGATCTAGTGCCTCAATCTCTGACACCAGCTTGTCAACCGTCAGTTCAGGCTGCTCAATCATTTTTGCTGCGCCACATTCTACCAAGTGGTCAGCATTTAAAGCTTGTTGTCGGTCTTTATGCATAAATGGGATAAAGATTGCTCCTACCCCGGCAGCAGAGACCTCCGATACCGTTAACGCCCCAGAGCGGCAAACCAGTAAATCTGCCCAGTCATACGCCTTGGCGACATCGTCAATAAACTCGGTTACTTGTGCATTTTGTACATTATTTGTTTGATATGCCTGGGTCACTTCATCGCGGTTGTTCTTACCTGCTTGGTGGCGAATCTCAAATTCATCGCCTAGCTTAGCCATTACATCAGGTAAGGTGCGGTTAAGTATTTGCGCGCCTTGGCTCCCCCCCATGACTAGAATACGTACTTTGCCATCACGCTCAGCCATGCGTTGCTCAGGCTCGCTAATCGCAACCACATCTTCCCTCACTGGGTTACCAACAACCTCTGCTTTAGGAAATGCGCCTGGGAAAGCTTGAAAAACCTTTTTAGCTATCTTAGACAACCACTGGTTAGTTAAACCCGCGACGGCATTCTGCTCATGTAACACTACAGGAATACCCAGTAGCCAAGCAGCAATTCCACCAGGCCCGCTGACGTAGCCGCCCATTCCTAGCACAGCATCTGGCTGCCAACGCTTCATATGCGCCCGAGCTTGCATAATTGCATTTAGGATCTGAAAGGGTGCTTTAATCAAGCGAGCAATACCTTGACCTCGTAGACCTTTTACCTTGATAAAGTCGATCTCAATGCCATGTTTGGGCACTAGGTCGGCTTCCATTCTATCTGCGGTGCCTAACCAGCGGATCTCCCACCCTTGAGATTGAAGTTGTTTAGCAACGGCAAGGCCTGGGAATACGTGACCGCCAGTTCCACCAGCCATCACCATTAATCGTTTATTCTTTTTCATCGTTATCTGTGTTTTGTTGTGTTTCTGCGCTAGCTAAACGGCATTCATAATCAATGCGCAGCAATATCGATACAGCGACTGACATAATGATCAAACTCGAACCACCATAACTGATCAGTGGTAGTGTTAAACCTTTGGTTGGCACCATACCTGCCGCAGCGCCAACATTCACTAAGGTTTGAAAAGCGAACCAAATACCTATACCGAATGCCAAGTAACCGCCAAACAACTGATTGTTGTCAAAAGCTTTGCGACCAATAAATATCGCTTTCAGCACCAAGCTAAAAATCAGCATCAAGACTAAAACCACACCCACATAGCCCAACTCTTCGGCTAAAACAGCGAATACAAAGTCAGTATGTGCTTCAGGAAGGTACTCTAGTTTTTGGATTGAGTTACCTAGACCTTGACCAAACCACTCACCACGACCAAACGCCATTAACGACTGGGTTAGCTGGTAGCCACTGCCAAACGGATCTTCCCACGGGTCGAGGAATGAGGTGACGCGGCGCATACGATAAGGCTCGATGTAAATCAGAGTGGCAACCGAGAGCAGTCCCACCACCATCAAGGCCAGAAACTGAGTGAGTTTAGCGCCAGCAATAAACAGCATGCCGAATAGAGTCACCAACATCACGACCACTGTACCTAAGTCTGGTTGTAACAGCAGTAAACTGGCTAAGGTGGCAAAAACAATAATAGGTTTAATAAAACCACCAAAAAAGCTCGACCTCACTTCTTCATTTTTACGTACCAGATAACCGGACATAAAGATAAACAGCGATAGCTTGGCCACTTCAGCGGGTTGTAAGTTAAACAAGCCAAGGGGTATCCAACGTGATGCCCCATTTACTGACTTACCCGCCACCAGCACTACGAAGAGCAGAAATATCGATAGCAGCAACAACCAAGTGCTGTATTGCGCCCACCGCTTAGTGGGCACTTGTAGAATTACCGCAGACGTCGACAATGCCAGAACCAGAAAGATGGCGTGGCGGAACATAAAGTGGAACGGTTGATCCGTTAGGCGTGAGCTAATTGGGAAAGAAGCAGAAGTCACCATCACTAAGCCTGTTAGCATTAGGCCTAATGAAATCCATACCAATTGACGGTCATACAAAGCCTCGGGTGAAGCTGAAGTCACCCAACGTTTAATACTGCCAAAGACGTTTTGAATCTGCATATATCTCGGTGAATTTAAGCGTAAGCTTTTACAAGCTCGGTAAAGGCATCGCCGCGAGCCATAAAGTTATTAAACTGATCAAAGCTCGCACAAGCAGGTGATAATAGCACCATATCACCGGATGAAACTTGAGTGGCAACCCATTTGATGATTTCGTGCATGGTATCAAAACGTTTCGCACTACTATGTAGCGGCATAAACTGATCAGCATCTTCACCAAAGCAGCACAGCTGTACGTTGAGCGACTGCAAAATTGGGGCAAGTTCTGAGAAATCAGCACCTTTACCGACACCACCAACCAGCAAGTAGAGTTTACCTTCAAGCTCTAATCCTGCTAACGCTGCCATAGTGCTAGCAACATTGGTCGCCTTAGAATCATTGACCCACTTAACACCTTGATTATCGGCAACAACCTGGCATCTGTGTGTCAAACCGTTGTAAGACTTAAGTGCGGATAGCCCTTTCGCCACATCGACTCCCGCTTCGGTCAGCAGAGCTAAAACGACTAAAGCATTGGCGACGTTATGTCGACCAACTAAGGAAAGATCACTGCTCGCACAAATAGGCTTGCCATCAATGGCTAGATATTCTGTCTTGTCGTGTTCAAGTAGCGAGAAGCGCGTCGCTTGGTTAAGACTAAACTCGACTAAATTATTGGCCTGTTCAGGGTAGGTAGCTCGGTCATCAGCATTCACAATACAAGCGCTAGCATGATTGAAAATACGCAGCTTAGCTTGACGATAATCCTCCATCCCTTGGTAGCGATCCATGTGATCTTCGGAAAGATTAAGGAAAGCCGCCGCTTTCGGAGCGAGAGACGAGGTGGTTTCAAGTTGGAAGCTCGAAAGCTCCAATACATAAAGGTCAGCGTCTTGCCTTAGCAAATCTAAAGCAGGCACACCAATGTTGCCGCCAACCCCAACCTTTAAACCTGTCGCTTGAGCAACTTGACCAGTCCAGTCAGTCACAGTGCTTTTACCATTTGATCCAGTAATCGCAATGACTGGCTTGTTGACTTGCCAAGCAAACAGTTCGATATCACCAACGACAGGAATCTTGGCATTAATGACTTGCTCAATCTCTGGCAGCGCAAGCGCTATACCTGGATTAGTCACGACTAAATCTGCGGCCATCAACCACGCTTGATTCCAGCCCCCTGAGTGCAGTTCAACACCTTCAGGCAGAGCGTCACTGCCCGGTGGATTGTCTCGGGTATCGATAACGCGAATATCAAGTGCTTTAGGTAATTCTTGCAAGTGTTTAACAACAGAGAGCCCGGTAATACCGAGCCCTACAACCACCACTTTCTCAATACCTTGCCAGCGGTCAATGGTCATTGTGTATGATTTCCTTATCGAACTTTAAGAGTCGCTAGACCAATAAGAACGAGAACAATAGAGATGATCCAAAAACGTACAATCACTCGTGGTTCCGGCCAGCCTTTTAGCTCATAGTGGTGATGGATCGGAGCCATACGGAAGATACGTTGACCACGTAGTTTGTATGAACCAACCTGAAGAATCACAGACAGAGTCTCCATAACGAAAACACCGCCCATAATCACCAAGACAAACTCTTGGCGAACTAGCACCGCTATAGTACCTAGTGCACCGCCTAAGGCTAGTGAACCCACATCGCCCATAAACACTTGAGCTGGGTAGGTGTTAAACCATAAGAATCCTAATCCGGCGCCAACAATTGCGGTACAAACGACCACCAATTCAGAGGCTTGCGGAATGTGTGGGATATGCAGATAGTTAGCAAAGTTCACATTACCTGTCGCCCACGCAATAGCGGCGAAGCCAGCGGAAACCAGCACGGTCGGCATAATCGCTAGTCCGTCGAGACCATCGGTTAAGTTCACTGCGTTACTGGTACCCACGATAACAAAATAGGTAAGAACGATGTACATCAGTCCTAATTGAGGCATCACTTCTTTAAAGAAAGGCACCACTAACTGAGTCGCTGCGGTATCTTTACCGTGAGCGTATAGAGCAAAGGCTACCACTAGTGCAATCGCAGATTGCCAAAAGTACTTCCATCGGGCAATCAATCCATCGGTATTCTTGCGCACCACTTTGCGATAATCATCAACGAAACCAATCGCCCCATAGCCAAGCAGTACCGCAAGCACAGCCCAAACATAAGGGTTCGACAAATCAGCCCAAAGCAGTACCGTCGTCACGATGGCGGTCAAAATCATGATACCGCCCATGGTCGGCGTACCACGTTTACTAAAGTGAGATTCTGGCCCTTCGTTACGCACAACCTGACCAATTTGCAGCAGTTGCAAACGTCTGATCATAATCGGGCCCATCCAGAGTGAAATGCCGAGTGCGGTTAACACACTGACAATCGCACGGAACGACAGGTATTCGAATAATCGGAAGAATGAAAAATATGGCTGTAGCAGCTCAGCAAGCCAAATAATCATGTATACATCTCCTTGACAGCAGTAGCAATTTTGCTCATTCCTGCACTATTAGCCCCTTTGACTAACAGTGTTTGAGCTTGTTGATTCTGTTCAATCTGCTGTTTTATATAATCAATCATGCTTTGGTGATCTTCAAAATGAATCCCACCACACTCTTCACTGATCGCTTTTGCGTCAGCACCATAAGTAAGCACGTGTTCAAATTTGAATGGGGCAGCATGTTCCCCGACTTGACGATGAAGTGCAAGACTTTCATCACCTAACTCGGCCATATTACCCAAAATTAACCAACGTTCTCCGCTAAAGCCAGAAAGGAGATCAGCAGCCGCTTTCATAGCAGGTACGCTGGCATTGTAGCTGTCATCGATAAGCTTGACTGCCTCACTTAACTCAACCAACTCGACACGGCCTTTTACTTTGCCGAGTTGAGCCAATCCACTCTTGACCTGCTCAAGCGATGCACCGAGTTCTAACGCTAGTGCAGTTGCAGATAGCGCATTCGATACATTGTGCTGACCAATTATGCCCAACTTAACTTCAACACTGCCAATCGGTGCCACAAGCGTAAACTTCGCTTCACCCATTTCATTGAGTAAGATGTTGCTGGCAAAGTAGTCCGCAGAAGCGTCATTTACCGAGAAAGTCTTAATAGTTTTGTCTGCTAATACAGCTTGCCAATAGTCACCACCGTGACTATCAAGGTTAACAATCGCAACAGAACCCGCTTTTAAGCCTTGGTAGATTTCACCTTTGGCTTGCTTTACTCCATCCATCGAGCCAAAGCCCTCAAGGTGAGCAGCGGCGACATTATTGACCAGTGCGACATCAGGCTGAACCAGTTGAGTGGTGTAGGCAATTTCACCAATATGATTTGCCCCCATCTCAATCACAGCAAAGTCATCGTCTGGCGTTGAACGTAGCAAGGTCAGCGGAACACCAATGTCGTTATTGAAGTTTCCAGCCGTGAATAACACGCGGCCTTTCTGCTCCATAATACTGGCAACCATTTCTTTTACTGTGGTCTTACCGCAGCTCCCCGTAATAGCCACGGTAGGCGTTGAGCAAGTGTGGTGCACCAGAGAACCAAGTTGACCAAGAGCAAGCTTAGTATCTTTAACGAGTAATTGAGGGACATCAGCTTCAACAATGCGGCTCACCAATAGAGCTCCTGCTCCTGACTCAACGGCCTGAGCGGCAAAATCGTGCGCATCAAATCGCTCGCCAACTAAAGCAATAAACAACGCGCCAGTTTCAATGGCGCGCGTATCGGTTGATACTGAATTTATCACTAAATCATTACCGATCAGCTCAGCGTCTAGCGATTCAGCAATCTGGCTTAACATCAAAGAAATCATGCATTGTTCTCCAACAGTTGCTGCGCTGACTCACGATCCGAGTAGTGAACCGTCTCATTAGCCATCACTTGATAATCTTCATGACCTTTACCCGCAAGTAAAATGATGTCATCTGACTGACTATTCTCTAAAGCATGTTTCAACGCATCAAAACGGCTGTGCTGTACGATTGCGCTGTCAGGATTGGCCATGCCTGCGAGCATATCTTGGACGATCTGTTGCGGTGATTCACTGCGAGGGTTGTCATCGGTAAGAATGATATGATCCGCCAAGCGCTCACCTATACCCGCCATCATCGGACGCTTACCTGTATCGCGATCACCGCCACAACCAAAAATAGCCCAAAGCTTACCTTGGCAGTGAACTCGGAGTGCTTGCAGGGCTTTTTCTAGTGCATCTGGTGTGTGAGCGTAGTCAACGACAACCTTGGCTTTTTCTTTGGCAGCAAACAGTTCCATACGGCCAATTACAGGTTTTAGCGAACTTGCCGTTGCAATCAAATCTTGCTTATCAATACCAAGACAAAGCAAAGTCACCATAGCGAGTAAGACATTATTGGCATTGAATTCACCAATTAAAGGGACGCTAATCGTACCCGGGCCAAATACGCCTGCAAAATCGAAGGTAATGCCCGATTCAGAGTAACTCACCTGCTCTGCCCACACTGCACGTGAGTGCTCACTCGGCTTTAGGGTAACAGCAATGGCGTTATCTAGGCGATTGAACCACTCTGCCCCAACCGGGTCATCAATATTGATCACCGCTTTATTGCAGATATGTTGGCTAAATAGCGAGAACTTAGCTTCTGCGTACTCTTCCATCGTACCGTGATAATCTAAGTGATCACGGCTTAAGTTGGAAAAAGCACCAACCTCAAACTCCACGGCTCTAACACGCCCTTGGACCAAACCATGGGAAGAGACTTCTAAAGCGGTATAGTCAGCGCCTTGTTGCTCCAAAGCATGTAAGGTTTGAAGAATCTCAATCGCGCTACCTGTGGTGTTTTTCGCCACTTGAAGATCGGCAAGAAAACCGTTGCCTGTGGTTCCCATCACTGCCGCTTTTTTCTCGACAAGATCAAGCCACTGAGCAATTAACTGAGTAATGGTGGTTTTACCATTGGTGCCAGTGACACCAATGAGCTTATTGTTAGTCAACGGATACAGACGCTTGGCAAGCGCAGATAAATCCTGCCCTAAGTTGCCAAGATAGATCACAGGAACATCACCTTGCAGTTCAACCTGACCATGTGGGTGAGACTCACACGCCTCAGCAATAATTGCATTTGCGCCTTGCTCGATAGCGATTGGAATAAAACGTCGTCCATCGACTGCATGCCCTTTTACCGCCACAAAGGTTGAACCTTGCGAGACATTTCGGCTATCAAGTTCTAGGCTCTGAACAATCACACTTGCCTCTGGGCGGTTAGAGATATCCACCCACGGAGAAAGTAACATGGCTAAGGTCAGCTCCTTCGACATAGTAAACTCACTTAATCTTGTTTAAATCTATTCTCATCAGGGGCCACGTTGAGAATTTGCAACGTGCCCTTCAAAATTTCAGCAAAGACAGGGCCTGCCACTGAACCACCATAGTAGTTATCACCTTGTGGTTCATTGACTACCACCACTAGCGCTACCCTCGGGTCACTCGCTGGAGCGACACCTGCGGTATAGGCGAAGTACTCGTCACCATAGCCACCAGCAATTGCTTTACGTGAAGTACCTGTTTTCGCCGCAACGCGGTAGCCAGGTACCGCAGCCTTAGTCGCAGTACCACCCGGTTGAGTCACTGTCTCAAGCATATTGAGGACTTTTTGCGCATTGTCGTGATCAATGACCTGCTTAGATAAATCTTGCTGATTGTTTTCGATGATATGAATTGGCTGGTACTCACCAAGGTTACCTAGCGTCGCATAGGCGTGAGCAAGCTGAAGAGGAGTAATGGTCAACCCGTAGCCGAACGACAGTGTCGCAATTTCAAACTTCGACCAGCGGCGACGATTAGGGAAAATACCTTGCGTTTCACCGACCAAGTTCAGACCAGAAACTTCACCAAAGCCGACAGAGCTATACATACCTAGCAAAGCTTCAAGCGGCATCTCTAAGGCGAGTTTCGCCACACCAATGTTACTCGACTTCTTTAAAATGGTTGTTAGGTCAGCTTTGCCGACTTTGGACGTGTCACGTACACGGCTTCCGCCAATTTGCATAATACCGTTGCCGGTATCAATCACCGTATCGTCATCAGCAACGCCATTTTCTAACGCAGCTAAAACAACAAAAGGTTTCACCGTTGAACCCGGCTCAAATGCATCGGTAATCACTCGGTTACGCATTTTTGCTGACTGAAGGTCTGCGCGGTTGTTTGGGTTATATGAAGGAGCATTGACCATCGCCAACACTGCACCTGTTTTTACATCAAGAATTACCGCAGAGCCAGACGTCGCTCGATAGTCAGCGACCGCTTGCTTTATCGCGCGGTAAGCAATCGCCTGAATACGCTGATCAATGGTCAGCTCTAACGGCTTGCCTTCTTCACGCTCTTCAAGAGAGATGTTCTCCACTACGCGACCATAGCGATCTTTACGTATAATTCGCTTACCCGCTTCTCCCGTGAGCCACTTATCGTAACTGCGCTCAACGCCTTCAAGGCCATGGCCATCAATCCCTGTCACACCAACTAAGTGAGCACTAACTTCACCTGCTGGATAGTAGCGTCTCGATTCGGCTTTCAGACCTACGCCGGATAGCTTTAACTCACGAATGTAGTGCGCCATAGCAGGGCTTACTTGACGCTGCAGATAGATAAATCGCTTGCTCTTGTTACGGTTTATTTTGTCGATTAAGCCTTGGCGCTTTAGACCAAGAACATCTGCGAGAGCATGCCAGCGGTCGACATCTACTAACCCGCCAGCTTTAAAAATGGCAACCGGATCAGCCCAAACGGCTTCAACCGGAACACTTACTGCCAAAGGCTCGCCATTACGATCTGAAATGATGCCTCGTGCCGAATGGAGTGTCTTTGCTCGGATTGAGCGCAGATCACCCTGCTTGATTAAGTTGTCTGGTTCAACTATTTGGATGTAAGCAATACGGCCAGCAAGCGCCGCGAAAGCACAGAATACGAAAAATAGCACCAAGTAGAAGCGCCAACGGATTAACGTCGCTGGCGGCTGCTCGGTTTTAGACTCGACAGGTTTAACTTTTTTGCTCATGGAAGGTTGATAATGACTTCTTTGTCTGAATCTGGGCGCTTCATTTCTAGCTCCTTCTTAGCAACAGCTTGTACGCGGCTATGCTCCGCTAAGGCTGTTTCTTCGATAAGCAGATTACGCCACTCATTGTCCAATCTTTCACGCTCAACCAGTGCCTGATCCTTTTCGGTAATTGCCTGACGAGTGTGATGGGTAGTAAAAACCACCCCCATCGCGCTACTAAAAATCAGTACCAATAAAATCAGTGGCACTCGACCAACACTCAAAAGATCGAGTGCTATCAGTTTTGCGAGATTAGGAGCAGGCTTACTCATGGTTTATAGCTTTTCAGCCAAGCGAAGCACTGAACTACGTGAGCGAGCATTCACTTCCACTTCTTGTTTAGAAGGTTTGATCGCTTTGCCTACAGGTTTCAGGTTGGCACTGCCTAACGCTTTAATTTGGTCTTCCGTCATAGGAATACCATGAGGTACCTCAGGCCCTTTACTCTCTTTGCGAATAAAGCGCTTAACCATACGATCTTCTAACGAGTGGAAGCTAATTACTGATAGGCGACCTTGAGGAGCCAATATACTTGCTGCACCTTTAAGTGCCGTATCAATCTCTTCTAACTCACTATTGATGTAGATTCGGAACGCTTGGAATGCACGAGTTGCTGGGTGTTTCTTCTCTTTAAAGCTCTTTGGTGCAGCTTCAGAAATTAGTTTAGCCAGTTGACCTGTGCGAGTTAACGGTTCGTTCTCTTCGTTTTCACGGTAAGCAACAATCGCTTTAGCAATGCGGCGAGCATGTTTATCTTCACCAAACTCACGAATCACCCAAGTAATGTCATCAAGGTCAGCTTCCAATAGCCATTGAGAAACTGGAATGCCTGAGGTCGGGTCCATACGCATATCTAGCGGCCCGTCTTTCATAAAACTAAAGCCACGCTCTGCGTCGTCCAACTGGGGTGACGACACACCAAGATCAAGCAATACACCATCAACTTTACCGACCAGATCGTACTCAACGGCATATTCAGCCATACCCGAAAATGGACCATGAATAATAGTAAAACGCGGATCGTCAATCTTGTTCGCTTCGGCGATAGCTTGTGGGTCGCGATCAATACTGTATAGGCGACCGTTTTCACCGAGCTTTGAGAGAATTGTACGGCTGTGACCACCGCGACCGAATGTACCGTCAATGTAAATACCGTCTGGTTTTATTGCTAAACCATCGATCGATTCATGAAGGAGTACAGATATGTGTTTAAATGCTTCGGTCATAGTTATCTCATGTGGCTGACGCATTGACGAATTCAGATTCTCCAGTGTACTGATTTAATGGCTTATCGCCACCACTAGCGAGTGAGAACACGTGATTTTGCGCTAAGTTTAATAGTTAGAAAATAAATTTGGTCAATAAAAAGCAAAAAACCCATCATAACAAAGTTACGATGGGTCTCGAATAGGTGGAGCCGACACATAAGCCGGGTTCTGTTCCGCTTGCGCGGCGGTAGCCATTCGTCTAGGCCAGCAATCACTCACTGGCTCGAGCAACCTACCCGCCTCCTTACGCGAGCAACGCAATGTGGAGGCCTATTTGGTCTTGCTTCAGGTGGAGTTTACCCTGCTACGAACTATTGCTAGTCGTCCGGTGCGCTCTTACCGCACCCTTTCACCCTTACCTGTTCCCTTACGGGCCATCGGCGGTCTTCTCTCTGCTGCACTTGTCGTGGGCTTGCGCCCCCCAGGCGTTACCTGGCACCTTGCTCTATGAAGCCCGGACTTTCCTCCCCTTTGTCAGTCTCCCGAAGGACGTCAACGTCAGTCTCCTAAAAGGACCTCAACGTCAGTCTCCCGAAGGACATCAACAAAGCAGCGACTACCCAGTCGACTCCGAGGGCGGATTGTATAGAGTTCAGAGAGCAGTGTCTAGCGAGATCACAGATTTGCTGCAAACGGAAGGTTAAGTGGTCAGAAAGTAGACGAGAACGCTAGCGCTATGGAAAGCGGGATCGGGCTTCGCCCTACGAGAATCTGGAACGGACTTCGTCCTTCGAGAGTCGAGAAGTAGATATTAGAGCCGAGAACACATCTTCTCGATTCTCGACTCTAATTTCTCGAATCTTATCCCAAGTTCTCCAATCCCCACTTATACAGCGCATTCTTTTTTAGGTTGTAAATTTCTGCCGCCATCGCTGCCGCTTTCTTTAATGGCAACTCTTTGGTCAAAATGGTCACCGTGCGCTTAACTTCTTCAGGGATTGAGTCATCTTCTGATGCGCGGTAGCCATGAATCAGCAGCGCCATTTCACCTCGTTGCTGATTAGAGTCCGCTTTGACCCATTCAACCAGTTCACCTAGCGGCATACCTTGGATAGTTTCGAAGGTTTTAGTCAGCTCTCGCGCTAATACCACTTCTCTGTCTGGGCCTAAGATTTCAAGCATGTCGTCGAGTGAGTCTAAAATACGGTGTGGAGACTCATAGAACACACAAGTACGCTCAACTTTTGCGATTTCAAGGAACTTGTCCTTACGGCCCTTACTCTTAGCGGGTAAAAAACCTTCAAAGCTAAAACGATCAGAAGGTAAACCTGACGCACTTAATGCGGTGATAACTGCACAAGCACCAGGTAAAGGGACAACTTTTACTCCCGCCTGACGACATTGAGTCACAAGATGGTAACCTGGATCACTAATTAAAGGTGTACCTGCATCAGAAACTAATGCGATCGAGTGTCCAGCTAACAATTTATCGACTAACACTTGCGCTTTTTGCTGTTCATTATGATCATGAAGGGCAAAAGTTTTAGTTTGAATACTGAAGTGAGACAATAGTTTACCAGTATGACGAGTATCTTCAGCAGCAACGAGGTCTACATTGGATAAAACTTCAATCGCTCGTTGAGTTATATCGCCTAAATTACCAATCGGCGTAGGCACGATATAGAGAGTTGGAACCTCAGTTGGTAAGGTTTTGTTATCTGTCATTTGTTTACCATCACTTCAACGATTAATATAGACACAATCTTATACGGAATTAATAAAGAACTCATGGCCATGAATAACCACAAGCGTCTAAGTGTAACACGCTTACTGACTCCTGTAGCACTTGCTGTCACATTGGCAGCGTGTTCTTCTGCTCCTAAGACGCCGCGAAGTGTCGATATTACCTTAGATCCCAATCAATCGGTGCAAACCTATCTAATGCGCGCAGACAGCAGTCAGGGGAGCTTGCAAAATGATTGGCTAATCATGGCACTTAAAGCCTCTATTGACTCAGGTGACCTTGTTCAATCTGAACTTTTAATCAAGCGTTTGGCTCGCCAGTCTTTAAACGACATGCAACAGGCTGAGTGGCAACTCGCCCGTGCTGAACTGCTAGTCACTCAAGGGAACCATGCGGAAGCGTTACAAATACTTAACTTTAAACCATCATGGCAGCTAGGCGAAGATCAATGGCTTAACTACCACCAGTTGCGCTCCTCACTGTTTACCAAGCAGGGTGACTTCTTCAACGCGACACGCGAGCTCTCGTTGAGTAGCCAATATCTTCCAGAAAGTGAGCAAGCTTTTGTTGCACAAGGAATTTGGAACAACCTTACTCAGTACTCCGCTTCGCAAATCGAAACCCTGAAGCGCCAAGAGTCTGACCCGGTAATCTCCGGTTGGCTTGAATTAACGGGTCTAACTAAGACTTTGGCGAACAATCTACCACAGCTAAAATCTGGCCTTGAACAATGGCTGCTAGACAACCCAACTCACCCTGGCGCTACCTACACACCGCAAGCAGTGACTGATATTCTCGCGCTCAAAATCACTAAACCAGTAAACACTGCCTTGCTACTGCCACTCTCTGGCAAATTTTCCAAGCAAGCTCAGTTGATCCGCGACGGATTTATCCTTGAAATGATGAACGACGGAGAGCGGGATGAAAACGCAACGCTGACGGTGATTGACACCAACGCTACTTCTATCGAAGAGCTTGAAGCAACTTTGGTTGAGAAGCAGATTGATTCAGTTGTTGGGCCACTACTCAAGGACAACATTGAAAAGCTACAGCAAGCACAAGCTAGTTTCACCAACCCGCTACCGACGCTGGCACTTAACATTCCTGATGAAGTTGAAGCTGGTAACAACACCTGCTATTTGGCCTTATCACCAGAACAAGAAGTGGCACAAGCAGCTAAGCACCTTGCAAAACAAGGCTATCAATATCCACTCATTCTTGCACCTCAAGGTCGTTTAGGCTCAAGAGTCGTTGAAGCATTTGAGCAAGAATGGCAAAAATATAGCGACAACAAAGTTGCCATCAATCTCTTTGGTGATAAACGTCAGCTACAACGCGATATTAACAAAGTGTTTGGTCTGCAAAGTAGCCAGCAGCATATCGCTCAAATGGAATCCCTGCTTAATATCCCTCTAGAGAGTCAACCGCGCAGCCGCCGTGATATCGATGCGGTATATATCGTTGCAAGTGGCTCGGAATTAACTTTGATAAAGCCTTTTATCGAAGTGGCAATTAACCCAGATACGACTCCACCTAAACTCTACTCTAATTCGCGTAGTAATAGCGGCCGTCAGCAATACGAAGATCTCTCTGGTGTAATGTATAGCGATATCCCGTTATTGATTCAGCCTGATGCAGCATTGAAAGCTCAAATGGATCAACTTTGGCCAAAAGATTCCAACGCAGAAAAACGCCTTCAAGCACTAGGAATGGATGCATACCGCTTAATGGAGCACCTGCCACAAATGAAAGTTGTGCATGACTATACCGTTGATGGCAACACGGGCGTATTAAGCATCAATGATGATTGTATTGTCCAACGTGAAATAAGCTGGGCGGAGCATAGTGCTACTCAGTAAGCGCGCGCAAGGACAACATTACGAAGCTGCAGCTGAAAAGCATCTTATCAGTTGCGGCTTATCGCCAATTGAGAGAAACTTCCTTATCAAAGGAGGCGAACTCGACCTGATTATGAAAGATGGCGAGACGATTGTTTTCGTTGAAGTTCGCTACCGTAAAAGCCAAGCTTATGGCCATGCAGCGGAAACAGTCACCGCTAGCAAAATGAAAAAGCTCATCAAAACAGCAACACTGTGGCTGAGCAAAAATGGCTTATCTGTCTATTCAACCGATTTTCGCTTTGACTTAGTGGCTATCCATCAGCAAGGCGAGCAAATCGAGTGGATAAAAAACGCAATTACTCAAGGATAATCGATGCTAGACAGCATTAAAGACAGCTTTACTGAAAGTATTCAAATTCAAATCGCAGCAGCCGAAGCGCTTCCTGACGCCATTACTCACGCAGCGCAAGCTATGGTAGCGAGCCTACTCAACGGCAACAAAATTCTTTGCTGCGGCAACGGTGGTTCTTCTTCAAACGCACAACAGTTTGTTTCTTGTCTTCTCAACCGTTTTGAAACCGAGCGACCAAGTTTACCTGCTATGGCTCTGACTGCGGATAACACCACCTTAACCGCAGTGGCGAATGACTACCACTACGAAGAAATATTCTCCAAACAGGTACGCGCTTTTGGTCAAACGGGTGATATCTTACTTGCTATCTCAACCAGTGGTAACAGTAAAAACATCATCAAAGCGATGGAAGCTGCGGTAACTCGAGATATGACCATTATTGCCTTAACGGGTAAAGACGGTGGCGAGATGGCGGGTTTGTTAGGTGAGAATGACGTTGAGATCCGTATCCCATCTCACAGAACGGCAAGAATTCACGAAGTTCATATGGTGACCCTACACTGCTTGTGCGATCTTATCGACCAAGTACTGTTCCCAGCTCACGAAGAGTAAGTTATGAAAATATTTAAAGGACTATTGCTGTCATTGTTTGCCCTGAGTATTACCGGCTGTGCTGGTTTATTTGTCGCCGGGGCAGCAACAACTGCAAGTATTGTGATAGATCCAAGAACAACGCAAGAAATCTGGAACGACAACAACATTGAGTTTGAAATTGCAGGTATCGGTAACAAAGCGCCTTTTAGAGGCAACGCACGTATTACTGCGAGCTCTTACAATGGTAACGTTGTCCTAATGGGGCAAGCGAATACCGAACAGCTAAAGCGCGAAATTGAAAGCCGTGCGCGTGACATAAAAGGTGTCGAGAACATTTACAACCAACTGCGCGTTAAAGCACCACTCTCTGTTGGTGAGATCAGCCATGATAGTTGGATTACCACTAAGGTTAAATCGGCTTTAATCGCCAACTCTGAGTTGAGTGGAACCAAAATCAAGGTCATCACCGAAGATAAAGAAGTCTTCCTTCTTGGATATGTATCGGATGAGCACGCCAACATCGCGACCGATGTTGCACGTAACATATCTGGTGTAAAACAGGTGGTAAAAGCATTCCATCAAGGAAGCTAAACCATCTGCAGGCACAAAAAAAGCAGCGCTCGGCGCTGCTTTTTTATTACTTAACGACTCTAAGACTTGGTCGACCTTTTGGCCTTGGCGGCTCATCCTCATCAACACCAACATCTGCAGTTTCCGGTTCTGGTTCTACTTCTGTTGCTACTGACAATGGTTGAGGTTCATCAGTCACCTCTTCAATGCTTTCTTCCTCGTACTCAGCCATGTAAGCCTCTTCAGGCTCAAACATCGTACCAGCGCCGTTTTCACGTGCGTAGATAGCTTGTACGGCATACAAAGGAACAATCACCGAGTGAGGGCGACCACTAAAGCGAGCATTAAATGTAATCGCCTCGTTTCCGAGCTCTAAATTACCCACCGCTCTTGGAGCAATATTAAGGATAATTTGACCGTCTTGAACAAACTCCAAAGGTACGCGAACACCAGGTAACTCTGCCGCCACGACCAAGTGTGGAGTTAAATCGTTATCCACCAGCCAATCATAAAATGCACGGAGCATGTATGGTCGGCGTGGTGTCATATTAGCAATATCCATCTTCTCGCCAATTAACGAGCTAGACGCATTTCACGTTCAGCTTCAGTTAGAGAAGCTAGGAATGAATCACGCTCAAACACGCGGTTCATGTAAACTTTTAGTTCTTTAGAACCAGGGCCTACTAACTCGATACCAAGTTGAGGTAGACGCCATAGTAACGGTGCTAAGTAACAGTCGATCAGGCTGAACTCTTCACTCATGAAGTATTCGTACTCAGCAAAAACAGGGCCTAGAGTTAGCAGGTCATTACGTAGTTTGTTACGTGCTGCTTCTGCTTCTTCTGCGTTGCCTTTTACGATTTTCTCAGCAAGCGTGTACCAGTTTTTCTCAATACGGAAGATCATTAGACGACTATTACCACGAGCTACTGGGTACACCGGCATCAATGGTGGATGAGGGAATCGCTCATCTAGGTATTCCATAATGATCTTTGAATCGTAAAGCGCTAGTTCACGGTCTACTAACGTTGGTACTGTCTTGTACGGGTTAAGTTCAATAAGCTCTGCAGGTAGATTTGCTTCATCTACAAGTTCTACTTCAACACTTACACCTTTCTCTGCTAGAACAATACGTACCTGATGGCTATACATATCAGATGCACTTGAAAATAGAGTCATCACAGAACGTTTATTGGCAGCTACAGCCATGGAGCCCTCCAGCACACTTACAAATATAAAAACAATGGAGGCTAAGCCTCCATTGTTAAGTTCAAAAATTGGGAATTAGCACAGTATGATAGCACAATTAGTGCACATCACGCCAATACTCTTTCTTCAGTAGCACTACGACAATCGTGAAGATGACTAGGAAAGCCATTACCCACCAACCTAGTGCGTGACGCTCTAGCTTCACTGGGTCACCTGAGTACTCCAAGAAGTTTACTAGGTCACGTACCGCTTGGTCATACTCTTCACTGTTCAGTTCGCCTGTACCATCGGATTCAACGCCAACCACTTTTGTAACCTCTTTGCCATCTACGACATGAGTTTCAAAAACTGGCTTAGGAATGCCTTGCAGCTCTTCTAGTACGTGCGGCATACCAACACTTGGGAAAACAATGTTGTTAACGCCAAACGGACGGCTTGGGTCCTCATAGAATGAACGTAGGTAAGTGTATAGCCAATCGGTACCACGAACACGAGCAACCAGTGTTAGATCTGGCGGTGGAGCACCAAACCATTTCGCTGCTGACTTCTCAGGAATCGAGTTTTCCATCAAGTCACCCACTTTTGCTTCTGGGTCAAAGATTAGGTTTTCTTTAAGCAGTTCAACTGGGATACCAATGTCACGCGCTACACGCTCATAACGTTGATATTGAGCTGAGTGACAACCGAAACAGTAGTTCATAAACAGTTTCGCGCCATTTTGCAGTGAAGCTTGGTCACTCAGATCATTGTTTGCTTTATCAAGTGGTACGTTCGCACCCGCTGCCATCGCCAATGAAGGCAGCATTGCAAATAAAATTACAATCCATTTTTTCATTTGAATGTCACCCTTTCTGGTAGTGGCTTAGTCGCTTCGTTCTTACTGTAGAAGTACAGCAGTACGAAGAACATGAAGTAAGCTAAGCTGAAGATCTGAGCTAATAGCGTGTATGTTGGCGTTGCTGGTAGCGCACCAAGAATACCCAACGCGATAAAGCTGATCGTGAACTGGATGATATTGAATAAATGGAACTTACTGCGGTAGCGATAAGAACGTACACGACAACGGTCTAACCAAGGTAGTACAAAAAGAACCGCAATCGATGCACCCATCGCGATAACACCTAGTAGCTTGTCTGGAACCGCACGTAGAATCGCGTAGAACGGAGTGAAGTACCATACAGGAGCAATGTGCTCAGGTGTTTTCAGTGGGTTTGCTGCTTCAAAGTTAGGTGGCTCAAGGAAGTAACCGCCCATCTCAGGGTTAAAGAACAGCACATAACAGAAGAAGAATAGGAAACCAGCAACACCTACCATATCTTTCACAGTCCCGTACGGATGGAAAGGAATAGAATCGATGATGTCGTATTTCTTAGTGTAATCCTTGTGGAATGGGAACTGAGTTTTGTAGTCGTCGCCCATTGTACCTTTTGGCAGCTTAGTTTCGATACCATCAGGGTTATTTGAACCTACTTCGTGCAGTGCTAGTACGTGAAGAACGATCAGTAGCAATAGGACGATAGGAAGTGCAATTACGTGTAGTGCAAAGAAGCGGTTTAGCGTAGCACCAGAGATAACGTAGTCACCACGAATCCATAGCGTTAGGTCATCACCAATAACAGGAATAGCACCAAAGAGGGAAATGATTACCTGAGCGCCCCAGTATGACATCTGTCCCCAAGGTAGCAAGTAGCCCATGAATGCTTCTGCCATCAACACTAAGAAGATAAGCATACCGAAGATCCACAGTAGTTCACGAGGCTTCTGGTATGAACCGTAGATAAGACCGCGGAACATGTGCAGATAAACAACAACGAAGAAGGCTGACGCACCTGTAGAGTGCATATAACGCAGCAACCAACCGTATTCAACATCACGCATGATGTATTCGATTGAGGCGAAGGCTCCGTCGCCAGAAGGCACGTAGTTCATTGTTAACCAGATACCCGTTAGGATTTGGTTAACCAAGACAAGCATCGCTAGCGAGCCAAATAGATACCAGAAGTTAAAGTTCTTTGGCATCGGGTACTCAGAAAGGTGCTTCTTGTACGCATTCATTGCGGGTATGCGTTTTTCTACCCAATCAAGTAGAGCTTGCATTATGCCTCCCCTTCTTCGTCAACACCGATAATAATCTTGGTATCACTTAAGTATTGGTGCTTTGGAACAACTAGGTTTAATGGCGCTGGTACGCCTTGGAAAACACGACCTGCCATGTCGAACTTAGAACCGTGACACGGACAGAAGAAACCTGATTTAACACCCTGGACTTGCTCATTAAAACTGTCAGGCAAATACGTTGGAGAACAACCAAGGTGTGTACAGATACCTACCGCAACAAAATACTCTGGCTTAATTGAGCGATAAGCATTCTGAGCATAAGTTGGTTGTTGTTCTTCTGCTGAAGATGGGTCGCGTAGCTGACCATCGATAGCTTTTAATCCTTCGACTACAGACTGTGCACGACGGACAACCCATACAGGTTTACCACGCCATTCAACACGTACCATTTGCCCTTCTTCAAGTTTACCGATATCAACTTCAACAGGGGCACCTGCAGCTTTGGCTTTTTCACTTGGGTTCCAAGATTTAATAAAAGGAACGGCGACAGCAGCAGCTCCCAAACCACCCACAACGGCTGTTGTAGCGGTTAAGAAACGTCTGCGACCGTTATTTAAAGGCGCATTGCTCATCCAAACATTCTCCCATTTGCTCCTTGTGGATTTATTGTTATTCCGCTTAAAGAGCATGGCTAACAAAATACGAATTTAGTTGTATTTATTTGATGGCAAATGATAAATAAAACCCTACTTTTTGACAAGATAAAGCTACCTTTTTGTAACATTTGTGAGGCGAATCGCCAGTGAGGTCACAAAAGAAGGATAAGTAAGAGAAATCAAATGATAAGTGACGCTAAGAAAGGATTTTTTTAACAGACAAAAACAAAAAAGCCTGGCAAGAAGCCAGGCTTTTGGTACCACGTTCCAATGTAAACATTGGAAGCGAATCTTTTCGAAAAAAGATTAACGCTTAGAGAACTGTGGACGACGACGTGCTTTACGTAGACCAACTTTCTTACGTTCAACGCAACGAGCGTCACGAGTAACGTAACCCGCAGCACGTAGAGTAGGACGTAGAGACTCATCGTATTCCATTAGAGCGCGAGTGATACCGTGACGGATAGCACCTGCTTGACCAGAAATACCGCCACCTTTAACAGTAACGTATAGGTCTAGTTTCTCAGTTAGTTCAACTAGCTCTAGAGGCTGTTTAACAACCATGCGAGAAGTTGGACGACCGAAGTACTCATCAAGGCTACGCTTGTTGATTACGATGTTGCCGCTGCCTGGTTTAACAAAAACACGTGCAGCTGAGCTTTTGCGACGGCCAGTACCGTAGTATTGATTATCTGCCATTTTCGAAATCCCCGATTAGATGTCTAGTACTTGAGGTTGTTGAGCAACATGGTTGTGCTCAGCGCCAGCGTAAACTTTCAGCTTACGGTACATAGCACGGCCAAGAGGACCACGTGGTAGCATACCTTTAACTGCTAGCTCAAGAGCCATCTCTGGCTTGCGATCAATTAGCTTCTCGAAGCTGATTGATTTTAGGCCGCCAGGGAATTCAGTGTGACGGTAGTAAATCTTACCTTTAGCCTTGTTACCAGTTACAGTAACTTTCTCCGCGTTAACAACGATGATGTAATCACCAGTGTCACAGTGTGGAGTGTATTCAGCTTTGTGTTTGCCACGTAGGCGAGATGCAATTTCACTTGCTAGACGGCCAAGAGTTTTACCTTCAGCGTCTACAACGTACCAGTCGCGTTTTACAGTTTCTGGTTTAGCAACGAAAGTTTTCATGCTAATAATAACCCGTTCAATAATTAAATTTACACTTAAGGAGCTTTCGCTCCCACTGACTAAGAGTCCAGTTAACACCCCTTCGAGTGATTGGCACTCTCGACCCGTTATGTCGAAATACCTTCGATAATAAGGTCTGCAGTAACGGTGGGTCGCAGGATTATAGAGAAGTCAGTAGAAAAAATCACCTCTTTTCGCGTGAAAATTTCATTTTTTTTCAATTGAGCACAGTTCGCTTCCACCAGCTATGCTAAATGCTCTTTCGCCAAGTAATCATGGCTTTGCATTTCAATCAAACGCGACTGACAGCGTTTAAACTCAAACTCTAACTGACCACCCGCGTAAAGCGCCTCCAATGGCACTTCCGCAGATATAATCAGTTTGACATGACGCTCATAGAACTCATCAACCAGAGCAATAAAACGCCTCGCAGCATCATCTATAGTGCGATCCATCTTCTGCACATCCGCTAACAATACGGTGTGATAGATGCGTGAAATCTCAATATAGTCATTTTGACTTCGCGCAGATTGGCACAACTGTTCAAAGCTCGCATGCAACACATCTTCAGAAGCTTGAATGACATTGATATCTCGATGATTAATTTCGATGCTCTGAGCCCCTTTCTTTCCTTCCCCAACAAGTTGTTCATAATAGTGACGAAGATTTTTGTCTGCTTGTGCATCAAGTGGTGAGTGATAGATCTCTGCTTGTTCTAAAGTACGCAAGCGATAGTCAATCCCACTATCGACATTCAACACCCGACAGTTTTTCTGGATCAATTCAATCGCTGGTAGAAAACGGACACGCTGCAACCCGTTACGATACAAATCTTGCGGCGGAATATTCGAAGTCGCGACTAAGATAACACCACGCTTGAACAGCGCTTGAAATAGAGTGCCAAGAATCATCGCATCAGTGATGTCTGAAACAAAAAATTCATCGAAGCAGATAATTTCAGCTTCAGATTTAAATTTGTCAGCAACCAACTCCAGTGGGTCATTCACATCACCTAAGGCATTTAACTCATCGTGGACGCGATACATAAAGCGATGAAAATGGACACGCATTTTCTTGTCTGTCGGTAGAGCCTCAAAAAATGTATCAACCAAATAGGTCTTACCGCGCCCTACTCCTCCCCAGAAATAAAGGCCTTGCGGCGCTTGAGGCAACTCAGGCTCTTTTTTACTAAACCAAGCTTTCCATCCACTCGGCTTTTCAACCGGCGTGTTAACGTACTCGATGAATTCATGGTAAAGATTATCCAAGGCCGTGACCGCCTGAAGCTGCGCAGCATCCTTTTGAAAACCATGTTGTTTTATATCGTTGTTATAGATTTCTAGTGGTGTCATTGCTTCTTTACCTACTCAAGAAGACTGTCAAACTGCTATGTAGAGCACATGCATTTTTCTTTATTGGCTTAAGTTCTCATAGTACCATGTCAATTGAACATGTGTAACTAACCAGTAAAAAACATGTTAAATAACAATGATAAGGAGCAATTATGCCTTGGATTTATGCCCTCGTAGGTTTGCTTGTTGGTACGATTTTAGGTGTTGCGATTTCTCGCCTGACAACACCAGGATACAAGAAGCAAAAGAGCGTTCAAAAAGATCTCGACAACGCAAAATTTGAATTAGAGCAGCAAAAACAAGATCTTGCAGATCACTTTGCTCAAACAGCGGAAATGTTGGATTCACTAGGTAAAGAGTACACTAAGCTATATCAACATATGGCAAAGACATCTTCAGAGCTTTTACCAAACATTCCCGAACAAGATAACCCGTTCGTGAAAAAAATTGCCCAGCAGTCTGATGCAGAATCGGAAGAAGGCAATGATGTTAGTATTCAGCCGTTAAGCGAAGCGCCTAAAGATTATGCGTCAGGTTCAACCGGTTTACTAAAAGAGCAGAAGAAAGAAATTTTAGATTCTCAAGACGTTGTTTCAGCTAAAGCGTCATAACTGAAATCTATCTTTGATGAACTTTGCAAAGGTTTTTAAGTCATAACTCCTACAAGTGACCATTGAAATCTGATTTTTCGTACAAATGTCAGTATTAGGTCCTTAACCAACTAGGAGTATCCGATGAAAAAACCTTTGCTTGCTTTAACCGTCCTGTCATTAAGCCTAAGTTCAATCATCACACCAATGCAGGCTACAGCCGCTTTGCCTTTTACGGTTGATGGCGAACAGTTACCAAGCTTGGCTCCAATGCTTGAAAAAGTGACCCCTGCGGTCGTTAGCATTTCAGTCGAAGGCACACAAGTCTCCAAACAACAGATTCCTGATCAGTTCCGCTTTTTCTTTGGACCTGATTTCCCGACCGAACAGCTCCAAGAGCGTCCATTCCGCGGCCTAGGCTCCGGTGTAATCATTGACGCTAAGAAAGGCCAAATTGTCACTAACTATCACGTAATCAACGGCGCAGAAAAAATCCGCGTTAAACTGCGTGATGGTCGTGAATACGATGCTGAGTTGGTAGGTGGCGACCAGATGTCAGATGTCGCACTACTCAAGTTGGAAGAAGCGAAAAACCTGACCGAAATTAAGATCGCTGATTCAGACAAACTGCGTGTCGGTGATTTCACCGTGGCAATTGGTAACCCATTTGGTCTAGGGCAAACAGTGACCTCAGGGATTGTTTCAGCACTGGGTCGTAGTGGTCTTAACCTAGAGAATTTTGAGAACTTTATCCAAACCGACGCAGCTATCAACAGCGGTAACTCGGGGGGAGCTCTAGTTAATCTTAACGGTGAACTGATTGGTATTAACACCGCCATCTTAGGCCCCAACGGCGGTAACGTCGGTATCGGCTTTGCGATTCCATCCAACATGATGACCAACCTAACCGCACAAATCTTAGAGTTTGGTGAAGTTAAACGCGGCATGTTAGGCGTACAAGGTGGCGAAATCACCTCTGAATTAGCAGAGGCTTTAGGATACGAATCAAGCAAAGGCGCATTTGTTAGCCAAGTCGTGCCTGACAGTGCTGCAGATAAAGCAGGGCTTGAAGCAGGCGATGTTATCGTTTCTGTCAACGGCAAAGCGATTAATTCATTTAGCGAACTGAGAGCAAAAGTCGCCACCTTAGGTGCAGGTAAAGAGATCTCACTCGGCGTTGTGCGTGACGGCAAGAAGAAATCGTTCGATGTCACCTTAGGTGAGCAAACTAACATGAAGACTACCGCTGACAAGTTACATGAAGGTTTGTCTGGTGCTCAGCTGACCAACACCAATGCGAGCGACTCTGTCCAAGGTGTGAAAGTAACATCGGTAGAAAAAGGCTCTAACGCCGAAGCTTATCAACTACAAAAAGATGACATCATTATCGGCGTAAACCGCCAACGAGTTAAGAATCTCGCTGAGTTTAGAAAAGTGGTAGAGAAGCAGTCTGGTGTACTTGCGCTTAATATCCAGCGTGGTGAACGCAGTATTTACCTTGTAATTCGATAAACGCCATTTATAAAAAACGCGATATCGCTTTGAAAGGACAGTGGGAACACTCACTGTCCTTTTATTATTTTCTCATCTAGTGCTATTCTTCACCAACTTATCCACTTTATGACCTTGACGAGGAAAGCATGCTGCAATTTTTGTTGCGTTCTATTGGCTTAGGCTTAGCAACTGCTGCTTTGTTATTAATCGCTGTACCGTCTCTGCGGTCCAACATCCTTCCTCAAACCAATCAATCCGCTACAACTGATTACTCTCAGGTTCAGGTGTCATTTAATCAAGCTGTACGTAAAGCGGCTCCCGCCGTGGTTAATATTTATAGCCGTAAGTACCAAGAGAGTGATCGCTCAAAGCTGCTTACCCAAGGGTTGGGATCAGGAGTCATTGTCAGTAGTAAAGGTTATATTATTACCAACTATCATGTCGTCGCACAGGCTGATCAGATTATTGTCGCGCTGCAAGATGGTCGAGTCGCTGCCGCTCAACTAGTCGGTAAAGATCGTAGAACCGATATCGCCATCCTTAGAGTTGAAGGCGATAACTTACCTGTCATTCCGCTCAATCCTGAATACTCACCGAAAGTCGGCGATATTGTTCTGGCAATTGGTAACCCGTACAACCTTGGTCAAACCACCACTTTTGGCATTATCTCCGCCACTGGCCGCTCTTCTATCAGCGCCGATGGTCACCAAGCGTTTATCCAGACGGACGCCGCAATCAATGAAGGTAACTCTGGTGGTGCCTTGGTCAATACTCGTGGTGAGCTAGTCGGAATTAACACCGCCTCATTCCAACAAGCTACTGAGCTGGAAACTTATGGTATTTCATTTGCCATTCCATATGCACTTGCTAATAAAATCATGCAGAAAATCATTGCCGATGGTCGAGTGATTCGCGGCTATATTGGAATCGATGGCCAAGATATTAACTCCGTTACCTCACGACTACTGGGTAACGAACATCTAGGCGGCATTGTAGTATTAGGTATTGACCCTAACGGCCCTGCCGCAGATGCGGGATTCGAAGCTCAAGATATTATCTTGAAAATTGATGGTCAGAAGATCAATGGACGTCAAAGCGTGATGGACATAGTCACCGAGTTACGACCAGGTACCATTGTTGATGTGCTAGTACTTCGTAAAGGAGTTGAGAAAACTCTTAAAGTCACCATTGAAGAAGATACGCGCGAATAAGCTTTAGAGTGTGTTGACCTAACAAATACGATGAAAAATAAAAACCCATGCTATGCATGGGTTTTTTTGTTCTATTCAGACGCTTCGTTTTCAGGCTCTGGGGTTGAACCAGACTCAACCTCAATACGAGTTACGCGCTGAAGACCTCTAGGCAACAAGCCACCTCGACGTCCACGCTCTCCGCGGAAGTTCTCTAGGTCAGCCGGTTTTAGACCAAGCTTACGTTTACCCGCATACAGAGTGACCGAGCTCCCTTGAGGCAGAGCAATGAGGTGAGAAACAAGCTCTTCACGCTCTTTCGCTTTCGCAGCTGGAATGTTAATAATCTTATTGCCTTTACCTTTACCAAGCTGCGGCAGATCCTTAATCGGGAACAGCAACATACGACCTTGGTTAGTAATCGCTAAGATTTCGTCAGCGTCTAAGTTGCCCACCGTTTGCGGTGAAAGCACTTCAGAATTCTGCGGTAGTGTCACCAAAGCTTTACCACTGCGGTTTTTCGACAGTAAGTCACTTCCCTTACAAACGAAACCATAACCCGCGTCAGAACCGACTAACCACAGTTGCTCTTCTTCACCCATAACAACATGACGAATATTGGTCCCTGCGCTAATATTCAAGCGACCTGTAATTGGCTCACCTTGGCTACGCGCAGATGGCAATGAGTGAGACTCTAAAGAGTAGCTTCGACCATCACTACCAAGGAACACAGCTTGCTGATTACTCTTACCACGAGCATGGGCAAGGTATTTATCGCCCGACTTATAGTTCAAACCATCAGCATCAACATCATGCCCTTTAGCATGACGAATCCAACCTTTCTCAGAAAGCACAACCGTAATTGGTTCGCTAGGAACTAAATCACGCTCTGTTAGCGCCTTAGCTTCTGCGCGCTCAACCATTGGCGAACGGCGGTCATCACCATACTTGTCTGCGTCAGCTTTGATTTCTTTCTTCAGAAGAGTGTTAAGACGACGCTCAGAGCCTAATAGTTGCTCTAGTTTTTCACGCTCTTTTTCTAATTCATCTTGCTCACCGCGAATCTTCATCTCTTCCAATTTCGCTAAGTGGCGAAGTTTGGTATCGAGAATCGCATCTGCTTGAATATCGGTAATACCAAAACGTTCCATAAGCACCGCTTTAGGATCGTCTTCAGTACGAATGATCTCAATCACCTCATCAAGGTTAAGGTATGCAACCAACAATCCTTCCAAGATGTGCAAGCGAGCCATGACCTTATCTAAACGGTGTTGCAAACGACGACGTACTGTCGCACGACGGAATTCGATCCATTCAGATAGAATTTGAACGAGTCCTTTCACCTGAGGACGGTTGTCCAAACCAATCATGTTTAGGTTTACACGGAAATTCTTTTCAAGATCGGTCGAGGCAAATAGGTGATTCATCAACTGGTCACAGTCAACGCGGTTTGAACGCGGTACCACCACGATACGAGTTGGGTTCTCGTGATCGGATTCATCACGCAGATCGTCAACCATAGGCAGTTTTTTAGCGCGCATTTGGTTAGCGATTTGCTCTAGTAGCTTAGCGCCAGACACTTGGTGTGGCAGAGCGGTAATGACGATCTCTGAACCTTCTTTGTGCCATACTGCGCGCATTTTGATGCTGCCACGACCTGTACGATAAATCTTCTCTAAATCGGCTTTAGGCGAAATGATCTCTGCTTCTGTTGGGTAATCTGGCCCCTGAACAAAGTTCATTACATCCGCAAGTTCAGACTTTGGATTGTCGATAAGATGAATCGTCGCTTCAGCCACTTCACGTACGTTGTGTGGCGGAATGTCCGTTGCCATACCTACCGCGATACCTGTCACACCATTAAGCAAGATGTGAGGTAAACGCGCAGGCAACATTTGCGGCTCTTTCATCGTGCCGTCAAAGTTAGGCTGCCATTCAACCGTGCCTTGACCTAGTTCGCCAAGCAGAACTTCGGCAAACTTAGAGAGTTTTGCTTCGGTATAACGCATTGCCGCGAATGATTTAGGATCATCAGGCGCACCCCAGTTACCTTGGCCATCTACGAGTGGATAACGGTAAGAGAATGGCTGAGCCATCAATACCATGGCTTCGTAACAAGCCGAGTCCCCGTGTGGGTGGTACTTACCTAACACGTCACCAACTGTACGTGCCGATTTTTTGTATTTTGCCGCTGCCGAAAGACCAAGCTCCGACATTGCGTAGATAATACGACGCTGAACCGGTTTTAAGCCGTCACCAATATATGGCAACGCACGGTCCATAATGACGTACATCGAATAGTTGAGATAAGCGTCTTCGGTGAACTTGCGCATTGGCAACTGTTCAACGCCATCAAATGTAATTTCTGTAGACATTCGTTAAACCTCTGCCATGTCGCCGTTGTTTTGTAACCAAGAGCGACGATCATCAGCACGCTTCTTACCAAGCAGCATATCCATCATTTCCATGGTGGCTTGGTTGTCATCAATGGTTAGCTGAACTAAGCGACGAGTATTTGGATCCATCGTCGTTTCACGAAGTTGCAGTGGGTTCATCTCACCCAAACCTTTGAATCGCTGTACGTTGATTTTTGCTTTCTTCTTCGACAAGCGCTCTAGAATGCCTTCTTTTTCATCGTCATCAAGGGCATAGAATACTTCCTTACCACAGTCGATACGATAGAGTGGAGGCATGGCTACATAGATATGACCTGCTTCAACCAGAGATCGGAAGTGACGCGTAAATAGCGCACAAAGTAGCGTTGCGATATGCAGACCATCCGAGTCCGCATCGGCAAGGATACAGATCTTACCGTAGCGAAGGCCTTCAAGGTTTTCGCTATCTGGGTCAATACCTAGCGCCACTGAGATATCGTGGACTTCTTGAGAGGCGAGTACCTGATCAGGAGAGACTTCCCATGTATTGAGAATCTTACCGCGCAATGGCATTACCGCTTGGAACTCACGGTCACGTGCTTGCTTGGCTGAGCCACCTGCCGAGTCACCCTCGACGAAGAAGATTTCAGTACGGTTTAAATCTTGAACCGAACAGTCCGTCAGTTTGCCTGGTAGAGCTGGCCCTGAAGCCACTTTTTTACGCACCACCTTCTTGCTGGCACGCATTCGGCGGTGGGCGTTGGCAATACACACTTCAGCCAACTGCTCAGCCAATTGCGGTTTTTCATTCAACCAGAGGCTGAAGGCATCTTTAACCACGCCAGAAACAAAGGCTGCGGTTTGGCGAGAAGACAAACGCTCTTTCGTCTGACCGGCAAACTGCGGATCTTGCATCTTAACCGATAAAACGTAAGAACAGCGGTCGAAGACATCGTCACCGGTGAGCTTAACACCGCGTGGCAACAGGTTGCGGAACTCACAGAATTCACGCATTGCATCAAGTAAGCCCTGACGTAGACCATTTACATGGGTACCGCCTTGCGCGGTCGGGATCAGGTTAACATAGCTTTCGGTGATCATCTCACCGCCTTCTGGCTGCCAGATTACCGCCCAGTTAGCCGCTTCGGTTTCCGCTGAGAATTCACCCGTAAATGGTTCTTCTGGTAAAACGGTATAACCTTTAACACCTTCCGCTAGGTAGTCTTTTAAACCGTCTTCATACAGCCATTTGTAGTCATTGCCATTTACCTTATCAGTAAAGGTGATTTCTAAGCCCGGACAAAGGACAGCTTTCGCGCGTAAGTTATTAACTAAACGAGTAACTGAGAAGTTTGCCGAGTCAAAGTACTTCGCCTCAGGCCAGAAATGAACACTGGTACCTTTATTACGGCGGCCGCATGTCCCGGTAACCGTTAAGTCAGACACTTTGTCACCGTGTTCAAATGCAATTTCATACACCTGACCATCACGGCGCACCGTCACTTCCACACGCTTAGACAAGGCGTTCACCACAGAGATACCTACCCCGTGTAGACCACCAGAGAATTGATAGTTTTTATTCGAGAACTTACCACCTGCGTGAAGCTTACATAAAATAAGCTCCACACCAGAGACTTTCTCTTCTGGGTGGATGTCTACAGGCATACCACGACCATCATCAATCACTTCGAGTGATTGGTCAGCATGCAAAATTACTTGAACCTTTGAAGCGTGTCCGGCGAGCGCTTCATCGACACTGTTATCGATGACTTCTTGGCCCAAATGGTTTGGGCGCGCTGTATCCGTATACATCCCTGGTCGGCGACGTACTGGCTCCAAACCATTAAGAACCTCAATGGCTCCAGCATTATATTGTTCAGTCATAATACGGAATATCGTTATAAAGAATAAAAGGGTTACTTGTTGGGTGAAGTTTAAGGCGTTAGCTCACATAAGAAAGCAATGACTGCTGGCAGTCGTCCATGCGGCAACTATCTAATGGCGTCAAACCCACACAAGTACTGGTGAGACATAGTCTGGAACAGACCCAATTATGTCAAGAGAGATAACTAAGTAACAAGCAAAATTATGACTCTTCCCTCAATGAGGGTCAGAGTTGTAAGAATTCTATGATTTGAGCAGGATAGCGTTCGAAATCAACAAAGCTATGATCACCGCCTTGTTCAACGCTCTGCTTTGATCCGGAAAAATGCTCAACCGCTTGCTTATAATCTAACACTTCATCTTCGGTTTGCTGCAACAACCAGAAGTCGGTTGGCGTTGTTATTTTAGGCGTATCGAGTGTTTTTAGTTCCTCGATGTGTTTCGCCTCGAGTACATAGCGCTCTTTGGTGTATGGGTTTTCTTGCTCACCTAAGTAGTCCGCAAGCAGCTCATAGGGCTTCACAGCAGGGTTAACCACCACGGCTTTGAAACCAAACTGAGCATTGAGCCACATTGACATGTAACCACCTAAAGAACTGCCAACCAAGCCAATGGCATAGTCATCTTTATACTGATTAACAATATCAAGTAGGTGCTGAGCGGCTTGCTGTGGAAAGCAAGGTAAACCTGGCGTCACTAATTTAATATCAGGTCGATTCACTCGACAATACTCCTTCATCACATTGGCTTTATGCGATAAAGGTGAGCTGTTAAAACCATGAATATAAAGAAGTAATGACGGTTTCATTATGTTTCCTTAATAGCCTGCTGAATTGAAATCGGGTTGGAAACAGCCATAAGGTAGACGTTTAACTTGCGTGGTTAACTGACCATCACTATGCAGTTCTAACTCTCTCCAGCCAGGGGAAAGGGTATCAAGAGCAAAATCATCACTATTTGGCTTAAACTGCACACAGGTAGAAGGGGTCGCCATAACACGTACTCCCTGATGCAACACATTCATATCTTGATGAACGTGGCCGCAGAGTACCGCCTTAACATTGCTGTGCTTTTCAACCACCGCCCAAAAATGATGAGCATCTTTTAGCGTATGCTGATCTAACCATCGGCTGCCCACCAAGATTGGATGGTGATGAAGCAGCACCAAGGTATGTCTTTCAGGGTATTGAGAAAGTTTATCTTCAAGTAGGGCTAACTGCTGATCACTTAAGCGTCCATGCGGCACACCAACCACTTGAGAGTCTAGTAGCACCATTTGCCAATGCTCGCCAAGCAAAACATGCTCAACTTGTTTAATTTGAGTCGATGGCAACACGGAACTCATGCTAGGCTTAAAGTCATGATTACCTGGTAGCCAGAAACAGGTATTCTTCAGCGGAGCGATTCCGCGCTCAAAACGCTGGTAAGACTCGGCGGTGTGATCTTGAGAAATATCTCCGGTTGAGATGACGGCATCAAAGCTTTGATTTTCTTCAACGATCGCCTCAACCACAGCATGAAAGCTGTCTAATGTATTTACGCTGAGCAAACTACCATCAACTGGCTCAAACAAATGAGTGTCAGTAATCTGGAGTAGCTTAATACTGTCGCTATTTGATGAACTTGACGTTACTTTCAAAACAAAAAAACCTAAATATTCAATGGAGTGCGGCTAATACCCTGCTTTAAACAAAACGAAAGCCAATCGCCTAAAAAGCGGTTAAGTTGCACCTTCTCATCTTGTTGTAGCATCTTATCGTTCGGGTAATCATATCGGGCATTGACACGTTTCAAATGGTCGCAAGCAGAGACTTCAGCTACACGAGCATCGTGGTAGAGCCTGACAGACATTGTCGGTAATGGAAATACTGGAACGTCATCACTTTGACAAATATCGACCAAAGTTGTGTACTTTGTGACTTCTACCACTTGAATCTGATAGGTCAAATAAGCAGCTTGGTAGCAGCGCACATCACCGACACTCGGTTGATTAGGCAACAGAGCGTTAAGCTTGGCGTAATTTGTTTCGTATGTCCGCATCAAATCAGCAAGATCAACATGATACGGTTTCTTTAATGCTACTTGTGCCATTGTTCCTGTAGTCTGCGATGGTTTAGCTCTAGCCACTGCAATGCAATGATAGAGGCCCCATTTTCAAACTTTCCTTCTACTACCCATTGATACGCTTGTTGGCGGGAAACGACATGTACACGAATATCTTCCCCTTCATAGTCTAAACCATGAACGCCATACGCTGTACTCGCATCCACTTGACCAACAAAAACATCTAATTTTTCAGAGCAGCCACCTGAAGATGGGTAGTAAGAGGTCACTTTTTCCAGTTTCCCCACTTCAATTCCCGCTTCTTCTTCAGCTTCTCGCCTGACGACATCTTTAGCTTCTTCGCCTTTGTCTATCATGCCAGCGATGATTTCTAACTGCCATGGACTACGGTGCTCTAACGCACCAACACGAATTTGCTCAATAATAACAACCTGATCTCTTACAGGGTCATACGGTAGCATTGCCGCCGCATGTCCACGCTCAAACATTTCGCGCTCTATCGGCTCACTCCAGCCGCCTTCAAACAATTTATGTTTGAAGCGATACTTAATCATTCTAAAAAAACCCTGAAACAGTGTTTCTTTTGAGATTATTTCCACATCTTGGGGAGTAAACTGCTGATGTTGGTTGTCAGACTGTTGCATTTGGCACCTCTCTGAGTGAATCTTATAGTTTACGCAGACAAAAGCTTAACTTCCAAGGACATGGCTCAACTTTTTATACAATTTTTATAGTTTAAGTTAAATTGATGAATTATTTTTATTGCACGGGTGGACAATTAAGTGTAAAACTTTGCAAAGTTTTTGAGTGATTCGCAATCAATTGAGTTAAACTCTTGAAGACAAATATTTTTCGCATTTGGCAGGAATAGGAACTATGAAAAAACTGCTTCCACTATTTATCAGTGCAGCACTCGGTAGCTTGAGCACAAACGCTATCGCCGATACTCTCACGGACATTTATAACCAAGCAAAAGAGAACGATCCAACGCTACTTAGCGCTGCGGCAAAGCGTGATGAAGCCTTTGAAGCAGTGACTTCTAGTCGTGCAGCTCTATTGCCACAAATTAATTTAACCGCAGCTTATGACATCAACCGCGGTGAACGAAATAGTGCAGATAACGACTACAATACTTGGAACGCTGGGGTCGGCTTTACTCAAGAGCTATACAATCGCTCCAGTTGGGTAACCCTAGATACAGCGGAAAAGAGTGCTCGTCAGAGCGATGCTTCTTATGCAGCTGCGCAGCAAGCGCTAATTCTGCGTGTCTCGACAGCATATTTTGACGTGCTGCGAGCGCAAGATAACCTTGTATTCGTTCAAGCAGAAAAAGCAGCCGTAGGTCGCCAGCTAGAGCAAACTAAGCAGCGCTTCGAAGTGGGTCTTTCTGCAATTACCGACGTACATGACGCGCAAGCTCAATACGACTCAGTATTGGCAGATGAAGTTCTAGCGCAAAACAGCCTAGTCAATAGCTACGAAGGTCTACGTGAAATTACCGGTCAAGAGCACTCTAACCTAGATATTCTTGATACTGCACGTTTCTCAGCACAAAAAACGTCTGCTGCTATTGATGAGCTAGTGAACGAAGCTCAAGAAAAGAACCTAAGTTTACTTTCTGCACGAATCACTCAAGATATCGCCAAAGACAAAATCACGTTGCAGAGCTCTGGTCACTTACCAACATTAACTCTTGATGGTGGCTACACACTTGCTGAGCAAAACGACAGCACTAGTTCTGCGAGCGACTTTGATTCAGACAACCTCAATGTTGGCCTGAACCTAAATGTTCCGCTATACACTGGTGGTGCAACAACCTCGCTAACCAAGCAAGCTGAGTTTAACTATGTCTCTGCAAGCCAAGACCTAGAAAAAACTTACCGCAGCGTTGTTAAAGATGTTCGCGCATTCAACAACAACATCAGTGCTTCAATCGGTGCACTTCGCGCATACGAGCAAACTGTAGTTTCTGCTCAGTCAGCTCTTGAAGCAACAGAAGCTGGTTTCGATGTAGGTACTCGTACTATCGTTGACGTTCTAGATTCAACTCGCCGTCTATATGATGCGAACAAGAACCTTTCGAACGCTCGCTACGATTACATCCTAAGCGTACTGCAGCTACGTCAAGCTGTAGGTACTCTGAGCGAGCAAGATGTACTAGATGTGAATGCAGGTTTAAAGACAGCAAGCAACTAATCTAGCTGATTGAATGAAAAAAGGCTTGCTCCGATGTGGAGCAAGCCTTTTTATTTATCTGCCAATAACTTAGTGGCTAATGAACGAGCTTGATCACTAATAAACGCTATCAATCTTGACGTTCTTTTCTACTAACCATTCCACTTGACCGTTATTGTTAAGCATTAACGCCAAATTCACTGGCTTTGCAGCATCAATAGGGAACTGCCATACAAACGCCACTTCCCACTGATTTTGATTGTGTGTACGCAGCTCAAGCAAGTCACCATCAATCTGCCAAGTTTCTTCGCCCTGCTGAATAGAAATACTTTCTACATCAAGCTCCGCCGGGAGAGTTTTATCTGACTCAAGGTACAAAGCTCCATGTAGGGTATTGTCTTGAACCTCACCGATGGTTGGCATTTTATTCAGCCAAAGGTTACTTTTTAGCGAAACAGTCGCCTCAGAAATGACAACTTGATTATCTTGTTGCCAACCAACTGGCTCTGTCGCACAACCTGCTAGTAGAGCGGCACTTAATGATACCAATGCTAATTTTTTCATCTCTTTCACCTTTGACGTTACGACTGCTGTCCTAACCATTCTTTAAGTATTTGAATATCATTTTTATATTCATTCTTCATTTCTTCAACCCAATCATCAATATTTTCCCACCAGGCGGGTAAATCTGGCGATTGAGCTTTCTGGGCGACGCTCTGAATGTGCTTTAATCCAATAGAACCTGCCGCTCCTTTAATCTTGTGCGCTTCAGACACAATACCTTCTTGATGCTTAGCGATCATATTTGAGTCGAGAACTTGCAGGTAGTCAGGCATCATCTCTTCAAACATAGTAATACTATCGAGTACTGGCTGAGAACCCACAATGCTGACATAAGACTCAAGCATATCAAGGTCGAGTATACGTGAGTATATCTCCCCTCCTTCGACAACCGGCTCTTCTATGACAACATCGGTGGCGGTATCAGCCACTTCATGCTGAGTAAACTTGGCTAACACATCTTGAACCGCAGTCACTGAAAGTGGCTTACTGATGGCATCGTCCATTCCTTTATCAAGATACTCTCGTTTATTTTTCAACACGTTAGCTGTCAGAGCAACCAATGGCGGTAAATCAGAATAAGTACGTCTGAAGTACTCGGCAATATCGAAACCTGTCATGTCTGGTAGCTGAATATCAAGGAACACTAGGTCATAAATTTCAGGGTCGAACATCTCCATCGCTTCCGCGCCATTCATCGCAACGGAAACTTCATGCCCCATACTCTCAAGTAATGATCGAGCAACAGTAATATTGAGTTCAATATCTTCAACCATAAAGATTTTCAGCTCTTGCGACTGATTGACGACCTCCGCTGTAGGTTGTTCGCTTTCTGCCAATGGGACTCGAATGGTAACAGTGAAGGTACTGCCAAAACCTTCTTCACTTGAAACGGTAATGTCGCCATCCATCATATTGATCAGCTGTTTCGAAACCGCTAAGCCAATACCCGTTCCTACTGCATGAAGATTATCTTTACCTGATTTCACCTGATAATACATCGCGAAAATCTTATCCAGTTCAGCATCTGGGATACCAATTCCACTGTCCTCGATTTCCATTGTGATATGTGCGTACTCTTCATCAACTTCAGAGCTGACCGTCATCACCACACCACCTTCCTTAGTGAACTTCATCGCATTGCTGATCAAATTCCACAGAACCTGACGCAAGCGGGTCGCATCAACTTCAATCGCGGTCGGCAGTTCGCTTAAGCGCTCAAGATCAAATCTCAGCCCTTTTTGCGACGCCATAAGTGCGGAAATACTCTCCATTTCGGCAACAAACTCTTCGAAGTTCAGCGCTGCTGGGAAAAGCTCTAGCTTACGGCGGTCGAATTTATCCATATCGATAATGTCATTGAAGATATTACCCAGAGTAATCGCACTGACATTAATCGTCTGCATATGATTGCGCTGCTCTGCAGTCAACTGAGTATCCAGCAGCATACGGCTTAAACCTACAATACCGTTGAGTGGCGTTCTTAGTTCGTGGCTGATTGTAGAAATAAAGGTGGTTTTATCACGACTCGCTTTTTCGAGCGATTCCTCATGACGCTTACGCTCGGTAATATCGCGACCAAAACCAACCAGCCCTAAATGTCGGCCATCTTTGCTGTAAAACGGCACCTTACGCAGCTCGAAGTAGTTGCGGCGACCATCTGGATATTCAAGCCACTGTTCATACGTCAGAGCTTGGTTGTCGGAGAATACTTTTTGGTCTGTATCGACAATTTGCTGCGCGACCTCTTTGCTGTAAACATCCCAAGGTGTTAAGCCCACCAGCTGACTCTCTTTCTTACCGGTTAACTCTTCCATTGCGCGGTTACACCCAGAAAACACACCGTCCGCGTTGCGGTAATAGATAAGGTCTGGTGAAGCATCGATGAATGAGCGTAGAAGTGCGGTTCTTTCTGCAAGCTCGACTTGAGTTTTTTCACGCTGATAGACCTCATTCTCAAGATCTTTCATCGCCTCTTCGCGAGCTTCTTCCGCCTTGATCCTTTCTTCAATTTCCTGATTGAGCTTAGTGATGTTTTGCTGCAGCTTATTGTTGAGCTCTTGGTCACGTGAGCGCATATCTTTCAGCTTAGACACCAACTTAGAAAGCCGCTGGCGCGACTCTTCCAACTGATCAACCACTACAGATAAGAAATAGACCGCCCAAGGAGTAATTAGTAGACCGAAGAAAACAGAACGAACAATATCAATATCATCTACGTGGCCGCTTAAAACAAGGGTTATACCAACCTGAACCACAACGGCCAGAGCAACTAGGGCCAGAGCAAGAAGAATAGAGAAACGGAGGATGCCCAACTTAACCAGCAGATCGACATAGTATTGGGCAAGATTTTTAATCGGCTTCATTGAGAGCTCCGCACGAAAACATATAAGTAGGATCAACAGCCCCTAAATATTACCTGTTTTCATAAACGACAGCTAAAAGAATCCTTAGATAAGAAAAGCTTAATTCTCTGATGTGTGATGCACACAGGTTTGATTGCGACCATCCGCTTTCGCTTGGTACAAAGCACTGTCAGCTAAAGCAACAATAGAATCACTGTGATCCAAACGTTGTGGAATGATGGACACCAAACCAATGCTGACAGTAACTAAGTCAGAGACGGTTGAAGATTCATGTTCAAGCGCTAGATTTTGCACTTCCTCATGGATTTTGTCCGCAATAATCAAAGCACCTTCAATTGTTGTGTTGGGGAGTATAAAACCAAATTCTTCACCGCCATAACGCGCAACACAATCACTAGAACGGGTTAACACGTTGCGGAATACTTCCGCGACTTTAATCAAAGCATCATCGCCTCGCTGATGTCCATATTGGTCGTTGTAACCTTTAAAGTAATCTATATCACACAGCATAACGGTTAAAGGCTGCTGTTCCCGGACATGCAAATACCAAAGAGTTTCCAATTGCTCATCAAATCGGCGTCGATTGGAGATCTGAGTCAGTCCATCAATAAAGCTAAGCCTTTCTAGCTCTTGGTTTGCTTCTTCAAGTTTCTGCTCTGCAAGATATCGTTCAGAGACATCACGCGCCATTACCAGAACACCATTGGTTCCAGATGCGGGATCTCTAAAGGGCGACTTGACAACGTCATACCAAATACACTCCCCATTGCTACTGATTACGCGATCGATATAACGCAGGGATTTGCCTTCATAGAGTACTTTCTTGTCCGATTCAGATAATCGAGCATAAGTCTCATCAGGAATAACATCTTGCAGACGTTTTCCAATTAATTCATCGACATCAGAGATGCCTAATGCCTTAACAAAAGGTGGGTTACACGCTTGGTAAACCATGTTTTCATTAAAAATACCGATTGAGTCTGGGCTCGATTCTAGTATGTTCTGCAATATGGTATCTCTTTGCGCCAACGCCACTTCAGTGTCTTTACGCTTCTCCATTTCATCGCGTAGATTTTGCTGCATGTCGTGCCAATCGGTAACATCATGGCTAATCCCCAAAGTACCAACCTTTTCACCGTCTGAAGAGATCAACACCCTTTGGTAGCTTTCTAACAGGCAGCTTCTTCCATCAGGGTTTGTTGTCCAGCGGCGTTTACTCGCCCTGCCCTTAATCACGCTTTGAATATCGGCTGCGCCTTCCTCTTCTCTGTTGTTCCAGAAACGTTGAAAGGCTCGATTACTTGAAATAATTTCACCCTGATTGTTTTTTATAAACACCAGTTCAGACAGATTATCAAACGCACTTTTGATCATTGAAAGGGAATCAACTTCTCGTTTCAATTCAAGGTCAGTCACTTGATAAGGAGTAAAGTAAAGCAGCCACACTGTTCGTTGGCGGTAAGTGTTTTTTTGACCGCTGACTTTTAACTTAATCACGCGACTTTGTGAAATCGGCCAACTAAGCTTCTGTTCTTTGAAAGCATTGTCCGGAGTAGAAGAAAAAATCGAGAGGACAAATTGTGGAGTCACCATTTCTGGCAACATATAGCTCTTACCGACTTTACGTACACCCAAAACTTGATTTGCCGCTATGTTGGCTAACTTAAGTTCACCAGTTTTACTGTCGACAATAATTAACGCGGTAGGGTTGGCTTTTAAAAGCTGGAGTATATGCGTTTGAGTGCGGGTATAAAAAAGCACGACCGCAATAATAGAGAGCAGAATGATAACAAGATCAAATCCATGCCCATGGGAAGTATCCCATAACCAAACTAATACTTGCTCCATTCAGCTTCTCATACCTATCTTTGCTACGCTTTTGTGTAAGTGTATAAAAGATATCAGCTTATTGCTTAATAATCAGCCTTTAATATTGGTTTTGTATATGTAAATGACTGATCTATTAACGAACCTTGTGCGCCATCACGATTAAGTGCACGGCCAATTTCTGTCATTGCAAGCCAACGGTTCTCACACCAAAGTGGCGCTAGTAACGTCGGCCTTCGTGCTGCCGAAGATACTCGATGATAAACCACCTCTGGGGGAGTCATGCGGATCATTTTACTCGCGATAGAGACATACTCTTCGAGTGACGGTGCCTCCAATTTACCCGCTTTCCAAGCTTTTGCCATGGTGCTACCTTCAACGATGTGTAGCCCATGGAGCTTAATTCCATCAGTCCCCACTTCAAGCACCTTGTTCAACGTTTCGATATTTTCTTCACGGCCTTCTTTCGGCAGTCCTACAATAAGATGAGTACAGACCTTGATCCCCAGTGCACGAGCGCGCTCAGTAATCTCCGCATAACACTCAAAGTCATGACCACGATTAATACGTTTTAAGGTCTGGCTGTTGGCAGTTTGCAGCCCGAGCTCAAGCCAGATTTCATAACCTTGCTCTACGTAACTTGATAGCAAATCTAAGACGGCATCTGGCACACAGTCAGGTCGAGTCCCTACACAAAGTCCGACGATATCAGCCGCTTTAAGTGCTTCTTCATACATGTTCTTAAGCACCTGAACTTCAGCGTAGGTACTGGTGTAGGCTTGGAAGTAGGCGAGATAACGCTTGGCTCGAACAATTTCTCCCGCTCTATCGGTCAGTTGTTCATGAATGCTTTTGATCTGCGCCTCTTCGTCAGCAAAAGAAGCAACATTGCAAAAAGTACAACCGCCACGACCAATCGTCCCGTCTCTATTTGGGCAGCTAAATCCACCATGTAACGTTAGCTTATGGACTTTTTCACCGTAACGACGCTGAAGGTCTTGTCCGATGGTATTAACCAACTCATGAAGCTGCATGACTACCCCTTACTAGATCGAAATGAATCTCATTAAGATCAATGTAATTAAATTACAAATCTGAAAAAAAATGGAGGGGGAAAGGTAGCGATTTCAAACAGGCTAAGCATTAACCAATATCAATAAACATGCAAAAATAACGTGCCTCAGACAGATTGTTACGCAAAAGTTAAACATAATATTCATTTATAACCCAAAAAAAGTGGGCAACAGCATCGAGTTTTGATTGCATTTCATCCTTACTAAATTGTAGGATACTTACAGATTTCGCTGTTTTTTGTGATTTTACTTACATAAAAACTCGGTGAAACGTCGGTGTTATCCCACTCCCACCTATATAAATCACTAGATTGTGATACTAAAAAACGGGATTCCACCAAGGATTGTTTTTCTCGCAATATTTTTCTGCGAGATACGGAAAGGAATCAAAGTCGCCAACCTAGGCTGACTTCGAATCAAAACTATAAAGGACAGGACGTAGAACTAGTTTCGACTAGCACATTTGCGCCTACTGAACTGGAAGGATGTATCTATGGTAGATAGAGAGCAAAATGCCCAAGGTCTATATACTCCCGAACTGGAGCATGACGCTTGTGGTATCGGTTTTGTTGCTCACCTTAAAAACCGTAAATCACACGAAGTAGTTACTCAGGCACTTGATATGCTAGCCCGTATGGAACACCGCGGTGGTCAAGGTTGTGACCCATGTAGTGGTGACGGTGCAGGTATCTTATTGCAAAAGCCCCATGAATTTCTGTTAGAAGAAGCGGTAAAGCTTGGTATCAAGCTGCCCTCTTTTGAGAAATACGGTGTCGGTGTTGTACTTTTCCCTAAAGATGAACACAAACGCGCGCAATGTCGCGATATTTTAGAACGTAATGCAAAGCGCCTTGAGCTAGACGTTATTGGCTACCGTGTTCTACCTACTGACAACTCAATGATCGGCGCAGATCCTCTAAGCACTGAGCCTCAATTTGAACATGTGTTTGTCTCAGGCGGCCCAGGAATCACGCCTGAAGAACTAGAACGTAAGCTTTACGTACTGCGAAACTACACAGTTCGCGTATGTCTAGAAAGCGTTTCTAACATTGGTGATGATTTCTACATCAACTCTATGTCTTACAAGACAGTAGTGTACAAGGGTCAGCTAACTACGGAACAAGTCCCTCAGTACTTCCTAGATCTACAGAACCCAACGATGGTCAGTGCGCTGGCACTGGTTCACTCTCGTTTCTCTACCAATACATTCCCGAAATGGCGTCTAGCACAGCCTTTCCGTTACATTGCTCACAACGGTGAAATCAACACAGTTCGCGGTAACCTGAACTGGATGAAAGCTCGTGAAGCAATCATTGAATCTGACCTGTTCACTCAGGCCGAGATCGACATGCTACTACCTATCTGTCAGGAAGGTAGCTCGGATTCATCTAACTTCGATATGGCACTTGAGCTCCTAGTTCTATCTGGTCGCAGCCTGCCACATGCGCTGATGATGATGATCCCTGAAGCATGGCAAGAAAACAAAAACATGGATCCAACACGTCGCGCGTTCTACCAATACCACGCCAATGTGATGGAACCTTGGGATGGCCCAGCTTCAGTCTGTTTCACCGATGGTGTACAAGTCGGTGCAACCCTTGACCGTAACGGTCTGCGCCCATCTCGCTACACGGTGACTAAAGATGACTTCCTAGTAATGGCTTCAGAGTCTGGCGTGGTTGAAATTGAGCCAGAAAACGTTGAGTTCCGTGGTCGTCTTCAGCCAGGTCGTATCTTCGTTGCTGACCTAGAACAAGGTCGCATCATTTCTGATGAAGAAGTGAAAGATGGTATTGCGTCGGCACAGCCTTACGAAAAGTGGGTTGAAGAAAACCTACTGAGCTTGAAGAAGCTGCCCGATGCAAGCAACGAATTCAACCAACCATCGCCAGAGAAGCTACTGCACAAGCAACAAGCATTTGGCGTAAGTTCTGAAGAAGTTAACGAAATCATCGTACCGATGGCGAAAGATGGCAAAGAACCACTTTCTGCAATGGGTGCCGACTGGCCACTAGCAGTTCTTTCGCACCAGTCACAACATCTATCAAACTACTTTAAACAGCTATTTGCTCAGGTAACTAACCCGCCAATCGACCCGATTCGTGAGCGTATGGTTATGTCTCTGAACACTTACCTAGGTAAAGATCAGAACCTGCTTGCTGAGTCACCAGAGCACTGTCAAAAAGTAGAGCTTGAGTCTCCAGTTCTCTCTAACTCTGAACTTGAGAAATTACGTGCAATCGATAATGAGCACCTGCAAGCGAAGACGCTAGACATCGTATTCCAAGCAAGCGAAGACGAAGGCAAGCTAGAGCGCGCACTTAAACGTATCTGTCAGTATGCAGAAGATGCCGTCATCGATGGTTACTCAATAATCCTTCTTACAGACCGTGCGGTTAACTCTAACCACGCCGCAATTCCAGCTATGCTGGCGGTTGGCGCGGTTCACCACCACCTGATCCGTAAAGGTCTACGTGCCAAATGTGACATCGTAGTTGAGACAGGAGATGCACGTGAAACGCACCACTTCGCAACACTCATCGGCTACGGTGCGAACGCAATTAACCCATACCTAGTTATCGAAACTATGGTTGAGCTGCAGCGCACTAAGAAGCTTGATCCTGAAACCAATATTCGCGACCTCTTTGAGAACTACCGTAAGTCAATCAACGGCGGTCTGCTGAAGATTTTCTCGAAGATGGGTATCTCGACGCTGCAGTCTTACCACGGTGCACAGATTTTCGAAGCACTAGGTATCAGCAAGTCTGTTGTCGATAAGTACTTCACAGGTACAGTTTCGCGTATCCAAGGTCTAACGATTGACGATATCGCAAAAGAAGTACTAGTGCGTCACCGCATCGGTTTCCCTACACGTGAAATCCCAGTACAAGTGCTTGATGTGGGTGGTGTTTATCAGTGGAAACAGCGTGGTGAAAAACACCTGTTTAACCCTGAGACTATCTCACTGCTACAAGAATCAACGCGTAACAAAGACTACTCTCAGTTCAAGAAATACGCGAAAGCGGTAGACGACCAAGGTGATAACGCAGCAACACTGCGTAGCCAGCTAGACTTTGTTAAAAACCCAGCAGGTTCAATCCCGCTAGAAGAAGTCGAGCCAATCGAAAACATCCTTAAGCGTTTCGCAACAGGTGCGATGTCATTCGGCTCTATCTCGTACGAAGCACACTCAACGCTAGCTGTTGCGATGAACCGCATTGGCGCGAAATCAAACTCAGGTGAAGGTGGTGAAGACCCAACACGTTTCGAGCGCAAAGAGAACGGTGATTGGGAACGCTCTGCAATCAAACAGGTTGCTTCAGGCCGCTTCGGTGTAACATCTTACTACCTAACAAACGCAGATGAGCTACAGATCAAAATGGCTCAAGGCGCGAAGCCAGGTGAAGGTGGTCAGCTACCAGGTGATAAGGTTGATGACTGGATCGGTGCAACACGTCACTCAACTCCTGGCGTAGGTCTAATCTCGCCACCACCACACCACGATATCTACTCAATCGAAGATTTGGCACAGCTAATCTACGACTTGAAGAACGCCAACCGTGCTGGTCGCGTCAACGTGAAACTAGTATCTGAAGCTGGCGTTGGTACCATCGCATCAGGTGTAGCGAAAGCGAAAGCTGACGTTGTCCTTATCGCAGGTTTCGATGGTGGTACAGGTGCATCACCAATGTCGTCTATCCGTCACACAGGTCTGCCTTGGGAGCTTGGTCTAGCAGAAACGCACCAAACTCTAATCAAGAACGGTCTACGTAACCGTATCGTGGTTCAGTCTGATGGTCAGATGAAAACACCTCGTGACCTTGCAGTCGCAACACTACTAGGTGCTGAAGAGTGGGGCGTGGCAACAGCAGCATTGGTTGTTGAAGGTTGTATCATGATGCGTAAGTGTCACAAGAACACCTGTCCTGTTGGTATCGCAACCCAGAACAAGACTCTACGTGAGCGCTTTGATGGCCGCGTAGAAGACGTAGTGACATTCTTCCAGTACATGGCTGAAGGTCTACGTGAAGTTATGGCTGAACTTGGCTACCGCACTATCGATGAGATGGTTGGTCAGTCGCACAAACTGAAAGTTCGCGAAGACATCAAACATTGGAAATACAAGAACCTAGACCTATCACCTGTGCTTCACATTGAGCAAGCACGTGAAGGCGATGGCATCTACAACCAAACAGAGCAAAACCACAACCTAGAAGAAGTTCTAGACCGTAAGTTGATTCAAGCGGCTATCCCAGCCCTTGAAAAAGGCGAAGCAGTTAACGCTGAGTTCCCTATCATCAACACAGATCGTTCTGCTGGCACCATGCTGTCGAACGAAATCTCTAAGGTTTACAAAGACACAGGTCTACCACAACCGATGAACGTCAAGTTCACAGGTTCTGCAGGTCAGTCATTTGGAGCCTTCCTAGCTAAGGGCGTGAAGTTCGAAGTGGAAGGTGATGCCAACGACTACTGGGGTAAAGGTTTATCTGGCGGTACGCTTGTGCTTTACCCTGACGCGAAGTCAACCATCGTCGCTGAAGACAACATCGTAGTAGGTAACGTTTGTTTCTACGGTGCGACATCAGGCGAGTCTTACATTCGCGGCATGGCGGGTGAACGTTTCTGTGTTCGTAACTCGGGTGCAAAAGTTGTTGTTGAAGGTGTCGGTGACCACGGCTGTGAATACATGACTGGTGGTGTCGCCGTTATCCTTGGCTCAACAGGTCGTAACTTTGCAGCAGGTATGAGTGGCGGTGTCGCTTACGTTTGGGACAAGTCTGAAGACTTTGAAACTAAGCTCAACCCAGAACTTGTCGACCTCGATCCAATCGAAGATGAAGATCGCGCATTATTGAAAGAGATGCTTACTAAGCATGTTGAGTTCACAGGAAGTGAAGTTGCTCAGTCTTTCCTAGACAACTTTGAAGCAAGCCTAGCCTCTATGGTTAAGGTCATGCCGCGTGACTATAAAGCGGTACTTCAAAAACGTAAAGCAGAAGCAGAGCAAGCACAAACGGAACAGGCGGAGGCAGTATAATGGGTAAGCCTACTGGATTTTTAGAACATGGTCGCGAGCTTCCAAAGAAGCTCGACCCATCGGTTCGTATTGAAGACAACAAAGAGTTCGTTTTAAACGAAGAGTTTGGCGACAAGATCAATACTCAGGCTTCTCGTTGTATGGACTGTGGTGTTCCTTTCTGTCACAGCGGGTGTCCGATTGGCAACATCATTCCAGAATTTAACGATGCCGTTTATCGTGATAGCTGGGAAGAAGCGTGGAATATTCTAAGTTCTACCAATAACTTCCCTGAGTTTACAGGTCGTGTGTGCCCTTCTCCGTGTGAAAGTGCATGTGTACTGGGTATCAACCAAGATCCAATCACTATCTGTAACATCGAGAAAACCATTGTCGAAACTGCGTACCGTGAAGGGTACGCAAAACCTAAAACGCCTCGTTCTCGTACAGGTAAAACTATTGCAATCATCGGTTCTGGGCCAGCTGGTCTTGCGGCTGCTGAGCAGCTCAATAGTGCGGGTCACTCAGTGACAGTATTTGAGCGTGACGAGAAAGTCGGTGGTCTACTACGCTTCGGTATTCCTGATTTCAAATTGGGCATGGATGTGATTGATCGTAAGATCAATCTAATGGCTGAAGCGGGCGTTGAATTCAAAGTAAACCAACACATCGGTGTTGACGTAAATGCTCAGCAATTGCGCCAAGAATATGATGTCGTGCTACTAACAGGTGGTTCAACGGTTCCACGCGATCTCCCAGTTCCTGGGCGTGAGCTGAAAGGCGTTCATTTCGCAATGGAATTCCTAGGCCAAAACAACCGCCGTGCCAACGACATGGATCTTAAAGGTGAAGAAATTCATGCCAAAGACAAACATGTTGTGGTTATCGGTGGTGGTGATACCGGTTCTGACTGTGTTGGTACCTCTAATCGCCATAAAGCAGCGAGCGTTACTCAGGTTGAGATCATGCCGATCCCACCAGAAAAACGCCCAGCGAACATGCCTTGGCCTCAATACCCAATGATCATGAAAACAACCACTTCTCACGAAGAAGGTTGTGATCGTCACTGGAACATTCTGACTAAAGAGTTCATCGGTAACGATCAAGGTCAGGTAACAGGTTTACGCATCGCTGATATCGTATGGAAAGATGCAGCGCCAGGCGAGCGCCCTACTTTTGAAGAAGTAGCAAACTCGGAGCGTGTTATCCCATGTGATATGGCCTTCCTAGCCATGGGCTTCTTACATCCAGAACCAACAGGTGTACTTGCTCAACTTGATATCAAACTTGATGAGCGCGGTAACGTCGCAACTGAAGGCTTTGCAACCAACCAAAAAGGTGTCTTTGCAGCCGGTGATATGCGTACTGGCCAGTCTCTAGTGGTACGTTGTATCAATGAGGGACGTGAATGTGCAATTGCGATTGATGATTACCTAATGGGCAATTCGAATCTTGAAGCAAAAGCAGACTCACTGATGCTCTCAGCATAATGATTAGCCACCTAAGAAACTCATTTAGTAGATTCTAGGTGGTTAAGCATAAACAATCATTCCTTCCAAACTTTTCCGATTGACCAGTACATTGTGCTGGTCTTTTTTATTTTCCCAAAACACCCTTTGTTGCAAAATTGTAACAACAAAAACCTTAAGCTTCTGAATTATATAGGTTATTACAGCGCATTCAGTGGTAAATCGCATATTGACGTGATATTCCACCAAGAACTTGACCTTTTTTACAATAACCTATACGTTGTGAAGTCGATGAAAATGAATTCGTCCAATTTTGTTAAATATTTTAAGAATATTTACTGCATATCTATCCGATATATAACAATTAGAACGCATAGTTAGTCATACATACCAACCCTTTTGATGTTGGTAGTTCTGTCGGGATGACAGAGAAGCAAAGGGAGAATTGCAATGGCTTTATATGATCCTCGTCTTGAAAAAGACAACTGTGGATTTGGCTTGATTGCACATATGGAAGGTGAGCCAAGCCATAAACTGGTACGCACCGCAATTTCAGCACTTGACCGCATGACCCACCGTGGTGGTATCGCCGCAGACGGTAAAACGGGTGATGGCTGTGGTCTTTTATTACAAAAGCCCGACTCATATCTTCGTCTTATCGCTGAAGAAAATGGTTTCAACCTCGGCAAACAATATGCCGTAGGTATGATTTTTTTCAATCAAGACCCTCTAAAAGCGCAACAAGCTAAAGACATTATTAATCAAGAGCTTGCAAAAGAGACATTGACCGTCTCAGGTTGGCGAGAAGTGCCGACCAACTCGGCAGTGTTAGGCCCAATTGCGGCTGATTCACTGCCCAATATTCAGCAAGTTTTTATCTCAGCACCTGCCGGATGGCGTGAGCGCGACATTGAACGACGCCTGTATATCGCTCGCCGCCGAATTGAAAAACAGATCGTTGACGATAACGAGTTTTATATTTGTAGCTTGTCGACTCAAGTCATGGTGTACAAAGGTCTGTGTATGCCAGCAGACTTACCTAGGTTCTACTTAGACCTCGCCGACCTACGCATGGAAGCAGCTATCTGCTTGTTCCACCAGCGTTTTTCGACTAACACTCAACCGCGTTGGCCACTAGCACAGCCATTCAGGTATCTCGCCCATAATGGTGAAATCAATACGATTCAAGGCAATAGGCAGTGGGCGCGAGCGCGTGCTTATAAATTTGCTTCGCCGCTCCTACCCGACCTGCAAACGGCCGCACCTTTCGTCAATGAAACGGGATCAGATTCATCAAGCTTAGATAACATGCTCGATCTGTTCTTAGCCGGGGGCATGGATATCTTCCGCGCTATGCGAATGCTTGTTCCACCTGCGTGGCAAAACCACCCAGATATGGACCCTGATTTACGCGCCTTCTACGACTTCAACTCGAAACATATGGAACCGTGGGACGGCCCGGCTGGTATCGTACTTTCCGATGGTCGATATGCGGCATGTAACTTAGATAGAAATGGCCTGCGCCCTGCTCGTTATGTGATCACTAAAGACAAGCTGATCACTCTCGCATCAGAAGTCGGTATTTGGGATTACGCACCGGATGAAGTCGCGGAAAAAGGCCGTGTAGGCCCCGGTGAACTGCTAGTGGTGGATACTCGCCAAGGCAAGCTATGGCAATCAAGCGAAATTGATAATGATCTTAAAGGTCGCCATCCATATAAAGAGTGGATGGATAGCAATGTTCATAAACTTACACCATTCTCGCAGTTAGCCGAAGATCAAGTAGGTGAACGTAGCTTTGACGATGACCTACTTAAGACCTACCAAAAACAGTTTGCGATGAGCAACGAGGAAGTCGATCAGGTCCTTCGTGTTCTGGGTGATATGGGACAAGAAGCCGTTGGCTCAATGGGTGATGACACGCCAATGGCAGTGCTCTCTTCCAAAGAACGCCTTGTCACTGACTATTTCCGTCAGAAATTCGCTCAAGTAACCAACCCACCGATCGATCCATTGCGTGAAAAACACGTTATGTCGCTTGCAACCAGTATTGGTCAGGAGATGAATGTCTTCTGTGAAACCGATGGTCACGCCCATCGAGTCACCTTTGATTCACCTGTTCTGCTTTACTCAGATATGAAGCAGTTGCTCGAGCTAAACGATCAACACTATGGCAACTCAGTACTGGATATTAACTACGATCCTCAAGAGAAAGATCTCGAAAAAGCCATCTTAGATCTTTGTGAACAAGCCGAGCAGGTGGTAAAAGATGGCTCTGTGCTCGTGGTTCTTTCTGACCGAGCATTACGCAAAGGCATGTTACCTATCCCAGCTGCGATGGCAGTAGGCGCAGTGCAAAGCCGCCTAATAGAAGCTAACTTGCGCTGTGACGCTAACATCATTGCTGAAACAGGAACGGTGCGTGATCCGCATCAATTTGCGGTTCTACTTGGCTTTGGCGCAACCGCGGTCTACCCGTACCTGGCCTATGAAGCCTTAGGCAAAGTGATTGATGATGGTGCGATCGATAAGAGCTATCGCGAAGTGATGCAGAACTACCAGTACGGCATCAACAAAGGCCTGTACAAGATTATGTCTAAGATGGGCATTTCAACGGTCGCTTCATACCGTTGTTCGCAATTATTTGAAGCTGTCGGCCTAAGTCAGGAAGTTGTCGAGCTGTGCTTTAATGGTGTTACAACGCGTATTCAAGGTGCAAACTTTGAAGACTTTGAGCAAGACCTATACAACCTTTCTCGCAAAGCTTGGGCGAAACGCAAACCTATCGAACATGGTGGACTGCTCAAATATGTCCACGGTGGTGAATACCACGCCTACAACCCCGATGTTGTAGGAACATTGCAAACCGCAGTTAAGTCCGGCGACTCTTCCGACTATAAGAGTTTTGCCAAACAGGTCAATGATCGCCCTGTCGCTATGCTACGTGACTTAATGCAACTGAAGAAATCAGACTCACCGCTACCACTGGAACAAATCGAACCAAGCACTGAACTGTTCAAACGATTTGATTCCGCAGCGATGTCTATCGGCGCTTTAAGCCCTGAGGCTCATGAAGCTCTGGCAGCCGCCATGAACCGACTGGGTGGCTACTCAAACTCCGGTGAGGGTGGTGAAGATCCACGCCGTTTTGGTACTGAACGTAACTCTCGTATCAAGCAGATTGCCTCAGGACGTTTTGGTGTAACACCGCACTACTTAACTAATGCTGATGTCTTGCAAATCAAGGTTGCACAAGGGGCGAAGCCTGGTGAAGGCGGTCAGTTACCGGGGCATAAGGTCACGGCTGAAATCGCTAAACTGCGCTATTCAGTGCAAGGGGTAACCCTTATCTCCCCTCCTCCTCATCACGATATCTATTCGATTGAGGATTTGGCTCAGCTTATTTTCGACCTTAAGCAGGTCAATCCGAATGCTCTGGTATCGGTGAAGTTGGTTTCTGAACCTGGTGTCGGCACTATCGCAACAGGGGTTGCCAAGGCTTACGCCGATCTGATTACCATTTCTGGTTATGACGGCGGTACGGCAGCAAGCCCACTCACCTCAGTAAAATATGCAGGTAGCCCTTGGGAACTCGGCCTTGCCGAAACTCAGCAGGCTCTAGTTGCCAATGGTCTTCGCCACAAGATTCGCCTCCAAGTTGATGGTGGCTTGAAAACTGGCTTAGACGTGGTCAAAGCGGCAATTCTTGGTGCAGAAAGCTTCGGTTTTGGTACCGCCCCAATGGTCGCGATGGGTTGTAAGTTCCTACGTATTTGTCACCTAAACAACTGTGCGACAGGTGTTGCTACGCAAGATGACACCTTACGTAAAGAATACTTCAAAGGCCTACCTGAGATGGTGATGAACTACTTTGTCGGTCTTGCTGATGAAGTGCGCGAGCTGTTAGCTGAACTTGGTGTTGAAAAGCTAACAGATCTCATTGGTCGTACCGATCTACTGGAAGCAGTAGAAGGTATGACAGCCAAACAGAGCAAGCTCGATCTATCTAGTATTCTTGAAGCACCAGTGTCACCACAAAACCATCCGCTTTATTGGACCGAACCAAACGCTCCATTTGACAAGGCAGAACTCAATCAAAAGATCGTTGAAGATACCTTAGCGGCTGTAGAGGCTAAGCAAGGTGCTGACCTCTTCTATAACGTCATTAACACTGACCGTTCAATTGGCGCTCGTCTTTCTGGTGAAATAGCCAAACGCTACGGTAACCAAGGTATGGCTGCAACACCGATTAAACTCCATCTGGATGGTACTGCTGGTCAGTCATTTGGCGTCTGGAATGCGGGCGGTGTTGAACTCTACCTGACAGGTGATGCCAATGACTATGTCGGTAAAGGCATGGCTGGCGGTAAGATTGTTATCAAGCCGCACCAAGGTACCGCCTTTAGATGTAATGAGGCGACCATCATAGGCAACACCTGTTTGTATGGCGCAACAGGCGGCAAGCTATTTGCGGCAGGTACTGCAGGCGAACGCTTTGGAGTGCGTAATTCTGGCACCATCTCTGTGATTGAAGGCGCTGGCGATAATGCTTGCGAATACATGACAGGCGGTATTGTTGCCATTCTGGGTGCGACTGGTGTGAACTTTGGTGCTGGCATGACAGGCGGCTTTGCCTACGTCTTGGATGAAAACGACGACTTCCAAGGTCGCGTGAACCAAGAATCGGTAGAAGCAGTTGCCCTTTCTGAACTCTATATTCATCAGGAACATTTACGTGGCTTAATTGCAGAACACTTAGAAGAGACAGGATCTGCTCACGCAGAAAATATCTTAGCGAACTTTGATGAATGGATTCCAAAGTTCTACTTAGTGAAACCTCAAGCAGCAGACTTAAACACCCTGCTAGGCCATCAAAGCCGCAGTGCCGCAGAACTGCGCGTTCAAGTCCAATAATTCATGGAGGATGTTTGAATCATGAGTCAGAACGTATACCAATTTATCGACGTACAACGCGTAGATCCTGCGAAAAAGCCGATTAAAACTCGTAAGATTGAGTTCGTCGAAATTTATGAACCCTTTACTAAGCAGCAAGCTACTGCGCAAGCGGATCGCTGCTTAGATTGTGGTAACCCTTACTGTGAATGGAAATGTCCGGTTCACAACTATATCCCTCAATGGCTAAAGCTCGCCAATGAAGGGCGCATCTTAGAAGCCGTTGAGCTCTCTCACCAAACTAACAGTTTGCCTGAGGTGTGTGGTCGAGTATGTCCTCAAGATAGGCTGTGTGAAGGCTCTTGTACCCTAAATGACGACTTTGGTGCGGTAACGATTGGTAATATTGAAAAGTACATTACCGATAAAGCGTTTGAGATGGGCTGGAAACCAGACATGTCCAAAGTCGAATGGACAGATAGGAAGGTTGCCATTATCGGCGCAGGACCAGCGGGCCTTGCTGCGGCAGATATCTTAGTTCGTAACGGCGTCAAGCCCGTTGTTTTCGATCGCTACCCTGAAATCGGCGGTCTACTCACTTTCGGTATTCCATCGTTTAAGTTGGAAAAAGGGGTCATGGAGAATCGTCGTCGAGTCTTTAGCGAAATGGGTGTCGAGTTCAAGCTCAACATTGAGGTAGGGAAAGACATCCAAATGCAGGAGCTTGTCGATGAGTATGACGCAGTCTTCCTTGGCGTCGGCACCTACAAGAATATGCGTGCGGGTCTAGATAACGAGGATGCTCCTGGAGTCTATGACGCTCTACCTTTCTTAGTATCAAATACCTATAAGGTAATGAATTTAGAAGCTGACCAGCCATTTATAGATATGGCAGGACAAAAAGTGGTCGTCCTTGGTGGTGGTGATACCGCAATGGACTGTGTACGTACATCGATTCGTCAAGGTGCCGATAACGTCATTTGTGCTTACCGCCGCGATGAAGCCAACATGCCGGGCTCTCGTCGTGAGGTAAAAAATGCCAAAGAAGAAGGGGTTAACTTTATGTTTAACCTTCAGCCACTAGGACTTGAGGTCGACAGCTCAGGCAAAGTCAGCGGTGTCAAAGTGGTCAAAACGGCATTGGGTGAACCAGATGAAGCGGGGCGCCGTCGCCCAGAACCTGTAGAAGGCAGTGAACATGTATTGGAAGCCGATGCCGTTATCATGGCATTTGGATTCCAACCCCACCAGATGAGTTGGCTTGAACCATATGGCGTAGAACTCGATCAATGGGGACGTATCAAAGCACCATCTGATCAAGAGTTTATGTTCCAGACGAGCAACAAAAAGATCTTTGCCGGAGGAGATGCCGTTCGCGGATCTGATCTTGTTGTTACTGCGATTGATGAAGGGCGTAAAGCTGCTGAAGGTATACTTGATTACCTTGAGATATAGCCTTAACTCAACTCACAAAAGGATCCATTAATTGGATCCTTTTTTTATTTAAAACATATAATTGAATTCAATTAGAGTAAGACAAGGTATTCAAAATGAAGAACGCCGCTCTCCTTTCAATCACCCTATTGGGTTTAACCGCTTGTAGCCAAGGAGTACAAGATATGTCAGATCGCACAGCTTCACCTTGCGGTGACAAACCTAACTGCGTTTCAACACAAGATACTCGACCAGAGCATAACCTCGCGCCGTTTGAACTCAATGATGGCGTAACCTTAGATCAGATCGAAGCTGTGGTACTAGAACAACCAAGAACCAAAACTGCAGAAAAAAACACTGATTATTTACGAGTAGAATTTACCAGTAAGATCATGCGTTTCGTCGATGATTTGGAATTAAGAATAGAAGGGAGTAGCCTGATTGTTCGCTCTGAATCCCGCACTGGTCACTCTGATTTCGGAGTTAACCGTAAACGCGCTGACGCACTGAGAGCAGCACTGACTGAGGCTAAGCTGGTTAAGTAGCCTCTTACACTAGTATCCAGACTCCTTTGCCAAGGCTTGAGATTTCGACGCCTTGGTAAACCTTACAACAGGGTAACAACTGGATGAGATGAACTTTGTTGCTATTGCGGCCATGTATACGCGGACATTACTCTACACTGGTATAAAAAAACCGAAGCATTGAGCTTCGGTTTAATGTATTCAGTAACGATAGTCTGTTACTCAGCTTCTTCGCGGAAAACCACTAAGCGCTTAGGAGCAACCTTACCATCAGCATTGACTTCAGCAACACCGATAAAGAGCTTATCTTCACCTGAAGTCATACGCAGAGGCGTTCCTTCTGGTGCACCTAATACCTGTACTGGCATACCGTGTTGAACCAAGTTAGTTAACTCAGCGTTTAGATTCACTTCTGGTAAATCTTCTACGGCAGTGTCCATCGGTAGCAATAGCGGATCAAGTAACTCTTTTGGCGCGACTTCATCACGATGAGCTTGCTCTAGCAGTTCGTTGAGCTGCTCAAGCGTTACCATCTTCTCGTAAGGATATTTTGCAACTCCAGTACGACGAAGCATCGTCACGTGAGCGCCACAGCCAAGCATCTCGCCAAGATCATCGACGATTGTACGGATATAAGTCCCTTTCGAACAGTGAACTTCCATCTCGACTTCATCGCCTTCGAAACGATGTAGTACGATTTCGTACACGGTAATCTTGCGCGATTCACGCGGTACTTCAATACCTTTGCGCGCATATTCATACAAAGGCTTACCTTGGTATTTCAATGCCGAAAACATTGAAGGCACTTGATCAGATTCACCACGGAACTTATCAATGCAGGCTTCAAGCTTGTCGAGAGAAACGTCTACCGGACGAGTCTCAACCACTTCACCATCAGAATCCGAGGTATCCGTGCGCTCACCTAACTTGGCGATCACTCGGTAGCGTTTATCAGAATCCAACAAGAACTGAGAGAACTTGGTTGCTTCACCAAGACAGATTGGCAGCATACCTGTCGCTAGGGGATCCAGAGCACCGGTATGACCTGCTTTCTCTGCAAAGTAAATGCGTTTTACTTTCTGCAGTGCATCATTAGATGAAATGCCTGTTGGCTTGTCTAAAAGGACAACACCATTAATTGGACGACCTTTACGACGACGAGCCATTACTCTTCACCTGCCTGATCTTCTTCACGGCCAGCGTCATGCTGTTTACGCTTATCTTCGTTAACTACCTCTGACACTAGGTTTGACATACGCATACCCTCGACAAGTGTATTGTCGTAGTGGAAACGCACTTCAGGTGTTAGACGTAGGCGAATGCGTTTGCCTAGCATCATACGGATATGAACTTCATGCTCACGTAGTGCTTCTAGGCAAGACTCTGGAGTTTGCTCACCAACACATAGGAAAGTAACGAAAACTTTCGCGTATGCTAAATCACGTGACACTTCCACATCAGAAATCGTCACCATGCCAAGGCGAGAATCTCGAACTTCGCGTTGAAGGATCATTGCGAGTTCTTTTTGCAGCTGCTGTGCAACACGCTGCGTGCGGCTAAATTCTTTTGACATATCTTTTCTCTTATTAGAAAGAATGGGGGGATGGATAAATTCCAGCCCCCCATGGCGTATTCAACAACCAATTACTGCTTATCTATCAATAAGTAAGCCAGCAATGTTAGTCAATTAGTCTAGAGTACGTTTAACTTCAACGATTTCGAAGACTTCGATTTGGTCACCAACGCGAACATCGTTGTAGTTCTTAACGCCGATACCACATTCGTAGCCGTTCTTAACTTCTTGTACGTCATCTTTAAAGCGACGTAGTGACTCTAGTTCACCTTCGTAGATAACAACGTTATCACGTAGTACGCGGATAGGGTTGTTACGCTTGATGATACCTTCAGTAACCATACAACCTGCGATTGCGCCCAGTTTCGGTGACTTAAATACGTCACGAACTTCAGCAAGACCAATGATCTCTTGCTTGAATTCTGGAGCAAGCATACCGCCCATTGCTTGTTTCACTTCATCAATCAATTGGTAAATGATTGAGTAGTAACGAAGGTCTAGGTTTTCGTTTTCAACAGTACGGCGAGCTGTTGCATCAGCACGTACGTTGAAGCCAAGGATGATAGCGTTAGAAGCTGCTGCTAGTACGGCATCAGTTTCAGTAATACCACCAACACCAGAACCTACGATGTTCACTTTCACTTCATCAGTTGAAAGCTTGATTAGTGAGTCAGAGATTGCTTCCACAGAGCCCTGTACGTCAGCTTTAAGAACAACGTTCAGTTCAGCAACTTCACCAGCAGCCATGTTAGAGAACATGTTCTCTAGTTTCGCTTTCTGCTGACGAGCCAGTTTCACTTCACGGAATTTACCTTGACGGTAGTTCGCTACTTCACGCGCTTTACGCTCATCACGTACTACTGTTGCTTCATCACCAGAAGCAGGTACACCAGAAAGACCTAGGATCTCTACTGGGATAGAAGGACCAGCAGTCGTTACTTCTTTACCGTTCTCATCGCGCATTGCACGAACACGGCCGTACTCTTGACCACAAAGAACGATATCGCCTTTGTTTAGCGTACCAGACTGAACAAGTACAGTTGCAACTGGACCACGACCTTTATCTAGACGAGATTCAACAACCACACCAGACGCCATGCCTTCTTCAACTGCAGTTAGTTCAAGAACTTCAGATTGCAGAAGGATAGTTTCTAGAAGACCGTCGATGTTGGTACCCTGTTTCGCAGAGATGTGAACGAACATGTTCTCACCGCCCCACTCTTCAGGAATAACGTCGTACTGAGCTAGCTCGTTCTTAACGTTATCTGGGTTTGCATCTTCTTTATCGATCTTGTTCACAGCAACAATCAGAGGAACACCTGCCGCTTTCGCGTGCTGGATCGCTTCGATTGTTTGTGGCATTACACCATCGTCTGCAGCTACAACTAGAACAACGATATCTGTCGCTTGAGCACCACGAGCACGCATTGCAGTAAACGCCGCGTGTCCAGGAGTATCAAGGAAAGTGATCATGCCGTTGTCAGTTTCAACGTGGTAAGCACCGATGTGCTGTGTAATACCACCTGCTTCACCCGACGCAACGTGTGCTTTACGGATGTAGTCAAGCGTAGACGTTTTACCGTGGTCAACGTGACCCATGATAGTAACAACAGGAGCACGAGGAACTGATTCAGCGTTGTTATCACGATCTGATAGTACCGCTTCTTCTAGCTCGTTCTCTTTACGCAGGATTACCTTGTGGCCCATTTCTTCAGCAACAAGCTGCGCTGTTTCTTGGTCGATAACCTGGTTGATAGTCGCCATTGCGCCCATCTTCATCATTACTTTGATAACTTCCGTGCCCTTCACTGACATTTTGCTTGCCAGTTCAGAAACTACGATAGTTTCACCGATTACAACATCAGCTTTAGCAACCGTTGCTGTCTTATCGAAACCTTGCTGCATTGAAGTTGGTTTAGCTAGCTTACCTTTGTTGCGGTTTCTGCCGCCACGCTGGTTACGACCGCCACGATTTTGGTCATCGTTGTTAGAAGCTTTTTTCTTCTTCTTACGACGGCCACCTTCTTCTTTACGGTCTGCTGCATCTTCAGCTTCACGAGCGTAAGTAGAAGTGGTTACGTGGTAGTCAGAGTTTTCAAGCTCTTTCTTCTTCTTCTCTTCTTCAGTCCAACGAGCTTCATTTTCTTCAGCAAGTTTACGAGCTTCTTCAACAAGCTTAGCCGCTTCTTGTTCCGCTTTACGTTGGGCTTCTTCTTCCTGACGACGCTTCAGCTCGTCAGCTTCTTTCTTCGCTTGCGTATTAGCTTCCGCATTTTTTGCATTCATGTCTTTATTAGCCTTATCAGCTTGGGCGCGTTTAGCCTTTTCTTCAGCGTCGCGTTTTGCATCCGCTTCTTGCTTCGCTTTCTCTTCGGCCTCGCGTTTTGCTTTCTCTGCAGCTTCACGTTTCGCTTGCTCTTCAGCCTCACGCTTCGCAAGCTCTTCAGCTTCACGCTTTGCTGCTTCCTCAGCCTCACGTTTCGCGTCGTCTTCGATAATGCTGCGCTTCACATAAGTGCGCTTCTTACGCACTTCTACTTGAACATCCTTACTCTTGCCGCCACCAGCATTAACGCTTAGTGTGCTGCGAGTTTTACGCTGTAGCGTTAAGCGAGTTGGCTCCGCGTCACCTGAAGTGTCGCCGTGCTCTTTCTTAAGGTGAGTCAAAAGTTTCTGCTTTTCTTCATCAGTAACTTGATCACTACTCGCTTTCTTCATACCAGCGTCAGCAAGTTGTTCAACCAAGCGGTCCACTGGTGTACCAATTTCTTCACTCAGTGCCTTAACAGTAATTTGTGTCATCCGCTTTCTCCTTGCTGAAAATTATTCGTCGTCGCCGAACCAACAAATGTTACGAGCTGCCATAATTAGCTCACCCGCACGTTCTTCGGTTAGACCTTCAATACCTTCGATATCATCGATACCCTGATCAGCAAGGTCTTCTAGTGTTGCAACACCTTTAGCTGCCAGTTTAAATGCCATCTCACGCTCTAGACCTTCTAAGCCAAGTAAGTCTTCAGCAGGCTCAACACCTTCGAAAGATTCTTCTTGTGCAAGAGCAAGAGTCGTTAGTGCATTCTTAGCACGACTGCGTAGTTCTTCGACTAGATCTTCATCTAGACCGTCAACTTCAAGAAGCTCGTTTACAGGTACGTAAGCCACTTCTTCTAGAGTAGAGAAACCTTCTTCAACAAGCAGTTGAGCAAAGTCTTCTTCGATATCTAGGTGCTTCATGAAGCTTTCGATTGCAGCTTGAGACTCTTCAGCGTGTTTCTTGTGAAGATCTTCAACTGTCATTACGTTTAGTTCCCAACCCGTTAGTTGAGATGCAAGACGTACGTTTTGACCGTTACGGCCGATAGCTTGTGCTAGGTTGTCTGCTTCAACAGCGATGTCCATTGCGTTTGCGTCTTCATCAACGATGATAGAAGCAACATCAGCAGGTGCCATTGCGTTGATAACAAATTGCGCTGGGTTATCGTCCCAAAGAACGATATCGATACGCTCACCACCAAGCTCGCCAGAAACAGCTTGTACACGTGCACCACGCATACCAACACACGCACCAACTGGGTCAATACGCTTGTCGTTAGTTTTAACCGCAATTTTCGCGCGAGAACCAGGATCGCGTGCTGCACCTTTAAGTTCGATGATCTCTTCAGCGATTTCAGGTACTTCTACACGGAATAGCTCTGCTAGCATTTCAGGCTTAGAGCGAGTCACGAATAGCTGGAAGCCACGAGCTTCTGGCGCCACTTTGTAAAGTAGGCCACGAACACGGTCGCCTGGACGGAAGTTTTCACGAGGAAGTTGGTCGTCACGTAGGATAACCGCTTCTGCATTGTTACCTAGGTCTAGTACCACTGTTTCGCGGTTAACTTTCTTAACCACACCAGTCACTAATTCACCTTCGTTGTCGATGAACTGCTCTACGATTTGCGCGCGCTCAGCTTCACGTACTTTCTGTACGATAACTTGCTTAGCCGTTTGAGTCGTAATACGGTCAAACGTTACTGACTCGATGTCGTCTTCAACGTAATCACCTAGTTCAAGCTCTTCGTTTTCGAATTTCGCTGCTTCTAGAGAGATTTCTTTGGTTGGGCTCTCAACTTCTTCAACAATCAACCAGCGGCGGAATGTTTCAAACTCGCCCGTTTTACGGTCAATTTCAACACGAACATCAATTTCCATTTCGTGCTTCTTCTTAGTAGAAGTAGCCAGAGCAATTTCTAGGGCTTCAAAGATACGCTCACGAGGTACCGCTTTCTCGTTCGATACCGCTTCTACTACCGCTAAAATTTCTTTACTCATTTTAAATAGCCTCTAAGACTTTAATTAAAATTTAGGGATCAGGTTAGCTTTTGAGATGTTGCTTAGGGCAAACTCTTCTTCGTTACCTTCAACAGTAACTGAGATAGTTTCACCATCGACAGAGTGGATTACACCTTTCCACTTACGACGGTTGCCTACAGCCATCTTCAAAACGATGCTTACCTCGTGACCAATAAACTGTTCATAGTGTGCAGCTTTGAATAGTGGTCTTTCTAAACCTGGTGAAGACACTTCAAGGTTGTAAGCCACTGTGATTGGATCTTCAACGTCCATTACCGCGCTAACCTGGCGGCTAACTTCAGCACAATCTTCAACATTAATACCGTTCTCGTGATCGATGAAAATACGTAATGTTGAGTGTTCACCTGCGCGAACAAATTCTAATCCAACTAACTCATAACCTGATGCCGCTACAGGAGCTTCAAGCATTTCAGTAAGTTGTCTTTCTAAACCAGTCATTTAAACCACTCCAGAAACAAAAAAAGGGCTCAGAGCCCAATTTAAATTCCAAGCAAAGCTCTAAATTCTCAATGAGAAAATTTAGATAACAAAAAACCCCGAAAAGTCGGGGTTTTTTGTTGCTGGACCCTGATACGTTAAGTGATATCGATGCCACTTAACTCGCAATATCGCTATTGCGCAAACTTGTCCCAATCCACTTTCTAGAAAAGAAAAGGGATTTGGTTGCGGGGGCCGGATTTGAACCGACGACCTTCGGGTTATGAGCCCGACGAGCTACCAAGCTGCTCCACCCCGCGTCCGACTTGTCGAGCATTATACGCTCTCCAAGGTGTTTTACAAGTTTGTAAATCAATGGTGCCGAGAGAGGGACTCGAACCCTCACACCTAAGGCACTAGCACCTCATGCTAGCGTGTCTACCAATTTCACCATCTCGGCAGCTAATTCTATTTATCAGCTAGAAAATAGCTTATTGAGGAATTTCGTCGCCTTGAGGGGCTGGAATTTCGCTCGCATCGTCAGCTTGTTGGATAACCTGACCTTGAGTCGGGTCTACCCATTGTGACTCAGTTTTATGTGTAGACATATTACCAAGCACTAAGCTAAGGATGAAAAATACTGTTGCAAAAATTGCAGTCATTCGGGTTAGGAAGTTACCTGAGCCGCTTGCGCCAAACACTGTGTTTGATGCGCCTGCACCGAATGAGGCTCCCATATCTGCGCCTTTACCTTGTTGAATCAGCACTAGGCCGATTACACCAACCGCTGCCAACAGGTAAATCACAAGTAGAACTGTAAACATGATTTCCACCTATGTTCCAAATTGTTGAGCCAGCGCCGCTCGAAAACTCTTTAATGATGTTTTTGAACAAGGCTAGCGACCTCCTTACCGAAGGCCGAGCAATACTAGCGAAAGCCGATAACGCTGACAAGTAGATTTTTTCAAAAAAGTACGCCTTGAGGGCTAAGCGGTCAAAAAAAGGACAAAACCACAGTTTTATCTCTTTAGAATCACAGCATTGAAATTAAAGCTCTGAAAATTCAGGACTGTACTCAATCAAACCAGAGCGTCCGTCAAACTGACTTTCTTCTAGTGCTAGGACTTGAAATGCCCCTTGTGGGACTTCCCATTGACAGTGCATTTGCTGATTTGCACTATCCACAAAACCAAAACGGCCATAATAAGCTGGATCGCCCAACACAACACAGGCTGGGTAGCCAAATTCGCGCAAAGAAGCCAAACCTTCCTTTACCATGTCAGCTGCAAGACCTTGTCGGCGATACTTTTCATCGACAGCTAACGGAGCAAGTCCCTGCCAATTATAGTCACTACCGTCTAATGTCACTGGGCTAAACAGTACGTAACCGACTACCTCTCCTTCGTCATTGCAGGCAACAAGAGATAAGGTGCGACGTCCGTTTTCTCTTAGCTTCATGACCAAGTCAGCTTCCGCTTCAGTTTCAAACGTTGATTTAAGTAATCGATCTATGGCAAGTATGTCTGCCGGTGCTTCAGTTCGAATAAGCATTTACAACCTCATTATGTGTTGCAGGCGATTGTAATCCTTTTTGCACAAAATCGGCTAGTTGATTTAACAAGGTTTGAAGAGGTTTTGGCAAAGACTCCAGATCGACACTGTCCATCAAGTTCTTCACTTCAAGGCCTAGTTCGGTATCCCCTTCGATGGTCAAACGGCGCTGAAAGAATAAAGTGTCTGGATCTTCTTTGCGTCCAGCAATCAGCACCAGGTCATTAAGATTGCCGCTAAACAAGACATCTTCTCGTACTGGTTTATCTGCAACCACAATTTGCTCATCCTGATAGCTTATCAGCCAACTCAAACGCAGATCTTTTACCTCAACTTTTAACCACTTATCTTCAAGAAATTCAAAGTCACCATCCTCAAGTGCTTCTTTAAAAACAGTTTTAAGGCCTTCAAGCAAGGCTCTTTTTTGTACAGTTTGAGGCAAGAAGTGGACTGGAGATCGCAAAATTGATGCGGCATTTTGAACTAGTTGAGTGCGAATCTTGTTAATCACGCGAGATATCCGTTACTTTGTTAGCTAGAATTACTCATCATAGAGTATGTTTAACTAGAGATTCCTGTTATTTATCAAAGAATCTGCGCTAAGCCTTAACTCTTTAAACTCTAGGCAATGACAGTTATAGTTATAACATCACTCACATTCGCTCCACTAGTGGATAAATTGCTCTTTGGAGAGTCGGAAAAACTTGATGCTATCGCAACAATTACAGCACTGGTTTACAAAAATTACGGCCAATAGTCCGTTTTTTTTCGCCATTTTGGATAACCAGCATAACTATGCAATGGTTAATGGCCGCTATTGCGATATCGCAGGGCTAACTCCGACTGAACTGATTGGTATGTGTGATAACCAGATCATGGGACAGCAGTTCTATGATCATCTAAAGCCATACTACGATAGAGCTTTCAAAGGCGAGTCCATTGAAGCGGAAATGACCATGGGCGATCTCGACCTAGAGACGAGCCTGCATTTCAACATCTCTCCTATCGAAAACGAAGGCAATATAGAGCATGTTATTTTCCACGCTCTTGATACCTCCGAAAAACAAATTCTGATTCGTTCTCTTGAGGAATCTGAAGGCAAATTTTCCACGCTCACGACGCTTCTACCTGAAGGTATCTTTCTTGTAGAAGACGATTGTATTCTGTCAGCTAACCCAGCCGCCCTGCGCTTGTTAGGCTTTGACTCAATTCAAGATGTGCTAGGCGAAAGCCTTTCGCGCTTATTTGTTGATGAGAAAACCAAAACCGTTTTTTCAGAATCGTTAGCCACTATGCTTGGGGAAACGCCACTGACCTGTTTGACGAGCCCTCGCTGCGGATTTGAACGTAAAGTACAACTTCAAGCAGATGCAGCGATGATTCTGGGTAGCGATTCGCAACTGATACTGATTCATGATGCGGAAGCTGCGCCTACTGCGCTTGCAACCAATAAACAGGAAGATATCCACCTCGATTCGCTGACGGGTTTATACAATCGTTTTGGCTTTACCAAACGCTTAGAGCAACTGATCCACAACGAAACGCCTTTGATCATGCTTTACCTCGACATTGATAACTTTAAGAACATCAATGACTCGCTGGGTCATCATATCGGTGACAAGGTGATTAAAGAAGTCTCTTCTCGCTTGAAGCGTTTGTTACCACAACAAGCGGTGCTAGGACACTTAGGTGGGGACGAGTTTGGCATTATCTTGCCTGAACCTGAAAATAATCGCATGGCAGAAATGCTGTCGGAACGAATTATCTCCCTGATTAACCAGCCCTTTGATCTACACCATTTTAGCAAGCGCTTAGCCTGTTCGATTGGTAGTGTGGCTTACCCAGGAGATGGTAATGACGCACGTATTTTGCTGCAAAATGCCGACACGGCCATGTACGAAGCAAAAGATCGCGGCCGTAACCGTCTGATCAAGTTTAATGATCAGATGAACAAAGAAGCTCGCATGCGTTTGTGGCTTGAAATCGAACTACAAAAAGCGCTGCAGCAAAATGGGCTTGAGGTTTGGTATCAGCCAAAGGTTAATGCTCGCGATTTCAGTATCAACGGCGCAGAAGCCCTGATCCGTTGGAAGCACCCAGTCGAAGGCTATATCAGCCCTGGCGCATTCATTCCCGTCGCAGAACGAGCAGGCTTGATTGAGCACTTAGGTCGCGTAGTAATGCGTGATGTGTTTAGCACGGTTAAGCGCTGGAAGCTGCAGGGCATTTTACCTGGACGCGTGGCGATCAACTTGTCTCCAGAACAATTCGGTAATCCAAAGCTTATCGACTATATGGAAAAGCTGCTGCGCACCACTGAGCTTGACCCAAGTTGCATCACTTTCGAACTGACAGAAAGTGCAGTCATGAGTGACAGCGAACATACTGTGCAAATGCTTAATGCGATTAAGAAGCTCGGCTTTGCGCTGTCAATTGATGACTTCGGCACAGGCTACTCTTCGCTATCTTACTTAGCACGTTTCCCTATCGATGAGCTGAAAATAGACCGCGCTTTTATCTCTGATATTGATACGCTTCCTAAACAAATCACTGTCATCGAGAACATTATCAATCTTGGTAAATCACTCGATCTCACTGTAGTCGCTGAAGGTGTCGAAACTCAGCAGCAAGCCACTCTGCTGTCTAACCTCAACTGTAACTCTATTCAGGGTTTCCATTTCTACCGTCCTCAGCCTAGACAAGAGGTTGAAGAGCTATTTGCGCAAAATCGCCGCCACAAAAACTAACCCTATTTGAGTAATTAAGCCAGAAAGTCACGCAAACCTGCTGTACATCAAATTTGCCGTTCATATTTCTTCATAAAATGCTCAGCAAATTTAGAACAGACAGTCATGGTGCGAGCAATGGAACTCCTATGCCCAGCAGGTAACTTACCTGCCTTAAAAACGGCGATTGATTGTGGTGCTGATGCGGTGTACATCGGATTTAAAGATGACACCAATGCCCGCCACTTTGCAGGTTTGAACTTCACGGGTAAGAAACTCGAAAAGGCCGTTCAATACGTTCACGACAATAACAAAAAAATTCATGTTGCCCTAAACACCTTTGCTCATCCAGATGGGTTTGAACGCTGGACCGATGCGGTCGATCGAGCCGCGCAAAGTGGTGTAGATGCTCTGATCGTGGCCGATATTGCCGTACTTGAATATGCCGCACGAAAATACCCGCAACTTGAACTTCATTTATCAGTACAAGCCTCAGCAACCAATGTCGCCGCCCTTGATTTCTACAAGCAGAACTTCAATGTAAAGCGTGTTGTGCTGCCACGTGTTCTTTCCATTCATCAGGTAAAGCAGCTATCACGCAACATCGCCAGTGACGTTGAGCTAGAAGTATTTGCTTTTGGTAGCCTGTGCATTATGTCTGAAGGCCGCTGCTATCTATCGTCATACATGACAGGTGAATCGCCAAATACCGTCGGTGCCTGCTCCCCAGCCAAATATGTTCGCTGGCAAGAAACTGACAATGGCCTAGAATCTCGTCTTAATGACATCCTGATTGATCGTTACAGTGAAGGTGAAAATGCAGGCTACCCTACTTTGTGTAAAGGTCGATTCACAGCGGACTTGAACGAGCAAACTAAGGCTTATCACGCCCTGGAAGAACCAACCAGTTTAAATACATTATCTATGCTACCTGAGCTCTTTGCAGCCAACGTAGCGTCAGTAAAAATCGAAGGCCGTCAACGCAGCCCAGCTTACGTTGAGCAAGTGACCCGCACTTGGCGAGCCGCAATCGATCGTTACTTGGCGAACCCAGAAGGCTATCAAGTAGAGCCAAGCTGGAATGCAACACTCGCTAATGTATCAGAAGGGACGCAAACCACACTTGGCGCATACCACCGTAAATGGCAGTAGAGCTTTACTTGTAGAGAGAACAATGGAAAACAACATGAAATACGCACTCGGCCCGCTACTCTACTTCTGGCCAAAACATGATGTCGAAGCATTTTATGAGCAAGCGAAAACCAGCTCGGCAGATATTATCTATCTAGGTGAGAGTGTCTGTTCAAAACGCCGTGAAATGAAACCAGCGCACTGGTTTGAGATAGCGAAGGAACTCAGTAATACTGGTAAACAAGTCGTGTTGTCGACAATGGCACTGCTCGAAGCACCAAGCGAAGTCAACGTGATGAAAAAGTACATCGACAATGGTGACTTCGCCATTGAAGCCAACGATGTCTCTGCGATTCAACTTGCCTCTGAGCGTAACGTGCCTTTCGTCGTCGGCCCCGCCGTTAATACCTACAATGCACACACCTTGAACTTGTTCTTAAAACAAGGCATGACTCGTTGGTGCATGCCAGTAGAACTATCTCGTGAGTGGCTAGGTAATGTACTTAACCAATGTGATGAGATCGGTATTAAAGGCAAATTTGAAGTCGAGGTATTCAGTCACGGTTATCTTCCCCTAGCCTACTCGGCACGCTGCTTCACTGCCCGTGCAGAGAATAAAGCCAAGGATGATTGCGAGACTTGCTGTATCAAATATCCAACCGGCATTCAGGTAAGCAGCCAAGAAGGGCAAGAGGTGTTTAATCTCAATGGTATCCAGACTCAGTCAGGCTACTGTTACAACCTCATCAATGACTTACCAAGTATGCAAGGGTTAGTCGACGTGGTTCGCTTAAGCCCACTTGGTCTTGATACTTTCTCACAAGTAGATAAATTCCGAGCGAATGAGCAAGGTGGCAGTCCTAGTCAAATAGACAGTAGGCAATGTAATGGCTACTGGCACCAATTAGCCGGTTTGGAAGTTAAAACACTCTAAGTCTCGAACGTCATAGATACAAAAAGGGCTCAACAGAGCCCTTTTTCTATTAAGCAATCGCTTGTTCCGTCTGGTGAGTCCGATAACGACGCAGGTCTCTCATCAAAATCACTATGACTACCGCACTCAGTGCAATATTTGAAAGTGGGAAAGCAAGCCAAACTCCCGAGACACCAAGCAATTTCGGCATTAAGTATAAGAAAGGCAATTGAACTAAAATATTACCAACATTAACAAACATCGCCTTAGTGCCGTTGTTAATTGCCTGATAATAAGCCCCTGCAACCACTAGGAAACCGTCCAAGAAAAGAGCAAATAAATGCAGTCTAAAGCCTAATATTGTGTTCTCTATTAGTTTCTCATCGGTTGAGTTAAACACCGAAACAAATTCTCTAGGAAATAAGTTAATCACTGCGACAAAAGCAACACCAATCACGATAGCTGTTGTCATGGCAATTTTAAGTAGTGCTCGGATGTTATCTTTGTTTCGCGCACCATGGTTATAGCTAACCAATGGCTGCATACCGTTTGCCACACCTTCAACAGTAAGATAATAAACAGTCACTATATAGCCAAGAATTGCATAGGCTCCAATCATCATCACATCGCCATATTGGGCGAACAAGTTATTGTGCAGCGCGACCATCACCGCACCATAGGCATACATAAAGAAGCTTGACGTACCGATGGCAAATATTTGTGGAATGACGGGTAAGCTCAAACGAACGTCACTCCACTTAAGCCTTAAGTTGGCTCTAGATGAGAAAAAGTAGGCGAGACCGAGTAATGTCACCACAGCCTGAGCAATAGCGGTCGCCAACGCCGCTCCCGCGAGCTCCCAATCCCACACGGCAATCATTAGGTAATCAAGAGCAATATTAATGACAGCACCGATGACCATCAAAATCGTCGCTAAATTTGGGTTGTCATCATTACGCAACAAAAATGGCATCGCAATGGAGCCTAAAGTAAAGATACAAGCGCCGATTAACACATCCAGATATTGCAATCCAAGTTCATAAACTTTTCCGTCGGCACCCTGCCAGCGTAAGAAGTACTCTGAAAAGAAGTACAATATGCCTGAAACAATAGGAGCTAAAACGAGCAGGAGTAACAATCCAGTCGCAAGTATTTTTTTCGCACCTTGATTGTCTCCCTCACCTTGACGGATTGATACCAAAGCGCCAGTCCCGACACCCACCAACATGCCAATACCTAGAATTGAACCAATCACAGGCCAAGCTACGTTAATGCCGGCAAGGCCATCTGCAGCAACATAGCGACCAATAAAGATCCCATCCACCACTTGGTACAAACCGTTGACCAACATTGCCGCCACGGTTGGGATTGTGTATTTCCAAAATTGTTTATAAATGGATGTTTGCATGCTTCTCTGCTCTAGTTAGCAAGGCTAACTAAATAGTTAAATGTGTTACAACAATGTTTTGTTCAATAAGCTAACTAGCTGTGCCGCTTCTTGATCAGATAACTTTGCGTTCATCGTTTCTGCAACTTCTTTATAGACGACCTTTTCCAGCGACATCGCTTTAATCGCGTTTTCAGTTAAGACGACTTTCTTTGAACGAGCATCTTCATTGCACATGATTCGTTTAACGAGCCCTTTTTTCTCTAGCCGCACGACCATATTTGAAGCAGAAGGCTTGGTCACTTTCATTTCATCAGCTAAATCTGTAATTCGGACCCCTTCAGGATAGGCCTGAACGACACGCAAATAGTCGAACTCATTAAAACTCAATAGCGACAAAGGATCTTCTTTCGCATAGACGCGCCATGCCTTGGAGCAAAAACGCTCTAATTCTATTAAGCTAGTTTCTAAACTCATGGGTAAATTTATTTAGTTAGCCAAGCTAACAATATTAACGACAGATTGGCTAATACGCAATAAAAAAGCGCTGAGTTCAGCGCTTTTCTGTTCTAAGAGTCAATGGCTCTACTGCGTTGGGTTTGCCGCCTGCTGTGCTTTCGCTCTAGCGATGACTTGCGCTTGCAGATCTTCATAAATATTAGTCAATTCTAATATTGCGTATCTATGCTCTACATACTCAAAAACATTGAATGAGATCGCAAGACGGTAGAACGAAATCGCTTTGGCAATATCCTGCTCTGAGTCACTTTGTTGGTAGCGCTTACCTAGATAGAAGTACGCTTCTGTTAAGTGCTGGGCAAGAACAACTTTATCGCGTGTGCTCTCTACAATTGCTTTGAATGCTTGCTTTTCAGAAATTTCACCCAAGGTAATCGCGACCATAATCCAGCCCCACTTATCGTTGCGATTTTGGTAGCTCTGCTCAAGTTCTTGCCTAGCGATTTCCGGTGTAATCTCTGACTTAATAATGTAGAGCCACAATGCACTGAATGGGTCACTAGAATCTTGATTGTAATGCTGCTGCATCTCTTCTAAAGCGAGATCAAAACGGCCACCATAATAGAGTGCAATCGCTCTGTTGCGCGCCGCGTAGCTATTGTCTGGTGCTAGCTCTAAAGCTGAATCAAAAGCATCGTAGGCGGCATCGAAGTTTCTTTTTTCAGTGAAGTAAACACCAAGCAAGTTGAACAGATCTGCTTGAGCCGGATAGATAGCAAGAGACTGTTCGTAATCTAATCTGGCTAGATTGCGTAACCCGACACTGTCGTAGTAGTTGCCGCGTTCGTAGAGTATTTTAGCGCGTGTTTCGTTAGGTAAATCCGTTCTGCCAAGTAGTTGGCTTAAACGTGCGATCTGAACTTCTTGCTGCAAGCTAGGCTGAAGTGCTTCTACCATTGGAGGCAGCACCCACTCAGCTTGGTGGTTCGATGTTGATGCACAGCCTGCTGTCACTAATAATGCAAGGCTAAGCGTTGCGGTTTGAAACCATTTCACAAATAAATACTCCTGTTGCTAAGCCTCAACCTAGTGTCTTCCGCATAAAAAAAGGGAGCCTAGTGCTCCCTTTATAACATGCTTTTAGCAAAATAGGCTAATTCACAAATCCGGCCTATTCACTTAAATCGCATTATGCGTCAGTTGCTGGCTTCTCTTCTGTAGCCGCTTCTTCAGTCTTTTCAACTGCTTCTTTCATGCTTAGACGTACACGGCCTTGACGGTCAATTTCAAGAACTTTTACTTGAACTTCTTGACCTTCAGCTAGGTAGTCAGACACTTTCTCAACACGCTTGTCAGCGATTTGCGAGATGTGTACTAGACCATCTTTACCTGGCAGGATAGTTACGAATGCACCGAAGTCTGCTAGACGCGCTACTTTACCTGTGTAGATGCGACCAACTTCAACTTCTGCTGTGATCTCTTCGATACGACGGATTGCTTCTTTCGCAGCTGTACCTTCAGTTGCAGCAATCTTGATTGTACCGTCGTCTTCGATTTCGATAGTTGTACCAGTCTCTTCAGTTAGAGCACGGATAACTGCACCACCTTTACCGATAACATCTTTGATCTTCTCAGCGCTGATCTTCATTGTGTGAATGCGAGGAGCGAATTCAGAGATATCTTCACGAGCACCAGAAATAGCTTCATCCATTACAGATAGGATGTGCTTACGTGCACCTTGCGCTTGGTTAAGAGCAATTTGCATGATCTCTTTAGTGATACCTTCGATCTTGATATCCATCTGAAGTGCAGTAATACCAGTGTTAGTACCTGCTACTTTAAAGTCCATATCACCTAGGTGGTCTTCGTCACCAAGGATGTCAGAAAGAACAACGAAGTCGTCGCCTTCTTTCACAAGACCCATTGCAATACCTGCAACAGAAGATTTGATTGGCACACCAGCATCCATAAGTGCTAGAGACGTACCACATACAGAAGCCATTGAAGAAGAACCGTTAGATTCAGTGATTTCTGATACTACACGTACTGTGTATGGGAACTCGTCTACAGATGGCATTACTGCAGCAATACCACGCTTAGCAAGTTTACCGTGGCCGATTTCACGACGCTTAGGAGAACCTACGAAACCAGTTTCGCCCACACAGTATGGAGGGAAGTTGTAGTGCAGTAGGAAGTGATCTTTACGCTCACCAGTTAGCTCGTCGATGATTTGAGCATCGCGCTGCGTACCTAGAGTTGCAGTTACAAGCGCCTGAGTCTCACCACGTGTGAATAGAGAAGAACCGTGAGTACGTGGAAGAACGCCAGTACGTACATCTAGTGCACGAACCATGTCTTTCTCACGACCATCGATACGTGGGTTACCCGCGATGATGCTGCGACGTACCACTGTCTTCTCTAGATCGTGGAAGATAGTGTGAATTTCTTTGGTGTTTGCTTCAGGATCTTCAGCAAGTAGAACTTCGTTTACTTCACCAGCAATAGCGTGGATACGGTCGTAACGCGCCATCTTTTCAGTGATTTGGTAAGCTTCTACAAGTTTCGCCTCTGCTAGCTCAGCAATCTTGTTTACAAGCGTAGTGTTCTCTTCTGGAGCAACCCAATCCCATGCTGGAGTCGCTACTTCAGCCGCGAATTCGTTAATCGCGTTGATAACAACTTGCTGTTGATCGTGACCGTAAACTACCGCAGATAGCATCTCTTCTTCAGTTAGGTTGTCAGCTTCTGACTCAACCATAAGAACAGCGCCTTCAGTACCTGCTACCACTAGGTCAAGCTTAGACGTTTCTAGCTCAGTGTTGCTTGGGTTAAGAACTAGTTGACCATCGATGTGACCAACACGTGCTGCACCGATAGGACCGTTGAACGGGATACCAGAGATAGCAAGTGCTGCTGAAGTACCGATCATAGTTACGATATCTGGCTGAACGTCTGGGTTCACAGATACTACAGTTGCGATAACCTGTACTTCGTTTTTGAATGCATCTGGGAAAAGAGGACGGATTGGACGGTCGATTAGACGAGCCGTTAGCGTTTCGCCTTCAGAAGGACGACCTTCACGCTTGAAGAAACCACCAGGGATTTTACCTGCAGCGTAAGTACGCTCTTGGTAGTTTACTGTTAGAGGGAAGAAGTCTTGGCCTTCTACTGCTTCTTTTTTACCTACTACAGAAACGAATACTGACGTATCGTCCATAGTGACCATTACTGCTGCAGTAGCTTGACGTGCAATAACGCCAGTTTCTAGAGTAACCGTGTGGTTACCGTACTGGAACGTTTTAACAACTGGTTTTTCGAACATTGTTATTCCTTTTGGGTAGCCCTATTTAATAAGAGCATTGGAGTTAGCCCAAGGCATTACATGTTTAAACAGTCTAGAGTTTAGTTTTTAGCTCCCAATCGACCACTTACGACCAGAATCAAACGAGAAGCTAGAAACTAAATTCTATAACTGCATACGATGTAATTGTAATGCAATGAGCAAATAGAAAATGCCAATAAATATCAGCCGCCGTAGTATAGCGGGATAAATTCGGTTTGGCTAAATTTAGGCAACAAAAAAGGGGCTAAAAGCCCCTTTTTCGACAAACTGTTCTATGCAGCCGCTGATTAGCGACGTAGGCCTAGACGCTTGATTAGATCTTGGTAACGAGAAAGGTTTTTGCCTTTCAGGTAGTCAAGAAGCTTACGACGGCGAGAAACCATACGTAGAAGACCACGACGGCTGTGGTGATCGCCTTTGTGCGCTTTGAAGTGACCTTGTAGGTGGTTGATAGAAGCTGTAAGTAGAGCTACTTGAACTTCTGGTGAACCAGTATCGCCTTCAGTTTGAGCGTATTCTGCAACGATTGCTGCTTTAGTTTCTGCATTCAGAGACATAATTCTCTCCTAAATAAGAGTAGGTTAATATTTGTGCCAGCCGATCTCTGATTCAGCCGACACGAGGAGCGCGAATTATAGGGGATGTACACAGGTTAAGCAATAGGTATTTGAAAGGAAGCGAGAGTCTAGAATAGAGAGGCGAGAATCGAGAGAGTTTCCTATCAACACTTTCTAAACCAAAGTCTCATCTACCTACCTCCAAGTACGCACCTCTCGAAGGGCGAAGCCCGATCCCGTTTTCCCGAAACGAAGTGTTCCATAGGGCGCAGCCCGTTCCCATCCTTCCCTTTTCTGTTACACTTAGCCTATCCAAACCTACCTATTTGAATTAACAGGATTCCTTATGAAAATCGGCATCATCGGTGCAATGGAGCAAGAAGTCTCTATTCTTAAGCAAGCTATTGAAAACTGCCAAGAAGTCTCTAAAGCAGGTTGTACTTTCTACGCAGGTCAGCTTAATGGTGTAGAGGTAGTACTGCTTCAATCAGGCATAGGTAAAGTTGCTGCTGCAATTGGGACGACTATCCTACTTGACGAGTACCAGCCTGATGTTGTGATTAACACAGGTTCTGCAGGTGGCTTTGACTCTAGCCTAAACCTTGGTGATGTCGTTATTTCAACCGAAGTTCGTCACCACGATGCAGACGTCACAGCATTTGGCTACGAAATGGGGCAAATGGCACAGCAACCAGCGGCTTTCTTGGCTGATGAAAAACTGATGGATGTAGCTGAAAAAGCACTGGCACAAATGGGCGATAAACACGCGGTTCGCGGGCTTATTTGTACTGGCGATACGTTCGTGTGCACCGCAGAGCGTCAAACATTTATTCGCACACACTTCCCTTCAGTTATCGCTGTTGAAATGGAAGCTTCGGCTATCGCTCAAACCTGTCATCAGTTCAAAGTCCCATTTGTTGTTGTGCGTGCAATCTCTGACGTAGCCGACAAAGAAGCAGGCATGAGCTTTGATGAGTTCCTACCGCTAGCCGCTAAGAGTTCCTCTGAGATGGTGATAAAAATGGTTGACCTGCTGAAGTAAGCTGAAGCGATATCATGGAAGATATTTTCAATCAATTTTATTCTAATGGCGCGCTCCTCGTATTATGGGGCGCGTTGTTATTTCATCTAATCCTACCCTTCCCACGTGAGGCGCATCCCGCCATCTTGTGGCATAAGTTTGCTGAGCAGTTAGCGGACAAAGTCAACGTTAATTCCAATTATTCACAAAGCATCATCTCTGGCACTCTAGCTTGGTTGTTAATGCTATTTCCAATGCTCGCTGTCTTGATTGCGCTAAAACCGCTAGTTTGGCAACCAGAGTTGTTCGAATTGGCCTTTTTGCTGCTCGCGATTGATTGGCGTAATACTGACAAATTTACCGCCCAATTTGTCGCAGCAATGGCACGCGAAGATAAAGAGCATGCCAAAATGCTCATCAAACCGATCATCAATCGCTCGACCGCGCCTTTATCAATATTAGGGCTAGGTAAAGCGGGGGCAGAAACTCTGATCATGTCTTACGGCCGAAATGTCGTCGGCGTGCTTTTCTGGTATGCCATTGGCGGAGGTATCGGAGCTTTCATGTATCGCATGAGTGTAGAGTTGGCTCGGGCATGGTCACCAAGCAGACAACGCTTTTCACCATTTGGTATTCCCGCTATTCGTGCGGTGGCAGTGTTAGACTTTATCCCACTGAGGCTGTTTGCCATCATGATCACCCTAGGTCATAGAGCACAAGCAACCGCTCAACTACTTCGACAACAAGCCAAATCATGGCCTCTTCCCGGACCCGCGTGGTTGTTGGTTTCCGTAGGCGCTAAGCTTGAACTCTCACTCGGTGGCCCGGCGATTTATGATGGTCACAAAGCGGTACGCGCTAAACTTGGTGGTCGCATAGCACCATCAGCCATTCATATTGCTCAGGTACAAAAAACTCTTGCGTGGCGAATGTTCGCTTGGATTGTCATCCAAAGTATTATTACGGGCTTAATCTATCAAGGAATCTAAATGCGCATCACTATATTGCTCCTGACGGCTTTTGTTTCTCACTTTGCTGTTTCGGTTCCTGCCGAGCGCGTTATCAGCTTAGCTCCACATGCTACTGAACTTGCGTTTGCCGCAGGGCTTGGTGACAAACTCGTCGCCGTCAGTGAACGAAGTGATTACCCAGAACAAGCGCAAAAAATAGAAAAAGTCGCTAACTATCAAGGGATAAAGATCGAACGTATTATCGCCCTTCAGCCTGACCTGATTATCGCGTGGCTTTCAGGTAATCCGAATGGGGAACTCGACAAGCTTAAGCAATTTGGCCTCAATATTTACTACTCTCAAACCCATTCACTTGAAGATATTGCCGCTAACATTGAACAGCTAAGCGAATACGCTGAAGATCCGAATATCGGTAAAAACAACGCGCAAGGCTTTAGAAATCAATTAGTAGAACTAAAAAGCCGCTACAATACTGAGTCCAAAGTTCGTTACTTCTATCAACTGAGTGAACAACCTATTATCACTTTGGCGCAAGGAAAGTGGCCAAGCGAAGTCTTTTCATTCTGTGGTGGTGAAAATATCTTTGAGCGCAGCGCAGCGCCTTACCCGCAAGTGGGTAAAGAACAAGTCATCTTGCAAAATCCAGAAGTGATGTTTACCTCTCAGCATGCTATCGCCAATGGCAATATTTGGGCGCAGTGGAGTGAGCAGCTTTCTGCAGTCAAGAACAACTACATTTGGTCATTAAATTCAGACTGGATAAATCGCCCAACGCCAAGAACGCTCAAGGCTATCGAGCAAGTTTGTGAGCATTTCGAAACAGTTAGGCGAAATCGCTAACGGTTAAACGATGAGATCTCGTACAATCCCTGTTCGTTTTCGGTTCCCTTTTTTAAGTAAGAGATTTTAGTGTCATGGATTCCATGCTGCTTTATGTCGTCGACTTGTTCGGTACGGCTATTTTTGCAATTTCAGGTGTTCTATTAGCGGGTCGATTAAAAATGGACCCTTTTGGTGTAGCCGTACTAGGTAGTGTCACCGCGATTGGCGGAGGCACGATACGTGATATGGCTTTAGGCGCGACACCGGTATTTTGGATCACCGATACCAATTATTTATGGACTATCCTAATTACTTGCTTACTTACCATGCTCATCGTCAGAAGACCTAAGCGTCTCGCATGGTGGATTTTGCCTGTCTGTGACGCAATTGGTCTCGCGGTATTTGTCGGCATTGGTGTTGAAAAGACCATGGCTTATCAAGACTCTGCCCTTGTAGCGATCATTATGGGTGTAATAACAGGCTGCGGTGGCGGTATTATCCGTGATGTACTCGCCCGAGAAGTACCTATGGTTCTTAGGAGTGAAGTGTACGCAACTGCTTGTATCATTGGTGGTGCATTCCACACTACCGCTTTAGCCATGGGTCACAGTAGCGACAGCGCATTTCTCGCAGGTGTAGCCTCGACTCTGCTCATTAGACTTGGCGCCATTCGCTGGCACTTGTCACTGCCGACGTTTGCTTTGAATCGATAGCGAGAAGCGAGAAGCGAGAAGCGAGAAGCGAGAAGCGAGAAGCGAGAAGCGAGAAGCGAGAAGCGAGAAGCGAGAAGCGAGAAGCGAGAAGCGAGAAGCGAGAAGCGAGAAGCGAGAAGCGAGAAGCGAGAAGCGAGAAGCGAGAAGCGAGAAGCGAGAAGCGAGAAGCGAGAAAAGTTTAAAGGGTTGGCACTAAGTGTCAATCCTTTTTATTTAGGAACGCTTCGCTATGGACTCGGGATGTGGGAACGAAAAGCTCTCGAAGGACGAAGTCCGTTCCCGATTCTCGCGGGCGCAGCCCGATCTCAAAGCAAAGCGTTCAAAAAAAGAAAGGTCGCCTAAGCGACCTTTCTAATCTTCCATTCTTTAAGATTATTTCTGCACTCGACGCAGTACTTGTTTTAGCAAGTCAAAGTCGTTAGCTAGGTCTTCAGATAGAAGCTCCATTGCTGCGTGCTTAGCGAGTGGTCCTGGTAGTTCGATATCTGAACCGAGAATATCATCGACCACTTCTTTGAATTTAGCTGGGTGAGCGGTACATAGGAACAGACCCGTCTCGCCTTCTTGAAGTTGCTCATCTAAAACGCGGTAAGCGATCGCACCGTGCGGCTCACACAGGTAGCCTTGTTCATGCAGTTCTTTGACAGATTCAGCACTCTGCGCATCAGTGACCGCACCTTTACCAAGCGTCTCTAAGCCCCACTCTTTTACGCGGCATAGCTCTTCGATACGTGGCCAGTTGTTTGGTTGACTAACATCCATAGCATTCGAAGTTGTCGCCACTGTTGGCTTAGGATCCCACTTACCTGTTTCTAGGTAGCGCGGCACAGTATCATTAGCGTTAGTCGCTGCAATGAAACGTTTGATTGGCAAACCTAGTGCTTTAGCCAATAGACCTGCAGTCAAGTTACCGAAGTTGCCACTTGGTACAGAAACAACAAGATTCTCACGCTGCTCTTTGCTTAGCTGTGAAGCCGCTTCAAAGTAGTAACAGATTTGCGCCATTAGACGTGAGATGTTGATCGAGTTCGCTGAGTTAAGGCCAATCTCTTCACGCAGTGCCGCATCATCAAATGCTTGCTTAACCAAAGCCTGACAAGCGTCAAAGTCGCCATCAATGGCTACTGTGTGAATGTTCTTACCAAGCGTACAGAACAGCTTTTCTTGTAGCGGACTGATCTTACCTTTTGGATATAGGATAACGACATTGATGTCTTCCATTCCATAGAAGGCATGAGCAACTGCTGCACCCGTATCACCCGAAGTTGCGGTTAGGATGGTGATTTTACCGCCATCAGAAACAGCCGCGAGTGACTGCGCCATAAAACGACCACCAAAGTCTTTAAACGCTAATGTCGGACCATGGAATAACTCTAGCGCGTATACGCCCTCTTTAACTTTGTTAATTGGAGCTGGGAATTGGAAAGCAGCATCCACTAGCGAGTTCACTTTCTCTTCCGCAAGCTCATCACCAATTAACGCAGAAAGAATCTTTGTACTACGTGAAACAAAATCTTCTGCTAACAGGGCATCGATATCATCGAATTTAGGCAACTCTTGTGGAAAAAAAAGGCCTTGGTTACGACCTAACCCTTGGCGAACGGCTTGGCCAAAGGATACTTGTTCATCATTTTCTTTTATGTTGTACAGCTTCATAGCTCACTTCCTGTTACGTTCGAACCTTGTTTGTTGAGGCGACAAACATGGACGAATCCTTCTTCATTTTGTACGTAGTTCTGTTCAAGCCAGCGAGCAACTCGCTCAGCGACATCTTTATCTTTACAAATACTAAATAGTGTTGGGCCACTACCAGAAATACCAGTAGCTAAAGCCCCGGCTGTAGCTGCATATTTACGTGCATCAGAAAAGCCTGGTAGCAGTTTCTCACGATACGGTTCAGCGATCACGTCTTTGATCATCTTCGCTGCCAATTCAGGTTGATTTGAATGACACGCATGGATAAAGCCAGCAAGATGACGACCGTGAGCAATGATGTCTTGACGGCGATATTGAGAGGGTAAGATCTCACGCGCTTCAGCGGTTGAAACCTTGATCCCTGGGTAAGCCATTACCCAGTACCAATCATCAAAGCATGGCACTTCTTGGCTAATTATCCCAAGCTCTTCTAGCATAAGCTGAACGCCACCTAAGTAACATGGCGCAACGTTATCATAGTGGATTCCACCAGAAATTTGGCCTTCCATTTCACCCATGAGTGCGAGCAGTTCAGTCTCATTTAACGGCTCACCATGAAAACGGTTTAACGCATCAAGCGCGGCAACAATCGAACATGCACTAGAGCCTAATCCAGAGCCGATTGGCATGTTCTTTTCTAACGTCATTTCCAACGCCAGCAGCGCTTCACCTTTTTTGTCTAGCTCTCTGGCAAATACTCGCCAGCAGTCATAAACAATATTTTCTTTTGGATCAGCAGGCAGCTTAGAAACAAAGTTACCTGCTGTTTTCAAACTAAATGGCTCGCTACCTGATTTAACTAAAACTCGATCACCTAGCAGAGTGCCATCAATAGGGGACACGGCCGCCCCCAACACATCGAAACCGACACTAACATTACCAATTGATGCTGGAGCGTAAACTGCTACATCCATACCACGGCTCATATCCTAAACTCCTAGCTTCCAACCTAATGTACGCATCACATCTGAGAAAACGCCGGCCGCTGTTACTTCAGTACCCGCACCATAACCGCGTAATACAAGCGGAATTGGTTGGTAGTAGCGGCTGTAGAATGCCAGTGCGTTCTCACCATCTTTAATCTTAAACATTGGATCGTTTTCATCTACAGCGGCGATGCTTACGCGGCATTGGCCATCTGCAATTTCACCCACATAACGCAGTACTTTGCCCTCTTCAGCGGCTTGAGCGGATTGCTGTTTAAAGTAAGCGTCCGCTTCTGGAAGGCGAGCCATAAACTCTTCTACGCTGCCTGAATCATCAAAACCAGGTGGCAGTGCTTGATCGACGATCACATCTTCAAGTTCAAGGTTCATCCCCGCTTCACGCGCAAGAATAAGTAGCTTACGCGCGACATCCATACCTGAAAGGTCATCACGTGGGTCAGGCTCTGTAAAGCCATTGTCTTTGGCAATGTTGGTGGCTTGGCTAAGCGTCATACCTTCATCAAGCTTACCGAAGATATAAGAGAGTGAACCAGATAAAATGCCGCTAAAACGTTCAAGTTCATCACCCGCAGAAATAAGGTTCTGTAGGTTTTCGATAACTGGCAGACCCGCACCGACCGTTGTTTCGTACATTAGTTTACGGCGTGAACTACGAGCAACATCGCGAAGCTGATGGTAGTAAGCCATGCTTGACGTATTAGCTTTCTTGTTTGGTGTGACAACGTGGAAGCCAGCAGCCAAGAAATCGGCATATTGATTGGCGATAGATTCACTCGAAGTACAATCCACCAGCACAGGGTTGATAATGTGGTTACGCTGAACAAGAGAGATCAGACGAGCCAAAGTAAACTCTTCAGAAGCATCTTTCATACGATCGCGCCAATGATCGAGTGGAAGGCCTTCACTATCTAGCAATAGCCCTTTGCTGTTTGCTAGGCCACATACTCGAAGGACAATACCTTTTTCTGCCAATTTAGCTTGCTGGCGCTGAATCTGATCCACCAGCTCACCACCGACACCACCGACACCAACCACAAACACATCGAGGAAGTGTTTCGAGTTAAATAGATTCTCATGACACGCTTTGATCGCTTCAGAGATCTTATCTTCCGGAATCACCGCTGAAATAGCGCGCTCCGAAGAACCTTGTGCGATAGCGACAATGTTGACGTTCACTTCAGCTAACGAAGAGAAGAATTGTGAAGCCACACCGCGAGATGTGCGCATACCGTCACCCACTAGCGTTACGATAGCCACGTCACTGATAAATTCGACAGGTTCTAGTAAACCGTCTTTAAGCTCAAGCTCGAAAGTCTCACTCAGTGCTTGCTCAGCAATTTCTTTGTCTTGCGCTTCAATACAGAAACTGATGCTGTATTCAGAAGAAGACTGAGTAATCAGCACGATAGAGACACCTGCCGAAGACATTGCACCGAACACTCGGCTCGCCATGCCAACCATGCCTTTCATACCCGGGCCAGACACGTTAACCATTGTTAAGTCGCTAAGCGTCGTGATGCCTTTAATTGCTAGATTATCTTCACCTGTATCTTGACCGATTAAAGTACCCGCTCCTTGTGGGTTAAAGCTGTTTTTAATCAAACAAGGAATGTGGAACTGAGCGATAGGAGCAATGGTTTTAGGGTGCAGAACGGAAGCACCAAAGTAAGAGAGTTCCATTGCTTCTTGGTAACTGAGCGATTTAAGTAGACGCGCATCATCGACTAGGCGAGGGTCACAGTTGTAGACACCATCTACGTCGGTCCAAATCTCACAGCAATCGACGCGCAGACACGCAGCCAATACTGCCGCTGAGTAATCTGAGCCATTTCGACCTAGCGTGACCAACTCTCCATCTTCATTGCCCGCAGTAAACCCAGGCATGATGTTGACGTGTCCTTGAGGAAGAGGGTTTTGGCGGAAGTTCTGAGTTGAAACTTCAACATCAACCATAGCTTCTAAGTGTTCGCCACGAGCAAATAAGTACTGAACAGGGTCTATCAGACTTGCCGCTTGACCTTTCGCTTCTAAAACAGCTTTCATTAGCTGGATTGAAACGCGCTCACCTTTGCTGATAATGCGAGCATTAACGTTGTCTGGGCACATACCTAAAAGGTTGATGCCATGAACGAATTGGCGTAGCTGGGTGAGAGAAGTTTTAACTTGGTTGTCGTAACCACTACCATCAATATTTGGCAGCACTTGTTTGATATCTTGGAAAAGGTCGCGGAAAGAATCTTCTAGCTCGGCAATTTGTAGCTCAGCCTCACCATTTTTCAACGCACCTTCAATCACAGAAACTAACTTGTTGGTGGTTTTACCCGGTGCTGAAAGCACAACCGCCACTTCTTCTTGCTGGGCATTATTAGCAATGATATCTGCCGCTCTTAAAAAACGATCAGCATCTGCTAATGATGAACCTCCAAACTTTAAAACTCGCATCCCTTCCTCCAAATAGGTCATAAATTGGCATAAAAAAAGGCCTGTATCTGGTGGGATACAGGCCTTTTTTTAAAATTTCTTTCGCTTAGCAGCCTGCCCCAACAATAGCGATGTCGGTAATAATAATGGTTGTGGTCATTACTAGGCTTTGGTGCTGCATATTCTTAATTATCTATACGATGTGTGTTTGCTTACCTATACGTTTACCTTATTTTTCCCGCTCTCGTCAACGAAAAGTTACTATTTTTTGTTCACACTCAGGCTCACTCGCATTCACAACCTCTCATCATGTTAATCATTAATTCCAACAACCAATGAAACCATTAGCACATATCATAATAACTAATTGCTATATAAAACTTGCTACTAGTTCGCTCGTTTTATGCTTTAATTAGTTTTGCAGTGGAAAGCAGACAATAGCAAAGGAGTGGCATATGAAAATAATATTAAGCCTATCAGCGCTACTATGCGCCTGCCCGTTGTTTGCAACCGAACTGCCTCCCTTACCTTCTCAGCAATCCACTTCGCCACATAAGATCTTTTTATCAACTGAAAACGATCAGTATGATTTTGATTCTTGGAAAATTGATGGTGGCTACTCTTACAACCTGTTCGACAAAGTCGACCTTTATGTCGGGGCGCGACTTAACAACAGCGATAAGATTAACGAGACTGGTTTTTTAAGTGGTGTGAGCTATCAATTGACACCAAGAGTCTCAGTACAAAGTACCTTACATTCCTACAGTGATGAGACCTTATCAGAAGGAAGAGAATCCAGTATTGCGGCAGAAGTATCAAGCCGTATGAAGTTAACAGATAACTTGGATGTGCATGCCACTCTCGACTATCAAGAGTGGCAAAAAGGAGTTGAAGTAGGACTGGGCTTTAGATTCTAACTCCAATCTAGCAGTTCAGTTGACATCAAAACGCCATTCCAATCCGCATAGATATAATCACCCGGCTGAATCATTTGATTGTGTATTGTCAGTGTGACATTCACTTCGCCAGCTCCACGTTTCTCTGTCTTAAATGGGCAAGTCCCCAAGGCTTTAATACCCAGCTCCATTTCGGCCATCATGCCGACATCTCGAACTGCACCATTGACGATCACACCTTCCCAGTTGTTATCGATAGCCAAGATAGCCAGTTGATCGCCTAGCAACGCTTTCTGACAAGATCCATGCCCATCAACAACAAGTACTTTTCCAGTACCATCTTGGCTCAGCATTTCTCTTACTTTTGAGTTATCGTGATAGCAGCGCACCGTGACAATCTCGCCATAAAAGGCAAACTTCTGACCAAAGCTGTGCAGAGGTAACTCTAGCAAAGTAACTTTATCTTCATGCTTATCACAAATATCAGGGGTTATATCTTTCATTTTTCCTCCATGAACTTCCAAAATTAAAAATCGAATCCTATCGACAGCGGCTGCGCCAATTGCCTAGCGCAACCTTGCTTTGTTCTTCTGAGCAGGAGAGAAGGATCAGTCTTTCTCCTTCGACATAATAGATGGCGTTTTGTTGGTATTTTCGCCCTAACTCTAACGCCTCATGTTGGCTAATTTGAACCGCAAAACTCTCTTCTACCCAAGAAAAATCTTCATTGCCCACTTGAACACTACACCAACAAGTATGGCTCACTTCTTGAGCTAAGTGTTGATTATTTCTGTCATTATCACTTTTTGACAGCCAAACACTTTTCGGGTTCCAAGCTGTAATAATAGCAAACTGGCTGCACATTATCTGTCGCTCAAATCGAAAGTAAGGATCGCAGTAGGCTTGCCAGAGGTCAGAATCAATTGCCATAAAACCACAACTTATACATTTAATAGATACTATTAATATTTGTTACATTCTAACTCTTGATATAAATCAACAAAGTGATTGGAATTAACATTTCTACGTTGTTAGCATGCTGTTAACATTATAGAATCCGCCTCAAAGACTAATAGAATGCAGAGGAAAAGGGACCTCTTAAGCGTAGAAAGGCAACACCAAGGATGGCGGGCGATCAAAGAGAGTGTATTTTTACAGTCTTTGGTTTATTATCAACATCACATTACCTGTATGTTATGTTTTTGCCTAGAATTTATTCTATTAGCACAAATTTTTCACAAGTTTAGGTACCGCCAATGCAAACCCCGCACATTCTTATTGTTGAAGATGAGCAAGTAACTCGTAACACTCTAAAGAGTATTTTTGAAGCAGAGGGATACGCTGTTTTTGAGGCCAGTGACGGTGAAGAGATGCACCAGGTGCTGTCTGATAACCAAGTGAACTTGGTCATTATGGACATCAACCTACCAGGCAAGAATGGTCTACTGCTCGCTCGCGAACTGCGTGAGCAAGCTAACGTTGCACTGATGTTCTTAACAGGCCGTGACAATGAAGTTGATAAGATTCTTGGTCTAGAAATTGGTGCTGACGATTACATCACTAAACCGTTTAACCCACGTGAACTGACTATCCGTGCTCGCAACCTACTGAATCGCTCGATGAATTCAAGCGCAGTTAGCGAAGAGAAGCGCAGCGTAGAGAAATATGAGTTCAATGGTTGGGTACTTGATATCAACAGTCGCTCACTGGTTAGCCCAAGCGGCGATGGCTACAAGCTACCACGTTCTGAGTTCCGTGCTCTACTTCACTTCTGTGAAAACCCTGGCAAGATTCAGACACGTGCAGACCTGTTGAAGAAAATGACAGGTCGCGAACTTAAGCCACACGACCGTACTGTTGACGTAACGATTCGTCGTATTCGTAAGCACTTTGAATCAGTTTCTGGTACACCAGAAATCATTGCAACGATTCACGGTGAAGGCTACCGCTTTTGTGGTGATCTAGAAGAGTAATCAACTCTTTATCAAAAAATGGAGCCAATCGGCTCCATTTTTGTATGTATTAGATATAAAAATGCTCGCTATTTAGCGAGCATTTTTTCATCCGTTCTTAGGGTCGTTGACCTAGGTTAGCCGCGGCCACCTTTAATCGCATCAATGATCTCAGTCGTTGAACAGCCGTCTTCAAAGTTAAGTACTTCAACTTTACCGCCATTAGCGATCACTTCTTTACCACCAGCAATCTCTTCAGGTTTGTAGTCTCCGCCTTTTACTAGCAAGTCAGGTAAAACTTCAGAGATCAAGCGCTGTGGCGTATCTTCACCGAAAGGTACCACCCAATCAACCGCACCAAGACCTGCTAATACCGCCATACGACGATCAGTAGGGTTCACAGGGCGACCTGGGCCTTTAAGGCGTTTCACTGATTCGTCTGTATTAACAGCAACAATCAAGCGATCGCCTAGCTCAGCAGCGTGGTTTAGGTAAGAAACATGGCCTGCGTGAAGAATATCAAAACAGCCATTAGTCATGACAACCTTCTCGCCTTTTGACTGTGCTTTCTTAACCGCTTCAATCAGCGCCTGCTCTGCAATCACACCAAAGTCAGTATCTTGGCTACCATGTACCGCTTCAGCAAGCTCAATGGTTGAAACTGTCGATGTACCTAGTTTACCAACAACGACACCCGCGGCTGCATTCGCAAGTGCACAAGCTTCATCGAGAGGCTTGCCTGCTGCGACAGAGGCTGCCAGTACAGAAATAACCGTATCACCCGCACCCGTGACGTCATAGACTTCTTTCGCTTGAGTAGGAAGGTGGAAAGGTTCTTGCCCACGGCGTAGGAGTGTCATGCCATGTTCACTTCGAGTCACCAGTAGTGCTTCGAAGTCAAATTCTTCAATCAATGCCAAGCCTTTCTCGACTAGCTCTTCATCCGTTTTTACCTTACCAACCACATGCTCAAATTCTGCCATGTTTGGGGTCAGTAACGTCGCACCACGGTAACGTTCAAAGTCCGCACCTTTAGGGTCGATGAATACCGGTACTTTAGCGGCGCGTGCTTTTTGGATGAACTGCTGAACATGCTCTAGTGCACCTTTAGCGTAATCAGACAACACCACTGACTTCACTTTTGGTAACGCTTGTTCCATGCGATCTAGAATCAGCTCAGCATCAACGTTTTCAAATTTGTCTTCAAAGTCCAAACGAATCAGTTGCTGACCGCGGCTTAATACACGCAGCTTAGTAATTGTTGGGTAGTTTGGCAGTCCAACAAAGTCACACTTCACTTTTAGAGCAGAAAGCGTCTCGTTAAGCACTTTGGCGGGTTCATCAATCCCTGTTAAACCAACAATATGAGCATGACCACCAAGAGAGGCGATATTCATCGCAACGTTGGCAGCACCACCAGGACGCTCTTCATTGTTTTCTACTTTTACTACAGGTACTGGTGCTTCTGGTGAAATACGCCCCGTCGGCCCATACCAATAGCGATCTAACATAACATCGCCAATAATAAGCACGCCAGAATCACTGTAGTTCGGTAGGATTGGCTTCATTGTGGTTCTCCAAATTCTAATTCGGGCAAGAGTTTAACATAAAGGCTCGACGTTATTCTAACCACTCGTGCCATAGCTTAGTCACAAGCTCACGCTCTTTGACTAATTTTTCATCTGCCACATCGGCATCAAGGTTTAATAAGTTGCGATGGTGGATCTGATCTCGCATTGTCGTATAGGCATGAGTAAGCGCAATGGCAGCTCCTTCATCCATAATGCCTTGTGCCATCATGCTTTCAAATATACGCACATTGTCACTCCAACGAGTAAGCTTAGGCTTTTGATGGCTGTAGCGTAAGACAAGATATTGAGCTAAAAATTCAACGTCAGTGATACCGCCCGGATCTTGTTTAAGCATAAAGCGCCCTGCTTTCTTACCTCCCAAGTGATCACGCATTTTGACTCGCATTTCAGAGACATCTTTAACAAGCTTAGCTTCATCACGCTCCAAGCAGAGAATATCGTGGCGGGTTTGCGCAAAAGCTTGCTGCAGCGCAGCATCACCATAAATCATACGCGCCCGAACAAGCGCCTGATGCTCCCAAGTCCAAGCCTCATCACGCTGATACTCATCAAATGCATCTGTAGGGCTTACCAACAAGCCAGAAGCACCTGACGGACGTAAACGCGTGTCGACTTCATACAATATTCCTGACGCGGTTCGCGTAGAGAAGATATGAATTATGCGTTGCGCTAAGCGTAAGTAGAACTGGCGACCATCAATCTCTTTTTTACCATCGGTATAAACATGTACCGGGCAGTCATGCATAAAGACGATATCTAGGTCCGAGTTATAGCCAAGCTCCCAGCCCCCCACTTTACCGTAGCCCACTACTGCAAAGCCTTTACCATCGCGCTCTTTGATATGAGTCGGCTCACCATATTTCTCAGTCATCTGGAGCCAAGCTTGGCTCACTACCGACTCAACGATCGCTTCTGCGAGATAAGTTAAGTGGTCACTTACTTTCATTACAGGTAAAACACCCGCAATATCTGCGGCAGCAATTCTTAAGATACAGATCTGCTTAAACTGGCGCAGCGCCTCCATCTGCTGCTCCATATCATCTTCTGGGATACGAGCAAGGAAGTCGCGCAGTTCAGTGCGATAACTTTCGAGTGGTATTGGGTTGTATAGCTGCTGCGGGTCGATAAGCTCATCAAGCAAGATAGGATAACGACCCAGTTGCTCTGAAATCATCGGGCTTGCGGTACACAAACGAACAAGCTGGACTAGAGCTGCCTGGTGCTCATCGAGTAGCTCCAAATACGTTGTTCGAGTGACAATCTTATGCAGTAAATGCAACACGCGCGGCAGGCCAAACTTGGCATCTTGATGGCTATAGATAGCCGAGAAGATCTTCGGCATCAGCTTGTTAAGCACTTCACGGCCACGCGGACCGAGAGTTTTCTTAGCCAAATCTTGCTTAAATTGGATAATGGTTTGCGCCATTTGCTGCGGATCATCGGCTTGAATATCATGCTCTAAGATATGCTCAATCACATCTTGTTTGGCCGCCATGTCCCATAGCTCGGTAAAGTGCTTAGCAATATCTTGCTGCTCTTCCTCTTCTTCACCGATCAAAGTGGCAAACACGGCATGAACATTGGCCATATGCTGTTGCACATCAGCAATAAGACCTGCCCACTGGCGATAGCCCATCGCCACCGCTAACTGAAGCTGTTCAGTGTCCGATTCTGGCAAGGTCTGCGTTTGCTTATCATCCATTGCCTGCAGTAAGTTTTCTAATCGACGTAAGAACTTATAAGCATTGCGTAAATGATCTGTTTCGTTGGCACTAAGCTGCTCTAGCTCTTCAATTGCATCAAGTGTTTGCAACAAACCACGCTGGCGTAAGCTTGGCTCGCGTCCACCGCGGATAAGCTGAAACACCTGAGCGATAAATTCAATTTCACGTATGCCACCTGCGCCAAGCTTGATATTGTTACTTAGCCTGCGACGACGCACTTCGCTACTGATCATCGATTTCATGCGGCGCAATGATTGAATCGCACTAAAATCGATATAGCGGCGGAAGACGAATGGACGCAGCATTTGACGCAACTCTTGATACTCGGGGTACATCTCTCGTCCCATCACACGCGCTTTGATCATCGCGTAACGTTCCCAATCACGCCCTTGCTCTTGGTAATAATCCTCTAATGCAGCGTAACTCATCACCAGTGGTCCGCTATCTCCAAACGGACGTAGACGCATATCGACTCGGTAACAGAAACCATCAAAGGTTTGTTGATCAAGAGCCTTAATGATTCTCTGACCTAAACGAGTAAAAAATTGAGCATTGGCGATACTGCGACGAGCACCTTGTGTTTCGCCGTTTTCTGGGTAGGTAAAGATCAGATCGATATCCGATGAGAAGTTAAGTTCACCACCACCCAGCTTACCCATACCAATAATCAGCATAGGTTGCGCTTCACCTTGTGCATTGGTCGGCGTCCCCCACAACTCACAACACGCTTTGTACTGCCATTGGTAGGTTTCGAAAATCATCGCTTCTGCAAGCTGTGACAAATGCTCTAGGCTCTGCTCTAGTGGCCACGACGCAGTAAAATCTCGCCAAGCAATATAAGTCATCTCTCGGTTGCGAAACTGCCTTAACACGCGATGCCCTTGCATTTCATCACTGCACGATTCAAGTAACTGTGATAAACGTTGTCGGTACTGTTCGCAACGTGACTCCTCAGCCAACATAGCTGGAAGAGCTTGAAGCAGTTCTTCATCGCTACTTAAAGTCTGGCTAATAAACTTACTCAAGCCAGCCACATAACCAAGTTGTTGTTTTTGTTCAATTGACCAGCTATTTAACGCTTGAGAGGTAGAAAGTGATTCCAGAGCAGAGTGAGAAATTGCAGTAAGACTTTCGGGCAGTTGCATGATTCTTCCTTGTAGAGAAATACCAATCGAGAGAAGGGTAACCCCTTATTTATACCAATAAAAAACGCCCACTAGTAGCGAGTGAGCGTTTATAAGGAGTAAGTTGAGAAGCTAGACTCTAAATGAAGTGATCTTCTTGTCTAACTCTTCAGCGTTTTGCTGCATTATTTCAGATGTCTCAAGCAGCTCGGAAACCACAGTAACCGAGGCCTCAACCAGTTCACGAACATTGGTTAGGTTCTGATTCATCTCTTCCGCTACGCTGCTTTGTTGACCGGCTGCAGTTGCAATTTGGAAGTTCATGTCGTTGATCTGGTGAACTTGACCAACAATGCCATCCAACTCGCTGCCCGCATTAGTTACAAGTTCTACCCCCTCTGCCGCTTCAACAACGCTCTTCTCCATCAATTCAACCGCCGAGTTGGCACTTGATTGCAACTGGGTGATCATCTCTTGAATTTCAATAGTCGCTTGTTGAGTGCGCTGCGCAAGGTTACGCACTTCATCGGCAACCACAGCAAAGCCACGACCGGCTTCACCTGCACGAGCAGCTTCAATCGCCGCATTTAGTGCTAGCAAGTTAGTTTGCTCGGAAATACCTTGAATGGTACCGACCACACTACCGATAGAATCAACGCTCTCTTCTACTTGGTTCACCGCTTGGGCAGAAGCCGAAATGTCTTGTGACAGCTCACTAATCTTAACCACCGTATCTTGAACGAAGCGCTGACCCGTTGCCGCTTGTCCTGACGCGTTTTCCGTCAATGAAGAGGCGTTCTGCGCGTGATCCGCTACGGTTTGCACTGTCGAACTCATTTCACTCATCGCCGTTGCAAGCTGATCGATCTCATTAAACTCTTCTTGTGCCGACTCTTTGGTTTCAGACATGCTTAGCGTCATCACTTCCGTCAAGCCAGCTAACTCCTGTGAAGAATCAACCTGCAACTTAATCATCTCTTGCAACTGCACTCGGGTTTTTTCTAGCTCACGTGCAACGTCACCGTACTCGTCTTTACACTCCATTTCGATTGGCACTGATAAATCTTTCTCGGCCATGGTTTTAATCGAGTCACTTAGGTACTGAGTCTGGCGCAGCATCACACGTGCAGCAAACAACAGGAGAACGACGAAGACCACAATCATGATGACAGTTTGCCACACAACTTGGACTAAATAGGCTTCATAGTGCTGCTGTGCGACTTGCGCATTTTGTGTCGCTGCAAGCAGTGCATCATAAAATGTGCTCGCATCCCACAACTGCTTGCCAATGATCAGTATCGTACTGAACACCATCAGCATCACCATCTTGGGAACAAGGCGAATATCCGTGATCACTCGTTCCCATGGCTTAAATGCCATCTTGGTCATTGTCCATTCTCCATTTCGTCAATTTTATCTTTGCAGCGCTTTGTACTAGAGTGAGCGTAACTGAGACCCAATCCTCTGGTTTCACTGCAATTTATTTATTTCGAGCCTCGTATGAATAGAGATAATATCAAAGACGATACAAAACCGATGAGCTTGCTATCACTAATCCTGTCTTTTATGGCGTTATTTGTGATCTCTGGCTTACTGTTTTTTCCGCTGCACCCCGAAACTCGACAAGTTCTTATCGGCCTCGACTTTATTATCTGTAGCATATTCCTACTACAACTCGGCGTAGATTTGATCCGCTCTACAGATCGAGTGCAATTTATGAAACGCCACTGGATAGATTTCGTGGCCAGTATTCCGATGATCGAGCCTTTGCGCTATGCAAGATTATTTTCAATTCTGCGAGTGATCTTAGTAATACGTTCAAGTCGCAGCGTGATCAAACAGTTACTGAAAAACAAACATGAAACCACATTGGCTTCGATCTTGTTGCTTATGGTGATCTTACTGACAGCAGGATCAAGCATGATGTTGTTTATTGAAGGCCACTCACCTGATGCCAATATTCATGATGGTGGTGATGCGATGTGGTGGGCGCTAGTGACGATTTCAACGGTCGGCTATGGGGATCACTACCCAGTCACCAATGCGGGGCGAATTTTAGCGGCGGGGTTGATCATCTGTGGTGTGGGCTTGTTTGGTATGATTTCAGGCTTAGTGACTTCAATGATAACCTCCCCCTCGAAAGTACAAACCACTCGTTCAGAAAACAAAGAGCGCTTACTGCTTGAGTTAGTCGAAAAACAAAACCAAATACTTGAGCGGATAGATCGGTTAGAACGACATCAAGAGAAACAAAAACGGGAACCCTGAGGCTCCCGTTATTAATTAATCTTGCCAGTATGGCTCGGCTTCAATACAGATGACTCGCGTCTGCTCCATCGCATGTAAAATAGAACTTTCTTGTCTTGCTAACCAACGCTCTAATTGTTCGCGCTCTTCACCTTCCAGCTTCTCAACCAGTTGCTCTAAGGTTTTTAGCTTAAGCAGATCGTCAGTACCATGCAGCAAATCGCTCCACGGCAAGCGGAAGCTATTCCGCTCATCAAAATCAAACAGGCTCGCAAAGCTCACCCCTGTATAGAGGTTACGCATCAAGCGGTATTGCTGCTCGATGTAATCAGCGCTAGTCAAACTTCTTTCTGGCGGAAACGCTTCCATCAACTCAGCCCAAGTACGATCCAATTGCTGAACGGAGAAATGCTCAATATTAAGTGACATCTTCTCACGTGACTTTTCATCTAAGAAAGGCTGCCAACCACGAGTAAGAATCCAGCGGCTCAAATCGAGTAAAAGACCAGTGTAGCGAGCAGAGTTGAGTAGCTCTAGAATCTGCTCGCGAGTTGGTAGCTGCTGCTGTAACAGCTTAAGCTCACCAACAAGGAATTTGCGTGCGTCCAATTTACGCAGCGCATGGCCTTTGTCATCTAACAGATCATCTAAATAGTCGTAGTCATGCAGCCATTCGAGATCTTGCTCTAACCATTTCAATTCTTGACGTAAGATTGCGCTAGCGCGACGAGGTACCACGCCACCATAAACGGTGAGGATTTGACGAATAAAACTGATCGAGTTTTTGATTTCATGAACCGCTTCAATGGAGTTACGCTCTGAAAAAATCTGCTCGTGGTAATGCCAATGAGATAGCGCATGCTCTAGAGAGTTGATAAAACAAGATTCAACCGTATCGCTTTTGTCAGTCTTAACCAAAGGCAGAGACTTAACTTCGTCACCTTGATAATCCATCGCTAAACGGTAGCCCTTAGCCGCTTTACTCAAGTTACCTAGGCGCATCCCACCTTGCTCTGAGAAACTTCTCGCCAAAGTAAACAAGGCATCGGTTTGACCCGACTTCAACTCAAGCTCCACTTCACAAATAGGATCTTCTTTGCCATTTGCTTCCACTTTACCTTGGTCAAAGGCCACTTCAACTTGGCTGCCGTCTGGCATACCAATCAACCATTGCTCGCGGGTGAAGTTAGTAGCAAACAGTGGCTCTAACTCAGCTTGTAACGTCGCAATGTCTTTGCCTGCTGGCCAAATATCTTGTGGATGAAGGGTAAGATCTGGGTCATTGCTGTCATGTTCAGCGTTGAATTCCGGTCTTTGGTGCAAACCCGCAACAACGCGTCCAGCGGTTTTAACCGTTTGCACATAGACATCATCAAAACGACGAATACGAAGGCCAATATCGTGTTGACGCAACCATTGGTCAGACGTATCGAAATAGGTGTTTCCTAACTCTCGACAACTGTGCTGAAGTACCTTAGTTTCTGATATTTTCTGACGCAAAGTCTCTGAAAATTCGGGAGAAACAAAAAACTTCAGTTCTATCTCGGTTTCCATAGCTATACCTTTCAAAGCAGATAGAGACAGGATATTGCCAATTTTCTTACTCGGCAAGAAAGAAATATCGCGCTAATGATGATCTAAAACAGTTTTAATGAGTGATTTAATGGGTTAACATGCGCGCCTTTATAGCCATCGTTCAACATTTCGCCATGAAATGGTGTATGTTAGTTTTTAGGTTATATTAATTGGGTTGAATGACCATGCCAGTAAATACAATTATGGGGTTATTTGCAAAGTCCCCTATTAAACCTTTGCAGCGCCACGTTGTGTGTGTAAACGAATGTTGCTCGCACCTAGTCAACTTTTTTGAAGTAAGTTCAACGGGAGACTGGGAAAAAGCATCTGAAATTCGTGCACAGATTTCTCACCTAGAGAAAGAAGCAGACGTACTAAAGCGCGAAATTCGTCTTAAACTTCCTCGCGGTTTGTTTATGCCAGTAGATCGTAGCGATATGCTTGAACTACTTACGCAGCAAGACAAGCTCGCAAACCTTGCAAAAGACATTGCTGGCCGAGTTTATGGCCGTCAATTGACTATCCCTGCACCTCTTCAAGAAAACTTCATTGCGTATGTAAAACGTTGTTTAGACGCAGCAGAGCAAGCGCAAAAAGTTATCAATGAGCTTGATGAGTTATTGGAAACTGGATTTAAAGGCCGTGAAGTAACACTTGTGGCTGAAATGATCCACCAACTGGATGTGATTGAGGACGACACCGACGCGATGCAGATTCAACTTCGTCAAGACCTAATGGCGATTGAAGCGGATCTGAATCCGATTGACGTGATGTTCCTTTACAAAATTCTAGAGTGGGTAGGTGGTATTGCTGATCAGGCGCAACGTGTTGGTGCGCGTCTGGAAGTCATGCTGTCTCGCTCATAAACATAAGTTAACCAAATAACGAAGAGCATCTAACTAGTTCACACCCCGATTAGGCGATAAATACTGACGCGCTGAAGGGGTTTTGTCGTGCTGAATTTTTGCTCCGCTTGTTATCAACAACTAGGTATTACGATGGATATCCTTGCGAACTACGGCACTGTCCTGATTATTATTGCAGCAGCTTTCGGTTTTCTGATGGCGATTGGTATTGGTGCGAATGACGTTGCCAATGCGATGGGTACATCAGTAGGTTCAAAAGCATTAACCGTGAAACAAGCGATCATTATCGCGATGATCTTTGAATTTGCGGGTGCATATCTTGCAGGCGGTGAAGTAACCGACACTATCCGTAAAGGCGTAATTGAAACGTCCCTATTTGCTCATCAGCCTGACGTCCTCGTCTACGGCATGATGTCAGCTCTTCTTGCAGCTGGTACATGGCTACTACTTGCCTCATACATGGGGTGGCCTGTATCAACGACTCACTCAATCATCGGTGCGATCATCGGTTTTGCGTGTGTATCTGTTGGTACGGAAGCTGTCGACTGGGGTTCAGTACAAGGTATCGTCGGTAGCTGGATTATTACCCCGGTTATCTCAGGCTTCTTTGCTTACGTAATCTTTGTCAGCGCACAGCGTTTGATATTCGATACCGAAAAACCGCTATTTAATGCCAAGCGCTTTGTGCCTGTGTACATGTTTATTACCACTATGGTTATCGCTCTGGTAACCATCAAGAAAGGTCTTAAGCACGTAGGTCTTCACCTTTCAGATGGTGAAGCTTGGATGTGGGCTGCAGGTGTTTCTGCGCTCGTTATGGCAGGTGGTTACTTCTACATTCAGAAGAAATTCGCTAGCCGCGAAGATGATCACGGCTTTGCTGGTGTAGAAGGTATCTTCAGCGTTCTTATGGTTATCACTGCGTGTGCGATGGCTTTTGCACACGGTTCGAACGACGTAGCAAACGCGATTGGTCCACTGTCAGCGGTAGTGTCAACTGTTGAACACATGGGCGAAATCACAGGTAAAAGCACGATCGCATGGTGGATTCTGCCACTAGGTGGTTTTGGTATTGTTGTAGGCCTTGCGACTCTAGGTCATAAAGTAATGGCAACCGTAGGTACTGGTATTACTGAGCTAACTCCAAGCCGCGGTTTCGCAGCTCAGCTAGCCACGGCGTGTACTGTGGTTCTAGCTTCTGGTACTGGTCTTCCTATCTCGACAACGCAAACTCTAGTTGGTGCGGTTCTTGGTGTGGGTTTTGCCCGCGGTATTGCAGCACTAAACCTGGGCGTGGTACGTAACATTGTCGCTTCATGGATTGTAACTCTACCTGCAGGTGCGCTACTTGCTGTTGTGTTCTTCTACGCAATTCAAGCAATGTTCATTTAATCAATAAGGTCAGTGATCTGTTAACTCACTGTCATTATTGACTCAAAACCGCATAAAGGGAGGCTCAGCCTCCCTTCTTTGTTGCAGTCAACCTAGAAACTACTTACTATTTGGCGTTAGCAAAGAAATAGATTATGGGTTTGCAGACCCTCTTAGACTGTTAAAGGATTTACCGTGAAAAAACTGGTTTGCTTCGTTCTGGCATCAATGCTTGCTGTTCCGGCAGCAATGGCTCAAGACCGTTACATTTCTGATAAGCTATTTACCTACATGCACTCTGGTCCTAGCAACCAATTCCGCATCATCGGCAGTGTTGACGCTGGTGATAAGGTGAAGCAAGTTTCTACAAATCGTGATACTGGCTACACACAAATTGAAGATGCGAAAGGACGTAAAGGTTGGGTTGAGAGCCGCTTCGTTACTCGTCAAGAGAGCATGGCCCTTCGTTTACCTAAGCTAGAAAAAGAGTTGGCTGATGTGAAAGAGAAGCTTGCCAATGCACGCTCGAATGCAGACCAAGAAAAAGCAGGCCTGATTGATTCTCTAGAAACACGTAACACGCAGATAAATGAGCTAGAGCAAGGCTACAGCGACATGAGTAAGCAGCTGTCGGCATCGCAAGAAGAAGTTCGTAAGCTGCGCGCTAAGCTAGATACGCAAAAAGATGACCTGCTGCTTAAATACTTTATGTACGGCGGTGGTGTCGCAGGCCTAGGTCTACTATTTGGTTTGATTCTTCCTCATATCATTCCACGCAGAAAGCGTTCTCCGTCTGGTTGGGCATAAACGCTGCTACAAAGTTAGATACTAAAAAGGTCACCTCGGTGACCTTTTTTGATCCGTTTGAAACCCTATCCTTGCCAATCATACAAAGCGGGCACTTCTATTAACTCGCCTTTAAAGCGTATTAAACAAGATTGCTGCTCAATGGCTACCAGTTCAATATTGTCATTAACCCAATCACCTTGGTTATACTCAATACCGTTAATCTTGACCCATCGCTTGCTTGGTTTGCTCGAATAGACGTGGGTTTGGAAATTTAAGGCTGGCAGCTTGCCATACCAACGCTGCGCCTGTTGAGATAGGTTCGAAGCTTCGCTGTTTTGTCTGTTTGATTCAGGTGTCGGATTGCTACTCAGCGCAGACTCAAACCGTTGCGCTAACTCTGGCGACAGCTGCGAAAGATCAAGCCCAGATAGCAGGTCATCACTGCTTTCAGAGACATGACTCTCCGCTGCATTGCTATCAACATAACTATCAACAGTACTCGCTTGCTCTAAAACTTCTTGAGGTAACGAACTGTTATCCTGCTCAATTTGGTTTAACCAATCACTCTGAGCCGAATTGCTGTTGTCACGATAAGTGACAGCCAAAGGGCCAAAATCAGGAGCTTGACTAGCCGTGTATTCAAAAGGGACTTCAACTAGAACGGTTTCGGCAACATTATGCTCCAGCCAGCGCTGTTTCTCTGCTTGATAGGTTTGAAATGCCATTACCCCTGCTACCAATATAGGCGGAAGCAGCGCGAATACGATATTACGCCCTCGGCTAGATTCTTTCTGCTGTGCGACAGCATGAGCAGGTGCTTGATGAAACGACGAAAGGTTTTGATGGCTGCGCTCAGAGTGCTCCAAGGCTTGCATGACTTTAGACATTAGAACCGACCTCACGAGACATTAATGTTGGTGCTTGTGGCTGAGAAAGCTTTTCCAAAAGGCGTAATGTTTTACGCCCCGCAATACCATCCACCGTTAACCCTTGCCAACGTTGGAACAACTCCACTTTATGTTTAAGCTGCTCATTAAATTGAGTTTTTCCTGAAGATTGTTCCCCTAAGACTTGGGAAAGGTGCTGATCCAACACCGCGATGGCTTCGCCACTCATACCCGGCTTTAAGGTTTGGTTCCAATAGCCCTGCCATATCTCGCGATATTCGCCCTGCCAAATACTACCTAGCCATTCACGCTCAAACTCGAAAACTTGATCGTTAGCCAAGAGCTGAACATGGGTGTCAGATAACCCTAACAACACAGCGAAACGAGGTTGTTGATCAATATTCAATGTCAGCACAACAGGCACATTTTTCTCGGCAAGCTGTTCCAGAGAGCCGCTCTCAAGCGCACAGCGAAACAGAGCTTCGCCATTATCAAGACACAACTGGTCCAACACTGAAGCTCGATATCCCCACACTTTGTATAAAGCGGCAATCGCTACTTCTTGATTGTTGGCTTGATTAAGTTGCTCTTTCAAAACCTGGGGGAAGACATTTTTTTTCTGCTGTACGTTTTCAACCGCTGGGTATTGCTGTTGTAGTTGATTAACGACAACTGGTGTAACAAGTGTCGGCGTTGCGTAGTATGCGCCAATCGACAAGATACTTCCGACTAGAATAGAAAGTACGCTCGGAGAAAGGGAAACTTTTTTGCTAGAAGCCCGACTCGCAGCAGGCGGCACTGAGCCAGTTTGAAAGCTCATCACATCATCGCAGGCCGTTACAACGATATTGTGAGCCGGCTGCGGTTCTCCAATGTTATAAGTTTGCTTAAGGCTCGCATCACACACCAGGTTAATAAGACGTGGAATACCCTGCGTTTGCCGGGCAATATACTTAATCGATTGAACCGAGAAGAGCTCAGGATTACCACCAGCCAAAGCGAGACGAAACTTAATATAGTCTCTGGTCTCATCTTGATTGAGGGGCAACAAATGATATCGCCCGGTAATTCGCTGCGCTAACTGCCTTAACTGTGGCATTTGCAGTTTCTGCTGTAACTCGGGCTGACCAATCAACAGCACCTTAAGTAACTTTTGGCTTTCCGTTTCAAGGTTGGTCAGTAAGCGTAATTGCTCGAGGACATCTGCTGATAAATGCTGAGCTTCATCAATCACCAATAGGGTTTGAACCCGATTCGCATGGTTATCCAATAGAAATTGATGAATCAACTGATTGAGCTGCTTTAGAGAAGTGTTTTCCTGATAATGGATATCGAACTCATCGCACACCGCCTCTAACAACTCAATATTTGAGAAAGTCGGATTTAAGATCAGCCCTGCTCGCGTGTTGTCTGCTAGAGTTTTAAGTATCGATTTTGCAATGGTCGTTTTACCGGTTCCCACTTCACCTGTCAGCATAGCGAAGCCGCCACCTTCACCTAGCCCAGCTTGGATTTGGAAGATAGCTTCTTTATGGCGTCGGCTCTGATAGAGGAAACGAGAATTAGGCACAATAGAAAATGGCAATTCTGTCAGTGCAAAATGTTGTTGATACATAACTCTCTTCTCTGGGAATTCAGTGCTAAGAAAAGTACCATTGCTAGCACGATTAGCCAATGCCAAACTGATGAAAAGGGAGAGCTAGGTGCAAAGATACCTTGTTGGCGGCGCAGTTCGCGATCAACTGCTAGATATTGAAGTCTATGATAGAGACTGGGTTGTTGTCGGTTCAACCCCAAAAGAGCTACTTAACAAAGGCTATACCGCCGTTGGTAAAGACTTCCCAGTATTTCTTCATCCGGAGAGTAAAGAAGAACATGCGCTTGCAAGAACTGAACGTAAAGTCGGCTCTGGCTATACCGGGTTTGAATGTTACTTTGCCGCCGATGTCACCTTAGAAGAAGACCTGCTCAGACGCGATCTGACCATCAATGCGATGGCGCAAGCCCCTGATGGCAATATCATCGATCCCTTTAATGGCCAGCGAGATCTCAACGATCGGATCTTGCGCCATGTTTCTCAAGCGTTTACTGAAGATCCCCTCCGTGTACTGCGAGTCGCGCGCTTTGCCGCCAAACTTCACCACCTAGGCTTTAGCGTTGCCGATGAAACTATTGAGCTAATGCGCCACATTGCCAACTCTGGTGAGCTAGAGCACTTAACCGCTGAACGGGTTTGGCAAGAGTGGCATAAGTCGTTATCAACCCAAAATCCGCAAGTATTTCTATCCGTCTTACAGCAGTGTGATGCTCTAAAAGTTGTCTTGCCTGAGCTCGATGCTTTGTTCGGTGTTCCGCAACCTGAAAAGTGGCACCCTGAGATTGATACAGGTATCCACACGCTGATGGTCGCAAAGCAAGCCGCACTGCTTAGCGAGTCTCTTCCAGTAAGATTTGCCTCTCAAGTTCATGACCTTGGCAAAGGCGTCACGCCAGAGTCTGAATGGCCGAGTCATAAAATGCACTGTCATACAGGGCTGAAGCTGATTAAAGCACTGTGCGAGCGTGTCAGAGTCCCTAATGAATATCGTGACCTCGCATTGATGGTCTGTGAGCAACACTCCAATATTCATCGAGCCGCTGAGCTTCGCCCGGAAACCAAACTCAAAGTGCTGAACAAGTTCGATGTTTGGCGTAAGCCGGAGCGCTTACAAGGCATATTGCTGTGTTGTATGGCTGATAGCCGGGGACGTACTGGATTTGAAGATATCGACTACCCGCAAAAAGCCATTTTTGAACAGGCTTACAAAGCCGCACTTTCCGTCAACGTGCAAGATATTATTAAAGATGGGTTTAAGAGGGCGGGAATCAAAGAAGAAATGGAAAAGCGTCGGGTTGAGGCGATTCGAGAGCTGAGAATCGAGAAGCGAGAAGCGAGAATAGAGAATAGAGAATAGAGAATAGAGAATAGAGATACGCTCAAAGAGTTAAGCTCTAACGTGAACAGATACGGCCAACAAGTCTCGACCATTTCACCACGAGAACTTCTCGAAGGACGAAGTCCGTTCCCGACTCTCGTAGGGCGAAGCCCGATCTCGGAGCAAAGCGCTCTGCCCCATGAAAAAAGCGCCCCACCTAAGTGGAGCACTTCGAAAGCTTTAAAGCGAATAATTCAGCAAATTGCTATGAATTACTGACCTTTAACTTCTTTAAGACCGTTGTAAGGAGCTTTAGCACCTAGAGCTTCTTCGATACGGATTAGCTGGTTGCTTTCTTTTAGGTATAGCAGCAACACGGTCAGAACGGCTCATTGCTCTTAGAGCCTAAAACGCAAAATGCCTCACTAAAAAGTGAGGCATTCATTAAAGCTATAAGCTAATAATTCAGAGTGAATTACTGACCTTTAACTTCTTTAAGACCGTTGTAAGGAGCTTTCGCGCCTAGAGCTTCTTCGATACGGATTAGCTGGTTGTACTTAGCAACACGGTCAGAACGGCTCATAGAACCAGTCTTGATTTGACCTGCAGCAGTACCTACCGCTAGGTCAGCGATAGTTGCATCTTCAGTTTCGCCAGAACGGTGAGAGATTACTGCTGTGTAACCTGCATCTTTAGCCATCTTGATTGCAGCTAGAGTCTCAGTTAGAGAACCGATTTGGTTGAACTTGATAAGGATAGAGTTAGCTACGCCTTTCTCGATACCTTCAGCAAGGATCTTAGTGTTAGTAACGAATAGGTCGTCACCTACTAGTTGAAGCTTGTCACCTAGTAGTTCAGTTTGGTGCTTGAAGCCAGCCCAATCAGACTCGTCTAGACCGTCTTCGATAGAAACGATTGGGAACTGGTTAGCTAGCTCAGCTAGGTAGTGGTTGAACTCTTCAGAAGAGAAAGTTTTACCTTCGCCCTTCATGTTGTAGATGCCTGCTTCTTTGTCGAAGAACTCAGATGCAGCACAGTCCATAGCTAGAGTTACGTCTTTACCTAGTTCGTAACCTGCAGCAGCAACAGCTTCTGCGATAACTTCTAGAGCTTCAGCGTTAGACTTAAGGTTAGGAGCGAAACCACCTTCGTCACCAACTGCAGTGCTGTAGCCTTTAGACTTAAGAACTTTAGCTAGGTTGTGGAATACTTCAGCACCGATACGTAGACCTTCTTTAAGAGTCTTAGCACCAACTGGTTGGATCATGAACTCTTGGATGTCAACGTTGTTGTCTGCGTGCTCACCACCGTTGATGATGTTCATCATTGGTAGAGGCATAGAGAACTGACCTGCAGTACCGTTTAGTTCTGCAATGTGCTCGTATAGAGGCATGCCTTTAGCCGCTGCAGCAGCTTTAGCGTTAGCTAGAGAAACAGCTAGGATTGCGTTAGCACCAAACTTAGATTTGTTTTCAGTACCGTCTAGCTCGATCATAACTGCGTCGATTGCAGCTTGGTCTTTAGCGTCTTTACCAACTAGAGCTTCAGCGATTTCGCCGTTTACAGCTTCAACAGCTTTAAGAACACCTTTACCTAGGAAACGAGCTTTGTCGCCGTCACGTAGCTCAAGAGCTTCACGTGAACCAGTTGATGCGCCAGATGGAGCAGCAGCCATACCTACGAAACCGCCTTCTAGGTGTACTTCAGCTTCTACAGTTGGGTTACCACGTGAATCGATGATTTCACGACCTAGAACTTTAACGATCTTAGACATTGAATGTTTCCTTCTCGTTGAATATATAATGTCAAAATTAAGGGCAGCAGCACTACTAACGCTACTGCCCGTATCCTTTACTTCTCTAATTCGTCGCGTTGGTATTCACCAGCCGCTTTCACGAAACCTGCAAACAGTGGGTGACCGTCGCGAGGTGTTGAAGTGAACTCTGGGTGGAATTGAGCCGCTACAAACCATGGGTGAGCTGGGTTCTCAATTACTTCAACCAGTTTCTTGTCAGCAGATAGACCAGAAACTTTCAGGCCTGCTTTTTCAATCTGTGGACGTAGGTTGTTGTTCACTTCGTAACGGTGACGGTGACGTTCGTGGATTGTCGCGCTACCGTATAGTTCACGCGCTTTCGTCCCTTTCTCAAGGTGACATAGCTGTGAACCAAGACGCATTGTACCGCCTAGGTCAGACTTCTCAGTACGCTCTTCAACGTTACCATCGCCGTCTACCCACTCAGTAATCAGACCAACTACAGGGTATTTAGTCTCTTTGTTAAATTCTGTTGAGTGTGCACCTTCCATACCCGCAACGTTACGCGCGTATTCGATCAGTGCCACTTGCATACCTAGACAAATACCTAGGTAAGGTACTTTGTTTTCACGAGCGTATTTAGCCGCAAGGATCTTACCTTCTACGCCACGGTCACCGAAGCCACCTGGTACTAAGATAGCGTCTAGACCTTCTAGCGCTTCATTACCTTTGCTTTCTACATCTTGTGAATCAACGTACTTAATCTTAACGCTTAGACGATTCTTAAGACCTGCGTGCTTAAGTGCTTCGTTTACTGATTTGTAAGCATCTGGTAGTTCGATGTACTTACCAACCATACCGATAGTCACTTCACCCGTTGGGTTCGCTTCTTCGTAGATTACCTGTTCCCATTCTGACAGATCTGCTTCAGGAGCAGTAATGCCGAAACGAGAACATACTAGGTCGTCTAAACCTTGAGATTTGATTAGTTGAGGGATCTTGTAGATTGAATCTACGTCCTTCATAGAGATAACCGCTTTTTCTTGTACGTTACAGAAAAGAGCGATCTTCTTACGTTCATTCGCTGGGATCATGCGATCAGAGCGACAAACAAGAATATCTGGCTGGATACCGATAGAAAGCAGCTCTTTTACAGAGTGCTGAGTCGGTTTAGTTTTCACTTCGCCCGCTGCTGCTAGGTAAGGAACCAGTGTTAGGTGCATGAACATTGCGCGTTCACGGCCTAGCTCTACTGCTAGCTGACGAATGGCTTCCATAAATGGCAGAGATTCGATATCACCTACCGTACCGCCCACTTCAACGATAGCAACATCATGACCTTCAGAACCTGCGATTACGCGGTCTTTGATAGAGTTAGTGATGTGAGGGATAACCTGAATCGTTGCACCTAGGTAATCACCACGACGCTCTTTAGCTAGAACGTCTGAGTAAACACGACCTGCAGTGAAGTTGTTACGCTTAGTCATTTTGGTGCGGATGAAACGCTCGTAGTGACCAAGGTCTAGGTCAGTTTCAGCGCCATCTTCAGTGACGAACACCTCACCGTGTTGAGTCGGGCTCATCGTGCCTGGATCAACGTTGATGTAAGGGTCAAGCTTCATCATAGTCACTTTAAGACCACGAGCTTCTAAAATAGCTGCAAGCGATGCTGCTGCAATACCTTTACCTAGAGAGGATACAACCCCGCCAGTAACAAAAATGTAATTTGTCGTCATGTTTAACCTGAAATTGGTTGAATGAGGGAAAATGGATTTCTTCTGGACGGGATATAAATATACCAGAAGCCCTTAACCGCCACAACGTGAAATCTATCACACTGCAATTTTTTATTTTTTGCTTCAAATCAAATTCGAGTAACGGATTAGTTGCCACTACCTTTATCTACTTCTAGCGCTTTTACTCTGTCCCAAAACGCATCTAACTGATCTAAATCGTAATCTGTTAGCTGTTTGCCTTGCTCTGCGACCATGGCTTCGACACCTTTAAATCGTTTAGCAAACTTTCGGTTGGCTTTACTCAGCGCGACCTCTGGGTCTTTTCCTAAATGACGCGATAAGTTGACCGTTGCAAACAGCAGGTCTCCGAGCTCAAGTTCAATTTTTTCTTCATCAGGAGCGACTTGCAGTGCCTCTTCCATTACCTCTTCAATCTCTTCCTGAACCTTACCGACTACCGGGCCAAGCGAGTCCCAATCAAACCCATATTTAGCGCATTTCTTTTGCATCTTTGTGGCACGAGATAACGCAGGTAGAGAATTTGGTATTGAGTCTAGAATACTTTGTTCTTTTTTGCCTACTTGAGCTTTTTCTTTTGCTTTTTCTGCTTCCCAGTTGGCATTGATCTGCTCATCTGACTCAAACTCGACATCAGAGAAAACATGCGGATGACGACGAGTCAGCTTCTCATTGACGGTTTCAACCACTTCCGAGAAATCAAACAGCTGCTGCTCTTTAGCCAGTTGACTGTAGAAGATAACTTGAAAGAGCAGATCCCCAAGCTCTTCTTTTAGGTTTGACCAATCGCGATTTTGAATCGCATCAACAACTTCATAGGTCTCTTCAATGGTGTGAGGAACAATAGTGTCGAAACTTTGTTTTAGATCCCAAGGACAACCACTTTCTGGGTCACGAAGCTGCGCCATAATCTGTTCTAACTGTTCAATCGGGTGACTCATATTCCTTCTTCCTTTAAATCTTCTGTCTAAAGAACTTTCATTCAAATAAAAAGGTGAGCAGTACAAACCACTCACCTTTCATTTTTATCTGTCATCCTCACGAATGAAACTGAACAAGTTGGGAGTATCTAATCACTTGAAGAGATTCCCTATCACGTTCGTCCCTCTCTATAGGGAATGACGATGTTTGTTTTTTTACTAAGTAGTTGGTTATTCTAGCAAGGCAGTAAACTTATGAGACTCCTGAGCATAGCTTGCCTATGTGATGGAGCGATATAAGTGCAACTAACGCCGCTAGAAAGCCAAATACAACGTAAAAATTAGCCTAGGCGCTTGACCGACATAACATCTTTAATCTGCTCAACTCGTTTAGAAACGCGCTGCAGAATCTCAACGTTGGTCACTTCCAAGTCAAAGTCCATGATCGACATTTGAGTACGATAATCAACGCGACTCTTCATACTGGTCACTTTGATCTTCTCGTTAGCAAACAAAGTCGTGATGTCTTTAAGCAGCCCACCGCGTTCCATCGCTTCAACGCGAACGGTTAAGATGTAAGAGCCAACAAAGCCACTGCCCCACACCGTGTCGATAATACGCTCTGGTGCGTGGTGGCGCAGTTCTTCAAGCTGCTCACAGTCTGCTCGGTGTACTGAAATACCGCGACCTTGCGTGATGTAACCTGCGATCTCATCACCTGGGATCGGCTGACAACAACGAGCAAGGTGGGTCATTAAGTTATCGACCCCTTCCACCACAACGGCATCTTTCTTCGGACGACTTTGCGCTGGAGCTTTGCTTTCTGCCTCTTGAAGCTTCTCTAGGGCTTGCTGATCTTCTTCTTCTGCGGTTGGCTTATTGACCAAGGCATTGATGTGGTTGATCACTTGGTTGATACGTAAATCACCACTTCCGATGCCAACGTACAGCTCATCAGTACTGTTGACATTAAAGCGCTTCAACGCATACTGCTCGGCGTCTTTTAAAGTTGCACCAATTTTCTGCAATTCTACTTCGAGAATATCGCGCCCAGCTTCGACGTTTTTCTCGCGGCTTTGTTTACGGAACCACGCGTTGATTTTCGCGCGTGCTCGACCTGAAGTCACAAAGCCCATCGAAGGATTCAACCAGTCACGAGATGGATTGGGCTCTTTAGAGGTGATGATCTCAACTTGATCACCCATTGCCAGTTTGTGGGTAAATGGAACAATACGCCCAGCGACCTTGGCACCAATACAGCGATGACCGACTTCAGAGTGAATGTGGTAAGCAAAATCGAGTGGTGTCGCTCCCATTGGTAGGTCGACCACATCGCCACGCGGGGTAAAGGCATACACACGATCATCAAACACCTGACTACGTAGTTCATCAAGCATTTCACCCGAGTCAGACATCTCTTCTTGCCAATCCAGTAGCTTACGCAGCCAAGTGATTTTCTCGTCGTAACCACTGCGGCCACCGCCACCTTCTTTGTATTTCCAGTGCGCAGCAACACCTAACTCAGAATCTTCGTGCATGTCTTTAGTACGAATCTGAATCTCAATCGTCTTGCCTTCTGGGCCAAGAATCACGGTATGAATTGACTGGTAACCGTTAGGTTTAGGGTTAGCCACGTAGTCATCAAATTCACTCGGCAGGTGCTTATACTTGGTATGCACAGTCCCGAGTGCCGCGTAACAATCTTGCAGTTTGTCGGCGATAATGCGAACCGCTCGTACATCGAATAGCTCATCAAACGCGAGGCCTTTCTTTTGCATTTTGCGCCAGATGCTGTAGATGTGCTTAGGACGCCCACTTACTTCAGCATTAATAGAAGAGCCTTTCATTTCAGATGTCAGGTCATCGACAAAGTCTTTGATGTACTGCTCTCGGACAATGCGACGCTCAGACAGCTGCTTAGCGATCTGTTTGTAGGTATCAGGTTGTTGGTAACGAAAAGCGTAATCTTCGATTTCCCACTTTAACTGACCGATACCAAGGCGGTTCGCTAAAGGTGCATAGATGTTGGTACACTCTTGAGCAGCTGCTCGGCGTACCTCATCTGGCGCTTTCTTCACTTCAATCAGGTTACAGATGCGCTCGGCAAGTTTGATAACGACGCAGCGGAAATCATCCACCATCGCAAGTAGCATGCGACGTACGTTGTCGACCTGAGACGAGGCAGCACTGCCTTCAAGGGTCACGTTCAGTTGACCAAGTGCGGCCATCTCTTCAACACCATCAATCAGCTTAATGGTCTCTTTACCGAAATCTTCTTCGAACTGCTCTCGGCTATACGCGCCGCTCGACACCAGCGGAAACAACAATGCAGCGACAAGGGTCGCTTTATCCATCGACAGAGTGATAAGGATTTCGATCATTTCACGCCCACGCCACAAAAGTAACTGACCTTGATCGTTATCTTGTAAAACCGCCTCCCCTTGGAGGTAAACTTCTTTTAAGCGCTTAGCCACTTTAGGGTCTTGCCCTAAGCTAGAAATCCACTTATCTAGCTCAAACTGTTCGTCTTGATTTAAATGTGCGCTTCTTACCGCAACCATTGTTTTCGTCCTGTTATTTTTCTATTTTCGAACTGCCCATGTTCAGACTACCGACTAGTAGGGAAGTTCGTTTTAATCCTTTACAAAGAGCGCCATAGATTCTAAATGGCTTGTATGCGGAAACATATCGAGCATACCTAATTTTTGTAATTTGTAGCCTTGGTTAAGCAAGCTTTGAGAGTCTCTGGCAAGCGTCGCTGGATTACACGACACATATACCACTCGACTCGCACCCAAAACGGAAATCTGTTCGATGATACCGCTTGCCCCTGCTCTTGCTGGATCAAGCAGTATTTTATCAAACTTTTCTGCTGCCCAGGGCTGACCAGACACATCTTGTTCCAAATTGGCCTGATAGAAAGCGGTGTTATTGATACCGTTAACTTGGGCATTGTTGGTGGCTTTTTCAACCATGACATCAACGCCTTCTACCCCGACAACACTTGCCACTTGTTTTGCCATTGGCAAACTAAAATTACCCAAACCACAAAACAGATCTAATACTCTGTCTTGCTCACTCAACTCAAGCCAAATCAACGCTTGCTCAACCATGGCTTGATTAACGTTCTGGTTAACTTGAATAAAATTATTTGGCTCAAACGGTATTGTCACACCCGCTTCTAGATAGTGAGCCGACTCCCCCACCACTCGATTAAGCTGATCGCTTTCCGGCATCAAATATAAGCTTGCCTGATTCTCTACCGCGAACTGCTCCAGCAGTTTTTGCTCACTCTCTTTGAGAGCTTTTAGATGGCGCAGAACAATCACTTTAGTATTGTCGCCTTTAACTAGCTCCACATGACCAAGGTTCTCTTGGTTGGAGAAACCACTGAGCAGGTCATAAAGTGGCGCTAATAAATTATCCAGCTCGGTATCTAAAACGGGACAATGGGTCACAGTAACAATGTCTTTGCTTTGTTTCTTGCGAAAGCCAAACTCAAGCTGACGAGTTTTCTTGTTCAGCTTGATGCTAACGCGGGCACGGCGGCGATAACCACGCTCATCTCCCACAACAGGCGCGCTTAGTGCGACGCTTTGCCCAGCAAATTTACTCATCAACTGACTCAGTGTTTGCTGCTTGTACTCTTGCTGCGCCTCTACAGATAAATGCTGCATATTACAACCGCCACACTCTGCGTAATGTTGGCAAAATGGCGCTATGCGTTGTTCGCTAGCTTTTTGAATCTTAATTAATTTGGCACGGGCAAACTTGCTCTTACTTTCTGTCAGCTGAGCAAGAACTTGTTCACCGGGCAAAGCACCTTCTATAAAAATGGGCTTTTTATTCTGGTAGGCCATACCTGCGCCGTGATGATCCAACTTTTCAATCGTCAGCGATTGGTGTTTGGTATTCAGTTGAGTTTTCTTCTTTGGTTGGAAAAAACGCGCCATGCTTTGTGCCTACTATTTATGACCTTACGGCCTATTGCTCGAATTGCTGCTTGTGTCCCAAGCTTTTACGCTTGAATCATTGTCTGAGCCGACTGAGTTGATTATGCTTAGTAACCTTAGCTTGGAATAACCTAAGCCTGCTAGCACGCTCCTTTTAGCGCCTAACTTTGTCAAAATCACCGCAATAGACCAGCTATTGGCTTGTGATTTTTCCTCGTTATGCATCTAAAATTATCGTACTAGCCTGTAAGAACATGGGCTCACGGAAGAAAATCTCTATGACTTTCTTATCCCAAGCTAAGGTTATCGATTCGACGGCTTCTTTTATTTTGGAAGTTATTTTCCCATATCCACACCACGATGTTTAGACAATAATGACAAGATATGGCTTACGCGCCCGCGTTATTACTCTTACCTTAGCGCCGACGTTAATTATCGGACTGCTTCTGAGTGCTTTTTTCTCTTTCAATCGCTATCACGACTTAGAAAAGCAGGTTATCAATTCAGGATTAAGTATTATCGAACCGCTGGCGATCGCCAGTGAAGATGGATTAAAGAATAACAGCCGCGAATCGGTACGCCGCATCATCAGCTACGCCCATCGTAAGAATTCTAAATTTGTCCGCAGTATCGCGGTGTTTGACTACAACCACGAACTGTTTGTTACTTCTAACTTCCATCCAAACTTTGAATTACTGACGTTTCCGCGCAATGCGCCTATTCCGTTGTTAGTCAGTTCAGATTTACAAGAAAACACTCTCATTCTTCGCGCCCCTGTCATTGCTGAATCAGGGCTTGTCGCGACGATGAAAGGGCCAAACGCCAACCCAGCTCTCGGCTATGTGGCTATTGAGCTCGACTTATCCTCGCTGCGTTTACAACAGTATCAAGAAATTTTCTCTGCGTTTTTAGTCTTGTTGATTGGCTTAGGTTTATCTGCCGTCTTTGCTTATCGCTTGATGTATGACGTGACACGACCAATTTCGCATATGAAAAACATGGTTGACCGGATTCGTCGTGGTCACCTTGATGTACGTATCGAAGGCAAGATGCACGGCGAGCTAGACTCGCTGAAAAACGGTATCAACGCGATGGCAGTGTCGCTATCAGAGTACCATGTGGAAATGCAGCACAGTATTGACCAAGCGACTTCTGATTTGCGAGAAACCTTAGAGCAGTTGGAAATTCAAAACGTCGAGCTAGATATCGCAAAAAAACGCGCTCAAGAGGCGGCGCGGGTTAAATCAGAGTTCTTAGCTAACATGTCCCATGAGCTACGCACGCCACTTAACGGTGTGATTGGGTTCACTCGTCAAATGCTGAAAACGACCTTGACTAATAGCCAAACGGACTACCTACAAACGATCGAGAAATCGGCCAATAACCTACTCAATATCATCAATGATATTCTCGACTTTTCGAAGCTTGAGGCGGGTAAACTGGCTCTGGAAAACATCCCATTTGATTTCCAAGGCTCGCTTGAAGAAGTGGTTAGCTTGCAAGCCACCAGCGCCCACGAAAAAGGGCTCGAACTGACACTGAAAGTTGATCCTAAGATCCCAACCGGACTGGTTGGTGACCCACTACGTATTCAACAAGTTCTGACTAACCTTGTCGGTAACTCGATTAAATTTACTGAACGCGGCAATATCGATATTAGTGTCGAGCTTCGCTCACAAAGAGACGACTCGGTTGAACTTCAATTTATGGTGCGCGATACAGGTATCGGTATTTCCGAACGCCAGCAATCGCAGCTATTCCAAGCCTTTAGCCAAGCTGACGCTAGTATTTCAAGACGTTATGGCGGTACAGGATTAGGCCTTGTTATCACCCAAAAACTAGTCAGCCAAATGGGTGGAGAAATCAGCCTAACAAGCCGATTGCACCAAGGTTCGACGTTCTGGTTTACGCTGCGACTCTCTTCTACAGATATGCCGGTCAGCGACCTGATTGAAACCCAAGTGCTCCGCCAACGCACCTTGCTGTTAGTCGAGCCAAATATGCAAGCGGCGTCGGTAATTCAGCAAACCTTGGTACAAGAGGGCTTGGTAGTGACCTATCGCTCATCTTTACCAGAGGAAGCAGAAAGCTTTGACTATGTGCTACTCAACCTTTCACCAAGTAAAGATAACGACACAACATCAGTTCAATTGATGGTTGAGCAAGCCATGCGCTGCGCACCTCATGTGGTCGTGGGCACACCGAGTACTACGCTTGCACTGTCAGATCATCTGATTCAGAAATACCATATTCACTGTATTACCAAGCCGCTATCGCGTCGAAAACTTCTGCAAACCCTAGCGGCAAATCAAGAGAGTATTCCTCTGCTTGAAAGCCCACAAGAAAACCGCGAAACATTACCACTTCGAGTGATGGCAGTTGACGATAACCCAGCTAACTTGAAACTGATCAGCGCCCTACTCCAAGAGCGAGTGGAAAGTGTGATTACTTGCACTAATGGTGTCGATGCGGTCAAGCAAGCAGAAGTTCAACACTTTGATATCATCTTAATGGACATCCAAATGCCGCATATGGACGGTGTGACCGCGTGTGGCAAGATCAAACAAACTGAGCTCAACGCGAATACGCCGGTCATAGCAGTAACTGCCCATGCGATGAGCGGTGAACGCGACCGCTTACTTCAGGCAGGTATGGATGATTACCTCACCAAACCAATCGAAGAGCACGTGCTGCAACAAGTCTTGATGCATTGGAACCCGCACACCAGCGAGCAAGAGCTGGAGAAGCTCGATATTACTTCAAGCCCTGTGACTATCGAAGCTCAAGCGGAAGAAGCAACTCAAGTTGAACACAGCAATATGATCATTGATTGGCAGGCCGCACTTAAGCAGTCCGCCAATAAAGAAGATTTAGCACGTGATATGCTCAAGATGTTGGTCGATTATATACCTGAAGTAAACGCGATTGTCGAAGGCGCTCTTGAAGATGATCATTTCGATACCGAACAGCTCATTCATCACGTACACAAGCTACATGGCAGCAGCTCTTATTGCGGAGTTCCGCGCTTGAAAAATGTCTGCGCAACGATAGAACAAACTCTTCGTTCAGGTGCTGCAATTGAGGATATAGAGCCTGAGTTATTCGAACTGCAAGATGAGATGGAGAAAGTGGTTGCGAGCGCTCAGCCCTATTTGGAGAGCTAGAGAGCTAAACTTTAACTCTCTAGAATAACCGTTGCGACTGCGTAGTGTCGCTCATCGGAAATAGAAAGGTGGATATGCTCCACCTGTTTTTGTGTAGCAATTTTCAGAGCCTTACCTGTAAGGTTTAACACTGGTTTTCCCAACTCGTCGTTGGTTATTTCAAAGTCGTGGAAACTCACGCCCAACGCAATCCCAGTGCCAAGCGCTTTCGATGCCGCCTCTTTCGCGGCAAAGCGTTTTGCAAGAAACCTTCCTTGCTGCTTAAGCGCTGAAAACTTCTCTAATTCAGTTTGAGTCAAGATACGCTTAGCAAATGGCTCACCACTTCGATCCAGAGCCTTTTCAACTCGTTCAATCTCAGCGATGTCTGTTCCTAGACCTACAATTGCCATGTTTAGCGACGCGCTTCAACCATGATGGCTTTCATGTCCGCAACCGCTTTGTGTAAACCGTCGAACACCGCTCGGCCAATAATCGAGTGACCGATGTTAAGCTCAAATATTTCCGGAATAGCCGCAATTGGCGCCACATTGTGGTAAGTCAAGCCGTGTCCTGCATTTACTGTGATACCTAAATCATCAGCGTAGCTTGCTCCTGCAGCGATCTTCTTCAGCTCATCTTGCTGATCTTCTTCAGTTTCCGCATCGGCATAGTGACCTGTGTGCAGTTCAATAAACGGTGCACCGCACGCTTTTGCTGCATCAATTTGCTCGCGGTCTGCATCAATGAACAGAGATACTTTAATGCCCGCTTCAGTGAGTGTTTGAGTTGCCGCTTTTACTTTCTCAAGATGCCCTGCGACATCCAAACCACCTTCTGTCGTTAGCTCTTCACGTTTTTCAGGCACAAGACATACGTATTCAGGCTTGGTCTTTAGAGCAATCTCAACCATTTCATCAGTCACTGCCATCTCAAGATTCATACGTGTTTGTAGCGTTTCACGCAAAATACGAACATCACGATCTACAATATGACGGCGGTCTTCACGCAGGTGGATCGTAATACCATCCGCACCTGCACGCTCTGCAATTTCAGCAGCATGAACAGGATCCGGATACTTAGTACCACGTGCATTACGTAGCGTTGCAATGTGGTCGATATTTACACCTAGGTAGATTGAGCTCATTTTCCAATACTCCGTTTGGGAACCATGCTAAGAAAGAGTTCCCTGCTTTTTAATGGTTTGCCGCCAAGATACGGCTTTAATGCTATACGTGTAAAGCGTTTTGCCGCTTTAAGTTGTTCTTTTGTGGTAAATCTACGTTCACTGATTGCAATCAGTTCACTGCCATAGAAAGTGAGGTTGTCCTTGCGCACAGAAGCGATAAAGCCTTTTTGCTCGCGGTAGCGATAAGTCATGTTGGCTTCTACTGGTTCTCCCGTCCCAGCACAGTGCATGAAATCAACGCCATAGCCCATCGCAGATAGCAGTGCGAGTTCAAACCGTCTCAGGGCGGGTTCAGGGTTTTCACACTGTGCCAGCTCCGTCAAAGCATGTAGGTAATCATGAAATAGCGCTGGCATGGCCACTTCTGCCATCAGTACTCGCCCAACTAGCTCATTCACATACATACCTGAGTAGAGGTTGATGCCTGTTAGAGGTAGCCCAAGACTTATTGGCTCGGCTTGGCGCAAGGTTTTCATTGAACCATTCCCTGACCATTTAAGTAACAACGGGGTAAAAGGTTGCAACGCGCCTTTAAGGTTCGAGCGTTTGCTACGAGCCCCCTTTGACATCAAAGTCACCCGTCCATACTCCTCACTAAATACATCGAGAATTAAGCTCGATTCGCTGTAAGGGCGGCGGTGTAACACAAAGCAGCGCTGTAAACCTTCAGAGGACATAAAATCTGCCAGAGAATTATTAAACCAATATGAATCGTTATAATAAAAAATAAGGAGCCAGATGGCTCCTTATTTCGTCATTTTCGGAGCGAAGCCTTTAGCCTCGCACGACTTATAGATCGTCAATGTAGCCTAGAGAGCGTAGTGCTCGCTCGTCATCCGCCCAACCTGATTTCACTTTTACCCAAGTCTCTAGGTAAACCTTACGGCCAAACAGTTCTTCCATATCTAGGCGTGCTTCACGACCAATCGTTTTGATCTTCTCGCCGCCCTTACCAATCACCATCTTCTTCTGGCCAAGACGCTCAACCAAAATTAGGGCATTGATGTGAAAGCCGTCAGTCTCTGGGTTGTAATCGAAACGCTCGATTTCAACCGTCACAGAGTAAGGCAGCTCTTCGCCAGTAAAGCGCATCAGCTTTTCACGCACAATCTCTGAAGCCATAAAGCGCTGAGAACGGTCAGTGACGTACTCTTCAGGGAAGTGGTGCGTCGCTTTAGGTAGATGCTCACGTACATGCTTACGCAAAACGTCAATGTTCTTGCCGTGTTTAGCCGAGATAGGTACAACATCAACAAAGTCCATTTTGCTCGACATCTCTTGCATGTGCATCATAACTTCGTTGCGGTCTTGAACAACATCGACCTTATTGACACAAAGTACGACAGGGAAGTTGGACTTCTGCAGCTTAGTCAGAACCATTTCATCATCAGCAGTCCAATGCGTACCGTCCACTAGGAAGAATACAAGGTTTACATCACTGAGTGATGAGTTAGCCGCACGGTTCATCAAGCGGTTAATGGCACGTTTCTCTTCAATGTGCAGGCCTGGAGTATCAACAAAAATCGCTTGGTAATCCCCTTCCGTATCAACACCCATAATACGGTGACGAGTTGTTTGAGGTTTACGAGAAGTAATCGAAATCTTCTGGCCAAGGATACGGTTAAGAAGCGTTGATTTACCTACGTTCGGACGACCAACGATCGCCACAAAACCACAGTGTTGGTTTTCTGGCGAACTTGCTTGCTCGTCGCTCGATGAGAAAAACGCATCGATATCAAATTCGTTGTTGTCAGTTGAATCAGTCATTGGTCAATTGCTCTAGTGCTAATTCAGCAGCCGCTTGTTCTGCCTTGCGGCGGCTGGTGCCTTTACCAATAACAGGTTGTCCAATACCTGCCACTTCACACGAAACCGTAAACTCTTGGTTATGTGCTTCACCTTTAATATTAGTCACTGTATAAGCAGGTAGCGGTTTTCTTCGCCCTTGAAGGAACTCTTGAAGACGCGTTTTCGGGTCTTTTTGTGAAACACCCGGCTTGATAGCATCAAGACGCGTTTTGTACCAGCTTAAAATAATGCCGCGCACTACTTCGATGTCGCTATCAAGGTAGATGGCACCAATAATTGCTTCCACAGCATCGGCAAGAATTGAATCACGACGGAAACCGCCACTTTTTAATTCACCTGGACCTAATTTTAAGTGATCTCCTAGTTCGAATTCACGACCTAGTTCCGCCAGTGTATTCCCACGTACTAATGTGGCACGCATGCGGCTCATGTCCCCTTCGTTCACTTTAGGGAAACGGTGATAAAGATCATCAGCAATGACAAAACTTAAAATTGAATCGCCCAGAAACTCAAGACGCTCGTTGTGTTTTCCATTAGCACTGCGGTGAGTCAGCGCTAAACTGATTAGCTCAGCATCGTTAAATTGATAGCCGAGTTTTTTCTCTAGTTTTGCAGTAGGAGAATTCATGCTCTCTCAATAATTTAATTACAATTTTCTAGATAGTTGATTTCACAGCTAGGCGACAAATAAATCCAACCCTATGAGCATAGGGGCTCTATGTGAATAGGGCGGCCGGCGTTCCGGTGGATTTATGCAGTCAACAACGCTGTGGTAACAACTATGACGAAAATTTAGTTAATACCACCGATGCGGTTAAATCGTACACCAGTTGGAATCCAAGAAGGTAAAACGCTATCTGCACCACGCTCAAATTCAAAGCTGATCCAGATACCTACCGCCTTACCCACTAGGTTTGCTTCTGGAACAAAGCCCCAGTAGCGGCTGTCAGCACTGTTGTCACGGTTATCACCCATCACAAAGTACTGGCCTTCAGGTACCACCCACTCATTAACGCCGTTACGTGGTTGATAAAGTTCAACGCGATCGCGACGTAGTGGGTTAACCAAAATTTGGTGACCTTGTTCACTCAATTGTTCATCCAACTGAATCAGTGGGATGCCATTTTGAATGAACTGGCTCTCTTCTACATTTGATAGTTTCACTGGCTTACAACTGGTATCGCCTTGAGACTGAATGCAGATTTCTTTTTTGCTGTTGTAACGCACAGTATCGCCTGGAAGACCGACTACACGTTTAATGTAATCAATGCTTGGCTGCGGCGGATACTTAAATACCACAATATCACCGCGCTCTGGCTTACCAGTTTCGACTAGCTGAGTGCGCCATACCGGATCTTTCAAGCCATAGGCATACTTTTCAACAAGGATGAAGTCACCAACCAATAGCGTTGGCATCATAGAGCCCGATGGGATCTGAAATGGTTCATAGATGAATGAACGTAGAACAAGTACTGCGGCAATCACTGGAAAAATAGAAACACTATTTTCAATCCACCATGGTTGCGTCTTCACTTTTTCTAGTACTGCGGCATCTAAGCCATTTGTTTGAGCTTCAACTTCAGCCAGTTTTTCTTGACGCTTTTTAGCAAAAACCAGCTTTTCTAGAACCCAGACAACACCCGTTACCAAGGTAACGATCACTAGGATGAGTGAAAATGTATTCGCCATTGACTTCCCTTATCTCAAAAATACGAAAGTGAAAGAGCCGAAACCCTTTCACTTATTTAGTTACCTTATTGAGCGTAGTGACCCAACAAATTAATCTTTGCCTACATGTAAGATGGCTAAGAACGCTTCTTGAGGCAACTCTACGTTACCGATCTGCTTCATACGTTTCTTACCTTCTTTCTGCTTCTTCAGTAGCTTCTTCTTACGGCTCACGTCACCACCGTAACACTTCGCGATTACGTTCTTACGTAACTGCTTAACTGTTGAGCGTGCAATGATGTGGTTACCAATCGCGGCCTGAATCGCGATATCAAACATTTGACGAGGGATGAACTCTTTCATCTTCTCTACTAGCTGACGACCACGAGTTTGCGATTGATCTTTATGAGTGATCATTGCAAGCGCATCAACCGTGTCACCGTTTAGTAGAACATCAACTCGAACCATGTTCGATGCTTCAAAACGTTGGAAGTTGTAATCTAGCGATGCATAACCGCGAGAGGTTGATTTTAGACGGTCAAAGAAGTCGAGAACCACTTCAGCCATCGGAATATCGTAAGTCACCGCAACTTGATTACCGTGGTAAACCATATCAACCTGAACACCACGCTTTTCAACACAAAGCGTGATTACATTGCCCAAGTACTCAGAAGGAACAAGAATGTTACAACGAGCAATTGGTTCGCGAATTTCTTCAATGTCGTTAACCGCAGGAAGCTTCGCTGGGCTATCAACATAAAGTAAGTTGCCGTTTGTTTCTTCGACTTCGTAAACTACCGTTGGCGCCGTTGTGATCAGATCTAGATCGTATTCACGCTCTAGACGCTCTTGGATGATCTCCATGTGTAGCATGCCAAGGAAGCCACAACGGAAACCAAAGCCCAGAGCGGCTGAGTTCTCTGGCTCATAGAACAGAGAAGCATCGTTAAGGCTAAGCTTACCAAGCGCATCACGGAAGTTCTCGTAATCATCAGATGATACTGGGAATAGGCCAGCATAAACCTGTGGTTTCACTTTCTTAAAGCCTGGTAGCGCTTCTTCACAGCCATGTTTCGCCAGTGTTAGCGTATCACCTACTGGTGCGCCTAGGATGTCTTTGATACCACAAACAACCCAACCTACTTCACCTGTACGTAGAATTTCAGTATCAACTTGCTTAGGTGTGAAGATACCAAGACGGTCAACACCCCAAACCTGACCTGTGCTCATTACCTTGATCTTGTCGTTCTTCTTCAGTTCGCCGTTTTTGATACGAACCAATGAAACAACACCGAGGTAGTTATCGAACCAAGAGTCAATAATCAGTGCTTGTAGTGGCGCTTCTGGATCACCTTCTGGTGCAGGAATCGCGGATACAATGTTCTCTAGAACATCATCAACACCGATACCGGTTTTCGCACTACAACGAGTCGCTTCCATCGCGTCGATACCAACGATTTCTTCGATCTCTTCTGCGACGCGCTCTGGATCGGCTGCAGGAAGGTCAATCTTGTTTAAGATTGGCACTACCTCTAGGTCCATTTCGATCGCGGTATAACAGTTAGCAAGAGTTTGCGCTTCTACACCTTGGCCTGCATCAACCACCAGTAGTGCACCTTCACAAGCTGCGAGAGAACGTGATACTTCATAGGCGAAGTCAACGTGTCCTGGGGTATCGATGAAGTTAAGCTGGTATGTTTCACCATCTTTAGCGGTGTAGTTTAGAGTCACACTCTGAGATTTAATGGTGATACCACGCTCACGCTCTAGATCCATGGAGTCCAGAACCTGTGCGGCCATTTCACGGTCGCTCAATCCACCACATACTTGGATCAAACGGTCTGATAGGGTCGACTTACCATGGTCGATGTGGGCGATAATCGAAAAGTTACGAATGTGCTTCATGATTTGGTGTGACTAAACTCTTTAAAATAAGGACAAGAAAGCCGCTCTAACCATTGATTCAATTCAAAAGTAGCGACGGCATTTCAATCAAGTTGGCAGATTCTACCCAATTTCTAGCCACTTCGCACTAGCTAATTGGTTCGCCCAACACCCTTAATAGTATGACTTGTTGCGAAGATTGCTGCTCTAATTTCGCAGATAATCGTTTTGCGAGGAAAATGCCAGCTGTGGTTGCTAACGCAGAGAACAAAATAACCAGCCCTTCACCTAGCGAAAGGAGAGGTGCCAACCACCACTGGGCCACCAATGCGCCCACTATCATGGCAAATAAAGGCACCAAATAAACCACAGCGGCAGATTGCAGTAAGCTCTTTTCTGGCAGACCAATTTCGACAACTTGTCCTGTTTTAACTAGCTTTTGGGTAATCAAATGCCAGTGCAAAGATTTGTTACCTACCGCTTTAGATACAATGCCAGTACCACAGCTCTTTTGTGATGAGCAACTGCTACAACTGGTTTGTTGTTCGCAGCTCAGCTCAACGTCAAAGCCTGAAGCAACAGGCTTAACACTCGATACTGTGGCTAATGCAGTCATCATTGTGTGGCACTCTCACTAGTATTAAAAGTGACAGACTGAGCGATACGCTTTGCGGTTGCTGGCGGAATATCACCAATCACAGAAATCTCTCTGTCTCCACGGACGAAGCTGTGTAAGGTACGGCGACCTTGACGAACAAGCTGCCCTTTGAGAGACAAGTTATCACTGTCTGAGACATATACCGAGAAACTAAACAGTCCATCGCTGTACATTTGGCTCTCAACCATGCGCTCTGTATTGGTCATACGATAGCGATTAAGCTCTTTAGGTTCGAACCCATTTGGGATCCAACCCACTGTCCAGAATGGATTGGTAATCTGGCCCTTTGGCAGAGAAAGGACTTCAGGCAATTTAACCTGATTCAATCCACCAAGAATCTGACTGATTCGATCGTTGACGCTGTAAGAGATCGTTCTGTACTGCTCTAAGATCTCACCGTCACGATCGACAAGATCAGCACGTAAAGGCAGTTTACTCTTCTCATCTACCCAAAGCACGTAAGAGTAGCGCTGACCATCTTTTGGTACGACACGCAGAACCTGACAAGCTGCGCCCGCTTCGCGAGCACGACCTACTTGGATAAAATCATAGAAATCACTTAGTTGGCCTACATCAGAGTTGAGTAGCGGTATCGTCGGCGCGACCATATTGCCAGATTCAATGGTAAAAGGCTCAACACCAGGTTCAATATAGCTCACTTCGTCACCACGACGAATCACTTCACGTATTGGACCACTCAGATAGACAAGATGGGCAAGCTGTTGTTCGTCTGCTTTGGCATGACGATACAGCAGAGGTTCAATACTGTTTTTCTTTATCAGTATGTAAGACAGTTCATAACTAAGTTGCTGACTGGCCTCGTTCATTTGATGCAACAAAGCCTCTGCAGCGTTGTCTTCTGCAAAGGCTATTGGTGTATTCAAACTGAACAGTGTCAGCGCACTGATCAGAAATTTTTTCATTCAACTACCGTTTCAGGATTATCGCTATATTCAATGGTTTTCTCACTGTTTAAGCGTAGTTGTAATTCGTAATCTTGTAACATCGCATTAATGCGGCGACGTTGCTCCTGAACATTAATCTCACTTGCTGGTTGTTCAACCGAAGAGCGCGTCAAGCTTACGGGCTCTGCGCTACCAGAAAATGGAATTGTTTGGAGAACAGGTAATGTTTCTGTTTCAGGTGAAGTTGTCGCGTCTGAACCGCCGTACTGCTGAACACCTAAAATTACTGCTAAAGAAACACAGGCAGCCATCGCCACTTGACCAAATTGGTTCAACCAAGCGGGTAGTTGACGGCGTGCTTGCGAAGGCGTCGGTTGAGACTCTTGCAAGCGGTGTTCTTCCAACTGAGTTACCGTAGAGTGCGCAGGTTCATTATCGAGCGCTAACGCTACGCTTTCAGCTATATTCCACTCCGGTTTTTCCGGTGCTTCACCTCGCATTACATCACCAATTAAATGGTAATTTTGCCAAGTCTGTAGGCTATCTTGGTCTTTCTCTAATTCAGTAATTAGAGCTTTATCAACCAACTCTCCATCCATGAGTGCTGAAAGTTTCTCTTTGTCAGCCATTATTTTCACCATTAATGTTACTGGTCTAGCGTTGCAAAAGGGGTTGGATTTTCTTCTCAACCGCTTCACGAGCACGGAAGATACGCGAACGTACCGTTCCTACAGGGCAATCCATAACCGCTGCTATTTCTTCGTAGCTTAAGCCATCGAGCTCGCGCAACGTCATCGCGGTTTTTAAATCATCAGGCAGTGCTTCGATTGCACTGAAAACAACACGTTTCAATTCATTGGACAACGTTAAGTTCTCAGGGTTCGAAATTTCTTTTAATGCACTTCCTGTTTCGTAATATTCAGCATCATCAGTATCCACATCTTGTGCTGGCGGTCTGCGCCCTTGGGCAACAAGGTGGTTTTTTGCAGTATTAACGGCAATCCGATATAACCAAGTATAGAAGGCACTTTCACCACGAAAGCTTGGTATCGCTCGGTACGCCTTTATAAATGCTTCTTGCGCTACATCGGGAACATCACCAGGATTATTCACATAGCGAGAAATAAGGTTGCAGACTTTGTTTTGGTACTTAGTTACCAACAAATTGAATGCTTGCTTATCCCCATTCTGAACTCGCTCAATTAATACTTGATCGGTCAGCTGCTCGTTCATTCGAGCGGGTACTCCTATCGTTATTCGCCCTTATCTTCTCAGACATGAGCATTAATTATGCAAAATGTAGTCTTGACACCACTGCTTACTTGAGCACTATTGTGACCTAGCAAATAAATATAAGTTCAAAAATTCTTCAAACTATTTTTGCGCAATGAAGCACCAATCTACTTCTTGTCTCAGATTGTGAGGATCAAGGTAGAGAAAAGCAATGCTATTTACGAAGAATTGCATTCATGCAAAGCCACTCTCACAGTGGTACTATAGTGAGTTGACTCTTTTGTTTTCAGAGTCAACGTTGCAATTCATTGAAATATTTTAGAGCGGGATCGCTCTGCTACCGTGCCAAACCAAAACGGTTTTTCGGGATGAAAGTGGCACAGGTACAAATTAACTCGGGAATTTAAAAGTTTTATGAACGCAAACCGTGAACATCAATGTGATGTGTTAGTGGTGGGTAGTGGCGCAGCTGGACTCTCTTTAGCGTTACGTGTTGCAGAGTACGGTAAAGTTATCGTACTGAGTAAAGGTCCGCGTAGCGAAGGGGCAACTTACTATGCGCAAGGTGGTATCGCCGCTGTTTTCGACGAGTCGGACAGTATTGAATCTCACGTTCAAGATACCTTAGTTGCTGGCGCAGGCATCTGTGAGCAAGAGACTGTCGAGTTCATTGCTAAAAATGCCAAAGAATGTGTCCAATGGCTTATCGATGGCGGAGTTCCATTCGATCGCGAAGAAAACGACACTGATGAAGCACCTCGCTATCACTTGACTCGCGAAGGTGGACACAGTCATCGTCGTATTCTGCATGCGGCTGATGCGACAGGCATGGCGATGCAAACTTCGCTGCAAGACAATGTTCATAATCACCCTAATATTACCGTTTTAGAGCGCCATAATGCGCTCGATCTGATTACCGAAGATAAAGTGGGTGGCGACGAGAAAAAAATCGTTGGTGCCTACATCTGGAACCGCAATCAAGAGCACGTAGAAACCGTTAGGGCTAAGTTTGTTGTTCTGGCTACTGGCGGGGCTTCTAAAGTCTATCAATACACGTCAAATCCAGATGTATCTTCTGGTGATGGTATTGCTATGGCTTGGCGCGCAGGCTGCCGTGTAGCGAACCTAGAGTTTAACCAGTTCCATCCGACCTGTTTGTACCACCCTGAAGCGCGTAACTTCTTACTAACTGAAGCACTGCGTGGCGAAGGTGCCTATTTGCGTCGTCCTGATGGTTCGCGCTTTATGCCAGATTTTGATGAGCGTGAAGAACTTGCGCCACGTGATGTTGTAGCACGTGCGATTGACTTCGAAATGAAACGCTTAGGTGCAGACTGCATGTACCTCGACATCAGCCACAAGCCGGCTAATTTTATCGAAAAGCATTTCCCAACAATTAATATGCGTTTACTCGATCTTGGCATCGATATGACCAAAGAACCGATCCCTGTTGTTCCCGCTGCACACTATACCTGCGGTGGCGTTATGGTTGATCAAACAGGGCAAACCGATCTATCACAGCTTTACGCTATTGGTGAGGTGAGCTATACCGGTCTGCACGGGGCGAACCGTATGGCGTCAAACTCACTGCTAGAGTGTGTTGTTTATGCTTGGGCAGCAGCCAATGACATCATTGCCAACATAGACCAAGCAACGCTTCCACCAGCACTTCCTGCATGGGATGAAAGCCAAGTTAGCTGCTCAGATGAAGAGGTCGTTATCCAACACAACTGGCACGAGTTACGCCTATTTATGTGGGATTACATGGGCATCGTAAGGACCGATAAGCGCCTTGAGCGGGCACTACGTCGTATCCAACTGCTCCAGCAAGAGACTCACGAGTACTACAGCAACTTTAAGGTTTCCAACAACCTGCTTGAGCTGCGTAACTTACTGCAAGTGGCAGAATTAATGGTCCGCTGCGCAATGGAGCGTAAAGAAAGCCGTGGTCTGCACTATACACTAGACTACCCAGAGCTTGCTGAAGATAGCGGTCCAACCATACTGCTACCGGAAAAACAAAAATAATAGAGGGAGCTTAATGCTCCCTTTTTAGTATCACGACTAAATGCCGATAATCTTCTTCAGGCATGCTATCACGCCATAAAATGAATCGCGTCTTATCTTGGCGAGTGATAAGTAAACCAAAAGCCACACCGATAAAATTAACGCTTCGAATTCGCTCATTCCCTTGCGCCGTCTTATACGTCGACGGAGAGGTAAATTCTACTTCGCCCTGCATTGACGGCAGCAAGACGTCATCGACTAGCGCACTCTTCACAAGCATAGCTATCAAGGCTAGAGAGGCGACGAGTGGAATAGATGATAGAACCACAATCAAAAAGACCAGCATCATAACTAAGATGCTGGTCATCGTTGCAGTATAAGAGGGGCTAAGGTAGAACCTAGCGCACTTTACTGAGGTTATGTGCGACAATCTTATCCACCATAGACGCATGACCTAGATTCTCACTACGGCCATGACCCATAATCCATGTGAACAAGTCTGGATCATCACACTCTAACAAAGACACAAAGTCCTGCTGCTCATTATCTTTTAGGGCGTCAAAACATTCCTCAAAAAAAGGCATGATAACAACATCGAGTTCTAGCATTCCTCGACGACATGCCCATTTGATACGCGCTTTTTCTTCTGCGGTATACATTCTAATTCCTCACCTAATCGGTTGTTTGCGCCGAGTGTAACAAGCAATTTCGCTCACAACTAGGGCGCTAGTCACACTCCCGAGCAAGGTCATGATTTTCCATACCAAGACATGAAAAATTCGCCTACAACTCTAAAGGTTGTTTATCACTAGGATTCAGCGCTAACATACAGTTATTAAGTTTCTATTAGGTATCAATCATGGACTGGCAGAAAGAGTTTGCTCCCCTACAACTAGCGTCAAGCGATGCACTCCCTCAACTTTCAGTTGCGTTACTCCCATCATGGAGTGCAATTACAATGTTTGGCGATGACAAGAAATCCTACCTTCAAGGCCAAGTGACTTGTGACGTAGTGACATTAGATGAGCAAGACTCTACCTTTGGCGCCCACTGTGACGCTAAAGGTAAGGTATGGAGCGCGTTTCGTCTGTTTCACCACAACGGCGGCTACGCCATGTTTCAGCCAACCTCCATTATCGATAAAGAGCTAACCGAGCTGAAAAAGTATGCGATTTTTTCTAAGGTAGAAATCAAGCAAACAGAAGATATCGCTCTGGGACTAATGGGCGACTCTGCGACAAGCTTTATTGACTCTCTTTCATCTCAAACTGGTGATGTGCGCTCTATTGAAGGTGGCACTGCCGTTAAAATTGACCAACAGCGTTGGCTACTCTTAATGGAGCAATCTAGCGCCGAGCAATTGATCGCGACTCTACAAGCAGAAAAAGTATCTGAAGAACTCTGGACATTGCACGATATTCAAGCGGGCTTGCCACTGCTCAATGCCGAACAGCAAAATGAACACATTCCGCAAGCTCTAAACATTCAAGCGCTTGGGGGAATTAGCTTTACTAAAGGTTGTTATACAGGCCAAGAGACTGTGGCTCGCGCTAAATATCGCGGCATCAACAAGCGTGCACTGTTTATCGTTAAGGGCGATGCTGAAGCGGTGATTGACGCTAACGCAGAGCTAGAGCGAGCCGTCGGTGAAAACTGGCGTAGCGCGGGCAAAATTATTGCTAGCTACCGCTACAGCGATAATAAAGCCTTGGCACTGGTTGTCTTGCCTAACAACCTAGAAGCAGACACTCGACTGCGCCTAAAAGAGCAACCTAACAGTGAATGGACATTTGCGGCTCTGCCTTACTCGCTAGAAGATAATGACTGATCCTATCTCAACGCACATTACGCAATATCTAGAAGCGCAGCAGATCAACTTTCGACTGCTGCCGCACCAAACTCCAGCGACAACCATAGAAGATGCGGCAAAGCAGCGAGGGATTAGACCAGAACAGATGGTGAAATCTATTGTACTGCGTGATATGAGTAATCGCTACGCAATTGCCTGCGCCCCAGGAAACAAGGCGGTCGACCCAAAAAAAGTCCGCGCGCTTCTAGAGTGGCGTCGAATGACCTGTGTATCTATGGAAGAGGTGGCGAGCCTGACTGGATACAAGATTGGCACGGTTGTCCCCTTGTTACTACGCACGCCAATGGTGATAGTATTCGACCAGCAACTTTTGGCAGAACCTGAGGTCACGATAAGCAGTGGCTCAAATATGGCTGGCATCGCCTTGAGTTGTGACGATCTTATTCAACTCAGTCAACCTGTCATTGGCGATATCTGCCGCGATTAAACGGTTTCTACCCATTACTAGGTAGAAACCAGTCTCTCTTGTTGCAATCGATTTCATCAAACCATGACCGTTATCGCATCATTAGCCTTTTCTTAATTAAATTATTATTCACCAATAAAGCATAAGTAGTCATAATGGTATTTTTGAAGTATGCTGTCTCTGTTGGTTAAAGTTCGCTCAGTAGCTTATACATGCTGAGCGACACAACCTTTCAATGAGTTGGTATGTGGCTCGAAAGGTATGTGAATCCTTCTCCAACTAAAAAAGTGAATCCACTGATTGTTTCAGGACATCCACTTTTTGTGTAATGCATCTGTGACTATTCGCCCGCATCAAAGCGGGCTTTTTTTTGGTAAAATTTTACAATTCTTTTACACCCACTCTGAAAGTTAAACTATTCTTAAATGTGTCATATAAATGAGGCTTAATATTTCGCGATTGAACTCTTATGCGAGTTCCGCTGTCAGAAGATAAGTGAGGTAATTATCACAATAATTTGGATATTTATCCGTGGTTTTGTCTACAGCAACACAAATATCCAAACAAACCAGTTTCATCTGCATTTTCCACCATCACAATCACAATTTTCAGGGTGGGAAAAACGTATAATTTGCAGTGCTTGCTAAACATAAGGATAACTGTATGAGACTGTTTAAGCGCTATACACCAGGTATGATTGCTAAACACATTAGTCGGCTATTTAAGGGAAGGATCTACATTTACGGGGTTGGTAAGTTTGAGTTTGATAATGGTAAGCTGATTTTGCCGGAGAAGGCTGAACGCAAACACTTTCAAGCGGTAAAAGAAATTAATCAGGAAGTGATGAAACTCCGCTGCGCTTACGCATAATAGAATTAAAAAGGGTTGGCCATTGCCAACCCTTTGCATTTAAACCGTTTGAGATTTGTGCCTTGATTGCTGAGCTAATTGAGGTAAATTGCCCTTCAAACCAAGCGCTCGTTTCATGATCTCATCTTTGGCTCCCGGTAATTGACCGGCGAGTTTCATCCCAATGCCACGGATCAGTTTTTTCGCTGGATTACTTCCCTCAAACAGATCTTTAAACCCTTGCATTGCGGCAATCATTTTGGCGGCTTCAGACTTACGCCAACGCTCATAACTACGTAGGTTACGCTTAGAGCCAATATCTTCTCCTACTTGCCAAAGTTGAAGCACTTCCTGCGCTAAACTTGCTGCATCCAGTAGACCGAGATTTACGCCTTGTCCCGCAAGCGGGTGAATGGTGTGCGCCGCATCGCCAACTAAAGCCACACGCTCTGCAACAAAATCGCGCGCATAACGCATCTTTAGTGGGAAGGCAAAACGCTCCCCTTCGACTTTACATAGCCCCAAACGATTGTCGAATTCAGCCGTCAGCACTTTGTTGAACTCCGCTGAAGACATGCTCACAAGTCGTTCAGCTCGACTTGGATCAGTCGACCAGACTATCGAACTGAGATTATCTTCACCTAGCGGCAAAAAAGCTAATGGCCCTTGCGGAGTGAAAATTTGTCTTGCGACGCGCTGGTGATCTTCTTTAGTGCGGATATTGGCAACAATGGCACTGTGGCCGTAATCCCAATGGGTTAACGGAATATCTTGCTGCTTACGAACCCAAGAGTTCGCCCCATCAGCGCCTACCACCAGCTTAGCCGTTAACGCCTGGCCGCTCTCCAAAGTTAACCAAGCTTCACTCTCCCCTATCGCCATCGAAGCACACTTCTCTGGCATAAATAGAGTCACATTGCTTTGCTGCTTAACTTGTTCAAGTAGAGCAAGCTGGATAACACGGTTTTCAACGATATGACCGAGATCGGGCTGCGCTAACTGCTGAGCTTCAAATTCGATACGAGCAAAGCTATCTTGCTCCCACACTTCCATCGCCTGATAGGGTGCCGCTCTGCGCTGGGTAATGCCTTGCCATGCACCTAAGTTTCTTAACACCGTTTCACTCGAACGGCTAAGTGCTGACACTCGCACATCTGGCAAGTCATTGAGCTCACTCTCAGGAGCTCGACTTTCAATCACAGCAATACGTAATTCAGTGTCTTTAAACGCTGCTGCAAGCGCTAAACCCACCATTCCACCGCCAACAATGGCGATATCTACACTTTGCATCATAGTTTTATATCCTTTTTAGCGCCTCTAGCGAGCCACTAAACCTAATGTTCTTCTTAACAAAGGTGTCTTAAGCACAGGTAGATTATCCATACCGAACAACCCAAGATTACGCCCAACGCGCAGTGATAGGTAATCGTTGGAGAAAATATGCACTAAGGCAGAGGTCATCGCGATGGTCGCATTACGATCATCGCGGCGAGCATTCTTAAACTGCTTAAGAGTACAATAATTACCAGGATCGTCACTGGATTGGGCAATACTTTCTGCTAACGTTGCGACGTCACGAATTCCCAAATTAAACCCTTGGCCAGCAATCGGATGTAGAGTTTGAGCCGCATTGCCAACAATGGCAAAGCGGTGCGAGACATTTTGCTCTCTGTAACGTAATAACAAAGGGTAACTCGCTCGTTGACCCACTTTTTGTAATTTACCTAGTCGCCAGCCAAAGGCCTGTTGCAGTTCAGACAGGAATTGCTCATCGTTATAGTTGATGATCTGTTGTGCTTTGTCAGGCCTTACGCACCAGACCAAAGACATCCGTCCTTGCGACATGGGCAATAGCGCCACCGGTCCTGACTCAGTAAAACGCTCGAATGCTCGCCCATTGTGTGGTGCCTGAGCACTAATATTGGCAATCACGGCAATCTGCTCAAAGTCATGCTCATTAAGCGCTATACCGACTTGCTCACAACAAGTGGAAATCGCACCGTCAGCAGCAATCAAAAGCTTTCCTTCAACAAGATGACCATCATTTAATGTGATAGAGACCTTTTCTTCACTTCGCTCGACTTGCTCAACTGCAGCGTGTAGGACTGAAATACTGTTATCTTGCTCAACTTGCTGATGGTATATACGCCCCACATCGGCAAGTTCTACAACGTAGCCTAACGCATCAACGCCCACTTCTTCAGAGGTAATATCCGTCATACCCGCGTGAGAACGATCAGAAACATGAATATGTTCAATGGGCGTTGCTACTTCCGCTATCTCTTGCCACAAGCCAAGCTGCTTTAAAATCGCAACCGTACCGTAGCACAGTGCTATTGAACGAGAGTCAAACCCTGGATGAGCCTCGTGATCGACTTGAAACGGCTCAATGACAGCAACAGACAAAGGTCGTGGGGTAAGCTTATTGATCGCAAGTGCTAGCGTCATTCCCGCCATCGCACCACCAGCAATCACCACATCAAACTGCTTCATGGAAACCCCTTTTAGTGAATCGTTGGTGCTTGCTGTGAATCAGCTTTTCTTTGCCCAAATTCAGCGTGAATGGTCAATACGCACGCTTTAACATGTTCAATGACTTGTTCTAACAGTTGAGCTTGCTCTTCCAGATCGTCATCTTCATCGATGCCTAACTTCGAGATTTCTTCTAAGTCCGCGAGCGCTTCTTTAACATCGCTTGACGCTTTCTTAAGTTCAGCATTCACCAAACCCAAACCTGAAATAAAATGGTTCACCCACTCTGCGAGACCATCTGCAATATCAAACAGGGAAGCGCTTGCTTCTTCGTCTGGTAGTAGCATTTCGATGTCCATACCAGAGCCCGTTAACTCCGCAATGCTAGCGTCCAACGTATCTTGGGCTAGTTGCAATACTTTGCTTGGCCAGCCCATCCCTTCGCTTACATAATCAAAAACCATCGGTTGCCAGCTTTTATCAGTCAAGCTTAAGCCACCACTTAGCATTCCAGTTAATAATCCGTGCAGCTCGGCAGGGTTCACCGCAAGCCCTGCAGACTGAAGCTCAGTGGCAAATGCTAAGTAATCAGGTAGTTTTATTTCGCTCATTGGATTAGCCTAAATATGTCTAAATATCCTCAATCGTATCACTTACCACCGCGAGCGAAAACGAGCGATTAGCAATTGTGGGCAGCTTTTACACAAATTGCCCAATTACTGTGTTATTGCGCCCTGATTTGCTTATCGCTGTTCTGAAAAGCTTGAATCTTAATGGGCGTTTTTCTATAGTTTCTCCCTCGGTGATTATCTGCTTTATCACCTTAGGCAACAGATATAGAGTCGATATGAGTAATCAAGCGGTAGAAGTTGAAATCTTAGGCAAACTCACTCGGGTAAATTGTCCAGCAGGGCAAGAAGAGTCATTGATTAAAGCCGCAGAGCGCCTTGAAGAACGTTTGCAAGACATGTCAGCCAAAACCAAGATTACTAATGAAGTTCAACTTTTGACCTTTGTTGCGTTAAACTTTTGTCATGAGCTTGAGGCTCGTGATAGTAATTCTAAGCAGGAACAAGATGCCATGTTTGAGCGAATGGAACTCCTTTCGGCATCACTCGACAACGCGATTAGTAAAGTAAAGCCAGGACAGCAATAAACCTTTACACCGTCAAGAATTTACCCTGGAGTGTTCGTTAGGGGATTAAGTCCCTGAGCCGATAAGCAATACCTAAGGGTTAGTACTTGATAGCTATTGAGCAAGCTCGGCTTGTACCGAGAAGCCTACGGTTATCTCTGCTGATCCGCCTTGAACCAGCTGGTTCAAGGGTCCATTTCTCCAACGGCACTCTGGGGTATCCCTTTCACGATACCCTGCAACCATGGGTAACGTCATGACGCTTTCCAGACAAGACTTCCGTAAAAGCATCCGCCAAAAACGCAACCAATTATCCAGTGATGTGCAACATCTCGCTGGTTTAGATTTGGTGCATCGATTCTCCCAGCTACCTGAGCTCGCGCAAGCGCAACATATTGCCTTGTATCTTACGACCGACGGTGAACTTGAAACCATGCCCCTCATTGAGTGGCTATGGCAGCAAGGTAAAAAGACTTACCTGCCTGTCATTCATCCCTTTTCCAAAGGTCATCTGCTGTTTCTGCACTATGACAGCTCGACCCCAATGGTGCTCAACCGTTATTCAATTGCTGAACCTAAGCTTGATCAAACGACAATCCTGCCAGCAAAGTCTCTCGACATCATTTGCACGCCACTGGTCGGTTTTGACTCTACAGGCCATCGCCTCGGCATGGGTGGCGGATATTACGACCGCACGTTAGAGCCTTGGTTTAAGACGGGCCAAGGCCCTATGCCTATTGGCCTAGCACATGATTGCCAACATGTTGAGAAACTGCCTATCGAGTCTTGGGATGTCCCTTTACCCAAAATTGTGACTCCAACCAAGATTTGGCAATGGGATTAACCCTGTTCGCTAGAATCCGTTAGCTTGGCTTCAAGTCTGCTAGAGATAGGGCTATAATCGCGCCGCAATCGTTTTTACTACCGCCTTTAGGAGATGAGCAATGACTCAAGATGAAATGAAGAAAGAAGCTGGCTGGGCAGCACTTAAGTATGTCGAAAAAGGCAGCATTGTAGGTGTTGGTACGGGCTCGACGGTAAATCACTTCATCGATGCACTAGCAACCATGAAAGAAGAGATTAAAGGTGCGGTTTCAAGCTCTGAAGCGTCAACTAAGAAACTTGAAGAGTTAGAGATTAAGGTTTTCGACTGTAATGAAGTCGCAGGTCTAGATATCTATGTTGACGGTGCTGACGAAATCAACGCGACTCGCGATATGATCAAAGGCGGTGGCGCTGCCCTAACGCGTGAGAAAATCGTTGCTGCTATTTCAGACAAATTTGTTTGTATCGTCGACAACACTAAAGCGGTTGATGTACTGGGTAACTTCCCTCTACCTGTTGAAGTGATTCCAATGGCACGCTCATACGTGGCTCGCGAGTTAGTTAAGCTAGGTGGTGATCCCGCTTACCGTGAAGGTGTTATCACAGACAACGGCAATGTGATTCTTGATGTTTACGGCATGCAGATTACTGATCCAAAAGATCTTGAAGATAAAATCAATGCCATCGCTGGCGTAGTTACCGTTGGTCTATTTGCCCACCGTGGTGCAGACGTAGTAATTACTGGCACGCCAGAAGGTGCAAAAATCGAAGAATAAGCACTTCATTTTTGTTATTTCATTACAAACGGTGCCTATTGGCGCCGTTTTTTCATTTTACTCTATAAAAATTATGCCTTATTCCGTAATTTTCTTACCCAAAGTGTATTTTTTTTGTTAACTTAATGGTCAGAAGACGCACAAGGAAAACGTTTGCGTGCTACGTAACGTCTACAAAAACGTTTGCTTTACCTGCTTTTGCTTAATGTGCGCCCGTTAAGCCCAAATTTCCCCACTTTAAGGAAGAAGACAATGGCCAAAGTTTCACTGGAAAAAGATAAAATTAAGATCCTCTTGCTTGAAGGTCTACATCCATCATCTGTAGAAGTTCTTCAGGCTGCTGGCTACACCAATATTGAATACCACAAAGGCTCACTTGCTGAGGAAGAGTTACTTGAAGCGGTGAAAGACGTTCACTTTATCGGTATTCGCTCGCGCACTAATCTATCCCAGCAAGTGATTGACGCAGCAGAGAAACTGGTTGCGATTGGTTGTTTCTGTATTGGTACCAACCAAGTTGATCTTAAAGCAGCAGCGACTCGCGGCATTCCAGTGTTCAATGCACCATTCTCAAACACGCGTAGTGTGGCAGAACTGGTTCTTGGTCAAGTCCTACTGCTACTACGTGGTATTCCAGAGAAGAACGCCTTAGCACACCGTGGTATTTGGAAGAAAAGTGCCGACAACTCATACGAAGCTCGCGGCAAGCGCTTAGGTATTATTGGTTACGGTCATATCGGTACTCAGCTGGGCATTATCGCTGAGAACCTTGGTATGCGTGTTTACTTCTACGATATTGAAAACAAGTTATCACTCGGTAACGCTACTCAAGTTCATACTATGAGTGAACTGCTGAATAAGTGTGATGTTATTTCGCTTCATGTTCCGGAAACGGCTGGAACTAAGAACATGATGGGCGCTGAAGAGTTTGCTCGAATGAAGCCAGGTTCAATCTTCATTAACGCTGCTCGCGGTACGGTGGTAGATATTGAAGCGCTATGCCACAGCCTAGAAGCCGGTCACCTTGCTGGCGCGGCAATTGACGTGTTCCCAACAGAGCCAAAAACCAACGCAGACCCATTTGAATCACCACTACAGAAGTTTGACAATGTTATCTTAACGCCTCACGTTGGCGGCTCAACTCAAGAAGCGCAAGAAAACATTGGTGTTGAAGTGGCTGGCAAGCTAGCTAAGTACTCAGATAACGGTTCTACCCTATCAAGTGTTAACTTCCCTGAAGTGTCACTGCCAGAGCACCGCGACTGTTCACGCTTACTACACATTCACCAAAACCGTCCGGGTATCCTGACGCAAATTAACACCATTTTTGCTGAAGAAGGGATCAACATCGCTGGTCAGTACCTGCAAACGGCTGCAGATTTCGGTTATGTGGTTATTGATGTGGAAACAGAGCGCTCAGAAGAAGCACTTAAAAAACTTAAGAGCATCGAAGGGACTATTCGCGCACGTATCCTGCACTAATTTAACTCTTAAGATCAAAAAAACCACCGACAAGTCGGTGGTTTTTTTATTGGATTTTTAACAAGTTAAGGTTTTAGAGCGCGCTCACCACGAGCAATGCCCACAACGCCGCTTCGCGCTACTTCAATCACTTCTGTCACTTCCGATAATGCCTGAATAAAGGCATCAAGTTTCTCACTGGTACCCGCCATCTGTACCGTGTACTGAGAGGCTGTAACATCAACTATCTGACCACGAAAAATATCGGCAGTACGTTTAACTTCCGCACGAGAGAAACCACTCGCCTTCACTTTTACCATCATCAATTCACGTTCAATATGATCAAGCTCTGAGACCTCTTGAACTTTAAGCACATCAATCAGCTTGTTTAATTGCTTCTGGATCTGCTCTAGCTCCATATCGTCTGAAATAGTGGTAATGTTCAGGCGCGATAAGGTTTCGTCATCGGTTGGAGAAACGGTCAGAGACTCAATGTTGTAAGCGCGCTGAGAGAAAAGGCCAACCACGCGAGAAAGCGCACCAGGCTGGTTTTCCATTAGTAGTGAAATAATGTGTCTCATATTAAGTTCTCTCCGTCTTGCTTAACCACATTTTGTCCATGCCTTCGCCTTTGATCTGCATTGGATATACATGCTCTGTTTCATCAACATTGATATCTACAAACACCAATCGATCTTTCATATCTAGCGCTTGCTTCAAACCAGCCTCAAGTTGGTCTGGTGACTCAATGCGAATACCCACATGTCCATACGCTTCTGCGATAGCTGCAAAATCAGGAACAGAACTCATGTAAGAGTTTGAGTGTCGGCCTTGGTAAATAATGTCTTGCCACTGCTTTACCATGCCTAGGAATCGGTTGTTCAGGTTAATAATCTTAACCGGAATATCGTATTGCATTGCCGTCGACAGTTCCTGAATATTCATTTGGATACTACCGTCACCGGTGACAACGACAACTTCTTCATCTGGTTTAGCGAATTTCACACCCATTCCCGCTGGTAGGCCAAAGCCCATAGTGCCGAGACCACCAGAGTTAATCCAACGGCGCGGTTTGTTGAATGGATAGTACAACGCAGCAAACATCTGATGCTGACCTACATCAGAGGCAACGTAAGCATCACCATTGGTCAGTTTATGCAGTGTTTCAATAACTTGCTGCGGTTTAATGCGCTCTGGAGAGGTTTCGTACGACAAGCATTGACGCTCACGCCAAACTTGAATTTCATCCCACCAGCGATTCAACGCTTCTTGATCATTAGTGCTGCCCTGCTCTTCTAGCAAGTTAACCATGCTCTCAAGGACTTTCTCAGCCGAACCTACGATGGGAAGATCTGCTTTTACGTTCTTTGAAATCGATGAAGGATCGATATCAATATGCATCACCTTGGCATCAGGACAGTACTTTTCTAGGTTGTTGGTGGTTCGGTCATCAAAGCGCACACCGACACCAAAAATCAGATCTGCATTGTGCATAGCCATGTTAGCTTCATACACACCGTGCATACCTAACATGCCTAAAGAATTCTTATGTGTGCCTGGAAACGCGCCAAGCCCCATTAAGGTACTGACCACAGGCAAGTTTAGCGCTTCAGCCAGTTTAGTAAGATGCTGCTCAGCTTCAGAAATGACGGCACCACCACCCACATAGAGTACTGGCTTCTTCGCTTCTAAAAGCGTCTTAAGACCTTTTTTGATCTGGCCTTTGTGACCAGTAGTTGTCGGTTTGTATGAGCGCATCGACAGTGACTGCGGGTATTCATATGGCAGTTTTACCTGAGGATTCATGACATCTTTCGGTAAGTCGATCAAAACTGGGCCAGGTCTACCGGTAGTAGCAATGTAGAAGGCCTTCTTCACTGTTTCAGGAATATCTTCTGCTTTCTTAACTAGGAAACTGTGTTTAACCACTGGGCGAGATACACCAACGATGTCACACTCTTGGAAGGCATCGTTACCAATCATGTTGTTTGGTACGTTACCTGAGATAACGATCATTGGAATTGAGTCCATGTATGCCGTCGCAATACCTGTAATAGTATTGGTTGCACCAGGGCCGGAACAGACTAGTACTACTCCAGGATTGCCAGTCGCACGTGCATAACCATCAGCCATATGCGTAGCGGCTTGCTCATGACGTACTAGAACGTGTTTGATTTGGTCGGTTTTGGCATGAAGCGCATCGTAAATATCAAGAACAGAGCCTCCTGGGTAACCAAAGATCTGTTCAACGTTTTCTTCGATCAGAGATTGCACAACCATCTCTGCACCGGACAACATTGCTGCCATATTTTTCTCCTTAACCAGTTTTCCGCCACATAAGGTCAACGTGATGGACTGGTTTTTCATAGTTAGGTCTTATTCGTAGCCTAAATCGAAATACTTCCACTTTTTCGGCTATGTCTTGCTCACAGGTAACATAAAGCAAGGTCACGCAACAAATGTAACGTTTTATTATCAATGGGTCTAATGCGATTTCCATCTCACTTTAAACAACATGCTATTTATCGACATCAAGTTATAGAAACTAGCTAATAATAAGACCAAAACCAGATAGTTAAACTAGAAATAAAAATAATTTCGGTTGAAAATTTTAGACTGCCTTTTCAATATTCAGCGAATCGTCGTGGTAAGTAAGTTGGAAAACCGGATAAAAAAATCCCTCAGAAAGCAAACCATCTCTCTGAGGGATTTTTAAACAGTTACGAAATTTACTATCGAGAAAGTTACTTCTTCTCTACCTTATCGCTGTACATTTCTTCAATTTCATCCTGATATTTGTCGTTAATCACTTTGCGACGCAGTTTCTGTGTCGGTGTTAACTCACCAGCATCCATTGAGAAAGCCTTTGGCAGCAGTTTAAATTTCTTCACCTGCTCAAATTTAGCCAGTTCTTGCTGTAGTTCGTTGACGCGTTTTTCTAGCATCTCAACCACTTGATGGTGCTTAATTAGCTCAACGCGATCGTGGTATTTGATATTAAGTTCTTTGGCATACTCTTCCAAAGAGTCGTAGCAAGGAACAATAAGAGCCGAAACAAACTTGCGCGTATCTGCTATTACAGCGATCTGTTCGATAAAGTGATCTTTACCAATCGCACCTTCAATCATCTGCGGCGCGATGTATTTACCACCCGATGTTTTCATCAGTTCTTTAATTCGATCGGTAATAAACAGGTTACCATTTTCATCGATATGACCTGCGTCACCGGTTTTTAAGAAGCCATGCTCATCGAATGTCTTAGCTGTCTCTTCCGGCATCTTGTAGTAGCCACGCATCACCATAGGGCCGCGAACTAAGATTTCATTGTTTTCACCAATCTTAACCTGAGCACCTGGCATCGCCATACCAATCGAATCAGGGTTAAAGCACTTATCATCCCAACACGATACCGTCGCAGTGGTTTCTGTCATGCCATAACCAAGCTTGACGTTAATCCCGATAGCATGGAAAAAACGACCTATGGTTTCATCTAGCTTCGCGCCCCCACAAGGCATGAAGTTGATTTGTCCACCGAGTAGTGCTCGTAATTTCGATAGCACTAACTTATCCGCTAAAGCATGAGACTTCTTGAGTGCGATTGAAGGCTTACGTCCTTCTTGATGACACACAGCCATCTTAGCGCCCATGTTGACAGCCCAAGTAAACAAGACTTTGCGAATAAATGGTGCTTTGGCGACTTTTTCATGAATGGCAGAGAAAATCTTTTCGTAAAAGCGCGGAACCGCACACATCACGGTTGGGCGTACTTCACTCAAGGCGTCACGTACCTGCATGGTATCTTGCAGATAGCAGTTGGTCGCCCCTTTATATAGTGCGTAGAAAGTCCAAGCACGTTCAAAAACATGAGAAAGAGGTAAGAAACAGAGAGAAACATCGCTCTGCGATAAGCTTAAACGCTGATCATGCCCTTCAAGCTGAGCACCAATATTCGCGTAATCTAGCATCACGCCTTTCGGCTGACCGGTTGTACCTGAGGTGTAAATCAAAGTAAGAAGGTCTTCCAGATTCGCTTGCTCTAAACGGATATCAAGCTCTTGCTGATGCACTTTATCAACATTGGCAATCAGTCGCTGCCAGCTAATGGCAAACTCATGTTCACCCACATCGATGTCATCAGACATAGCGACGATCAATTCAAGCTGATCACATTCGTCAAAAATCGACACGGCAGCATCAAATTGAGGCTGCTCACCAACAAACAGCACTCGGACGTCAGCATCTTGCAAGATATAAGCAGATTGAGCTGCGGTGTTGGTTGGATAAATGGGTACGGTAACCGCACGAACTTGCAGAGCGGCAAAGTCTGCGATTGTCCACTGCGGCATATTGTTAGAGAAGATACCGATCTTGTCTTGAATTCGGATACCGTGAGCCAATAGAGCAAGTGACAATGCATCCACTTGCTGACCAAACTGCTTCCAGCTAATGCCATTCCAAACATTGCCTACTTTATGCTTAAGCGCAATGCGATCATTGCCTTTTGCAATCTGGTCTCGAATACGTTTTACGATATGAAAATCTAGGTTGGCCATCTTTACTACCTTTAGCTTACACCTGTAAGCTTTAATCAGCGCACAAGTGTACATTTCGCTTTAGAAAAGGCAACTGATGAGCGTCAAAGTTATCAATATAAATAGTAAAAAACCTTGAATGGCGGGGCCATTCAAGGTTTTTAATTGCAGTAAAATGTGATGATTAATCTAGTGCGACAACTTCGCCACAAATCATCATCAGTTGGTCACGAAGCCAGATGTGACCTTTGTCTTTTTCGCTTGATTCGTGCCAGCTTAAGTAGCCGCTAATCTTGCCGTTTTCGAATGGGAAGTCGATCACTTGCAGCTGATCTTTGTTTGCTGCGTTCTCAACCATCCAACGCGGAGCAATCGTTACAAGCTCTGATTGACCAACAACGTACAGGACATTGCTTAGGCTTGTACCTTCATAGTATGCCTGAACGTCTAGGTCACGGTATGCTTGCTCAGAGAAGCTACGCTGACCATGAACTTTTGAAAGTTTGGCATGACGCTCACGAACCAATAGGTCAGGTGTCACGACACCTTGAATGCGAGGGTGAGCTTTAGAAGCCACAACAACTAACTCATCTTGGAAGATTTCTGTGCTTGAGAAGCCTTGCTCATCAAAACGTGCGTAATCAATAACAAAGTCGATCTCTTGGTAACGCATACGCTCAGCTAGCTGACGATCAAACTCAGCATCAAGGTGAAGCTGAACATTTGGTGCTAGGTCATGAATAGTCGACATGATCTTTGGTGCAAAGCGCATATCACATGGGCTACAGATCGCCAGTTTAAATAGACGCGTTGACGTTTCTGGAGAGAAAACTGAGCTAGGTAGCTCATTACGGATTAGCTGTAGCGCTTGACGAACAGGACCAAAGAGTTGGCGAGCACGCTGAGTTGGTTGAATACCACGACCCTGACGCATAAATAGCTCATCGTTAAACATAACTTTTAGGCGAGCAACTGCATTACTAACTGCTGGCTGCGACATACCTAAGTTATGTGCAGCGCGAGTGATGTTCTGCTCTTGCATAACCGCATCAAACACAGTCAATAGGTTTAGATCTACTCCTCGTAAAGTACTTTCCATGCGGTAGCTAGCGATAGCACTCATAGACTCTTTCTTATCAATCATTGGGGATGCCTCTTTAATTCTTCAGCGTATATGGTCGTTAAATTGAAATTTGAGTTAGGAATAGAAAACCCATTTCTCGCCTCATCCGTTGTATTTATTTGTTAGATGTTTATCGGCGAACCATTACTATCAGCGAATCATTCAGCGATTAGCAATAAGATTGACAATTAATCAGTATTTTTTACCTATAATCAACAATAGTTATTTAATTACAAATAGTTAAATAGATTATAAAAAGTTATAAAGCACACTGTTTTATAGATATATAGAGAAATTTGATATTAAAAGCCCCTGTTAAAACCCAGTATCAGACATGAGCCAGAGCTATGATTCAAATAGTACAAACAAAAACAGCATCAATAATTGATACTGTTGTTGGTGTGAATTGAACATTTGCTATAGGTTGGTGACATAGCTTGGAAAGTCGACCTTTTCCCATAATCTCTCAGTCAGTGTTGATTTATCTTCCCAATCCCCCAGCTTGATCCAAGCGACAATGGCCTCTGCTACATCTGGGTAATTGACACTCTCTGCGCTCGATTCATCAAGCCAGTTTCTCACCACAGCAGCGTCTAATATTTCCATGCAGGTCGCTAAGCCCAAGTCTTCAAGAGTTGCCACGTTACTCACTTGTTCAAATTGCCCCGTCAATGGCTTAAGTAACAACTTCTTTCCAAGAGTAAGTGCCTCAGAAGGAAGCTCAAAACCACCGTTAGCAATCACCCCTTTACAGCGCTGAAGATGAAGTTGAAATGAGTGTAAACTTAAGGGCATAAACTCTATGTTGTCGATTGTCTTCGGTTCAATGATCTCTGGGTGATAACAGACAAAATGCTGACCGGTAAATCTCAGCAGTAGCTCAGTGATATCAGAAACACTTTCAAACGGTAAGTAGACCAGAACGAAAGCTTCCTCCACAGTATCGCCGCTTGGGGTGTGAATGATGGGCGGCAAAATAGGCTGATCGAAATGATACCAGTGCAAACCGATATGATGCTGCGCGGGAGCAAAGTGTTTTATCACCTTTTTATCAAGCCAACTGGCTCCTTTTAGTGGCACCGAGTATCGGAACGCATTCTGATGACTAATACTGATCGACGGAACACCCTGCTTTTTCGCCGCCCACGCAGATACAGGTTCAAAATCGTTGAGGACCAAATCGTAGTGGGATAAATCAAGTTCTCGGACATCACGCCAGAGCTGCCATAAATTGTTAGATACACAGGTTTTTAAGTAGTTCACTCTACCTTTGTCTGTTGCAAAGGTTAAACCTCGCCGAGTTTGAAAGTCACCAAACTGCTCCATACAAAAGTACTTACTCTCATCTCGGCCAGTAAACAGATATTCAACCTCCATACCTGCTTCAGCCAAGCATTTCGACATTGCTCTTGCACGTGCGATATGACCATTCCCCGTACCTTGCACTCCATATAAGATTTTCATTCGTCAACTCCCGACCATGATTAGTGCCAATTGAGCACAACCAATACCAAGCAAAGCCCCTAACAAAACGTCCGTCAGAAAGTGCACTCCAAGCAAAATACGTGAACTGGCTATCAAGGTTGCCCAGATAAGCGTGACGACTTCCAGATCAGCAAAGTAATGACCTGTGATTGAAGCCATAAGAAAAGCAGCAGCAGTATGGCCTGAAGGCAAACTGTAACGATCTGAAGGCGTGATAAACGAAGTCACTAAATCGCACAGCTCTTGCGGACGGCGACGTTTAAACACGTTCTTCGCTAACCAATAGATTGGCAACTCCATTGCAAATGCCAGCAACCCAGCCAATAAAAACAACTTGCCTTCAATCCCTGCAAACAAGTACGCAAGTACACCAAAGGCTATGTATAGGTGGCCATCGCCAGTATGTGAGACAGCTTTACTGATACGTGAGACAGGATGATTAAATCTGTGCTGGAGACAGAACAGAGAAAACGCCAGATCAAACTTGGCAATAGGCTCTATTGAACGCATTACCGACTCCTTTTATTGACGGTGTTGCGATCACACTAAGTGGATTTAGTGACAGCTCGGTGAATGTTTTGCGGTAGTTCGGTTACACAAGTTCAATATGGTTATCCAATCAAGATATTCACCTTTTCAATATAAAGAGAGCTTAAAAGCGCCGATTTTGCGTGTTTTTAGGTTGAACTGATCTGACTTGAATAAAAAAACAACTTTAGGGTTGACGTTGACTCTTGAGTGCGGTACTAATTTGTTAACTTAAATTTGTGGATTATTTAACGCCCTTAAAGGAACCGTTAACAATGATGAACCGTTTTTCTATCCTGCTGAGCCTCCTCCTTATCGTGACACATTCGCGCGGGTAGGCTGTGGAAGAAAAATAACCACACAGAATTACACAAAACCCGCACTCAGGTGCGGGTTTTTTTATACCTAGCTTTTTATCGCTAAGTAACGGAAGTAAACGATTAACAGATGTGAAAACATCGAATCACTAAGGAAGCAAACATGAACGATCAAGTCATTATTTTCGACACCACTTTACGTGATGGCGAACAAGCGTTGTCAGCAAGCTTGACGGTTAAAGAAAAACTGCAAATTGCCTACGCACTTGAAAGGCTCGGCGTTGATGTGATTGAAGCAGGTTTCCCTGTTTCATCGCCTGGTGATTTCGAATCCGTCCAGACCATTGCACGCAACATCAAAAACAGTCGAATCTGTGGTCTTTCTCGTGCCGTTGCGAAAGATATTGATGCCGCAGCTGAAGCACTAAAAGTTGCCGAGCAATTCCGTATCCATACCTTCATTTCAACGTCCACGGTTCATGTCCAAGACAAGCTTCGCCGTAGCTACGATGACGTGGTTGAGATGGGCGTTAAAGCAGTTAAACACGCACGTAAATACACCGATGACGTAGAGTTTTCTTGTGAAGATGCGGGTCGTACGCCAATCGACAATTTGTGTCGTATGGTTGAAGCTGCCATTGACGCTGGCGCAAACACTATCAATATCCCTGATACTGTTGGCTACACAGTCCCTAACGAATTTGGCGGTATCATCCAAACTCTATTTAACCGCGTACCGAACATCGACAAAGCGATCATCTCAGTACACTGTCATGATGACTTAGGTATGTCTGTTGCTAACTCAATTGCCGCAGTACAAGCAGGTGCCCGACAAATCGAAGGAACAATTAACGGAATCGGTGAACGTGCAGGTAACTGTTCGTTGGAAGAGATCGCGATGATCATCAAGACTCGCCAAGAGCTATTGGGTGTTCATACCGGCCTTAAACATGATGAGATCCATCGTACCAGTAAGTTGGTCAGTCAACTTTGTAATATGCCGATTCAGGACAACAAGGCTATCGTAGGTGCTAACGCATTCAGCCACTCTTCAGGTATTCACCAAGACGGCATGTTAAAGAACAAGAACACCTACGAAATCATGACGCCTGAGTCTATCGGCCTTAAGAATCAAGCACTAAACCTAACCAGTCGTAGTGGTCGCGCAGCAGTGAAAAGTCACATGGATACCATGGGCTACAAAGAAGATGAGTACAATCTAGATGCGTTGTATGAAGACTTCTTGAAGCTAGCTGACCGTAAAGGCCAAGTTTTCGATTACGACTTAGAAGCCTTGATGCATTTCTCAAATCTTCGCGAAGAAGATGATTTCTATAAACTTAACTACCTAAGCGTTCAGTCAGGTAGTGTCATGGCGACAACAAGTATCAAACTTCAGTGCGGTGATGAAGAACAATCCGAAGCTGCTGTGGGTAATGGTCCGGTCGATGCGCTTTACCAATGTATCTATCGAGTAACCGGATATGATATTGTGCTAGATAAGTTTGATTTGACGGCTAAAGGGGAAGGTGAAGACGGTCTAGGTCAAGCCGATATCATCGCCAACTATAAAGGCCGCAAGTACCATGGTACGGGTGTTTCAACCGATATTGTTGAAGCATCGGGACAAGCGCTACTGCACGTAATCAATAGCATCCATCGTGCAGATAAGATTGCTGAAATCAAACAGAAAAAAATCGAAACCGTATAGATTTAAAAGACTCCAGGGACGCGAGTCGTCCCTTGAGCTTAAAAGAAATAAAAATACTCAAGGACTAACATGACAGACAAAACTTACAAAATTGCCGTTTTACCAGGAGATGGCATTGGCCCAGAAGTAATGGCTCAGGCACATAAAGTACTGGATGCGATCGAGAAGAAGCACGCTATCGAATTTACTCGTGATGAACACGACGTAGGCGGCATTGCGATTGATAATCATGGCTGCCCATTACCAGAATCGACAGTGAAAGCATGTGAAGATTCTGACGCCGTGCTTTTTGGCTCTGTAGGCGGTCCTAAATGGGAACACCTGCCACCAAACGATCAACCTGAGCGTGGTGCCCTACTTCCGCTACGTAAGCACTTCCAACTGTTTTGTAATCTACGTCCTGCTCAAATCCACCAAGGTCTAGAAGCTTTCTCACCTCTACGCGCAGATATCTCTGGTAACGGTTTTGATATTGTCGTGGTTCGTGAACTGACTGGCGGAATCTACTTCGGTCAGCCAAAAGGTCGTGAAGGTGAAGGTCCAAACGAGAAAGCGTTCGATACTGAGGTTTATCATCGTTTTGAGATTGAGCGCATTGCTAAGATAGCATTCGAATCAGCGCGTTTACGTCGTAAGAAAGTATGTTCTATCGATAAAGCAAACGTACTTCAGAGCTCAATTCTATGGCGTGAAGTGGTCGAAGAGATCGCTAAAGATTACCCAGATGTAGAGCTATCACATATGTATATCGATAACGCGACCATGCAGCTAATCAAAGATCCTGCACAGTTTGACGTGATGCTTTGTTCAAACATCTTCGGCGATATCATCTCTGACGAGTGTGCGATGATCACAGGCTCTATGGGCATGTTGCCATCAGCGTCGCTAAACGAAAGTAAGTTCGGCCTCTACGAACCAGCAGGCGGTAGTGCTCCAGACATCGCAGGTAAGAACATTGCAAACCCTGTAGCGCAAATCTTATCGGCGGCGCTAATGCTACGTTACAGCCTAGGTGAAGAAGCTGCAGCGCAAGACATTGAAGCAGCAGTGTCTAAAGCTCTATCGGCGGGCGAGCTAACCGGTGACCTATCGGGTGACAAACCAGCACTATCGACCTCAGAAATGGGCGATAAGATTGCAGAGTACATTTTGAATTCTTAATTTAAGCAGACAGATAATAATTATTCGCTCCTGATAAGCCGTTGTCAGGAGCTATACACAGGATAGTGATAATGGGCAAAACATTATACGATAAAGTCTACGACGCACACGTTGCCGTAGCCGCTGAGGGTGAAAACCCAATTTTATACATCGACCGCCACTTGGTTCATGAAGTCACCTCTCCACAGGCGTTCGATGGCTTGCGTGAAAAAGGTCGTCAGGTTCGTCAGGTAAGCAAGACGTTTGCAACCATGGACCACAACGTTTCAACGCAAACTAAAGACATCAATGCATCCGGTGAGATGGCACGTATCCAGATGGAAACGCTATCGAAAAACTGTGAAGAGTTTGGTGTCACCCTTTACGACATCAACCACAAATACCAAGGTATTGTGCATGTTATGGGCCCTGAGCTAGGTATCACTCTACCAGGCATGACGATTGTTTGTGGTGACTCACACACAGCGACTCACGGTGCATTTGGTTCACTCGCATTCGGTATCGGTACATCAGAAGTTGAGCACGTTCTAGCAACCCAAACGCTAAAACAAGCACGTGCAAAAACCATGAAGATCGAAGTAAAAGGCAAGGTGGCGGCGGGCATCACTGCAAAAGATATCGTCCTAGCCATCATCGGTGAAACGACCGCAGCGGGCGGTACTGGCTACGTAGTTGAGTTCTGTGGTGAAGCGATTACTGATCTTACGATGGAAGGCCGTATGACAGTGTGTAACATGGCTATCGAGCTAGGTGCTAAAGCAGGTCTAATCGCGCCAGATCAAACCACATTCGAATACATCAAAGGCCGCAAGTTCGCGCCTCAAGGTCAAGACCTAGATGCGGCAATTGAATACTGGTCGTCTCTAAAAACTGACGATGACGCTGAGTTTGATGCTGTAGTAACGCTAAACGCTGCGGATATCAAACCTCAAGTCACTTGGGGGACCAACCCTGGTCAAGTGATCGCGGTAGATGAACCAATTCCAGCGCCAGAAAGCTTCACAGACCCTGTAGAAAAAGCATCGGCAGAAAAAGCGTTGGCTTACATGGGTCTAGAAGCAGGCAAAGCACTATCTGACTATAAGGTAGACAAAGTTTTCGTGGGCTCTTGTACTAACTCTCGTATCGAAGACATGCGCGCTGCAGCTGAAGTAGCTAGAGGTCGCAAGGTCGCCGATAACGTACAAGCACTTATCGTTCCTGGCTCAGAGCAAGTAAAAGCACAAGCTGAAGCAGAAGGCTTAGATGTAATCTTTAAAGACGCTGGTTTTGAATGGCGCCTACCAGGTTGCTCTATGTGTCTAGCAATGAACAATGACCGCTTAGGTCCGCACGAGCGCTGCGCGTCTACTTCAAACCGTAACTTTGAAGGTCGCCAAGGCCGTGATGGTCGTACCCACCTAGTGAGCCCTGCAATGGCAGCGGCAGCAGCAATTGCTGGTCACTTTGTCGATATTCGTGAACTAGACTAAGGAGCAAACACATGTCAGGTTTTAAACAACACACAGGCTTAGTTGTTCCTCTAGATGCAGCGAACGTTGATACCGATGCAATCATTCCTAAGCAGTTCTTACAAAAGGTGTCCCGTCTAGGCTTTGGTAAGCACTTATTCCATGATTGGCGCTTCCTTGATGATGCGGGTGAACAGCCAAACCCTGAGTTTGTAATCAACGCACCTCGCTACCAAGGTGCATCTATTTTGCTAGCTCGTGAAAACTTTGGTTGTGGTTCATCACGTGAACACGCGCCGTGGGCACTAGCGGATTACGGTATCAAAGCGATGATCGCGCCAAGCTTTGCTGATATTTTTTACGGTAACTCGATCAACAACCAGATGGTTCCGGTTCGTCTAACCGAGCAAGAAGTCGACGAAATTTTCCAGTTCGTCGAAGCAAACGAAGGCGCAGAAGTTGAGGTCGACCTAGAAGCGAACCTAGTTCGTGCAAACGGTAAAGAATACTCGTTTGAAATTGATGAGTTCCGTCGCCACTGTCTACTAAACGGTTTAGACAATATTGGCCTGACTCTTCAGCACGAAGACAAAATTGCCGCTTATGAAGCCAACATTCCAAGCTTCCTGAAATAAGCAAAGTGAACACTCTGATAAACAAAAGGTTGGCCTCGGCTAACCTTTTTTGTTGGGCGCTGAAACAAACTTGCTTTTCGCTAGGTCTAGTAATTAAAGCACTTTTACAAAGGACTTAACCTGATGATGCGTATTATTACTTTGCTACTGACTCTTATCTCTTTTCACTCATTTGCCGCGCCAAAATCAGAGCTTTGGTCTTTTTGGCAGCATTCAAATCAAAGTAATACCACCGCGATTTCTCATCAGGACTGGCAATCTTTTCTAGATAGCTACTTAGTCAAAGATGGAGACAATACCTTAGTCAAATACGGATCTGTCTCACCTCAAGATAAGCAAAATTTAAATCAGTATATCGCGACACTAGCTACTATTGATCCTAGAGAGTACTCCTCAAGTGAGCAGTACGCCTACTGGGTTAACCTTTACAATGCGATTACGGTCGACTTGATACTTGATGACTACCCAGTCAAGTCAATCACTAAGCTAGGTGGACTATTTAGTTTTGGTCCATGGGGTGATGAAGTGGTTACAGTCGCCGGCAAGAGCCTCACTCTCAATGATATTGAACACCGCATTCTTCGCCCAATTTGGAATGACCCTCGTACTCACTATGCGGTGAACTGTGCCAGCCTAGGTTGTCCAAATCTACAAACCCAAGCTTTTACTGCTGATAATTCCGAGCAACTCTTAGAGCAAGCAGCTAAAGAGTTTATTAATAGTGATAAAGGTGTTCTTCAATTAAAAGGCAAGACTCAGCTTTCCTCTATTTATGATTGGTTTGCAGAGGACTTTGGTAACAAACAAGAGTTGATCCAACACCTAGCTAAATACCGCCCGGAGTTAGCAAATCTCAGCGGCAAGTTTAGTTATGAGTACGATTGGGATTTGAATGATAAGGAATAGCGGGAACGGGCTTCGCCCTATGGAAAACTGGAAAACTGGAAAACTGGAAAACTGGAAAACTGGAAAACTGGAAAACTGGAAAACTGGAAAACTGGAAAACTGGAAAACTGGAAAACTGGAAAACTGGAAAACTGGAAAACTGGAAAACTGGAAAACTGGAAAACTGGAAAACTGGAAAACTGGAAAACTGGAAAACTGGAAAACTGGAAAACTGGAAAACTGGAAAACTGGAAAACTGGAAAACTGGAAAACTGGAAAACTGGATGATTGTGTCTTCTAGGAGACAAGTTCTGTCAACACCTTCTAAACCATTGGCTCTATCAACTTAGCATCAACATTCACCTCTCGTAGGGCGAAGCCCGATCCCGATTCTAGAGGACGAAGTCCGTTCCAGCTCTCCTATACGCAGATACAAAAAGACCTCAGCATTTCTGCTGAGGTCTGGAATAAGTGGCGGAGCGGACGGGACTCGAACCCGCGACCCCCGGCGTGACAGGCCGGTATTCTAACCAACTGAACTACCGCTCCGTACTGGTTAGACTCTTAAGTCTAAGTTTTTTGCCTTTAGATTTTTCTAAAATCTAAAAACAGAAAGGGAACCTGGCGATGTCCTACTCTCACATGGGGAAGCCCCACACTACCATCGGCGCTAATTCGTTTCACTTCTGAGTTCGGCATGGAATCAGGTGGGTCCTAATCGCTATGGTCGCCAAGTAAAATGCTTTACGTTTTGCTTTAGGCTCTTAAAAAAGCATAAAACAAACAGTAAATGGTGCTGATACCCAGACTCGAACTGGGGACCTCATCCTTACCAAGGATGCGCTCTACCACCTGAGCTATATCAGCATCAAGATGTCCCTTTAGGACTAAAAAAGCCCGTTTTTGCAAACGGGCTCTTTTATAAATTTAAAGCCTGGCGATGTCCTACTCTCACATGGGGAAGCCCCACACTACCATCGGCGCTAATTCGTTTCACTTCTGAGTTCGGCATGGAATCAGGTGGGTCCAAATCGCTATGGTCGCCAAGCAAATTCTTAATTCGGAAAGCTGTTATTGTGTTCTCTACACATTCAATTCTGTTCTTGCTTTGAGTCCATCAAAACCCTTTGGGTGTTGTATGGTTAAGCCTCACGGGCAATTAGTACAGGTTAGCTCAACGCCTCACAACGCTTACACACCCTGCCTATCAACGTTCTAGTCTCGAACAACCCTTTAGGACCCTCAAGGGGTCAGGGAAGACTCATCTCAGGGCTCGCTTCCCGCTTAGATGCTTTCAGCGGTTATCGATTCCGAACTTAGCTACCGGGCAATGCGTCTGGCGACACAACCCGAACACCAGAGGTTCGTCCACTCCGGTCCTCTCGTACTAGGAGCAGCCCCCTTCAATCTTCCAACGCCCACGGCAGATAGGGACCGAACTGTCTCACGACGTTCTAAACCCAGCTCGCGTACCACTTTAAATGGCGAACAGCCATACCCTTGGGACCGACTTCAGCCCCAGGATGTGATGAGCCGACATCGAGGTGCCAAACACCGCCGTCGATATGAACTCTTGGGCGGTATCAGCCTGTTATCCCCGGAGTACCTTTTATCCGTTGAGCGATGGCCCTTCCATACAGAACCACCGGATCACTATGACCTGCTTTCGCACCTGCTCGAATTGTCATTCTCGCAGTCAAGCGGGCTTATGCCATTGCACTAACCTCACGATGTCCAACCGTGATTAGCCCACCTTCGTGCTCCTCCGTTACTCTTTGGGAGGAGACCGCCCCAGTCAAACTACCCACCAGGCACTGTCCTCAACCCGGATAACGGGTCTAAGTTAGAACATCAACACTACAAGGGTGGTATTTCAAGGACGGCTCCGCCGATACTGGCGTACCGGTTTCAAAGCCTCCCACCTAT
>NZ_JCBDHL010000020.1:0-7250 GCF_059833805.1 Vibrio sp. R10-SF1-ISO8 | reverse complement strand
GAAAGATTATATATTGGTGGATCCAGTAAACATACGCCTCAACGGTGCGAAGGGCATAGTTCCTACCTAGCATATAGTCACGGATGTACGCCAAGAACGGCGATCTTTTCATAGTTAAATACCTGTTTATTTATACAATATTTTTATTTTGGCAGAGTAAGGCAGGCTGTATATAGATATTCTTGCTTTTGCGTGTTTACTTGCGCAACTATGAAGATAAGTAACTGTTAGTTTTCAGTTATTTGAGATATGGTTGTAGTTTAATATCAGGAAATACAGAATTGTTCGGTAGTTAATAGCAGAATGGTTCTGGCTAAGAACTGTTATACCCCTAAAGGAGGATTAACACTTGGGTAATGAAAATGAATGGTTGATCTTCGAAGAAGACCACCAGCCTTTGAGAGACGAATTAATCGAAAGCGTTTCAATAATAGTTCAGTTCAACTTGCCTCAAGATTATGTTGAGTGTGTTAAGTATTACCATGGCGGGCAACCTAGGAATGGAAGTTTGTCTATTGACGTCAAAGGTTCATCTTGGGGTATTGGGTTTGGTGAATTATTAACTCTTGACCCACTAGAAAGTCGTACAAATGTTATTTCATCACTTTCAATCTTGCGGGAAGTACACGGTATATCAAAGAACTACCTGCCGATCGTTCTCGGTGCGGGAGGTGACTATCTTTGCTTAGACTACTCGGATAGTAATACTAATCCAGCGGTGGTGTTTTGGTTTCACGAACTCGAAGGTGAGGAGGCAATATTTACTGTGGCAGACTCATTCACACAAGTACTGTCTATGTTGAAACCATACGATGAATAGGGCATAACAAAGCATTTAAGACGGATTCGCAACGCTCGGCATTTTTGGTTTGCTTTGAATTTAGTGTTTACGGCACAATAGTTTAGGTTCAGTGGTCGTGCGTTGCTCACCACTTAATGCGGCGTTAGTACGGGGTTGACATTAAAGGTCATAAGTTTTGGTGTTTATTTGTTTCTGTGCTCGTCTTTACACCTTTCAGTTAGTACCTTTCACGTTCTTTCCGGTGGCACTATATGCGGAGTGTTTGCTTTGATTTCACCGTTTACGGTGTCTAACTCTTACCCTATTTCTTTGGCGCTTCTTCTCTTTCGTGGTTTTTACGAAGTCAGAGTTGTCTTTCTTTGGTATTGCCGTCGAAGTGCGAGGATCGAATCCTTTTCTAATTTGAAGCCAGTGAAAGTAGGGCAGTTCAGTGCGTTTTTCTTCTAGCCAACTTTCGTCTTTCAATCGGGGTAAAGTTTTGTAGCTGCCCGTCTCACTTCAGTGTTCAAAGCCTTTCATATTATGCCAGTTTTCAATATCTTGGAGCGCATGAATAGAAGTAGCGCATGTACTAACAAATTGCTTAAGAGTGATTCATAACGCGTGGCATTTTTACTTTGCGGTGGCTTATGTGATTAGGGCGCTGTGCGGTAGCTTTTGTATTGCGTTACTCACACCTTAGCAAGGCGTTATGTTTTTAAGGAGAGCTATGAATATCGCAATAGAAGATAGCGAGCTTACTTTTAAAGCGAGTATATTGATTCTCGAAGAGCTCTTGCATTTAGGGTGCGATAACTTCTCAGTTCAACTGAACATATCATATGATGGAAGTGGCTCTAACCGACAAAAACAGTTTAAAACTGACGTTGTTGACTACTCTCTCGGTAGTTTGACCAAGGAAGTATTTTTCTTTAGTCATAAGACTTGCAGGTTTAGTGAAACATCGGAACATTATGCTTTTAATCGAGACACCATTCCTATTATTTCAAGAGCAATGGGAAGAGGCCTCATGTGCTTTAAGGCAGATTTAGAGTGGGGAATTAGTGAATGGCAGTTTTATTCGGGTAGTGTCTTACTTGCGGGTGCGAATGTTAAGGATGACTACTTTTTTATTTTTGGAGTTGAACAAAGGTTTGTAGACTTACTTGCCAATGTAAATATTCCAATTGTAATACAAACATAACAAGGCGTTTAAGGCAGATTCCCAACGCTTGGCGTTTTGCATTCTAAGTTGGGTTAAGTGTTTATGGTGTATGGATTTGTGTTAGGTAGTTTAGCGTTGCTCACTACTTAACGCGGCGTTAAGCCTATTTTACATGAGGATGATTTTGAAAAAGTTAGTAAGTCGCTATTCCTTGCACATTTGTTTTTGCTTCGCTGGATTTTACATTTCAGCAGTAGCTTTGGCGTATGCAGACGCTGAGTCGCTTAGTTTTGTGTCGGTCCTAAATTCAATTGGTGTTTTTCTAGCATCGGCTGGTGCTGTTGCCGCATTACTTACTTTGTTTCATGTTGTTTACTCAAGAGTGGAAGACAAAGAAGAGCAAGAGGTCAACTACTTTAAATATTCGCTGTTTATTCTGGATCGACAAGCGATGTTTATATCGATGTATGAAGATAGGATTGCACATTTTCAAGGGACTGATGAAACACAAAGAGCCCTACAGCTTGAATCACTCAAATTTGACGACACACTCTGTAATGTTATTAGCATTGAAAGATGTCTAGGCTTGCTTTCATCCCCTAATACTGCGCTGTTATCGGAACTAGATCGTTGTCAAAGAGACTTTAAGATACTATCGAATACAATTGCTCGTAGAAATCAATTGTATATAAACGATTACCAAAGGAAAGTTCAGCACCACTTTTCACCAGGTATGGCTTTTAGCCAAGAAGAATTAGAAGAAATCGTTGGTAATTCACTTTTACCCTCGCTCGTTGAGTTTACTAATGAGATATACCTGCAATTGCCGAAAGTTAAAGGGCATATCGTTGATGTTCACAAGCAATTGCATACAGAGTTTAAGCGAAAGTACCCATATAGAAAGTTCGTCGAAAGCAAATAGGCTTAACAAACTGTTCAAGAGGGATTCGCAACGCGTGGCATTTTTACTATGCGTTGGTTTTAGTGATTAAGGTGGTGTGCGGTGGCTTCGGTATGGCGTTACTCACCCCTTAACAGGGCGTTAGCTGGTAGGAGGTTATATGGAAATTAATACCGACTTTGAGAAGATGAACTTTCATGATGTATCTATCAAAGATGTCTCCAGAACTGACTCCAAGATTGTCATCGCTCTCAGTGGTATTTTCATCAGCAAAGAGCACCCAAGTTCAAATGGAAGCGATCTAATTGTTCAAAATGGGGTGATGACTCTATACAACGTATCCAATGAAAAAAGTCTCACCTGGTTAAATAGTGTTGCACCTGTCAGGCACGAAACGCCAGAGTACCCAATTGATGAAATCATGAATGCGAAGTTTGATGGAAGCACATTCCACTTTGATGGCTTTAAGGAAACGATGCCTTGGCATGAGTGGTTTATTCAGGCAACAAGTTTCAATTTGGTCGTCTCCGATGTTGTGGAGACAACCAGCTAACAAATTGTTCAAGAGTGATTCGGCACGCGTGGCATTTTTACTATGCGTTAGTTTTAGTGGTTAAGGTGGTATGCGGGAGCTTCGGTATTGCGTGCCTCACACCTTAACAAGGCGTTATGTGATTAATGAAATTTCAACTTCATTGGAGAATATAAACTGAATATGGGCACAATAAAAAATCCAAAAGAGATATATCAGGAGCTAGGGCGCCTTATTTGGTCTATCTTTCCAGAAGATGGTTTAGAAGCATATTTCTATTGCCAAGTATTTAGTTCCGATAGCGACTATAAGTTTAATTGGCTAGATCGCGAGGGAAATGAGTCAAAGTACGATTTTGAGCAACACCCGAGTGATGTTCTCTATTTAATCGCAGTTCAGTTACGAGAATTACAACAACATTCTGTCTTTGAGCGAGAGCGATGGACCCATTGCAAAGTCACGCTTACTGATGACGCTCAAATAAACCTCAAGTTTGCTTACATAGATAAAAATGATAGCTGGAGCGGTTTGTATATGAGAGGGATTAGTTCGCTAGCCAAAGATGAACTAGAGACTTTTTCTGTGCCTAACGATGTTTGGGAAGAATGCCAGCATACTGCCTAAATATGTCCTCTTCTGGCTAAATTAAGAAATAACCAATCGCAGCTGGTAGTTGGATAAACACATAACAAAGCGTTTAAGACGGATTCCCAACGCTTGGCATTTTCGGTTTGCTTTGAATTTAGTGTTTACGGCACAATGGTTTAGGTAACGTGGTAGCGTTGCTCACCACTTAACGCGGCGTTAAGTTTCTAGGAGGATATGTGAGACAAATATCAAAAGCCCGTTTTGAGGCTTTGAGTTATGCACGAATCCCATTCGTTAAATTCATTTCTGAAGATATCGAGTGGTATTCAAATGATAATAACGCAGTTTTAGGCGCTATTTTACTAGATAAAATTGACAACGATTACGTTGCTATTGTGCTTGGAAGAGACGAAGCAGGAGTTTTTAGATTTATCGATCAAGAGCATAGCATTCCACAAATTGTCGATGCTAGATCTATTTTGTTAGGAAAGATGGAACATCATTCTAAAGATGGTGCTGAAGAATTTCCGCAAGGTGTGATTACTCGGAAAAAACATCTTATTTTTGAGTACATTGAGAAACGAGAGCCGATGCCTGATGACTATAAGTTATTGACTGAATGCGATCTTTTTAGTCCAGCGAAAGAGCTTATTGCAGAAATAGCTTATTCATTCGAAGACCCTGATGGCAACTATATCGAGCAATTCCAGAGTTCTGGATTTAATTCTAGAATGTGGGAGTTATACCTGTACGCATTCTTTCATGAAGCTGACTTCATGATAAACCGAGAGTTTAATGCTCCGGACTATGTTGTAGAAAAAATGGGACAGCGCATTTGTGTGGAAGCAGTGACAGTTAACCCAAGTCAACATGCAGATAATGAACCTGAGCCTAAAAGTCATGAAGAAATTGAAAGGCTTTTAAAAGACTATATGCCGATAAAATATGGTAGCCCTTTATTTTCTAAATTAAACAAAAGGTACTGGGAAAAGGAGCATGTAGCGGGTAACCCATTACTTATTGCTATTCATGATTTTCATCAAACAGATTCAATGATGTGGTCAAGGAGTGCATTGGAAAGGTATTTATATGGTGCAGAGAGGCAGCATCGATTTGAAAATGGTGAAGTGATACAAGAGGTAACTCAAATATCTGAGCATAGGTGGAACGAAAAGGTGATTCCATCGAACTATTTTGCTTTAGACGATGCTAAGAATATCAGTGCGATTATACACTCAAATCAAGCTACTATCGGTAAGTTTTTGCGAATGGGGTATTTAGCTGAATTTGGCAGAAGAGACCTAGACATCAAATTTGTTGGTCAAGGTATACATTTTAACAATCAGATCCCCTTAGATTTTGAATTTGAAGTTACTAATGGAGAGTATGCAGAGTATTGGAGCGACTCTATAACAATTTACCATAATCCAAATGCACTAAACCCTTTAGACCCTGATTTGTTTCCAAACGTGGCTCATGTGTTTTTTGGTGATGGGCAGTTCAGCTCAATAAAGCCTGCCTTTTATCCGATATACGGAAGAACTAGGTATCGCGTAAAAGAAACTTAACAATCTGTTTAAGAGTGATTCGCAACGCGTGGCATTTTTACTATGCGTTGTGTTTAATGTTTAAGGTGTATGCGGCGGCATCGGTATTGTGTTGCTCACACCTTAACAGGGCGTTAATTTTATAAGGAATTTGATGATCTGGACAATATTATTGGTAGCATCTTTCAGTTTTTCTCTCTACCAACTAAGTTTCGCGGCTTTTTCTAACGTATTGGATGGTGGGTGGTTATCTATAATTAGTGCAGGTGCTGGATTAGCTTTTGCTCCAATAGTTCGTATTTTTCAAAAATGGAAAGCCAACAAAAATATTAATGTTCTTAGATCTCCTAACGTCTCGACTCGCTTTTACGAAAGAAAGTTAAACTTTCCGGTTACTAGTATGCTCGCTATATTAACCTCAATAGCATTTTTTGCCGTTAGCAACCATAAATTCGCGAGTGAACAGCACCATTTAAAAATTTTTGAAGTGGTAAAAATATCGTCAATGATGTTCAAAAATGGTTCTCAATTTAACTACGTACACGTTAGTGATGGAAGTAAAGTTGCTTATATAAGTGTTGATGAATCGCAAACTAGCTCTTATAAGAAAGGTGACTTAGTTAAAGTGAAAGTCAAAAAGGGTCTATGGGGTTTTTACATAGTCGAAGATCTAGCGGAGTGAATAAAGTTAACAAACTGCTCAAGACGGACTATCAACGCTCGGCAATTTTAGTTCTAGTCAGGTATAGTGTTTACAGCAGCTAGTATAAGTATCGTGTTATGCGTTGCTAGCCACTTAGCAGGGCGTTATATGCCATGGAGATTTAAAAATGTATCCTAATTCAATAAATAAGAATATGGTTGGAGAGTACCCAGCAAGCACTAAATCAGGTGGTGGGTATTTTTATGATCAAGTTCTAGAATACCGGGTTTGGTGTCGGCCGTGGCAAGGTGCCCCCGACGAATTTGATGGAGAAATATACTATTACGCATTTCACACTTATGAAGAGGCTCTTGAGTTTTCAAGTAATACTGAAGGTTCTGAAAAACCGTTGGTTTTAGTTAAACAACTTGAGTGGATCGATGAACCTGAAACAGGGAAGTTCATTCACAAAACGGGAGAACGTGTAACTGAATGGGTTGTGGAATGGTTAGTTGGTAGTAAGCGCCAAGAGAATACAATTGCTGATTTTATTGCCCAAAATGGCATATAACAAACTGCTTAAGACGGACTGCCAACGCTCGGCGAATTTACTTCAAAGTTTGTTCGGTGTTTTAAGGTGGCTTGTTTACTTATTGTGGTATGTTGTCAGCCACTTAGCAGGGCGTTATGTGTAAAAAGGATTACGAGGTATGAATCAAGAAAAAGTAGTAGATGTCTATATTCCAGCACTCGTTGCTTTGTTAACTAGAGCAGAGAAAATTGCAAAGCGGCCTCTTTCAGAAACTGAAGTTTTGAGAATAAGAGATAAAGCAACAAAGGTGAGCCAACCTCTATCTGGCATGCCTGCATTTCTAAAACAGCGTGGCTATCATGACCTCTATGCCCCAGAAGCTTGGGAAGAATGGAACTTATACAGAGAAGGTAAATTAGATTTATCCATTGGTGACGATGAAAACACATAACAAGAGACTATGGCGTCAATAGTTAATTTTTGGCGCTATTGTTATCCCACATTACACCGTCTCTGAGCATCGAGTTTAAGATCACAACCATCTTTCTCATGCAGGCAACT